>NZ_JAPMLQ010000009.1 GCF_026410305.1 Sulfitobacter sp. F26204 | reverse complement strand
GCGCTCCATGGAGAAACTCCCTGATAATCCATCCATTAGAGCTGAATCTCAGATCAGGCGATCACAAGGAAGGTGGGGGCGGCGCATCGCTTACGGTGTCTCTTCGCCGCCAATCGATTCATGATCGCGGCAAGTATGCCCAAATCACTCCAGCGCTTCCATAGGTTACACAAAGTTTTCGGCTGGCTATAGACGGAAGGGGGCGTCGCACGAATGTAACCCATTGCGATTGAAAAATAAAATACCACTCATAAGCTCTCCGACTTTGAGAGTCCTGAATCATGCCAGAGTTCAACATCAAGCCAATTAATGGGTCTTGAGCCAAATTAGTCGTTTCGCCTTTAGAATGGCGTGAAACTTCATCCTAAAACTCAGGTACCCTAAATTTGCAGGCGCTATACTTGGTAATTATAAAATTAAGGCGAGACGCTTTTTTCCGGAGTCCTGAATTTTCTCCAGCATGGAGCGAAGTCCTTGCGGAGACTAGTCCAAAATAAGCATAAGGTTTATGCGAACTAGGCATTGGACCCACATCCACAATTCGACCTAGTTTTCCGCTAACTTCCAGAGTCAGAAACGATACGGGTTTACCACTTACCCGCTCAATAACCATTGTACGTATCTCGCTCAGAAGTAAATTACAGGGGAATTCGGAACATGATAAATAAACAGTTACTCGCCACAGCATTTGTTGCAGGGATCGGCATGTGCGAATGTGCCGCAGCACAAGGAGATATGACATCTCTACTGGCATTCGATCGCACAATTGTGACCACTCTTGATGCAAAGCTAGCATTTGAACATATACGGTATCTAAGCCAGGAGATTGGATCGCGACCGTCAGGAACGACCGCCGAACGCCGCGCAGCAGAATATCTAGCGGACTACTATGAGAAAATTGGTCTAGAAGTCACAATTCAACCATACGCTGCCTATGATTTAAGCATCGGCAATATTACTGTTCATGGTGCACATAACTTCTTTGGCAAAGGCGATTCCGGTTTCGCGGAATATCATGGTATGGTTTGGGAAACCGGTGCAGCTCCGAATGGTGCCTTTACAGGTGACGCTGGCATTACAGCGCAGGTCATTAACGTGGGGATTGGCGCAGCTGGCGCATTTGATGAAACGGCCAAAGGCAATATTGCCTTGATGGAAAAAAGCCCAGATATCACGCAAGACGAGCAGGTTACCAATGCGAAGAATGCTGGCGCAGCGGCGGTGATCATCTATAATAACCTGGGTACCAAAGGGAACCTCGGTGGCACATTTTTTCCCGATATCGAAGCTGTAGATATTCCTGTCATCGGCGCCGCAAAAGCTCACGGTTTGTGGCTAATTGAGATGCTTGAATCGGGTCCAGTCAGCGTTGAGCTGCAGAACTGGTTTCTAGATGACACGACGTCACAAAATGTGATTGCGACAAAGAGAGGAGCAAATTCCGATGTCCCAATAGTCGCTATATTGGCGCACTATGACACGAAACTTGGCGCACCCGGCGCTTGGGATAATGCATCAGGCACTTCTGTGGTGATGGAAATTGCCCGCGTCCTAAAGCGGTATAACACAGAACACGTAGAATTGCGCTTTATTGGTATGGGTTCTGAAGAATACGGTGGTCATGCCGGCGCGACCTATTACACTCAAAACCTTTCTAAAAGTGAACTGGCGCGTTTTGCAGGGGCGATTAACATTGATGGTATCGGAGTAAACCACGAAGCATCGAAAAAACTATTTGCCCGCAGCGCAGATGGCATGATCAACGGCCTGATGCAGAGCGCCATGGCTTCGGCGGTACGGTTGGGTTTTCCAGATTTATTGCTGGGAAAGTCGACATTTAGTGACCATGAACAGTTTCATGAGGTAGGGATTCCTGCTGTAATGTTTACGACACTCGCCGCTGAAGGTGGCAGCGGACACTACCATTCAGGCGCATATAATTTAACCCCTTACTACCATTCGCCACAGGATACATTCGAAGAAAACGTACTTATTGAACGGTTAGAGATCGATCTTAATATGATCGCAGCATCAGTATACGACTATATTCGAAAGCTCGAAGATGTGCCAACTTCGCGTAAATAATAAGTTCGAGTGTTAGTTTTTATCATGGATAAATCGAGGCACTACACAAGCTTGTAGTGCCTCGGTTTTCACTTTGAAGTGCCAAATTCAAAAAAATCGCAGCGTTTTGAAATCAAATTTTATCAGCACTAATTATCACTGTATACTACGTGCGCCTTAATGCGCTGCAACTTAATGTCATAAAATCCATAAGGTTCCGCCGCTTGGAGCATTTTCCAGAACCGATCCATCCATTCTTCATCATCTTTTTTTTCCGATAGCTCTAGTACAGTATCTGCATTCAACCAAAAATGATTTTCCTCCGTCTCGATCGCCATGGTTATTACACGATCTGGCCATCGTGCCTTCGGCAGTTCACTGCGGATACTAAAGGCCTTAAAGTTGTCTATATCTTGCAGCGATACCCTGCCAGATTTCGAAATTTTCACATACATTAGCGATCGTCCTTTTGCTATTCTCGTGTTTTGTCATCTGAATTTGCCCGGCATTCCAGAAACTTAACTTGGGCAAATCTCTTATAGTGGTTTATTATCATTCACTATCCTGCTAGCCTTAGCCCATGAAATTACGTGCTCTGAAATATTTCCAAACGGTCGCCGAATGCGGAAGTTTTAGTCGTGGTTCGGAGCTGTTGCGTATCTCGCAACCTGCTGTCAGCCGCACCATTCGGGATCTTGAAGATGAGCTGCAATGCAGACTTTTTACGCGCAGCAGCGGTGGCGTAATTCTGACTGAACAAGGGCGTACACTGCTTAGCCGATCGCAAATGGTTTTGCATGATGTAGAAAGAATTAAGAATGACATCATTGGCGGCACAGGTGGCCCGAGCGGTATTGTTACAATTGCCATTCCGCCCGCTGTAGGTCATTTGCTGGTCCCAGCGCTGGCTCATCTGTTGAATGAAACCGCGCCAAATATTTCTCTCAGGGTTCTTGGCGGCTTCAGTTCTTATATCAAAGAGCTTTTGGTAAAGGGGCAGGTCGATCTTGCGTGCACCCATGATCCAGTTTTGCAACGTGGATTTTCCGTAATGGCAATGCTGGAGGAAGAAGTTTTCATTGTCGGAAAATCTGGCAGTTTTGAATTCGATGACGCATCTATTACGCCCGAACGATTGTCGCAATTGCCTCTTGTTTTGCCCGCGCGGCCAAATTCGTCGCGACGTTTCTTGGATCGCTGGGCCGAACCGGCCGGCTTGCAATTGGACCCTGATGTTGAAGTTGATGATCATATGATAACACGTGGCTTGCTCGAAGCCGGGGTAGGATTTGCTCCGTTGACCAAAGGCGCAGTCAATCGTGAACTTTCCGCGGGAACTCTCGAAGCGCGACCATTGCAACCACGTGCATATTGGCCGCTGACTTTGATGACCTGTATCAGCCAGTCGCGCTCAGAGGCTGTGGACCATGTTGCCGAAGCCTTGCAAACAATCGTGGCCAAAAGGCTAGAAGACGGTACCTGGATTGGTGCACGTTCAAACAACGATTAGGTCTCGGGGAAATTTTGAAAGCACCTCGGGGCCATCATTTGTAATCAATACATTTTCAATAATGCGTGCGCCGGTCTTTTCTTCACCAATAAAAACAGGTGGCTCAACTGTAATGACCATTCCTGCCTGCAAGGTATATGTGCACCCACCAAACATGCTGAGCGGTTCACCCCAAGATGGGGCAAAACCCGGTGCCAGCCCATAACCTGACGTATGCACGCGATATTTGTCCAGACCGGCATCGGCGATTATCGCCTTAGCTTTTTCATGCGGTCGGACTGCTGGGGTATCAGGGAGCATTTCAGCAATCGCTGCCTCGCAAGCCGCTTTTACAACGGCAAATATCTCAGCATCGCGCGCTGATGGCGCGCCCAAGGAAAACTGCCGGCCGATGGTTGACGTATAGCGTTTATATGTGGCGCCATACTCAACATTGCCAAAATCACCTGCCATCATCCGGCGCTCGGTCGGGGCACCGTGGCTAAAAGCGGTACGTTCACCTGAAACCAAATTCAGGGTGCTCGCGGCCTGGCCACTACCATTACGCATCAGGCAATGCTGAATACCGCCCGCCAACTCCAATTCAGTCCGACCAATGGCCAGCTCACTCTGAAAATTGTACATGGCATCGTCCGCCATTTTGGCGGCCTCGCGAATATACGAAATCTCGCGATCCGATTTAACCAACTTTAGATCGGGTACTAAGTTCGTGAATTCCCCGGCCAGTGCATCCCCTAGAATGTTTTGTACTTTCACGTAATGATGAGGGTGCAGATAATAGGCTGGTACCTCAATCCCAACCTTGGTCCGGTCCAGTCCGAAACGCCGCACGACACGTGCGAAAACCTCAAGCGGGTCCTGCGGCTCACAACCACCCCAGGGTTCTAATTCGTCAAAAATTGCTTCGGCCTTGGCTTCTGCCTCTTCCGATTGGCGCATAATCAGCACCATCGGCTGACCATCTTTGGGTACCAACAGACATTGAAATGCCTGATAGCTTTTCCCCTCCCATCCCGTCAGCCAATGGATGGATACGGGATGAAACAGCACAATCCAATCCAACCCCGCGGCACTGATCGCATCTTGAACTGCAAAACGTCTGCGAAGAAATTCGTCAAATGTGAAATCCCATTTTGCCATTAATCATTTACCTCCTGCCCGCGAGCGACTGCAACCGAACGACGCGCTGCTGTCGCTAACATCACCAGATCTGGCGTAGTGGAAACAAAATCAAATCCTGCAGAAATACGTGCGCGGGCTGCTTCACCCGAGCCACAGAAAATCCCCACGCGTTTATCTGCAGCTTTGGCCATCGCCAGAATGTCATTAATTGCCTCAATGACCATAGGATCATCGGATTCCGGCACTGGCATTGAGCCTAGTGACATCGCCAAATCTGCAGGACCAATAAACACACCGTCCAGCCCTTCAACAGACAGAATATCAGCAAGATTATCCAAACCGCGACGGGTCTCTATCATTGCTAAGCTGACTATGGTGTCGCTTGCCCGCGCAACATAATCTGGTCCATATCGCAATACTGGGCGGCGCGGGCCAAAAGAACGCTGTCCCATTGGTGGGTAATGCATCGCATTTGCCAGCGCCTGCGCTTGTGCGCGGGTCTCGATCATTGGGGCAATAATGCCATAGGCCCCCGCATCCAATAGCCGCATGATGTCGCCCGGATCATTCCACTGCACCCGCACAAATGGCTCTGCGCCTTTGCTTTCGATTGCGGCTAACATGCTTATCGTCGCAGCGAAATCGGTGACGGAATGTTGAAGATCCAATACGATGGCATCATAGCCGCACGAGGCGAGCGTTTCAGCCTGCAAAGCACTGCTGGTTTGCATCCACCCAGCCACAGCGGGCTCAGAATTGTTCCATAGTTTGCGTACGTGGTTCATATTTGATCAGCTCCATCAGGCAATTTCAAGGAGTTACACGCCGCTACGATCGCATTGCATGCACGGGTCAGATCATCATCATCGACGGCAAATGACAGGCGGATATATGGTGAACAGCCAAATTCAACGCCCGGCACGGTCGCCACATGGGCCTGATCCAACAGGAAATCCGACATCTGGCTATCGGTCTTAATCACGCGCCCATCCGCTGTGCTTAATCCCAGACATTTGTGAATATCGGCAAAGATATAAAAAGCGCCCCCAAGGGGACACACCCCAAGCCGCGTGCATTTTGACAAAATTTGAATGGCGGTGTCGCGCCGCCGTTTCAAGACCTGCCGATTGACCTGCAAATCAGATTGGTCCCCTTCCATGGCTTCAACTGCAGCAAATTGCGCTATCATGTTTGATGATCCGGCAGCCTGTGATTGCACGCGCGCCATAGCACCAATTAACCACGCTGGACCCGCCGCAAAACCGACTCGCCATCCTGTCATAGAGTAGGCTTTGGATGCGCCGTTCACCAAAAGGATCCGGTCTTTCAAATCAGGAAGCGCTGACGCAAACGACACAAACTCTGCGCCATCATAGGTAAGGTGTTCATAGATTTCATCTGATAGCACCATGACATCCGGGTGTTGCGCCAGCAGATCGCCGATTTGTCGCAACAGCGCACAAGGATAGACGGCACCGGTCGGATTGTTCGGGCTATTCAGCAGCACCCATTTTGTGCGCGGCGTCAGCGCGGCGGCAATGTCGCGAATATCAGGCAGAAACCCGTCTTCCTGTTTCGCGGTCACCACAACCGGGGTACCGCCGTGGTAGGTCACCATATCGGCATAGGATACCCAATAAGGCGCGATCAAAACCACCTCGTCCCCGACGTCGATCGTGGCTGCGAGTGCGTTGAATATAGCCTGTTTGCACCCAGACACGACACCGATCTGGTTCAGGTCATAGGCAAGCTTGTTATCGCGCAGCAATTTGGTTTGCACCGCCTGTTTAACACGCTGGTGGCCGTCAGGTGCCGTATAGCGCGTATGACCCTTCTTTGCCGCCTCATGGGCCGCATCTACGATGCGCATAGGGGTTGGGGTATCCGGCTCACCCACCGACAGATTGACAACATCAATTCCATCGGCGCGCATCTCCCCAGCCCGTTGTGACATCGCGATCGTTGGTGAAACCTTGAGTGCCCGAGCGCGTTTGCTCAAAAACTCTCCTCGTGGTGCCTGCGACGCAGTCGCAAGCACCATTGAACCCGTGTTCGTCTTGTGCATTTTTCAATCCAATTGTGCGTAGATGAATGGCCGCGTCGGGCCATTCATTGATGTTGCAAGCTCAGAATTATGAGTCGCGAATATCCTGTGATTTGGTCCAGAACACCGTACGTCGTTCAATGAATTTAAGCGTCGAATGCATCGTTAGACCCATTAGCGACAAGAGCACAAACAAGGCAAAGGCCGCCGCGATATCCAGCGAATAATTTGCCTGCAAGATGCGAAATCCGACACCTTTGGTCGCGCCAACAAATTCGCCCACGATCGCGCCAATGACAGATAGTACAATTGCCGTATTCAGCCCCGCAAAGACAAAGGGCATCGCATTTGGAAAGCGAAGATGGCGAAATATCTGCCAACGTGTCGCCGAGAGCGCCGCCAGCAAATCCAGCCTCTCGTCGTCAACAGCCCGCAGACCCGCAATAACGTTCACCAGCACAGGAAACAGACAGACCAATCCGACAATGATAACTTTTGACGATATGCCAAAACCAAACCAAACAACGAGCAAGGGCGCAATCGCGACCTTGGGCACGGTCTGCAGAGCGACTACGTAAGGGTACACGATACGCTCCATCAGCGGAAAAATCACGATAATGGTGCCTAGAGCTATCCCTAGAAAACTGCCGAGTATGAAACCAAATACAGCCTCAAATGCGGTCACGCCAAGGTCGATAAAATACACCCCGCTGGCGATCCCATGGTAAAACGCTTTACCGACTGCACTGGGGGCCGGGAAGATATAGCCCGGTACTTCCATTACGTGTACCACGGTTTCCCAGAAGATCAGCAGACCGATGAACACCACGGTGGGCAACAAAGAATACCGCAGGCCGGACGCACATTTTTCACGAAAATTGGGCGCAACATAGGCGGGGACGGTTTCATTACCAGTTTGATTGAGCGTCATTTTGCCCTCCTTCAGTGCCGCTGCCCAAAAGCGCGCGGATTTCTTTGACGTAGTCACCAAAATTGTTCGATACCATGTCATCAAGCGTGCGCGGACGCGGCATATCAATGTCGAATGTCTTTAATATTCGGCCCGGGCGCGCAGACATGACCACAACGCGATCAGCGAGAAAAACAGCCTCTGGGATCGAGTGCGTAATAAAGATGATGGTCTTTCCACTGGCCTGCCAAATTCGTTGCACCTCGACGTTCATTTGCTCGCGCGTCATGGCGTCCAAAGCGCCAAACGGTTCGTCCATCATGAGGATCGGGGCGTCATAGGCCAAGGCGCGTGCGATAGCAGCGCGTTGTTGCATGCCGCCCGATAGTTCATTTGGATAGGCATCTTCAAAACCACCCAGCCCTACCAACGCCAGCAGGTCACGGGCTGTTGCTTCGGTTTTTGTCCGGTCAAGTTTTAGGATGTCCGTGGGCAACATCACGTTCTCAAAAACGGTGCGCCACGGCAGCAACACAGGATTTTGAAACACGATACCAACATCCGCCCGCGGCCCTGATACAGGCTCGCCCAGAATACTGATCCTACCATTAGTCGGGGCGCGCAAGCCGGCCACAAGTTTCATCAGGGTGCTTTTCCCACATCCCGATGGGCCCACAACGGAAATGAATTCGCCCTCTTTGACATTCAGGTCAATTCCATTCAGGGCGTGTACTGCATGTCCTGCCCGTGAAAAAACCATATCAACGCCATCAATCACAAGCGCGGGGCTGTTGGATGTGGGCTGATCTTGCTCCGGTATTACTGACAATCTCGTCATTATTTATTCCAGTGGTTGATTGTTGCGGCTGCAAGAGCCGAAGTCTGCGATTTGTGCCTGACTGAGGCCAGCGCTCAACACACTAGCCTCAAAAATTGGTATCACTCGCGAGAAGCGGCAAGCTCAAGCGCGTGACTCAGGTCAACTGGGTTCAGCATGTCAATCAACTCTGATGTATAGAGCGTCGCATTATCAACCCGTTCCGACATCAGCTTGGCGTCGATCAACGCATCTTGCATCCCAGTCCATGCTTCATCGTCCATTGCTCCCCATTGAATAGAGTCATCAGTGTGATCTTTCCACAGTTTGGCTGTGGACGACAAAACATGCATCGCATCTTTCAGCGCCTTTTCTTCTTCAGCGCCTTGGCTACGGCCAAATAGTTCCCAGAACTCTTCGACAGTTGCTTTTGGGTTTGCCTGTGCAAAGGCGCTTGACTGCGCGACACCACGCAGGATCGCCGCTGCCTGATCTTTGTTGTCAGCCAACCAGTCGGTGTTAACCGCGATTACCGCACTAGGTGTATCCTTACTGAAGTACCGGAACTCATAGCCCAGTGTTTCGATCAAAGCGTGCTGCGCGCGGAACAGAGACAGCGCCTGTACGCGTCCGGTGCGCAATGCTGCTGCCGCTTGGGCACCGTTACCCACGGGGATCAGGCCGACTGCTTTGTTTGGGTCCAATCCGGCTTCGGTCAGCACGGCCTTAAGCTTTGGGATCGCGCCACTTGCGAGGTTAGCAACCCCGATACTTTGACCTTCCAGATCCTTCACGGTTTTGATGTCGCTTTCCGTGGGAACAACGATTTCATAGATGTTGCCGCGATCCTGCAGATAGGCCGCTTTGATTGGCAGATCCGGGTTGTTTGCCTTGGCAAGGATAAGCGCATCCATGCCGACATAGCCCATTTGAACCTGATTGGTCGCCAGCAATTGCAGTGTCGCCGAAGACCCGGCAGCCGTACCAAACTCTACCTTTACGCCTTCCTTTTCATAGAATCCCAGTGGATTCCCCAAAAACAGAAAGCCATGATAGGCATTCACAGTTGAGGAAGCCCCCCACAGGCGGACAGGCGTGTCTTCATCAGCAATAGCTGCTGAACTCGCGGCGGCCACGGCCACGGCGGCGATAATATTCTTGATCAGTGATAGTTTCACAATTGGCTCTCCCTTGACAGTTTTGGGCAGTCTTCGCACCAACTTATTGAACCGTCTTGCGCGCTGTCCCTGCCCCTATGGGGTCTCTATTTCTGTCCAAATTGCAATTGAAACACCGCATCACTCACAATCTTAGTTCATTCGTCTATCTCTTTGGTTCTCACTGTAACATTGCTCTAAAAATCTGGGGATTCATGAACCAGCATGGAACGTTTCGCTAAGAGATTTTGAAGGCAGTGCGAACCCCGCAATGCTTTTGTAACATGATTCCCCATTCCTGCCGGCAAACTTTCACTCCAGTTATATTAGATATGCCTTTTATGCCTTGGACGTAGGCACAAATCCGGTGCCAGTTTGTGCAAAGATGCGAAAAAAATGAATGTGATCTGGGATCCTGTGCAATGACTTACGAAACTGCCCTTAAACATGCGGATGTGACGAAACCCAAGATATTGGGCATTGGCGGGACCCCGAATGCGAATTCCGGCACCGAAAAGGCGCTGGCGACCGCACTAGGCGCCGCACGCGAATCTGGGGCCGAAACCACGATGATTGCAGGCCCTGATCTGGTCTTGCCCATGTATCAATATGTGCAGGGCGATCGCGGGGCAAAAGAAATGCGAGTGGTCAATGCCATGCGCGCATGTGACGGGATTATCATAGCATCGCCATCATATCACGGATCAATTTCCGGACTAATGAAAAATGTGCTCGATTACACTGAGGATCTGCGCGAGGACGAGCGGGTATACTTTGATGGGCTTGCCGTGGGTGTTATTGCCTGTGCTGGCGGGTGGCAGGCTGCCGTTCAGACTATTTCAGCTATGCGCAGCATCGCGCATGCCTTGCGCGGGTGGCCAACACCGCTTGCTGCCTCCCTGAACACATCGGCAAATCTGTTCGATACGGATGGCAACTGCACCGATATGGCGGCGCGCTTTCAACTGGAAACTGTTGGGCGGCAGGTCGTCGAATTTGCACAGCTGCGTCAAAGTTCACTAGCCGCATAAGTAAAAGCGAGAAAAACAGAATGTACTTACGTATCTACTGGGGAAAGATTGAACCTGCGTCATGGGATCTGATTGAACAGCGTTATGGCAGCCTGATGGACCTTGAAACCAAAGGATTGCTGGGACGGTTTGTCACCCAAGACACAAATGATCCCGAAAGCCTGTTTACAGTCACTATCTGGCGCAGCATGCAGGATCTGAAAGAATGGGAAGAGTCACCAGAATACAGGGACGTCTTTCAAAAGGCCGTTGCGCCATATTTGATGGGGTCACATTCAGTATCCTTATGCGAGGTAAAGCAACATGACATTCGCGGGTTAATTGCGCAGGCCTAGATATCTTCTTGACTCACATGCACAGTAGTTATGATTGCGAAACAAGCGATGCGCGTTTGGCGCATCGCTTGATGTATGGCCTGATCGTCCCGCGTCCGATCGCCTGGGTGTCAACACGCGCACGCAACGGCCGTGACAATCTCGCGCCATTCAGTTTTTTCAACGCGGTGTCTGGCACACCGCCGATCCTGATGTTTGCGATTTCTCGTCCGGCAGAAGGCGAAGCCATATCGCACAAAGACACCCTAGCCAATATTCTTGAAACTCAGGTATTTGTCGTCAATATCGTATCTCCTGGTGCGGCGTCCCAAATGGCATCAACCGCAGAACGTGTTGCGGCCAATGTCGATGAATTTTCCCATGCGGGGGTTACCAAATCTCCAGCAGATAAGATGCTGGTCAGCCGTGTCGCGGATGCGCAGGCCAATTTGGAATGCGTGCTGCACCATCACTGTGACATCGGTGAGGCCACAGCAGTGTTTGGCCGCGTGGTCATGGCGCATGTGGCGCCGGGACTGACAAATGATGGATATATCAACACCGAAAAACTGAACCCAATCGCACGCATCGCTGGAAACGGATACGCCAGCGTAACGCCCGTTTCAAAGCAAAGCACGTCATGAATACAACCGAAATTTTAGCCCAGCTGATTGCCTTTCCTACAGTATCGGACCAGCCAAATCTGGACTTGATAGATTTCGTATCTGACTATCTTGCGGGTCATGGCGTGCGCGCGCATCTTGTGCCCGACGCGACGGGCAAGAAGAAAAATCTGTTTGCCACCATTGGCCCCAACTGCGCCGGTGGGGTTGTGCTGTCGGGGCATGTTGACGTGGTTCCAGCTGCGCGCCCTGGCTGGGCAAGCGACCCGTTTAAATTGCGAAACAAGGAAGGTCGGCTTTATGGGCGCGGTAGCTGTGATATGAAGGGGTTTGTTGCCTCGATCCTCGCTGCGGTTCCCGCCTTTTGTGCTGCTAAGTTCAGCCGGCCGGTGCATATCGCCCTAAGCTATGACGAAGAAGTAGGCTGTCTTGGTGTACCATCTTTGATCGACGCAATGGCGCAGAAAATCGCCACCCCCAGTGCGGTAATCGTTGGGGAACCCACCAGTATGCAACTGGTCGCCGGGCATAAGGAATCGTTGTCATTCTTCACCAAGGTACACGGGTATACCGGGCATTCCAGCAGAATTGATCAAGGTGTCAGCGCGGTAATGACCGCCGCGCGGCTGATAACCTGGCTCGAGGATCGGATGTTATCAAACGCCGGGCGCGCCACGCTTAACACGGAATTTCTCCCCCCCTACACGACCCTGCATTGCGGGATGGTCAAAGGCGGTATCGCCGCAAACGTTATTGCGCAGGATTGCGATTTTGTCACCGACATCAGAGCGTTGCCAGACGACGGCGCCGAGACCCACAAGGCAGATTACCTACGTTTCATCCGCGATAATGTTGAACCTAAGATGCATGCGATTGCTCCGGATGCCGGTGTCGAGGTATCGCACCGCAGCCATGTTTTGGGGCTGTCCGAAAACACCAACACCGTCGCGCAAAAGTTGATAAATCGCCTGCTGCCCGGCGTGACGTCGGGCGTTGTATCCTACGGTACCGAAGCGGGGTTCTTTGCCCGCCAAGGATGGTCTACCGTGGTTTGTGGGCCAGGGGATATTGCGCAGGCTCATTGCGCCAACGAATATATCGAGGCCGACCAGCTCAGACAATGTGACCAGTTCATGCTGGCGCTCGCAACCGAGTTGACCCAATAGCCTAACACATCGGCAAAGGCCCATCGGTCTTGAGCGTCTTTATGGAGAATGTGCTGCGCAAATCCAGTACACTGTCCATTTCTGCAATATGCTCCAGCGCAATTTCTGAATAATGTTCCATGTCTCGTGCCACAATTTCAACTAACAGATCAAATTCTCCGCTGACAACATGACAGGCCAATACTTCCGGTATTTTCAGTACCTCGTCAGCCACCGACGTGCGGCTCGAATTGCGGCTGCGTTTGATCCCCAGAAACGCGCGTATGGCATACCCCAGTTGATTGGGATCAAGAACAGTTTTGTAACGTTGAATATAACCTGCTTCCTCCAACAGCCTGACGCGCCGCAAGCAGGGTGTGGGCGACAAGTTAACCCGACGCGCGATTTCCTTATTTGCGATACGGGCGTCAGCCTGTAGCAGATGTAATATCGCCCGGTCTATACGATCCAGCTTACGCCTGCCGTCAGGTCCACCAGCGTCTTTGTCAAATAATCTAACGACGGGTTCAGGGTTAGCCATGTTAAAGTCTCCCTTGGATGACGTCATGCGGGTACTTGGTCAGCACCTCGGCACCGCTGTCTGTGATCATAACATTGTCGACCAGACGCACACCCATGTTCAGATCTGTCGAAAACAAATTGGGGCAGATCGATATCTGCATCCCCGATTTTAGTTCGGCGCTATTGGCAGAACTGATATGAAACGCTTCTCCGGTAGCGGGGGGAAAAGCCGTTGCCATGGCATAGCCCATCGTATGCACGCGGTGCGGGGCAAACCCCGAACGGACCAAAGCCTCTTCAGCAGCAGTAAATACTTCGCAAGCCGGGACACCCGGAGCACAAGTCGCAATCGCCGCCTGCAGTGCTTGGGCGACGCAAGCATGGGCATCCGCCAATTCTGTTGAAACCGGACCTAGGCAAAATTGCCGCCCGATAGACACCGGGTAGCCACGATAAGGGATCGCATATTCTGCATTGCCAATATCACCCTGTTCAACAGCGCGCGCGCCGGGTGCACCATGGCAAAACAGCCCCCGCGCCCCCGCAGACAAATTGATGGGGCTGGCCGGCACTTCGCCCCCTGCCGTTGTCGCGGCTTGATAAATCCCTCCGGTCAGTGCCAGTTCGCTTTGCCCTACACTCAACACTTCTTGCAGACGGCCCATTGAAACGGTAGCAATCTGGGCCGCTTTGCGGATGAAGGTTATCTCTGCCTCTGATTTAATTAAACGCAGCCCATCCAAAAGCGCTGAAGCATCGGCCATGGGCGACCCACTTGCCCGCGCCAATGCTTCATACATCGGTGCGCCCAGATAGGCATTCGGGCGCTCGATCGCGACTGATTTTCCCGTCAGACCCAGTTTCGCGAACAGATCACCAAAAACCGCACCGGGATCGGGCTTGTCTGTGTCACCCCAATAATGAAAGCCATCCGCAAGCGCCTCGGCCTCTATCTCCAGCTTTTCAGATACCCGGGCAAGATAGACAGGCGGCGCGCCCTTGGACGAAAAAAACAGACATTGAAACGCCTGGTAGCTTTTTGCGCGGCAGCCCGTTAGCCAGTGAATTGACCTTGGATTGATCACTATCAACCACTCAATGCCCGCGGCGCGCATCGCCTCGCCGGCCATGGCGCGGCGATTGGCAAATTCCTCTGGTGTAAAGTCAAGCCGCGACATCAGGATTGAAACTTCGGAATGACCTTTTCACCAATCAGTTCGATTGAGCGCATCACCTGATCATGTGTGGTAAAACCGGCCTGCATGAAAAAGATCATTTGATCGATGCCGGTGCTGCCCCATTTTTCAACCTGCCTGCAAATCGTATCGGGATTGCCGCCAATGGCCATGCCCTGTTCGATCATATCATCGTCAGAAAGCTTGCTGATGTTGGCACGAATTTGTTCCACCCCGCCCTGAGCGGTCGCGAAACGCATATGATTCAACTCTGCGTCATTGTCCCCATAATACCAACGTGCGGCATCACAAGCTAACTTACGCCCAGTCGCATCGTCGTCATGACAACAGGCTATACCAAACACCGCTGCCTGATTGTTGGCGTAACGTCCTATTAACGTGCTGTCATCGGCGCTCGCTGCCGCCGCCCTGTATTTGTCTACCGCCGCTTTGGTTTCTTCGATGCTGTTTCGTGTAACACCGATGACCCCGAAACCCTGCTGGCCCGCAAATTCATAAGTACCGAGGTTCGTCGCTGCGATCCACAAGGGAGGATGCGGATCCTGTATCGGGCGTGGCAGAATCTCTCTTGCCGCCAGATTATAGTACTCGCCTTTGTAACCGGGGAATTTTGGCGCATCATACATCTTCAGAATGGCCTCCAGCGATTCTGCGCCGCGCCCACGCCCTTCTGCGGGATCAAACCCCAGCCCTTCAACGATATAAGGCGTCGTGCCCCGCCCCGAACCAAACTCAACGCGACCATTGGAAAGCACGTCCAGGCAAGCCACCCTTTCGGCCACATTGATCGGATTGTGAATCGGCAACACCACAACACCCAGCCCCATGCGCAACGTCTTTGTCCTTTGCGACAGCGCGGCCAGAAACATGTCTGATGCCGCTGCATGGCCGATTTCAGCGAGAAAATGCTGTTCGGTTATCCAGAAATATTCAAACCCGGCAGCCTCTGCGGCAACGCCCTGATCTAGCCCGTTCCAATAGGCCTCGCGCTCGCTCGTTTCATGCCAAGGACGGGGAATTTGGATCTGTGTCATCGTGCCGAATTTCATAGTCGCCTCATTGTCTAAGCCGCGCAAACATTTGTCAGCGCTGGCCTTTCTCGGACAACGATATTCGGTCGTGCTACCGCACGTCTAAGACATAAAGCGTATATATATTATGCATGTTGTGCATAGCATGCTGGCAGCCTACCGATAGGCATTCGCTGGCGCTAAACGGCACGGTCCAAAATTTATCTCCTTGTCTGAGCAATTTTGAGGAGAGCTTCTTCTGAGTGACATCGTATCTATCAAGCGAAATGAGTTACGGCACTGTGGCGCGCCTGCTGCACATGGCCCGCCGAAGACCATGTACAAGCGCTGAAAGCGTTGGAGCGATTTGAGATTTCGCACAGGTCATAAGTCAGTTGGTGGAAGAAACAGCTGATAATATCGCTATCTCAATCCACGCCACCTAATGCTGAACGCATCGTGCAGTCACAAATTTGAGATCTAAAAAGGGGAACACGATCCTGCACCCCGGGGCGCCAGTCTCATAACAAAGCTGCTCGATAAGAAAGCATCGCTTTAGGCGTCGCGAACGTATCGAGCAAATGTTCGGTAGGTTCAAAGATTGAGGATTGGTCTCAACCTATTATAAGACATGCTTTAGTGCTTTTCTCTCAGCCAATACTCTCGTCACGACCACCAAAACTTTTGAAGCGTGACCATTGCAAGAAAAGAGTGCTCTTAAACCGCGAATACTTGGCGATATATTGAAACCAAGCTCACATTTTGCAATCTTTAGCATAGGCATCACCGTACTTTTCAAGAACTGGGCCAATCAGGCGATTGGTATAGATATCCCCTTCCTTTATGACCTCCCGAACATAGATCGTCTGAATGGGGTGATGATTTGGACCAAAGGCAAAATCGCCACGCGTAGAGGCGAATTTCGCTGCGCGAAGTGCTTCGCGAAATGCATCAGCATCAGAAACCTCGGCAACATCGAGCGCACTCAAAATCAGGTTCGCCGTGTCAAACCCTTGACTGGATTGAAGCGATGGCAAGCGCCCATATTTTCCCTGATAGGATTCAACAAAGGCTTTGTTTGCGTCGTTATCCAGATCTTTGTTCCATTGCGACGTATTCTTGACGCCAAGTGCTGCGTCACCAACTGCTTGAAGGATGTTTTGATCGAACGAAAACGCAGGGCCCACCAAAGGCAAATCTACCCCTGATCCCGCATATTGTTTGAGAAAAGATATTCCCATGCCGCCGGGCAGAAAGAAAAAGACGCTGTCTGCGCCCGATGCGCGTATCTGTGCGATTTCTGCGGCATAATCGGTTTGGCCAAGTTTGGTATAAATCTCTCCCGCAACCTCGCCTTTGTACATGCGTTTGAAGCCATTGAGGGCATCCTGGCCTGCAGGGTAGTTTGGCGCCATAATTATGGTTTTGACGTGTCCTGCATCATTGGCATACGCGCCCGCTGCTTCGTGCAGGTTGTCATTTTGCCACGCCACATTAAAATAATTCTCATGACAGCCTTTACCGGCCAATGCTGACGGGCCCGCATTGGGTGACAGGTAAATCACCCCCCGAGCTGTTGCTCCCGGCACAACTGCCATAGCAAGGTTTGACCAGATAATCCCTGTCAGGATATCCACTTTTTCCGACTGGATCATCCTGTCTAATAATTGCACAGCGATGTCAGGCTTTCGTTGATCATCCTCAATCACCACTTCGACATCAGTGCGCCCAGATTGTTCAATCGCAAGCATGAAGCCGTCGCGCACATCAGTGCCAAGTCCGGCCCCTCCGCCTGATAATGTGGTAATCATCCCTATTTTAGTTTCGGCAATCGCAGGGAGCGCGGATACCGCCAGCCCAGCTGCCAATGTGACAATTGTTGTAAGTTTCATTTTTCTCTCCCTATTTATTTGAGTTGTCAGACCTGATCGTTGCCATCCCATGTCAGTTTCGTAAGCACATCATCAACAGGCGTGCCGACCATACGGGCAAAGCTGTTTGAAAGCGCCTTCATCGCAATGCCAATCAGCACTTCGATGGACTGTTGCTGGGTAAAACCAGCGTCCAGAAACCTTTGCTTGGAATCGTCGCTCAGCTTGCCGCGCGTTTCCAGCAATTCCTCCGTAAAACTGCGCAATGTTTCCAGCCTGGCATCCTCAATGGGTTTGCCATCCCGGATCGCCGTAATTGTATCCTTGTCGAGCTTGGCCATACGGGCCGCCGATGTATGCGCAGGCACGCAATAGGCGCAGCCGTTGCGCACACTGGCGGTCAACAGGATCAATTGCTGTTCCGCCGGGGAAAAACTGGTCTTGCGCAAGGTATCGGACAGGTCCAGATAGGCATCCAGTACCGCAGGGGCGTTAGCCATCTGGCGATAAAGGTTTGGCAAAAACCCACCCAAGCTGTCGCTGACCGCTTGCAAACGGTCCTTCGCACCATTCGGTGCGGTTTGTGGTGTGTGCAGTTCAAAGGTCACTATTTTTCCTCTCTGTTGATGATTGCAGCACGCAATGCGCTGCGGATAACTTTACGTGTGGGTGTCATGGGTAGATCGGCCAAAATCTCAAGCCGTTCAGGCCATTTGAATTTCGCAATCCCGGCAGCGTTCAATGCCTCGGTCACTTGGGCGAGCGTCAGCTTGGTGTTCGGCCCTAAACACACGCACAAACAGCCCCTTTCGCCCAAAGTCGCATCCGGTACAGGCACGACAGCGCAATTGGTGACCTGCGCCAGCCCCATCGCAATGTCTTCGACCTCAATTGGGTTGTATTTCACGCCGCCGCGATTGATCAGTTCCTTGGTGCGCCCGGTGATGCGCACGAAACCGTCCGCGTCGATCACTGCCAGATCACCCGTGGCAAACCAACCCCCTGCCACGAAGCTGGCCGAGGTTTCCTGCGGGCGGTTGAGGTATCCGCCAAACAGGGACGGGCCGCGCACCTGTAATGCCCCTTCTTGTCCGGGGGGCAGTGGGGTTGCGCTGTCATCCAGAACCCGTAATTCTGTGTGCGGCGCGGCGCGCCCACAGCTACCAGTTCTTGTGTGCACGGGGTCATCGGGGCGCCCATAACAGCCCGCCTGCAACTCGCTCATGCCCCACAATTGAACGACAGTGCCCTTGGGCATCTTGTCGTCCACCGCCTTGGCTAGGGCTGGTGGCACCGCTGAGCCGGACAGACACAGCAATTGCACGTTGTCCAAGGCACCGGCATCAAGCGCATCTGTGGCAACAGCGCCGGCGAAATGCGCAGGTGCCGCGTAGATATGGCTGGGCTTATTGGTTTCTATGTCACTTACAACCCTGTCGGGGTGAAACGCCGGGACAAGTACCTGTGTCGCTCCGGCCGCAAGCGCCATATGCAATGTGAACAGCCCATATAAATGCGACATCGGGGCCAGCGACATCACCCGCGCATCTGCGCCGATCTGCATTTCTCGGGCCGCGCTGCGCGCGTTGTTCAGAAAGTTGGCATAGACATGCGGCACACCTTTCGGCCCCGCCGTGGTGCCAGAGGTATATAACAGCAAATAGTGATCAGCAGCCGTCGAGGCGTGCATATCCCGCGCCTGCGCTGACGTTGTTGCAAGGTCTTCATAGGCCGCGCAGCCATCAAGGGTACGGCCCAGTGTTATAACATGCGCAAGCGCGGGCAGATCTTGCGCTACCTGCATTACGTCCTCGGCCCGGCTATCAGATGCGCCATGTGTCACAATCACTGCCTTGGCCCCTGAATCCGCCAAAAGCGTGCGCAGTTCGCTGCTGCGATAAGGCATGTGCAACGTCTGAAATATACCGCCCCGCGCCGTCACCGCCAGAAAACAGATGACGAAATCGCGCGTGTTGGGCAGTTGCACCCCAACCGTATCACCCGGACCAATACCAAGCCGTGCCAACCCCGATGCCAACCGGCCGACCTCGTCCGACAACGCCTTATAGCTTAGCGGCCCGCCTGCCCCGTCTAATGCCAATGCATCGGGGGTATTCGAGGCGTGGTGGTGCAACCATTGTGACAGGGTTTGATTGTCGGATATTTGCACGGTGAATCCTCCTGATAAAGCGGATGACTTATGAATTGGAGTGGCGGCCCGGCGCGGCCTTGCGTTGAAGCTCGATCATCCGTTCGCGCGATTTCTCTGCTTCGCGGAAGGCCTGAACAGCGCCGCTTACATATTGTTTGGGCCACATGGGTTCATTGCGCGCCCCGTACCATGCAGCGGCCTGATGGGTGAAATAGGGGTTCCACATATGCGGGCGACCCAGTGCAACCAAATCGGCGCGGCGCGTGTGTAGAATGGTATTCACCTGAGCCGCTTCGGTGATCGCGCCCACCGCCATAGTCGCCATGCCCGTCAGATTGCGCACGGCCTCGGCCAGATGGGCCTGAAACATGCGACCATAGACCGGTTCCTGATCGGCAACGGTCTGGCCCGCCGATACGTCGATCAGATCACAACCGGCGCTTTCGAACGCACGCGCAATCGCAACCAGATCTTCTTCAATCAGTCCGCCGTCCTTCCAATCTGTGCCCGACAAGCGCACCGACATGGGGCGATCATCGGGCCATTCAGCGCGCATCGCGTCAAACACCTCGAGCGGAAAACGCAGACGGTTTTCAACGCTGCCGCCGTATTCATCGTTGCGCAGGTTTGTCAGCGGCGACAGGAAGGACGCCAGCAAATACCCATGCGCACAATGCAGTTCCAACAGATCAAATCCCGCGCGCGCGGCGCGCACGGTGCCCTGAACAAACTCGGCCTTGATCCGGTCCATCCCGGCCCGATCAAGGGGGGCAGGCACGGCGCTTTCACCTTCAAACCATGGCTGGGCAGAGGCCGATACCAAGGGCCAGTTGTGCGCAGTCTCTGCGATCGGGTGGTCCATCTTTTCCCAGCCCAGCTGGGTCGATCCCTTGCGACCGGCATGGCCCAACTGCATCGCCACCTTGGCGCCGGTATGGGTATGGATGAAATCGACGATGTCTTTCCACTGGGCCTCATGGGTATCGGTCCACATGCCCGGGCACCCTTGGGTGATACGGGCATCAGCGGCAGGGCAAGTCATTTCGGTAAATATCAGCCCCATGCCGCCCGTCGCATGGCTGCAATAATGTA
Source organism: Sulfitobacter sp. F26204 (assembly GCF_026410305.1). Taxonomy (GTDB): domain Bacteria; phylum Pseudomonadota; class Alphaproteobacteria; order Rhodobacterales; family Rhodobacteraceae; genus Sulfitobacter. The sequence continues at coordinate 106,709 of NZ_JAPMLQ010000009.1, read as the reverse complement.
TCTTGTGCCAATCGGTCAGGTTGCCATCGCTGTCAGCGCTGTATTGTGCCATAGGTGACATCACAACCCGGTTCGCCAGCGTCATGCCCCGCAGTGAAAACTGGGAAAACATCGGCGTAGGTCGCGATTTGCGCAGGTCTTCACCGGTTTGTGCAAGGAGGCGATCATACCATTCATCATCCACCTTCCGCACGAATTCCGGATCGCGCACAATCAGATTGTCATAGGTGATCGATTTCGCGCGGCACATCACCACCATCGCAAATTGATAGGGGTCCATATCCCAGGACCGGTCCATATGTTCAAACCATGCCAGCGATACATCAGCATTGTGCTGCGTGATCTGGCAGGGCGTGCGGCGCGCAGTATCATAGGCCTGAAAAGCCGCCTGCACGTCCGTTTCACCCTGCTCGACCAAGGCATCTGAAAGAGCGATGGCACATTCCATTGCCAGTTTGGTCCCCGACCCGATCGAAAAATGGGCGCTCGCCTTGGCGTCCCCCAGAATAACGATGTTGTCCGTGTACCAGTTTTCGCAGAAAACGCGCGGGAACTGCCGCCAGTTCGAACGATTTAGCAACAGAGAGTGCCCCTGCAGTTCGCTGCTGAATATTTCCTCCAACTTGGCGCGGCTGTCTTCTTCATCGGTTTCGCGAAATTCAAGACCCGCCCAGGTATCCTCGCTCATCTCAAACACCCAAGTCGAATGATCTTTGTCGTATTGATAACAATGCGCCACGACGGGGCCGTGATTGGTTTCTGTAAAGAAATAGTTGAATTCGCCCATGGGTCGTGTGGATCCCATCCAGCAAAACCTGTTGCTCCGCAGCTTATTGCTGGGCTGAAAAGCATCCTTGTGATATTCGCGAATGGCCGAGTTGATCCCGTCTCCAGCAACAATTACGTCGCTGTCAGCAAATCGGGTTTTCAGGTTTGCCGGATCAATTGTGACACCAAAATGCATTCTCACACCCACATCGGCGCACCGTTGTTGCAGCAGGCGCAATAGCGTGTGGCGCGACATGCCGCAAAAGCCGTTGCCGCCGGCGCGCATCTCATGGCCTTTGAAATGCACGGCGACATCCTGCCAATAGGCAAATTGGTCGCGCATCAACTCAAACAGCGGTTTGTCCCGATTCAGAAATTCATCAAGCGTATCGTCAGAAAAAACGACCCCGAAACCAAAGGTGTCATCCGCCTGATTCTGCTCGTAAACGTCAATGTCCCAATCGGGTTTTGCCTTTTTGGTTAAAAGAGCCGTGTACAGCCCCCCCGGCCCGCCTCCGACTATCGAAATGCGCATACAACCTCCCAGAATCACATCATAGTGTGCTTTATATGTGCTATAACACATATTACGATTATGAGTCGCAAGTCCTTTCTTGTTGTGCTAGTCACACGATCAAGATGAAACAGGAGCTGACATTGATGCCCGCACATATCGCTTTTCATACGCCCCATGCAGACTGGCTTGATCAGATAGACCCGCCAGAGCAGATGATAGTGCTGGCGGCTCGGCAGATGCAGGATACGATGAACGCGGTGCTACGCCGACATGCGCTTAAGATAGTTGAATGGCGCATCTTGCGCTGTCTTATCGCGGATGAAATTTTGACGATATGTGATTTGTCCGACCTTGCAGCGGTTGATCGCACCGTCACCAGCCGCCTTGTCGATAAACTGGCGGAACGTGGCTTGTTGCACAAAAACGCACTAAAAACCGATCGTCGTTTTGCACAGATTTCTCTGTCACAAGCCGGACGCCAATTGCTGGAGGCCGCAGAACCGGACGTGCAGAAAGCCCGCCAAAAACTTTTCAAAGACATGTCGTCAGATGAGGTTAGCGAGATGAACACCACGCTGCAAAAATTCATAACCAACGCTAAATTGAGATGATAAAATTAGGGGATTGCCAACTTATTTTCGCTTGATTGAGATGAGTGAGATCCTTGCCGGTCAAGTGGCCATTTCGGCAGCATAGTCTTCCCGGAGGCCGAAAGCGTCGGCTCTGGCGTGGCAGTATGAGATTGCGGAAAGGCGGTAACGGCGGGGTCTGAAAATCGTATTGATCTGGTCATGAGCGGAAAGGAAGCGCTGCGCCTGCCTTGGCGATTTGAACCTGCCCATGAGCTTCTCTCGCTTTCGGGTCGGCCGGTGCGATCCCTCGATCCTGTTGTCACTGTGCCTTTATTTCTTGGACGCTGATGTTTTGGCAGAGTTTTGGACGAGTCTTGTGCCCTTAATTACTGGATATCCACAGGTCGTTGTCTAGCAGATTGAAGGATACTTTCGGCGTACCTGAGCAGTTCGACGCGGTCCGCATTTGCACCGAGTTGTATGATCGCCAACTTTGCCGCTGCGAGATATTCGGGCTGAGGCGAAGCGCTGATATACGTGGGGTGTCGCTTTGGTTGTCCTTTGAGATTGTCTCCGCTCCAGACTCTGAGATTCCGTAGGTCGCCGGCAAGGCTTGCCAATCGATCCACCAGTTTCCGTCTATGTGGGAAGGCAGCACGGAATCTGCGTTCCAGGGTGGGATCGTTCTTCATCAACAACGCAATCGCTAGCAAAGGCCGGGTCATTCCGATGTCGATGGTAGCGAGGGCTTTGAAGCGATCTATTCGGTTCTGGGAAAAGAGCGCGCCGTGACGGAGTTCCGGCGCGAGCACACCTGAGGCTTGCAGCGTCAAATCCATCCGTCGACCAGCATGCCGGTCCCCGTGCCGATTAGCGAGCCTCAGCCATTTCGCTCCCTTTTTGGCGCGGGGTGCGGAGCCGAGTGGGCAGGTGCACAAAAGCGGCTGGATCACGGCGCACTGGCGACAGCTCGGACCCGCAGACTTCGCATTGCAGAGACCACGCGTAGCGCCAATGGCGCAGAGATATCCCGGATACCTTATGAGTGCACGCGGGACAGTGCTGAAAATCCGACCACGAAATGCACTCGACCGCGAATTCAGCCCGACGCTGGAGCAACATGCTGCCGAGCTGCAATGGCGGCAGACGTAACGTTGCGCAGAAACCGTCGATCTCTATGCCCGCCAAATCTGATTGCGTTTCCGGCGGACGTTCTTGACCAGTCTCCAGATATTGGCAGAGCTCTGGCACTGAACAAAAGTTAGCGTCTGCCAGACGGGCGATCCAGCTTGACAGCAGTTCGTCCTGATAAGGTGCCGGACGCCTCGGCAGAGGTTTGCGGTTCAAAATGCCGGTTGCGGTTGGTTCCGAACCGTCCAGCTGTGCTTGGCCCAGATTGGCTGCCAGGATTGAACAGCGTCATCCGTGATCCGCTCTTCGCCGGTTTCAATCGCGTCGATGGAGAGCGCCTTGATCATCGTGAATACACGGGACGTGATGCCGCCAGTAATAGCGAGGATGGTGCGCAGTGACTGAACACTTAGACCGGACCCGCGCTCCAACTGCATTGCCGCGATCAGAGTCTGGACCAGCCGGGAAAACTCAACATCATCATCTCAGAGTGGCAGAAAATGTTCGTCTAGCCGGCGCGCAAGTTGCTCGTCACCGCGAACGGCCTCAGCAGCTTCGTTGACACCAAAGACGACGAGCGAGGCGCATAGATCATTGGAAAGGAAGCGCAGCATGTTCAGGAACCGGCGTTGCTCCCGATAGCTTCCGGCAAGGAGATTGTGGACCTCGTCGATCATGATCATCTTCAGAACCATGCCGCGCAAATGGCTGAGAGCCCGCACCTCCAGTTCGGAGATGGTGTGACGGCCCCACATCGGCGCGCCTATCGACGCCAGGATATGTTGATAGAACCGCCGCTCATCCGGTGCAGGCGGCGCCTGTAGAAGTAGGATCGGCGTGCGCGTCACCCCGAGATCTGAGCGATAGTTGCTCGGATAAAGACTTTCCATCCGCTTAGCGATCATGGTCTTGCCGAATGCCGGAGCTGCCATAAACCATGAGGCCCGGCATTCTGGACTGCCGAGGCATTTCCATCAGGGATGTCAATCTGTTGAGAACAATGGTTGCGCGGTCAAAGGCGATCCAACGATCGCTGCGAATGAGATCAAGTCTTTCGTCGAGGTCCATCAAAGTCATCTACCGGGTAAGTTGGAAGGTTGGGGTTGCTTGTATCAATTGCGAACATCTCTCGGGACGGATCCCGCTTCGGCTTGTCGTTCGGCAGGCGTGCTTTGCGTTCTTCGTCCAGGCGCGCCGCAAGCGTCCGTTGCCGCGCCGCATGGGCGATGCGCCGCTGTTCTTCAATGATCCCGAACAGAATTGCCTCCGATATCCTCCCGCCGTGGCGTTCATGGAAGACCGCGCTGGCGCGCCGAGACTCCCATAGAGATACCTTGGGACGCGATAGGTCTTTGTAGCGTGCGGCGATCGTACGGCCCTCGTCCGTGACCACCCATATCCGCGACATATCTCGCGGGTGTACTTGACCGTAACCTTCCGTGCCCTGCGACCGACCATGGGCGCGAAGGCGTCGCTCCAATAGCCGATAGAAAACAGGTTGATCCCAGTCCTGCCAAGTTGGCGGCGTTCTGACGGAAGGAAACTGATCCGAAAGGCATCTGTATCCACAACCTGGCGGCCAGCATCGTCGCCCCCAAGATCGGCCCAAGCGGCAAGCGGGGTACGCCGCAATCCGCTGTGGCGTGTATTATGATACCGACAAATCTCGAGATTCAGCCATTCCATGAACTCATCCAGCGTCATTGAGGCCTTGGCAGCGCTGTCATACTCGCCCTTGTCTTTTGGCGAAGATTGCGTCGTTCCCGGCAATACATGCACAGCCCCCATGGTCGTGCCGATCAACCGCTCGATATGTCCGCCAAAATGCACCCGGCCCGGCGGCCGGTACTTGATCGAGATGCCCCATTCCGTACAGGCCGATCGGAAGGCATCGCTGCGAAAATCCCGCCCGTTATCGACATGGATGGCCTGTGGAATACCAGCCGTCGGCCAATAGAGTTGCTCAAGCGAACTAGGTGTCCGGATAGACTTTGGCCACACGCAGTGGTCAAGGCAAAAGCAAATGGACAAGACGGATGGCGCGTCGAAAGTGACATAGGCGCCCAGGACCACACGGGTCGCGACGTCGATCGCGAGCGTCAGCCATGGTCGTGCTAGAGGTTTGCGTTCAACCTGGTCAACTAGAACAATATCCGCCAACGTGTGATCGATCTGGACGACTTCCAGTGGCTGTTCCACCTCCAACCTCCCGGCCCTCGCTTCGAAAACCTGTTTGGCGGCCTTCGCCCCTTTACGCTTCCGCAACACCTCGCGCTGATCCATGGCATCAAGGCGGGCCTTGATCGTACGGCGGGTTGGGCGGCGAAACCCCCGGGCCCCGCACTCCGACTGGATCTCGCCCACAATCCGGAGGAAACTGGGTGGCTCAAGCACCAAATAGTATTGGCGCAAAACGCGCTCAATGATGGCCTCAACCTCTCGACCCAAACGACGTGACCCGCGTTTCGGGCCACGCCGCTTAGGGAGCAATGCGCTCGACCGCCCATCGTTTTGCTTCAATCGTCGATAATACTCCCAAGCAGAACTACGAGAAACACCCATCTCTTCCGCCGCAGCCAACAACATCGGACCCACGTCGTGGCCGGTCCGACCCAGCTCAAGGATCGGGCGCAAGATCTCGCCCCGCTCAATTGCGAGCGCCCGATCTTCAGAGTTCTCTGTTTCCTTTGCCAAACGCCGCCGCCGATCCAACTTATCCACAATACGAACCGTCCGGGAATTAAAGGCGCAGTCCAGAAATTAAGGATACAATCCAGGAAATAACAGCACAACCACAAACTGATTTTGCTCAGTTTTTTGAGGTAAGCGTCCGGGAACTAACAGCTCCATGACAAAAGCAAACGACACTGTGATACCCGTCAGATTGCGACCAGATGATTGTCCCAAGCAATCGCATGCATTTTGCTCCCTCGACCAAGCGTTGTAGCTTGCCCGGTTCCTGTTGTGTAGAAAAAGCCTGTTTCGGTGGCGGCGACGCCGCAAATGTCTGTCAGCTGGACGTCCTCAACTACGCTGTCGCGATCCCGCGCAACGATAAGCATCAAATTGCTACGTGGCGAAGTTGTCGCCACGCGATACCCATCCGGGGATATTGCCAGGCTCCCAAGATAGCCTTGCATCCTGGCAATCGAAGGGGCGCTCAGGAATGTGACGTCCCGGCCCTCAGGATCAGCCACTCCGAGGAGAGGCAAGTCTTTGGAAAGATCGCCCTGCCATTGCATTGCAAAGGCGACGGACCCGTCCGGTGCGACCGCAAGATGGCGGATCGAGTTTCTTTGGTGTGCACGGTCGAGTGTCGATTGCATCTCGATCTGCCCATTGAAATCGATATAGGTCAAGTTCGACCGCATCGTTGGAATGTTGAGCTTTGTGCGTCCGGTATCGGGATGCGTCTCGATGCCACCATTTGCAACGACGAGTTTTTCCTGATCTGGCAATCGTTTGATGTCGTGAGGTCCGATACCCCCGGATGGGAATTCATCCACACGGGCATATCCGTCGTTCGCGTCCCAGACACCAATCATGCCGCGCGCTGCGTCAAAATCGTTTTCCGTCGTGAAAAGAAGCGCACCATCCGCTGAAAAAACTCCATGACCATAGAAATGGCGGCCGGGCGGCGACGTCAGCCGCACTTTCTCGCGTCCGGTACGGCAGTCAATCACAACGGCAAAGGTACCCGGACGTCTGGCGAAGGCGATAGCTTCTGGCCGCACGGGATGCGCCGCTGCCGCGTGGCCCCGCGAGGGAAGCGGGATTTCAAACACTATTTCGCCCGTCACCGTCAGCCCGCATAAAGCATAAGCGCCCAACGGTGTTCTGCCCGCCGACAAAAACGCCGGTCTCCCAACGTCAGCCCATAACGGTTTGGGCATTAGCGCCGAGGCAATCATACCCGCCAGAAAGGTTCGTCTGTCCGCCATTAATCGCCATCCAATGAATTGAAGCCAGCAGCAATGCCCAGCGACGGGCCAAGGTCCTCCGCAATCTGCTGACGGATCGAATCGATGTCCTGTTGCAGAACTTCGACGCGAAAGCGGCTCTGCGGATCGACGACCCCGGCGAAGACGGGATCTTCGAGGTCCGTCGCGCGTTTGATGGCGTTCTCGAACGCGCTGTCGATCCCGGCGTCTTCCCCGGACATGAGCGATGCCAACTCTCGCGTCGCGGTCAGCGAGAGAATGACATGCTGCAGCGAACGCCCTGATCTGTGCGCTTCGGCGCGGTTGGGCCGCGGGCGCTCGAAGGTTCCGAGAGGGCGACCGAGGCGTGCCTGCGATGTGAACTCCAGACCCGTGGAGAGGGCCGTGAAAAGCTGGCGTGAGGCTTCGGTTTCCAAGCGATAGGTGTCGTTACCGGGGTTTGCCATGAGATCGGCGTAGCCGGATTGCCAATCATCGAGAATGGCGTTGGCGTTGCGCGCAATGTCGGTTGCGAGCGCCTGGGTCAGATCGCAGAGATAGTCGCGATCTTCGGTATCCGTGAACTGCGGATCGAAGAGCAGGTATTCCAGCGCATAGAAGCCCCGGCTCGCGACGGACACGGTTGCGAAATCCTCCGCTGATGCCACGACTGGGTCGGCATAGCGGATCAACTGACCAAGCGCCTTTGGTGTCGATCCGCGCGGATCAGGCCAGAAGGCCAGCGCGAAGGCCCGGTCATTGGTCTCAGACGGGCCAAAGCGCAGGTGGCTGACCCGGACCCAGGCATTGAATGCATTGTGATAAGCTCTGATCAGACCGGCATTGTCGGGGGAGCAGTCGGCCCGCGCCGACGCTTCGAGGTCCGCCGCTTCTTCGGCAAGCGCGCGATAGCCCGGCATGACATGGTTTTCGACGATGCGCCCGAGGTCTGGTTGCGCCATCGCAGGAGTCGAGAAGACCAACGAGAGAATAATGGCGGCCATACGCATCAGAGGCTCTCCAGGAATTCGATCAGGGCAGCTCGGTCTTCGGGTGCAATCTTGATCACCGCGTCGCGCTGCGTTTCGGCCTCGTCACCGTGCCACAGGATCGCTTCCAGAAGCGACCGTGCGCGGCCATCGTGAAGGAAATAGGTGTGGCCTGAAACCTGTTCGGTCAGACCGATGCCCCAAAGCGGCGGCGTACGCCATTCTTGGCCTGTGGCGCGGGCCTCCGGTCGATTATCGGCCAGCCCCTCGCCCATGTCGTGCAAGAGCATGTCGGTATAAGGCCAGATCAGTTGAAAGCTCTGTTCCGGTTGGTCGGCGAGCCGATGCGTGACGAAACTTGGCTGGTGACAGGACGTACACCCGGTGGAATAGAACACTTCCTTGCCGCGCAAGACTGTCGGATCATCTACATCGCGCCGCGCCGGGACACCGAGATTGCGGCTGTAAAAGGTCACGAGATCCAGCCCCTCGGCGTTGATCTCGAACCCGCGGTCATCCTGATCGCCATGCGGCGCGGCCAGGCAATCGGCCTGCAAGTCGGTGCATTCGCCAGAGGCGGCCGGGAAGAGCGGATTGGAAATGCCAATGTCCCCCACAAATGCTGACGCTGTCTGCTCCCGAATCGTGGGATTGCCGGCCTTCAGGCCGAACCGACCCAGCATCGTTTGATCATATTCCATCGACCAGACGATGTTGGCCCGGCCGGAGATCCCATCCCCGTCAGCGTCCTGCGGGTCGGACAGCGCCAGAACGTCGGCAGCGGGGATCGCTTCGAGGAGGCCGAGGCCGATCATCTGGGGCGCGACGCGGGGGCTCAGCATGGCGTCCGGATGTAGGGGACCGTAGCCGAGGTCGACGGCGGTGTGCGTGGGTGATCTCAAGAACGCGATTTCGCCGCCCGAGAGCTTAACCTCGATCTCTTCGTAGTCGATCTGAAGGCGGTACTCGGCGGGGTGCTCCGGAAGGCTGAAATCCTGCAACTGCGTGCCGTAGGTCGGCTCAGCAATACTGGCGATGTAGTCCCCTATCTCCGCAATGGCGTCTTCTGGATTGCCCGGGATCGACACTCGCAAGAACATCGAAATCGCGTTGTCATCGGGGCCCTCGGGCGGGTGTCCCCGCCCGTCCTTGATATGGCACCGCTGGCAGGAGCGGGCATTATAGAGCGGCCCCAACCCGTCGGACGCGAGCGTTGAAGACGGCGATGAAACCCAGAGCTTGCGAAAGAGGCCGTTGCCGACCCGAAAGGTCAGCTGGTCCTCAAAGCTGATATTGCCGGACGGTTGCGAAAAGGCGTCGGGGGTGCTCATCGCCCGTACCGTGGCTGCTCCGGCGGAGTTGCTTTCAAAAGGCTGAGCTGCGTCAAATTCTGTGGCCAAGGCTGTGGCACCCGCGATCCGCGCGGCTTCTGCATCGGTACGTGCGATGATATTCAGATGCGGCTCATTCAGGGGGCCCGCCGTAGCGGCGGACCCTAACAGAATGGCGCAGAGGCAAAGCCTACTCGGCCTCATCCATCTTGGATGCATTGAGCTGCGCATATTTTTCTTCACCGAGCTTCGCCACCAGATCGAGTTGAGTTTCAAGAAAGTCGATGTGACCTTCCTCATCATTGAGTAGTTCTTCGAAAATACCCTTCGTGACAAAGTCGCCGACGCCTTCGCAGTGCTTATAAGCGTCGGTGTACAGCTCTCGCGCGCCATGTTCTGCCGCGAGATCGCATTCCAAAGTTTCCTTGGGCGTCTGCCCAATCCGCAACGGATCCAGCTTTTGCAGATTTGGATGACCGCCCAGAAATAGAATGCGTGCGATGAGTTTATCCGCATGGTTCATTTCTTCGATGCTTTCCTCGCGGGATTTTTTGGCCATATGGCCAAGGCCCCAATCTTCCTGCATCCGATAGTGCAACCAATACTGGCTGACCGCGGTCAATTCGCTGCGCAATGCGTCGTTAAGATACTGAATTACTTTCTTGTCGCCGTTCATGTTCGGTTTCCTGTGTGGCTTCGCGAGGCGTGCGAAGGTGCATGGGTTTAAGATTTGGAATTTCCAGGTTCGGATTCTGGCGCATCGTTCCAAGGAATAAAGGGACGCAGCCGCCGCAATCAGCAGCCTTGCCCAAAGCGCGATACACTTTTCCCGGGGTGATGAGTGTGTGAGGGTCCGCCGCGCGCATCCAGTCGATCGCTGAATGGATGTCGTGATCAGAGATGTTCTGGCAATGGCAGATGATCATGGCGGCAGACCCTGTTGGAGTTTACTGGAACACGGCGTCCGGATCGTCGAGGCTGTCGGAGCCTTCGACGTCGATGGAGGTGCCGAGGGCTGCCACCACACGCTCGATGCTCCGGGTCTGATCAATCAACCCATTCACGCCACCCATAATGAGCGCCTCACCTGCCTCATTTCCGCGTTCCAGCATCATGTCATAGCTGAACCCGGCCTCTGCGGCCGTCTTGATCCGACCGAGGGCAAGAACCGCATCAGAGAGCTTACCCTGCATCTCGGCATCGACGTCGGCGTCGGTGGCCGCGACAAGATCGGAGAGCGATGGTCCCGCCACGACGCTGCCGTCGATGCGGGTATAGCTGCCCAGATAGACCGACTGGATGCCGACTCCGTTGTAGAAATGATCGTTGTGCGTGTTGTCCGCAAAACAGGAATGCTCTTCTTCGGGATCATTCAGCATCACGCCCAGACGCATCCGCTCCCCCGCCGTCTCGCCGTAGGAGAGCGAGCCCATCCCGGTCAGGATCGCCGCAATCCCGGCATCCTCATCCGCGGTGACTGTCGCACGGGCCTCTCCGGCTTCGGCCCATTGGCTAACGATCCATTCGAGATCCGAAATCAGAAGATCGGTCGCCGCTTTCAGGTACTCACCACGACGGTCGCAGTTGCCGTTCGTGCAGGCATCGCCTGACGCATAGTCCGTCCATGGACGATTGCCTGCGCCAGCGCCGTGGCCATTCAGGTCCTGCCCCCAGAGGAGGAACTCGATAGCGTGATAGCCGGTGGCCACGTTTGCTTCGACACCATCGGCTTCCTGCAACGTCCCTTCTAGCAGGGCGGGAGTGATGGTCGAGGCATCAATTTCTTCGCCGGAAAGCGTGAAAGTTGGGTTTGCGATCACGTTCAGCGCTGCGGCCTCATTTTCGTCTGTCGGTCCGCCGTAAGAGGCGTCTACATAGTCGATCAGACCTTCATCAAGCGGCCAGGCGTTCACCTTGCCTTCCCAGTCGTCGACAATGGCGTTTCCAAACCGGAAGACTTCGGTTTGCTGATAAGGCACCCGCGCAGCGAGCCATGCTTCCTTCGCCGTCTCGAGGGTCTTCGCGGACGGATCGGACAAGAGCGCGTCTACCGCCGTTTGAAGACGCTGCGCGGTGGCCAGACTGTCAGCGTATTTCGCTTCGGCAATATCCGCGTATGTTTCGAGGACAGCCGATTTGCTGACATGTCCATCTGCCATGGCTGCGGCGCCGAGGCCGAGAGCCAGGGCGCTCGTGGCAAGGGTAAGGGTCTTCATGCGTGCTGTCCTTATGTTCAGTGAAGCGTTCTTGTTGATTTGATAGGTCGGTCGGCTTTGACGGCCATGCGCCTGAGCGCGAGACCGAATTCCTGCGCCAACCCCACGAGGGAAGGCGCAATATCGGGGCGCACGATTGTCGTTGCGATGAGAAGCGCGTCTTCCCGCTCTCCCTCACTTGCATAGCCGACGAAGTTGGCGAAGCAGGACTCGTCGGCCCCGAGGCATTTGCAGGTCACATGATGACGCATCAGCGGGCGACGGCCATGACGCACGCAAAGGTCACAAAGAGACTCGAATGACTTCAGAACTTTCCGACCATGCTCCGGCCCGAACGCCGTGGCAAAGTCATTCCAGACCTGCGCTTGGGCGTCGGGGCCGTCACACCAAAGGCGCAGATAAAGGACAGCACCTGCTTCGACCGGCCCCAGTTCGGTGACATAGCCGACCGGCGCGCCGCCGCGATGAGGAGTCCGCGCGTTCATTTCGTTAGGATCAGCTTGCCAGCGCGGGTGATGCGCAGGGTATAGAGCTGGTCCTCAAGTTTGATTCGGGCGAGATCACCGCCCTTGGTGAGATCACTTGCCTCATAGATGGGCAGCGTATCATTAGGGCGCAGGGTGGTCTCTTGGGCGACATTTACTACCATAGCCCGCCCCATTCGCCGCGCTCTGCGTTGTCGATCAGCCATTCAATGTTGAAGATGTGTGGTACGCCAAGCGAAACCGCAACGAAAAGCGCTTCGGTGGCATCGGATCGGCAGAGCCGCTTGCTGTCTTGAGCTATTTGCATATTCCCACTCCCTTCGGGATGACGGGTGACTGGCTTGCCGAAGACTCATCTGGCTGGCTCTTAAATTAAGTTGAGTGAAATTGTCAGATAATGCAAGTGAGTAATTGACTAATTTTGTCAGATACTAAATGCTGCATGCTGAGATGGCCGTTTTCCGCCATCCAGAACCTAGGAGAAACCCATGTTCTACACGAAACGTGTGCATGGTTTCACCCTTGCTATAGCAGCCAGTGCGACCCTGCTCGCATCAGCCCCTGACGCATTTGCTGAAGCTGTGACACTTACCGATATCGCCGGCCGCGAAGTGACGTTGCCCGAAATGCCTGACAAGATCATCCTTGGCGAAGGGCGTATGATGTATGCCGTCGCCCCGCTGACTGACGGCAATCCGTTTGAGAAAATAGTCGGCTGGAAGGATGACTTGATTCTCTACGACCCCGACGCCTTCCGAAAGTTCGAAGCAGCCTACCCGCAAGACGCCTCCCGGATGATCAATTTTGGTAACCCGTATGCGGGCGACTTCAGCATCGAGGCGGTGCTTGAATCCGAGGCCGATCTTGTTCTTCTGGACCTCGGCAATCTGTTCAAGGCCGAGGACACTGGCTTGATCGAGAAACTCGACAAGGCGGGCGTCGCAACGGTCTTCATCGACTTCCGGCAGAACCCGACCGAGAACGCGATTCCGTCCATGCTGATCCTTGGCCGATTGCTTGGGGAAGAAAAAGCCGCTGCAGAATTCATCGACTTTTATGTCGCGCAGATGCGCAAAGTGACAAATGTCGTGCAAAGCCTGCCAAACGATGAAAAGCCATTGGTGTTTATCGAGAATGCAGCGGGCTGGAACACTGATTTCTGTTGCTGGACCTTCGGCAGTTTCAACTACGGCCGATTCGTCGAGCTAGCGGGCGGGGTGAATTACGGCTCCACGAAGTTTTCCGGCTATTCGACGGAAGTGAACCTCGAAGGTGTCATCGCCGCAGACCCCGATGTGATCATCGGCACCGGCGCAAACTGGGCGGAAGCCAAACCGGAAGTCACCGCGACGCTTTTGGGCTATGAAGGAGACCCTGCAGAAAACGACAAGCGCCTCGCGGCCTTGGCCGATCGCAATGGGTTCAAGGATCTACGCGCGGTGCAGGACGGACGGATGCACTCCATTTACCACCAGTTCTACAACTCGCCTTACCATTTCATCGCGATCCAGCAGATCGCCAAGTGGTTGCATCCCGACGAGTTCGAGGAGCTGGACCCGCAAGCCACTTTCGATGAGCTGCACGCAAAATTCATGCCCTACGAGAATTCCGGACAATTCTGGGTGAGTATGGACGCCCCTGCGTCCAACTGAAGCATAATTGCTCAGACAAGTGGCCCCAGTATTCATTGGGGCCACCCATCATTACCGTATCAGACAGGCACATGACCGATCAGGCCCTTTCCCCGCCCTCCTCGCAGGAGCTTGTGCGCAACTACCGACGCCGTTCCGCAACCCGCGCCGCTCTGGTCCTTGGCGCTGCCGCCGTGCTGTTTGCGACGGTCGTGGTCGACGTGATCACTGGCCCTGCTGACCTCAACTTCTTGCGAACGTTGCAGGTAATCCTGCAACCTTCAGTCGCCACCGTGCAGGAGGAGGTCATCATCTGGGACCTGCGCCTGCCAGTTGCGCTGATGGCCGTTGTCGTCGGCGCGATGCTGGGGGTTGCGGGAGCCGAAATGCAGACAATCCTCAACAACCCGCTCGCCGATCCCTTCACCCTTGGTCTGTCTTCTGCCGCCAGTTTCGGCGCAGCCCTTGCCATCGTCCTGGGCTGGTCGGTCATTCCAGGTGTCGGCGGGTTGTTCGTGACCGTAAATGCCTTTGTCGTGGCGATGCTGACATCGCTGGCACTGTTCGGGTTCACCCGCCTGCGCGGGGTCACGCCGGAAGCGATGATCCTTGTGGGCATCGCGATGCTGTTCACATTCAACGCGCTCTTGGCATTCCTCCAATATGGCGCCTCCGAGTTGCAACTCGCACAGATCATCTTCTGGCAGCTGGGCTCGCTTGCGCGGGCCACCTGGACCAAAGTTGGCATTTGCCTTTTGGTTCTGCTGATTGTCCTGCCCTATTTCATACGCCAATCATGGGCGCTGACTGCGCTCAGGATGGGTGAAGAGAAAGCCGCCGCCCTCGGCGTGAACGTGCCTCTATTGCGCCTCGGCGTACTGGCTGGCGTGTCGCTTCTGTCCGCCGTCGCCGTCTCCTTCGTCGGCGCGGTCGCCTTTGTAGGTCTTGTCGGCCCGCATATCGCCCGAATGATAGTGGGCGAGGATCAACGCGGCTTCCTGCCGCTCTCAGCCCTTGCAGGTGCCCTGATCCTGTCGGGCACCTCCATCGCGTCCAAGGCCATCACGCCAGGCGTTGTCTATCCCATCGGTATGATCACCTCGCTCATCGGCATCCCTTTCTTCCTCTCGCTGATCCTCAGCCAACGCAAAAGGCATTGGCAATGAACGCGCTTACCATCTCCGAACTCAGCTTCGCCTATGGCGCGCGAGCCATACTTCAGAACGCGACCGTCTCTCCGCTCCAGCCCGGCAGGCTGACCGCGCTGATCGGCCCGAATGCGTCTGGCAAATCGACGCTCTTCAAGCTGATAGCCGGCCTGCTTACCCCAGCATCGGGGCGTGTCGTGCTCGGCGACACCGACCTTGCCATGTTTACCACCCGCGACCGCCTCTCCCGCATTCGTTTCATGCCGCAGTTCTTTGCCGCGAATGCCGCGCTTACCGTTTTCGACGTGGTGATGATGGCCGAGAAGCAATTACAGGGCTGGCGTGTGAGCGCGCAAGATATGTCCCGCGTTGCTGAGGCCTTGCATGAGGGCGGCATCGGTCATCTGGCCGAGGCGTACGTATCTGAGCTTTCCGGCGGACAGTCGCAATTGGTCTCCTGCGTGCAAGCTCTGATCCGCCCGGCGGATGTGTATCTCTTCGATGAGCCCACCTCGGCGCTAGATCTTCACCATCAGCTTGCAGTTCTCAGCCGCATTCGCTTTGCGGTTGAGGACAGAGGCGCGGTCGGCATCGTCGCCCTCCATGACCTGAACCTTGCCGCACGCTTTGCCGATCATCTCGTCCTTCTGGGTCAAGGCCGCGTTCTGGCCGAAGGCTCTCCCTCCGAAGTTTTGAACGACCCCGCGCTATCCGCCACCTACGGAGTCGACATCACGATTTCCAAAGGCCCAAGAGAGGATCTGACCGTCCATGCTTACGCGTCGTAACTTCACCTTGTCCCTGCCAGCGCTCGCGCTGGCCACAGCCGCTCGCGCAAAGACTGCGCCTTCATCCCAAGGCGGTACACACACTGTCATGATGCTGAACGCCGATTGTAACGACGCCAATGTCATCAACGTCTTCGAGCCCGCAATACTGCACGTCAAATCTGGCGATCGCGTGACGTTCATCCCCACTGAAGAGGGCCACAACGCGGCCTCCAAACGCGGCATGATTCCCGAGGGCGGCGAGCCCTGGAACGGCGCGGTGGACGAGGAACTGAATATAACCCTCACGGTTCCAGGCATCTACGGCTACCTCTGCCTGCCCCACTACGAGGTCGGCATGGTCGGCCTAATCGTCGTGGGAAACGACCTGTCAAATCTCGCCGCCGCCAAGAAGGCACGACACCCTGGAGATGCCCGAAAGGCCTTCAGATCGCTTCTAAGGCAGCTGGAGACAAAATAGAACGGCATTTCTGCTAACGTTGCACGTCATCGCAGTGTTGATGGTCAGGGAGGGTATGGCGGATCGGAGGATCAGTGATGGAAACACCAAACTTACCTGCTATTCGTGCGCTTCGACCAGCCTCGAACAAAGGTCGCATCGTCGGCCAGAAGCGCCCGCTGAAATAAAACATGTCTGGGCCATCAGAGTAAGGCTTGAACTCTCCGAAAACCATCGCGACCTTGCGCTGTTCAACATGGCGATCGACAGCAAGCTGAGAGGCTGTGATTTGGTGAGGATGAAAGTTGTCGACGTCATGGCATCTGGTCAAATCAAGGAACGGGCGTCGGTCCTGCAAAGCAAAACCCAAAAACCTATCCGCTTCGAGATCTCCGAAGGGACGCGGGCGTCGGTCGAAAAGTGGATGGATGACGAACTCATGATTGGCTCTGAGTACCTTTGGCCTGGACGTTTCCATGAACGTCTCCACATCTCGACCCGGCAGTATGCACGGATCATTCGGGATTGGGTGACGTCGATTGGCCTTGAAGCGAATGCCTACGGCACGCATTCGATGAGGCGAACAAAGGTAACGCAAATCTACAAGAAGACAGGCAATCTGCGCGCTGTTCGGCTTCTGCGCGGGCACACGAAGATGGACAGCACCGTCCGATATCTTGGTGTTGAGCTAGAAGATGCGCTGGCTATCGCTGAAGCTATTGAAATCTGACTGTTTGGGCCGCCCACGTGGGCGGCCCATAGCCGACAAAATCGGCTACTGTCCATGCCGCACTGCAGCTTTCACATAGCCGACATTGGTAGTGTCCGAAAAAACGCTTGGCTGTCCCTTGCTGCATTCCCTGCCAAGACTATCGTCCCCGGTAGCACCATCCAATCTACCCGTCTCAACCTTTGATTTCTAACAGGCCCATTCCGGACCTGAACGGGAGCGCTGTGAGGGCAGCAGGCGATCAAGGTCACGGCGTGCCCCTTGCAACACCAGCCGCCTTCACGCGGGGCAATAGCCACCTTAATCGAAACGGCTACGGCAATGACTCAGAGCGGGCGTGATGCGTCCTAATTCCGGGCGACGCTACCTTCGGTGACGGAGCGAAAACTGAAGCGGTCACAGATGGGGTAGACCTTGTTGAGCGTCTGCGGCGTAGGGACCAACACCTCAACCTTGTCGCATAAATCTCTGATCGCGGCGTCGCGGTCTTCGGCTTCGGAACAGGCCAGGACCACCGCGAGGCTCGAAACATCGTTGTCAGAAATGTCGGAAAGTGACGCGCGCGACAGTAGGTAGCTGTTGGCAAAACGCAGGCGGCGGCGCGGGGACCAGTTGAGTGCGCCGTCGATCCTGTCCAACAACTCGAGCTCATGCGCCTCGATCGCAAGATGTTTGCGCAGTTTTAGCTCGGGCGTGTCGGGTGCCTTAATGGTCGGTGCATCTGCGTGATCCGTTTGTCGGCCATTGACATCCGTGTCTGGCGCCGAGGGCGTTTGATCGACAATTGGCGCAGCTTCGTCGCCCGCATCCGCGGCCACGAACGGCGCTAGTAGGTCGCCGATCATCGACTTGCCAATGACGGAACGAACATGGCGCACTTGGTAGGGTATCTGGACGATCTTTTCCAGGTAATCCACACTCGACGCGCTGTCTTCATCGCCGCTGAGAAGATCGCCGTAATGGTCGTCGAGCGATTTAAGAACCCACCGGCTATCGACTGCCACAACCACGACAAACAGCGGGAACGCCAGCAGCAGGTGAATTGCCTGGAGGACCGCGACAACTTGCTTGGGCGGGCAGCGATCAAGATCGTCGATGTAGAGAATAATGCGTTCGAAAGTAATCGGGGGCGGTGGTGGCGGTTCTGCCAGCCTCTCCAGCGCTGCCTTCTCGTCTGGTTCGAGCGTGTCTCCTGCATCTTGCATGATGCGCTTAATCTCGGCTTTGATCGCCAGACGGTTTTCCGAATTGCGCAGGGCCTCGGGATTGTCAGAGGGCGAGGCCGAGGCGGCCATCAGGTGGCTGAGCATCTCAAAATCCTTGCGCACAGCCGCTATGACACCAAGTTCGCGGGCATAGGTCCCAGAGCCCACGCGATCACGCAGGAAATCCACCAGACGCTGGCGAGGCTCGTTTGCACTGAAGGCCGCCGAGGCGCGGTCGGCCTGTTGCGTGGCGTCTTCGAGGGCGTCGCGGCGCCTCTCAACCTCGGCTTGCGCGGCGGCCACCTCGCCTTGCGCGCGCACGTATTCGGATGTCTGATCAGCAGAGCGCTTCGCAATTTCAGCATCTAGACTGCGTTCGAACGTCCGGATGCTCTCTAGCGCACGCGTTGAATGCCGGGAAGCGTTGCGCAGGGTTCCCGCCGCGACGGTGAGCAGGCCGGAGCTTCCGGCGACAAGCGAAATTGCCGTGCCAATCTGAGCGGCCAGCGCCGGGAACAGCTGCAACAGAAGTGCGGGCAAAAGGGTGGCAATGGCAATAGGCGCAAGGACCACAAGCGCGCATAGGAACAGCCCCCAGCCGGTTCCGACCCGTCCCAGCAGCGTTCCGACTGTCTGGCGTGTGCTTGCGGCCTGCTCGTTTAGAGTTTCAGTTGCTGCGCGAAAATCGTCGATAGATGCGTTCAGTCTTTGGAAGCCTAGCGTCTTGCCCGCATCATCAACCTCTTTTTTTAGGTCCTCATTTTGGAGGACCGCGCTGAAGGCCGCTTGAAGCTGCGTGCTTTTCTGCACCTCGACCCGTGCGCGCATTTCGTTGAGTGACTTCGCAGAGTCTTCAAGCTGGGTCTTTGCGTCCGCCTGTTTGCGACGTGCCGCGGCAAGCGGCGCGATGGATTCGATTGTCAGCTTGCGGGCCGTGTCAAGCTGTTCGACTATGCTCATTTGGCCTCTGTCGGCGTCCGCGTTCGCGGTCTGCGTCCAGGTGTCGAGCTCAGTGAAAATGCGGTCGACAATACTGGCCCAGAGATTTGTTTCGGCATAGTGCCACGCATTGAAATGGATCTGGACCACGCGTTGTAAGGCTTCCGGATCATCTGGTTCGGCTGCAACAAAATCTTCCACCTTGTCGTTCAGCCTGCGCATAAAAAAGGATTTTCCCGCACCCCAGTCGCCAAATACGCCGACGGCCAGCGGTGGCTGGAACGCGCGGGCGGTGAACATGCTGGCAAAGGCGGCGACTTCCAGCTCTGAGCCGGAGCGGTCCTTCAACCCGGGAGCCCAGGGATCGTCCTTTACAACAAGGGCAACGCCCAGCGAAGTCGGCTCGATAGCCACGATTTCGATACCTGCCTCGCGCATGCGGCGGCGGACATCTGCGCGTGATGTGCCTGGGTCTTCGCGGGTGGGCAAGAGCTGCTGTAGGTCGAGTTTCGTGTGGTCATAACTAGCAAGTGCTGAAGCGTTGTCCTTGGGGCTCAGAGTCATTATCGCAAGTTCAAAAGCCAGCAGGGTCAGATTTTCTTGGGTAAGTAGATTGTTTCTGTATCTGGGCGCGGATTGCCCCATCTCGGCGGCAAGCTTGGCGCAGCGCAAAAGGCCCACGAACAAGAGATCCTGAGAATAGACCAAGTCTGTGCCGCTGCGGTTGTTCGCCAGGATTCTGGCCTCTTTGATCTGAGAACCGAGGATGCTGCCAACCCGCAGTTTGCGGTCCTCGTTCCCCAGTCGGATCGAGGCGCCCGATATGTCGTCTGGGTCTGCAAGAGATGCCAACTGCGGTACGAGGTCTGCGAAGGCGCGCGCGGGGGGATATGTCGAGAAGAGACCGGACAGGACCGTGATCCACGCTACCGGATCTGGCGACGGGGCGGCGTCTTCAATGACCTTGTCCCAAAGCGCCAGAGTGTCCAGGCCGACGGAAATGGTCGTCTCTGCTTCTGCTGAAAGCCTCAGGTCGTCTTTCTGTTCGATTGCCATCGTCAGATACTTTTCGCCAGCCAAGCAGGGTCAATCGGTTCCGGCACGCTGCCGTCCGGTCCGGTAAAGCTGCGTCGCAGCTTCACAAGCCGCAGGATGCTGATGAGCCCGTCAAACCCCGCCCCGCGGTCGCAGGCCGCGTCAATGAGAGCCCGGCGGAGGTCATCGGGCAGAATACCCTCTTCATGCTTGAAGGCGTCGAGATGGGGTGCGGCGTCAGGGGACGCAAGCCACGTTTCGATCTGGGCTGTTGTGTAGGGCAGGTATTCGAGGATTTCGTCGAAGCGGTCCATCAGTGTCGGCAACGCACCTTGGCCGACGAGTGCCGCGCTCAGCTTTGCGCGATCCTTGCCGAAGCGGAGCGACGGCAGCTCGTCGCCGCTGACGATGGGCGGATCATTGGCGTGCAGCTTGCTGGTGGTGGCGATGAACGTGATGCCGCTGGTATCGAGTTGCAGGAATTCCTGCTGCGGATGCTTGCGCCCACCCTGCGGCGACACGCTCTCCGTGGTGCCAGCCAAAAGCAGCTCTAGCTCCTCCTGAACAATACGGTCGGCTTGGTTCCGTTCAAAAAGCCTGTCGATGTTTTCGATCACGATGGCCCCCCGCGAAGCGCGTTTGAGATTGTTTTCGCATTGCTCCACAAGGCGAAGAAACATCTCTGCGTCGTTCAGGATTTTCCTGCCGCGCAACCGCGCCGCGTCATATCTGACAAGCGGCAGGTCGAATTCGCGCCAGATGGCCGCAATGGCCGCGGGCAGGCCGCTGCCCTTGACACCGGCCAGCAGAACGCGAAAGCCGCGGTCATCCAAGGCCCTGTCTTCGGTCCGGAGCATGTGGGCCATCCGGAACAACCGCTCGCGCACGAGTTCGTGACCCGGTAGAGCATGTTTGAGCCGGTCCCAGCCTTCCGAAAGCTCGGTATTGTCTGCATGTTTCAGCGCTCCGCGGGTTTCTTCGTGAATGATGTCCATGCACAATTCGATACATTCGTCGCAGATAAAGACCGTGGGTCCGGCGATGAGCTTGCGGACCTCATGTTGGGACTTGCCGCAGAAACTGCAGTACAAGGTGTTTTTGCCGTCAGCTTTCTCGTCGCTCTCTTCGGCATATCTTATGTTGGGTTCTTCGTTTGGCATGGGCGACTGGTCTCATTGCAAAAGGTGGCTCTGAATTCTTTGCACCAGCAGGGTCCGGCTTTCCTGCTGATCTATCGGCGGATTAATCGGATCGCAGGTCGCGGAAATGTCGTTCAAAAGAGAGCTGCAGTCAGACACGATGTTAGAATAGGCAACACTTCCGTCCGGTTGCAATGAATAACCGATGCTGCGTCGGGCAAAATCGATGGCCGTGTCGTAGTCGTCCGTCTGGGCCAGCACACGCGCGGCGGCGGCATAGAGGCGCGCAAAGGCATGGCGATCGCCCAGCATCTGGCCAAAGTGTCCGGTGCTGCGCGCAAGGGCAATTGCGTTCTCCTCTCGTGCGGAAAGCAGGCTTGCGAAACGCAACCGCCACGTGAGCACAAGTGCCTCAGTGGATACGAGGCGCAGACGGCGGGCTCTTTCCAGCGCGCGATCCAGCGAGCGTTGCATCAGCGAGCTATCCGACCCGCAACGGAGCCCGGCCAGCGCAAAAAGTGCCTCGGCTCGGATCTGAATTTCGCGCTGGCCCACACGCCGCGACTGGAGCAAAACTCTTCGGCACAACGCGAACGCCGCCTGCGCCTTTGCATCCGAGTGAGCGGGGGCCAGCCAGAGATCCGCCAGTCTCAGGGTCAGGCCAAGGCGGAAGAAGGTCCAGGAGGCACTCTCCGTCGGATCATATTTGCTGCTGATGTCATGCATCACCGCTTCGGCGTCTTTCGATTGACCAAGGTCGTGTTCAAGGATGGCTCTGGCCGCTCGAAAATTCTCCTTTGCGAGGTCCGAACCCGAATTCTTGTATCGATCGATGATGGAGAGACCTACATCATGCAGGGCCAAACGGCGGCAGAGCAGCGTGAGATCGCCAATCATCACCGGCCGCGTGATAGACCGAAACGCCTGGCGCTCGTTGTGCGGCGTGATACGCGCGGCGTCGAGCGCATCCAGCAGAGCATTGGCGGCGCCAAGGTCTTGCCCGTTGTAGGACATCGCAAAGCCGCGCCAAAAGTGGTACTCTCGACGATTGGAGGGCAGGTTTGCATAGGACTCTCCGGCCTGCGTGGCATTCTCTTCAAGTGCCTTGAACATGCGTACGACATCGATTGCGCGACCATGCTGAATGACTTGCCGTTCCACGGAGGGCTCCAGCGCTTCGAAGGCCTCATCGCGCCTGCGCCGCTCCAACAGGCTGAACCAAAGATGTTGCAGCGCTACGAAGCCTGCCGGAGATGTCGGATCGTGTTCACGCTGATGCTCGGAGAAATAACTGCCGTGGCGCTCGGCGAGCGCGTCTTTCCATTCCGGAGCCAACCCGCGCCAGACGACACCGCGCACCAAAGGGTGCATGTCGCATTGGCCTTCCCGGTCGTCCAGAAACAGCAATTGCCGGTGGCGCAGGTCGGTCATGGCCACAAGGACCTCGCTTTCGGACGTCAGCAGATCGCTCTCGAGCAGCAGCAGGTTGACAAGGTCAGCCAGGGCCGCGGGCCCGCGAAACGCGGCCGCTGCCCCCAGGACGGCAAGCGACCGGGCGCCGATACCTGCCAGAGCATGGCGCAGAACATGGCTACGCCGCCCCACGAGGTCCAGTTTCGCAATGTCCGCACGGCGCAGCTGGACGGACAAGGCTTCAAGGTCGCCGCCGTGGTCGGACTTGACGGCACCGGCCAGTGCGCGCAGGGCCAAGGGGTGACCCGCGACAAGCTTCAGCACACGGGTAAGGGCCGCATCGCTGGCGCGCACCTCCAGCGCGTCCATCATCACCCGCGCATCCGCGAGGGTCATTTGCAGCTTTTCGATTTGCTTGAGGGAGGGATGCGGCGCGCCCCTGAGTTCCAGATCAAGCGGAAGAAGGCGCGAGGTCAGCAAGGCCTTGGATTTGTGCATGTTTAGCAGGGCGCGAAACAAGGCCCCTTCCTGTCGCGCGCAGGCGCGGTAGCGGTCCTCGACGGGGCGTTCGTCGTCCTCGGCCCCCAGCGCATCATGCGCATCCGCATCGAATTCGCGGTAGTGGTTCAGAATGCGCTCCACACCATCGAGGCAAACCAGAACCCTCCGACCGTTCAGATGGGATTGCAGCGTTTCGACGTTGGCCATAAAACTGCGGCGGGCGAAGAAGGCGAGTGGCTCTGACGTCAGATAGGCCAGCAAATGCGCTACACATTTTTCGGCATCGGAATCGTGGTAGAAATCCCACCAGAACACACCTTCGAACGCGTTGTCGAGCTTTTCAAGCTCATTGGTAATCCAGCGCCACGCCAGCGCACTCTTGCCCGAGCCACCCATCGCAATGAGTGCACAGACCGGACGCGGATCGCCTTGCGCCCAGTCATGCAAGGCGGCGAGATCGTCCTTTCGGCCGACAAAGACATCGTTGTGAAGAGGATAACGGTAAGGGGTATGCAGGTCGGGCATCCGGGCAATAAACGTCTGATCCGTCGCCCGCTCGCCGCGCTGAGCAACATGCTCTTGCAGCGCAGAGGAAGCGGCGACAGCGCTCTGCTTTGGGGCGTCGCCGTGTGGCAGGTGCAACAACGTACAACAGACATCCTCGTTCAGCCGCGCCAGCAAAGCGTTCCGCGTATTGAGCAACGCGGGATTTTGCTGGATTTTCTTCCAGACGTCGGGATCGGGTGGAATCTCGGGATCCGGATAAAACGCCACGATCGGCAACTCAACCTTGGCCCAGTCTTCGAGCAGGGCTTCTGCCATGACTTTTGCGCTTTGTCCGGGTGCGATATCCGGCACGTGCCCAAGGAAAACGATGGCCGCCTCCGGCACGTCATGGCGCGCGGTTTCGGACCACACCGATAGGCGATGTCCACAGGCCCTGAGCGCATCGGCGATGTCCGCAGCGTCTTGGGCGACCTCCTGATCCCAGTAGAGTAAAACGTCCAAATCATCCAAGCCCTTTGCCGAACCGAAACGCAAAGCTCTCCCACGCGCAACCACATAAACCGCAAAGAAAGTCAACGTTTCTGGAGTGAATCGGATACACGGTCGTGATCGACTTATCCATATTTATCGATAGGTCCTGCCAAGCTTGTGCCACGTCGCATGGCGCTTGTGGTACCAGAATGCCTGTGGATCGCGCGATCAATCGGTGGAATCAAACGCCTCGCACCCGCACAGAAAGTCCGCTTCCCTGAAGGGCAAGCCATCTTTTGCACCCGCAGAAAAGCTTGGACGCTTGCGCATTTGAATGACTGCTATCGCCTTTGAGATCTTGTCAGGATGCAATTGCAGCGAACTTCCGCTTTCCGCCCATCCAGACCAAACCTCTCCATCTTGACGTTCAGAAAAACATACCCTATTTTCTGACATGGAGTTGAGCCATGATCACGTCGAAAATCAAGCAACGCATTGTTGGGAAGGGCCGAGGCGCCATCTTTGCGCCGTCGGACTTCCTCGATATCGGATCGCGTGCAAGCGTGGATCAGGCACTGTCACGCCTGGCGGATCAAGGCGTGATCCGGCGGCTGACGCGTGGGCTCTACGACTATCCCAAGCTGAGCGACCGTTTTGGACTTTTGGCGCCCTCTGCCGATGACATCGCGCGCGCTGTAGCCAGGAAGGACAACCAGGTTCTGCAGCCCTCCCCTGCCATGGCGGCGAACCAGTTGGGTCTATCCACCCAAGTGCCGTCCAATCCGACCTACATGACCGACGGGCCCACCCGAACGAAGAAGATCGGGCGGCAGGTGATCCAGTTCCGGAACGCTTCCCCGAAGACATTGATCGGTGCCGGTTCTAAGACGGGCACTGTGTTTCAGGCGCTCCGTTATGTCGGCAAGGATCGTGTCGACGATCAGGTGATTGGCAAGATCGCCCGCACGCTGGATTCCAAGGACCGGGCGCAGCTTGCAAAGCAAAGCCGACATGTTCCGGCCTGGATGCATCCAGTCGTCCAGCAGATTGTGACACACGCCTGAGCATGGACGCCTTCGCGAACGACACACCCGCAAACCGAGACGAAGCCTTTCGCCAGGCCGCGGCTGAACTTGGGTTTGCCAAGGCGATTGTCGAAAAGGACTTCTGGGTGTGCTGGTCACTCCAGCACCTGTTCGCCCTGCCCTCCTTTGGAGATCACCTGATCTTCAAGGGAGGTACATCGCTTTCGAAGGCTTACGATGTCATCCATCGGTTCTCCGAGGACGTCGATCTGTCGCTTGATCGCGCCCAACTCGGGTTCGAGGGAGACCGTGACCCTGAACACCCAGATCTCTCGGGCGGCAAGCGCAAATCGCTGCTGCAAGATCTTCAGGAGGCCGCCGAGGCCACTGTCGCAGGCTCCCTGCTCGACGAAATCAACACCGCCTTCTCTGCGAGCTTGGAGCAGCCGTTCTCACTCCAGATCGACGAAGACGACCCGCAGACCATACTCTTCGCTTACCCGTCGATTGGCGGCCACGACCCAGGCTACATCAAACCTATCGTACGGTTTGAGTTCGGCGCGCGTGGCGCACAGCTTCCGGCCGAGCAGCGCACACTCTCAACCTATGTCCAACAAGCCTTTCCCGATCTGCCCGGCGTTGCCCCTGTTGATGTGCGCACTCTCGGGATCGAACGGACCTTCTGGGAGAAGGCAACGATTCTGCACATGTTGTTCCATCAGGACGCGGGCAAACCGCTCGCTGACCGCATGTCCCGGCACTACTATGACATGGCACAACTGACGCAACACGATGCCAAGGCGCACGCTTTGGCAAATTTCGACCTCTTGAGCGAGGTTGGCCATCATAAGTCGGTGTTCTTCAAAGCTGCCTGGGCGAGATACGAAGACGCAAAACCGGGATCGCTTCGCCTAGCCCCGGGCAAAGACCTCGAGGCCGCACTCCGTCGGGACTATGCCGGGATGCGTGAGATGATCATGGGTGACGCGCCAAGCTTTGATGACGTGATGAGCGCGATCGCGGCGCTGGAAGCGGAAATCAACTCAGCCTGACCTCACAGAGCTTGGTGATTGGAGATCATAAACGTGGTGATTGAGAGTCATTAGAGCTTCGACCGCCAAGCCAGCAAATGGTCATGAGTTATAGGATGCAGTTTTATAACTCATAAATGGCCCAAATTTGAGCGATAGATCGCGATTTTTGCCGCTGGCATGTCACTCTGCAGCCAGCCCCGCATCCGTCAGCTGTTCACGGTCCGGCAGGTCTTGGAGCGACTCCAGTTCGAACGCCATGAGAAACTTTTCGGTTGTCACATAGGTGTAGGGTGCTCCGCGCCGCGGCGAGCGCGGGCCGGTTCCGATGAGACCGCGTGCGTGCAACCGCCCGATCAGATCGCGGCTGATCTCTTTGCCGAAGATATCCTTAAGCCCGTCGCGGGTGATCGGTTGGTGATAGGCAATTGCGGCCAGAACAGCGACATCGTATTCGCGCAAATCGAGCGTCTGATCGCCCACATCCGCCGCTGCCCGGATTGCCGCCGCATAGGCTGGCCGCGTCCGCAGCATCCACCCGCCCGCCAACTTCGCCACTTCAAACGACCGCCCCTCGAGATCAGCCACCAGGTCCTCAATCAACAGATCGACCGAGACCCCTTGCCCCACCACGCGCGCGAGGTCCTGACGCGGCACGGGCGAGGCAGAGGCGAAGAGCACGGCCTCGATGCGGCACATCCATTGGCGCCAACGCAGATCGGGTGGCAAGTCTTCTAGCTCTCTGTCCAGATCGGGCTCATTGTGATCCTTGGCCATCACAAGCCTCTCGGTGGTCGCATGGCCGAACCGCAAAACCGGTACCCACTTTTGCTGGCCATGCTCATAACCCGTAGAGCCGGAACGTGTCGCGCCCGGTCAGTTCGCGCACGGCGCCGAGCTCCACCAGCCGTTTACAGAAGCGCCGCGCCGCGCGGTCGGAGCGCAGCGAGGTCAGTGCCGTGGGCGCGACCGCGTCCTGCGTCAGGAACAGAGCGACGGCCTCGTCGGCTCCCCTTGCCCGCAGCTTCGGCGCCTCGGCGTGAAGCCGCGCCGCGCGACGGGCAAGATCGGTGGCCTCCCGCGTTGCCTCGGCCGCGGCCGACGAGATCGCCCGATGGCAGGCCAGCCGTAGGTCCGCGTCAGCCTTCCTCAAATCGGCGCGTTTGAGACCGAGCCCCAAGAGAGGCAGAACATGGCTCCACCCGAGCGTCTGCGCCAAAGCCGCGTCGGCCAGGATCAACGCCGACGCGGGATCGCGTGGTCGATCCGCGAGAACCGCCTGCAGCACGGACGCAGCGCGCGCGACCGGCGCCCCCTGCCCCGCATCAAGCCAGACAGCAATCTGATGGGCGTCCAAGCCCGGAAGAGCCCGGTCCAGCGCCTTGACCGAGACCGGGCGCTCCACCGCACGTTGCCACGAAAGATAGACCTCACCCGCTGGCCCTGGACTGTCACCGGGTTGCAGGAACGCCACCGCATCGCGCAGCTCCGAAGCGCGTTCCGGGCGTCCCTGGCGCGTCACACACGCCTCCGCGGCATGCAATGCCAGCCGTGCCTTCAGCAAGGTCTGGGGGACGTCGTCCCGGCTCAACACAAGATGCAGATGAGCAAGGACCGCGCCCGACAAAAACGCCACATCTTCAGGGGTTTCCGGTCGGCCCGAGGTGACCCAGGACGGCATTGTGGGTAAGATGTCGAAGCTGTCGGCAGCATAGGTCATGCCACAAGACTATCCTGTCGCGGCGCTTTTGCCTACCAAATAAAGTACAAACCGCCCCACCTTACCGTTGTCCACTATGTCCAATAAGTTTGCATTATCGGACATCAATAACTATGCTCAGCGCCATGTCAGAAAACACCAAGAAATCGACCTCAGAGCCGCCAAATGTGTCTTCCGGCAACGAGGAGAACGAGAGAGATCGTCCTGACGGCGAGTCCTTGAGCCTGCCTTCCTTTGTGGCGGGCTCAGGCACGCTCGATCGTTTGGTCGATACAGCCCGCGACTATGCGCGCGCAGCGGCCTCAGACAACACGCTGAAGGCCTACGCGAAGGATTGGATGCACTTCGCGCGCTGGTGCCGGATGAAGGGCGCGGAGCTGCTGCCTCCCTCGCCGGAAATGATCGGGCTATACCTTGCGGATCTGGCGTCCGGGACGGGCTCCTCCCCTGCCCTATCGGTCAGTACAATCGACCGCCGCCTGTCCGGTCTCGCCTGGAACTACGCACAGCGAGGGTTCGTTCTCGATCGCAAGAACCGCCACATCGCAAGCGTCTTGGCTGGGATCAAGCGCAAGCATGCGCGCCCACCGGTGCAGAAAGAGGCGATCCTGGCCGAGGACATCCTCGCCATGATCGCGACCCTGCCCTTTGATCTGCGCGGGCTCAGGGACAGGGCGATTCTGCTGCTGGGCTATGCTGGCGGACTGCGCCGCAGTGAGATCGTCAGCCTGGATTGCGGAAAGGACGACACGCCGGACAGCGGTGGCTGGATTCAAATCTTCGATAAAGGCGCTCTGCTCACTCTTGATGCCAAGACCGGTTGGCGCGAGGTCGAAATCGGGCGCGGATCGTCCGAACAAACCTGCCCCGTTCACACGCTTGAGCAATGGCTGCACTTTGCCAAAATTGATTTTGGGCCGGTGTTCGTCGGCACCTCGCGGGACGGCAAGCGCGCACTGGAGGCGCGACTCAATGACAAACACGTCGCGCGCCTGATCAAGCGCACGGTGCTGGACGCGGGCATCCGCTCCGAGCTCCCCGAGAAAGACCGCCTCGCCCTCTACTCCGGCCACAGCCTGCGCGCAGGCCTTGCCAGTAGCGCCGAAGTCGATGAGCGCTACGTCCAGAAACACCTTGGCCACGCATCGGCCGAGATGACCCGTCGCTACCAGCGCCGCCGCGACAGGTTCCGCGTGAACCTGACCAGGGCTGCGGGTCTTTGAATAAGTTCAACTTTCATTGCGTCTAAGTGCTGTCAGAGCCGCAATGTGGCGCGGCAGATCGCTGCGGGAATGCAGGATATCGACAATGATGACCTCCTCAGGCAGATCCAGGAATACCAGGAAGTGCTCCCCTGCCCTCAAGTATCTGAGGTCTGCAGCGTCATCGACCAAGATCGAACAGCTTCGGCTATGTGCCTGCCCATTCACGATAGCATCACAACGGGAAAGGAGTTCCGCCTCGTAGATATCCGCCTGCCCCGGCCCAAATGTCTCGATGGTCCAGAGGGCGATCTCAACGAGGCTTTCTTCTGCGCGACGTGTTAGCCGAAAAGATCGACTCATGTCGTTGGCCGTGCCCTCGCAAAGGCCCGGCGAACCGCATCCGCCCCACTCCCTTCGGCCAAGTCACCGCGTTCTGCCTGCTGAAGACCTTCTAAAAGGCCGCCACGAATACCGACCAGTTGAGCCTCTTCCTGCTCAAGCAATCTCAGCCCCGCGCGCAGAGCCTCGCTCACATTCTGATAGCGGCCGGACGCGACCAGAGCCTGAACCAGCTGGTCCTGGGTTTCGGTCAGAACAACGTTGCGTGTCACCATGGAACAAATCTCCTTATTGGCAATATATGCCAATGCGAGGTTTCGGTCAATGTTAGGGAGCCTTGCTTCGCCGTTTCCAACGGGTCGTTTATTGGCAATATATAAAATTGCAAACGGCTATTTTCCATGCCCCTGATAGGCTATGCGCGCGTCTCCACAGAGGATCAGACCCCCCTGCCCCAGTCCGAGGCCCTTCAATCTGCGGGTTGCATAGAGATCTTTGAAGAGCACGCCTCAGGTGGCAATCGGGCGCGACCGGTGCTTGCACGTGTGCTGGAGCGGATTGGCAAGGGCGACACGCTGGTCGTCGTGCGGATCGACCGGCTTGCGCGGTCTTTGTCGCACTTGCTTGAGGTGATCGAAAGACTGGAGGGCAAGGGGGCGTTCTTCCGCTCGCTGCAGGATCCAATCGACACCGCCTCCCCTCAAGGAAAGTTCACGCTGCAGGTTCTGGGCGCCGCGGCCGAGTTCGAACGCGCTCTGATCCGCGAGCGTACCAAGGCGGGCCTTGCCTCGGCACGCGCCAAAGGTCGCGTTGGTGGCAATCCCGGGCTTCGCACCAAGGACCCCGCCGCGCTGCGCAAGGTGCGGTTGGCACGACAGGACGGCTACATGGCGCGCCTGAACGAAACCGCGCAGGATTGGGTGCCACATGTGCGCCGCTTGCGCCCCGATATGGCATGGGAAGACGTTCTGCGGATTATCAATGGCCCCCTACCCCACAGCCGCCATTGGACGCAAAGCCGCCTGCTCCGCGCCGTGAAAGCATATGTGCGAGACGGGTTCCTGCCCGATGAAGTGCTTGGACGCGCTGGACGTCGCGAAACCGACGATCGCCTGCCTGCGATTGTTGCGGCCATCAAAGGTTCGGACCCGGATATCACGCTACAGGCGATCTGCGACCGGTTGGAAGCCATGCGTGAGCGGACTCCACGGGGACGTACAAGCTGGCAACCGTCATCCGTCAGGATGCTGTTGGAACGGGCGGAGCGACTTGGGTTGCTGGTCAGGCAAATGGATTGACGATGCGCAGCCGATCCTCGACCAGCAATCCGTCGTGCATGTCCTCAGTCCACAACGTCGTGCACCCAGCGATCAGCGCGGCAGACACGATCATCGCGTCATAGACCGATAACTGGTACTTCTCTGCCAACGCGCGACCGACTTGATGGGTTTGAACCGTTAGGCCCTCGACAGGGCATAAGGACTTAATACCCTCAAGAAACGCTCCGGTATCTTCCCAACTGAGCCCAGCTTTCCGTCGGCAATTGACCATCGCTTCGTTCAGGACCTGAACGCTGATCCGGGGTCCCTGCCCCAGAATTTCCTCCGCCCTCTCAGCCTTTGGACCATCGTCGAGCAGGTAGAGCACAACATTCGTGTCTGCGAATTCAGCGCTCATGCGCGGCGTCGCGGCTTAGACGCGCGTCCTTGGGCAGTTTTCCGCGAAACCGCCTTAGCCCTTGTAGAACTTCATCGGCGCGAGGTTGGCGTCTCACAAGAATGGTTCCATCGTCCTTTACCAGGTCGACCTGATCGCCTTCCTTTAAGCCGAGTTCCCTCACAAGATCCGCGGGTAGCCGGACGGCAAGGGAGTTTCCCCATTTGGCAACTTGCATCTTGTCCTCTCAGGCATGGATAAACATCCAATAATGTATATCCAGAACTGCCAAAAGGCAAGCTCTGGTGCGCTCAAAGCCATGCTGGAGCCCTCCGGCAAGAGTTCTCCCCTGTCCCTTTTCGTGAGATGCGGTGCGTTACACCATGCAGCAGGAAGCCTAACAGCCTTGTGTTCGGTGACGACTCGCCCACTAGATGTGGAAAAACCTTGCGCGAATCCGACTCTTGCGCCAATAGTCACGGAAACGAGGCAAAAAACGTCAATTTCCGTGAACACGCCAAAGACGCGATGTCTCGGAAGCGAGAGGGCAGATGGATAATACCTTTGTGCATGAGGATCTCAACGCGGTGATCCGCCAGCATTCGGAATGGCTGGCGAACCAGTTGCATTCGCAACGTGAGAGCCTGTTTCCACCCGATGCCGAGAAGACCATGCGCAAATTCACCTCTGGTGAGGCTGCGGCGCTGCTCGGCGTAAACGATTCCTATCTTCGCAAACTCAACTTGGATGGCAAAGGGCCTTCTCCCGAGCTTACCGCCGGCAACCGTCGTCTTTACTCGGCGCAGGATATCCAGGCGCTGCGTGTACTCCTTGAAAAAACCGCTCGCAAGCCGGGCGATTACGTTCCCGGACGACGAGAAGGTGATCATCTTCAGGTCATCGGCGTGATGAATTTCAAGGGCGGGTCCGGAAAAACAACAACCTCTGCCCATCTCGCCCAACGGCTTGCCCTGCGCGGATATCGTGTGCTGGGCATTGATCTTGACCCACAAGCTTCCTTCACCGCGCTGCACGGCGTTCAGCCGGAATTGGACCTCGAAGATGGCGGCACTCTCTACGATGCGATCCGCTATGAGGACCCGGAGCCGATCCGGTCGGTCATCCGCAAGACCTATATCCCCAATTTGGACTTGATCCCCGGCAACCTCGAACTGATGGAGTTCGAGCACGACACCCCGCGCGCGCTGGCGCAGGGCAATGCCGGACTTTTCTTCTTCCGCGTGAAGGAGGCGCTGGCCCAGGTCGATGAGGACTACGACGTGGTCGTCATAGATTGCCCTCCGCAGCTTGGCTTTCTGACCATGTCCGCCCTGTCCGCGGCCACGGGCGTTCTGGTGACCATCCATCCAGAGATGCTCGATGTGATGTCCATGTCGCAATTCCTCCGCATGACAGCCGACCTCATGGACGTGATCGCCGAGAGCGGCGCTGACATGTCTCATGACTGGATGCGCTATGTTTTGACCCGCTACGAGCCGCAGGATGCGCCGCAGAACCGCATCGTGGCTTTCCTGCGAACAATGTACGGCGAAGCCGTGCTGAATTCGCCCATGTTGAAGTCCACAGCCATCTCAGATGCGGGCCTGACCAAGCAGACACTTTATGAAGTGGAACGCAGCGCGTTCACGCGTTCCACCTATGATCGCGCGATTGAGAGCCTGAATACGCTGAATGACGAGATCGCCGACCTAATCCAGAAAACCTGGGGGCGCACATGACCAGTGGCAAGAAGAAGCGCATGTCAATGCTGGACAGTCTCGCGGCAGCTGGGGCCCCCTCCCCTGCCCCTCAGACAGGTGTTGTGACACCGATGATGACCTCGAATCGCGCCCTTCGGTCCGCCCGCGACGCGGTCGATTCCCATCATGTTTGGGAACTGGACCCGGCGAGCATCGAAGACGGGCGTATGGCGGACCGGCTTGACCCGGCCGATGTACTGGATTTGCGCGATGCGATTGAGGCGAACGGTCAGACTGTTCCGATCCTCGTGCGACGTGCGCCGGGTGAAGATGATCGCTACCTTTTGGTCTATGGGCGACGCAGGCTGGAGGCGATCCGTCAGTCCGATAAGGTTACCAAGGTTCGCGCGTTAGTCACCAACCTGGATGACGACAGCGCTCTGCGTGCTCAGATTTCGGAGAACATGGGGCGGCGCGATTTGTCTTTTATTGAAAAGGCCCTGTTCGCAAAGGACCTTGTGTCGTCCGGCTTCGGAAATCAATCTCAAGTTGCAGAAATTCTTACCGTCACGAAGTCGTCCATATCTATGGCGATCGCGATCGCGGACATGGTCGGGCCGGATCTGGTACGCGCCATTGGCGCCGCCCATGGCATTGGCCGACCCCGATGGGAATCCCTTGGTCGGGCCATCGACGAGAATGGTCTGGACCGCGAGGACCTTATCGGGATCGCGAAAGAGGCACGTGAAAATGCCGAGACCTCCATGGTGGTGGATGACGTTGCCTCTACCAATGACCCGTCCATCCAAGCGTTCCTGGCCGTAGAAAAGGCTGTGACCAAGGCGATTAAACCGGCCAAGTCGCCCTCCCCTGCCCCACCTTCCAGCGTCCCGCTGAAGATCGGCGGCAAACGCGGCGGCACGGTCAAACGCACTGCCAAGGGCCTATCGATCGAGTTGACGGGTGGAGACTTCGCCGATTGGGTCGAGACGCAAGTGCATGACATGATTGAAGACCTTCACGAACGCTGGAAGCAGCGGTCGGAAGACTGAGGAAGAGCAGAAATCAAAGAAGGAGGCACGAAAAGGCAAAAGAAAAGGTCCCGCAAAGCGACCACTCCACGAGACCCTAACTTGTTTCTAGCACCTTCAAGGTAGTGTCCGGAGCTATTTTCCGCAAGTCCAAAGTGATTCGCGGACCGGGATATTTTTGTCTTCGTGAATGACAAAATGGAATACACGCCCGTAACGCCGTTCCGGCGAACGATAGATGCTGCCATCCTGAAACATCAGGCAGCGACCCAGGAAGACCTGCCCCCAGCCGGCGCCAACAAGTGGGAGGTCCTGAGGGAGCTCGCTGCCGCTCGAGTCGCGTTCGGCTTGTCCGATCGGGATTTGACGGTGCTTCAGGCGCTGGTCAGCTTTCACCAAGCGACAATTC
This sequence comes from Sulfitobacter sp. F26204, assembly GCF_026410305.1. Classification (GTDB taxonomy): domain Bacteria; phylum Pseudomonadota; class Alphaproteobacteria; order Rhodobacterales; family Rhodobacteraceae; genus Sulfitobacter. The sequence continues at coordinate 72,718 of NZ_JAPMLQ010000009.1, read as the reverse complement.
TCGGAGGCAATGACAGCGAATTGATTGTACATCCGTCCAACAAGGCGATTTGCGAGCGCCTGAACGGCATGCCCTGCTCGACGATGCGGCGCCACCTCTCCAACCTTGTGCAGACTGGCTTTGTTGTCCGGCGCGATAGCCCCAATGGGAAGCGCTATGCCCGCCGCTACGGCGACGAAAAGGTTGCGTTTGGGTTCGACCTCTCTCCGCTCGTTCGACGCTTCCAGGAGGTTTGTGAGGCCGCTGAGACCGTCCGGGCCGCAGAAGAGCGGTACAAGCGCCTACGTGCCACTGTGAGCCTCATGCGGCGTGACCTCGCAGGGCTGGCCGAGTACGGGCGCTCACTTCGTCCGGATCAAGGCGTCTGGGACCAATTCTCTGATCTTGCGGCCCTAACGGCCCGAGATCTTCGCAGAAAACTCGAAATGGAAGACCTTAGGCGCATCGAAGACGCTTTGGGGTCAGCTTTAGATCACGCCCGAAGCCTTCTGGATGGCTGTGAAACAGAAAATATGAGCACCAATGATGCTGTTTTTGAGCAGCACTATCAGAATTCAAATAAAGACTCTTATGATCTTGAACCTCGCTTAAAAAAAGCGCGGGACGGCGGCGCTGTGCGCGAAACTCCAGAAGTTGCCAATAGCCCTCTGTGTTCTGAAGATGAGGGCAACTCAACGGCAACTATTGACGATCAACTGATGCCGAACATACCGCTTGGTCTCGTCCTCGCCTCCTGTCAGGAATTCAAAGCGTATTCCGAGCAGCCCGTGCGCCACTGGCACGATCTGGTCCGGGTGGCTGATGTGGTCAGGCCCATGATGGGTATTTCCCCGTCCGCGTGGGACGAGGCCAAACGCTATATGGGTCCCGAAGAAGCGTCTGTTGTGATCGTTGCAATGCTTGAACGGTTTGCGGATATCCGATCACCTGGAGGCTACTTGAGAACCCTATCTTCAAAGGCAGCAATTGGGGAGTTCTCCTGCGGTCCGATGATCATGGCCTTGATGCGGCGGGATGCTGCATGATGAGTTCACAGCTGTGAACTCGGCTGACAAGTAGGATAGCTCGGGATAGTTCACAGTTGTGAACTTCTTTCCAACACGGTCAGAGGCTGCGCTCGCGGACTTGGCCAGAAACAGGGTCCTTCGGTTGCCAGTCACGCCGGCAGGTCACCATCGCCAAACAGGTTAGGGAAAAGACGTTCCCGGTAGTCCAACGGAAACGCCAACCGCACCGGAGTCTTCGGAGATGCGGAGGTCAGGTATCCGGCGGCAGTCAGTTTACTCAGTGTGTTGCGAGCAGTGCGCTCGGATGTCTTGAGCACAATCTGCGCGTCGCCTCGTTCCAGTGCGCCATGCCGAAGTACCGCCGAGATCAGTTCCGGCGCACGCTTGTCATCGATGGTATCTGCAACAAGACGACGATACCGTTGGTCCAGTCCGCCGAGATCGAACAATCTTGCTGAGAAGATGATCTGATCGAGCGTCACCTTTAGGAACCATTCACTAAACGTCTTCAGTGCCGCTTCTGACAGGTTCCCCCGTCCGTCGCGGTCTCCGCGGAGTGGACTGTCGGCCAGATCCATCATCCGTTTGTACTCGCCCCGATCGGTTAGCCCGCGGGCCAGCCCACGTGATACGGACCAGAGCCCTTGGCCACCAATCCCCGCTGTGAGGGCCATGGCATGAGACATCAGTCTGCTGACACGGCCGTTACCATCCGGGAAAGGGTGGATGTAGTTCAGCCGGTGATGTGCAGACGCGATCGCGATGATCCGTCCGCTCGAAGACCGCGCCGCAATCTGAAATCGTTTGTCGAAATGGTCCATGAATGCCGCGACCCGCGACGAAGAAGGAGGTAGGTGGCGCCCGACTGCAACTTCCCGATCGTCATCCTGGCGCATACGTCCTGGAACGATGGGCTCTTGTGTGCCGTCGGGATGTTCGATGACCCGAAACTCATCAGGCATCTCATCGTAGAAGCTCTTATGGACCCAAGTCAGGAATTCGACAGATGTGGGGCGGGGCAGGGTGCCTATGCGATGCATCTCATCGATAGCCCGTTGAACGATGACGTGCGCCCGGGCCTCAAGGGCGAGAGGGCGGGTTTCTTCCTCAAGCTCGGCGCCAGCCAGCGCCCTTTCGATGTCGCGGGGGCGCGTGTTGTGTCCTTCGATCAGGTTGGAGTAGTAGCAGTTCATCACACGGACGAGATCGGCAAGTTCGGCTGCGCTGTCAGGATGCAACCCTTGTCCCAGCCCGGTGGCTTCCCTCTGGATGTCGACCGAAAGGTCTGCCAGTTCTGTAGGAATATGCTCCTCGAAGAAGCAGGGTTCGATTCTGGCGGGTGTTTCCAGCATTTTTGCCGATCTTCTGTGTTTGCAAAGTAATTGAAAAACATACACATTTCGGAGCCGCAGGCAAGGTTTTGCCGATATACGTTGCCGATCTTGGGTGCCGATCCGGAATTGCTGCATGAAATCAATGGCTTCGGCAGATGCGCCGGGCTTTTCGGTTTTGTTGTGTGCCCAAAGGGGCCGGAAAAAGAGAAAGCGTTCTTCGGGTTTTGTGACTGACGGATGAGGGCCTTTGGGGTCCCTCAGATAGGTCCGGGCCGGATTCCGGTCTGTCTTTCCTGATGAAGGGCATTCCCATGCAAACAGGTGTCTTGCGCGTGTTGCGCGCCACCGCTGCCTCGTGGTGGCGACACAAGGAACTACGCCGAGCCGGCCAGTCATTGCTGGCACAACGGCTCGAGCGCGAGACTGTCCTGCGTGACCTCGGCTATCTGAAGCAGGCGGCGTCATTGCCAAACGCGCATGTGATCTGCGGAGAGGGCGGGACATTCATCCATCTTGGTTGGACTACTGTTTTGACTCTCGCGCCGATCGAGCGCTTTACCTTGGCCACTCTTGCGGTCGCACGAGGGACCCAGTTTATCGATATCCGACCCATCAGTGACGTCATCGCCTTCGCGAACTTGCCGCGGGTGACGCGGGACGGATCGGTCGACCCTGAACCTTGGGGTCCCGGCAGGTCCGTGTCGCTGAACACCTACATCGACATGGCCGAACAGCTCGGCGCGAGCATCACCAACGATCCGCGGCCCTGTCGGTCAACCTAGTGACCACTCCCTCTCACCAAAACTCGAAAGGACGCCAGCCATGGCCCGATCCCGCACGCCCAAATTCGATGCCTCAGAGGTCATCACAAACGAAATCATCCGTATCATTGAGCGCGGCGTGCTGCCGTGGCGCAAGCCCTGGACCGCAGGCGGCAGCTCTCGCCCCGTGCGCGTGGGGGGTGAGCCCTACCAGGGGGTGAACAACTTTCTGCTGACGATGCGGACCGTGATGGCGGGCCACAGCTCACCTTTCTGGATGACGCTGCCGCAAGCCAATGCGTTGGACGCAAAGGTTCGCAAGGGCGAGAAGTCCTCTGTCGTCGTTTATTATGGTCAAAGGCGCAAAGACATGGGCGGCCAGGATGACCGCAGCGACGGGGATGATCACTCCGAGGAAGCCCGCATCTTCCGCTTCCAGAAATCCTACCGCGTGTTCAATGCCTGCCAGATCGATGGCCTGCCCGACAGTTTCTACCCCGACCCGGAGCCCGCGCCCGAGCATCCGCCGTCCGAGCCCATCCCGCACATGCAGGCGTTTTTCGATGCCATCGACATCACAACCGTCTTCACGGGCACGGAGGCGTACTATTTGCCGCCCGTGGACAAGGTCTACATGCCGTCCATCACGCGGTTCCAGGACCCGCGCAATTTCTACGGGGTCTGGGCCCATGAGCTAGCCCATGCCACGAAGGCCCCCCATCGACTGAACCGTGATTTCGGGTTCTCGAAGTTTGGCAACACGTCCTATGCGCGCGAGGAGATCGTCGCGGAATTGACCTCGGTGTTCCTGGGTCAGACGCTCGGCTTCACGGCGCATACGTTCGAGATGAATGCGGCCTACCTCCACAACTGGTTGCGCGTTCTTCGGTCGGACAAGGGTGCGATTTTCAAGCACGCCGCGGATGCGCAGCGCGCCTGCGACTATCTGATCGCTAGGTCAGAGACAGGCAGGGCAGGGCGCAGCGCCGAGGCGGCTTAACAGACCTATTGCGGCAAAGCTGAACATGGCAACTGTAAGCCCGATACTTACCAAGATGCCGCACAATGGCGAAGGTCTGCTATATGCACTTGATCGTTTACCTACAAGAACCGTCGGACCGTAGCCCTGTAGTCCTCGAATGCGGAACCGTATTGTTTTTTGAGCCATGGTTCCTCGGCAAAAGGCGCGGCGATTAGGACGGCTATTCCGGCAAAACTGATCAGAGCTGCTCCGGGCGACGCACAAAGCACGGTCCATCCGACAATCATTGCGATATCCGCCACGTACTGTGGATTCCGGGAGTAGCGGTAAATACCGCTTGTTCGAAGCGTTCCTTTTGCACCGCCAGTCTGGGCAAAACCAAACTTTGCAGCTTCTGACCATACGACCACGTTCCCGGCAACAATCAGGGGCAAGCCCACGCCAAACCGCAGCCAAGTCGGGATTGGCAGGCTTCCCCATTCAATCACTCCGAGGGCGATCAGTATCCCAAAGAGGGTGAATGTCGGAACCCAAACCAGAATAGGAGTGGTCATGGTATATCGCTTTGGCGGCCAAAGGCGGCGTTCAGGATATGCGATGGACCAAAGCATCGCGGCAAACGTAGCTGACGCGATCATCAGCCCGGTGAAGACTAACACAGTCGGCATCATGCGGCCTCATGTTCATGCTGGGTAATTTCGCGTCGCTCTTCCAAGGCTTGGCGCACGATCTGGAAGGCCGATGACAGGAACAATCCCGCCATTATGGTTGCCACGATCAGGTCAGGCCAGCCGGTCGCCGTACCCCATACTCCAACGGCTGCAAACATCACGGCCACGTTCCCAATGGCGTCATTGCGCGAACACAGCCAGACCGACCGGACATTGGCATCGCCGTCCTTGAAGCGAACCAGCAGCATGACACTTGCCAGATTGGTGAGCAGCGCAAGAAGGCCGACAATGCCCATGATATCAGCCGTGGGAACTCCTGCATAGAAGACGCGGTAAACCGTCGATCCGAACACCCAAAGGCCCATCAACAGAAGGCTGACGCCTTTGAACAGAGCCGCATTCGTCCGCGCGCGGAGCGAGGCCCCGATAACCGCAAGTGAAATCCCATAGGTCAGCGCATCGCCTGCAAAGTCGAGGGCGTCCGCTTGCAATGCTTGAGACTTGGCTAGATGACCCGCTGTCATCTCGACAAAGAACATCGTCGCGTTGAGCGCGATGACGATCCACAGCCGTTTTTTGTAATCATCTGAAACGCCGTCAAACTTGGCATCATGTCCGCAGCAACCAGCCATGGGAATCCTCTTTCATCTTTGCCTGCTCATAGTGTAATGTCTCTAGTGACTAGAGGTTCAAGAGGTTTCTTCATGTTTTCTATCGGCGAGCTTTCAAAGCGTACAAAGGTCAAGGTCCCGACAATCCGGTACTATGAGGAAATGGGGTTGTTGGCCGAGGCAGAACGCACGTCCGGTAACCAACGGCGATACGACAAAGCTGGGTTGGAGCGGCTGAGCTTCATCCGTCATGCGCGTGACCTTGGGTTTTCGATTGAAGCGATTTCGTCGTTGATCGAACTGCAGGATCATCCGGATCGGTCGTGCGAGGCGGCAACAAACATTGCCACGTCCCAACTTGAAGAGGTACGCGCGAAGATCAAACGTCTTAAAACACTTGAAAAGGAACTTAGCCGAATATCGAAGGGCTGCGACGGAGAAGGCGTGTCGGAGGATTGCTATGTATTGGCGTCACTGGCCGATCATAATTTGTGCGACCGGGAACACTAGAAGCTGTAAATGCGGACATAGGGCAGACGAGAGCGAACGTCGGCAAAGTCCCACTCAGCGGACTATCGGAACTGTTTGGTTCGGGTAGGTTTGTCTGGGTCACTCCGCCAAGCGGAAAAGAAAAAGCGGGCTTTGAGAAGGGTGTTTCAACTTCTCAAAGGAGATCCCCATGTCCATGACCGTTCAACCCCTGCCAGACCGTCCGGATCCGACCGTGATTGCGGCGCAGAACGACGCGTTTCGCAAGCTCGCATGCCTCGGAGTGCCGCCCGCGCAGCCCATCCAAGGCCGCATGCATGTGACCCGTTCGCTCATGGAGACCGATGACGGCTTCATGGCCGAGGCGGTGAAGGCCACCGGTGCGTTCGATACATTCGAGCCTGAGAATGACCCGGAAGGCTGGCATGATTTCGGGGCGGTCGAGATCCGCGGCGAAACCGTGTTCTGGAAAATCGATCTCTATGAGGCGGACTCGGACTTCCGCTATGGGGCCGAGATCCCGGACAATCCCGCCACCACCATACGCGTGCTGACCATCATGATGGCGCGGGACTGGTAGAAGGGCAGGGGACGCCTCCCCCTGACATCTCAGACGATGAAGGCCCGCTGCCCCCAAAAAGGCAAAGCGGGCCTTTTGTCGTGGTGATCCCTGAAGCCGGGGATTGGTCACGCGCGTGATGGCGCGGGCCGCATCTAACTCACCAAGAAGGATATCCCATGACCGCAAGTTTCAATCCCGCTTCCGTCGCCATCGGCGATCTGACAGCTCACCCCGCCAATGTGCGCAGCAACTCCCCCGAAACCTACGACCCCGAGAACATCGCACATCTGAAAGCCAGCATTGCGGTGCTGGGTCTCCTCCAGCCGCTCCTGGTTCAGAAGATCGACGGCAAACATGCCGTACTCGCAGGCGGTCGCCGCCATGCCGCCCTGAAGGAACTGGCCGCGGACAAGAGCGAGAAGGGGTTCACCGCGAAAACCAAGGTCGACTGCCGCCTTGTCCCTGAGGATTGCGATGTCACCACGGCGCTGTCGCTTGCCGAGAACATTACCCAGGCCCCGATGAACGCCATTGACGAGTTCGAGGCCTTTGCCCGGATGATGGAGGTCGACGGACAGACGCCCGAGACCATCGCCAGGACCTTCGGCACCACCGTTGCCGCCGTCAAAGGCCGGTTGCGCTATGGCCTAATCCACCCCGACATCCGCGCGGCGGCCCGGGCCAAGACGATCACGCTCGACACAATGAAGGCTTTCGCTGAGCACCCGAGCCAGCAGGTGCAGAAGGAGGTCTATCAGGCGCTGACCAAGGAAGACAGCTACCTGCAGGCCTATACTGTGCGTCAGGCGCTCAAATCCCGCGGTGTGCAGGTCAGTGACGATATTGGGGCCTTTGTGCGCGAGGACTACGAAGCGCGGGGTGGGGCCATCGCGGCCGATCTCCTGGAAGAGCATTCCGTGCTGGAGGATGCGGCGCTGGTCAAGACCATCCTGCTCGAGAAACTCGCAGCGGTCGCTGAGCAGGCCCGTATGAAGTTGGGCTTTGCCTGGGCGGATGCGATCGTGCGCTATGATTACGCGACCATGGCCGACTACGGCCGCGTCTATCCCGGCCCGATCGAGCCAGATGAGGCCGCCCAAAAGCGCATCGACGAGATCACCGCCGAGCTCGAGCAACTCCAGCTCGAGATGGAGGATGAGGGGCTCGAAGACGATGCCTACAATGCGCTCTACGACCGCGTGGACGCCTTGGAAGAGGAAGCCCGCGACCTGCAGGAAGCCTACAGCGCCGAGGACCTTGACCGCGCAGGCGTGATCGCCTCATGGTCGAGTGGCCAGGTGACCCTCCATGTGGGTCTCGTGCGCCCCGAGGATACCGTCAAAGAGGAGGGCGCGCGCGGCTCCTCGGCCAACCCGACCGGGGAAGAGGCCCCGGACGCCGGCGAAATCACCTACCCGGCCTCGCTGGCCGAGGACCTCAAGACCGAGCGGGCCATGGCCCTTGGGGCCGCGATGGCGCTGCATCCCGAGGCCACGCTCGATCTGACGCTCTTCAAGCTGGTGAGTGATGTTCTGGGCAGCGGCATGAGCGTCACGCAGGCGATCAAGATCGACGCCCGCCAGGAATACCGGACCCACGCCAAGATGGACGAGATCGACGAGACCTCGCTCGGACAGGTGGCGGCGACGCATGATGCGCTCGATCTGTCCTGGCTCGACGACGCCCGGTCGCCCGCCGATCAATTCGCGGCGTTTCGCGCGCTCAATGCAGGGGAGAAGGCCAAGCTCGTGGCCTATGCCACGGCCAGCACCACGCAGTCCTGCTTCGCGCGGGACCGCCAGCGCGACAGCCTGATGCATGCGTTCGAGATCGAGATCATGCCCGACATCCGCGCCCACTGGACGCCGAATGCGGCGCTCTTCAACCGCTTCAAAAAGGCCTGGCTCCTGAAGATCCTCGGCGAGGATCTGGGTCTGGCCCAGGAGGCGGTCACGCTGGCCTCGTCGAGCAAGAAGGAGATCGTCGCCTTCTGCGACAAGCTCTTCGCCGAACCCTTCGCCACGCTCACCGACGCGCAGCGCGCTGCCGTGGCCGCCTGGTGCCCGCCGATGATGCAGACCGCCGGTCTCGCCTTTGATGAGGCGGAGCCCGCTGCGGAAACACCGGAGCCTGACAGCGAGGTCGCGCAAGCGGCCTGAGTCCTCACGCGACCCGCGCGTGGATCTTGCCACCCGCGCGGGTCGACCCTCCCACACCCAACGGAAAGACATCCCCATGGCTATTCTCAAGTTCTCTGCCTCCGCTGTCGCGGCGCAGATCGCCCATGCGCGTGCCTGCAAGACCTTCCTTCCCAATTGGAACGGACCCGTGGACAGGCCTGCCCTGATCCTGATCGTCGGCAATGGCGTGCATCTGCGCTCGAACGGTATTGATGGGACGACCACCCGCATCGTCACGACCGAGCAGGCCGATCCGTCCTTCGCTTTCGCCGATGGCATGAACCCGTTTCGGGATACCGATTGGATGGCGCAGCGCCGCATGGCGTTTCGCGATCTGACCGGCCAGTTCTACACGGACATCCTTGATGACGTGCAGGTGCTCATCGACCGGGGGCAGGGGGCGATCCGGCTCGCCACCGATGGTCACAGCATCCGCGTCTTCGTGCGCCGGGCCTCGGATTATCTCATCGGTGGAACCTACGAAGTGCCCTCGGGCCTCGGCGGCACCTTCCGGGTCATCCTCAAGGATGCCTGCGACACCTTCGCGATCGTGCAGAACTGCGGCAATTCGGCGTTTTGGGAATACGAAGAGGATGAATCAGCACCAATGTCCCGAGAGCGCGCAGCGCGGCAGGGTATTGGTGCTTCAACTTATTCCCACAAACGCTGCGAGGATTTCGACGCCATGCAGCCCTATCGCGTGCCGCTCGATGCGCTGATGGAAACCGATGACCGGAGGGCGGCGTGATGGGTTGGCTCTTCTATACCGATCGCCGCGTCCAGACCTATGCGGATGAGAAAGCGGAAATCACCCGGCTCTGCACCTCTCATGGCGACACGCGCAAAACCGAGCTGGTCAAAGCCTGTAAGGTTGGCTCCACTTGGTATGCGGCGGCAAGGTTCACCAATCTCGACGGCACCCCTGTCGAAGACACGACCTACGTCACCGATGCGGATGGCTCCATCACTTTCGGGGCTGTCTTCCTCACCCGATACGATGATGGCTGCTGGGGCTACAAGGACATGGAAGAAAGCGCAGGACCAGTCGAATCTCGCGCACCACTGATCCTGTTGGCCCTGCTGTCCGAGCTGAAAGACCCAGACAGCTACGCCCAGGACTGGCGTCAGCGTTGCCGGGACTGGGCTGCGATCCCGGACTACGAGGAAGGCGACAAGATCAGGCTCGCCACGCCCGTGACGCTCACCGATGGCAGCACCTGCCAGATCGTCACAGCGACGCACTACAGACGGGGGCGGCAAAACCGCCGCTGCTACCGCATTGAGGAAACCGGCGGGCTCGTGCGGCTCTCTAGGGCCTCGCTTGCGGGCTCGGAGCTGCTCAGTTCCGCGAAGGGTGCGGCCAGTCCTGTGTTGGCGGAGTTCCTGGCGGGACAGGGTGGCTGAGTTTCTCGCTGAGACAACACGACGAAACAACGCGCGCACATACCGCCGACTTGAAAACGTATCTCAAATGAGATACATCACTCTCATCAACTGGAGGACCATCCATGCCTGCCCAAACATCCATGCTTCATGTCCGTGTTGACGATCAGCTGAAAGCACAGGCTTCGGACGCACTTGCGGGCGTCGGTCTGACGCTCTCCGACGCGGTGCGTATTCTTTTGACCCGCGTAGCCGCAGAAGGCGGCTTGCCTGCCGGATTGACCGCTGATCCGGATGCCTATGACGCCTGGTTCAGGGCGAAGGTACAGGAAGCGCTGGACGATCCAAGGCCCACAACGCCCCATGCCAAGGCGATGCAAGACGCCCAGGCATTGATTGACGGGAAGCGCCTTGCCAAATCTTGAATGGAAAGCTACGGCCATAGCCGACTTGCTGGCAATCATTGACTACATCTCTGACGACAACCCGGATGCCGCCCAAGTTCTCAAAGACGAGATTGAACACAAGACGTCCCTCCTTCCAGAACGCCCTCAGATGTACCGCGCGGGCCGTGTGGACGGGACTAGGGAGATGGTTGTTCGGCCGAACTACATCGTGGTTTATGCTGAAAGCCCTGAGATGGTGACCATTTTGCGCGTTCTTCATGCTGCGCAGCAATGGCCATGATCGGGGTGCAGGCCCCCCGCTGAGAAATTGCCCGCTCTACGCCTTCAAAGTGTAGAGCGGGCTTTTTGTCCTTTGGAACTCAGACCCTGATCCAAAGGAATTCCCCATGTCCAAGCCTTTCTCAACGCTCTCCAATCCTGTTGAATCCGACGCTAACCTTACCTCTGCCCTCGCGCAGATCGGCGCGGAGGTCGACCACCAACCCCTGCGCAGTTCAGCGCTCGCGCGTATCATGCGCGAGACGTTCCATGGCAGCGATGCCGGCGGTGCCTGGGACTGGCGCATGGCATATGACCTGATGCAGGCTGCGGCTGTTCAGGTGCTGCTGCGTGGGGACGGCGCGGCAGGTGATATCGCCGCTGCAAAGCGGCTTGCCTCACGGCTGCTGACGGAAACGCGTCGGTCAGAGCAGCAGATCCGGCTGCAGCAGTTTTCCACGCCGCTGCCATTCGCGGCGCTGGTCTTGCGGGCGGCAGCCATTCGCAAGGGCGAGACCGTTCTGGAGCCCTCGGCGGGCACCGGTGCCCTCGCTGCTTTCGCTGCCCGGGCCAGTGCCACGCTTGTGCTCAATGAAATCGACCCCTTTCGCCAGCACCTCCTGCGCGCGGTTTTCGGTGGCGAGGTCACAGGCCATGACGGCGAGCATATCGATGATCTGCTGCAGACGCCGGTTCTACCCGACGTCGTGGTGATGAATCCGCCCTTCGCCTCCTCGGTCGATCGCTCTCGAGACAAGCATATCGCCGCCAAGCATCTCATCGCGGCTGCAAAGCGCCTGGCACCCTGCGGGCGGCTTGTGGCGATCATGCCGCCGGGATTCACGCCCGAATGCGATGCCGCGCATTGGTCACGCGCCTGCGGTCTCCTCACGCCGCGACTGGCGCTGACGATTCCGGGGCAAGTCTACCGCAAGCTTGGCACCTCTGTCGAAACCCAGCTCATGGTCTTCGACAAGGTGCAGGAGGATGGCGAGATGATCCGCGCCATTGTGTGCGATCTGGATGAAGCCCTTCCTTTTGTCGACGCCGTGGCCGCAACCCGGCCCGAGATGCGCCCCGCCCAACGGGCTGAAGCGATCCCTCATGCTCGACCGACCGTTCCATCATCTGCCCCGCGCAAGACCGCCGCTGCGCCTGTCGCCGCCTCCAAATCCCGGGCCAATGCCGTCCGTCCGCTCAGCTTCACAAGCTTTGAGACCCCGCGCGACAACACGCCCGTCTCAGACATCTATGCGCGCTACCACCCGCAGCGGATCGAGATCGCGGGTGCGCAGGAACATCCCACGCCGCTGGTCGAGAGCATCGCCATGGCCTCGGTCGCGCCGCCGGTGCCCTCAGGTGCCGCCAGTGCGGAATTGCGTCTGCCCGGACGGTTGATCGAGCAGGGACATCTCTCCGAGGCGCAGCTCGAGACGATCATCATGGCGCATGATGTCCATGGGCGTGACCTGCCGGGGCGGTTTACCATTGATGACGACCAGACCAAGCTGACGCGCGCAGATGATGACCCGGAAGCACGGGCCTATCGTCTCGGGTATTTCCTCGGGGACGGCACCGGCTGCGGCAAGGGGCGGGAATGCGCGGGGCTGATCCTTGTGAACTGGCTTGCCGGGCGCAGGAAGGCGATCTGGGTCTCCAAATCCGCCACGCTCATCGAGGATGCCATCCGCGACTGGACCGACCTCGGAGGCTCGCCCGCCGACATCCAGCCGCTCTCCAAATGGAAACCGGACCAGCCCATCCCGATGGGCGACGGTATCCTTTTTGTCACCTACGCCACGCTGCGCTCGGCGGGCAAATGCGGCACCACGCGGCTGAGCCAGATCCTCGACTGGATGGGCGAGGGGTTCGAGGGCGTGCTAGCCTTCGACGAGGCCCATGCCATGCAGAATGCGACCGGGTCCGAGCAGGGCAGGGGGGCTAAACCCTCCCAGCAGGGCCTCGCGGGCCTGCGGCTGCAACTTGCCGCCCCGTGCGCCCGCGTCTTCTACATCTCGGCCACGGGCGCCACGAGCGTGCACAACCTCGCCTATGCCGCGCGGCTGGGGCTCTGGGGGCAGGGCCCCGAATATCCCTTCCCGAGCCGCGAGAGCTTTGTCTCGGCGATGGAGGCAGGCGGCGTCGCTGCCATGGAGGTGGTCGCGCGCGATCTCAAGACGCTCGGCCTCTACACGGCCCGCGCCCTCAGCTTCGATGGCGTGGAATATGACGTGCTCGAACACGCGCTGACCGCGGCGCAGATCGAGATCTACGACGCATACGCGGGTGCGTTTCGGACGATCCACCACAATCTCGAGGTGGCGCTGACCGCCACCGGCGTCAATGACGCTTCGGGTGCGACCAACGCCTCGGCCGCACGCGCCTCGGCCAAGTCCCGCTTCGAGAGCACCAAGCAGCGCTTCTTCAATCATCTGCTGATGGGCATGAAGGCCCCGACCATCATCCGCGCCATCGAAGATGACCTCACGGCGGGCAACGCCTGCGTCATCCAGGTGGTCTCGACAGGCGAGAGCCTGCTGAAACGCCGGCTTGAGACGATGGACCCAGAGGATGAACTCGTCGAGGGTGCCTTGACGCCGCGTGACTATGTGCTGGGCTACCTCGAACAGGCCTTCCCAATCCATGCTCAAAAGCTCGTGGAGATCGACGGCAATATGGTGGTGGAACCTTTACGGGATGAGACCGGGGCGCTGGTTGTCTCCCGCGAAGCGCTTGCCCTGCGCGATGCGGCCATGATGGAGTTGATGACACTGGCCCCGATCCCTTCGGCGCTGGATCAGATCCTCTGGGCCTTTGGCGACGATGCCGTGGCCGAAGTGACAGGAAGGTCCATCCGACCCCTCAAGGCCGAGGATGGCCATCTCTTTATCGAAAAGCGCGCCGCCAGCAGTAATTCGTCAGAGACCCAAGCCTTTATGGATGGTGAGAAGGATATCCTGATCTTCTCCGATGCAGGCGGCACGGGCCGGTCCTATCATGCGGCGCAAACAGCGAAGAACCAGAAACGGCGGCGGCACTACCTGTTGGAGCCCGGCTGGCGCGCAGACGCGGCCATCCAGGGGCTCGGCCGCACGCATCGCTCGGCTCAGGTCAGCGCGCCCTTCTTCCGGGTCTGCACCTCGGATGTGCATGGCGAGAAGCGTTTCACCTCGACGATCGCCAAGCGCCTCGACCAGCTGGGGGCCTTGACCAAGGGTCAGCGCGAGACCGGCTCGCAAGGCATGTTCCGCGAGGAGGACAATCTCGAAAGCCCGATCGCGCGGGCCGCACTACGTGGGTATTTCGCCGATCTTGCCGCCGGGCGCGCTGAGGCGATGAGCTACGAGAGCTTCACCGACTGGACAGCCCTGCGGCTGATCGACAAGGACGGGGTGCTGCTCGAGGAGCTGCCGCCGATCCAGCGGTTTCTCAACCGGGTGCTTGCCCTGCCCATCCACATGCAGAACGCGCTCTTTGCCGAGTTCATGCGCCGGATTGCCGATCAGACTGAACGGGCGCGGGCGGCGGGCACGCTCGATCTCGGCGTGGAAACCCTACGCGGCGACAAGATAGAACAGGTCTCCACGGAAGATCTCTGGACCTGCCCGAAATCTGGCGCCGTGACGCGGATCATCGGACTTGAGGTGACGGACCCGGTCCACGTGCTGTCGGCGGATGACGCCCTGTCGCGCAACCCCGACAAGCTGCCGATGGTCAATCGCGCCTCGGGTCGCGCGGCGCTCATCTCGGCGCGGCCCATGCAGATGTATGACGAGGATATCGTCACCCTCATGCGCAAGGTGGTGCGGCCAAACGGGTCGAGCTATCTCGAAGAGGCGCGGTTCGAGTCCTCGGCTTGGGAAGAGATCGACAGGCCCGAGTTTGCGCGGATTTGGGATGCCGAGGCTGCGTCCCTGCCAAAAACCACCACGACCAAGCTCTACCTGCTGACCGGGCTGCTGCTGCCGATCTGGAAGGACATTCCGACCACCAATGAGCGCATCTATAGGGTCACGCCGGACGGGGCGACCGCCATGATCGGGCGTACGCTGAGCGAGGAAGGTGCGGCCGCGCTGCGCGCCCGCTTCCTCGTCTCCAACCCGCAAACGCCGCAGGAGATGTTGACCGCCGCCCTCGGCACCACGGCGCCGGTCGATCTCGGCCGGGGTCTCACCCTGACCCGTCGTCGTGTCGCAGGCGAGATGCGCCTTGAGTTGGGCGGTGCGGATCGGGGCATGATTGAAGGTCTCAAGGCCATGGGGTGTTTCACGGAGATCATCGCCTTCCAGTTGCGGGTGTTCCTGCCGCATGCGGACGGGATCGACACGGGCCGCATTCTGGCTCTGATCGTCGGGCAGGGAGCCGCTAGAGCGGCAGAACAAGCCGCCTGAAAAGTCAAAGCGAGCTTCCGGTCGGGCGGCGTGGATCGGGATCTTGGCGATCTGCGCTTTCCGGGCGCGGGCAGACCAATGCCACGCCCGGCCCCCCAAATTCAGACAAGAGGACAGACCCATGACCAATCCCCAGATCGACTATGCCGCAATGGCGGCTCAGTGGCGTGCAGAGCGCGAAACCACCTTGAAGGCATCTCGAGCGGAGCTGCTCGCGCAACTACGTGCGCTTGGCATCAGCGAGGTGACTGCCGAATACGAAGGCTATGGCGACTCCGGCAATGTCGAGGATGTGACGGTTCAGCCTGCAGAGGTCCGACTGCCGGAGGCGCTTGCCACAGAGATTGGCGATTTCGCCTGGTCGCTCGCCTATCACCATCACCCGGGGTTCGAAAATAACGAGGGCGGCTACGGCACGCTGACCTGGGACTTGCGCAACGACAGCATCACCCTCGATCACGCGGACCGCTATGTCGAATGTTCGCACAGCTATGTCGAGGGTCTTTGAGATGGCCCATCCGCTTCATCATGCTGAAAGCTCTGCCCGGAAATTCGGCGGGGTGCCGTCTGACTATCAGTCCATACATGACTGGTTCGATGCCTCGAAAGAGCCCCTCGCGCTCTTTACGCACCGAGCCATGCGCCACCACGCTCAAGGCCTGTTCGAGGCGGAACGGGTTTTCGGCCTGACTCTGACCAATAGCGCGGGTCGGGACATCCCCGTGCGCTGGATCGGCGAGCAGCATGTCCGTGAAGACTGCCAGGGCCGCATCCCGAGCATGGCGGACTGGCTGCGACGGATCCAGCCCGAGCCATGGATGGCCAATGGCCATATCGACCGGCATGTCGGCGATGAGCCCTGCGGCGACCCAAGGGTTGCCTGGGCATC
This sequence comes from Sulfitobacter sp. F26204, assembly GCF_026410305.1. Taxonomy (GTDB): domain Bacteria; phylum Pseudomonadota; class Alphaproteobacteria; order Rhodobacterales; family Rhodobacteraceae; genus Sulfitobacter. The sequence continues at coordinate 56,793 of NZ_JAPMLQ010000009.1, read as the reverse complement.
TGAAGTCGCCGCCGGCAGAACGGTTCTTGGTCTGAAGGATTGGATGGCGGCGCACGCGACGCAAGCCACGCAAGGTGCCTGACAGGACCCGGCTTTTTGCCAATTGAATGCCGCACGGAAGCCCGGTTGGAAGATCGGGCTTCTTGCGTCGTTTCCCCACCATTCTACTTGAGGAGGATCACATGACACTCGATGACATCAAGGCGGCCGTCGATGCCGGCCAGACCGTGCACTGGGCCAATACCGGCTACGTTGTCCACAAGGACCGGCTCGGTCAGTACCTCATTACCTACGTGCCGAATGGTAGCTGCATCGGCCTGACCGACCGGGGTGGGCAAAGGTTGAACGGCAAAGAGACGGAGTTCTTCATCGCGCGATCGGAGGACGGCGCGGAAAATCCGGGCAGCCAATCAAGACCAGACGGGCAGGGGAGGGGCGTAGCACCCGGAGGCGTGGGGGCATTCCCACTCGGACGGCAGCTCTGACCCGTGGGCGGGGCTGAAAGGAAAGCAAGCTTTCTGATTTGTGATCCCTCAAGGGGTCGAGAAAGCAATCCCGGATGCGCTGGCAAGGACGTCAGACACCGGCCAATCCAAAAGGAACCATCCCATGTTCGCAGGAACCCTCACCCGCAATGTCGAGACCACAGCCGCTCAGTACACCGGCATGATCCACTCGACGCGCTTTGATATCGCTATCCAGTTGGAGGCGCGGGCCAAGATGTCCGAACGCAGCCCGGATTTTGACGTGACGGCAGTCAACAAATCAGGCCGCAAGGTGCGCATCGGCACGGCCTGGAACGAGACCGGCAACACCAGCGGCAACCCCTACATCTCGATGCAGATCGATGTCGGCCTCGGCCCGTTCCGGGTCAACGCGGTGCAGACGAAAGAGGCGCGTGCGGCCCAGAGCGGCGCGTTCGAGATCATCCCACTGGTCTCGAACGGCCTGATGAAATCTGGCTCGATCTCGGGCGAGCTCACCGCCATGGACGCTGACAACGCCTTCACCGGCTACATCGCCAACATGATGTTCGATCTGGAGTTTATGCTGATCGAGAACAGCTACAAATCCGAGGAGACCCACCCCGATTACCGCATCGAGGTCAGCTCGCCCCGGGGCGCACCGATCCGCGTCGGCTCGGCCTGGATGGCGAAAAGCAGCCGCACGGGCAATGACTACCTTTCGTTGCTGATCAACACGCCTGATGGCGACCTGCGCGTCAACGCCGTGCAGAACGAAGAACAGCGCGGCGGGCAGACCTTCTCGATCATCCCGTTCATCGACAGCGGTGAACAGCCGCAGGACGCAGGCGCGGGGCTGTCGCTGGTCGCATGATCGGACGACAAATCTCAACACTGGAGGGGCAAGGGGAACCGCGGGAACGCGGTTCCCCTTTTTTTGTTCGATCGACTGAAAGGATCCGCACATTCTGGAACCTGGCAAATATTTTCCGGCGGCCCAAGAACCGTTTCGTTGGCTCAAATGAGTGTCGGAGCTCAATGTTGTTGGTATTGGAATTGGAGGGCGCGACTTGCACTGGAACGTGCTTCTTCATATATTGGTGTTGCTCTAGGCAGGAGCATGGCACTCGCCGTTTCGAAGCTGCAGGCAGCACTGTCCCTAGAATTCATATCTTCCTTATCAGCTAGCATTCTGGCTTGAGGGACGATTGGCGAGTGGCGTTTCTATTTCAGGCCGGGAGATAGCTATGTTGATCGAAGATATCCATCCTACCACCCTTGCCGGGGTAAAACGGTTTGCCAAAGAGTTAAAGAAGTCGAAAGGCATCAAGCACTCTGACGCGCTGGAACTTGCTTCCAAATCTGCCAATTGTGAGAGTTTCCGTCATGCGCAGCGGACCCTCCCTATGACTAGGCCCGCGCTTTCAAAACCATACATACTCCTGACCATCTATTGGAGCGACAAAGAGCTCCGCCACCGATGCGGACGAGAAACTCTGCGGATTGATCTGTCGATGCCAATTTTGGATTTGTGCGAGAAAAGCGCACTAAGGTACGTGCGTGGCTTCGGCAATCTCAGAATGGTTGCCGGCGATCATTTCGTGTGTGACGACATCGCACCGAACCAAGAATATGCGCGAAGCAGGGTTTGTGCCGCAGAACGATCGCTTCGCTTCATGGAGCATACCGGGCTGCGACCATATCGAAACCGTACTGCATATCCCAAGATTCTGAATCGCGATAAACTTCCGAACATGGACCATTCGACGGATTGGATTGACCAAGCCAGCGGCCAGTTCGTCCTGGTTGATGAACCCTACGGAGGCGCGCCTGATGTTGAAGAGCGCGCAGCTTGGTCTGATCGCACAGGCTGGCGCATCGAAAAGACCGGTTGGCCAGGCATGTATAGCCCCTATGATTGCGATCTTTATGTCGGCGTGGACCAGAGGTCCGGCTACGATCTGGATACCCTCATAGGGAAGATCGACGCAATGCCAGTCCCCATGGTCAGCGGCAACTGGACCGGCGAGTCTGTATCCTCGTGGGAGACTTTTCTAAGTCCCATGGCTAAGACCCGTCAGGACGAGCGCCGTGCCAGATGCAAAGGAATGATCTATCCGTCACCAAGTAAGTCTACTGTGCCATATAACTATAACCCGGGATGCTCGCGCCGTCGTCCGACCGGGGAGCTTGGAGTAGACGGTCACATTGAAGCTGGACGTATAATCAAGGCTGCGATGCGTTCAGAGTTTTCGCGCTCGGTGGTCTACACGCGGATGAGTGCGCTTCGATCAGACCTCGAGGATTGGCTGGCTTTTGAAATTGGCCGGGGGCAACTTGAGGGGCCTGAGTTCTTCGACGTCTACTATCAGCGGACGGACGAGGATCAGTCTTTTCACGAGAAGCTTTCTTCAACCGAAGATGTTATTGCAGCCCTTCGTGGCCTGGAGGGGAAGCTAAAGCTGGCCTATCCAGATTGCGCGCCGCTTCGTAAACAGCTTCGGCGGGTCGAGATGTCGATTACACTCCTCGAAAAGGCGGGATGAGTGATGTCTTTTGGTTCAGAACACCGAGAGTTCCCGAAACAAAGGTCGCCGGGAGATTCCAACTAGCAACCCAGAACGATGAAACATAGTTTGGATTGGCATGGTAAACGTGCCAGTCCTTCCTGCACTTTGTATAAAGGTTCACATTGATCATGAATTACCCAGAAATTTGCCGGGAAGCCTTTGCTCTGGTCGACGATATCGGCAACGGAGCTTTCAACAACGAATTCAGTGAACGCGGCACGCTCGCGACAACAGTTGAAGTTGCGATGCCGGTTTTGGCAGTCTTTCGCGAACTGGTCCCCGATGATGCAAAATCCGTAGCGGAGGCTCGTTCACAGCTCGCCAAAATTGCCCAAGCGGAACAGGGCGTGTTTTCACACTACCCTGCTTTGGCCGCTTTCGCCCTAGGTGAGAGCATTGTCGTTCAATAACTTTCGCAAGGGGCTCCGCAAAAAGAGGACGACCGGCGTCACTCTGCCTAGACGTCCTCTTTTCCCTCTCGAATGCGGTTCAAGAGCTCTTTGTCTCTTGGATTGGCCCCACCCATGATCGCTTCTACTTGACGTAGGTGTTGCGAGGCACGCCTCACATCGCGCTGGATAAGCGCTTCGGTTTTTGTTTGCGACCGATCGTCGACAACCTCATGCCCCTCATGAATTGCCCACCCGATGAAGCCCTTTTCGAAACGTTCTTTTGTGGCACCACTCAGGCAAAGTTCTTGGGTTGGTTCACCCGTCCGAATCCTCAGAACCTGGAATGAACGATGAAATCCTCCCCGCCAATTTTCTTGTAACGGGTCCGATTTTTTCTGTCCTTTTGGCATGGGTGTGAGGGACACCTTTAGGAAGATATCTGGGTCGTCAATATTGATGAGCGCCAATGCCAGATCCAGAGACTCACCCAGTGTGCTATGCGTCCAGATATTGTGATCCATCAGGTAGTCGTCGCCTTCGTGTGTCCAATACCCACCGTCAGGTATCCAGAACATTGGTCGATCATCGAGCAAGTCCGGCGCTGAAAACTCCATAGGTTGCCAAATCTGCACCAGTGGCTGAGACAGTTTGAACCGGACACTATCAATATCCACGAACTGCTTTTGCCCAAGAAGTGGGACCGCAACGGATGCAAGGCGCAGCGCCAAATCGAGATCTGTTATGGATGGTGTTTCGCCTTCATCAAGCAGCACTTTCAACCCTTGAGATGCGAAGCCCTCATCGGGTGTGCGCCCATAAAACTCCGGAATCGACAGAACACAGTCAAATGGGCCAACCAGAATTCGAAGAGAACGACAATCGCCCTGTGCCAGTGTGGGGTAAAGATCGACGGAGTTCAGGTTTTGGATCGCGTTGTAGATGAGTTGCGCAACGATTGGCTCGAGATCGGATGCGTAGGCTTCGACCGCACTGATGGCTCCTCCACGGTTCAGGATCAGCTTTGCGTAGATAGAAGCCTCACTGTACCCGTTACCCTCGACGACACTAAGTTCCAAGCCGATGATTGGATCGCCAGAATGATGCATGCCGAATAGCGAGCGAATTTCTTCGGTCAAGTATGAAAGTTCAATGCCGTTCTTGGTGTACTTCACTTCCGCCAGACGAGCTGGAAGTTCTAAGGCCTTGCGGTTGACCGCTGGAATGAGACTGGTGTTGAAGTCTTCTGACTCGCGTTGATGCTGGGATTGTTTCGATTTCAGCGCTCCCCAATTTGAGCCTGGGCTGATAGCGGCAGCGAGATCGTTTAGGAGTGTCAGTTTTGTTGGGCGATTTTCACCGACCCACCTTTCCAAAATCCGGTCCACACCTTTTGACAGCCGGTCGAGTTCGACCGGAAGAATTTCGTCAGGTGGCACATTTGTGTTGATGTTCATTTTGCTCATTCCTCTGGCGTGCCTCCGAGTCCAGTTTAAGCCGTGGGCCCTATAGCAGGAGTCGGAAAGCGCGCAATTGATTGAGCAAACCGTGGAACTCTAAGAAGCTCGGCAAACCAAGATCCAATGGGCCCGGATCAGGTTCGCTGGGTTGATTCTCACCTGCTGCGCCGACCTGTTTCTCACAGCGCGCCAGCCCCAATAAAGCTACCTTCAAGATACATCGCCTGCGTTCAATAGGCAACCTCCAGAAATATCCAGAAATGCCTTCCGGCCTCCCCTGCTCGGCTTCGCGTGTCGCAGGTGAGAACGGCCCTTCGGTCCGTCGCGCATTCGGCCATGCGGCCTCACCGCGGCGTCGCACCCGGCATCCCGGTTTGCCCGCCTCGCGAGCACGTCCCTCCTCGGCCGCTCCGCCGGATTGCGCTCTGGTCTGTTTTGGCCCGAGGCCAAAACGATCCCGCCGCTTCATCCGTCTCCCGCGTCCGGTCGGGCCGTTTGCCTGCTCGGGTCGGGCAAACCTACCGTCTAAACACACACACATGAGTGCGGAAGCATATCCTCCGGATGGCCCCCAAATCAGCCCGCGTCAAGGATCGCAAAACTTTTCGGCGAGGACGGGGCCTGTGGCTTGGGGCGGTCCCGTGCGTGAGGGCGCGCATGTGTCAGTTGCTGCACGCGGAAAACTTTTGCGCCCGGCAAGCCGGCGGCTGCGCCGTCCCTGACCCGGACAGATTCGGAAACCAGGCATTCGGCCATGCCACCACACTCACGTGGTGGCCTTGGAACCGAACACTGGAGACCAGACATGGCTTACGACACTGCGAACACCTACGAGACCATCGAACTTTTCGGGCTGACCGAGAAGGACGCACAGCTCCCGATCCCGGAAGATCACATCCTGACCGACCGCATCATCCGCGAGAGCTTCGAGACCCTGCTCGGTCAGCTGCGCGGGACCGGGCTTGAAGCCGAAATCGAACCGCTGGCCCATGGGCTCGCGACGATCCTGCAGCGCCGCAAGGTGGCGCTCGGCAAGGAGGTCGACCGCACCGCCGACAAGATCGGCGCGCTGGCAAAATCCCATGACGGATCGGAGATCGCCGAGACCGCGCTCGAAGAGGCGCAGGCGCGCTTTTTGCAGCTGCGGGAGATCGTCGGCGCCATCGAGGTGATGAGCGAGGCGGCAGCGGAATGCTACGAGATCGAGACGGGTCACGCCTTCATCCCGGCAGCCGGGTCGCGCGCAGGCGTCAGGGCGCAAGAGACCGGGGCGGTTTTCGAGGCACGGCAGCTCCTGGAGCAGCACGACCGTGAAACCGCCGAGAAGTCGAAAGTCGAGGGCGTGCCCCTGATTGTCTCGGGCGCCACTGACTGGACCGATGTCGATGTCATCTTCAACACACTCGACAAGGTTCGAGAACGGATCAAGCAGAACCGCAACCAGGAGATCTTCCTCTGCCACAAGGGTGGCAAGCATGGGGCGGAGATGATTGCGGCCCGGTGGGCCCGGGCACGCGGGATAGCACAGGCGCGCTTCGATCCGCGCTGGTCCGCACACGGGCGGGCGGCACCGTTCAAGTGCAACGACGAAATGCTGGACGACAAGTTCGCGGCGACGGGGGTTGTTCTCTTCGGCGGCAACGGGGTCGCGCTGAACCTCGGGCAGAAGGCGGAAGCGAAAGGCCTGACGGTCATGCGGGTTGCTGACCCGGCGAAGAAGACTGCGCAGGATTGAAGAGAGGGGGTCGCGCTTGGCGCGGCCCTTTCGTCATGTCTCATGGCGCGTGCGATCTGTCATGCGCGATCGGCAGTCTGCGGCGGCCAGCACCGTTATCCCTCTACCCAGTCCGTCAGAGTGCGGCCCATCCGCATCGGTACGGGCTGGGGATGGTGCGCACCTCACGCACATCGTCAGCAGCGCAAGACACGAGGGGTCGAGACGTCGCACATGAGGCTGAAGACCTGCACGTCCCTCGGGGCGTGTTTCGGAACATCGCATCCACGCGGGCGGGCTCCGTCAGCACCCCGGCCAGGTTCGGCGGGACGCGGATGGTGGCGCCGGCGTGATGGCAGGGGTCATCCGGATCACTCCTTTTTGCTCATAGATGTGGATCGCACGGGGTCGGCCCAATCGTGCCCTCAGCTCACGCTTCGGCAAGCACAAATACGGCTTCCACGGCTGGCCGCGGACCCTCCGCATTTGCGCTTGCGACCGGGCCTCTTGCCCCCGTGCCGGGTGATCCCCATCGCAACAAGGAGTAGCCCAAATGACCAACCACTACGTCGCCACCGTCCCCGTCAAGTTCACCGACACCGATGGTCAGGAGCGCACCCGCTTCCAACGCGTGGGCGCCATGTTCCGCAACACCCGCAACGGGGATGGCTCGGAGTTCTTCAGCCTCAAGCTCGACTTCCCGGTCGCGGTCTCGGAGCTGGTGATGTTCCCGCCGAGCGCGAAGGATCCCCAGGACTGAATCCTCTTATGAGGATGGGCCGCCCCAGGACGATCTTGGGGCGGCCTGATCCCCGTTCCAGGGATGCCGGTCGCTGCGCATTCAACGGAAGCACTACTCCCCGGAATGATCAGGCCGCGACAGACCGGCCAGTCAGCCTCAAGGGGGCCATCCACAAAAACCTATCGGCCAGGGCCTCCCGGTTTTTGCGGCAGAGATTTGGCAAGCCAAATCTGGCCCTCCTTGACCCTGCCTGTCCGACCTGTCGGAGGGGTTTGCGCCCGCCCGCGGTTCGGTCCGAACACATGCGTGCTCGGCCAGACCCTCGGGCGGGGCTGGGGAAGGGGACCCATTGGACAGGTGGGGTTCTTGATGGCGAGGGGACAGGCCCGCGTCCCTGCGGGCCGCGGGGGAAGCGGACACCAAGGCTGCCTGAGACTGAATGCAACGTAAGTATATTATTGACAGCTAGGTATATTATCGTAAGGTGGGGGCAGCCTTGGTGGAAGGTGGCAGGAAATAGGGGGTCTTTCTTCGCATGTCGCGTTCAAAACGTCTCACCGATGCGGACCGCATGGAGATCGTTCGCGAGGCTGCGGAAGGTGTGACCACATCGGCCCTTGCTGAGCGGTTCGGCGTGTCGCCGCGAGCGATCCAGTACACGCTCAAAGCTGATGCCGAGCGCCAGGTGGATGCCGCGATCCCGGTCTCGGCGGTCAGTGTGAAGGTCACGGCTGCGGAGCTTGAGGCGCTCGACGAGGTGCTGGCGAAGGCCGGCATCGAGAGCCGTGCCGAGGGGCTGCGGCGGCTCATCCAGGCAGCCGTCGGGGTGTTCGTTCCGGACGCGCAGACGGCAGCTGAAATGGCGCGATACAGGGCCTCTTTGCACGAGGTTGGCAATGGGGTCGCACAGATCGCCAAGCAGATGACGCGGGCCAACCGGATGGGGCAGGGGGCTGATGGTGGCACGCGTGCCGAGTTCTCCGAATTGCGCCTCGCGCAGATGCGCGGGCTGGCGCGGTTCATCCTGGATTCCGCGGACGAGATCGATCTGCTTCTGCGCCGCCGTCGCGACGCGATGCAGCTGCAGGCCACGGCCGCGCTGAGGGAGTTTGCGCATGCGGCTGAATGATGCCGTCCATGCCGTCACGGGCGAGGTCTTTCGGGATGGCTGGAGCCGCGTCCGGGGCTCAATGCAGGGGCTGCACGTGGCCAAGCAGACCCAGCTTGTGCGCGCGGCAGCGGGGCATCGGCCAGCGGTCTTCAAGGCGATCCGGGGCGGGGGCACGCATACCAAATCGCAGCTCGCCAATCAGCTCGAGTACCTCACCACCAAGTCCACCCATATCGTGGACAGTAGCGGGTTCCTGGATGGCAAGGCGAAGCTCGAGGCGGGCGACATCAAGGACCTGACCGAGCGCTTCGCCAAGCGGTGGGATGCAGGCTTCAAACCCAAGCTGGGCCAGACCACACACATGCTCATGTCCTTCCCCATCGGCACGCGGGGTGAGGATGTGCGCGACATCGCGACGGATGTGGCCGAGCGGTTCTTCCAGCGTGACGCGGGGCATTTCGACTACATCATCGCGGTGCATGAAGACCGCGATCACCCGCATGCGCATCTGGTGCTGAACCGCCGCTCGCAAGAAGGCGAGTTCTTTTTCCTCGGGCGCAACCATCGCTTCAACTATGACGATTTCCGCCTCGCCATGGTCGAGGAGGCGGAGAAGTACGGTCTGCGCCTGGAGGCCACGCGCCGGGTGGATCGCGGGGTTGTGCATTACCCGGCCCCCACCCGCGAAGTTTATGCCGCGAAGGAAGAGGGGCGCGCACCCCGCGAGCGAGAACGCGTAGGGCAGGACCTGACGCGGACGCTGGCGGAGATCGCCAATACCAGAACTGTCTACCACTCGCTTGCCGCAGAGGCCTCCCGGGAAGCCCGGGAAGACATCGCCGCAGCCCTCTTCCGCGCGGGCGAGGTGCTGGCGCGTGGCGGGCAGGTGGACCGAACAGGAGATGTGTACATGGCCGAGGATCAAAGTTTCGAGGATCTGAGAAGCCTCTATGCGGAAAAGCTCGCGCGGGTGCAGGGCATGATCGCCGAGAAGGCGGACGCGGAACGCCCCCTACTGGAAAAACGCCTCATCGAGATCCAGACGCAGGTCCAGCACATGCAGCCGCTCGGTTTGCGTTCGAGCACGTTGTCTGAGGCTCCGTCGGAAGGCGGGATCTATTCCGAGGCCAATATCGACGCCAGCCGGCTAGACAGTCTGGCCGAGCCGGACTTGCGGTCGCGCATTGACGCGGCCCTGCGCGGCACGGGGATCAGCACATCGGAAGTGGTGGCCCGGATCGAGACGGGCGCCTCAAATGCAGCGCTCGAACATCAATGGATCGCCGATGATCTCTCGAAGGTGGCCGAGGCGTGCGATCTGAACCTCGAACGCCGCGCCGACCAGGAACAGGCGCGCGACAGTCTCAACGATGTGCATGTCGAACTTGGGACGCTGCTGGAACGGGAGAACGTGCTGCGCCGGGATGGTGTTATGGAAGCGGAAGCGGTCAGCGAGCGGTTCCATTATCACGAGGACGCGGTTCGGGCGATGGAAGGGACAATCCGTCAGGAGATGCGCGCCGAGGGTCTGACAACGCAGCAGATCGAGGACCGGGAGTGGGAGGTGGCCTCCAAGGCGGAGCGCCGGATCGAAACAGAGCAGCGCGCATATCTCGAGGCACATCCGGAGCTGCTCGCACGCCCAACCGATGTGATCGACCGGTCTAAGCCCTACAGGGAGACCATCACCGATGCGGCCCGCGCCAGCGAGATCACTCGCGAGGTCGACCGGATCATGAAGGGACGCGACCTCCGTACGCCCGTTGCAGATGCCGTCACGGATGACTTGCGCGCGCGCTATCCGGACATGCCGTCCCACCTCGCCCGCGGGCTCGGTGCGACCTATGCCGCCGTCATCGAGATACGGGACACGGAGGCCATCAATCAGGTCCGCCGCGACAACGAGTTGCGCGAGGGGCTCGGGTCTGCCAAGCGCGACGACCTCCTCGCAGCCCGCGGTGAAACTGCGCCGCAGTCTGACCGTGCCGACCGCCTTGCAGAGGAGATTGCGCGTGTTCTGGACCATGAGCGCGCGGGGGAGTTGTCCGCGCCCTTCGAGACCGAGGCGGAGCGGGACGCCTTCCGCGAGGAGATCGCGCGGGTGCTGGATGACCGCCAATTGGGCCGCCTCACATCCGGCGATGCGAATGCGTTGGAGAGGGTTCTCGAGGATCGCCTCGACCGGCTCTATGTCGCCAAGGTCTATCTGCAGTCCGATGCCGCGACGGCCAACACGGAGGCCTTGCGCCAGGTGGTCGATGAACTGGCCGATGCTGAGTATGAAAAACACCGCGCGACAGACGTGGATGGCGAGACCGAGCGGGGTCAGGTCCATTGAGCGCCTCCATGGGAAAAGCGCGGATCGCAACAGGGGTCTTGCTGGTGACGCTGGTGACCGGGGCCATGGGCTATACCATCGCCTCGGCGGTGCTGACCTACCAGGATCTCGGGTTCGGGGCCGAGATCGACTTTGCCTATATCGCGCAAAACTATCTGGCGATCCTCGATCGCCGTCCCGAGGACGCCCAACTTATTCACCTGATCATCGGCAGCTTCGCCGCCGTCGGTCTGATGCTGAGCCTCGCCCTCTCGGGGTCCGCCCTGACACGCTTTGGCCAGACCCATTGGCAGAGTGCGCGCGAGATGAAGGCCAATGGGTTCTTCGGGGCGCCCGGGACCGGGTTCATCCTCGGCAAGCTGGGACCGCCGGGCTCCCGCGCCAACTACATCTGCTCGAAGGTTTTCCCCCATGCTCTGATCGTGGCGCCCACGGGCCGTGGCAAGACCACGGGCTTTGTCATTCCGAACCTGCTGACTTGGCAAGGCTCCGCCGTGACGCTCGATGTGAAGGGGGAGTGTTTCGAGGCCACGGCCCGGCACCGCGCAGCGCAGGGCGACAAGGTCTATCGCTTTGCCCCCACCGATTGGGAGGGCAAGCGGACGCATCGCTACAACCCGCTCCTGCGCATCTTTGAGCTGAAAGATCCTGCGCGCCAGCAGATGGAATTGCAGCTCCTGGCGACGCTGTTCCTGCAGAGTGACAACGACCGGGTGCAGGGCCTCCTCAAGGGCGGGATCGATCTCTTCGTGGCGGCAGGGCTCTTGGCGTTCCAGCGCAAGCGTCCGACCCTGGGCGAGATCTACCGCATCGCGGCGTCGGGTGGGAACAAGCAGAAGGAGTATTTCGCGCGCGGCCATGAGGTCGACAACAGGGCGGCCAAGCTGATCTTCACGCGGCTTGCCTCGACCAACAACGACACGCTGACCTCTTACGTCTCGCTCCTGATGACCTCAGGGCTCGATCAATGGCAGAACCCGGCCATCGATGAAGCGACGGCGGTGTCGGATTTTGATTTCCGGACGATCCGGAGAAAGCCCTTTTCGGTCTACCTCGTGGTCCAGCCGCTGATGGTGAAACCCCTCGCGCCGTTGATCCGTCTCTTCTTCTCGGACCTTCTCTCCGCCATGCAGGAGAAGGACCCCGGGCCGGATGAGCCGTGGCCGGTGATGATCATGCTCGATGAGTTCAATCGTTTGGGCAAAATGCCCATCGTGGTCGAGAGCATCGAGACCCTGCGAACCTATCGCGGCCATTTGGCCGTGGTCACCCAAACCATCCCCGCTCTCGATGAAATCTACGGCGAGAACACCCGCCGCTCCCTGCAGGGCAATGCGGGCGTGAAGCTCTACCTCACGCCGTCAGACGAAAAAACCGTCGAGGAGCTGAGCAAGGCGGTCGGCAAGACCACGAAGACCGTGGTCACGCGGTCCCAGTCCATCGGCAAGAACCCCTTTGAAGGGCGCAGCCAATCCACACGGACCGAAGAAAGTTCGTTATTGCCTGAGGATGAGGCGCGCCGCTTGCCGCTCGACGAGATCGTCATGGTGATCGATGCCCAGATGCCTGTCCGGGCGAAGCGGATCCAGTACTTCGACGACCGGCTGTTCAAGGCAATCCACGCGGCGCAGACGGGCGAGTTGCCATTTCCGGAGCTGGGGGGAGGGGGATCGCAAGACGCGCTGCCGCTGAGCATGCGCGCCATGCCGATGACACCGCCACCGGACGGCCCCTGTGGTTTTGAAACTGATGTGGAGCGGGCACGCGAGAGCGTTGACGGTCAACCGTCAGGGCAATCTGATGTTGTTCCAAAGAAGACCGCGCATGTCGTTCGAGCCGTTATCGCCGAGGAACAGCGCCAGATGGAGATGGATTTTGGGGGACAGCTTGCGGATGCCGAGACAGTGGGGGTGGATGATGAGGCGCAGATGCGCTCTGCAGTCGATGGGTTAGAAGAAATGGAAGCGATGCTGCAGGAGGAGGGTGGCAAAAAGCCAATTCATCGGTAGGGCGGTGGGCATGGTCTGAAGGTCATAGAGGGCGGGATGCTAACGCTCAGTGTACGTGCGAAAACATCCGTTTGCGAGTAAGAAAATGGAAGCTCGAGACACGTCATTGGCCAACAATCGAGTTCGGCAGAGCCATGGCTAGGGGGTTCAGCATTGTGCCAGATGATATTGACTTACGGCTGCCCGCAGGCACCAATCACGAGTGAGCGCCAATCCATCGGCGCTTGAGCCGAAGGATATTGAAGCTGGACACAAGGGTTCGAGTTTTCTTGATTTGATGGATTTGAAAAATGAATACAGTACCAAAACCAAAATTTTCCGTGTCCGCCCGATATCTCGGACCCGTCTTCACTCTCGATGGAGAGTTGACGAAGAGCAATCAAAACCTGGTTTTCGCGCGAAACGGTATCGGCAAGTCCTTCCTGTCGCGCGCCTTCCGGTATCTTGATCTGTACGGCCAGCAGGAAGATGTGTCAGGCGCCGCTCTCAACCTTGTTTCTGACGAATCCACCGATGGCTCCGGCTCGTTTGCGTTTTCTCGCGGTACGACGGCAATGGGAACTCTCGACCTTCAAAAGGCTGGAGATGCGGTCACAGCAACGGTCAATGACACAATCTTCCACGTGTTCTCCGAGGATTTCGTGCAAGAAGAGTTGCGGGAACGAAAATACGAACTGGATGGCGAGATTGAAAACCAGATCGCCGTCGATAGCGAAAACATCAAGCTCGATGATGCGAAGAAGGTGCTGGAAGAAGCAAGGGCGAAGGCTTCCGAGGCATACAATACGCTTGACGGCAAATTTACCGCCGCGAAAGAATCCGAGCTGCACGAGAAGGCAGGCATCAACAAACAACTGAAAGAGTACAAGGCTCTTTCTCTGGAAAAGCTTCTGGAGACCTTTCAAGAGAAGCCAGAAGCGCCGAAGCAATCTCTCACCGACATCATCAGGGACCTCGATAGCCTCAAGGCAATACCTGCAGAACCTGCCTATCCTGGGCAAATTGAACCCATTGCAACCAATGATGTCGATCTCGACGCCCTTGCTGTTTCGCTTGAGCGCCCGACCTCCCCATCAAGTGTCTCCGACGCAATCAAGAAGAAGATCGATGCGCATCACGGCTTTTACGAGGAAGGCGCAAAGATCATTCGAGATGAGCACCGGACCGTATGCCCCTTCTGCGAACAGGGTATCACGGACCCTGATCCTAAGGCGGTGATTGATGCCTACATTGAATATTTTGAAGACGAAGAAGAGAAACACAAAGCGGAATTGAGGGACTTCTTTCGAAAGCTCAGACAAAAGGAAGCGCAGCTGGATCCGACGGCAACCCAGCTTGCAAGGCAGAAGTCCCGCTATGACGCGCTTAAGCGTCATGTGCCATCGAAAAAGGATACAGAAGTCAGCGACGGCGCGGATGCGCTGAAGAGCGTGCGGGAAGCGATCACGGCTATAAAGTCAGTGATCGAACAGAAGGCCTCAGCACTTGGAACCGCGGCTGCGCTTCCTGCCGAGAACCTGTCCGCTTGTATCGCGGCGATCAACAAGGCCATCGGCGAGAACAACGAGAAAGCGGAAGCGCTGAATTTAGCTGTCGAGAAAGCTGATGAAGAGCGCAAGATTCTACAACGCAAGGCCTGCGCGGTGTTTGAGCGCGAATTCGCTATCGGCAATTGGCCCGACATCGAAAACCTGCGGGGACTTCATGCCGATGTTGTCTTGAAGCAGAACGCTTTAGGTGAGCTGGAAAAGGCAAGTCCGTCGGCACAAGCACGGGATCGTGTTGCCGAGACCTTTGAATTGCTCCTGAAAGAGTTCTTCGCCGACAAATACGTTTTCGACAAGACCAGGTTTGTGCTGAAGCGCGGCCAACAGGAAATGGCTCGTGGGCCGCATCGGACGTTGAGTGACGGCGAGAAGACAGCAATTTCTTTCTGCTATTTCATTGCATGCACGCACAAGAAGGTAGCAACAGGTAGTGATTATAAGAAGCTGTTTCTCGTCTTTGACGATCCGATTACGTCAATGTCTTATGATTTTGTTTTCGCAATTGCGCAAACTCTCAAGAACCTGAACATTTCGGATCAGGGTGAGATTTCGATAAATCCAGGAAAGATTGATGGCAAAAAGTGCTGGAGGCCGGAATTACTCTTGCTCACCCACAGCAGCTATTTCTTCAATATCTCGCTTACGAACCGTGTGGTCGATGATAATGCAGCGTTTGTACTTCACACCGACGGCAAGAGCCACAGTCTTGCACGCCTGAACAAGTACATCGCCCCCTTCCAGGAGCAATTGGTGGACATCCACGAGGTGGCGAACGGCAAAGACCCTGATCATAGGACCGCAAATTCAGTCCGCTCGGTGCTGGAGGCAATTGGCCGCTTCTGCAGGCCGGACAAGTCCGACAGCCTGACAGATTTCGTCAAGCATCTTGCGGGCGAGGAGGGCATGACTCTCAAGAGTGTCCTGATCAACTCCCTATGCCACGGTACCTACTATGACGAGGCGCCGCCGCCTGATGATCTGGTTCTCGCCTGCAGGGAAACATTGGTTGTTGTGGAGCGCTATGCGGTCGGCCAACTGGAGCTTATCAAGAAAGCTGCGCGCGCATAAAGTTGCGAAAGCAATCAGTCAGCCGGCGATTGTTGTCGTCCTGTTTATCGCGCACTCAGGTCGGGACGAGCGCCTGTAATCATGCCGCCTAAATGTATGGCACGAAACAGTTGTGAAGATGCACGATTTAGAACGGAGCGCGAATGGCAGCAAAGGGCCGGAAACGACTTGGTCGTGGTCGGGACGGGAAGCAGCCATTCGCTGCACTCCGAATGACTGCAATGGAAGCAACCGACACTCTGCCACCGTTGCCTCCACTCAAAGATCAAGATACACGTGACCGAGCATCAGCGGCCTGCAATCAACCAAGTGTTGTGTTACCTGCGACACCTGCGAGAAGGTTACTTTCAACTCGCCCCGCTACATGCTGTTACGGAATTGCGAAATTCCCGCGATGTTGGGAATGCGAGATTGTAGGTCGTTGATGCACCCATGTCGTTAAAGCCCTTTGCCAACCTTAGACAAATCGCCTTTGCGCTTCGCCGGAATTATCGGAAGAGATTTGTCTACATCGCTTACGGACTTGCTCCAGGTGCGCGATACAAAGAATTCACCATACCGAAGAAAAGTGGTGGGACACGGCGTATTTGCGCACCGCGTATTGCGCTTCTCGGGTTGCAGCGTGACATCCTGCGCCTTCTGGAAAGCGACTATCGTCCTCGCGCCCACGTCCACGGTTTTGTCGGCGGGCATCAACGCAGCATAGTGAGCAATGCTCGACAACACGTCGGTAAGCGCTGGGTGCTCAACATTGACCTTGAAGACTACTTCGAGACCATTCACTTCGGTCGCATTCGCGGGCGTTTGATGGCCCCGCCTTATGACTATCCAGAAGAGATTGCCCAGTTCATCGCGCACATCGCTTGCTTTCAAACAGAAAAGGAGGTCGAAGGCAGTCTTCGAACAACCCATGTCCTGATGCCTGGCGCCGCACTGTCGCCAATACTTGCAAACATCGTTTCAGACAAACTCGATGCTGAGTTGGCTCGATTTTGCAGGCAACTTGGATGCACCTACACGCGATATGCCGATGACATCACAATCTCCTCCAATCGCAGGACCTTTCCGGCGCCAATCGGACGTTTTGCAAACCCCGACAGCCACGATGACTTCATTCTATCCGACACCTTTCAGCAGATGATTGAGGACAACGGATTTAGAATTAACCACGCAAAGACACGACTGCTGGGCGCCGCCTTTCAACAGGAAGTCACCGGTCTGGTTGTGAATGAGAAAGTTAACGTTAAGCGCAAATTTGTTCGCGATGTCAGGGCGATGCTTCATGACTGGGAGTTTAATGGCTATGCTGCGGCATCGGCACGCCACTTCAACGATAAGCGCCCAGATAGAGGCCGGTTGCCGGAGCGGGAAGCTACGAACTTCGAATGGGTGCTCCGAGGGAAAATAGAGTTTATTCGGCAGGTGAAGGGATCCACTGACCAGGTCTTCCGCGGCCTTGCCGCGAGGTTCAACGCATTGTCCTCGGGCGGACAATTTTCGATTCCATTGGTCGAGGATAGCGAGGTTCTAAACGCAGCCGTTTGGTATCTCGAAAATGACACAGATGGCGGATCAGTGGGCACTTGTTTCGCCGTAGCCGAGAACCTGTTTGCGACCTGCGCGCATTGCCTTGGACCAAATCTGCGCATCTTTCCGCGACAAAGCCCGGCATTCGCAATGGAAGCGGACGAAGTAGCCCGCGACGAACACAACGACCTTGCGCTCATTCGGTTAAGAACTCCAATGCCCGCATTCAATCCAGCAGCCACGCTGCAAATGGCCTCGACAGCCGAAGCTGGAGCGCTGGGCATCCGCTCTGCGGTGCAGGCTGCGGGCTATCCTTCCAATCTGGACAGCACGTCTCTGACGATCCGCGACACCGAAGTGACAGGTTTCTCGCGGCAGACCTTTGACGGCACGCCCGCCACATCCGATAACGTGATCGCCTTGTTGTCGGGAACTTACGAGGGAATGAGTGGTGGTCCCGTGCTATTCTCTGGAAAAGTTGTCGGCGTAATCGTTAGGGGGCCAAACGACGACGACCGGACAATCCCCTTCCTCGCGGTCAGGTCAGAGTTTGTTGATGCTTTGCTTGCAACCATTTAGCGGACATTGACGACCAAGGTGAGCGACCGTCGGCTAAGGGCCGTCACCGTCGTCCAAGTCGACCCAGTCTCGCCAGCTGCGCCAGCATTTTTGACCCCGAGTCAGCGGATCCTGTGCCTACTGCGGAACCCGTCTGCCCCATGCCTTGTCTCACGGGCATCTGCTGCACGCCGAAGAACTGCCGCGCCCTGAGGGCGGCGTATTCTGCGCCACTTGCCCCGCCGATCAGATAGCGATTGTAGGCCTGCTGGCTGCCCATTGCGGCGCGGGCAAAGCTGTAGCCACCGCCGAGACCACCGGAGAGGGCGGGCATCATGATGTTTCCGGAGATCGCGCGGACGATGAAGGGCGTGGCAATGATGAAGCCCTTGGCCATGAGGACCATCATGAAGAATGGGATGAGCGCGCCGATATTTGACGCGCCTTCCGGGTCACCAAGTTCGCCAATGAGCGCGGAAGAAACACCGGTGATCGTTGCGAACACACCTGCGACGACGATGGGATAGAGCGCAAAGGAAACCAGCGCAGACAGCCAGCGCGCGAAATAATCCTTGGTCACTTCGAAGAGGGTCAGGAATATCATAACCGGTGCGATCCCGATCAGAAGCGCGATCATCAGGCGCGAGGCAACTAGGATGAAGGCGGCGAGCCCGCCAAGTATCGAGAGTAACAGGACCCCGACAATATCGAGCATGGCGCCGGCCATCCAGTTCAACTCGGAACCAGCGGCGTTCAAGTAGTCCCCCAACTCCGCGATCAGTCTGTCAAACTCTTCGGCGAAAGTACCGGAGGGACCTGGGGTACCGCCACCGACCGAGGCGACAAGCGCACCCGCAATGCTGTCGATGCCGGCAAGGATGGCGGAGGAGAGCGCGTTGAACTGGACCCAGTTGGTCGCGAATATCCCGATCAGTCCGATCTTGACTGCGAGCCAGAATGCCGTGCGCCCGTCCATCGCCTTGTACTGGTAGATCATGTTCAGGAAGACGAGGATCACCACGAGCGTTGTTCCCAGCACCAGAAGCGTGCCGACTGTCGCGGTGACGGACCCGAACTGAGTTTCCGCCGCAGTGTCGAGATAGCCCTGGGAGGTTTCAACGAAGTAGGTGACGACGCTCATCAGGGCCCCGCCTTACCAATTGCCCGCGGCTTCGCAGATGGCCTTGGCGGCAGGGCGGGCAGCGTTAGCGCGCCGATTGTAGGCGTCCGAAGCTTCCAGCATTTCCCAGCGTTCATCACTGGCGTAGAGCTCACGAAACACCGCCTCTGCCGCATCCCACGATGGGAACCGGGTCGCGCAGTCGCAGTTGCCGATCTCGACGATGCGCTCGAGATTCTGGGCGCGGTAGATGTCCTGGACCAGCACGCGCTGATAGGCTTGGCGCTGGGGGATCTCCTGAATCCACACGGGTTCAGCGGGCCGGTCTGGACAGACGTCGAAACTGCGCTCGAGGGTCGGCACGAGATTGCGCTCAGCGAAGCCGGGTGCCGACGTCAGGCCCAGAACCAGCGCAGTCACTACGAGGGTACAGCCCGCCTGCCTCATGCTGTCGCTCCGGCGGGTGTGGTCTCACGCTTCAGGAAGACTGTGTGTCCCACGTTGGCGAATTCTGAGGAGCTGATCGAGACGACCTCCCAGCCTTCTGCACCTTTGGCATTCAGGCTGGCCTGCATGTCGGCAAGGCTGGTCTTACGGGTCATGGGAAAGGACAAGATATCGTATTCAAAGGTCTTCATTGGGAAGCTCCGATCTGGTCCGCGCCGAGGAGGTAAAATTCGGTGATGCCGCGCCGGCCATCGTGGCGACCGGCCTGGATGATCACATCGATGGAATTTTCGATGTACTGGATCATGTCGGCATAGGTCATCGGGATATCGGTCTTGAGCGCCGCGATGGCCAGGCGTTGCACGGCCAATTGCGGGGTTTCGGCGTGAAGCGTGGTCATAGATCCGCCATGGCCCGTGTTGATGGCTTCAAGGAAAGTCATCGCTTCCTTGCCACGCACCTCGCCGAGGATGATCCGGTCGGGGCGCATGCGCAGGGTAGCGGTGAGCAGCACATCGGCGGTCTGGAATTCCGCGTCGCGATTGGCGATGAGGGTGACGGCATTTGGCTGGGTCGGCAGAAGCTCGGCCGCTTCCTCGATGGTGACGATCCGTTCATCGGCTGGAACATGCGAGAGGATCTTGCGCGCAGCCACGGTCTTGCCAGTGGAGGTGCCGCCGGAGACGATCATGTTGAGCTTGTTGTCGACGCAGAAGGCCAGCGCATCGTTGATGACGCCAGCGGTCACTACCTCGCGCAGTTCCCGGGTTTTCTCGAGGCGGAGTTCTTCGAGTTTGCGCTCCTTGCCATATAGGAAATCCAGCGCGATTCCTTCGAGCAGCAGGCTCGAAAAGAACCGAAGGCTGATCGACATGGCCGTTAGCACCGCGGGTGGTGTGATCACCTGCGCTCGGATCGGTCGGCCCTTGTAGGTGATCGAGACCGAGACGATCGGGCGGTCCTTGCTCATGGTGGTGTTGGCGGAGGAGGCGATCTGGTTGCCGAGATCTTTGACCTCTGTTGCGGTCAGCTTCTGGTCCAGTCTTCTCATGAAGTGATCGCCCTGGAATTCGCCCCAGCAGGTGCCATCAGGGTTGATGCAGATCTCGATGACATCGTCGCGGGCGGCGGCGTCGATCCTGTCGAGGGAGGTTTCGAGATAGCTCAGCGACATGGGCTCAGAATATCTCCAGATCGCGGTCGACCATGACCGTGACACGGGCGCCCTGGTCGACATAGATGACGGGGCCGATGGAGAGGTAATCGCCTATGACGCTGTCCGTCGCATCTGCCAGATCATCGCCAACGTCTTCGAGAACGTCGGCGGCAGTCTCATCCTGGACCTCGGAGGCGCCGGCACTTGGCGCGGCCGAGATCAGCGAGATCAGGGCAGCCGACCCGAAACGCTCGGCAAAGCGTGTGTCCACAAAGCCGGTGACACCGGAGCGGCCCCGTTCATCACCTCCGAAGGAGCTGATCTGGACGGTCTGGTTGTCAGGCAGGATGATCCGGTCCCACGCGATCGTCACGCGGCGCTGCGCGATATCGACGCCAGCGCGGTAGCGCCCGATGAGGCGGGATCCGCGGGGGATCAAGAGGCGCGCGCCATCGACGCTGTAGACATCCTCGGACACCACGGCACGGGTCTGGCCGGGTAGGGAGCTGTCGAGGGCGGTTTCCATGACGGCCTGGATCATGGTGCCCTGCACGATGGTGTTGGAGGGATTGGCGATCACCTCGGCCTGTGTCACGGTGGAGGGCAACGCACCGTTCAGCACGAAATCCGTCACCTCGCCGAAGGTGCGTTCGGTCAAAGCCGTTTCATTCGCTCCGGACGTGCCACCAAAGGCGATGGTTGGTGAGGCGATGCGCCGCTCCTGGAAGGCGCGTTCCTCCGCGGCGCGGCGCTCCAGCTCGGCCATGCGCCGGGCTTCTTCCTCGCGGCGCAGTCGCTCTTGCTCGCGTGCGCGCAGCTCATCCTCCGTGGGGCCCGCTGGGGCGGGTTGCGGTCGGCTGGCCTCGAGTTGGGCCAGTTCCAGATCCATGCGCAACTGCTCAAGGCTGCGATCCCGCGCCGTGAGCTCATCGCGAAACTGCTGTTGCGCGGATTCTGAGGCCGATTGCAGAGCCGCGATTTGGGCGGTCAGTGCATCGATGGCTTCGGCGGCAGCCGTGTCTTCCTCGACGACGGGTTCGGGCGCATTGCGCAACTCCTCAATTTGAGCCTGAAGGGCGGCGAGTTGCGCCAGAAGCTCGGCATTGGGCTCGACCGGATCGGGTGCGACGAACACAACCTCGGGCTCGGCCGGGGGCAAGGTTTCGATGGCGCCGAACCCGTCGCCTTCGTTCTGGAACACGTCCGGCGTGGCCGTGGGAAGGGCTTCCTCTTCCTCGGGTTGGGACAGGAGATAGAGCAGTGGACCGCCCGCGCCGATCACGAGGACGACGACCAAAGCGAGCAGCGGTGAGCGCCGTGGGGCAGGGGGCGAACCAGCGCCCTTGCCTTGTTCTAGAGCAGCGAGGCGTTTCTCGAGGTCTGCGTTTCCGGTGTCGCTCATGAGCCTCCCCCCGCAGGTGGTGTGGCCTCGATACAGACCACCTCGTCCCCGATCCGCAGCACCCATTGCCTGTTCACCCCGGAGCCCCGGATCACGCCGTCCTCGGTGGCCTGCGTGTTGACCGTTCGCTCTCGGCCATTCGCGTACCGAAAGATCGCCGGCACAGGCGCGTTTCTCGGAAAGGCGAAATACGTGAAGTTTCCGTCATCCCAGACGCGGGTCGGGGTGAACTCGGTGCGCGCGCTGGCCCCGTAATTGTAGTTCGGTGCTTGGGCCGCGATGGCACGCGTGGGCCGTACATTGTCTTCGGGATAGCGGAACTGGACCACGTAGAAGGTCGGGCTGCGGGTCTCCTGGACGTTAAAATAATAGCTGCGGCGGTTGGTATAGACCGTGACATTGGTATGCACCCCGCGCGCGACGGGCTTGATCGCGAAGGCTTGCCCGCCCGGCACACCATCGATCTCGAAGCCCTCGGTGTCCCCTGCGATGATCGAGCGGATGCTCTCGCCCTCGCCAAACTCGATCGTGGTCACATGGGTGAGCGAGACATTCAGTCGATAGACCTGACCTTCCTGGTAGGTGGCCAAGCGCACGCGGCTGTCATTGGGGCCACCGCGCGGAATGGCTTCCGCGAAGGCAAGGACTGGCAGCAAAACGACAAGGACAACAACAGCAATTTGTACGAGCAACAAACATGCGTTTCCGGAATGAGTTGCGTCGCCAATACCCTGCCGCGCTGCGCGCTCTCGGGACATTGGCGACAAGATATTTTGAAGTGAATTCCAGAAACGCATTAATTCTCCAATCTGTCGGAGCGGATGGAATATTCGAGGACCGTGAAGCCGAAGGGGTTGGTCCAGACCTCGTCGATGGAGCGGCGGGTTTCGGGGCGGAACTCGAAGAGAAGCGTGGCGGTGAAAAGCCCGGTTTGGACGCCATTGATGGATGTCAGGCGCTTGCGCAGGCGGACCGTGGCGCGGTTGGTGCCGATCCGGTTAATGCTGAGGATTTCCACGTCGAGCCGCGCATTGGGGCCATAGATCGTTGGCGGGTAGTTATCGTTGGCGCTGTTCCAGATCTGGCGCAACCCGCTTTCGGCCGCCCCGTCCGAGCGTCGCAAGACGCTGCGGATGCGCAGATCGTTGTCGAGCTGATTGTAGACCTCGCGGTCGGTCACATAGCGGAAGACCTCCGCCTCGATGATCGCCTGATTTGCGGTCACCGAGGAAGCGCCCACCGAGGCCTCGGGGAGAGCAAAGCCGGTGGCGGGATCATAGGGGACAACGACGGGAGGCGGGTCGACATCGAGGATTGCGACAGCCGCGGCGCTCAGGCATCCGAGGATGCCGAAGATCAGGCCGATGAGCCCAAGCCGCTGCCAGAGCCGTTCACGGCGCAGCGCACCATAGACCAGCTCTTCCTCGATGATTTCCTGTTCACTCGCCACCTGTCAAAACCCTTGATCAATCTGCCCGCAACTCGGGCAGCGTGAAGTCCATAAACCGCTGCTCTTCGGCGATGGTTGCGGCATCGATCACGCCGCCCGTGCCGTCGCCCACGGTCTGCACCGCTTCGAGCTGCCACATGGCCACGAGCGCGATCGCCAGTTCCGCCGTCACGCGCGTGTTGAGATCAATGCTTTCCTTGAGTTCGTCCATGTCATCGATGAGCCCGACGAGGCGGTCGACCCGTTCCAATGATTGGCCTGCGTCCTCATAGCTGTTCTGGGCCGCCGCCGAGACGAGCGCGCCGGTGGTGGCTTGCGTGGCAACGCGATTGGCTCCGGGATTGCCGCTGGTGGCCATTTCCGAGAGCGTGTCATCGTCAAAGCCGAGATCGGCCAAAACCCGGTCCATCTGGGTTTCGATCTCGCCTGCACCGGAGCCGGACAGGCCTGAAAAGTCACCCGTCTTGATGGCCTCGATGGTGGCGAGGATGTCGCCGAATTCCTGATCGAGCAGGCCGTTCAGCTCGTCCTCCATCTCGGTGCGGATGATTTCCGGTAGTTCGGCGAGGCGGGTGAGAGCTTCGTAGGTCCGTTGCAGCTCCGCGAGTTGTTCCGTGAGTGTCGCAAGCTGTTCGCGGAGCTGCGTCAGCTGCTCGTTTTGCAGGATCTCGTCTTCGATCATCTGCCGGAGCTGCTGGATGTTTTGCGCGATGTTCTGAGTGTCGACGACAGGAACGCCTTGCGCCATGGCAGGGGAGAGGGCTCCGCAATGCAGGCCAATCCCAAGTGTCGTGGCCAAGGCCGTTCTCATGAGTAGATGTCTCATCAGTCTATCTCCCTGATCGTAAATTCCATGAATGCGCCCTCGGCCATGCGCGCGCTGGCCTGGGCCAGCTCTTCGGAGGAGAGGACGCGGGTGCGCGCCGCCTGTAGCCGGACGCGGGCTGCGACGAGGCGCACGAGTTCGGCGCGGGCATAGGTGTTGAGTGCGATGCTTTCCTGTACGTCTTCCGTTTCGGAAATCTGCTCGACGATATCCGCTATGCGGAGGGCGGCCCGCCGGATCGCGGCGGGCGCGTTGTTGCCATAGAAGGCCGCGCCATGCCCGGTGATCGAGAGGTTGGCATTGGCGAGAAGCACCGGATCAATCGTGCCGAGCGCTTCGATCCCGCCGATACGGCTCAAATAGAGATTGTAGCGTTCGGGGATGACCTGAACGTAGTGCTGGGTCTCCGCGAAGGGTGGCACGCCCCCATACTCGAACACGCGACCGGGTCCGGCGTTATAGGCCGCGAGCGCGTTGATGATGTTGCCATCGAATGTGTTCAGCTGCGTCGCGAGATAGCGTGCGCCGCCCTGCACCTGCAAGTACGGGCTATCATAGTACTCCGGGTTAATGCCGAGATCGCTCGCGGTGCCCGGCATGATCTGGGTGAGACCGAAGGCCCCTTTGGGCGAACGAGCCCGGATCGTAAACCGGCTTTCCTGCCAGATGAGCGCCTGTAGGAGTGCGCGCCACTGGACGGGTGAGAGCCCTGCGCGGGCAACTCCCGCAAAGCCGCTGGTTTCCTGGGCGACACGGATGATGAGCTGCTCGATGTTTTGTGCGGCGTCGCCGAACATCTGCGCGCCGCCGGGATTGGGATCGATCTCACCCGTGCCATAGACCGCCTCGACGGAGCGGTCCGGATCGCCGCTTCCGCTTTCCAGACCAGAGACCATGGCTGGCAAGCCCTGACCGCCGAAGCTGGTTTGGGCATCGAGGATGCGCTGGAGGGTGGCCAATTGCTCGCGCTCGATTTCGGCGATGAGTTCACGTACGGCAAGCTTGTCAGCTTGGATCGCGAGGTCGGCCTCGCGATCACCTGTTTCGACGATGTCACGCGCGGTCAGCCCACTGTCATTGGTCGGCACACCTTGGGACAGGGCGAGACCGGGCAGCAGGCAAAGGGCCAGGATATGAGGCAGCCTAGACATCAATGTCGCCCACCGGTGCGCCGAGAGGCGTGAAACTGCAATCCGGCGCGACTGGCACCGTTGAGGCGAGGAAGGTAAAGCAATTGGCCTGCGGTCCCTGGTATTGGGCGCAGGAGGCCAAAGCGCTGAGTGCGGCGAACAACAAAAGAATGCGTGTCATAAAAGCCTCCAAAAGTCTGGGCGGTCACGGTAATCGGCGCCAACGAGCGCCTCGCCTTTTTCCATGCCGCCGAGGATGGTGAGATTGGGTCCGAGCGCGCTCAGATCGGCATCAACGACGATGGAGCCCTGGTCGTCACGGATGAGGGCGAGACGGCTGTCGCTGCCGGTGTTGAGAAGCACGTCGAGTTCCTTCTCATAGAGATTGAGCATCGCGTAATCGGACGCATGGGCACGGATGTTCGGGAGCAGGATTTGCGTCGGCACGGCCTCGACGATGGTCTTGCCGGTCCGGGTACGCTCGAGCTGGCTGGCGTATTGCGTCATCATCACCGCGACGGTGTTCTGCTTGCGCGCGGTCACGAGCCAGTTCGACAACCGCTCGGCGAAATAAGCATTGTCGAGCGCCTTCCAGGCCTCATCGATCACGATGATGGTGGGGCGGCGGTCCTCGATCTCGCGCTCGACCCGGCGGAAAAGATAGGACAGGACCGCCATCCGCTCCTTCTCGGCCTCGCTGTCGAGAATGCCGGTGAGATCGAACCCGACCACATCGCCTTCGAGCGAGAAGGTGTCTTCCAGCGTCTGTCCGAAGATCCAGCCGTAGCGGCCCTCCTCAGTCCATTCGAGCAAGCGCTGGTGCAGATCGCCGCCATCATCGGTGGACACAAACAGCGATGCGAAATCTCGCCAGTTTCTCAGGGCCGGGTTCGCGGCTTGGGCGTTCTGGCGCACGACCTCCTGAATGCGGTTGGTCTGTGCCGGCGTGAGCGGCTTGTCTGCGCGATAGAGCAGGGTGGCGAGCCAGTCTGAAAGCCAGGCCGTGCCGCGCGTATCGGTTTCGGTCCAGAGCGGGTTGAGGCCCGTGGGTTGCCCGGCTTTCAAAGACGCATAGCGCCCACCATTGGCGCGGACCGCCATCTCCATACCGAGCCGGTAATCGAAGACGAAGATCCGCGCCCCTGCGCGACGGGCCTGGGTCATCAGGAAGGCCGACAGCACCGATTTGCCCGCCCCGGGCCGTCCCATGATCAGGGTATGCCCGCTGGTCGGTTCTTTGTCCGGGCTGCCATGCTCGTGATAGGAAAACCGGTAGGCGCTCTGCTCCGGCGTGGGCAAATAGGTGATGACCCGGCCCCAAGGGGTTTGCGCGGACGGTTTGCCGAGCTGCGTCCGGTGGAAGGCCGCGAAATCCGCGAAGTTGCGATTGGTGACGGCGCTGGCGCGGACGCGCTTGGGCTGGTTGCCGGGGTGCTGGCTGAGATAATGCGCCTTGGCCGCGACCCTCTCGCCGATCATCTTCACGCCTTCGGTCGCGGCGGCGTTCACGATCTCGGCGCTCAGCGTCTGCAGCTCTTCGAGCGTGTCGCAGAAGAGCGTCACAACCATATGGTGCTCGCCGAAGCTCTGGCGCTTGGCTTCGAGATCATCGGCGGCGATATCGAGGGCTTCCAGGAGCGATAGGGCCGCATCCTGGCTGGCCTGCATCTGGCGCTTTTGCCGTTTGATGCGGCCGGCCATGAGATTCGAATTGATCGGCGTGAAGGAATGCGTGACGATCATGTCGACCGGCAGGTTCAGCATGTCAAACATGGTGCAGGAGGTGCCTTCCGAGTATTCTCCTATGGTGAAACTCTTGCCGTAGCGATGCCCCACGACGCCTTCGGAAAGCTCGAAATGATCGCCTTGAAACGTCACGCGGGTGTTGGCCACGTTGAAGGACAGGAAGCCGTAGGTGTTCGCCGGATAGAGCGGCAATTCCTTGCCGGTATTGAGCGCGCCCAAAAAGCCGATCAACTCGCCGCTTTTGGCTGTTAGCACGCGTGGATTCAGCTCCGTCAGGCCCGACACGAACACACTCATGGCCTCGCCCAATCGGCGAAGGCGTTTCTCGGTTGCCTCTTTCAGCCGATCCGGCGCGCTGCGATTCAGGAACTGCAGGACGCTTTTCGGGGGCGGGCGGTGAATGACCGTGAGCGTCAGGGTTTTGTCGCGCAACCCGCTGCTCTCGAGCTTCTTGCGCCAAAGTCGGTCAACTTCTCCAGCAAAACTGTCCTCGCGTAGAGGCTCGAGGTCCGGCGTGATCGCCTTCGAGACCTTATGGACGTAATAGCTGAACTCCGGCCCCAATTGCGCAATGATCCGGGCAAAGAGCGCTGTCACCTTGTCGAGATAGGCGTCATCGGTCGTGTAGCTATTGACCCCGTCGAGCCGGATGCACTGGAAAAGCTCGTTGACCCGGGTCCGCACGGTGCGGTTGTCGACCAAGCTCACGTATGGGAGCATATACGCGAGACGGGTTTCGCGCGCATACCAGTCCGGCGTCATTGTGCGGAGATCGAGGGTTTCATCCAACGCATTGTCAGGGCGCATAGCTGTCCCCGCCGTGAATCGAGCGGTTCCGCGTCGGTGGCGTTTCCTGCAGCGCCGTCATCATCACGTCGATGAAGCGCGGGTCCCAATCCGCGGCCTTCCAAAGCACGGGATAGAGAAGGGCGGCCACGCCCAGTACCGCGACGTGCTGCACCCAGACGAAGAGCAGTACCGAGCCGAAGAGCCAGACCATCGCGTACATGATGGGCAGGCCCAGAAGCTTGGGCGGCCGCACAAGGCCCAGAAAGAGGGGCGAGCGCTCAGCCACCGGCAAAGACCGCGGCAACGATGGTGGGAGCGGCGGCAACACCGGCGATGCCGACGAGAACCCAGAGGGCCTGTCGCAGATCGATAATGTTGAAGAACCAGCTCAGGAAAACACCGAGCACGGCGAGCGTGGCGATGACGACGCCAAGCGGGCCGGTCAGCGCATCGACGATGCCCTGCAAGAGGCTCTGGATCGGAGAGAGGTCGATGCTTTGGGCAAGGGCGGGTTCGGCGATCAGCAGGAAGAGCGCGAGCGATGCAACAAAGAGGTTTGAAATCCAACTTGTTTGGAAAATGCAGTATCGCCAATGCACTGTCGCGCTGCGCGCTCTCGTGACATTGCCGATAAGTGTTTTGAGGAATGATTTCCAAAAAGGTTGGGACATCATGAATTTGATCCTTCCAATCGGGCCACGACGGCCATGACACGCGCCACGTGGTTCTGGGTTTCTCGGTAGGGGGGGATGCCGCCATACTGGCGGACCGCATCGGGCCCGGCGTTGTAGGCAGCGAGTGCGAGACGCGGATCGCCAAAAGTTTCCAGCATCATCGCGAGGTAGCGGGCGGAGCCGTCGAGATTCTGCAGCGGATTACGTGGGTCGACGCCGAGATCGCGCGCCGTCGCAGGCATCAATTGACCAAGGCCGATGGCGCCTACGCTTGATACCGCATCCTGTCGATAGGCGCTTTCGACCTCGATATTGGCGCGGTAGAGGGTCAGCCAATCTCGGACTGAGAGATTCGTGCGGCGCAACCCTGGATGCCCGGCGTAACGAAGAGCGGTGGCCTCGATGGCCGCCAGTACATCGGCGCGGGGCAGGGGTGCCGGACGGGCGAGGGCTGCCATCTGGATTTTGTCTGGCTCAAGGTCAGTCTCACCGAGGATCGCCAGCTCATCAGCTGCGGACCCCTGACCGATACCGTCATTGTAATTGCGGGCAAACCTTTCCTGGGAACGGGACGGGGTCAGAGAGCCATCGCTATCCATGACCAACACCAATTGCGCAGCAGCGGGACCCGCCAGTAACCAGCAAAGGAGAAGGCTATTTGCTGCCGCCCTTGTCGGTTGCAGCCAGTTTGTGTGTCGTCCGCTGGCCTTCCTCGAGTGGCACATCGGCATGGGAGAAGCCGATCCCGATGAGGAAGGACACCACGCCCGTGATGGTTTTGAACTCGCGGATCTTGATGTCGTTATAGGTCGTCCGGGTGCGGGCCGTGACCAGCAGCTTTTCCACGCCTTCGTCAGAGACGACACGCATGATCCAGACTCCGTAATAACTCGGGCCCTTTTTGTGTGCCGACTCCTGGCACAGGATTTCAGCGTTATAGCCGCTTTCCACGAGTTCGCGGAAACGTGCTTCCGTAACCACATTTGGTGCTTCGATGTCCCAGTTCATGGCCCGGCTCACGCTTTCTGCAAAGACGCAACTTCCGGGCATTCCTACTTGAAGCCCGGTGTTACGATAGTATATTAACGACCGCAAGATATAATGCGGCAGATACGGCTGTATCTCGGTTACTCAAACTCTAGGCACGGCCATTGGCGTCTATCAAGGAAAATAGGAGTTTCAGAAACTTACGGTTGAGCCGGTTGGTGACAATGCATGCTATGGCCTTACTGATTCTCGTTCCGGTCGCATGCCTGGCGAACTCTTGCCTCGCCCCGGTTCGGCCATTCGTCCCCAGCGATTCGCACGCCGCCCGAGACTACGCCGATATCATACGGCGGGACTTCGATGTCTACATCACGGACATTCAGGACCACTTTCGCTGCCTCGAGCAGGAGCGTGCGCGTGCTTTCGAGGAAGCCCGTGAGGTCAGCCAGGACTACGGCCGGTTTTTAGAACTGGTGGGGGATTGATGGGCCACTGGGCATGCACCAGACTTGCATCCCTTGGAAATCAGACGCCGATAACACCCTCAAATATCTACTTTTTAGATAACAGATTTCATCCGCTAGCGACGTCACAAAAGGTATGTGACGCGTGGCAAAAACAATCAGAAGCAAAGGTCAGGAGGCTCTGTGCCAGGCGTTGGTCGACGCTCGGAATAAAGCAGGACTCAGCCAGAAAGAATTGGCAGTCAAACTCAGGCATCACCAGTCATTCGTGGCCCGTGTCGAAAGCGGAGAGCGCCGGATCGACGTCGTCGAGCTCATCGCATTGTCCCGCGCCGTTGGGTTTGACCCTTTCGAGATATTGGCGATCGTCGAAGCCGCCACGGAGCCCGACCACAAGATTTGAGAGCAAAGAAATTTTGGGGCGTACCGCATTGGACGTCCCCATGTGAAGTGAGCTCCTTCAAGAGAAGTAGTCAGCAAACATCCACCAATTGCGTCATGCTGTGCAGGCGAAGCCTGAGAACACGATGCCGCGATTGCAGCGCCAAAGTGCAGGAAGTCAGTAAACAGTGGACGATGATAATGGTGAAGGCGTCGCGATCGCCAATCTGATCGGGACCGATGGGGACAGCATTGTTGGTTGGGTATATCGCTGGACTACAGGCGCGCATGCGGTGATGTGGGACGTCCACGGGCCCCAGCCGGTATCGGAAATCCGGCCGGATCTCACTGCGGAACAGAAGCAGGAAATCGACTTCGACGGTTTGAAGCGGATCGGAAGCGGCGACAGCAAATAGGCCTCTCAGGTAGCCGCCAGTTCATATTGATGGATAGGGTCCGCGAGCATACCAGACATTGGAGCCGAACGCGGCGAATGCGGACTCTGAGCCCATAATGACCAATGCTGCGCCGTGCACCAAAGTCCGCTCCTTAGGCCGTAGCCAAAAACGTGACAAAATCAAACCGAGGTTTGCCAAGGGTTTGTGGCGCAATGTTTTCCAATGATTTCGGCGATATTAACCTTAGTGACAAAAACGACCGTTTATGACCGGGTGCTTTCATCGAAAGCCGCCATTGGCGCAGTCGCAGCGAAAGTACGTTTAGTCCCGCTCTACAGACTTTGGCATCGTCAGCAGCGAACGACCGGTAATTGAGTAACCCAGAGCACTTAGGTCAATACGGATGAATGCCAACGCTGTCTTTCTAGGCGCTAGTAGTTCACCTGCTCAAAGCCGTAGTTCCCTTCATAGTCACGCCAGTCGACGAAGACGGAACGGTGATAGATGCCGGGGCAATTCTGGCCCCAGCGTTCAAGACCGATATGGGCGGAGGGTAGGGCGGTGATGGAGGACCTCTGCCAGGCGAAGTCGCCTTGGGTTCCGTATGTGCCGAGGACCACGGTGGCGCTACGGTTGCAGTCGCCGTCACGTCCAGATTCATGCTGTCGCGCATACCGGACATCATAGACACGGATGGACCGCACGAAATTGAATTCAGGTCCGCTGATATCGATGTCCGCGCGGTCCTGAATAAGCTGGAGGGCCCGGTCGGCGAGAACGATATCGTCGACTGGCAAGGATTGGAGTGGTCTACGGCTATCGGGCCGGTACAAGATCTCGAAGATGCGGCCAGCGTTGTTTGATAGCCGATCGCTCTCATAGGAGGCGCCCATGGGACAGCGCCAGATTTGCAGTGGCGGTTCCACCGGCCAGGGCGTAATCCGCCGAATGAATTCGGCGCGGGCTCGGGCGCAAGGAACTGAAGCAGGCCAACCGCCAGAGAGACACAAGAGGATCGCGCAATCGATCGGGTATGTCTGCGCTCGGGCGGACATCGGTAGCGAAAGGCCTGTCACGGTTAAAGCGACTACGACCGAGGGGAGAAGCTTCTTGAGTAAATGACGCATGCTGAGGACCCTCTGTGACAGACCTCAGCATACATACGAAAATATACCATCGCAACTGGACTCTCAAGGGTCGTTGCGACGGTTTCCGCTATCTCAGTTTCATCAGTTCTTCCCTGAACGCCTCAGTCGGCGTCCGCCAGCCCAGGCACTTTCTGGGGGTGCCGTTCAAGCGCTCGCAAATCGACTTCATATCTCGATTTGTGAGCGCGGCCACGGGCGCATCGCGTGGAAGATAGCGCCGTGCTCGCTTGTTTAGGTTTTCGACAGAACCCTTTTGCCATGGCGCCTGTGGATCACAAAACCAAGCCTCCGTTCCGATCCCTGGCTTAAGCTTGCGCCACTCCCGGAACTCAAAGCCACGATCAAAGGTGATCGACCGGCGCGCGGTTTGGGGGAGGGGTTCCATCACACCCATCAGCTTGTTTATGAAGTGGGTCGAACTACGGTCGTTGTTGCGGAACAAGACAGCAAAACGGGTCTTGCGCTCAACCAGTGAGGCGACGTTCATCTTGCCCTGAGCGCGCTCGAAGATCATCAGATCACCCTCCCATTCGCCGAAAGTTTCTCGGGTTTTCACGTGCTCAGGACGTTGATGAATGGACCGATCTGGCGGAAATACCTGACCTCTGGGTCTTCTTGCGTATCGCGACCTGCGGTTCTTACGGCGACTCGGAAGGTGCCGCGCCAATTGTTTGGAACGACCATCCGGGCCGTAAACATAGGCGTAGATGGTCTCGTGGCTCACGCGCACGGATTGGCCTTCAAACTGCAATCGACCTGCGATCTGTTCAGGCGACCAACCTTCTTTAAGCTGCTTGATCACAGCTTTGCGCAGTCCGGCGAGACGCACGAGCTTGCGACGGCGCGCGCGTCTTTGAGATGCTGCACGTTGCGCAACTGAGGTGCCCCTAGTTTCCTAGAAACCTGCCTTGTTCAGTTTGAGCTGTCTGATTTCGAAGTCAACGGGCGACAGCATGCCGTTGTTCGTGTGCTTGCGCTTCGGATTGTAGAACATCTCGATGTACTCGAACACGTCCTGCCTTGCGGCTTCACGGGTCGGGTAGGTACGACGCCTGATCCGTTCCCGTTTCAGCAGCTGGAAGAAGCTCTCTGCGACGGCGTTGTCGTGGCAGTTGCCACGTCGGCTCATGCTGGGTTCCAGATCGTGCTGGCGAAGAAACAACTGCCATTCCCGGCTAGTGAACTGGGAGCCTTGGTCGGAATGCACCATAACCTTGCCATCAGGCTTTCGCCGCCAAACGGCCATCAGTAGAGCCTGCAAGGCCAGATCGGTGGTCATGCGGGATTGAGCCGACCAGCCGACGACACGGCGGGAGAACAGATCGATGACGACACAAAGGTACAGCCAGCCCTCGTGGGTTCTGATGTAGGTGATATCGGTTACCCATACCTGATCGGGCGCAGACGCCTGAAACCGCTGCTCCAGCCTGTTCTTAGCGACGATGGCAGGCTTGCCACCATAGCGGCCGGGACGCCGCTTGTAGCCGATCTGCGCGGCGATCCCGGCCAGCGATGCCAGCCGCGCCACTCGGTTCTCGGAAATCCGTTCGCCCTCGTCGCGCAGATCGTCGGCCAGTTTGCGGTAGCCGTAGACCTTGCCGCTGTCGGCCCAGGCCTGCCGGATCAGCTCGGTCTGACGAATGTCCTCCTGCGAACGCTGGCTTAACGGTTCCTTAAGCCATGCGTAGAAGCCACTGAAATGGACCCGCAGCACCCGGCACATGGCCCGGACGCCGAACTCGTCACGATGCGCCTGAATGAAGGCGTACTTCATTGGGACTCGCGCGCGAAGTACGCCGTTGCCTTCCTAAGAAACAGCCATATCAATCTCGGCAGGCAGTTCGTGCAAATCATATCCGAATGACCTGGCGCGACGCTTTAAGTTACCAAGGACGCGGTTGCGGTACCGTTCCTCATAATGTGATGCGCCGGGATCTGTGTAGGTCATGCCATGTCGCAAGGTGTTATAGAACAAAACTGCAATCTTGCGCGCCGTCGCAGTGACTGCCTTGGCCTTGCCTGCTCGGGCGGCCAACCGTCGATAAAATGCGCCAAGAGCAGTATCACTTCGTCCGATTGTAACAGCGGCCAATCGTAAGAGTGCAGCGGCGCGGCTCGATGACCGTCGCGTCCGAGACGACAGCATCTTTCCACCAGATATTTTGTTGCCCGGTGCCAGACACAGCCATGACGTGAAGTGCTTGGCACTTGGCCATGCGCGCAGGTCAGTCCCACACTCCCCAACCAGCTTGAGCGATAGTGAAGGTCCCATCCCATGGATCTCTGTCAGATCAACTCCAAGAACTCCAAACAGCGCCGCGCGTACATCAAATGACGGCGTGCTGACCTGCTTGGTCTTTGTGCGTGGACGGGGTAGCTGGCTGGGGTCGTGATCTTGGTCTGCGCCCAGTTCGGCTAGCGTAGCCTCAAGATGGCGATCGCATTCCAGCATTTTGCCTTTGTAGAAGTCATAGAGCTCCAGTGATTGGGACAGCGCGAAGAGGTGCTCCGGACGATCGTTACCGTTCAGGGCAGCTTTGATTGTCTCAACAGATGCGCGACATCGAACATCGCGATGAGATGCCAAGACGTCCAAATCCCGTTCGCCTGCGGCGATCGCGCGGATGATCTTCATTCCGGTTACACCGGTGATGTCAGACACAACGTGATGCAGTTGCAGGTTCATTTCCATCAGCGCTTTCTGCATGTGTTGGATATGGGCCGCCGCATACTCTACCAACCTCTCCCGTTGGCGCAGGTACGCCCGCAGTGTGGCAATCTCAGCTGATGGGCGGAAACTGCCACGTAGCAAACCGTAGGAATGCAGCTGTCGCAACCAACTGGCATCGCTTACGTCGGTTTTGCGGCCTGGGACATTCTTGGCATAGCGCGCGTTGACCAGTATGACTTCGAAGCCGTGCTGCTCAAGTATCTCGTAAGCCGGAATCCAGTAGACACCCGTGGATTCCATCGCAACGCTGGTAACACCGTGCGTTTTGAACCAATCAGCAAGATTATGCAGGTCATGGGTGAAGGTGCCAAACGCGCGAACCGGGTCATCGGTCGCGTCGGGGTTCACCGCCGCCATGTGCTCTCGTGAACCGATATCAACAGCAGCAGCGCCGATGTTCACGGTCTCAATCGCTGGCGTCTTGTGGGTCTTTTGCTTCGCCATCTTCTGTCCTCCTGTTGGCAACAGAAGGGCGTGGGCTATGCAAATCCGTCATCTTCCTAACCGGGATCACCGTACAACAGCGTCACCACTCTCAAGTCCGCATCAACCCATGGACCACGTTTTTTAACGGGGTTCTGCCCAAAGGCAGACCACCAATAAGCGAACGGCCGCTGCCCTTCATAGAGCAACACTAGCACGGGCTGTTTCTACCGCGCACAGGCGGGCCAAAACCCGGAACGGTTTTTTAGGATGTCGCGCTCCTCGGTGACCCGGGCCAGCTCCCGCTTCAGCCGACGGTTCTCGGCTTCATGGTCCACGCCAGGCATCGGAGCCGGCTCCGCGAACAGCTTCAACCATTTGTATAGGGAATGCGTGCTGACGCCCAGACGCCGGGACACCTCCCCCACCGGATAGCCCCGCACCGTGATCTGATGCACCGCGTCCCGCTTGAACTCGTCGCTGTAATTGCTTGTCCCCATGTCGGCCTCCTTGCCTCAAAGTTAGGGGGCAACGCGTCTACAAATCTAGGGGCACCTCAGAGAAATCTACTTGGCAACGATCGAGGTAATGCTCGTTCGCTGAAACTGGAGTGAATGCGGCGGTGAGACGGTTGAAAGAAGAAGCGAAGCCCATTGCCCGGTTGCTTGGCAAAGATAAGAAGCGCACGGTCGGCTGGGTCTATTTGTGGAACTCTTCTGACTTGTCTGTGCTGTGGCTCGGCGAAGAGGGTGTTGCCGGGGCTATTGAGCCAGTGTTTCTCCCGGAAGTGCTCGAAGATCCGAAATCGTCGATGCCGGTGGACGTGGCCGAATTCCTTGAAGCGCTTTCGACTGTTGATGGAAAAACTCAAAGTAGCGGCTCTTGACAGATATCAAACTGAGAATTCAAAAGTATATTATAGTAAGATTCAATATACGACGATGCAAAGATGATCAAGCAGCCGAACCTGTAGGACACTCCCCATGACCAAAGCCCTTAGCCGTATCGCGATGTTAGTCTCTTTAGCTACTACATTCTTCGTAGGGACGGTGGAACGAACGAGCGCTCAAACCTATCCAATCGATTGCGCAATCCTGCTATGTCTCTCGGGCGGTTGGCCGGCATCGGTGCCATGTTCACGCGCCCGCGCGGAATTCATCCGAAGGATTACGCCCTGGCCGGTAGAGCCTCCGTTGCAGATCTGGCGCTGCCCGATGGGTGCATCCTACGACAGTGAAGGCACTGGCGACGATGATGGTCGCATCTATGATATTCTGTTCGACAGACCGCGTATTCCGCTGCTCCAGACGATTGCTGTTGCTCCATCGCAGGAAGCCGATCTTCCGCCAACGAGGGTCATCTCTGCGGAAAGGGTTGAAGCCGGTGATTTGATCAATGATTTTACTCTTCGGCTGGTCAAAGATCGCGCCGATATTGACATCAGCGGGCCGGAGTTCAGCTTCGTGCGCTCGATACGAGTCTTTGATGTGCGTTATGCTCATCAATATCAGGCAGGTAGCGAAGGCGACTGCGAGAGGAGTGCGGTCGTTGTACTCGGGACCTACGGGACACAGGGCGATTTCTCTTGGCGGCGATCATCGATCAGTACCTTGCCGAAGGCCCATGTGGGTCTCGAGAGGTGGGGTGAAAATTGTCCGAGCATCCATCACCGTTCGGTGTTCGTCGATTGGCGGGATTATGAGGGCAACTACGGCTACGAGCAGGCCAACTACTGATCGCTCTTGAGGATAATACCATAATATGTGAGCAATATCTGAACTGCGGATCCTGTAGTCTCTGAGGGTAGGGGTTGAGGCTCAACTCTTCCATCATTTTTCCGCGGAAGACCTCAGCGGGCGTCTTCCGTCCAAAGGCCATTGCCAAGTTGTTTATCGCGTTTGATTTGGGCATCGCCCTCTGATGAATATTCCAACTGATAGGCCGCGCCTAAAGGGCTTCCGTTATCCTCGTGAGGCCATTGTTTACGCGGTCTGGGCGTACCACCGGTTAGACCTAAGCACGGCTGATGTTGAAGACCTGTTGGCTGCGCGGGGTGTGATTGTCAGCCGGGAAACGGTCCGGCTCTGGACCAATTGTTTTGGCCGACATTTTTTAGATTGCATCCATCGGGATCGATCGCCACCGAACGACAAGTGGCATGTGGACGAAGTCGTGATCACGATCCGTGGCAAGAAGCACTGGCTGTGGCACGCGATCGACGCGAGGGGAGACGTTCTTGATATTCTTGTACAAACGCGCCGGAATGCCAAAGCGGCAAGGCGATTATCCCAAAGATTGGTAGCCCGGTTTGGCGAGCCAAGGGTCGTCATCACGGACAAGTCGCGCAGTTACATCAAGCCGATCAAGATGCTGGCACCGCACCCTGACCACCGCGCCCACAAAGGCTTAAACAACGCGATCGAGGTGTCGCGCCGGCCGACCCAAAAACGAGAGAAAATAATGGGCCGGTTCAAATCCCACCGGCAGGCTCAACGGTTCGTCTCTGCTGATGACCAGATCAACTTAATCTTCCGCCCCCGCCGTTACCAACTCACCGCATCTTCATACCGCCACGCCCGCTACGTTGCATTCAGTCTCTGGGCTGACAACGCTGCTGAAATGACGCCATAACTACGCTTTCGCCGACTTTTCACAATCTGACGCCAACAACTTGGCAATACTAGTGTGGGGTCTGGTTCGACGCGTTTGGCAAAGCAACTGTAGTCCGCAATCCAGAAGCTATTCTGATGACGGGGCTATTGACTCGGTTTTATTGGCAGCTATAAAGGCTATACATATGACCTTATGCACTATAGGGTCCAATTATTACTAATCTAAAGATTGGGGAACTTACTTTGTCAGAGGCGCCAGAGAAACTTATTCTTCTTACAGAACTCCCTACGGACTTGCGCGCTGCACTTGCTGAAACCTACGAGCTTGTGATGCATACGGATGATAATACCCAAGGCATTCGCATCGCCGTAACAACCGCGATGCGCGGGTTGTCGGCGCAGGATCTTGAGACGTTTCCCGAAGTTAGTTTGGTTCTGTCCCAGGGTGTTGGGCTTGAAAAGCTCGATCTTGTAGCCGCGACCGCACATGGTGTCGTGGTGTCGGTGACGCCAAATATCTTAACCGAGGATGTCGCGGATTTTGCGATCGGGCTTACCTATGCGATCACGCGCCGTATTGCGGAGGCGGACCGTTTCGTGCGCGCCGGGCGTTGGGGTGGGGAGCGTATCCGGCCATCAACCAGCGTGCACAAAAAGCGGATGGGTGTCGTGGGTATGGGCCGGATTGGTCAGGCGATTGCGCGCCGTGCCGCTGGCCTTGGCATGGAGGTTTGTTATTTTAGCCGAATCAGGAATACGGCTCTGCCGTATGATTACGCGGCGAGCCCGCAGGATTTGGCTAAGGTTTCGGATGTTTTGGTACTTGCTTGCCCGGGTGGTCCAGCGACCGAGAATCTATGTGATCGATCGGTTTTGGACGCATTGGGTCCGCAGGGTTTTTTAATAAATATCGCGCGCGGCTCTGTCGTGGATGAAGTGGCATTGTTGGCCGCGCTAGAAGGCGATGAAATCGCTGGCGCAGGTCTTGATGTATTCGCGACAGAACCCGCATTAAATGCTCGTTTTATTGCACTCGATAACGTTGTTCTAACCCCACATTCGGCGTCTGTCACGCAAGAGGTGCGCGCAGAATTGATCTGTAACATGTTGAGCGAAGCCCATAATTTCATCGCGGGTAGACCGTTAAAGAATGTGGCTAACCCAGCGGACTAAGCCAACCGAAACCTCCCCCTCACTTCGTCAAGAAAGCGTTTCATGTCAGCCCTAGAAAACCAACTCTCAGATCGTGCGAACGCGCTTAAACCATCCGCAATCCGCGCGATGGCAAAGCAAGCAGGGATGCCGGGTGTAGTGTCTTTTGCTGCGGGGGCGCCAAGTGCATCGCAATTTCCGTTTGAAGCCTTGCGCGGCGCTACGGACGCAATTTTAAGCGATCCTTTGCGCCGCGCTGAGGCGTTGCAGTATGGCGCCTCAGAGGGTTACTTGCCACTTAGGGAGTTTGTTGCAGATCAGTTGGGTAGCCCCGAATGGCCAATCTCGCCTGATGATGTTTTGATCACAAGCGGATCACAGCAGGCCTTGGAGTTTGTCGGTAAGACATTCATCAACGAAGGTGACCGGGTTATCGCGTGCAGCCCCACCTATGTTGGCGCGCTTCAGGCATTTGGCCTGTTTGAACCAGAGTTTGTCGCGATCCCATTGAACGATAGCGGGCTGGATTTGGCTGCGCTCGAAGCGGAACTTAAGGCTGGCGCCAAGTTTTTCTATGTGATGCCCGACCATGGCAACCCCAATGGAACGATGCTCACGTTAGCGCAACGCAAGGCGATCCTGTCGCTTGCGCGTCAATATGAGATCCCGATCATTGAGGATCAGGCCTACGATCAATTGCAGCTATCAGGTGAGCGGCTTCCGACGTTGCTGGAGCTTGATCGTGCCAGCGATGCCGCCGCGCCAATTGTCAGCTATTTGGGCACGTTCTCCAAGTCTTTGACGCCGGGATTGCGGGTCGGTTGGATCATCACTGCCCAACCAATTATCGCCAAGCTGGTCTCGATCAAGCAGGCGTCGGATTTGAATTCGGGAATGTTGAATCAGATGATCGTCAACGATGTTGCCCGCGATATCATGGTATCTCATGGCACAAAACTTCGCGCGTTTTACAAGGGTCAACGCGATGCAATGTTGAATGCATTGAAAGCGCATATGCCCGACACGGTGTCCTGGACTAAGCCTAAAGGCGGGATGTTTGTCTGGCTGACGTTGCCAGCAGGGATGGATGCTGGCGCATTGCTACAGACCGCCTTTGAGCAGGAAAGAGTGATCTTCGTTCCCGGTGCTTCGTTCCACTCGGACGGGTCTGGCGTCAACACATTACGACTTTCGTATTCGCTGCCTTCTACGCAGCAGATAGCCGACGGCATTGCCGGTTTGGCGAGGGTGATCCGCTCGTTATCGGCGGGTTAAATAAACATAAAACTCGAACTCAGGGAGAGAAAGAATGAATTTGAAAGCAAAATTT
The DNA here is from genome assembly GCF_026410305.1 of Sulfitobacter sp. F26204. Classification (GTDB taxonomy): domain Bacteria; phylum Pseudomonadota; class Alphaproteobacteria; order Rhodobacterales; family Rhodobacteraceae; genus Sulfitobacter. Next base: position 16,930 of record NZ_JAPMLQ010000009.1, on the reverse strand, counting down.
CTGATGGGTGCTGCAACTGTATGCACCATGGCGTTGGGGAGCGCCGCAACAGCCGGAACACTGGAGGACGTCAAAGAACGCGGCCACCTGTTGTGCGGCACAAGCGAAGGCGTTGCAGGTTTCTCTGCACCAAATGACGAAGGCGTTTGGGTGGGGTTCGACGTTGATGCTTGTCGCGCGGTTGCGGCCGCCATCTTTGGCGATCCAAATAAGATCGAATTCATTTCGTTGAACAGCAAGGACCGTTTTACGGCGCTCCAGTCTGGTGAAGTTGACCTGCTTCCACGCTCTACGACCTTTACATTGACCCGCGACGCGAGCCTTGGTCTGGATTTCGCGGCAATCAACTATTACGATGGTCAGGGTATCATGGTTCGGGCCGACTTGGGGCTGACCAAAGCGTCGGAACTTGATGGTGTGACTGTTTGCTTGCGGACGGGTTCCACAACCGAGTTGAACCTTGCAGATTACTTTTCCGCAAACAACATGTCGTTCCAGTCTGTTGTTTTCGACAAAAGCGACGAGATCCGCAAAGCCTATGAGGCGGGCCGTTGTGACGTGATGTCGGGCGACCGTTCACAGCTTGCTGTGCGCCGCAGTCAATTGCCTGATCCGAGTGCGCACATTGTGCTCGATGAGGTCATCTCGAAAGAGCCGCTCGCGGTTGCTGTTCGTCAAGGTGACGACGCATGGGGTGATGTGGTTCGTTGGTCGTTCAACGTGATGGTTCTTGCAGAAGAAAGCGGTATCACACAGGCAAACGTTGACGAAGTACTTGCCACAACCAACACCCCAGCGGTCAAGCGTTTGCTTGGTTCCGAGGGCGAGTTTGGGGCCTACCTTGGACTGCCGGCTGACTGGGGTTACCAGGTCGTCAAGCACGTTGGTAACTACGGCGAATCTTTTGAGCGCAATTTGGGCAAAGAAACAGCCATCGGGCTTGATCGTGGCCTTAACGCGCTGTGGTCAGATGGTGGTGTGATGTACGTTCCTCCCGCGAACTGAACCCCACTAGAATGGTGTGATGCGCGGGCGGCTAAGGTTGCCCGCGCATTGCAACGTCGTTTTGGCGCGTAACGCCATTGATGAGGATAAATCATGAATACCGAACGGATACGGTCCCTATCTATTCAGGGAGCGGCGCTGCTGGCACTTTCGGCTTGTGTGGCGTTTTTTTCGCTGAACGCGATCGAAAATATGCAAGCGCTTGGCCTGACCACAGGTCTCGGCTTTATGGGACAGACGGCCGGATTTGATATCTCATTCAGCGTCATATCCTACGACCGAACCTCTTCAACTTTTGGTCGGGTTTTGTTGGTTGGTATTGCCAACACACTCGCAGTCTCATCACTTGCGATTATTATTGCGACAATCATCGGCATGATTGTCGGTATCTTCCAGCTTTTGGAAAACTGGCCATTGGCCAAGCTGTGCCGCACTTATATCGAGCTGGCCCGCAACGTGCCGCTGCTTTTGCAACTGGTGTTTTGGTACACTTGTGTGTTGTCCGCTCTGCCCCATCAAAAATCGAGCCTGTCGTTTATGGACAGCGTCTTCCTGAATGTGCGCGGCGTATTCATGCCTTGGCCCGAGTATTCGGACGGGACAAGGGCCTTTTATGTGGCCTGTGCACTTTCAATTACGGCGCTCGTCTATCTTGTGCGTCGCTCCCGCCGTGTCCAAGAGGAAAGCGGCGAGGGCAAAGCCGTGTTCATCCCTTTCCTTCTGACAACCGTGGGCTTGATCGGCGGCGCTTGGATGATCTTTGGCCAGCCCGCAAATTGGACCTACCCTGTCTTGAAAGGCTTCAACTTTAAAGGTGGGACATGGCTTCCGCCGGAGTTCATGGCGCTGTTGATCGGCCTGTCGCTTTATACCGCTGCGTTCATTGCAGAACTGGTGCGTGGCGGTATTCTAGCGGTGTCTCAAGGACAGCGAGAAGCCGCCTTGGCGATTGGTCTGACCAATTGGCAGACCATGAAGCTTGTGATGATCCCGCAAGCGATGCGCATCATCGTGCCACCGTTGACCAGCCAGTATTTGAACATCGTCAAAAACTCGTCGCTTGCGGTTGCGATTGCCTATCCCGACATCGTTTCGGTGTTTACCGGAACCACCCTCAACCAGACCGGCCGCGCGATCGAAATCGTGGCGATCACGATGGGTTTCTACCTGTGTGTCAGCCTGATCATCTCGGCCTTTATGAACTGGTATAACCGCCGCGTCGCGCTAGTGGAGAGAACATAATGACTACGCCCGATCACATCATGGAGCGCGCCGCGCCGGCCAATGCCACCGCTGCCGTTTGGGTCCATCAGAACCTGTTAAAATCGCCGCTACACATCTTCCTAAGTGCGATGTCCATCTCGCTTGGTCTGTTTGTTGCTTATCACGTCTTGAACTGGGCAGTGTTTTCGGCGACGTGGTCGGGGGATAGCCAAGATGGCTGTAATCCTGACGGCGCTTGCTGGCCGTTTGTCATCGTCCGTTTCAATCAGTTCATGTACGGTTTCTATCCCACGGATCAGCAATGGCGGGTGAATATCATTGCTGTCATCTTGCTGGCTGGGCTGGCATGGCTTTCGATCCGGGCCACGCCGTGGAAGGCCTATGTACTGGGCTTTCTCGTGCTTGGGTTTCCGATCTTGACGTTCATCTTGCTAAGTGGTGGTTTGGGATTGGAAAAGGTGTCGACCTCAAAGTGGGGCGGGCTGACGTTAACCCTGACGATTGCGGTTACGGCGATTTCTGTCTCCTTGCCAATTGGCACATTGCTTGCCTTGGCGCGTCGGTCAAAAATGCCGGTTGTGTCGGTGTTTGCAGTGACATTTATCGAAGTGATCCGCGCGGTGCCGTTGATTTCGGTACTCTTTATGGCCTCCGTTCTACTGCCAATCTTTTTGCCAGCAGAGGTAACCGTCGATAAATTGCTGCGGGCGCTGATTGGCGTGGCTTTGTTTGCTTCTGCTTACATGGCGGAGGTGGTCCGTGGCGGGTTGCAAGCGGTCCCTATTGGGCAGAGCGAGGCGGCCAAGTCGCTTGGGCTGTCGCATTGGAAAACCGTTGCGTTCATCGTGCTTCCGCAGGCGCTTCGGCTTGCGATCCCAGGGATTGCGAATACATTTATTGCGATCTTTAAGGACACTTCTTTGGTGATCATCATCGGATTGTTTGATCTGCTGGGCATGATCAATGCGGGTGTGAATGACTCGCGTTGGATCGGGATGGAGCTAGAAGGATATGCTTTCGCCGCCGCGATCTATTGGGTCTTCTGCCGCTCGATCTCTCGTTACAGCCAGCGGGTCGAGAAAGAATCCAACTTCGGCCACAGTTGATTATAACGACAAATCGTATGATCCAAAGGACGCCGTGCATCTGCATGGCGTCCTTTTTCTGTTGGAATCACCATTAGCTTTCGGACAAAGAAAAACGCCGCACCCTGTAAGGTATGGCGTTATGTCTTTTAGTCATCAATCGGATGTCCTAGCCAAGTTCAGTGAGGGCCTCGTCACTTGCCTGATGAAACAGCGCAGCAGCCCCATTGGGCAGGGGTATCTTATGGGCGTTGAGCGTCATGGCGACCATGGAATAGTAACCGATGACGGCCGTAAGCTCCATGACGCCGACGTCTGTCCAGCGGAGGCGAACGCTTTCGTAGACCGCATCGTCTACCTTGCCGGTTTGTAGCAATTGGCGGGTAAACAGATAAACGTTCTCTTCATCTGGATCGGAAAATTCGGGACGCACCGCTTGCTTGATGGCTTCGGTCATATCGGGAGAGAGCCCAGCGTCGAGCGCTGCTGCTTGATGGATGATCCACTCCAGATCGCTCGCCCAACGGCGGGCGGTTGTGATGATTGCAAGCTCGCTGATGTTTTTGGGCAAGCTGGTCTTGAAGCGCAAAGTCTCGCCCAGCTTTTGCCAGCGATCGGCAAGTGTGGGATTGAGCAGGGCGGCCCGTAGGGGGCCAATGATAGTGCCGCGCGGGCCACTGACAACCGCATCGAATACGGCCTGTTGGTCTGGCGTCATCTCGCCAAGGTCAGGAAGGGCAATGCGTGCCATTTGTACGGTCTTGTTGTCCATGGTCACGCCTCCAGCTTGTTTGAAGCTGCCGCGCCAAGACCAAATTCTTTCAGAACTTCTTCGGTGTGTTGCCCCAAGAGCGGCGGCGGAGTGTCAAAGGAAAGTATCGCGTCTTCGAACCTCATTGGGCTTGTGACCTGAGGCACGGTTCCCGACAGCGGGTGGGGGATGTTGCGCAAGAGACCACGATGTATGACCTGAGGATCCTCAAAGACCATCGGGATGGTATTAATCGGGCCACATGGCACCCCTTGCGCGCTGAGCGCCGCGATCCAATGGGAGAGATCATTGGTGCCCAGCCGTTTGGTGATTTCGGCGTGCAGTACAGGTAGGTTTAACACGCGGGCGGGGTTGGTTGCAAAGTCAGAGCTCTCGGCCCAACCTTCCATGCCCAACACTGCGCAGAATTTCTCGAACTGCGCATCGTTGCCAACCGCGATAACGATGTGGCCATCGCGGCATTTGAACACATCTTGTGGCTGGATGTTCGGGTGCTTGTTGCCGTTGCGCACGGGTGTTTTGCCTGACACGAGATAATTCATCGCCTGATTTGCCAAAAACGCGGTTTGCACGTCGAGCATCGCGATATCGATCGTGTCGCCTTTGCCTGTTTCATTGCGCCGCGCGAGGGCAGCCAGGATGGCGACGCTGGCATACATGCCGGTCATAATGTCGACGATCGGAACACCGATCTTTTGGGGGCCGGCACCTGCTTCGCCATCACGCTCGCCTGTGACGCTCATCAAGCCACCCATTGCTTGGACCATGAAGTCGTAGGCGGCTTGCGTCCGCCGCGGACCCGTGCTGCCAAACCCTGTGATCGAGCAATAGATCAGACGCGGGTTGATCGTGCGCAGCGATGCCGCATCTAACCCGTAGCGGGCAAGTGTATCGACCTTAAAGTTCTCAACGACAATGTCTGACGTCTTGGCCAGGGCGCGAACGGCATCTTGGCCCTCAGTGGTGGTTAGGTCCAGTTCGACCGAGCGTTTCCCGCGATTGACCGACAAATAGTAACCGGATTCTTGAGTAGGGTTGCCGTCCGTGTCGTTGAGATAGGGAGGCCCCCATTTACGGGTGTCGTCACCAAGACCTTTTCGCTCAATCTTAATTACGTCGGCGCCTAAATCGGCGAGAATTTGCGTAGACCATGGCCCTGCCATGATGCGGCTTAGGTCTAGAACAGTCACATGAGAAAGCGGGCCAGTTCTGGGTGCGGTCACGTTGAAAACTCCAGTTTTTCCAAATCTGATGGGCCAGACGCTACAGGCGCAGTCCCATCGTCGACCACTTTGGTCGTTGCAATTGAGGGCCGCGTTTCAAGTTCGTCAAACCAAGCTGCGAGGCCAGTATGTGCCGCGCGCCAGTTGCTATCACGAAAGCGGAATTCTAATTGACCCAAGGCACAGGCAATTGCGATATGACCAATGCCAAATTCGCTAGCCTTTAGTTGAGTCGAGTCGCCGGTTAAGGCTGCGATTGAGGCGCGCGCCTTGGTTTCAAGTGCAGCCCGCATCACGTGTGAGCCCCCGCCCTCGCGCAGGCGTTCGTTGCGCAATGTGATCAGAATAGTTGCCAAGCCGTCGCCAAGCGCCTGCCAGTGCAGGTGCCAAAATCTATCGTCGGCATTCGTCGGGAACAGATTGGTCTTTTCAGACAGGCCATCAATGTATTCGCAAATGACCCGCGAGTCATAGAGCGGCGGTCCGGTCTGCGGTACAAGTGTTGGGATTTGCCCCAGCGGATTATCAACCAACACGTCTGGGTTGGGGGCGGCAATCAGTGCAACGACAGATCGTACACGGGTGACTTTATCAACAAGATCGGCCTCATGAAGGGCGATTTCCACCTTCCGAACGAAGGGCGAGCGGGGGGACCAATGTAGTTTCATGGCGGCTTGGCCATCCTTTAGTTTACACCTCACGGCAGCATGTTCATTCGACATAACCTTATTATGCTGCCCCCTATAAGTCAATCATATGTACTAATGTTCTTTTGGGCGTCTGGCGTTGATTAATGAATATTCCGAAGTGATACTAAGTTGTTTTACTGAGGAAATCTCCAAGTGCCTTATTAAAGGCCGCGGCCTGCTCAACATTGGGGATGTGGCCAGCACCTGCAATCTCTGTCAGTTTTGCGGCTGGGATGTTTTCGCACATCTGTTGCATGACTATCGGTAGCCCACCGTCATTTGCGCCCACAAGTATCTGGGTCGGAACCGTGATGCTTGGCAACAAGTCGGCGTAGTCAAAGTTCTGCAGGGCCCGCACGCAGTTTTCAAAACCGGCAAAGCGGGTCCGCATCATCATGGACAAAATCACCTGCGCTTGCTCTGGCTGCTTTTCCAAAAACTGAGACCCGAACCAACGACCTAAAGTAGCGCGACAATAGGCGTCCAGGCCAATCGTGCGGGCCTCTTGGACCCGCTCGCTCCATAGACCAATCCCCTGTTGCGTCGGGCGGCTCTGCCCGTCGCACAACACCAATCGACTGATCAGATCGGGCCGCTTACCCCAGATATCAAGTGCTGTTGGCGTGCCCATGGATAACCCAATAAAGGTAGCGGTGGGAATGTCGCATGCCTCCATGGTTGCAATGGCGTCCGATCCAAGAACATCAAAGGACATTGGTCCGTCGGGGTCACTACTTCTTCCGTGCCCGCGCTGATCGTACCGCAGAATATTGTACCGATCCTTGAACGCGGCGACTTGCCCATCCCATACTGTGTGATCGGTCAATAGCGAGTTACAAAATACCAGCCAAGGGGCCCCCGAGTGAGCGCTTTCGACCTCAAAATACAGCGATGCGCCGTCCACTTGTACGTGCTCAGAGCCAGACATCAGAGTGCATCCGATTTCAGACAAAGTTGCAGAAAGTTTCGGCGATGGTTGGTATCCATATTGATTTTACCCCTACCGTGATTGACATCAAAACCAATAGGTCATACTTATGCCCTAAGCAAGCCTGGATAAGACAAATAGTAGGCTATTCGTATCTAAAATATGTAGCAATGCTCGCGGACATGCTCTCAAATCGAACGGCAGGACCTTTATGACAATATCAGACAGCGCCATTAGTCAGCTGACACAAGACCTATATTCTTGGGCCTTGCGTAAGGTGCCAGATGATACCAAGGCGGCGCTTGAGGCCGCCCGTGAAAATGAAGACAGCGTCACAGCCAAGAACACGCTGACGATGATGCTGCACAGTGCAAAAGCGGCTGAGGACAATGATCGTTATGTATGTTCCGATTCCGGTGTCCCGGTCTATTTCGTGCGCATCGGAACCAAAGCTGTTTGGAATGCGGACATCAAAAACGCCATTCGTGAGGGGTTTGATAACCTCGTCAAAACGATTGATCCGCCGATCCTAAAGCATGTCACCAATCCGCTAACTGGTGAACGGGGGTATCACGGCAAAGACATGCCGATTGTGACCTTCGATTTGATCAGTGACGCGGACTACATCGACATAACTTGCTCGCCTAAGGCGCTTGGTTCGGGTCGATGGGCTGCGATGGAATTGTTCACATTCCCCACGTTGGAAACGATCGAAACCTTCGTGCTGGACACCGCGATCAAGGCGGGGTCACAGCATTGCCCACCCGTTATCATGGGAGTGGGAATTGGCGGCACGTTTGACTACTGCGCCAAAATGTCCAAAGAGGCGACGCTTCGCCCATTGGGGTCGATCAATGAAGAGCCTATTCTGGCGGCGATGGAGAAGCGCCTGACCGAGGCGGTGAATGACCTGGGCTTTGGCCCGATGGGAACGGGCGGTAAGACAACTACGCTGGGCGTACATGTTAACTATGCCTCAGGCCACGGATTTACGCCTGTCGCGGTCAGCTTCAACTGCTGGATCAACCGCCGCACCCGCGCCCGTATCTATAGCGATGGCCGCGTCGAGCGGGTGGAGTAAAAATGGACGATATCCGCACGATTACCCTTCCTATGACGCCCGAAGTTGCCCGCAGCCTCAAGCTGGGCGAAATGATATACTTGGACGGTCAGATCAACGCCACCGCAGGTATTCCGACCCACGCACGTATTCTGGACTATCTGGATCGGGGTGAGCCCCTTCCGGTGGATTTGAACCGCGCGGCGTTTTTCCACCTTGGGAGCTATAGCGAGGAAAAGGACGGTGAATTTGACGTCCTTTATATGAACCCGACCACAAGTACGAGGTTCAATTCTGTGATGCCGCGCATCATCCGTGAATTGGATTTGGCGTGCGTTGGTGGCAAAGGTGGCTTGGATGCCGAATGTGCCCGTGCGCTTAAAGATGTCGGTGGCGTCTATCTTTCGTTCTTGGGAGGCGGGTGCCCCTTGTTATCCGCATCAATCCGCCATGTGGTCAAAGTTGCATGGCAGGACATGATTTCGCATTACCGTTTGGTCGTGCTTGAAGTCGAACGCCTTGGTCCCCTGACCGTTGCCATCGATGCAGACGGGAACAGTCTGTATGACAATCTGGCCGACGACGCGCAGGCGCGCCGCGCGGATGTTTTGGCCAAACTGGCCGCGGCCCGTGGCTAGTCTCCAAAAAAAATGCCCCTCACTATGCTCTTAAAGAAAGTCTATATTGCATGACCTTGCACATCGTAAAAGCCGACAAAATTGCACGTATCACTTTGGATCGCCCGCCAGTCAACGCTTTGACAATCGGGCTGTACGAGGAGTTAGCGGAACTTTTTGAAAGCACAAAGGACTGGGATGACATCAACTGCGTTATCCTGACGGCTCAGGGCAATAGGGCGTTTTGTGCTGGCTTGGACCTGAACGAATTCCTTGCGGCCTCGGTCGAGGATGACCCCGCGCGGGCCGCAATTGTGCGGCGCATGTTCAGTGCGGTTCGTCACGCAGCAATGCCGGTCATCGCAGCGGTGAACGGCCCCGCGCTTGGTGCAGGTGCGGTGCTGGCATCCGTTTGTGACATCCGGCTTGCATCGCGAAACGCCACGTTTGGTCTGCCTGAAATTAATGTTGGTCGGTGCGGTGGCGGTGCCCATATTGGGCGGCTTGTCCCGCAAAGCGTGCTGCGCATGATGGCCTTTACCGGCCAACCGATTGGTGCGGACGAAGCCTTGCGCGTTGGCATGGTGAACGAAGTGTTGGAGGGCGATCAGCTGATGGCTCGCGCGCAAGAGATCGCCGAAGTTATTGCTGCCAAGGCACCACTTGGCCTGCGGTTGGGCAAGGCCTCCTTGAATGAGATCGAGTTCATGCCAGTCGAGGACGGTTATGCAAAAGAGCAGGGTTACAGCACGAAACTGATGGCCACCGAAGACGCACGCGAGGCCACACGCGCTGTTGTAGAAAAGCGCCGCCCGGTGTTCGTGGGGCGCTAAGTTATGACCACAAAAACTGATGTCGTTCGGATCGAGCGCGATGGTGATATTGCGATTGTCTTGCTGGACAACCCACCGGTCAACGCCTCTACCCAAGCTTTGCGGCAAGGGCTATTGGCCGCCATTAGAACGCTTTCCGCCGATCAAGACATCGCTGGCGTAGTATTAATGGGGGTGGGACGGAATTTCATCTCGGGGTCAGATCTAAAAGAGTTTTCCGGCCCGCTCGCAGAACCGCAATTACCTGTTGTTATCTCTGCGATTGAGGACGCTCCATTTCCTGTCGTGGCTGCAATCAACGGCGCAGCTCTTGGGGGTGGATACGAACTGGCACTTGGGTGCGATGCTCGGATCGGGGCCGCAGATGCACTTGTTGGCTTACCCGAAGTGAAACTGGGCATCATCCCAGGAGCGGGTGGCACGCAGCGTTTACCTCGCTTGGTTGGGGTTGCGAAGTCGATTCAGCTCATTTGCAAGGGCGCGCGTGTTAAGGCCGTCGAAGCACACAAACTTGGCATGTTGGATGCGATATCTAGGGATGATCTACGCGCCGACGCGATCACGTTCCTGCGCTCTTTGAATGGGAAAAAGCGCCTTTTGAGTGCTGCCCCTGTACCTGACATCTATACCGATCAAATCGTCGTAGAAATTACCAAAGCACTGCGCGGGAACAAAAGTGTGCCCGCAGCGCAAGCGGCAATCACTTCCATCCAACGCGCTGCTACAGAGCCGTTCGACACCGCCTTGGCCAAAGAGCGCACGGTGTTCCAAGACTTACGTTTGTCACCCGAGGCCTACGCCTTGCGGCACCAATTTTTCGCGCAACGTGATGCAAAACGCATTCCCAGCCTTACAGAAGTTTCGGCGCGCGACGTGCGGACAGTTGGCGTAATTGGGGTTGGAACCATGGGCGCGGGAATAGCGATCTGTTTTCTAAACGCGGGTTTCCACGTGACCATCATCGAACTTGCTGCCCAAGCCTTGGATGCGGGTGTGCAGAGGATCAGTGACGGATATGTTGGTCAAGTTAAGGCAGGTCGTCTAACCCAATCTCAGGCGGATGATTGCATGTCGCGATTAACACCTACTACGGATCGTAGCGAGCTGGTGACAGCCGACCTTGTGATCGAGGCAATAGTCGAAAACCTGAGCGCCAAGCAATCTCTGTTTGCAGATCTCGAAACTATCGTGCCGTCCCACGCCGTGCTTGCGACAAACACATCTTATTTGGATATCGACGGTATTGCCGATGCAATGGCAGACCCCAGCCGATTGATCGGGATGCATTTCTTTAGTCCGGCTGACAGGATGCGGCTGCTAGAGGTGGTGAGCGGACCACGCAGCAGCGCCACCAATCTTGCTACGGCGTTTGCAGTCGGACGTAAGCTTGGAAAAGCTACGGTTTTGGCGAAATCTGCGGAAGGGTTCATCGGTAACCGCATTTACGCGGCCTACCGTGGGCAATGTGAGTTCATGGTAGAAGAGGGGGCAGATCCACAACAGGTGGATGCTGCATTGGTCGATTTTGGTTTCGCGCTCGGCCCGTTTTCGGTCAGTGACCTGTCTGGACTGGACATTGCAAAAGCACGCCGCGACCGGCTGGCCGCGACACGCGATCCAATGGCACGTTATGTCGATATTCCTGATCGCTTGTGTGATGCAGGGCGGCTTGGTCGCAAGACAGGTGCGGGGTGGTACGACTATTCACAAAACCCACGAGTTGGCGTACCCGATCCGATAACCGCGAAAATTGTCAAACAAAGCCGTGCGGACAAAGGTATTGTTGCCAGACCCTTCACACAGAAGGAAATTGTGGATCGCGTTATGGCGGCCATCGTCAACGAGGCCAAGCTGGTGCTGCAAGACGGTATTGCTGACAAGGCGTCCGATATCGATGTGGTTATGGTCACCGGATACGGGTTCCCGTCGTACCGGGGCGGGCCGATGTATTGGGCGCAGCAATTGCCCTGTGATGAGCTGACCGGTCTGATGGATCAATTACAGACAGCTACGGGGCACGGGTTTTTTCGTGCTGACGCATGACCTTATGATAAATTGGCGGCCGAAAGCCCCATATTGAGCGAAAGGGATCGTGACCTCTGCGGGTCATTGCGCAGCCCCGACTAAACGATTAGCGTCGCGCGATAGATTGACGAAGGAATGCGGTAAAAACATGAGCGGAGCATCTGGCCCACCCCTTGATTTCGGCCGAAGTGCGATTGCACGTTACATCCAATTGGCGACCTTGTTTCGAAGCAGGATCGTTTCGGGGCAGTGGCCGCTTGGTAGTCAAATTCCAACTGTGGATGAGCTAGCAGAAGATTGCGGCGTGGCGCGTGCGACGATCCGGCAGGCGCTGGACCAGCTTGAAAAAGAACAGTTGATCGAACGGTATCGGGCAAAAGGCACGTTTGTGCGTCGGCGTCCGCAAGAAGAATTATGGTGCTCGGTTGCAACTGATTTGGGTGGGTTACTGCGCCCTGCAGGCGATTCAGAAATCGAGATTCTGTCAGACGAACCCAACGTGATCCTAAAACAGGTGGCCTATCCGATCGGAACTCTCGCCCCGATGTACCGACACCTGCGTCGTCGCCACTTTCGCAACAAAGAAGCGTTCTTGATTACGGATATTCATATAGATGAACGGCTGAATGACAGTATTTCGGACAAAGATTTGACCACAAAAACCGCACTACGATTGATCAGCGATATCCCAGGGCTCAAGATCGTCGAAGCGCAGCAGACGCTGACGATTGGCAGCGCTGATATGGACGTTGCCGATGCATTGAATATGCCGCTGAATGCGCCCGTCGCTTTTGTGCATCGGCGCGCTGTTGACCAAAACGGTGTGGCGGTCTTGGTTGCCGAAGGAATTTACCGCGGCGATGTGGTGCGATTGGATATCAAGCTGACTTAACGATCTACTTTAGGTAATAGCCTCGATTGCGAGGGCAACACCTTGACCAACGCCCACGCACATCGTGGCCAAACCATACCGCGCACCGCGCTGGTTTAGTTCTCGGGTTAGGGTTGTGACCATGCGTGCGCCTGACATGCCCAGTGGATGACCCAAGGCAATGGCTCCGCCGTTTGGATTGACGTGACTTGCGTTATCGGCGATTCCAAATTCACGTAGACAAGCGAGGGCTTGGCTGGCGAAGGCCTCGTTCAGCTCAATCACGTCATAATCACTCATCGACAGGCCAAGTCGGGCATTCAATCGAGCCACAGCTACAACCGGTCCCATGCCCATCGTCCGCGGTGCAACGCCGCCGGACGCCAAGCCTAATACACGGGCGCGTGGTGTCAGGTTGTGCTCCTCGACTGCTTTCGTAGATGCCAAAATCATCGCACAGGCTCCATCGTTTACACCAGAGGCATTGCCGGCCGTTACGGTTCCGTCGGGCCGCACAATCGGGCGAAGCAATGCAAGTTGATCCAAACTGGACAGCCGGGGGTGTTCGTCGAACGACACCTCAATAACGGTCTTTTTGGGAGCTGGGACCGAAACTGGAATAATCTCTGTGTTAAACACGCCTGACTTCAACGCAGCGCTTGCCCGTTCTTGACTGCGTATGGCAAAGGCGTCTTGATCTTCGCGACTGACGCCATGGTCATCAGCCACGTTTTCGGCGGTCGACGGCATGGAATCCACGCCATGCTGCACCTCCATCGTTGGATTGACGAAGCGCCAACCAATAGTTGTGTCTTCAATGCTGGCCTGACGGGAAAACGCCGCGTTGGCTTTGGCCATGACGAATGGCGCGCGTGACATGCTCTCGACGCCACCGGCGATCGCAAGATCCAATTCTCCAGCTTTGATAGAGCGTGCGGCAAGGCCAATAGCGTCCAGACCAGAGGCGCACAGCCGATTGATCGTGACGCCGGGAACGGTCACGGGCAAGCCGGCCAGTAGGGCGGACATACGGGCAATATTGCGGTTGTCTTCACCCGCTTGGTTGGCACAGCCAATGACGACCTCTTCGATCAGATCTGTCGGGATTCCGCTGCGTTCGACAAGCGTTCGGAGCACATTCGCCAATAAATCATCTGGCCGCACGGAGGACAGCGCACCGCCGTACTTCCCAACCGGAGTGCGTAGCGCATCACAGATAAAGACTTCGTTTTCGACCGATTGAGTTACGTTGCACATCCGTTAAGTCCTTACATTAGTGATAGGTTTTCTGGGCCAAAAGTAGTGTGAGAATTTATGTTGTGACGTGAATTAATCTATAGTATAGGTTTATCACCTTTACAAGATTTACCGACACCTGATCAGACTGAAATCAGAGCCGATTAACGATGAAATGCCTCTAATCTGAACCAACAGGAAATATCACATGTCAACTGCCGCGCTCAATCATCACGTTCCCAACCCTAAAGACGAAGTCGCGATTGAAATTAGGAATATGAACAAATGGTACGGTACATTTCATGTTTTGCGCGACATTGATCTGACCGTTCACACTGGCGAACGGATTGTCATTTGTGGGCCGTCGGGGTCCGGAAAGTCGACATTGATCCGCTGCATCAACCGACTGGAGGAACACCAACAAGGCGATATTATCGTTGATGGGATCGAGTTGTCGTCAGATCTCAAGAATATTGACAAGGTCCGGTCGGAAGTTGGCATGTGTTTCCAACACTTCAACTTGTTTCCACACTTGACGATTCTGGAGAACTGTACACTCGCGCCGATTTGGGTTCGCAAGATGGCAAAAAAAGAAGCGGAAGAGATTGCGATGTATTTTCTTGAAAAGGTCAAGATTCCCGATCAAGCAAACAAATACCCCGGTCAACTGTCGGGGGGGCAACAACAGCGTGTCGCGATTGCGCGCAGTCTATGCATGAACCCGCGGATAATGTTGTTTGACGAGCCGACATCGGCACTAGATCCCGAAATGATCAAGGAGGTTCTCGACACCATGATCAGCCTCGCAGAGGAGGGGATGACAATGATTTGCGTAACTCATGAAATGGGCTTTGCCAAACAAGTGGCCGATCGCGTCATCTTTATGGATCAAGGGCAAATCGTAGAACAGAACAAGCCACATGATTTCTTTGACAATCCCAAGAACGAGCGGACCAAAAACTTCCTGAGTCAAATTCTATAACTCACGCCTTCCGAGTTTTCCACATGGTCGTTATTGAAAGAGGCCGCGATGACCGAAGTTTTTATCAACGACATGCAGGTCACAGCCTGTAATCTGACCCAAGAAGACAAGGACTGGCGGTATGCCGGCGGACCTATCCCCATTGTCACAGGGTGGATGGTTACGCTGACGACAAACACGGGTATCGTCGCCAATGGGTATTCTCAGGCAGTCGGCATATCTTCTGATACGCCTGACGGCGCCAAGGCTGTATTGGATGCGCTGGTCCCCATTGTTGTGGGGCAAAATCCGCATAATATCGAACGGATTTGGCAATTGATGAACAGCAATGTTTATGGCCATCTGCATGCAAAGTCGGGCGTAGACTTCGCGCTGCATGAATTGTGCGCCAGGCTCTTGGACGTGCCACTGTCGGTACTTTTCGGCGGCGCATTGACCGACCGGATTGTGAACACGCGCATCGTTCCGATTTGTGACCCCAAGGACGCCGCAGAAAAAGCGGCTGTGCTTTGTGAAGAAGGGTATAAAAACCTTAAAATCAAGATGGACGGGAACGCCACCAAGGACATAGCCCGCATCCGTGAGGTTCGTGCGCGGGTCGGCGACAATGTTCGGCTGTGTGTCGATCCAAACCAGTCCTACTCGACCAAAGGGGCGTTGATGACACTGCGGCAGGTAGCTGGCTTTGGTGTTGATCTAGCGGAGCAGCCTGTGCCTGCACGAAATCTGTCAGGCCTCAAGTTGTTGCGCGAAAATCTGGACATGCACATCGAAGCAGATGAATGTATTCAATGCCTTGAGGACGTGATGACTATAATCCGGTCGGAAGCTGCCGATTGTGTGAATTTCAAAGTCTCGCGCATGGGAGGGCTGCGAAATACTTTAATCGCGGCACGCATGTGCCATTCGGCCGGCCTAGGATATCGTATTGGCGCTGCTTTTGGGCCAAAGTTCTACACGGCGCAAATCGCCCACATGACGGCGACTTTTGGCACACATTTCTATCCACACGAATTGGCAGAATTTGAGCACCTCGGCGATGATCCAAGCACTGGCTTGAGCGTGCAAAACGGTGAACTGCGTTTACCGACAGGGGTAGGATGCGGCCTAGCGGTGGTTTAATCGACTGTATCTTCGCCTCCAGCGGCGCGAAAAGTGCACCCATTATCGGTTACTAATTAGCTTGTTCGGCAATTCGAGCCATAAGGTGCAGATAACAGTACTGGGATATTTCACCTCAGCGCAGGTTATTACGAATTTCTGAAACCTTATAAGCTGGTATGATTTTGGATGCTGGTTAGCCATCTTACTGCGAGATTAAACAACAGCGTTAGCAGAGGGGGTTGTTAGTACCAATGCGGTACAAATATGTACTCTTCGTTCTCTGCAAGCGTCCCCTGTGGTTTGCGAGTTTTAGGGGTGCTAATAATTATTAGCAGAATGAGGAAGTTAATAACTATCAGAAAAATGGAACAAAGTATAACCCCAATGAGATCTGATGGAGGCAGAAGTGCAGAACCGTATGCAATTATGTCGTTTGCTGAGTTAAAATTCCCATTTACCATATTCGTCTTCTCTCATAACAATGCACGACATTTATAGCCTTGATGCACGGAGCACGACTCGGGTGATATCAGTCACGGCTTATTCTATTCAGCTTGCTATAAATACCGCACAAGTTCAACGCTGATCGCCGTGACAAAATTCCGAAGCAAAAGCAGCGGGTGGGGTAATCCCCCATCTTTAATGGGGCTTAGCCGTAGAATTCACGCGGCTGCTTTTAGTTTCATGGCGGGTGTCACTCCGCCGATGCCCATGTTGGGTCGCTCGTTGTTGTAAGTCCAGAGGGGACTGTGGCTGAAGTGGTCCCAGAAAACTGGACAGTCAGCTAAGGTGTATCCCAAACCTCTGAAGGGAAACGAGAATGGCGAAGCGCCGGAACTTTACAGACCAGTTTAAAGCCAAGGTGGCGTTGGAAGCGCTGCGTGGCGACAAGACCGTGCAGGAGATTGCGGCAAAGCATCAATTGCATCCAAATCAGGTGAGCACATGGAAGCGTCAAGCCATCGAAGGGATGGCCGATGTGTTCTCTGGCGGCAAGCAGAGCGGCCCGACAGAAGCGGAGATCAAGGATTTGCACGCAAAGATTGGGAGGCTGGCGGTCGAGAACGATTTATATGAGGAGAAGTTTGTCAACAGGCGCGCAGATGCCCGTCGCTGCGCGCCTGCGCTGCGTCTCCATTGAGCTACCCCCCGAAATTCGGACACTGACGTAAGCTGCAATTTGTTGTCTGTTGATCTTCAACACGAAGGAGATTGACGATGTCGAAACGGAAGCAACATCACCCAGAGTTTAAGGCCAAGGTGGCGTTGGAAGCGC
>NZ_JAPMLQ010000008.1 GCF_026410305.1 Sulfitobacter sp. F26204 | reverse complement strand
AGGTACAATTGCCTTTCGTCATGGGCGTGATGAGCGATCTTGCCGGCAAATCAGAGGTCGAACAGCCTGCCGTCGCCGACCGCAAGTTCCTTGAGATCGACGTTGACAACTTTGACGACCGGATGAAATCGATTGCCCCGCGCGCCGCTTTTACCGTTCCCAACACCCTGACGGGTGAGGGTAATATGGCCGTTGATATTACGTTCGAGAGCATGGACGATTTCTCGCCCGCAGCGATTGCCGCAAAGGTGGAACCCTTGGCCGAATTGCTGGATGCACGTACGCAGCTTAGCAACCTTATGACATATATGGACGGCAAGACCGGTGCGGAGGATCTGATCAGCAAGATCATGCAGGATCCCGCATTGCTCAAGACTTTGGCAGCCCAGCCAAAGCCCGCCACCACAGAGGAGGAATAATTCATGGCTGAACAAGAAGCCCAAGTCGCAGAAGCCGGTGGCGCAACGGCATTCGGTTCCTCCGAATTCGAAAGCCTGCTGCAGAAAGAATTCCGCCCCAAGTCCGATCAGGCGAAAACGGCAGTTGAATCTGCCGTAAAAACACTGGCTGAGCAAGCGCTTAGTAACACTGCGTTGATTTCTGATGATGCATTGCGTTCAATCGAAGGGATCGTGGCCGAGATTGATAAGAAGCTGACGGAACAGGTAAACCTGATCCTGCACCACGAAGATTTCCAGCAAATGGAAAGCGCGTGGCGCGGTCTGCATTATCTGGTGAACAACACTGAATCCGATGAGATGCTGAAGATCCGCGTCATGAACATCGGCAAGAAAGAAATGCACAAGACCCTGCGCAAGTTCAAGGGCACCGCTTGGGATCAGTCGCCGATCTTCAAAAAGCTGTACACCGAGGAATTTTCACAGCTTGGTGGTGAACCCTATGGCACATTGGTCGCCGATTATCATTTCGATCATTCGCCTCAGGACGTTGAATTATTGGGCGAGATGGCAAAGATTGCGGCGGCGGGTCACGCCCCGTTGATCACGGGTGCCAAACCGGAATTGTTCCAGATGGACAGTTGGTCAGAACTCAGTAACCCACGTGATTTGACCAAGATTTTCCAGACGCCTGAATATGCATCCTGGAAATCGCTGCGCGAATCCGAGGACTCCAAATATGTCGGTCTTGCGATGCCGCGTTTCCTGGGACGTTTGCCTTATGGTGCCAAGACCGAACCGGTCGAGGCGTTTGCCTTTGAAGAGGACACTGACGGATCAGATCACAGCAAATACGGTTGGGTCAACGCCGCCTATGGCATGGCAGTGAACATCAACCGTTCCTTCAAAGAATACGGATGGTGTTCGCGTATTCGCGGCGTTGAATCCGGTGGTACGCTGGAAAGCCTGCCGTCGCACACCTTTCCGACGACCGATGGCGGCATTGACCAGAAATGCCCCACTGAAATTGCCATCGACGACCGGCGTGAAGCGGAGCTTGCCAAAAACGGCATGATGCCACTGATCCACCGGAAAAATACAGATCAAGCCACGTTTATGGGCGCTCAATCTCTGCACAAACCGGCAGAGTATGACGACCCGGATGCGACGGCTAACGCAAATCTCGCAGCCCGGTTGCCATATCTTTTCGCAACCTGTCGTTTCGCGCATTACCTGAAGTGTATGGTGCGCGACAAGATCGGTTCTTTCAAGAGCCGGCAGGATATGGAGCACTGGCTGCAAGAGTGGATCAACCATTATGTTGATTTCAATGCCGACGTTTCGTCGGAAGCTGAGAAGGCGCGGAAACCTCTGGCGGCGGCACAAGTCGTTGTCGAAGAGGTGGAAGGCAATCCTGGATACTACACTTCAAAGTTCTTCCTGCGACCACATTACCAGTTGGAAGGTCTTTCGATATCATTGCGGCTTGTTTCCAAGCTCCCTTCTGAAAAAGGTGCCTAATCCCTCGAATTACCTTGGGGTCGGCCCACTACTAAATGACGTCATAACGTAAACAACTTTTTGAAAGGAATAGCACAATGGCTGCTAATATGTTCTGCGAAATCTCGGATATTCCGGGCGATGCAACCGAAACGAACCACAAGGACTGGATTGTTCTCAACTCCATGAGCTTTGAAATGGAACGCGCCGTTGACATGACGGACCTGGGATCAAACCAGCGTGCCCACGCCAACACCAACTTCCAGAAAATCGAAGTGACAACCCAGATCGGCAAAGCGTCGAACGAACTGGCAAAATCAGTGGCAAACGGCACCGTCCGTCCCGAAATCAAGATCGAGATGTGTCGTTCCGGTGACAGCGCGTCAGAAGGCCTGAAGGCGTTTTCCATCTGGACACTCAAGCACGTGATCATCGACAAATATTCCATCTCCTATTCCGAGGACGGTATCCCCGAAGAGACATGGGCGATGGCCTATATCAACGTCGAGCATGAGTATAAGGCGACAGACCAGCAAACGGGTGTTCTGGGCACAGAGAACGTGTTCAAATGGAACCTGCGCGAAGGCAACGTCAGCTAAGCGATCAGATTTTGCCGTGCGCGGGACATCTGCGCACGGCATTTTATTTTATCATCATTGTATTCTGACCCGGCGGAGGCAGTCGTATGACGCCCGAAGAGCATCTGAAATCCGGCGATTTGACCGCCACTCTTACGGCCTTGCAGGACAAGGTACGCGCAGATCCGGCAGATTCAAAACTACGTATCTTCTTGTTCCAACTGCTATGTGTTTTGGGCGATTGGAAGCGCGCGATCACGCAGTTGAAACTGAGCGGTGAAATGGAACCCTTGGCCTTGATGATGGCACAAACCTACCGCGAGGGGATCATCTGCGAAGTTTATCGCGAAAAAGTCTTCAAGGGCGAAAAGGCCCCGATGATTTTTGGCGAGCCTGAACCATGGCTGGCCTTGCTGATTGAAGCCCAGAAAATGTTGGCGACCGGCAAGGCAAAAGAAGCTGCCGAACTGCGTGCCAAAGCCTTTGATGAGGCACCGATGTCGTCGGGGACTGTCAATGGCACTGCCTTTGAATGGATTGCAGATGCGGACATGCGCATGGGGCCAGTGCTGGAGATTGTTATCAACGGTCGCTATTTCTGGCTGCCTTTTGCGCAAATCTCCAAGCTGGTGATCGAGGAACCAGCCGATCTGCGCGATTATGTCTGGACCGCTGCGACCCTGACCCTGCGCAATGGCGGTGAGGTGGTGGCACTGATTCCGACACGCTATACCGATACCCCTGCCAATGGCGGTGATGCCGAAAAACTGTCGCGCGCGACCAACTGGGTTGATGCAGGCGACGAAACCTTTGTGGGTGTTGGTCAACGCCTGTTTGCCACCGACAAGGATGACATCGCTCTGCTGGACGTGCGCGAATTGATCTTTGATCACGGCGCGGACGACGTCGCTGGCGATACCCCGGACGAGGCTGCTGAAGATGGCTGACAATATGCTTGCCGAACGGTTGCAGCCATCTCTGCTTGACAGATTGACTGATGACGCACCAACCGAACGGCAAGAAACCCGTGCACACCGTGCCATCGACCTTGGACGGCTGCGCGAGATTATCCAGCGTGATCTTTCTTGGCTGTTAAATACGAATAACCTTGGGGCGATGCTGGATCACGAACGGTTTCCCAATGTCGCCCGGTCGGTTTTGAATTATGGCGTGCGTGAGGTTGCAGGCGAATTTTCAACATCAGGGCGCGCGGAATTCATCCGCAAGTCCATTCACAACGCCATTGCAATGCACGAACCGCGCATCATCACCGGATCAACTGCCGTTGAACTGCGTACCGAGGAAGCCCGCGGGGAAACCCAGATCGCATTCGATATACATGCCGACATGTGGGCGCAACCTGTTCCGCTCGAGCTGTATCTACGCAGCAAGGTTGATACAACCACGGGCGAAGTTACCCTCGACAGGGTGGGATAACCGCCATGGATACACGGCTTCTCAGACATTATGAAAACGAACTTGCCTATATGCGTGATATGGGTGCCGAGTTTGCCGATGCCTATCCGAAAATCGCAGCGCGCCTGGGTATGGAAGGCGTCGAGGTTCTTGACCCCTATGTCGAGCGTCTGCTGGAGGGTGTTGCCTTTCTGTCCGCGCGTGTGCAGCTCGAACTTGAGATGCAATTCCCGGTTTTCACTTCGCATCTACTTGAAATCGTATATCCGCACTATCTTGCCCCCACGCCGTCGATGATGATTGCCCAGTTCAAACCCGACCTCGCCAATGCTGGGCTGAAAAACGGTTATGTCCTGCCACGGCATACAACGATACGCAGTCGCTTGTTGGATGGCGAACAAACCGCATGTGAATTCCGCACCGCTCATGCCGTAAAAATGTGGCCGGTCGAAATTTCAGAAGCTGAATATATTGATAGCCGTGGGGGCCTGATCGCCGCGGGTGTCGGGGCCAATACGCCTGCCCGTGCCGGTATTCGCCTGCGATTGAAGCGGATGGATGGGGATCCGATTTCTGATTTGACCCTCGATGACTTGACTCTGTACCTGGATCGCCAGTCAGGTCGCAATTGGCAAATCCACGAACTATTATGCACTCAAACCGTCGGTCTTGCGGGGCGGTCTGCGAACCGGCGTGCGGATTGGACATTGTCGTTGCCTGATGGCGCGCTGACCCAGGTTGGTCTCAAACAGGATGAGGCCTTGTTGCCGACACCGCGCCGGTCCTTTGACGGTTATCGCTTGTTGCAGGAATATTTCGCGATGCCAGAAAGGTTCATGTTTGTGAATCTTGCCGGATTGAAACCCGCGATTAACAAGGCCGAAGGCGATGAAGTCGACATCTATATCCTGTTGGGAGATGGCAACAAAGACCTTGCTTCGGCCATCAGGCCTGACGCCTTTGGGTTGAATGCCACTCCTGCGGTAAACCTGTTCAGAAAACGCTGCGACCGGCTGCATGTGACCGCCCGCGACACCGAACAACATGTTGTTCCGAACCGGACAGCGGGCCTTGATTTCGAGATCTACAATATCGAATCCGTCACCGGCATAAGCGGGGATGGCGCAGATGATGTTGAATTCCGGCCGTTCTATTCCGCGACCGATTTCACTGCCGCTGGCGATGTTCATGCGACCTACTACACCCAAAGCCGCAAGATGCGACAGCGCAGCGAAAAGGAACGCCTGCGCGGGGTGCGCACCTCTTATCTTGGCTCAGAAGTCTATCTTTCGTTGGTAGATCGCAAGCAGGCACCCTATTCAGCGAAACTGGACCAACTGGCTGTGACAGCCCTCTGCACAAACCGCGATTTGCCGATGTTGTTGTCGGTGGGTGATGAAAATGTGTTTCAATTGCCTGACGGCGGTCCCGTTAAATCCATCCGTACACCGATTTCGCCAACGCGCCCGCATCCGACCCTTGCACAGGGTGACACGGCCTGGAGGCTGATAAGTCATTTATCCCTGAATTATCTGTCAATTGCCCAGACCGATGAGGGCAGTTCGGCCGAGGCGCTGCGCGAATTGATCGGCATTTATGCGCCTTTGGGCAACCGTGTCACCGAAAAGCAGCTTGAGGGCATCACAGAGGTCTCCTGTCGTCCGATTGTGCGCCGGATGAGCGACGAAGTGTTATCAACGGCGGTGCGCGGTTTGGAAATCACGATTGAGTTTGACGAGACATTTTTCGAAGGCACCAGCGTCTATGTCCTGGGTGCCGTGATGGAGCGGTTTTTCCGCAAATATGCCACCATCAACAGTTTTACTGAAACAGTTTTAAAGACCGAGCGACGGGGAGAAATCGCCAGATGGCGACCAACAAGCGGATTGGGCCAGATACTCTAGACCATTTCGCCAGACTGGCGGAAAGACCTGAAGAACATCATGTTTTTCAGGCGATGCGTGTTATCGATGCCGCCTATCCCGATGCTCCGCGACTGGGTGAATCGCGCCGCCCGCGCGAGGATACGGTGCGGCTGGGCCAAGAGGCTGAATTGGCGTTTCCGCCTTCGACGATCCGCAGTTTCAAACCCGGTACCGCCAAGGCGCCTGGCACATTGATCAGCCGTTTCTTTGGTCTGTTCGGGCCGCAAGGGCCGCTGCCGCTGCACCTCACCGAATATGCCCGCGACCGCCAGCGCAACCATCGCGACCATACAATCGTCGCATTTGCCAATATGCTGACCCACCGGATGATGAGTCTGTTGTATCGCGCATGGCGCAGCGGCAATCCGGCAGCCAGTTACGACCGTGGCAATGATCAGTTCGAAAAACGTGTTGCTGCGATTGCCGGCTATCGCGGCGAAGGCTTGCAAAACCGCGATGCAATGCCCGATGTCGCACGCCGACATTTCGCGGCCTATATGTCGCAGGGATCCAAGAATCCTGATGGTTTGATTTCATTGATCAGCCATTTCTTTGAAGTGCCGGTCGAGATCGATCAGTTTGTCGGTGCCTGGCTGCAGCTTGAGCCGGACGATTGTTGGGAACTTGGCGGCAAGGTCGGCCTCGGCCAGACCACCAGTGTCGGCAGCAAGGTCTGGAGCCGCGCCTCCAAATTCCGCATCCGGATCGGGCCGCTCAACCGCGAACGCTATGAACGGTTCTTGCCAGGCTCTGAAGGGTTTGACCGGCTTGAGGCAATTGTGCGCACCTATGTAGGTGAAAGTCTGGATTGGGACGTGCAACTGATCCTGAAAGGCGACGAAGTACCAAGATCCGTGCTCGGCGGTGCCACCCGACTGGGACAAACTTCTTGGGTAGACATGAAACGCAACGATGACGCGCCACGTGCCGACGCGAAGGATCTTTTCCTTACGCCTCGAAGCAGGTCAGCGTGAAATATGAATATTAAGGGGACATCAACATGAGCGAGATCAGCAGAATCGCATTGTTCGGCAAGCTGAACAGTCTGGGGTACAAGGCCGTCGAGGGGGCCACGGTCTTCTGTAAGATGAGAGGCAACCCCTATGTTGAGGTGGTGCATTGGATGCACCAGATTTTGCAAGGTCAAGACAGTGACCTGCACCGCATCGTCGATCACTATGATCTGGATGTGGGCAAGATCGCCGCCGAAATGACCCGCAATCTTGACGGGCTGCCCCGGGGTGCTACCGCCATCTCCGATCTGTCGGATCACTTGATGGATGCAATGGAACGGGGCTGGGTCTTTGGTTCATTGCTGTTCAGTTCTTCGAACGTGCGCACCGGCCACTTGTTGCTCGGAATGTTGAAAACACCTGCGCTGCGCAACATCCTAAGCAGTATTTCGCCGGAGCTGGCCAAGATCAAACATGATGATCTGGCCGAGAATTTTCATGACGCAACTGCCGGTTCTCCAGAAGAACGTATGGGCGCACAGGATGGGTCAAACACCGGCGGCGGGGCCGAACCGGGTGAAGCCTCCGGTGCGATGTCGCCTGCACAGATGGGTAAGGGCGAAGCCCTTGAACAATATTGCACCGACCTGACAGAACAGGCCCGAAACGGCGAAATCGACCCGATTGTCGGACGCGATGAAGAGATCCGTCAAATCGTTGATGTCTTGATGCGGCGGCGCCAGAATAACCCGATCTTGACCGGTGAGGCTGGTGTCGGCAAGACCGCTGTTGTCGAAGGTTTCGCACTGCGCATTGCGCGCGGCGATGTGCCACCGGCCTTGCATGACGTGCGTTTGCTGGTGTTGGATGTGGGCCTGCTTCAGGCGGGGGCAAGCATGAAGGGCGAGTTCGAGAACCGCCTTCGGTCAGTCATTGATGAGGTTCAGTCAAGCGAAACGCCAATTATCATGTTTGTCGACGAGACACATACGCTTGTCGGTGCAGGAGGTGCGGCGGGAACTGGGGATGCAGCGAACCTGCTCAAACCCGCGCTGGCACGGGGCACCTTGCGCACGATTGGCGCAACAACTTGGGCCGAATACAAGAAATACATCGAAAAAGACCCTGCTTTGACTCGGCGTTTCCAGGTTGTGCAGGTGGACGAACCCGATGTGCCCAAGGCGATCATGATGATGCGTGGCATCGCGTCAATGCTGGAACTGCACCACAAGGTACAGGTTCTGGATGAGGGGATCGAAGCGGCGGTGGCGCTTTCTGCGCGCTATATTCCTGCACGGCAGCTTCCGGATAAATCCGTAAGCGTGCTTGACACTGCCTGTGCCCGCGTCGCCGTCAGCCAGCATGCGGTCCCCGCTCAGGTTGACGACGCCCAACGCAAGATAGAAAGCCTGAATACGGAGCTGGAGATCATAGGTCGTGACGAAACCGCGGGTTTTGTGGTTGACGAACGCCGCGCCAAGGTCGAAGCGCAAAAGGCCGAAATCGAGGAGAGGCTCGCCGGGCTACAGGCCAGATGGGATGTCGAAAAGGAGATCGTCGCCGAAATTCTCGATCTGCGTGCACAATTGCGAGCAGGGGGCGCGCCGGTCGAAGAAGGATCGGATCTTGCCCCGGAAGGGGGCGAGGATGCTCTGGATGACGCCGCACGCGCCGAAGTCATGGGCAAGCTGCGCGCTGCCAATGCCAAGCTGAGCGAAGCCCAGGGCGAAAGCCCGTTGATCCTGCCGATTGTGGACGAGCAGGCGGTGGCAAGCGTTGTAGGCGACTGGACCGGTATCCCCGTCGGTCGCATGGTCAGTGACGAATTGGCGACCGTTCTCAGCCTCGAAGAACATCTGGGAAAGCGGGTGATTGGTCAGGATCACGCCATGGCGATGATCGCCAAGCGTATTCAAACCAGCCGCGCCGGGCTGGATAACCCCAACAAACCGATCGGCGTTTTCATGCTGGCCGGTACTTCGGGGGTTGGAAAGACCGAAACCGCACTCGCACTGGCCGAGGTGCTCTATGGTGGTGAGCAGAATGTTATCACAATCAACATGTCAGAATATCAAGAGGCACACTCTGTCAGCTCCCTGAAAGGGGCCCCTCCCGGTTATGTCGGCTATGGTGAGGGTGGTGTGTTGACCGAGGCCGTGCGGCGCAAGCCGTATTCCGTCGTCTTGCTGGACGAGGTCGAAAAGGCACACCCTGATGTGCATGAGATTTTTTTCCAGGTCTTTGACAAGGGCGTGATGGAAGACGGCGAAGGCCGTACCATCGATTTCAAGAATACGCTGATCCTGCTGACGTCAAATGCCGGTTCTGATCTGATCATGGACCTGTGCAGCGATCCTGACCTGCTGCCCGAACCCGACGGCATCGCCAAAGCCCTGCGCGAACCGCTGCTCAAGATCTTTCCTGCAGCGCTTCTGGGGCGTCTGGTCACAATTCCCTATTACCCGCTCAGCCCACATATGATTGCGGAAATCACCAAGTTGCAGCTGGGTCGGATCAAAAAACGCGTCGAAGCCACCCACGATGTACCCTTTACCTATTCTGATGCGGTGGTCGATCTGATCGTCGATCGTTGTCAGGAACTGGAAAGCGGTGGCCGGATGATCGACGCGATCGTCACCAACACCATGTTGCCCGATATTTCGGCGGAATTCCTGCGCAGGATGATGCAGGGCAAGCCGGTGAATTCGGTAAACATCGACGTCACCGACAGTACCTTTACTTATAATTTTGACTAAGCTCTGATCCCGTCGGAACAACCGACCTGCACAACAAGATGAACTTTGCAAGCAACCCCTAACTTGCCAAAGAAATAAAGAAGACCGCATGATGGTGAATGGGACGTAACTGGCAGAGGCCGAAAAACGATAGACAATTGAGGGTGCCGGATTGGCACCCCTACACAAAGACAAAGCGCTGAACGGAGAAACATACCTTGGAAGTTCTCGACAAAAGCCAAATGGATGCAAGCCGGGCTTGGGTGTTCAATCTGGTTGAAAGCAACTGGTTCAAGAACGCCATTCTGGGTGTCATCATCTTCAACGCGGTCACATTGGGGATGTCGACATCCGGTTATCTCATGTCACGGATCGGCGGTGTTTTGTCGGTTGTGGACAACGTGGTCCTGACGATTTTTGTTGGCGAACTCCTGTTGAAATTTTACGCTTATCGCATGGCCTTTTTCAAAAGTGCCTGGAACATCTTTGACCTTTTGGTGGTCGGGCTTGGCCTGATGCCACGACAGGAAGGCCTGTCAGCGCTGCGCGGACTGCGTGTGATCCGTGCAATGCGCCTGCTTTCGGTGGTGCCGCAAATGCGGGCGGTTGTTCAGGCGCTTCTGGACGCCTTGCCGGGTATGGGTGCGGTGATTGTCATGATCTCGATCGTTTTCTACGTCTTTGGTGTCATGGCAACATTGATGTATGGCGCGGCTTTCCCCGAGTGGTTCGGTACTTTGGGTCGTTCGCTTTATTCACTGTTCCAGATCATGACCCTCGAAAGTTGGTCAATGGGAATAGTACGTCCCGTGATGATTGAATTCCCATCGGCCTGGGCCTTTTTTGTACCCTTTATCATCATCACCGCCTTTTCGGTTCTCAACCTGTTCATCGGTTTGTTGGTCAACACCATGCAGGACGCTGTTGAAGAAGAGACCGAAGCCGAATTTGACAACCTGCGCCAATTGGTGCGCGATGAAACTGACACAGTGGACCGCAATGTACTGGCCCTCATGGAAGAGGTCAGGGCAATGCGTGCCGAATTAAACGCAATCAACGGCAAGGGAGGCTCCTGACACCATGGCTGGCAGTTCCCAGAAATTCATCGCCCGAAACCGGGCCCCTCGCGTTCAAATCGAATATGATGTGGAATTGTACGGTGCCGAAAAGAAGGTACAATTGCCTTTCGTCATGGGCGTGATGAGCGATCTTGCCGGCAAATCAGAGGTCGAACAGCCTGCCGTCGCCGACCGCAAGTTCCTTGAAATCGACGTTGACAACTTTGACGACCGGATGAAGTCGATTGCCCCGCGCGCCGCTTTTACCGTTCCCAACACCCTGACGGGTGAGGGTAACATGGCAATCGATCTTACGTTCGAAAAGATGTCGGATTTTGAACCCGGTGCCATTGCCGCACGCGTCGACAGCTTGCGCCCGCTGTTGAAAGCGCGCCAGGAACTGTCCAATCTCATGACCTATATGGATGGCAAGGCGGGTGCAGAGGCCTTGCTTGAAAAGGTCCTGGGCGATCGCGCGCTTCTGGCCGCGCTGGCCGCCGCACCCAACACACAATCTGATGCACAAACCGACGCGCTTGATGCCCTGAGGGCGGTCGAAATACCCGAAACCGCCGAGCATGACTCTGCTGCGACAGCCCTCGATGCGCTGCGTGCAGTCAAGATTGATGAAATCCCAACAGATGACGGCAGTGCCACGCTGGATGCCTTGCGCGCAGTTGAGATTTCGCAAACGCCGCCACAGGACACCTCTCAAGCTGCGCTGGATGCGCTAAAGGCCATGGAAGTCTCCGCAACGGAGAACAGCAATGAAGATAATTCTGCGCAGACTCTTGATGCTTTGAGGGCCGTTGAAATTGTCGAAGAAGAAGATACTGACACAGCCCAGGCCCTCGACGCCCTGCGCAGCTCTGACGTTGCCGAGCCAGAGAGCATAGATCAGACTGACGACATCCTCGCTGGCATCCAGGCGGTTGAGGACATCGAAAAAGAAGATACCGCAGCCGCGGTTCTTGCCGGTATCGAAGCCGTTGAAGCCGTCGAAGAAACCGACACCGCTGATGACATCCTCGCCGGGCTGGAAGCTGTCGAAGAGGTCGAACAGACTGACGACGTCGCCCATGCCCTGGCCGGGCTGGAAACGCCCGAAGAAATCGAGGAGGGCGAAAACCCTGACGACATCCTCGCTGGCATCCAGGCGGTTGAGGACATCGAAAAAGAAGATACCGCAGCCGCGGTTCTTGCCGGTATCGAAGCCGTTGAAGCCGTCGAAGAAACCGACGCCGCTGATGACATCCTCGCCGGGCTGGAAGCTGTCGAGGAGGTCGAACAGACTGACGACGTCGCCCATGCCCTGGCCGGGCTGGAAGCACCCGAAGAAATCGAGGAGGGCAATGCCGCCGAAGATGTCCTTGCCGGCCTTGACGCTTTACCCGTCAAAGAAAATGCGCAGGACGATGTCGTTGCCGCCACTCTGGCTGGATTGGAGGCCGCCGAAGACGTCGAGGAGGGCAATGATGCTGATGATATTCTCGCAGCGCTTGAAGATGTCGTAGAGGTCGGCGAAGACAACAGGATTGATGACGCGCTCTCGGGTCTGGAAGCACCGACAAACATCGCGGCAGCCGACGACGTAACTGACACTCTGAACGATCTTGAACAACCGGATCAGAATGGCCCTGTTGCCAAAGAACCGGATGATCTTGACGCGCTGCTTGATGACATTGGCGGGGCCGATGATGACGATCTTGACAGCCTGTTGGGTGATCTGGAGCCTGAGGCACCGCAAGCCCCGGAACATGTGGTCGAACCGTCACCTATCGCCGATACGTCCGAGAACGAGGACGATCTGGAAACCCTGCTTGACGATTTGACGGTAACGGATGATGCCGATGACCTTGACGCTCTGTTGGCGGATCTGGAACCGGAAACCGCGCCTGTTGCGCCAGAGACGGCAGCGCCGGAGGCGGAAAGCGATAGCGCCGGATATAGCAATGACGATCTGGATGACCTGCTTGCTGGCTTGGAAGATGATCCAGCCCCGCAAATCGCAACAGATGAAAATGACACCCCTTCGGACAAGACAGTGGCCCCGTCTCCGGAAGATGCGGAGGACGATTTGGATGCTTTGCTCGCGGGTCTGGACGATGACGATGCAACAGCGTCGGCCGCGACGGAAGAGAGCCTTGATGCACTACTGGGCGGACTCGACGACGAGGGAGAACTGGCGCAGGCAAACACACAGACGTCAAGTGAACCAAAGCAGGCCAAGCTGAGCGAAGAGCCAGAGCTTGCCTATGGTACGATGACCGGAGAACGGCCCGCTGCACAAAAGCTCGAACGGCGTCGGTTCCGAATTGCGATCATGGGCGATTTTACAGGACGTTCGGCCCATGGTCAGATTGAAGTAGGTGACTCTCTTGCAAACCGCGCAGCTGTCGTTCTGGATCCCGACACCGTCGAAGATGTGATCGAAAGCTTCGCCACCACGCTGGTCTTGCCGATTGGCAAGGATGGTGCCGGGGTTGAAGTGAAACTGGGCGGCCTCGATGATTTGCATCCTGACGAATTATACGAAAATGTTGAGCTGTTCTCGGCGCTCAAGAGTTTGAAATCACAGTTAAAAAATGGGGGTACCGCAGAAAGCGCAGGCAAGTCTCTGGTGGCCTGGGGTGAACAACATGGGCGGGCGGTCGCTCCTGCGCGGGCGGTGTCCGGTGGTAATACGGTACGCGCGGATCTGAAACTCAGTGATTTTCAAAAGCTGATTGGCGATACCGAACGAAAGCTGGCGCAACCATCGCCCGTCGATGATTTGCTGGCCCGTGTTGTTGGTCCGCATATTCGCAAATTGCCCGACCCAAATGTCACGGCCATGGCCGATGCAGTAGATGCGGCACTTTCTGACGCGATGCGGATGGTCCTGCATCATCCCGAATTCCAATCGGTTGAATCGCAATGGCGTGCCCTTGATCTGATTGCCCGCAGCATCGAGGTCGATGATACGCTGGAAGTCATGTTATATGACATCTCTGCCGAGGAAATTGCGGCAGACCTCACTCAATCGGATGATCTTTCATCCAGTGGCCTTGTCCGCTTGCTGACCGAAGATCCGATGGACGAAGAGTTCGGGCGCGGCGGCTATTCGGCGTTGATCGGCATGTATACCTTCGAGGAAACACCGCCTCATGCGCAGCTGCTGGGCCGCATTGCGCGGGTTGCCGCCCATGTTGATGCGCCGTTCTTTGCCGCGATAACACCTGGTTTCATCGACGTTGCCAAACAGGACCGTCATCCGTTGGTTGCCAATGAATGGGATACCCTGCGGGCCATGCCTGAGGCAGGACATCTGGCTCTGGCCACGCCGCGGTTTCTCATGCGCCGGCCATATGGTGCAAAGACCGAGCCCATTTATGAATTTGATTTTGAAGAATTCACCCAAAGTGTCGGATTGTCTGGTATGCTTTGGGCGAACCCAGTGGTTTTGGTCGCTATTTTGCTGGCCAGATCCTTCAAGGAAAACGGTCCCTCGATGGAGTTGGGGAAAATCATGTCGCTTGGCGATATGCCCTATCACTTTGTGCTGGACCGGTACGGCGATCAGGTTGCACTACCGTGCACTGAACGAAACCTGACGTTGGACAAGGTCGAAACTGTATTGGGGCGGGGGTATCTGCCTGTGGTATCGATCAAAGGACGTGATGAAATTCGGCTGGGTTCTTTCCAGTCGCTTGCGGGGGGCGAAATTTTGGGCCCTTGGAGCGGTGTCGCACCGCCGCCGCCATCACCTCCCAAGCCGCCTCAAGCCGCGTCAGCGGCTTTGGGTACTGACGACGAAAACGCTGCAACGAATGACGATGATCTGGACGATTTGCTGTCAGGTTTTGATTTGGATGCAGATGATAATGAAGAAGACATTGATAATGATGAGGACATGGATGCCGAACTGGCAGCGCTGCTGGCCGATCTTTGAGCAAGGGAAATTACGCCCTGCGACGGCCGCGCCATATTTGAGGAACATTAGATGACGCTTAGTAAACCAAGAGAAGATGCCTCGACCTGGATGTCAGGCACATATTCAACCGACAAACTACAACTGAACAAGGCTGTAGTGCGTGAAAAACTTTCAACCTTAACAGAAACCACAATCGAATTTGTTGCCGACAACACCGACGTCAAGCTCAACGATATCGTTGGTGAGATCATGACATTGCACATTCGTAACGACGGACCGGGGCCAGAGGAACGATTGTTCACCGGGACCTGCATTTCCGTTGAAGCGCTGGGACTGCGGGACGGGAAGGATTTGTTCGCCGCCCAGGTCAGGCCATGGTTCTGGATGGCAACCCTGACACGCGAAACCCGCGTGTTCCAGGAAAAGACGGTCAAACAGATCATTGACGAAGTGTTGAAGGAAGGTCTGGGGTTTTCAGACTATAAATTCAAAACGTCTGGCAGTTTCGAGACTCGGGAATATTGTGTACAATATCGTGAGTCCGATTTCGATTTCCTGTCACGCCTGATGGAAGAAGAAGGGCTTTATTACTTCTTCGATCATACTGATGCGAATATGAAAAACGAACAGATGATCATTGGTGACAGTCTCTCTGCCCATTCGAATGTCGAAGGGGACAGTGAGATCAAGTTCAAGGCGCGAGATGGCAAGGATACCAAGTCCGGCGGCACAATCGGTGAATGGTCCGCCGCGAATAATATCACCCGTGGTAAGGTCAGCCTCGCAGATTATGATTTTGAAAAGCCGTCTGTGCGCCAAATGGCAAGTACCAATACCAGCAATACCAAATACGGCGACAAGAAACACGAATTCTATGATCATCCCGGACACTATCGCGGAAAACAGGATCTTGGTAACACCCGCACCCGTATTCGCATGGAAGCCGATGAGGTACGCCATGTCATGCACCGTGGGGCAGGGGATGCACGCCATTTTGGAACCGGCTCTCTTTTCAAATTGCTTGAGCATCCCGAAGCCAAGAACAACATCGAATATCTGATCTGCGAAACGGTGCATTATATCCGCGACGCAGAAGAACAGAAAGACAACGGCACCTGGCTGGCATTGCAGCCACAAAATATCGAAATTCCCGACGAGGTAACAAATGACTATTCGTTTACCTTTGGCGCGATCCCCAAGAAGGTCCAGTTTCGCGCACCATTTGTGACGCCTTGGCCTGAGATCCCCGGCATCCAGATTGGTGAGGTCGTGGGGCCGGATGGTGAGGAAATCCATACCGACGAATATGGCCGTGTAAGGGTTCGGTTTCGCTGGGACCGCGACGAAAAACATACTGACGAGACTTCATCCTGCTGGATCAGGGTTGTAACGCAATGGTCCGGCAAAAACTGGGGCTTGCTGTCAATCCCGCGTATCGGGCAGGAAGTTGTCGTTCAATTTGAAGACGGCGATCCCGACAGACCGATTGTGACAGGCATGATGTATAACAAGGACACCATGCCGCCCTATGTCGATCCTGACCAGCCAACGCGCACGGGAATCATGACCCGGTCTTCGCCTGATGGCAAAGCCAAGGATTACAACGCCATTGTCTTTGAGGATAAGGCCGGTGATGAATATGTGAATATTCAGAGCCAAAAAGACTATCAGATGGTGATCAAGGACAGTGCCGAGATCATCATAGGTAATGATGCGATTACGGTTGATCCCCAAGCGCAAAGCGTCGATCCACAAAGTCTCAAACAGACGGTCAGAAAGCATGTGACCGAAATGGTGGAGGAAGGCGACAAATCCGAAACCGTCGATCAGGGAAAGCTGGACCTGACAGTTGAAAAGAACATGAGCGAGACGGTTCGATCAGGTGACAAAAGCGTTGATGTCCAATCCGGCAAGAGCACGACAACCGTCGCGCAGAACATCGATGTAACCTCTGGTGCGTCAATCAATGCTACGGCCACGCAATCGATCACTCTTGAAGCCAACCAATCGATCACGCTCAAGGTACCTGGCAGTTCCATTGAGCTGGGTCCTTCCGGCATAACGATCAAGACCGCGGGCATGATGACGGTCGAAGGCACAATGACACAGGTTAAGGGCAGCGCTGTGGCGATCCTGAAGGCACCTGTGGTCACTATTAACTAAGGCGATATTATGAGCGAACGTTTCAAAAATATGGTCAAAGTGCCAAAGGAGCCGGTGGCAAAAATGTTGTCACTGACAAACACGCGCCTGAAAACACCCATAGAATCTCCGGTTGCTGCATTAGCCGAAGAGGTTCTGACTGAGTTGGATGGCAAGGGCGCACTGATCGATGTCCTGCGACTTTTGGCAGTTGTTTTGCCGCCGCGCGAACGGGTCTGGTGGGCCTGTTTGGCGGCACGGGACTACATTGGCCCTAAATCCGATAAGGATCCCAAATCGCTGGTTGCATCAGAAGACTGGGTATTCAAACCGACTGAGGAAAACCGCGAGCGAGCCCGTCTGTCGATGGATGATGCTTATATTGACGATGACACTGTAAACATCGCCATGTCGGTACTTTACTCAGACGGGACGTTGGGGCCTGCTGATCTGGCGGAATACCCTGCACCTGCGGGTGGTGCTGAAACCTTTGCATTTGCTATGAATCTCGTGGCGTTGGACAAAAACTCTGATAGGTTTGAGGAATATAGCCAAATGTTGATCGATCGCGCTGTCGATATAGCGCGGGGTGGCAACGGCAAAATGGAAAACAAGGATAAGATGAAGGAGGTGACATAATGCCATTTGCAGCCCGAATGACCGATTTGCATGGGTGTTTGCTTCCTGCAACGCCCCCTGGCGTACCAGTTCCGCCCCCAGGCGTTCCGTTGCCGATTATGTTTCCCTGCGCTGTTGTGCAGCCCGTGCTTATCGGCAAACTACCGGCGGCGCGGGCCACAGATATGACGCTATCCGTACCTCCGCACCCTGTCGTGAAAGGGTCCACAAGTGTCCTGATTGGAAAATTACCTGCAGCACGGGCATTTGATTCCTGTTTGTGCGGCGGGTTTGTCCTTCCCCCCTGCTGCCCAAATGTCATGATCGGAGGATAGGCGCATCTATGCCTGTTAAACTGTCATTCCAATCTTCAGGAACCATGCCCGGTGATGTTGGCAATATGCAGATGCCCGCAGGTGGGAGCCTCAGCCTCGGGCGGGGGCCGGCCAATGACATCGTCTTGCCCGATCCAGAAAGGCAGCTGTCCAAGAGCCATTGTGTAATCGAAGATCACAACGGCAATGTTGTTGTTGTTGATTTTTCAACCAACGGCACCTTCTTGAACTATTCCAAAGTGCCTCTGGGTCGTACACCTACACCGATCAACAACGGTGATATTCTTTCAGTGGGTGGGTATGAACTGCTGGTCGAAATATCCGAAGCGATCGCCCCGCCCATTGCCGACCCCCTTGGTCATAACCAGGTTTCGCACGGGGATGCCAACAATTCGCTTGATCCAATGGATTTGCTAAATGATGTCGGGCCAGGCGGTGATTTCCTTGATGATCTTTTAGGATCGCCCGAAGGGCCGAAAGGCCCAGGTCAAATCAAAACGGCGGATCCGATCGACGATCTCTTGCCGCCGTTAGGTGAGGAGGAAGACGAATTTTTTGCCAAACCTGCGGATAGGTTGAACGAAGATCTCGGACCCAGTCAGGGTATGCACAACCCCAGTGCAAGTGACAGCTTTAGACCTGCGCAATCCTCTGGCCCGGCGATGATACCCGACGATTGGGACGATGATTTGTTGTCTCCCTCCAGTCCACCATCACAACCGGATCCGGCACCCACGCCACAGCAGGTCGCGGATACAGATCCGACCCAACAACCCGCAGAGATCAAAAAACCACGGCCTAAAACCAAGGTTCCGACTCCAAAAGCCAAAAAACCACCTGCCGAAACCGCGCCAGAGCCTGAACCGGCGGCGCAGGGTGGTGCCGATGCAACGGCCACGCCGACCACGATCCAAACCCCGGTTCCAGCACATGGCAATCAGGATGCGGCACGCGCCTTTTTCGCAGCTCTCGATGTTGAAGACCTTGAGATTCCTGATGAGGATTTACACACTTCGATGGCACGTATGGGCCGGGTGATGCGCACCATGATTACTGGTCTGCGCGAAATCCTGATGACGCGCACCTCGATCAAATCAGAGTTCCGCATTGAGCAGACAATGATCAGCGCCGGTGGCAATAATCCATTGAAATTCTCGATCAGCGCGGATCAGGCGATCGAAGCACTGATCAAACCGAAATCGCGCGGCTATCTGGGGTCAGAGACAGCAACAGAACAGGCATTGGACGACATCAAGGCGCATGAAGTGGCAATGGTGACGGGGATGGAAGCTGCCCTGAAGGGTATTTTGGCCAAACTTGACCCTGAAGTGCTGGGCGCACAAATTGAATCGGGTGGCAGCTTCAGCTCTTTGTTGAAGGGCAAGAAGGCGCGTTATTGGGAAGTATACGAAAAAATGTATGGCCAGATTGCCGATCAGGCCGAGAATGATTTTCACGAGCTCTTTAGCCGCGAATTTGCGCGAGCCTATAAAGATCAGCTTGAAAAGTTAAAATAACCTCACGCACCGATTGGTGCACTGGGGCGACACAGGGAGAATTATGTGTCCTGGGACAGTAAAGTGCTTTGGACGGAGGGGTTGTTTTTGCAGCCTCACCATTTCCAACAGTCGGACCGCCACAAGGAAGCGCTCATCGCGGGGCTTGCGCGCCGCATCCGGCCCTATGGTTGGGGAGTCAATGCCCTCGAGATCGACGAAGAAGTGCTTAAGGTGGGCCAATTCGCGCTAAAGGGCTGTTCGGGTCTGACCCATGACGGCATGGTATTCCGGGTGCCACAGACCGAAGATCATCCACCCGCCCTGGAAGTGCCGGAGACCATCAAGGATTGCGTGGTCTATCTAACGGTCCCGCAACGCCGGCAAGGTGCCGTAGAAGTCGACCTGAGCGGCGCGGAGCAATCAGTCAGCCGCCTGCGCCCGGCAGAGCTTGAAATCACCGACACCATGGGGCGCGATCAAAAACCGGTGACGATCGGCGTCGGCAAGATGCGGTTGCAATTTGCTTTGGCCGTTGATGAACTGGCCGACATGCTGGCGATTCCGATTGCACGGATCATCGAGGTACGCCCGGACAAGGAAATAATCCTTGACCGCAGCTTTATTCCCAGCTGCATCGACGTGCGTGCCGCCAGTCCCTTGGAAGGGTTCATCCGCGAGATCGAAGGACTGTTGTCGCACCGGATGACCGCGCTTGCGGGACGTCTATCCGAAGGGGGTGCCGCCAAGGCGGTCGCGGAAGTGTCGGACTTTCTGTTGCTGACCGTCATCAACCGGATGATCCCCGTGTTCCGTCATCTGACCACGTTGGAAAACCTGCACCCCGAAGATGCCTATCGCCATTGTGTCGCTTTGGCCGGTGAATTGTCGGTGTTCATGACGACCAGCAAACAACCTCCTGAATTTCCTGCCTATCAGCATGACAACCTTTCAGTCACCTTTGCGCCCGTAATCCGTACCCTGCGCCAATATCTAAGTTCGGTTCTGGAACAAACGGCAATTTCGATACCCTTGGAGGCGCGCAAGTACGGCGTTTACGTCGGTGTCATTTCGGACCGCAAGCTGATCAATACAGCCGGTTTTGTGCTGGCCGTACAGGCGGAAATTCCTGCAGAAGACGTCAGACGCCATTTTGCCGGTCAGGCCAAGATCGGCCCTGTCGAAGAAATTCGCCAACTTGTCAATTCCGCCCTGCCGGGGATCACGTTACGCCCCATGCCGGTTGCGCCACGCCAAATTCCCTATCATGCAGGAGTAGTATATTTCGAGCTCGCCGCCGACAGCCCATATTGGGGCAAAATGACCACATCTGGCGGCATCGCGGTGCATGTATCAGGACAATATCCCGGTCTGAACATGGAGCTTTGGGCGATCCGCAATTCGTAGCATTAAGTAGAAGAGGCAAGCCATGTCATCCGACGACCCGTTTGCAGAAGACGATGATACTGACAAGACAGTAATCCGCCCCAATCCGGGCGGTCGTCGCACGG
This sequence comes from Sulfitobacter sp. F26204, assembly GCF_026410305.1. Classification (GTDB taxonomy): domain Bacteria; phylum Pseudomonadota; class Alphaproteobacteria; order Rhodobacterales; family Rhodobacteraceae; genus Sulfitobacter. The sequence goes on along the minus strand of NZ_JAPMLQ010000008.1, from coordinate 136,080 downwards.
CTGCGGCTACGCCACCACCCCGCGCCATACCGCATGAACCAATGGAAGCCCCCACGCCGTCGCCAGGATTTGACGCTATGGGCATTCCACCTGCTGCTGCAGCGCCGCAGGCGACAAAACGTGATGGGCCGCAAGAGGCCGAAATGGTTCTTACGGGCATGAACCAGCTCACTGCCTGTGCGGCCCCGTTGTTTTCCTTGATCAGCCGGATCCGCAACCGCGCCCAGCATATGGACCCTGACAAGCTGCGGTCCTCTGTCGTTGCCGAGGTTCGCGCCTTTGAAAACCGCGCCTTGCAGGCAGGGGTGCCTGCGCAAACCGTGAAAATTGCACGGTACGCCCTTTGCGCGACGCTGGATGATGTGGTTCTGAATACGCCCTGGGGCGGACAATCAAGCTGGGGCCTGCAATCAATGGTCGGCACCTTCCACCGCGAAACAGTTGGTGGTGACCGGTTTTATGACCTTCTTGCGCGGCTAGAAAAGGAACCGGGCAATAACCTCGATGTCCTCGAATTCATTTATATGTGTCTTTCGCTCGGCTTTGAAGGCCGTCTGCGTGTTGAGCAGGGCGGGTCCGACAAGCATCTGCAAATCCGGCAAGGTCTGGCGCGGATCATTCGCGGCCAGCGCGGTGATGTTGAACGTGACCTGTCGCCGCATTGGGAAGGCGAGGATAAACCGTTTCGCGTTTTATCTGCCTGGCGTCTGGTCTGGATTGCACTTGCAACAACCGCCGCGCTGCTGGCAATTCAATTCACCAGCCTCTCCTATCTGCTTGGGACCAAGACAGAACGGTTGATCGGCCAGCTCTCGGTTATCGACAACGGACCACCAGCCGAACTGCAACGCCGCGCGCCGCCGCCGCCACCCACACCGCCCGCCTCGTCAGAGGAAGTGCGGCTGAAGAAAGTGGTTAACTTTCTGCAAAAAGAAATCGATGACGGCATCGTCAATGTCTTTCAAAAGGGCAACACATTGGTCATTCGCATTGCAGGTTCTGGCATGTTTGGCTCTGGCTCCGACCAGCTGACGAAAAAGTTCATAGACCCCATCGCCCGTGTAGCAAATTCGCTGAATGATGAACCGGGGCCGGTAATTATCACCGGACATTCCGACAATGTCCCGATCAAATCGTCACGCTTTCCTTCCAACATGCATCTCAGTCTGGCACGCGCGAAATCCGTCATGGCGTCGATGGCGGGCACGATCACGGACCCCAGCCGACTTTCTGCCGAAGGTCGGGCAGAAAAAGAACCGATCGCAGACAATGGCACACGTGAAGGCCGCGCCAAAAACCGGCGCATCGAAGTGTTGCTGGTGCAGGAGGCCTCATAATGTACGGACGCCGCATACTCCGCTTTTTCTTCAAGTCGATTTATACAATCTTCATACTGGTCGCGATCTGTCTGTCGCTTTGCGTCTGGTTCCTTGCCCCATTCATCGGTGGTGACACATGGCGCCCCTTTGACAGCATGACATCCCGCATCATCCTGATCTGCGGGATCTGGTTCTTCTTCTTTGGCTTGATGTTGTTTGTCTTCTTGCGCCGCCGTCGCAAAGACAAGGCGATGACAGATGAAATTGCCGAACAGATGGATGATTCTGGTGATGACGTCACCGCTGCGGAATTGGGCGAACTTCGTGACAAGCTCAAACTCGCGATGGCGGAACTGCGCAAATCCAAAAATGGGCGCAAACATCTGAACGAACTGCCTTGGTACGTCATGATCGGCCCGCCCGGCGCGGGCAAGACGACGGCGATTGTGAACTCCGGCCTGAAATTTCCGCTGGCTGACAGCATGGGCAAGACAGCGATTGGCGGCGTTGGGGGAACCCGGAACTGTGACTGGTGGTTCACCAATGATGCGGTGCTGATCGACACCGCGGGGCGTTATACAACACAGGAAAGTGACCAGGAGACTGACAACGCCGGTTGGATCGGCTTTCTTGGACTGCTCAAGAAATATCGCAAACGCCAACCGATCAATGGCGCAATGATTGCCATTTCCCTCAGCGATCTGTTGCAACAGGACGAGGTGACACAGGCCAGCCATGCCATGGCCGTGCGGCGGCGCCTGAATGAACTGCGCGAAAAACTGGGGGTGCGTTTCCCTGTTTATGTTCTGTTCACCAAAGCAGATTTGATTGCAGGCTTCTCCGAATTTTATGACAATCTGGGTAAGGAAGACCGGGAACAGGTCTGGGGTTTTACCCTCCCGTTGGACACATCCAAGGGCGAAACCTCTCCAGTTGCCGCTTTCGACACTGAATTTGCGCTGCTTCTGGGCCAACTCAACGCGCAATGCCTTGAACGTATGCAGACCGAAATTGATCCGCAACGCCGCTCTCTCGTTGCGGGCTTTCCCAGTCAGGTTGCAGCAATGCGCACGGTTGCGCACAGCTTTCTCTCTGAAGTATTTCAGGACAACCGGTATGAACAACGTCATATGTTGCGCGGCATTTACTTTACCTCCGGCACCCAGGAAGGCACACCAATTGACCGTTTGATGCTGGGGATGGCACGCACTTTTGGTATCGGGCGCCAGGCAATTGGCACAGGCCAGGGGCAGGGGCGTTCCTATTTTCTTACGCGCTTGTTCGAACAGGTGATCTTTCCCGAAGCTGGGCTTGTCTCTGCAGATGACAAGGTTGAACGTCGATATCGCTGGACCAAGCGGGCGGCGATCGCTGCAACAATCATCGTCGCCTTGTTGACGGGCACGCTGTTCACCCGCAGCTATCTGGGCAATCAGGACTTGATCGAACAGGCCTCTACCTATGTCGACAGCTATCAACAACTCAGCTCGATCTTGCCCGGTAGCCCCTTGGGCGACACGGATCTGCCGCCGGTGGTTGACGCCTTGAACGTCTTACGCGACATGCCGACAAATCCCGCCCTGGGTGATCCTGATCCCGAAAGGCGCCTGACCTACGGGCTTTATCAGGGAGAGGTTATCGGGACGCAGGCGGCACAAACCTATCGCGCAGCGCTTAACCAGCGCCTTTTGCCACGTTTGTTGTTGCGCCTCGAAGAACAGATCAGCGGCAATGTGAACAATCCCGACCTTCTGTACGAAGCATTGAAGATCTATTTGATGCTGGGCCTTGAAGGACCGATGAACGCCGATCTCGTGCGCGAATGGATGGACATTGATTGGGGTATCACCTTTGCCGGTGCCAGCCGCGCCGATCTGCGCGAAGATCTGAAGTTTCACCTGAATGCGATGCTGTCTCAACCGATGGAGAAGATTTCGCTCAACGGACCGCTGGTCGAACAGGTACAGGGCATATTGTCCGAGATGCCCCTGGCCCAACGGGTGTACAACGGCATCATCAACAGCCCGTCGGCGGCAAGCCTGCCGGAATGGCGCATCACCGAAGCAGGCGGCCCTGCCGTCACAAGGGTATTGGTACGATCTTCGGGCAAGCCATTGAATGTCGGTGTCGAGGGAATTTTTACCTATGACGGTTTTAACGACGTGTTTCTGGGCGAGGCGCTGGGTGTTGCCAAACGTATCCAGGGCGAAAGCTGGGTGCTTGGCCCGCGCGGCGAGGCAGAACAATCTGATGCTGCGTTAACAGCCCTCAGCCGGGATGTGTTGGATCTTTACTATAATGACTATATCGCACGTTATGACGCAATCCTCGGTGATATTGACGTGATCCCGCTTGAATCTCTCAGCCATGCTGTAGAGGTCACCAATGTCCTTTCAGGTCCGACCTCACCTTTGGTGAATATCCTGACCGAAATCGCCAAAGAAACCAAACTGACGGAAAAGCGCGGCGGTTTACTGGGAAGCGACGAGGTCTCTGACGGCTTGGGCCGGATCGCCCAGATCGAAGCCCGCTCAAGCCTCAGCATCCAGGGTGAAATCCTTCTGGAGGCATTACAACGTTCTGCCGGGAACCAGGCCAACGGTGCCCCGCCGAAACCGCCTGGATCCTATGTCGAGGACCGGTTTGAATGGTTACACACTTTGGTTGAACGCCCGGAAGGGCAGGACAGCCAGCTGGATTTACTGATTGCAACCTTGCAAGAAGTCTATCAGGAACTGAACAAGATGTCCTTTAGCGGGGTGGCCGCGACTGCCGCCGAAGGCGGCACCGCGACGCAACGCTTTCAACAGATGGCCGGCCGCATTCCCGGCCCCCTGGAACGCTGGGCTAGCCAGATCACCAGCAGTTCAACAGGCATCACTGCGGATGGCACACGCTCGTCAATCAACGCCAAATGGCAATCATCTGTATTGCCCTTTTGCACACAGGCGCTGGAAAACCGTTATCCCTTCAACCGCCGCGCTCGTGCGGATGTGGCAATGGCAGACTTTCAGAAGGTATTCGCCCCTGGCGGGATGATCGACACGTTTTTTGCCGAGAACCTGTCGAAATTCGTGGACATAGGGACCCGTCCCTGGACCTGGAAAAAAGTCAATGATGTCGATTTGGGCATTTCTCCTGCGGTCTTGCTCCAAATGCAATATGCCGCAGAAATACGCGACGCCTTCTTCGCCGGTGCACCCAATCCGCAGGTGAATTTCCAGATCACACCTGAAGCTCTGGATCCCAAGGCAGAGTCGGTGCAATTGACCATAGGTTCCCAGAACGTATTGTTTGAAACCCGCCGGCCCAACAACACCCCCGTTGCCATTACCTGGCCCGGCACCGTCGGACTTGCCGGTGTCGTCTTTCAGCCCAACCTTAGCAACGGTGAAAGCCAACTTGCCAAAGACGGCCCCTGGGCATGGTTCCGGCTGCTGGATGCGGCTGAAATCCGACGCACCAATGTATCCGACCGCAAGCGCGTGATCTTTAACGTTTCGGGACGCATCGCGATCTTCCAACTTCAATCAGGGTCGGTGATCAATCCGTTTGCGCTTCCTGCGCTTACGAAATTCAGCTGCCCCAAGACATTTTGATGCGGTGGGGATCAACAACATGAGCGGTGGTTTCGGTGCATTTGGCAAAACACCAGCCTTGGGCGATTTTTTCCACATCAATGCACCGCAGGGGTTTGTACGGGTGTGGGATGAATGGCTGCAAACCACCATGATGACCGCCGCATCTGCCGCCGGTGACGAATGGGATGATCAATATATGTCGTCGCCAATCTGGCGTTTCACCTTGGCTGCCGGGCTCGCAGGACCGGCAAAGGTCCATGGGGTGTTGATGCCATCGGTCGACCGCGTCGGGCGCCGCTTTCCACTGTCCCTCATGGCAACGATAGCAGGGGACATCCCGGCGTCCTTTGATCATTTCACCAACGATGACACGTTCGAGCAACTCGAAGATCTTGCTCTGGCGACCTTGGAAGACGACATGGATCGTGACCGATTGGCAACCTTGTTGACCGAAATCACGCCCCCCCCGACACTTGCGGACGCACCACTGCGCCGGGCCGGCAAGACGCTGGTGCTCAGCAGCACGCAGCAACAAGGCATCGCGCCATCTTTTGCCACGGAACTGATCAATGGTGTCATCGCGATGCCCAGTTTGTGGAGCACTTTGGTAGACAAAGACTGCTACGCTATGGTGTGTGACGGACTACCCGATGCGCATCAGGCACGCGCCCTTTTTGACTTGAATGCCCCCTTGTGGGTTGAAGCGAGGCCCACCTCATGACCCTGCGAACCCGTTTTTCCGTACAGACCCACGTGGGTTTGAAACGCAAAGTCAACGAAGACGCGGTTCTGTCTTTGCCAGAGTTGAACATCTGGCTGGTGTCTGACGGCATGGGGGGCCACGCCGCAGGCGATTATGCCAGCCGGCTGATCGTCGACATGGTTGCCGCAATCCCGCTTGATCTGGATCCAAGTGACAGAATGCGAGCTTTGCGCGACACCATTCAAGAAGCTCATCGTGTCATCCGCGCCGAAGCAGCCGAACAGGGGTTTGATGTCATCGGTGCCACAGTCGTTGCATTGCTATTGGCAGAAGGCCACTTTGCCGCGCTTTGGGCTGGTGACAGCAGGCTATACCGTTTGCGCGATGGCGAAATCGAGATGCTGACGACGGATCATTCGGTCGTCGCCGTACTTGTCGATGCAGGGCAAATGACTTGGGACGAAGCAGAAAACCATCCACAGTCGAATGCCATCACCCGTGCCGTTGGCGTGGGCGAGGAAGAACTGGAACTCGACAAGGTCAGAGGCGAGATTGCGCCGGGTGACCGTTTTCTCATTTGTTCCGACGGGCTCACCAAATATGCCACCTTTGAAATGCTGCGCCATTCCTTGAGCACCCAACCAATCGAAATGATTTGCGAACACCTGACACAAATCGCATTGGCGGGCGGCGGAGGCGATAACATCACCTCGGCGGTGATCGACATCATCTGACGATTAAGCAGGCAGGCACCTGATCCTCAGGTCCAGAACCGTTACTTTTCAGCCGAAATCAGGATGCGCGTGTCCAGCGATTCAACCAGATCGTCTGCAGCGCGCTCGCTCAGGGCTTCGGTGTAACCCAGGGCGGATTCCGTTCCGGGACGCATTTGGCGAAACAGCGGCGCATAGGAATGCAAAACAATAATCTTGCTCTTGCCCAATGCCGAAGAATCAATTGAAAATGCGATCTTGCCCTCGGCCCGCTCATTGGTCGGGAAAGCCACCCTAAGTGGCACGCGCCCATTGCGCCCTTCCCTCAACGCCTCAACAGAATTGTTCACCCGGCCCAGATTGGGCATCAGGTGATAGACCACTCCGGATACATCCAGAATAGACACTGAAATATACCCCGTGGTCAGCCCTGCCGGTATCACGACGTCAATCACAGGGTTCTGATTAACCAGGAACCGACCTGAGGGAACTTCCTGTCCGGTAGCACCATCGCTGAACTTGATCTCGATCTCACTGGAAGGAGCCTGTGGCAGATAATTTTCCACAAGACAAAGTGTTGAATTCAGTATCTCTGCATCGATTACCACGATGCGATCATCCGCAATATCTTCGATCGCATCCTGCAATGATTCTACAGAATCTGCAGTGGCCAGCGTCCCGGTAATCAGGATCGGTTCCTCTGGACCATAGCCAACGGGGCCGGGGCTGTTGGCCTGGATCAAGGGACCACAATCGGCATATTGCGCCAAAAGAAAATCAACCTCAGCCGCATCCAGGAACAGTGAGGTCAGCGTCAATTCAATATCGCCCGTCAGCCCCCCGGGCCAGTCGCCGGAATATTTGGCAGTCAGCGATGCAAGCAGTTCTGAATCTGTGGTGCTGCCGGTGATCTGCGCGTCATTACCGGTCAAGGCCAGACGCCACTCATCAAGTGGCACGACATCATCCAGGACCGCCATCACATCTGTTTGCCAGCTTGGAACGATGTCGCCAGTAGCCAACGTCAGGTCAGTTGTACCACCCAAATCGTTCATCCGTGCGGTCAATTCTTCCTTCATCTTGGCGTTAGGCACAAAACCATTCGCCGAAGCAGGAACTGTTTCTGGGTTGTCAATGACCAGCACAAACGGATCTACGGGCGGGAACTTTGGGGTGCCTTCCCCAAATAGCCCGCCGAACCACGCTGCGGCACCGCCACCGATCAAGACAATAGCCAACGCCACCACCATCAACCCGCCCGATCGTTTTCCCGCTTGGGGCGTCGGCGCGGATGTGACCGGCGGTGCGGGCGCTGGTTTCGCTTCGGTAACCGGCTTTGGCGTCGGCGCGGTTTTTGGCGGTGGTACAATAATTGTTTCTTCTGAGAGAGATTCGTCGTTCCCCCCGTTTCGAATAAAGGCAAGAACCTCATTCATGTTCTGGAACCGATCGCCCGGCACCGGTGCCGTCATCTTGTCCAACAATGATTTTAATGGTTCTGGAACATCAGCCGTGTCTAAGGGTTTGTTCTTGTTCTGCACCACCTCCATCGGATTGGCCCCGATGTCAGGGGATTTACCCCGGAAATTCGCCAGAATCAGCGCACCAAGGGAATAAATATCAGATCGCGCATCCGTGTTACCGCTTAGCTGCTCAGGGGCGGCATAGGCATATTTACCGGCAAACTCATTGCCCACGATCGTTTCCGCACCGGGGTTGGTATCCTTGGCAATGCCGAAATCAATGACGACGGCCTCGGCCGGGTTGCCATTACGCAGAATGATATTGTCGGGAGACAGGTCGCGGTGGACGATGCTTCGGTCATGGGCGGCTTTCAGCCCTTCGGAGACTCGTTTGCACAGGATCAACAGGTCCTCTGCCGACATCGGCCCCTCATCGAGTTTCTGATCAAGGCCGGGCCCTTCGATATAGTCCATCAACAGATAGACAAGCCCCTCGGATGTACGGTTGTTTTCGGCATAGCGTACAATCGCATCATGCCTGACCTCGCGAATTTCCTCTTCACGGGTCATCAGTACCAGATAATCGTCGTTGCCTGAAAATTCGGCCTTGAGCACCTTTACAGCAACCAAGCGGCCCGAAATTTCATTCCGGGCGCGATAGACGTCGGAAGTGCCGCCTCGCCCCAACAACGCCTCTATCCGGTACGTATTGTTCAGCACGTCACCGATTTGGAACGCATCGCCGGGGCGGGGGTCAGACATGGTTCAATCCATTTAGCACAAGATGTCGCGCGGGGCGCTTAGCCAAGCGCCTGGAACTCGACCCGGCGGTTGGCGTCTGCACGTGGATTGTCGGCATCAAACGGCACGGTTTCACCCATCCCGATGGCGCGCAAACGGCTTCCATCAATACCGCAACTTGTCACCATGTGTCGCTTGACTTCTTCGGCACGAAGCAACGACAGGTTTTGGTTATAAGTAGCGGTTCCGGAACTGTCGGTATGGCCGATAATCTGAAACACTGCCACATCGACCGCCTTCATCGCTTCACACAGGCTTGCCAACTTGGGCTTCTCGTCCTCCCGCAGGGCTGCGCTGTCGAAATCAAAACTGATTTTGACATTAACCTGATCGGCTTTGTCCACAGCGACATATTTATCGTCTACGACAACCTCAGTCGGCGCAGAAGAATCGGTCTGTTCCGTTGGGACAATCACCAAACCGCGTGTCTTTTGCTTGTTAAAGGCGTTCTTGATCTCATCTGCGGTCAATTCTGACTGGGCCAAAGCCGCCTGGCCAACCAAAGTCAGCAATGCAGCCGAAGCGACTGCGGTGAGGGCACGTAGAAATAACATATCTCCTCCTTTCAAAAAGTAGTTCATCAAATGTATGATACACAGAGTATACGACAGCGGCCCCGGTCACAACGGTTTTGACGCAACCCTTACACTTGTCCTAAGCTGTGCCAGGCGACCACCTAAGTCATTTTCAGAAAGAACATTTTCATGCGGGTCATTCCAGCGATCATTATTGCCGTTGCCATCATCTTGGCCCCGATCCTCTGGTTCGTCATTCCCATGGTGTTCGGCTTGAACGATACGGGCCGTGGCCCCGCCATAGACAGCCAGGCGAGAATCGAAATTGAGGTTCTGAATCAACAGGTTGAAGACATTCGCCTGCGTCTCGAAGACATCCGCGAGGGCATGTCTGCCCTGGGTCAGGAAGTGCGCAATCGCCCAGCGTTCCAACGCCAGATGCCCGCCACCGGACTGGGCGGATCAGCAGGGGTCAATCAGGGTGCCGAGGTCTTTCAGCAAAACGGTACCAACGACATTATTGACGCTTACGCCCAAGTCGTTTTGATCGCGGATCGCCGAAATGTGAATAAAGGACTGAAAACCGCCGGTCCGAGCTACCTGGCGGAGAAACTGGGCAGACCGCGCGAGGTGCTCTCGGACAAATGCGAACCGATGACGAATCCGCGGCTGAAGCCAAAATTGAAAACCCAGCGGGTAGGTCCAATTCGCGTGACAATGTTGCAGCCTGCGCTCGATTCGTTAACCCGCGTGTTTGAAAATGTACGCATCACTGATCCGGATCTCTATGCCCGTATCAACACCGCTGGTGCCCTTTGTGTACGCCGCATCAGAGGCACCAGAAACAGCATCTCGACCCATGCTTTCGGACTGGCTGTTGATCTTAATATTGATGGCAAGCTCGACACGCTCGGGGATGGCAGAACCCAGCTCGGCCTGACCATCCTCGCCGATTTTTTCCGTACCGAAGGCTGGGTATGGGGCGCATCCTGGCGGCGCGAGGACAGCATGCATTTTGAGGTCAGCCGCAAACAACTGGACGCCTGGATCGCCGAGGGGAAGCTTTAGTTGCGGAATCTCAAGGGTCGTTGCGACCTAAAACCACCATAACCCTAATTATGTTATATTAAAAGAAAGACTTTGCAGCTACAGTCTTTTCATCTCTTGTCGGTCTCTACAGTCAGTCGGAACTCTGTACCTGAATCCATATCGCTTGACCAATTCAGGCTGAACCCATGAGCGCAAGCCATACTTTGCGCAATCGAAAGACCAAGCCCGTATCCTTCAGATGATTCTCCTTTCACGAAAGGAACAAACATTTGTTCGACGTCAAAACCTTCTGGTAAAGGTGCAGAATTCCTGACGCTAAATATGTAACGGGCTACATCCCCTGCCCCGGCAAGCGTGACCTTGCCGGAAGAGGTGTGTTTTACTGCGTTCGACAAGAGATTGCTGAGTATGCGCGTGACCACCAGAGGCTGAACTCGCAGATCGATTTCTTCAACAGTTACCGAAAAGATCAGCCCTTTTGCTTCGGCTTCCTTGCGGAACATGCGGCCCAGCGTATCGCAAAGCATCCGGGTTGAGACGACTTCAGTTCCGTCTTGTGCGGCACTTGCGTCACGCAAAGGGGCATTCTCGGCATTTTCCGTTTCAAGGTAACTCGCCGCAAGACTGTCGAGATAGTCAAAGGCCGCTGCCAACTGGTTCTTGATCTCTTGAGGTTGGTCCTGGGTCACGGCAGCCATGGTTCCGCGCAAGGAAACAATGGGCTGCCGAATGTCATGAGATGCCGTGGCGAGACGCATCGTATGTCTTTTGGCGATTTCTTGGGCGCGGGAATAGTTTTTTTCCGCCTCCAGCAGCGCCATTGATTGTTCCGCTTCCCGCTTTGCAGCGGCCAGCGACTGGCGGACAGAAGCATCACGTTCGCGCAGAATGGCAATCACCTGTTGGACCAGTAACAGTGTAGACAATGCGACAATCGCCACAAAGGCAAGCCGAACAGCAAAGCTGGCATCAAACCCTTCGTCCAGTTCTCCTAGTGTCGCAATCCCAATCAACAACAAAGCCGCTGCAATCGCGACATAGTTCCGACGGCGGAAAAAGGAAGAACCGGAACGTGCCGAGATGACCACCGCGTGACAGAGATAAGCCAACCCACCAAGCAGCGCCATCACGATCGGCATGGTGCCATCGGTGATGGGCCACTTGAGCCCCAGCACGACCCATGGCAGGGCGCTGGCGGCAATCAAGACAGGCCGCAAGATTGACAACCGGCTGCCCGGCGCAATGGCGACAGCCGTTTGCAGGAAATGCAAGCTGACAAGAACCAGTCCCGCAATCACAAGACTGGTGTACCCTACTGCCAAACCGATCCAGAACTGGCTGGTTGTATATTGCTCGTAAAACGCAAACCAAATCAGGCTTGCCATCGTCAAAAAGATAAAGCGCAGCCAGTGGCTCAGTTTCATCGACAGCGCCAGCGCCAACAAGATCAACAGAACCGACATCAAAGATGCATATGTTGCGACGGTTTCAACGACCTCGTCAAAGTTCAGGATCAAGGCTTCGATCTGTTCCTGCGTGCGGCCGGGCAATGGGTCATAGTCATCTACATCACCATCGGACCTGTCCGCCAAAGCCACCAGAGCATTGCAGTGATACATCAAAAAGGTGCATGCTGCCTGCCACCGGATACGCCTGCAGCGTTCTCTTGTCTGAATTTGCGACATGTGGCACCTTTCTTTGCAAAAGTAATGTGCCATGTCCGACCACAGTACAAAACAATTTCGCGCCGTCATAGCCGACGATCACCAGATTGTTCGCGATGGTCTGCGGGTTGCCCTTGAAACCGCAGGTGTAGTCGGGATTCGCCCGATCCGTGTTGTGACAGAAGCACAGAACGGTTTGGAAGCCATCGAAATCGTAAAACGGGAAACCCCAGACCTGCTGTTGCTCGACATCTCGATGCCCCTGGCGTCGGGTGCCGAAATTCTGGCAGACATCAAACGGTGGAGCCCTGATACTCGCATTGTGGTCCTGACAGCTGTTACCTCTGTCGGTTTACTCAGTAGTATTGTGCAAAGCGGTGTAGACGGATTGTTTTCCAAAGCCTCGGACAATGCAGAACTCTTTGCCAAGCTGCCGGTGATTCTGGCAGGCGGGCGTCACATCGAAACATCTTTGGTGGCTCTGCTGCGCGATACGGAACCACTGGGCCAACTCACCTTGCGCGAGCGTCAATCACTGAACATGATCGTTGCAGGACGCACCAATGCCGAGATTGCGGCCAGGATGGGTGTCAGCCCGAAAACCGCAGAAAAGCACCGGTCTTCTTTGATGCAGAAGTTGGGCGTGAAATCGGTGGTCGAACTGATGTCAAAAGCCTTGCGTGAAGGGTTGATCGAAGAACAAGGTCATTTGGAGTAGCCGCATCGGTCGTCAACTGTGTAAACAGAATACGACCGTCGCATTCAAACAAAAGGATCGCGTCATGCCAGCCATTCTGTGCCGCATTTTTCTCATCGCCGCCGTAATGCTGCAACCCCACTTTGCCCGCGCTGATGATACGACGGCCGACAAGCGATTCATTATCTCAGCAGAACTTGAACTGGGCGTCGAGGCCAACGTGAAGGCTGATGATACCGACAGCGAGGTGCGCGATGTCTTTCTCAGCGGTGAACTGGAACTGGCTTTTGCCCTGACGGAACGCATCACCTTGTTCTCAGAACTCTCGTTGGAAAGTGTGACAGATGCCGAACAGAACCGTGCCTTTGATGACATTGCGCTTTTTGTGGGTACGCTGGGGCTTTCGTTTGACCTTGATCCGGTCACACTCAGCATTGGCAAGATCAGTCCCGCCTTCGGGTCCGCATGGGACACGGCGCCGGGATATTTCGGCACAGCATTCGCAGAAGACTACGAATTGGAAGAAATGATCGGCCTGTCGGCGGAATTGGAACTGGGTGCGGCCACATTGACCCTGTCGGCCTTCTATCCCGATGATACGCGACTCAGCGACAGCTTTGGCACCCGGCGGGGTCGTAATGATCCACGCGGGGGGGATGTGGGCAACACCGGCAAACTGAATAATTTTGCCCTGCAATATGATCGCGAAATAAACGACACCACTCTGCATTTTGGCCTGCGACATCTTGCACGGGGTGAAGAAGACAACGACGAAAACGCCATCGCTTTGGGTCTGAGCCACAACTTTGGCGATGAGATTGAGGTGATCGCGGAACTTGCCCATTTCAACGGCTGGGAAGGATCGGAAGCAAAGGCAAACATTGCCACGCTCGGTGCCAGCCTGAGGCGGGGTGCCTACACATGGAGCGCAGCAGTGTCCAAACGCGGCATTTCCGATACGCCCAGTGATCATATGATCGCGCTAGGGGTGGATTATCAATTCGACAACGGCATGACCCTGTCTGCGGGTTATGCGCGGATTCGGGAGGAAGAAGAGAACAATAACCTCGTGGCCCTGTCCATTGTGATCCCGATCGATTGATATGAAACGGCGGTGAACAAAATGGGGGGTTTCCCCCATATCCAGGTTTACGGTTGAAGGGTAACGTTGATCCAAGCTTTATTTAGGAGAGATCAAATGGCCGCAATGGAAGCAGTTTCACTCGCTATCGGTGTCGTTGGATTGGCGTTATCAGCCGCAGGGCTTGTCGGCGGCAACGACAGTGATGAGGCCCGTCAGGACACGCTGGAATCTGTCAAGAACCAGATTGGTGATATCGAAAAACTGGTCGAAGCCGGCATTGATGCGCAGATCGCAGAGTCGATTTCAGAGTCGCAGACGGCGTTAAACGAATTGACTCGCTTTATGGAAACCGAAAACGCAGGGCTGCGTCAGGACATCGGCCAGGCGGCCATCCGGCTGGCCAACGAAGGGCTGAACGGCGTCGTCGGTCAGGTGATGGCGATCAAGGATGCAGGCCTGTCGATCGAGGCGCTTGCGCATTATTATTCTTCGCTCAGCTATGCGATTGCAGCGCGCCAATCGGTAGCGATCACGGTTGAAAATGGCCCGCTTGGATCGCGCGGCCTTCATGAACAGATCAAGACGGCGATGGATGTCCTCTTTGACGCAAACAATTATTCGAATGGACTCGGACCCGGAAACAGTATTGTTGGCGCAATGGAAGCCAATATTTTCGCCCAGACAACGGCCTTTTCCGATGTCCCGGCCGGAGAGCAGGCCGATGAGCAAACCTCGGTTACCTATACTCTTTTCAACTACACCGACCGCAGCCCCTTAAACCCGATCCGAGATTCTGTGACGGTAACCAGGGAATTCAGCGGCAGTGTTTTCACGGGCGATTTTCAGGTCGAGAGCAACGAGAGTTTTGGGCAGCGTCTGAATAGCGCGTTCAAGGAACTGAAACGGGACCTGGTCGAAACTGTAAAACTCGATCTCGGAATCACGGCGCTGGAAAACATTGTAAAGAATGCATCTGAGTTTCTGGCGCAGACGCCTGGCAACATCGAAAACACCTACGAATTTTCCCTATCCGCAAATGACGATGTCCAAGTCGGCACATCCAAGTCGGATTATATGGACGGCAACCGGGGCGATGATGTTTTGAATGGCAGGAACGGCCCGGACGCCATTGAAGGCGGGCTGGGCAACGACATCCTTTATGGTGGAGAGGGAAAGGATTTTCTTAACGGAGGTGCGGGAGATGATGTGATCATGGGTGGTGCTGCATTCGGAGAACACGACACAGATGACACTGCACGCTTTGACGGACTCTCAGCGGATTACCGGATCGAAGGCGGGGTTGATTATGCGCTTGTTACCAATCTTCTGGACGGGTCCCGCGATAAGGTCTTTGGTGTCGACTACCTGCGCTTTGACGACGGTGTCCAGACCCTCGGCGCAGGCTCGGCATTGGATGATGCCGGCGATCCAGCTGACTTCGTCACTGCTGAACGCGTGGCACTGCTATACGAGGCTGCCCTGAACCGCGATGGCGACATCGACACACCGGGCCTGAATTTTTATATTCAGGTGACCGAACGGGACAATCTAAGCGACGAGTTCCTCGCTGCTGATCTGATGACCAGCCCCGAATTCACCGCAAGTTTTGGTGATGTGAACATGCTGAGCAATAGTGATTTCCTTGAACAGATTTATCTCAATGTGCTCGACCGCGCATCGGATGCCGCTGGCCGCCAATTCTATCTTGACCTGTTGAATGACAACACGATCACCAAGGCGCTTGCCCTCGCCGACATCGCCATCAGCCCCGAAAACACCACGGAATCCGTTGATGTACTGATGGGCCTCTATGAAAACTCTGCAGGTGAATGGAGCTTTATCTAGAGCCGGGCAGAGATTGGCGGAAAAAAATCCGCAGCTTAATCAGTGACACCTCAAACAGTATCACTGCCAGATCTACCAACTACTTTGATATATCCCGGTTTTGGGAATGACTGCTCAGCTCTCGCCAAGCATCAAACTGTGAAAGGAAGACCTTTCCATTCAGTTCATGGATGAGATGGGATTTCTTAAGTCTATCCATCACCGGGCCTTTTACTTCGGACAAATGCAAACCCACGTCAAAATCCTTTAGCCTTTGGTTGACCGCCTCCAGACTTTCGAGCGCGGAGTAATCCACTTCGTTCACGGCGGAGAACATCAGGACGACATTTTTGATCTCGCTTCCCTCGCTTACGCGGGCCTGAATAAGATCTTGTAAAAAACGGGAATTGATGAAGTAAAGGCTTTCATCGACACGCAACGAGAGCACAGACGGGTCTGTCTCTACTTTATGGCGGTGAATATTTCGGAAATGCTGGCTGTTCGGTACCAACCCTACTTCGGCAACGTGAGGGCGCGAGGTCTTGTAAAGATGCAGCAAAATTGAGATCGTGACACCGCTTGCCACACCCACCTCGACGCCCATCGTCAGGGTCAACAAAATGGTGGCGAGCACGGCAAGGAAATCGTCCCTGTTGTAGCCCCAAGTTTTCCGCAGGATCGATAAATCAACGAGGCTGAGAACCGCTACGATGATTGTGGCTGCAAGCGTCGCTTTTGGCAGAAAATACACCAAGGGAGTCAGAAACAAAGCCGCGATGGCCAAACCAATCGCGGTATAGATGCCCGCTGCTGGCGTTTCAGAACCGGAATCAAAATTAACCACAGAGCGGGAAAACCCCCCCGTGACGGGAAAGCCACCTGTGAATGCCGCACCAAGGTTTGCGGCACCAAGCCCGATTAATTCCTGGTTCGGGTCGATCTGTTGACGCTTCTTTGCAGCAAGCGTTTGCGCAACTGAAATGCTTTCGACGAAACCAATGATCGAAATCAGGATAGCGGGCACCAACAACGATCCGACAAGTTCTGGGGAAACACCGGGCAAGGTCAAGGGTGGCAAACTCTGTGGAACCTCACCGACAATTTTCACACCTTTGTCAGCTAACCCAAAAATCCAGACCGTAACCGTTGTCGCAACAACGGCGGCAACAGGTCCAGCCTTGGTCAGGACGTCAGCCATCAGCAGGGATAACCCCATCCTTTTCAGGACAGGTTTAAGATTCTTGCGAACCCAAAACAGAAACGCAGTCGTCGATACGCCAATAATCACTGTGATCAAGTTGATTTGGTCCAGATTTCCAAAAAACGAACGCAACATTTGGGGCAAGGTATGACCATCTGCATTGATACCTAAAATATGCGGGAGTTGGCTGACGGCGATAAGAATACCCGAAGCGGTAATAAAGCCAGCAATGACGGGATGGCTAAGAAAATTTGCCAGAAAGCCCAAACGTAAAATGCCCAGAAGAACCAGAAATCCACCCGACAAAAAGGCCAAGGTCAGGGCGGCAATGGCGTATCCTGCGGTTCCGGTCTCAGCAACTTGTCCCACCGCAGATGCGGTCAGAAGCGACACCACCGCCACAGGTCCAACTGCCAAAGCACGGCTTGTCCCAAAGATTGCATAGAGTACGATTGGCGCAATGGATGCATAAATCCCCGCTTCTGGAGGTAACCCAGCCAAAAGCGCATAGGCCAGCGATTGTGGGATCAGCATGATTGTTACGATCACAGCCGCGATCAAGTCATTGGAGAAAGTATTGCGATCGTAACGGTGGCCCCAGTCAAGGATCGGAAGGTATTGGCGAAGGTAATGCATGGTAAAGGATCCAGGATAACCGACAGTCAAAGCGACATACTCAGACTGCCGCGATTGGGTCTGTGGGCAACGTATCAGCGGATTGAACGGCAAATGCCAGAGCGGTATCCGCAAATCAAGTGCAGCCCGCGCTGGTGGTTATCTAGATTTCCCTGATCTTTTCACGGTTACAGGCTGTTAATCGGAACTTTGAGCATTGGGTTGCCGTCTTTGTCTTTTGGCACCTCGCCTGCCCGCATGTTCACCTGCAATGATGGAATGATAAGTGTGGGCATCGCCAACTGCGCATCCCGTTCCCTGCGGAATTTGACGAAATCATCTTTCGTTTTGTCACCGCCCACGTGGATGTTGTTGGCCTTCTCTTCGGCCACGGATGTTTCCCAGGCGATGTCGCGGCCATTCGGTCCGTAATCATGGCACATGAACAGCCGCATTTCATCGGGCAAACTTAGCACTTTCATGATTGAATCGTACAGGACACCTGCATCCCCGCCTGGGAAGTCAGCCCGCGCGGACCCACCGTCCGGCATGAATAATGTATCGCCCGTAAAGGTCGCGTTGCCCAGGACGTGGACCATGCAGGCAGGTGTATGGCCGGGCGTGAACATCGCGAAGGCCTGCAAATTGCCTATCTCGTAGGTATCACCGTCCTTGAACAATGCATCAAACTGCGACCCGTCGCGCTGAAACTCAGTCCCTTCGTTAAAGATTTTACCGAAAGTTTCCTGTACGATCATGATGCCTTCGCCAACACCAATCTTGCCGCCCAATTCCTGCTGAATATAGGGGGCGGCACTGAGGTGATCTGCGTGGACATGGGTTTCGATGATCCATTCAAGGTTCAAACCGCGCTCCTTGATGTGGGCGATCATGCGATCTGCGCTGTCATGAGTGATGCGGGCGGCGGCATAGTCCAGATCCATTACACTGTCTATGACCGCGCAGGCATCAGAAGTAGGGTCTTTTACAACGTAGCTGATCGTGTTCGTGGCTTCATCAAAGAAGGCTTCGACTTCGGGTATAATGTTCATATTCACCGGATAATTCATCATGGTGTACTCCTTGGAAAACCCACTTCGGGCGGTATTAAGGGATTGGTGTGCCTCGGGATATTTAGAAACTATAACTTTGCAATACATGCATCAGAGTCTTCCTTGCGGCGGGAAATAAGGCTGAACACACCAAATTATTGGTACTCCGTCCACCTCATCAGGTGCAACAGCACCGGTTTTTTTCTGAACAACATCAATCAAGGCCCGGTATCCTGTTTAAATGCCATCCAGAAAAAGGGCTTTGCAGCTCAGTGGCTATCACCTTTGCCTTTGTCATTTCGTGCACGCTTGCCCGCTGCCATCAAAATGAAATTAGAATCCCTCTCAGGCCGACTTTACCTTGGATTGCTCAGCTGACATCAGACGGCGCGCATAGAACCCTGTCGTCACCGCGGCAAGAAAAAGAACAACTTCCCAGCGGCCCGTGCCAAGAGCAGGAATAGCTGCACCAGGGCAAAAACCAGCAATGCCCCAACCAATTCCAAATATCGCGGAACCACCAACAAGGCGCGCATCTATGCTAGAATTGTTCGGTATCTGAAACGCATCATCAAATAATGGGGCTTGGCGGCGCCAAACCAGACGGTAACCGAGAAAAGTGACAATAACCGCACCCCCCATCACAAAGGCAAGGCTCGGGTCCCAGGTGCCCGCGATGTCGAAGAAATTGAAAACCTTCGCCGGGTTGATCATCCCCGAAATCGAAATACCGACGCCAAAAACAAGGCCGGTCAATAGTGCATACAACAGTTTCATTGGCTTCATGCTCCAAACACGTGACGGATCAAATAGACGGTGATGGCGGCAGTTATCATGAAGGTCGGCACAGCCACGATTGAACGCACCGAAAGGCGCGACAGACCGCAGACACCGTGGCCCGAGGTACACCCCGACCCGAGGCTCGCGCCAAATCCAACGATAACGCCACCAATCGCAATCATTAAGGGGCTGACGGGCACTGATAGCTCAGGCATCTGTCCGGTAATCAGAAAAATCAGAACAGGCGACAGGATCATGCCGACCACCATCGCAGCCCGCCATGAAAACTCTGAGCTGTTTTCAGCAAAAACGAGACCGGACATAATGCCGGTTGCGCCAAGAATTCGTCCCAGACCAAGCATGAGAAGAACGGCACCAAGGCCGATCAGCGCGCCACCGCCAAGGGATGCGAAAGGCGTAAACAACGTCTCCATCTCAGCAATCCTTGCAGGTCTTGAGCCCAAGGATCGTGTAGATCGGGCACATCTTCAGTGTTGACGTAGCGAGCATCACAACGCCGATTATTGCGCCACCGTATTTGAATAGTGGGGTGGCAAACAGCGACAGGCCACTGAAAAACGCAAGATAGAGCAATACCGCACCCAAAGCGGCACGCAGGTTTCGGTCTGTAGTTCCGACGTTAACAGTCATTCAATCCTCCAAGGGCTAAGCTGACTACGACGTATTGGTTATTACGCTCCACTTCAGTGATATAGTCACCTAACGATCCAAAAAGACCTGTCTGCCTAGTCACTATTCGCAATGCTGCGCAAAACGGACTTGTTCGATAGTGTGATACGCCCACGGGATTGCACGACCAGGCTGCGTTTCTGAAAATCATGCAAAACGCGAGAGATCACTTCGCGCGCTGTCCCAAGTTCGCTTGCGATTTCTTGATGTGTCGCTGCTATTTCTCTGTCATCACCTGCCAGCGCCAACAGGCGTTCGGCAAGACGTACATCGATACGCCCAAAGGCGACATCGTCAACCACCCGTAAAAGATCAATCAATCGGCGCGAATAGGCGGCGAACACAAACGACCGGAAAGCTGGTTCTTCTGCGACCAACCGATCAAACGACATCTTGGGAAGCACCACCACCTTGATGTCGTTTTCTGCGGTTCCCTCGGCATTGTATGCTTCTTCCGCTAGCATGCAGGCGGTGGTCAGAACGCAGCTTTCGCCAGCATCGACGCGATACAAAACGATATTTCTTCCATTGCCGGAGGTCTGCGAAACCCGGATCGTGCCAGCATACAGAAAGATCAGACTGTCTGGCACATTTTCCGGTCCGAATACCTGATACCCCTTCTTGTGGTCGCGTATGAGGGCAACCTTAAGAAGCCGGTCACGTACCGGTCGTGGCAGGGCCTTTGTCCCTTGAAACCGTTCGGTCCAGTCAATTCCACTCATCGATGTCACGATACCCTCCTCATTCGGCGCATGCCTTGCCCGCAATTCACGCGCGCAGGACGCAATATCCGCAAGTCCCAGATTGTCGAGAATTTCCATACGCCCACTAAAAATCCACCACCACATCCACGCAGCCTGTCCAAATCTCAAGCAGGACCAAGTTCATGCACAAGCTTCACGATGTTGTACTGCCCAAGCCCATGAACCTTGACAACATCATCAACCATATTCCGAATGAGGACCTTGAGCACGGCAAGATGTGGTGAGCATGCACATGGCGCGCGTCTGTTGAGTGTTGCAGCCTGCCCCAATCCAAAAAGGTCTATTGCCAGAACACGCTTTTTACAAGTTGGCTGATCTTGTCATTTAGCAGCTACAGAATTGGTTCAGGCGGCCAAGAATTCGCCAACCCTGGTCAAATTTCATTTTAGGGCCTTGCAGTCCCGTGTCTATCATCCATATACCATCCATACAGATGGAGTTTACAATGACGAACGTAAGACAGCTTCGCGACAAGCAACCTGAGAATGAGAAGATAACGATCAATCTTGGCTTTGTTGATCTGGGCCGTATCGACCTGCTGGTGCAAGAAGGGTTCTACTCAAACCGAAGCGATCTGATCCGAACTGCAATCCGCAACCAGCTTGACACTCACGGAGACATCGTCAGCAAATCGCTGGAACGCTATACAATGGAACTGGGGCTTCGCGATTTTTCTGTCGCTGATCTTGAGGCAGCGCGCGACGCGGGCGAGGCCTTGCACATCAAAGTTGTCGGACTTGCCCGGTTTGATCCCGACATCACACCTGAACTGGCGCTTCAAACCATCGCCTCCATCACTGTGCTGGGGGCTTTGCAAGCCAGCGCAGACCTTAAAAAGGCACTTGCCGACCGCATCAAATAGAATGCGTGCAATTTAAATAGGAAAACCAGATGAAACCTTTCAATGTCGGCGCAATGCGCCCGGCGATCGATGGCGCACGGCTATCGGCTGCCAACGATCTTGTTCACCGCACACTTGCCCAGCACGGGCTCGTTCCACAATCTGGGCCGGCCGGCGCACAGAAAATACCCGTTCCGCCATCACTCAACGGCATGCTGGGTAAGTTGACCGATCCTATCGGAACAGCCAGTGCATTTGACATGGCGATACCAAAGGGTGCGCAATTCAAGCAGGACAGCTTTACCTGCCCTGCGGGTGGCCGCGCGTATCGAACCTACATCCCCGCCTCAGCCTCCAAAGGTATAACGGGCGTCGTCATGATGCTGCATGGTTGCACACAAACGCCCGAAGATTTTGCAACAGGCACCGGAATGAATTTACTGGCCGAAAAGCATCGGTTCCTCGTGGTCTACCCGGCGCAATCACGGGGCAACAATGCCCAATCCTGCTGGAATTGGTTCAGCAAGGGCGATCAGCGCCGCGGCAAAGGTGAACCCGCAATCCTTGCTGGAATCGCATCGAAGGTTACCAATGCGCACGGTATTGGGCGGGACCAAACATTCGTTGCAGGCCTATCCGCAGGTGCCGCGATGGCCGTCATTCTGGGTGAAACTTACGACGATGTCTTTGCAGCAGTCGGCGCACATTCCGGATTGCCCAGAGGCGCAGCAAAAGATGTGCCATCTGCATTTGCCGCCATGGCGGGCAACTCTTTAGATCCAGACACTCAGCCTGGAACGTCGGGTACACCCCGTACAATCGTCTTTCACGGAACGGCGGATACCACGGTGCATCCCTCAAACGGGGCGGCGATTGCCCGGCGGGCGATGGATTCAAATGCGCGCCAAAGCATCGAGACAATGACCAATGGTGACAGTGCAGGTCGCCGATTTACACGCATTGTTTTCAGTGACCTTCAAGGCAAACCCATCGTTGAAAACTGGGTGATTGAAGGGCAAGGCCATGCCTGGTCTGGCGGGCAAGCAGCCGGCACCTACACAGATACCCAAGGACCCGACGCCAGCGCAGAAATGATCCGCTTTTTCTTTGACACAACCGACAAGGACCTTTGAAATGACACCGATGAAATTGACGTTTGACGCCATATCCGAACCGACTCCCGGCCCCAAATGGGCTGCGCGCTGGAACAGATCATGGCCTGATTATGAAGCGTGGTTTATCGCACGCGGCGGGGACCATGGACCTTCTCAAAGCGCTTGCAGGGAAGCATTGGACCGCTACATGCCAGAGTTGATCGCGACTTATGATCGCTTGGTCACCCTCGCCGGCGGATCTCCCCGCGCGGCACGGTTCCTGTCAACATGGTGCCCTCCCCTTTATCTGGGTGGCTGTTCTATCGCTGCTGTCGCCAACAAGAAAGACGTCCGGCTTGTGCGCAACTATGATCTGTCGCCAGAATTGAACGAAGGGCTTCTTTTACGCACCGAATGGTGCGGCCGTGCTGTCATGGGAATGGTCGAGTTTTTGTGGGGGTTGTCCGATGGCATTAATGATGCGGGTCTCAGTGTCGCACTGGCATACGGTGGCCGGTCAGAAGTCGGGCAAGGATTTGGCGTGACAACGATTGTACGATACGTACTGGAAACCTGTGATACCGTGGATGAGGCTTTGTCAGCTTTAAAACGCGTACCGTCACACATGGCTTACAATCTGGTTCTTGCGGATGCTTCTGGCCATACGGCAAGCGTAGAAATATCACCGGGTGGTGGCATAACCGTCATGCCCACAGCCGTGGCAACCAATCATCAAGGCGGCAAGACCGTCGCGGACCGTCCCGCCTTTACGCGGACGTTCGAGCGTCGCGCGCATCTGGAGCAATTGCAGATCAAACCACGCAAGCTGAACCGCCAGTTTCTCAAGCCCCCTTTGTTGCAGGACAGATATTCTCAGGGTTTTGGAACATTGTTTACAGCCGAATACGATCCCCGTGCACTGACGCTCGGCTTGACCTTGATGGGTGAACGCTGGGACCAGAGGCTTCATGATTTTACCGAAGGACAGCGTGTCGTCGATTATTCACTGGATGTTAAACCAGGCGCAACCAACCAGACCGATCATGCTTATTATGGAGGCATTGATTGGTCACAGGCCGCGTCGATCGATTGGAATGAGGTGGCGCAAGACTACGCCAAAGGAAGGGGGCGCGAGATCAGCACTTATTTTTCGTCAAAGGCACCCGGTGGACAAAAAGCAGCTTGAAAAAGTGTATTCTGTAGCCGTCCGGCAAAAGTTGGACGGCTATCGTTGAAAAGGTGACATGAGCAACCCTAGCCTTTCCAGGAATTGCCGGAGAAAGGTGGAAAGATAGGGGCTTACTGAGCCGAAGCCTGCTGATCAGCGACCTAACGGCGTCAAATCCTGCCGATGTTGACGCCAAATAACGTCGCGCTCACATGTCTACGAATTTCGCAGCACTTCTCCATTGATCCGGGGAAACGTAAACGATGCTATCATCAACATTGACCATCACGTCACTGTCTTGAATATTGACCTGCAGCTTCATCGAGCGATCAACCAGTTTGCCCAGTTCACTGGTGGTCTTCTCTGAAAGGTTGACAACCTGAAGGTTATCAAAGCGGGTTGTGCTGTTTTTGATCTTCTCCCACCACACCTCGGCTGGCCTACCACCGTAACAATAAACAATCACCTTGCGGGCTTTGCCACAGGATTGACGCACAACCTTTTCACTCGGAAGCCCTAAAGTCACCCACAACTCCAGCTCGTCACTCAGGCTTTTCTGCCAGATGTCTGGCTCGTCATCCGTAGAAAGTCCCTTGGTCATCTGCAATTGCTCATCAGCATTCAGCGCGTAAGCGAGAAGTCGTATCATTAACCGCTCATCTGTCTCGGACGGATGTTTGGCAACGGTCAGTTTATGGGTCTCATAATAGTGACGATCCATGTCCGACACTGACAGTTCAACTTTGTAGATGGTGGCCTTTTGCGCCATGATTTTTCCTAAAGGTGCGAAGATAGCATTGCCTAGAGCATCTGCTGCGATTGTGAAAGCCGATTAAACAAGCGTCGCTAAATTGACTGCCCATGGGTAAGCTTAACCGCGCAGGGACAGTGGAACTACGTAAACGGCATTGCTCTGCCTTTCCTGACGGATACATTTGCGGTGAAGTGTTGGGGTAACGGTCGATGTTGTACTATCACCGGCAACCTCGTTACCTTTTTCGCAGGTTCCTGACGCCGCTAGCCCGTGATCCCCTCAACCGGTGGAAGCGGAACCGGCGAAGTCACCTTTTCAGGTCGCCGTTTTTCATAAAAGGCATTTCCACCCGCCGTCAGGACATAGTGAATATTGTTAAAATTGGCGTTATACCAAGCGGCGTGAAAAAATCTTGCGCGTCCTACATTCCCATGTCTTTCTCCAGCCAGCACGGCAGTTGCTGAGGCCTCAGCCAATGCTTGAGCCTGCCCGCTCATCGACTTGGTCATCACACCTGGCGCGAATTGGTTCTTCTGGCTGACAACCGCGCATACGGTATTGGGGAATTCCTCAGATTGAACACGATTCATCACGACGCTGCCCACCGCGATCATGCCATCGCGGCTGGAGCGGTTCGATTCAAAATACATCGCCCGCGCCATGCAATTGATATCAGAAGCGGAAGCTGACGTTCTGTCTGATTGCAATTGGCGCGTGCACGCGGCAAGACCGCAAGCTGTCACCAACACAAATGTCAGCATTTTTCCTGATCCAAAGTTCGGCAACCGGTATTCCCCCTGATTATTTGTAACGTTCTGCCTAAGCAGGCTCAAGCAGACAGGCAAAGAGCAAATCGACACCCCACGGCCGCTGCCGTCTGCTGGCACCGGAGATATAGCTCAGGACAACCCAAATCTTGTCCATGACCGTCTTGCCGACCAAAAGCGGGAAATTGTCGTGACGCAGCACCCCTTAAGGCCTAAGCTTTGCTACATAACAACGGTTGAAACCTGGTGGACCATCTTATGAAAACCCTAACGCTGACAATCGTCCTGACCCTGCTCGCAAACGCGGCGATCGCGGAAAACAAAGTTGGCATCACCAAGGACATGCCGTCGGTCACCATTAAATCAAATCAAAAGATGGTGGAAATCAGCAGGATACAGAATACCAAAAATCAATTGGAAGGCGAATGGGCGCTGACATCACGTCCCTGCCCCGACTTTTGCATTCAACCGCACAGCCCTGCGGACGGCGTGACCACGATCGGCGAATTGGAACTTATCGAGATGCTACAGAACGCAGAGGCCCTGGTATTGGACAGCCGTACGCGTGACTGGTTCGAGGGTGGCACGATACCTGGCTCAATTAACATTCCCTACACTTATGTCCTGGACGAACTTGGACAGCTAGGATGTGAGCCGGATTTCGATGGATGGGACTGCGCAGATGCAAAGCCCGTAGCATTATTCTGTAACGGCATTTGGTGTGGCCAATCGCCAACAGCAATCCGAAACATGATCAAGGCCGGTTACCCCGCAAACCGCATTTTTTACTATCGCGGCGGTATGCAAAGCTGGAGAATGCTTGGCCTAACCGTGATTGGCGGCGAATAACACCCCGAACCTCATCCCCTAACGAACAGGCTGTCAACCATCACGACCAGAGAACGATCAACAGCCTTGTCTGTGTTCGGGAACTGGCAATCGGTATGATGGGTTTGATCCTGATCTCGACTAGGAGCAGAGGGTATGGGTGAATTCCTGTGCAGTATCGTGGGCACCACGGGTCTGTATCGCAAATCCCGGTCGCATCGTCTTGGAAGGCATTTTGGACTATGTTGATGCTAGGTCGCGCAACAAAAGTGGTTCTCACCTACAATAAATCGTGTGAAGCAATGAGCACACCACGCCGCTTGTAGAATTGCACTTTCAGAAGGGATTACAATGCCTGTTTCCAAACTGAACAAGACCGCAGAAGTGCGCCGCTTTATGCGCCCGGCATCAGAAGTCATGCGACTTGAGCGAATGGGCAGTAGCCACCCCACCCGACTGTCATTCCTGCGAATCCTATTAAGACGGCTAAAATCGTCAGATTGGCAGATTGACCGCCCGGTTTGGAATGTAGATGCCAAGGGTGTCGGCCACGGTGTATACCGCGTCAGAAGTGATGAACGGATTTACAGCCTTGTCGCTTTTGCCCATGATCTTCCTGATGAAATGCGGTCAGATCGTGTCATTGCAACCGCTTGGGACGCGACATTCACATTGTTCGATGGCGAACCGACGCCTGATGACATTGCACGTCTCGCAAAAAATGTTCCCTTCCAAGAGGCGGGACGGATCAGCCCCAAAGAATTGACTTTGGCCCGCGCCAACCGATCAGTCCGCTTGTTCAAACATGTGGTGGATGCCCTGTCAGAAGGTCGACAACCGGACGCGAGCGAAATGAATGCCGTCGGATATTTGATGCGCACGACAGCCGTTTACGGCTCTGGCAAGTTCGGTGCATCCGACAGAGAAGACATCGCACAGCGGCCCGAACTCTCAGCCCCGTTTCAGGTTGAAATGCTCACGGTCTGGCTGATCCGCGCATTTACGGTTGATATTGTCGAACATATGGCCGCCGCAAAAGGAGGCGCAGGTGCAGTAAAGCTTGACCGTGACACCCGTCGTAGCCTTGGGGTTGGGAATTCCACCGGACTTGGTATGGCACCTTTCATCGTCCGCCATCCCGTCTTGCTGAACAACTGGATGCTGGCGCGCGAAGAAGCTTTGGCACGTGTGCGCGCTCAGACCGTCGCAGAACCCGATGCGGTCTTGGCTTTGAACGATGTGCATGCGTCTGCGATGCAAAATGCAGTCGCTTGGCGTTCAGAACATCCGGTTCAGGTCAAGAAATTGCAGGACTTACGCCGCGATCTGGATTTGATCGCCGACCAGCTTGAGACCTTTGACTGGGCTGTAACACGTCCTTGGAATGAATTGTGGTCATGGGGCGAAAGCACCCTGACCTTTGAAGGGCAGGAAGCGCTCTTGGCATTGATGCTGGAACCACATGGCCCATTGATCGATGATCTCGCCGATCACATGGGCGCTGATGAAGCGGCTTGTTTCCGGATCGACGGTGCAATGTCTGTGGCCGATCTGCGCAGCGTCCTTGAACAAAGCTACGGTTGGGCGCTTGAGATTGATTTTACCACGCCAGAGAATACCGCACGGTTCTGGTATGTCTCAGAGGAAAAACTGGAACCCCGTCTAGGCGAGCGCGCGACCGAGGAGGGTGCCTCGCTTGAACAACCCATGTGTATCGCCCGTCTTGTCGCAGAGCTATATGCCACTGTGCAAGATTATGACCACACCAAACCCGTGGCAGCTTTGCTGCTGGCGCATCCTGAACATCGCTATGCAGTGCGTCGGGTTCAAATCACGAAAAATCACTCCTATGCCGAGGTCCACGATAACTTGATCGCGGCGGATATGCTGCCGATTGATTTGCTACGCTGCAAGCTGGCCTACTTTGGTGCCAGCCAGTTTGACCCAAGGTCGGATCGTTGGGTCCGCATCAATCTATTCGCTGGCGCGCCTTTCCCCGGCGACATCAATGCGGAGAGCACGTTATGAACACGAACCCGGAAGATCAAACACGTGGCGATTCAACGCCGTTCTTTCATGGTGACGAACCCGCACCATTGTCTTGCAACGAAACGGCTTCGCTTTGCATGAAGGCTGCGCGTGGTGCCGGAATGAGTTGGGGCATGGCCGAAGAAGCAGGCTTTGCAAGCGCTTGGCTTGTTGCGCATTGCATTGATGGACCTTCCTGTTTGTACGCCCATCTGGAACGTGCAGATGGCAAGGTTTGGGGCGACCTGTGCCCCACAATAACGCCAACAAGCTGGCGCAACACGGCGGATCACGCCATTTGCCCGATCATTCTGGGTGCCACCATATGCGATTACGCCGATCTGCCGGAAGGGCCCAGACCGGATACGACAATCCAGCTAGGGCGCGTCAGCATGCCCATTCTGCTCGTACCATTCCTGGCGGTATTGGCGCGGAAAAACGCTTTGGGAATTACGTTGAAATGGGCCGACAGTTCAATCTGCATCAATCATGACGAGACCTGGCTGGAGGCTGCCGCACGCCACCTGACAGTTCAACAACTGGATCTCACATTATCGGTCAAAGCTGGGCAGGTCCAAAAAGCCAACAACCAGACGGCACTTAAATCACGCACAACTGCTGGGACGATAGCAGCGCTGAATACACTCGCCATGCGCACGACCGTTCCCGCATCAGATGCCTCGCGCTCAAGCGCCGGATCAACCCTCAGCGACAATGACTAACAAAGCATCATCATGACGGCCCCCGCCCCCGTATGAACCAGGCGGTCATTACCGGAATTTGCACCTTTTCGACAAACCTACTTGGCGTAATAGTCGCGGAACCAGGCTACAAACTGCCGAATACCATCCTTGATATCTGTCTGTGGCTTATACCCCGTGAGGGTCTTTAGCAGTTCCGCATTCGCCCAGGTCGCAGGCACATCGCCCATTTGCATCGGCATGTAGTTGCGGATGGCCTTTTGACCCAGTTCTTCCTCGATCGCTTCCACGAAATCAAGCAGGCGCACTTTGTCAGAATTGCCTATGTTCACGATGCGGTAGGGGGCCACCGGGGAGAGGCTGTCGCCTTCTGGCACCTCGCGGTTGTCAGGGCGAACAGGGGGCGTATCGATCAACAGGCGGATGCCGCGCACCAGATCAGTCACATAGGTAAAATCTCGGTACATGTCGCCGTGGTTGTAGATGTCAATCGGCCGCCCATCGAGGATCGCGTCAACGAATTTGAAAAGTGCCAAATCCGGGCGCCCGTAAGGCCCGTAGACTGTGAAGAAGCGGAACATCGTTGTCGGCAGATCCCACAGATGCGCATAGGAATGCGCCATGGATTCATTCGCCTTCTTCGTCGCGGCATAGAAAGTGAGGGCAGTATCGGCCTTGTCTGTTTCTGCAAACGGCATGTCTTCGTTTGCACCATAAACCGAAGATGTCGACGCCATCAGCAGATGCTCAACCTTCAAGCGTCGCGCGGCTTCCATCACATTGAAAGTGCCTACAAGGTTACTATCAAGATATGCGCGCGGATTCTCCAGTGAATAGCGTACACCTGCCTGCCCGGCGAGGTGGACAATTACATCAGGTTCAAAATCATCAGTGACCTGCGTGATCAGCCTGTCATCCTCAAGCATCCCTTCGGTCATTGAAAAATGCGGGTTCTGCAACAACATCTGATGCCGGCGCTGTTTCAGTTTGACATCGTAGTAGTCCGTCATGCCGTCAAAGCCATGAACCCGGAAGCCGTCGACGAGCAGGAGTTGTGCGAGGTGGAAACCGATGAAGCCAGCGGTACCGGTGATGAAGACTTTTCTCACGATGGGGTCCAGTTCATTCAAATTGATTTTGCTACAAGCGCAAGACAGGCGATGTTTGATGGCGAACTCAATGCGCTGTTCATGCTACCCAAATAGACATTGTATTCGTTTTACTAAATAGTTTTGTCCACAGTTCCAATGCCTGCGCGTTGTTGGGGCCTTGATCACAGAGGGTTTTACGGGCTCTTTGCCTGCCTCCTCTTTAGCCCAAGCGCGGATTCAATCTTCAGGACACCTTTGGTGCAGCCAGTCCAGACAAACTTCAAAACATCGTTTTTTGCGACATTTTCGAGACATGCACCACAATGTCCGTCATCGGGTTTGTATGAACTGGACTTGTACACGCGCTACCTTCTTTCAATGACAGCAGGCGCCCTGCCCCGCATTCCTGATCGACATTATTGTCGCCAGTCAAAAAATCCGTCACCTGCCCGAGCCAACATCTTTTCGGCCATCTCGCGACCTGCTTTTGCGCCATCTTCAATCGTGCAACGCAGCGAGTCGTCAATCGCTTCCGACCCATCAGGACGCAACACTTCGCCGCGTAACAAGATGTCACCACCCTCCAGCACGGCCAGTGCGGCAATCGGCGTTTCGCAAGACCCGTCAAGCGCCGCAAGAAAGGACCGTTCTGCAGCAAGCCTGTGCCCCGTGGACACATCGTGAATCGCCTCCAGCATCTGCGCAGTGGAAATATCCGAACCCCTCCGTTCGATCCCGATTGCGCCCTGTGCCACCGCCGGCAGCATCGTTTCAACCTCGATCGGGGACTTGGGCACATGATCCATTTTCAACCGGTTCAGCCCCGCCATAGCGAGAAACGTGGCCTCGGCCACGCCGTCTTCAAGTTTCTGCAAACGTGTTTGCAGGTTTCCGCGGAATTCGACCACTTCGAGATCGGGACGGCGCAATTTCAACTGCGCCTTACGCCGCAGGCTGGAGGTGCCTACAACAGTTCCCGCTGCCAGATCCGCCAGGCTGTTGGCGCGCGGAGAGACAAAGGCATCCCTCACATCCTCGCGGGGCAGATAGGTCTCTAACACAAGGCCTTCGGGCTGCAGCGTCGGCATATCCTTCATTGAATGGACAGCAATATCGATCTTGCCAGTTAGCAAGTCATCCTCGATCTCGCGGGTGAACAAACCTTTTCCGCCAATCTCTTTCAACGGACGGTCCACAATCCTGTCGCCGGTGGTCTTGATGACAACGATCTCAAAAGCGCCGATTGGCAGCTCGAAGGCCTGCATCAGTCGGTCGCGGGTTTCATGGGCCTGGGCGAGCGCCAGTAAAGAGCCTCGGGTGCCGATGCGAAGGGGTTTTTGCGGGGTGGGTAATTTCTGGATCATATATTTCGGTACAGCTGTACACTTTGCCTAACTATTCTTGTATCGCCTCCTGTTAAAAAGCATGATGCGCCGAAAGACCAGTAGCCTTGAAAGTTCCCTCCATGACCAAAAACAAAACCATCCTGCGTGCCCTTGCAGGAGAGACCCTGCCGACGCCCCCAATCTGGATGATGCGGCAGGCAGGGCGGTATCTGCCGGAATACAAAGCGACACGAGCCCAGGCAGGTGATTTCCTGTCACTTTGCTATAACCCTGAATTGGCAGCCGAGGTTACGTTCCAACCCATCCGTCGGTTTGGTTTCGATGCTGCGATCCTTTTTGCCGATATATTGCTCGTTCCCCAGGCGCTTGGCGCGGAGGTCTGGTTTGTCACCGGCGAAGGGCCGCGCCTGTCCACGATCACTACGCAGGCCGGGATAGATGCCTTAAAGCCAGTGGAAGCGATACATGAAACACTCAGCCCGGTCTATGAAACGGTCAAAATTCTGTCGAATGGTCTGCCTGCGGAAACTACACTCATCGGTTTTGCCGGCGCGCCCTGGACTGTCGCGACCTATATGATTGCAGGGCGAGGAACCCCTGATCAGGGACCGGCTCATGCGCTCAAGGCTGGCAACAGACCCGTATTTGACGCCCTGATGGAACGGATCACCGATGCCACTGTCCTATACCTGTCGGAACAGATCAAGGCCGGAGCCGAAGTTGTCAAACTATTCGACAGCTGGGCTGGATCGTTGCAAGGTGCTGATTTCGAAGACTACTCATTGAAACCCATGCAGCGCATCACCGCCGCGATCAAGGCGTTGCATCCCGGTGTTCCCGTCATTGCCTTTCCACGTGGGGCTGGCGAACACTATCGCGGGACCCATGACACAATCGGGGCGGAGTGTATTGCTGTTGATGACGGCGTGAGCGCCGAATGGGTCGCGGCCAATGTGCAGACAAATGGCTGCGTTCAAGGCAATCTAAAATCATCGCATATGGTGACGGGCGGGGATGCGCTGGTTTCTGAAACACGCAGGATCGTAGATGCCTTGTCCAAAGGTCCGCATATCTTCAATCTTGGCCATGGGATCACACCTGATGGCGAACCTGAAAATGTGCAGTTGATGATAGATACGGTGCGGGGCGGATAATTTACGATTTCGATGGCGCTTACCTCATCGTCAACGGTTCGACAGGCCCGCAAAATACACTTCTGTCAAATGGGTCCGGATATTGGTGGCATGAAATCTGCTTGGCGCCTTTATCGTCTGGCGTCCCCCTGCCCTGCCCGCTCGTTGCAAGGCTTGTAACCAGACACCAAAACATCCCTGACCCTCCAACAAACAGCGCATGCGACCTCGTAGGCGCACTGCAGTGGGGTCAAGGGTAACGCGGTCCCACATCATTCTGACAAATAAGCGAAACATGTCCGCTTCTCCGAAAACCCTTTCTCAGAACAGGCCTTTGTAAACTCTACATGAAAATAAAGGGTTTAAGAGGCAAAGGGAACGCAATTTCAGGTGTAAGCCACGCCTTGTTCCCCTCGCAAATCTGTAGATGTCCTCGGATTAATGAAGAGATTTTCGATCTACGATAAAGTTCAGTAATTCATATAGATTTAAGCATGTCCAATAGGGATAAATATATATATTTCAGTGACTTGAATGTAAATCCAGATCGAAATACATGCCAGGAAGGCCTTTGATTGATGTACCTCCCCACTTCGACAAGCATATTCCAGCAAAACCCGAAGAAAAGGCCCGCTCCCTTACACGAGAAGCGTGTGTGTATCTCCTGATTTAACCCGCCATTGATTACGAGGCACCCTGCCCCAACTTGCATCTCTGGGCTTCCTGTCTCGGGTCCATAGAACCTTCAGCGTAGAAAGACCCGGCGAATTTTGAGTATTCGAACATTCGGACGACGGGTATGAGCCGATCTCACCCGCGTCGATCGTCACAGTAATTTGCCCGAGACTGAATTGTAGTCCTATCACTGATGGTCGTTGAAGTTGACGCTCGACCAGGTTTTCCGGAAAACTGGTTGACCTCGGAGGTTTTGGCAGGCTCTTCCGTAGGTTCGTTACAAAAACCATCCAGAATAATCGTGCCTCTGATTTGGACTTCGCCATCCTTTGGCGAAACGTAACCATGCAACCTGTGCGCCCTGGAAAATTGTCCGCGGACAATTGTGAAATCAAGTTGCATGTCTTTGCCTCATGGCCAGCCGCTGAATTAATTTCTCTGGGCTAAACCCGTCGCTCTTTGATCCGGTAGTTATTGATCGGAAATATGCGCCTACTGTTTTTATCTTGTCATGGAACTGCATGATTGCCCAAACGGTTGCCGCTGCTCTTAGCGGACCAAGGCGTTTATGTGCTGCTTCATAGTTTTGGGTAGTGATCCCAATCATCGGGGCGAGTGTTCGTGCGTGAGCAACTACATCACGAACAGTATTTATCTTTTTCAGCGAAAACTCGGCTGCTTCGGGACAGGCTGTTAGCAATTTTGGTATTGTGATTGGTGCTTCTGGCGTTTCAGGACAGTCTTGTACTGTTATGGCGGTACGCTTTTTATCAATATGTTCTTTATTTGACCTTTGATGATGCCGGTCAATTTGTCCGTCACTGGCGGTCAAAGTTGTCGTCAAATTAGAAGTTTGATCATCTGGTGCCTCTGCTTCAACTTCTTTGATTGGCAGGGCTGAGAGAATTTCCTCACAGTCTTGAAGGGCTAATTTTCGACGGAGGACACGAAAGATGTTAAGAGCCATCGTGTCGTTTGGGTTCTTGATCAGGCTTGCATTTGCCGCTGCGCGGATTTTGGACCGTAGATAGTCAATCTGCTCTCGTTCTTTCATGACCTCAGCGGCCAGCGAAGCAATCTCATGCAACCGATCGAAAAGTGGTGAGAGGTCAAAGCCAAAGCGAAGAGCCTTGCCTTCGTGGCTGTTGTTCTTTGTGAACCGTTTCCGGTTTGGGCTGTCACGGCGCACGAGCAAGCCAATCTCTTGAAGCTTCGCGGCGTGGCGCCTGATTGTTCTATCTGAGATGCCATTGCGCCGAAATGTGAGCGTTGCGTTGGAAGCAAACACGGTGTGGTGGTTGCGTTTAGGCGCGAGGCACGAAAGCATCGCGTCTAAGGTCGAAATTACCGATGCGCTGAGGCCAAGGCGAGGGGCAGCGTTTCGAAGCGTTGCAACGACGATGTGGCGTTCTGGAATGGAATTGTCCGCGGACAATATTTTACTGGTCCGCAGCCCAGTGGCTGCAGTTGCTTGTGTAAATGCCATGTTTTTTCACGACAACCTGATGTGAAAGGCACCAATATCCCTGAAAATCAGAAAAAAGGCCGCAAATCTTCGGCAACCGAATCGGTTGTTGTTGACTGGCGCGGAGAAGCTGATAAATCTGAAAGTGCAAAGAACAGATTGGGCTCTCCTTGGGAAACCTTGGGGGGCTCTTTCTTTTTGGGTTGTTGGTCGTGCTCCTTTTTAAGATTTACTGCTCGGTCGACAATCAGCCAGGCTGTTGCTCTGACTGCCACGCCTCATAAAGGCGCGTAAGCTCGGTTTCTGCGTTGTTACGCATCCACCGGGCAAATTCCGGTGCATCAGCCTTCGACAGCTTGAAGGTCAAAGCACGGGCCGTTTCTTTCACTTCGGCCAAGGCCGTCCCATCACCAAGTTTGATAGAGAGGGTAGGGGAGGGTTCAGATTTGCCCGCTGCCTTGGGTTTCAGCGCTTGAGTGACAGCGCCACTGATCATGCTAAAGCGGTCATCGGAGTTTTTGGTGGCATCGAGCGGAAGCATCGCAGTGATCTTTTCAAGATCGATGCTATCGTTGCGCGATTGGTTCGCGAGCTCTTCCCAACGTCTTCGTCCAATGCCATGGGCCGATCCGATTTGTTCTATGACTGCTTTTGGAATGGACCGCGCGACTTTGGTCATGCGAGATAGCATTGGTTTGTCCACTGCAAGGGCATCAAGAATGACGGGCTGTTCGTAGCCGCCTGTGGTTAGCTCAGCTGCGAAAAGCGCTTTTTCAATGAAGCTGGGATCCAAACGCTGGGTGTTCTCTTGCCCCTGGGCAAGAATAGCCTCCTCGTCAGAAAGGGACCTGACTAGCGCTTTCGCGGGGATGCCGAGCGATCGCAAGGCCCGCAATCTGCGGCGACCATAAACGATCTTGTAGTGTCCGGGCTTGTCCGCGATAGGGCGCACCATAATCGGCACTTGTTGGCCGTGGGCCTTGATACTCTTGGCAAGCGCCAGAACATCTGCATCGGTGAAAGAGAGGCGGTCTTTAGGGCCGTTCTCTTCAATGACATCAACGGAGATTTCCCTCACCGCGTTACTCGCGACATCCTTCAGCGTGGACTTTACGCCGCTCATGGCGCCCGTGTTTGGGAAACGTGCCTTTTGGTCTCCGGTGGGTGCCGCAGTACTGGCCGCATCGGGAGGGGGAGGGGGCTGGAACAGGTTTCTACGGGCCATTAGTCAATTTCCCTTCCCCAAGCTTGCTGGATTGTCTTCTCGAACTCGTCCGCGACGCCATTAACAGACTCTAATATGCGTGTTAGTGTCTTCTTCACGACTTGCGAGGGATCCAGCTCATAGATGGTTTGCTGCGTCATCCCAGCGTCTGAAATCGCTGTGGATTTGAGCATCGGGGTGGTCAAGACTTGATCCAGGAGAATAGACCTCAAGAAACCAGCCATTTGTGACTGTGGTACGTCAGTTGGTTCATATCGAGCGATCAAGAATTTAAGGAAGTTCCAGTCGATAGGTCCTGCCGCCTCTTCAAGAGTTTGGACAGTTTCTCCAGCCATTTCAAGGAATTGCGCCATTGATGCAACATCCAACATGCTGGGAACAACCGTGATTAGAAGGCCGGTAGACGCCAACAAAGCGGTCATCGTTGTGAAGCCAAGTTGAGGCGGGCAATCGATGATGACGAGATCGTAATCTGCTTCTATCTCGTCGAGAGCGATCGCAAGGCGCTGTGTGAATGGTGGGTCGATCTTGTGCTGAAGCGCATAGGCCGTTTCAGTCTCGTATTCGGATAGCAAGAGACCCGCCGGAGCGAGGTCAAGGTTGTGAAAATACGTCTTTCGGATGACTTGGCTTAGCGGCACTGGGTCTTCGTATCTTAGCGCGTCATACACCGTACCGCTTTCGGCGAATTCAATCTCGGGACGGTACCCGAACATCGTGGTCAGGCTGGCCTGTGGGTCCATGTCGACCGCAAGTACCCGATAGCCTCGCAACGCATAGCGTTGTGCCAAATGGATGGCGCTGGTTGTCTTGCTG
This sequence comes from Sulfitobacter sp. F26204, assembly GCF_026410305.1. Classification (GTDB taxonomy): domain Bacteria; phylum Pseudomonadota; class Alphaproteobacteria; order Rhodobacterales; family Rhodobacteraceae; genus Sulfitobacter. Next base: position 99,632 of record NZ_JAPMLQ010000008.1, on the reverse strand, counting down.
GAACCACCTTTGAAGTTGACGATGGAAATAACCTGCAGGGCATCGTTCTTGCGCCGTCCGGGAAGGTAGGTTTCGCCATTCCGACCGGTCTTTGCCATCACATGGCGGATTTGGTCGATCTCTTGGGCGGTATAGAGCCTTCGACCTCTGGAATCAGTCTCTACATCGGGGAAGTCACCTTCCTGATGCCGCGTTCGAAGGTTCGACATACTGATGCCGGTGAGCTCTGATACTTCCGCAGGATGAAACTTTCGTAGCGCTTTTCTACTGTCGGGCTGGAAGCTATTGCGCATATGGTTGTTTAGCGCCTCTGACAGGCGGGCAGCGTTCGACGCAATAGATGCAGCAATAGAGCTGGTTTGCGCGATATTTGCGTTTGAATTCATGCTGCCCTCACGACCTCTTAATGGGTCATCTGTGTTTCGTCGCTAAAAGGCGTGATTTACGTCAGCTTGCGACAACTGAACTCATGACACGCAACTTATCCCCAGGCAACATTTTTTTGGTCTTTTCTGTAGCGAAGACCTTTCTTTTCAGTCGAGAATGCTGAAAGTACCCGGTCAACTTATTGTAAAGAAACATTTTATCAAGATACCTGTGGACTACCGCAATATGTTGTAGAACTTAGGCCCATGATCGCAACCGATAGCAGCAACGCTTAAGCCTCGAATCGGCTGGTTTGCAGGATTGTTGATCCCTGCGAGAAGAGCTCTCTATAGGTTACAAGCGTTGTTTCTGAACAAAACCGTGAGATGGGGCAGGGTCGTCCGCCGGTTGGCGTCCCACCTGAAATTGACGAACGGCTTTCGCCGTGGTTCGTGAGAATGGCGTCTTTCAGTTGGGAGAGGGCGTTGAATGCGGCAAGAACCGGGCCAGCCTGCGAGATTAAGCAAACGATGACATTCCGTGATATGGTGCCTGCTGCACGCATGATACATGCGCGGAAGAACCCGCATCACTGCATACTGTGGCAAACTCAAAACCTGCGCCTTCGCGGGCTTCTCGGTTTTGGATGCTTTGGCACGGGAGTAGGGCAGGGGGCTTTGGGTCCAGATGAAAAGCTCCTATTTTTGACGGCCCGGCTTTGGCGCGCTTAATGCGACGAGCAAGAGCGTCAGATCGCGGTGAAGGCCAGACGACACAACGGGTCTCATTAATACCGTTACAGAACCTCCTGAACCCCGGTTGGATTTTCAGGAAAGCGCTTGAGTCTCATGAATTCCAGTCATGCGGCAAATTTTGGTTTTTTGGGATTGTCGCTGAGCAAATACTGCTAGGCCCATAAGACTAATTTATTGGAAATAGAAAAGTACCGCATGGTGGGGCGGTTGTTATGCTATTTATCGGAAGTAAGCGCCGCAGTAATGTGGGTTCGGGGCATGTCATTGGCTTGATCGGATCGCATCAGCGACGTCGACACACTACCTCACATGCCCGCCTCGGTCATCTCCGCGCGTGCTGAAACCACTGAAGATGTTGCGTTTTTGTCAGGTGGCATCCTCAGCCACCTACATTTGTGTTAAACTTCGATGATGTTTCCCAGATCTTGCTCTGCGGCCCTTTGCTGTTGCGTTCTGCGGAGGCGTGAGCGGCACATCAGGGACGTCCCGAAGCCTTTGTCGCAAACATTCTCGATTCACACCTGGGCTCCGTCCGTTTCAGCAGTTCGCCATATCGGCGGAGAATACAGCAAAATAATTCTACCGATGTTGTGTCATCCCAAAAGTTCGCGACAGAACCCGTGGTTAATCACTTCCTGGCCCCGGTTAGAATTAGAGTGTCGCGCCTTTCGCGCAGATAGGGAAAAGCCCCTTAGGGCTTTTCTTTCTTTCGTATAAACGTGGTTTACTCGGGGAAGTGTAAACGACCCTCGGAATCCCATGTGAAACCGGCTTCGCGCAGAATGTTACGTGCTTTATCCAGGTCGAATTCCGGCACTTTCAGATCGGAATTGGTCCAGAATGCGTTCGAGGGCACGATTGAGGACGGGGTTGGCCCCGCATCTCCCCCCAAGACTTCTTCGATAATCGCCTCAAAGGGAATTGCATGGGAAAGCGCTTGCCGCATGGCCTTGTGCGAGAACACATCGGAGTTGATGTTGTAGCGTGCTGACATGTAGCCGTTTGATTGCGCCTGAACCAGTTCCAGCTGATCGAACTCGCGGAACTCTTCGATTACTGTGGGAACCAGCGGCTGCAGCGAGATGTCGATATCGCCTTTAGCCAGTGCCGATGACAGGATCTCTGCCGAACCGAATTGCACCATCAGCAGATCCGCTTTTGGTTTCATGAAGTGGCTTTCGTTACGCTCCAGGAAAATTTCCCGACCCTCTTTCCAGTATTTCAGACTATAGGGACCGCTGCCAACGATCTGAGTGTTGCGGAAATCTTGCGGTTTTTCCAATCCGGTTTCTTCAAGGATATTCGACCAGACATGTTCGGGAAGAATTGGAACCTGTCCCAGTGCTGCCGATACAAACGGTGCCGATGGTGTTGTCAGCTTGAAGCGGATCTTGCGCCCGTCAACACTCACCTCTTGAAGGTTTTCCAGATATTGCTGGAAATAGATCGCCTGATTTTCCTTCAGATATTCAAAGGTGAATTTCACGTCCTCGGGTCTGACCGGTTTGCCATCGTTGAACATCAAACCATCACGCAATGTGACCTCGAATGTGGTGTTGTCGATTGCCTCAAAGCTTTCGGCGGCCCACATTTCCGGTTTACCTGACGGGCCGACGACCAGCAGTCGGTCATACACCAGCCCCAACCGGTCCAGATCCTCAAGCGTCTTGAATGTCAGTGGATTCCAGCTGTCCTGATCAATGGTCCAGCCTAGCAGGATGCGGTTGTCGCCGTCCAGAGATTCCATCTTGAGCAGGTTCCAGACCGAACGCAGGCCTTCGGGCGTGCTTTCATAATTATCGACCTTCACATTATTCTTGTTGAAGGCGGTGGTATTGATGACATAGGCGATAAGGCCTTCTGGTTGTTCCTCATGCAATACTGCCTGCAACTCGTTGATGACCTCGCGCCGGGCATCTACATCATAGATTTCCCGTTGCTTGGCGGTGAGCGCGTCAACCTGTGGCGAGGAGAATGATCCGACATTCATTCCGCCAGGGAGGGAGTTTTCGGTGACAAATTGATTGCTGGAGAAAAAATCAGGTTCAAAGCGTGCCGTCGAACCGGAGAGAACGGACATAACCACGTCAAACTTATGATCCGTAAACCACATGCCCAGCATTGGAGCCGGAAACGGCTGTGCGTTCAGATTGACGTCCAGTCCCAGTTCACGCCAGGTCTCTGCCAGATAGGAACTGGTTTCGTAATAGTGTTGATATTTTGTCGATGGCCATGTCAGGAAATCGACCGTCGGCACCATTGCTCCTTCGGCAAGCGCCGACAAGGGTGCCATAGTAAATGCGACGGCGCAGGCGGCGGCAATTCCAATGCGTTTCGTTGCGGTTTTCATGTTCTTCTCCTCCGTTGGTTTTTTGATGGGCAGCGGTGTTTTAGGAAGCGGACGCCTGTGCTTTTGCGATCATCGCGCGCAGATCATGTTTGTATTGTTCGGGAAAGGGACATTGCGTCAGACCCAGCAGGATCGGCGCAACATACTCATCGGTCGGCACCCATGGCTTGTACGCGCCGGGGATTGTGTAGGTGGTGGATTGCACCTTCTTGCCGTTTTCATCTTCAAGTGTGACGGGAAGATGTACCCATTGTTCTTCTGCCACATGCGCGGCGGCGTCGAGTGCAGCCATGGCTTCGTCAGACAGTTCGTATTGGATACCATGTGTCACGGCACCCTTTTGGGGTAACAACATACAGCCGGCAGTGTTCGGGTTGCTGCAATTGCCAAAACCCATAACGTAGTCGTCCAGCCTCATGTAGCCAACATTACGGGCACCGGGCGCGACCTTGCGCATCGATTCCTCAACCAGCAGGGTTCCATAAGCAAAATAGTGCATTCTTCTCTCCAATCGTCAGGTTGTAGTCCGCGCACGAAGTTCGCATCGCGGGGGTCAGTGTTAAGTGGTTTCGGATTGCACAGCGGTCCCCCAGACGTTCGGGTCGCTTGCGCGGCGGGCGAATTCGTCCGCCTGTTCCCAGTGGTGGCAGCGCACTGAATGACCGTTGTCCAGCGGTGTTGCAGGCGGGACTTGACCGTGGCAGAGCGCACTGGCCAGCGGGCAGCGGGGCGCAAAACGGCACCCCTCTAGTTTATCGAACAGATTCGGGGGGCTGCCTGGAATGGCAATCGGTTCTTTCGTTGAACCAAGCACCGAGACCGCGTTGAGCAAGCCAATGGTGTAAGGATGGCGGGGTCGACGCACGATATCATGGGTCTCGCCAGTTTCGACGATCATGCCGGCATACATCACGCAGATGCGCCCACAGTTTTCAACCACAAGTGCAATATCATGCGTTACCAAAATCATCGAAAACCCGCGTTCGATCTGTAGCGCGCGCAATCGGGTAAAAATCTGGTCTTGCACGATCACGTCCAATGCGGTTGTCGGCTCATCCGCAATAATCACCTTCGGTTCCAGCGCCAGCGCCATGGCGATCACCGCGCGTTGCCGCATTCCTCCGGAAAACTGATGTGGATAATCATGGGCCCGTTCAGGTGACACCCCGACCATCTCGAAAAGTTTGGCGACCAGCGCCTTCCCATCGGCCTTGGAAATTTCGCGGTGCGCACGGACGGCCTCAATGATCTGTGCATCAATCCGCTTTACCGGATTGAGCGCGTTCAACGCGCTTTGGGTAATCATCGAGATTTCCGCCCAACGTGTCTTGCGCCGTGCGTCCTCGCTCAATTTCAAAAGGTCGGTAGAGCCCAGATGTATAGCCCCGCACGTGACTTCGCCATTGGGGGGAAGGACCCCCATGATGGTTTTCAGCAAGGTGCTCTTGCCGCAACCGGATTCCCCGACCAGTCCGATACGCTCACCCGCACTGATTGTCATGTCGATGTTGAAAAGCGCCTTTGCTGGGCCATTCGCAGTATGATAGACAACGTCCAGATTTCGCACGTCAATTACTGATGTCGTGTCGCTCATGGATCACATCCTCTCCTGAAGGCGGGGGTTGATGACTTCTTCATAGGCACGGCCCATGAAATAGACGGATGTGACCAAAACCATGATCGCAACGCCGGGGGGCACGACCCACCAAGGGGCCCGATACATCATCTGCGATGCGTAGGCGTCATAGATGATCGACCCCCAGCTAAAGACGTTCGGATCGCCAAAACCTAGAAAACCGATGCTGGCCTCGGTGATGATCGCCCAAGCGAGAGCGAAGGTGATTGATGTCACCGCCAGCGGCATGACGTTTGGCGCTATTTCACGGTACAGAATGTCAACGTCGCTGGCTCCGGTGGTGCGCGCCGAGGCAACAAACTGACGTTGGCGCAGCGACATAACCTCGGCTCTGACGATCCGTGCGGTGGACCGCCACATCACAAAGGTCATTGCCAGAATAATCGTCCAGATGTTCCGGTCAGTCAGTGACAATAGCACAATGATGAACGGCAGGAATGGCAGACCCAGCAGGATGTCAGTGATCCGCATCAAGATCGCGTCGATCCGCCCGCCGAAGTAACCTGCGATAAGGCCGAAGTTCAATCCGATCACAACTGTGCCAAGCGCAGTTAGCAACCCGACAAGCATCGCAGTCCGAGCGCCCCACAGCATTTGGCTGAACACATCGCGTCCCAACACGGTGGTTCCCAAAAGGTTGTCCCACGTCGGCGGCGACAGACGTAGCAGTTTGCCTGCGTCATCGTACAACCTGTCGCTCGGACTATAAGGTGCAATCCAAGGGCCGATCACCGCCAGCACGAGACATGCACCGAAAATACTTAGGCTGATACGGCCACTGGTTGATTTCCAGGTAATCCGTAGGAACGTCATAAGTGTGTTCATTGTACTGCCTTATTCATTGACGATACGAGGATCGAGAAGGGTGTAGAGCAGGTCTGCAATTAGAGTTCCCGCGACCGTCAAGACGGCGATTAGCAAGAATGCCGCCTGTACCACGGGATAATCCGAGCGCCCCACCGCCTCCACCATCAGCAAGCCAAGGCCTGGCCATGAAAATACCGTTTCAATGACAACCGACCCTGCGACAGCCCAGCCCAACGTCATCGGTAAAGTTGTCGCCAGCGGGAGTAGAGAATTGCGCATCGCGTGGTGATACAGAACCCGTCGATCGGTCAGGCCCTTCATCTTGGCCAACTCGATATAGTCCTCGCCCACTGTGGCCAGAATAGATGACCGCATCAGCAGGAAGGGAAAACAGAACTGGTACAGCGTGTTAACCATGAACGGGAGGGCCAGATGGTGCAGGAAATCGGCAGAAAAATACATGCGCCAGTTTTCTTCGGGGAACATGCCCGGTGATACGATATGACCGATTGGAAACAGGTCCAGCCGGATTGAAAAAAACAGGATTGCAAGCATCGACAGCCAGAATACTGGTGCGCTTTGTAGCGATGTGGACAAAAACACCAAAACCGTTTCGATCTTGGAGCCGCGACGCCAGCCGACAATAGCGCCGACCAGTGCACCAAGCCCGTAAGCTGCGATCATTGATGGAAAGACCAGTAGAATTGTGTTGAGCAAGCGGCCACTGATCTCGTCTGCGACGGGACGTCCGGTATGGAACGACAGGCCGAAATCAAATACCGCGAGATTTTTAAGATATACAAAATACTGTTCCCACAAAGGCTTATCCAAGCCGAACTGGATGCGTAGCGTTTCCTGAGCCTTGGGGTAGAGCGCCGGACTGATAACCGTTGCCATCGGATCACCGGGTAGCATACGGAACATGAAGAACATCAGCGTCAGCATGGTGAGGAGCGTTAAAACAGTTTGCCACAGCCGACGAAACCAGAATGCGCTCATGTCAAATCCTCTTGTTTTGCTTCAAGATCAAACGCGAAATGACAGGCTGCGCCGTGTTCGCGTTGTGTCGCGTCTTGGGGGGCCACGCGGGCACAGACGGGCTGCGCGATGGGACAGCGAGGATGGAAACGGCAGCCGCCCGACAGGTTAACGGCATCGGGAATTGCCCCTTTGATTTGTGCGGTTTTACGGCGGAATTCAGGATCGATGGACGGCGTCGAAGCCAGTAACGCCTTGGTGTAGGGATGCTGCGGGTTGCGGATCACCTCTTGCGTCGGACCGTGCTCGACGATCCGTCCCAGATACATTACCGCCAGCGTGTCACAGATCGATCCCGCCGAAGACAGATCATGGGTAATATAGATCATCGCCAGTCCACGCTCGCGTACCAGCCGTTTCAATAGTTGGATGATGCCCCATTTGATTGAAACATCGAGCATCGAAATCGGCTCGTCTGCGATCAGCAACTCAGGCTCCAATACTATGGCGCGCGCGATGCAGACCCTCTGGCGTTGGCCGCCGCTAAGCTGATGCGGAAATTTCTCCAGATAATCATCGGCGGGTGAAAGGCCCGCTTCCTCCAAGGCCGTAATGGCCAGTTTGCGTTTTTCCTGTGGGCTTGCCGCGTTGCGCTGGTAGATGAGTGGACGCGTCACGATCTCACCTATCCTCTGCTGTGGATTCAGTGAGCCGTAGGGATCTTGAAATACCATCTGCACGCGCCGGTGAAACGCGCGTCTGTCTTGTTTCTTGAGGGCAAGCGCGTTGGATTCTCCGAAATAGACGTTACCCTGCGTCGGCGTTTCCAACCCGACCAACAGACGTGCCAGTGTTGATTTGCCACAGCCACTTTCACCGACAAGACCCATCACCTTGCCCGGTTCAACGGCAAAGCTGACACCATCAACGGCGCGCAGGCGCGGTGCCTTCTGCCGCCGTATCGCCGCAGTGAAAGATTGAGGCAGGACAAAATGTTTTGAAAGATCTTCAACATTTATCATCGTAACAAGCTCCTGCTGCTGCGGGACCCGCAAACGCAGAATCCATTGATGTGGCGACGCTAGGACATACCGGAATGTTTTGGAAATTCTCATTCTTGTGCCATACATTCCGAAACGGAATGATTGATGAGGATTCCATGCGCCGTACACTGCCGTCCACAATATCGCTTGCTTGCTTTGAGGCGACGTTCAGACATCGCAACGTGACTCGCGCTGCAGAAGAGTTGAACATGACCCAAAGCGCAGTGAGCCGTCGTTTGATGGAGCTTGAGAGCAGGCTTGGTAAGTCATTGTTTCGGCGTGTGAAAAAGAAACTTGTGCCAGAGGCGAGCGCGATTCAATACGCTAAGGACCTAGGCAGGATTCTGGGTGAATTAGAGGCCGCGACGACGCAGTTTATTGCGCAGGGGAAGGAAAGTGGGTTGCTGACCGTAGCGGTGCCGCCGACACTTGCGTCGCGTTGGCTGATACCTCGACTGAATGATTTCATTGTGCGTCACCATCTGATTGACCTCAATCTGGTGTCCAAGATCAAACGGTTCGATTTCGATTCCGAAGACATTGATGTGGCGGTGCATCTGGGTGATGGCAAGTGGCCCGGCGTTCATATGCAACCTTTGATGGATGATTACGTCGTGCCGGTGTGTGCACCTGATTTATTAGAAGGCAGGCAGCTCAATAGTGCTGCGGATTTATTACAGTATTCCCTGATTCAGCATGCAACACGGCCGCTTTTATGGACCAATTGGTTTGCCAGCCAAGGTGTGGAAAACGCGAAAGCGGTCGCAGGTCCGAAGTTTGAATTTTATTCACATGCTATTCAGGCTGCGACCAGTGGAATTGGGATTGCTCTTATGTCGGATCTTGTCGTGAGCAAGGAGATTGAAGAAGGCAGCCTGATCGTGCCATTCGGCACGCCGAAAAAATTTGAGGATGGCTACTACTTTGCTTATCCTCATAGCATGGTAAACAACGTTAATGCGCAGACATTTGGATTTTGGCTGCAACAGCAATGCGCAAACTATGTGGCCAGCAATCGGGCTGACTGTGGATGATTTGCAGGAAGTCGTTCTTGCCTTCGTCCAGGTGCCAGTTTTTGATTGCTCTGATCGTCTTTATGCCGTGCAAAGTTGCCTTTGTAGTTCGCAAAGATCGAAAACTTTGCCAGTAGTGCCACGTGCCACCTACCCGGATTTAGGGACTTTAATTGAGTGGCTGAACAGCTGCTTGCATGGCCTAAAGAAAACCCTTCACGACAAGAATCGCAAAATGCGGCCCGTGATACATCAGTCCCAAGCAGACAAGGCTGCGGCCAGGCTATTCTTTAGGGTGACAAGACCCGCGAAACATGGCCAGTAAAAAGGACAATGGGACAGGGGCTCACGAAAGTCGCAAACGATCGCGCGCCTGTAGGACCGGAAAGGCATACTCCCCCAGAAAGGTCTTGATCGCCTGAAAGGGCACTGGATGGGCGGGACCAATCGGCAGCGGAAGCTCAGCCTCGGGTTTCTTGCCGGCGAGAAAATGCGCCATTTCGCGCCCCAGGGTATTGGTCAGGACCAGCCCTCGGCTGGAAAACCCGAGGACAGCAAATACATTGTCATCCAATCGCTCGATTGCTGGCACAGAGGATTCGGTCAGGGCGCAATACCCCTCCCAATATTGCGTCGTTTCGATGCCTTTGAGGCTTGGAAAGATCTCTTCGATAAAACGGTTCGAGTGCCGAACGCCATAGCTCCGCTTTCCGGGGATGTTAAAGACCGCGCCGCCGGTCAGAATGCGGTTGTCCACATCCAGACGGATAAACCCGCCGCCTTTGCGCAAATCCGTGAAGGTCTGGCGCATGGGCATTACCGCCGCCTGTTCTTCTGGGGTTAGCGGGCGTGTGAAGGTTTGGAACAGTCGGATGGGAATCACAGATTGCTTCATATGGGGGAACAATCCGGGCGTGTAACCGTTGGTGGCAAAGACAACCTGTTTCGCGCGAAAGCTGCCAGCGGGGGTTTCGACAATCTGGACGCCGCCATCCTTGTGCATTTTGGTCACTGGCGTCTGTTCCATCAGCACCACCCCTTGGGCCAGCGCAACCCGTGCAAGCCCCTGGCCGAGGGCATAGGGATTGACGGCACCTCCGGTGCGGCCATACCAGCCGCCGATATACCCCTTGGCGCCGGTGCGTTCGCTGATTTCGTCCCCGGCCAGCCATTGCACTTCAACGCCATTGGCCTTCCAGCTTTCATAGACCCGTTCGATCCGGCGCAGTGATTTCTGGGAATGGGCTGGCTGAATCCAGCCGTTTTGCTCGGCGTCACAAAGGATCTGATGTTCGCGGATTTCCTCAAACAGCCATTCGGTTCCTCCGGCCACGAGATCGGTAAACTTGCGGGAGCGTGGCTTGCCGATCTGGGCGTCCACATCTTCAACGGTCATGCCGCCGGGAAAATGAGGCACAGCGATACCTGCATTGCGCCCCGAGGCACCACATCCGACTTTGCCCGCTTCGAGCAGAAGAACGGACAGGTTTTCGCGCGCGGCGAAACGGGCAATTGAGAGTCCGCAGAAACCGCCCCCCACAACGACGAGATCAAAATCGCCAGCACCGGAATAGGGTGTATTCTGGAACGATTCTTTGCTGGTCTGGACCCACTGCACGCCGTGCATGGAGGCGTCAATTCGTTTCATCTAGTCTACTTTCTGTATCCGGCGTGAATGGATCGCACCTGCATCGGGCGCTATCGAATAATCCCTTTTCCTTGGGGTATGTGGCAGAAGAGGAGCCGTGCAAGGCGCGGGGAGGTAAGGACCATTGAGCGGCTGTTGAAACCTTATTGGCCGTTAAGTACCCTGTCAATAATTTCAAATAGAATTTCTTTTACAATATTGATCAGGAATTCATTTGCTTTGCATAGGGCAGGTTGCTGCGTGGGTGAGCGCAACCGTCCCGGAGATCAGCCAGGATTTAAACGGTTCTGACAAACCCGTGTCAGACCCTGTAGAACAAATGATGCCCACCCCGCGCCCACGGGCGAAGGTGGGCAGCAGATCAGATATCGAAAGACACCCCTTGTGCCAAAGGCAGTTCGGTGGAGTAGTTGATGGTGTTGGTGGCGCGGCGCATATAACCTTTCCATGCGTCCGAGCCGCTTTCACGTCCGCCGCCGGTTTCTTTCTCGCCGCCAAACGCGCCGCCGATTTCCGCACCGGATGTTGCGATATTGACGTTGGCGATGCCACAGTCCGACCCCGCCGCGTTAATAAAGAACTCGGCTTCGCGCATATCCGTTGTGAAGATGCAGGATGAAAGGCCGGCACCAACAGCGTTATGCTGTGTGATGGCGTTGTCCAGATCCTCGTATTTCATTACATACAGAATGGGTGCAAAGGTTTCTTCACAAACCACGCCGGTCTGTTCGGGCATCTCGACCAAGGCGGGGCGCGCGTAGAATCCGCCTTCCGCGTCCGTGATCGTCACACGTTCCCCGCCTGTCACCTTGCCACCCAACTCGCGGGCCGCATCAAGCGCCCTTTGCATCCCGTCAAAGGCATCCTCGTCGATCAGCGGGCCAACCAAAGCGTTACTGTCCAAGGGATTGCCGACCGAGACACTTTCATAGGCATTGCGAAGCGCGGGAACCAGCCGATCATAAATCGAGCTGTGCACAAATAGACGGCGCAGGGTGGTGCACCGTTGTCCGGCGGTGCCCATAGCGCCAAAGGCCACACCGCGCAGGGTCATATCAAGATCGGCACTTGGTGCGACGATCCCGCCGTTATTACCGCCCAGTTCCAAGATTGATCGGCCGAAACGTTCTGCCACCTTGGGCCCAACAATCCGGCCCATACGGGTTGAACCGGTTGCGGAAATCAGGGCAACCTTGCGATGTTCAACCAAAGCTGCGCCCAGATCACCTTTGCCGTTGATCAGCGTGACAAGCCCTTCGGGGGCATCGCCGAACCTTTCCAGCGCACGTGCGAGAATTGCCATGGAACCCATCGCTGTCAGGGGTGACTTTTCCGAAGGTTTCCAAATGACCGGATTGCCGCATACGAGCGCGAGCGCGGTATTCCATGACCAGACCGCCACCGGAAAGTTGAAGGCAGAGATCACGCCAACTACTCCCAAGGGGTGCCATTGTTCCATCATCCGGTGTCCCGGGCGCTCTGTTGCGATGGTCAAACCGTAAAGCTGGCGCGACAAGCCGACTGCGAAATCACAGATGTCGATCATCTCCTGAACTTCGCCGAGCCCTTCGGAGATGGATTTGCCCGCTTCGATAGACACCAACATCCCCAGATCCTCTTTGGAGCGGCGCAACTCTTCCCCGAGCAGGCGGATCAGCTCACCCCGGCGCGGAGCGGGGACTGCGCGCCAGTGTTCAAAAGCCGTCTGCGCCTTTGCAACGATGCTGTCGACCTGCGCCACTTCAGTCATCGGCACAGACGCAATTGTTTCACCTGTTACCGGAGAGTCCACCTTTAACTCGCCTGTTGTCCAATCCGCCTTGTTTACACCCAGTTTTTCCAAAGTGCTTTTAGTCAGTGCTTTTACATTCATCGCAAACCTCATTTCGTTGCCCAGTGTTCTGGTGCCCCTGAAAGGCCCCTTTCGGTGTAAAATGCCCGAAAGTTAGTGAATAAAAAAACATTCAAAACGAATGATTGCATTCGCAATCCGCATCAATCAATCGGCACTGACACAGCTCTTCATCCATGTGACAAATTTTGTAACATGGGCGCTTTCCGTTTTTGCGGGTGTAACCAGATAGTAATTGTTTCCGGTGGTAATCGTCATGTCGTCCAGCAGCACAAGGCTGCCGTCGGCCCGTTCCTGTTCGATAAGATAGGTGGGCAAAAGCGCGGCCCCGAGGGATGCGACTGCGCCAGCAATTACAAGAGTGAACTGATCGAAATACTGCCCCGCCCCGACGCGCCTGTCCGTCACACCTGCCTTGGCAAAGAACTCTTCCCAGATTGTCGGGCGGGTTTCCAGATGCAGCAATGGCACCTGAGCAAGATCGGCTATAGACTGGAGTCCGTAGCGTGCCTTGAATCCGGGTGAGGCCACGGCGACCATGGTTTCCGAGCACAACCGTTGCATGTCGGTGCCGGGCCAGTCTTCACGACCGAAATGCACCGCTAGATCAAAGCTCTCTCGGCTCATGTCAAAAGGTTCCAGCCGTGTGGCAAAGCTGATCTCGATCCCTTTGTGCAGGGCGGTAAACTCGCTCAGTCGCGGGATCAGCCAGCGGCTGGCAAAGGCAGGCAGCGTTGCAACACGAATGGCCGCCCCCGCTGCCCCTGCAGAAATGGCGCGCAGCACGGTTTGCCGGATGTTTTCCAGATCCACCGAGAGATCATCGGCAAGATTGCGTCCCGCCCGTGTCAGTACAACTCTTCGGCCGACCCTGCGGAACAGGGCCGTGCCAATAATATCCTCAAGCTCTTTGACCTGTCGGCTGACCGCGCTTTGCGTCAGGTGCAATTCTTCTGCGGCGAGCGTGAAACTTTCGTGCCGCGCGGCGCATTCAAAGCTGCGCAAAACCGCGTTTGATGGCAGATAGCGGCGTTGCGCTTTTTGCGCCGCGCTATGCTGGGTGAGGGAATCCATCTGTGTTGCGGCCATTTCCCGGCTCCTATCATTCGTAAAACTCATCGAACAGTGCTTTATGAATGATATTTATAGCCGGATGTTTCCTATAGACCACAGCAAAATCCGTGTCGTCACAAGGGAGTGCGAACATGAAGTATGTCGCCCAGCATCAAACTTTCCAGCGCGCTGATCGAATTGCGTCAATTGCGGTTTCGGAGATCGTACAGATTTCCGAAGCAGCGGCCCAGTTACGCGCTGAAGGCAAGGATGTGCTGAGCCTTGCCACGGGCGAGCCGGATTTCCTGACACCCGCACATATTTGCGAGGCAGCGACAGCGGCGATGGTTGCGGGTCAAACTCGTTACCCGCCCACCGCCGGAACCGCTGCGCTGCGCGATGCGATTGCACTGAAAGCCGGGGTGACGCGGGCCAATGTGATCATTTCAACGGGTGCGAAACAGGTTCTGTCCAACCTGTTTCTTGCCGCCCTGAACGACGGGGACGAAGTAATCTGCCCCGCACCCTATTGGACCAGCTACCGTGACATCGTGGGCTTCGCTGGGGGTTTTGTTGTCGAAGTGGCCTGCAGCGGCGAAAAGGGTTTTAAGCTGACCCCTGAGCAACTGGAGCAGGCAATTACACCCAAGACCCGGTGGCTGTTGTTGAATTCTCCGTCCAATCCTTCCGGCGCGATGTATTCCCACGCGGAACTGGAGGCATTGGGCGCAGTGTTGCGGCGCCATCCCCATGTTTGGCTAGCTTCTGATGAAATCTACCAGCACATTTCTTATAAACCTTTCACTTCGGTCACTGATGCGCTGCCCGATCTGGATGATCGCACGTTAGTGATTAACGGCGTGTCCAAGGCCTATTCCATGACAGGCTGGCGGATCGGCTGGGCAATCGGCCCCCGCGCTGTGATCGAAGCGATGCAAGATGTGCAGGGGCAAAGTACGTCTGGTGCCTGCTCGATTTCCCAAGCAGCCGCCCTTGCCGCGGTGTCGGGGAATCAGGATTTGTTGGTGGAACGCGCCGCTGTTTTCCAGGACCGCCGGGACAGGGTCGTGCGCGCCATCAATGAAGACCCGTTGCTAAGCTGCGCCTGTCCCGACGGGGCCTTTTATGTCTTTGCCTCTTGCGAAAAGGCGCTGGGGAAGCGCAGCCCTGGGGGGACCGTCCTTGAATCGGACAGCGATTTTTGCCGTTTTGTGCTTGAAAGCGAAGGTCTGGCGCTGGTTCCGGGAAGTGCATTTTCCATGCCGGGTCACTTCCGGCTGTCATATGCTTATTCGGATGCCGAGTTGGCCGATGGTATCGCCCGCCTGCGCAGCGCCACGGCCAAACTTGTCTAATAGGGAAGAGCGAACAAATGGATCGCGCACAAATCGTTCATGAAAATTTCCTGTCGCGGGTTGCTGCCAATGATCTACCACCGGGCAAGCCGCCTACGGAAACTCTTTCCCATAGCCACGCGGTGTCACTTTTTCGCACCCAATGCCTCAGCCGCGCCCTCGATCTGACCAGCCGTGCCATGCAAAAGGCCGGTCAGGGTTTTTATACCATCGGTTCATCGGGGCATGAGGGCATGGCGGCCGTGGCCGCGGCGCTGCGTCCCAACGATATGGCTTTCCTGCACTACCGCGATGCGGCTTTCCAGTTGGCCCGTGCGGAACAGGTTCCCGGTCAATCTGCGCTTTGGGATATGTTGCTGTCATTTGCCTGTTCCAGCGAAGACCCGATTTCAGGGGGTCGTCACAAGGTGTTGGGGTCGCGACGATTGATGATTCCGCCTCAAACCTCGACGATTGCCAGCCACTTGCCCAAGGCGGTTGGCGCTGCCTATAGCGTCGGGCTGTCACGGCGCCATCCCACGCCTCACCAGGTGTTGACAGAAGATGCGATCGTGATGTGTTCGTTCGGCGATGCCTCAGCCAATCATTCCACCGCGCAAGGCGCGTTCAATGCGGCGGGTTGGGCCTCATATCAATCCAGCCCGCTGCCGTTGCTTTTTGTCTGCGAGGACAACGGCATAGGCATCTCGACACGCACCCCAAAGGGCTGGATCGCCGCTGGTTTTCAGAATCGTCCGGGGTTGAAGTATTTTGAGGGCGATGCGCTCGACCTTTATGATGCCTATGCTGCTGCGGGCCGTGCTGCGGAATATGTCCGCAAAAGGCGCAAGCCGGCATTCCTGCATCTGCGGACCTTGCGGCTTTATGGTCACGCCGGTGCCGATATGCCAACCACCTATATGTCCCGCCGCGCTATAGAGGCCGAAGAAGCAAACGATCCGCTTTTGCACAGTGTGCGCCTATTGGCAGAGGCGGGTGCACTTACCACTGCGGCAGCCCTTGAAATCTACAAAGCCACCCAAGAGCGGGTGGAACGGGTCGCGGCAGAGGTGGTGAAACGGCCCCATCTGCGCACTGCTTCCGAGGTCATGGCCTCGATCATCCCGCCAAAACGCGCCTATCCCGCCAGTAATGGACCGGACGCGACGACCCGCGCCGCCACTTTCGGCAGCGAAATGGCCGCGATGGAAAAACCGCAACCCATGTCGCGCCTGATCAATTGGGCCTTGACCGATCTGATGCTGGAACACGGTGAAATCATCTGTTGCGGAGAGGACATCGGTCGCAAAGGGGGCGTTTATGGTGTGACCCAACGGCTTCTGCAGCGTTTCGGCGAAGATCGTATGATTGACACGCTTCTTGACGAACAATCCATCCTCGGCCTTGCTATTGGTATGGGACAGAACGGTTTTCTTCCCATTCCCGAAATCCAGTTTCTGGCCTACCTGCATAATGCCGAGGATCAAATCCGGGGTGAAGCGGCGACGTTGCCCTTCTTTTCAAACGGCCAGTTCACCAATCCGATGGTGTTGCGCATTGCGGGGCTTGGTTACCAGAAGGGGTTTGGGGGCCATTTTCACAATGACAATTCCATCGCCGTTTTGCGCGATATTCCCGGCGTTATCATCGCTTGCCCGTCACGGGGAGATGAAGCCGCCATGATGCTGCGCGAATCTGTCCGTCTGGCCCGTGAAGAACAACGGGTCGTGGTGTTTCTGGAGCCAATCGCGCTTTATCCCATGCGGGATCTGGAAAAGGAAGGCGACGGCTCTTGGATGCGTATTTATCCCGCGGCGGACCGGCGGATCTCTCTTTGCGAGATCGACCAGCACGGCGCTGGCAGGGATCTGGCAATTGTTACCTATGGCAACGGTTATTATCTTTCCCGCAAGGCCGAAGCCGCCATACGCGCCAGCGGCATTGATCTGCGCATCATTGATTTGCGCTGGCTCGCGCCCCTCCCCGAGGCCGCGCTTCTGGTCGCAACCAAAGGCTGCAAGAATATCCTGATTGTCGATGAATGTCGGCGTACAGGCGGTCAGGCCGAAGCGCTTATGACATTTTTCAGTGAAGCCGATTACACGCAGATAGCCCGCGTCACGGCCGAAGACAGTTTTATCGCCACTGGGCCGGCCTATGGTGCAACTCTGCCAGATGAAGCGCGGATTATTGACGCCGCATGCAAGCTTGTCCAATGAAGCGCGTTGTCGTCATTTGCCCGGGCCGTGGCACCTATAACAAGCCTGAACTTGGCAGCCTGGCCCGTCTGCATCCCGACAAAGGTGCCCTTTTCGAAGGGTTTGACAAGATACGTCTTGCTGAGGGTCAGGAAAGCCTTGCCGCGCTGGACGGAGCGGCGCGCTACAGTATCGCCAAACACACGCGCGGTGACAATGCAGCGGCGCTGATTTACGCGGCAAGCTATGCGGATTTCCGTTCTCTCGTGGATGTGGAGGTCGTGGCGGTCACGGGCAATTCGATGGGGTGGTATTCTACACTGGCCTGCGCGGGAGCGCTTGATGCGGATCAGGGATTCCGGCTGGTCAACACAATGGGCCAGTTGATGCAGGACAGCCTTGTCGGGGGCCAGTTGGTCTATCCGATCTGCGGGGATGACTGGCGGATTGATGCGGCCCGACGAACCGAAGTCATGGAACTGCTCCACCAGATCAACGCGATGCCCGAACATCAACTGGCCTTGTCTATTGATCTTGGCGGGATGTTGGTTCTTGCGGGAAATGATACGGGTCTTGATGCTTTTGCCGCCAAAGCCAAGCCTTTGGATCGCTTTCCCATGCGTCTTGCAAACCACGCAGCCTTTCATACCGTCTTGCAAGAGCCGGTGTCCCGAATAGCAAAGCGCCGCTTTGATCCTTCCATGTTTGCCCAACCTGATGTGGCAATGATCGACGGGCGCGGCGGGATCTTGTGGCCCCATGCCACAGACCCCGACGCGCTTTTTGACTACACGCTTGGGCGTCAGGTGGTTGAATCCTATGACTTCACCCGCGCCATCAGGGTTGCAGCGCAGGAATTCGCGCCCGACATGTTTGTGGTTCTGGGGCCCGGTACAACATTGGGCGGGGCGGTCGCTCAATCGTTGATCGCTGCCAACTGGGGCGGGATGGACAGCAAGGATAGCTTTCAACGGTTACAGGCCGATGCACCCCTGTTGATCTCCATGGGAAGGGACGACCAACGCGATTGGGTCACCACCGACCCGAGTTAATCGTCAAGCACAAAGACATAGGGTCTGGGGAAAGAGCAGGGAAACGACGGAAAAATATGGCGCGAAGCGGACGCAAAGCAACCGAAACCTTGGCAAGCAGCGGTGTGGCACAGCCCGTGACCGCAGGCGGGCAAATTCGCTTTTCGCGTTTGCGGCTCAATTTGAAAACCCGGTCATCACCTCGGCAAAACAGAATTTTGGAGTTAGTTCATGGCACATCATTGGCAGCAGGTTTTGCAAGAAGAATGGGGCATTGAAGCAACATTAAAGCCGCTTGATGGCGAATATGACCTGAACTTTCTTGCGCTCGGGTCGCGGGATTATGTGCTTAAGGTCATGCGGGTCGGCTGCGACACGGATTTCATTGAAATGCAATGCCGTGCATTGGACCATATCGCGCGTAATGCGCCCGAAGTTTGTGTTCCCAAAGTGATCAAAACCCTGAAGGGGAAGCTGTTCATTACGGTGCCGGACGAAATTGGCGATGCACGGCAGGTCTGGTTGCTTGAAAAGCTGGAGGGCCGAACCTACGCTGATTTCAAACCCCAATCACCCGCGCTGTTGGCGGATGTGGGCCGGTCGGTCGGGGCCATGGACCGGGCTTTGGCGGATTATACCCATCCGGCATTGTCACGCGATTTCAAATGGAATTTGGGGCAGGGGGGCTGGATTTGCGATCAACTGGACGTGATCCGCGACGCCGGGCAACGGGCGATGATCGCAGATATTGCTGCACAATTTGCCAAAATAGAACCTGCATTGAATGCACTGCCCCGCGTTGCGATCCATAATGATGTAAACGATTATAATATCATCGTGGCAGGATTGTTGACGCAGACGCCCCATGTCACCGGGCTTATTGATCTGGGGGATATGTGCGCCAGCCCACGAATCTGTGATCTGGCCATAACCTGCGCCTATATGGTTCTGGGGCAGGAAAATCCCGAACAGGTCTTGGCAGAGGTGGTTGCGGGATACCATGAAAGCTACCCTTTGACCGCCGCCGAGGTGGATCTGATCTGGCCGCTGCTGCGCATGCGTCTGGCGGTGAGTGTGGTGAACTCCAGCCTGATGGCGCTGGAAAATCCGGATGATCCCTATGTGGTGATTTCGCAGAAACCCGCATGGGCCCTTTTGCAAAATGACCGGGTAAATGCCGGATTGATCAACGCACGGCTTCGCGCGGCTTGCGGCTTGCCTGTGACAGATGCAGCTCCACGAATTCTGGATTGGCTGAAGCAACAGCGAGGCAGTTTTTCCCATGTGTTCGGTATGGATCTGAAGGATGCACCCATGGTCTCTCTGTCGGTTGAAAAGGCCGTCTGCCCGCGAAACCCGTTTGAAATCTCGCGGGCAGAAGCGGCATCGCTCGGGCAGGATATGGAGAGTGGTGCAGATGTCTGGCTTGGATATTACAACGAACCTCGGCTGATCTACACCGCTCCTGCCTTTCGGCGCGGCCGCTGGAGGGCGTCCAACCGGCGGACCGTGCATCTGGCGATCGATGTTTTCGCCGCTGCACAAACCGAATTGCATGCGCCCCTGAAGGGTGTGGTGCATATGGTCGAAAACCGCACCGATCATCTGGATTACGGCGGCGTGGTGATCCTGCGCCATGAAACCCCCGCAGGCGATGCCTTTTTTACGCTTTATGGCCATCTGAACCCGGATGTTTGCGAAGAATTGCACGTGGGCCAGACCATTGAGGCAGGACAGGTCTTTGCCCGTCTGGGTGATGTTTCCCAATCCGGCGGCTGGGCACCCCATGTGCATTTACAACTGGCACTTTCGATTGAGGGCATGGGCCAGGATTGGCCCGGCGTGGCCGATCCCGATGAAATGTATCTCTGGCGTGCCCTTTGCCCGAATCCGGCAGCGCTGTTGAACCTGCAAGACACAGGCACCGGTTTTGCGGTCAGCGAGAAAACAGCGGTTCTGGCGGATCGTAACCGGCTTTTCGGTCAAAACCTGAAGCTGAGTTACGATGATCCGGTGATGCTGGTTCGCGGCTGGCGGCATCATATGTTCGACGAATGGGGCCGCCCCTATCTGGACGCCTATAACAACGTGCCCCATGTAGGCCATGCCCATCCCCGCATCCAGGCGGTGGCGGCGGACCAGCTGCGCCGAATGAATTCGAACACCCGCTATCTGCATCCGGCTCAGGTGGTCTTTGCCCAGAAGATTACGTCAAAACTGCCGGAGTCTCTGTCTGTTTGCTTTTTCGTTAACTCGGGGTCCGAAGCAAATGAATTGGCCCTTCGTTTGGCCCGCGCTGCAACGGGCGGCCATGATATGATTACGCCGGATCACGGCTATCATGGCAACACAACGGGTGCGATTGATCTGTCGGCCTATAAATTCAACGCCAAGGGCGGTGTCGGGCCGTCTGAGTGGGTGCACCTGATCGAAGTGGCGGATGATTATCGTGGGCGCCACCGGCGAGACGATGCAGGTCGCGCCGAGAAATACGCCGCGCAGATTGATGATGCGCTGGCACGGATCTCCGCAAGGAATGGTAAGTTGGCCGGGTTTATTGCGGAAACCTTTCCCAGTGTCGGCGGGCAGATCATCCCCCCAGCAGGGTATCTGGCCAAGGTCTACGAACGTATCCGCGCAGCAGGCGGCATCTGTATTGCAGATGAGGTTCAGACCGGTCTTGGCCGTTTGGGTGACTATTATTTTGGCTTTGAACAACAACAGGCCCTACCCGATGTCGTGGTGCTGGGCAAACCGATCGGGAACGGGCACCCGCTGGGAGTCGTGGTGACAACCCCGAAGATTGCAGAGGCTTTTGCCCAGGGGCCGGAATATTTTTCAACCTTTGGCGGGTCGACCCTATCCTGTCGTATCGGGAAAGAGGTTCTGGATATTGTGGATGATGAAGGGCTGATGGAAAATGCGCGCCTGATGGGGACTTCGCTGCGAGAGGGGCTTCTTCAACTTGCCCAAAAACATTCCTTGGTCGGGGATGTCAGGGGCTTTGGATTATTCATCGGAGTCGATTTGGTGCAAGACCGCGAAAGCCGTTTGCCCGCCACCCAAGTAGCCGATTATGTCAAGAACAGAATGCGCGACCTTCGTATCCTTATCGGCTGCGAGGGACCGGCTGACAACATCCTGAAAATCCGTCCGCCTTTGACGGTGGATGAGGAGGGCGTTGAAATGATTTTGGCAGGTCTCGACCAAACACTTCAGGAAGCGGCGTGTTTACTTTCGATGGGGTCTCCAGATCAGTGTTCTGGTGCGAACGGAGCGCGTTAGCAGGGATGTCAGGATCCGCGTGCGTCGCGGTCTTTTCGTGGAAACATTGATGTAAAACACAGACTTGGATGTGAAATAATAGTGCCCGTCGCCCTTGGTTTTCCAGCGCAAGGCCTTGGCTCGACCACCTGAGAACAGATCTGAAATCGCATCGTATCCCATCAGTGGCTTACGCCCGAAACTGATGTCTGTGCCAGGTTCCGCGCGTTGGTGCCGGCTATGAATATTGGTAAATGAAAGCTGTAGAATTAAATAAAATATATAAATATAATTTTATTTATAATTTGACATGCAAGTTTTGAGTTTGTAGCTTTTCCTTAACGCCTCGCCAAAGAAAGGCCGTTCAATTTCAGACAGACAGACTCCGATCATACTCAGGATCTGCTTCGTGTTCCCAAACGCAAAAATTGCGCCGGAAAAGGCGCAACCATGGAGGAAAAATGAAACATTCAATCCGCAAGTCCTTACTTGCCTGCGTCGCCGCTCTTGGCCTTGGCATCCCGCTTCACGCCGCCGAAATGGGAGGGTCGTTCAATTTCGTGGCTCCATACGACGGCAGCATCCTTACTTTGGACCCTCATAGAACCAGCAAGCAGCAGGATCTTTTGGTCGCAAACAATATTTTCCGCAGTCTCTATATGTGGAGCGTGGAAGACCAACGCCCGATGCCCGAGCTTGCAAAGCATGTAGAGGTTTCCGAGGACGGGCTGACCTATACCTATACGCTGAAAGACGGGATGAAATTCCACAACGGTCGCGAGATGGTTGCCAGTGATATTGCCTATTCCTACGAACGTATGCTGACGATGGACCCTGTCAGCCCCAATTCGGGTCATATTCAGGTGATTCAGGGGGGCAGCGAACTTCAGAACGGGGAAGCCGATAGTCTGACCGGAGTTAAGGTGATTGACGACAAAACCTTTTCGATCACTCTGACCGAACGGATTGATCCCGCCTATCAGTTTTTCCGGCCGGGCACCGCAATCGTGCCTAAAGAAGAAGTGGAACGTCTGGGTGATCAATTCGGCCTGACCCCGGTTGGAAGCGGCCCCTTTGTCTTTAAGGAGTGGGTCAAAGGCAGCGAAGTCACGTTAACGCGAAATCCCGACTATTATGAACAAGGCAAACCCTATCTGGATTCGGTCGTTTTCAAGATCATGCAGGAAGGCACTTCTCGTGATATTGCATTCAGGTCCAAAGAGCTGGATGCGATCATCGTCGAAGCACCCCAATATCAAAGTTACAAGAACGATCCGGACTATGCGGACAACCTGATCGAAGTCGCCGAAATGTTCACGCGATTGATCGTCTGGAATCCCGATTACGAGCCACTGGCAAATCGCAAGGTGCGTCAGGCAATCAGCTATGCGATTGACGAGAAAACCATCAATAGCCGTTTCTTGAAAGGCAAAGCCTATGATCCCGTGGGATGGCTGCCCGAATCCTCGGAGGCGTTTGACAAGAACGCAACCGGATTTGGCTATGATCTGGAAAAAGCCAAGGCGCTGATGGCCGAGGCCGGATATGAGGAGGGGTTTGAAATCACCATTTCGGGAACCGCAAACGGGTCATACGGGGTGGCCGTTGCCGAAGTCATTGGTCAATATCTGAGCAAGATCAACATCTCTGTCAAAATCCAGCAGTTGGAAGGTGGCATTCTTTACGACAATATGATTGCCGGAGATTATCAAGGTATCATCTGGTCTTTCGGTGCCGGACCAGAGCCATTGGCCGCGCTCAAACGCTGGCATTCGACCACACAGAACACCTCTGGCAACTATCCTCATTACAACAATCCGGAATATGATGCGCTGCTTGATCAGGCGCTTGAAGAATCCGATCCGGCAGCGCGTGTGGAATTGCTGAAGAAGGCCGATGCGGTTTTCCGCGATGATGCGGCGGTCTGGATTTTCAACTACAACAAGGCAGTTCTTGCCGCGCAGCCGTGGACTCATGGTCTGAAACCCGTTGCCATCGAGATCATGTATCAGGATCTCGCGGATGTCTGGGTGGATTCGACCTCGCCTCGCGCACCAAAATAAGCCCACAGCGATATGGTGGCACATGACATGTGCTACCATAGTCCCGACAGGCGGGTTTTCAGCAGAACAGCTTCTTGAGTTATTCTCTGATTGCTGACCTTTTGATGCTTCTTGCGTTCCCAATAAGACAGGTGCTTTCCCATGCGATCCTTCATTCGTCGCAGACTGCTTCAGTTCGTTCCTACAGTTCTGGGAGTAACCCTGATCATGTTTGTATTATTGCAACTGATCCCAGGAAATGCCGCGCTAAGCTCGGCGGGCCGTCTGGAAATGGATGCAAAGGTGCTGGCCCTGCTGAAGGAAGACCTGCAACTCGATAAACCTGCATATATCCGATATTTCAACTACCTGGCCAATCTGGCGCAAGGGGATATGGGCAAATCCCTGTTGCGGAACTATGACGTTGCCGATGTTGTCTTTGACAGGTTGTGGGCAACCTTGAAACTGGCTTTTTCTGCCATCAGCATCGCATTGCTGCTGGGCGTACCACTGGGGTTTCTGGCTGCTTTTCGACAGGGAACCTGGGTTGATATGCTTTCTGCCGTGGTCTCTGTCGTTGGCGTGTCTGTTCCACAGTTCTGGCTCGGCATCCTGTTGATGTATGTCTTTGCCTTTTCACTCAATCTGTTGCCTACATCGGGATATGGCGGCGGTTCGCTGGCCAATCTTGTGCTTCCGGCGCTGACACTGGGCATCGGCTATACCGCGCTTCTCGCACGGATCACCCGCGCCGCGGTGGTTGAAGTCCTGTCCGCCGATTACATTCGGACCGCCCGCGCCAAAGGCCTTTCCGAGATGGAAATCAGCTATAAGCATGTCTTTCGCAACGCATTTATCCTGATCCTGACAACGGCCGGGCTGTTGTTTGGCTCGCTGATCGGCCAAACTGTCGTGGTGGAACGGGTCTTTGCTTGGCCCGGTATCGGCTCGTTGCTGGTCGAGGCGATTTTTCAGCGGGATATCCCCGTAGCCCAAGGCTGCCTTCTGGTGATCGTGATGGTTTTTCTGATCGTCAACCTGTTGATCGACATCCTTTACAATGTGGTTAATTCACAGATTGATTTCAAATGACACTGACACGGATCTATAAACAGAAGAACCTGTTCTTCGGAGGGATGGTGGTTCTGATCGTCACTCTGATGGCGGTGTTTGCGCCTTTGATCGCCCCCTTTGACCCCATCAATGATGCGGATCTGATGCGGTCCGAATTACCGCCAAGTGCCGAATTCCTGTTTGGAACGGATACCAACGGGCGTGATGCGTTTTCCCGCGTAGTTTATGGCGCGCGAGTGTCGCTAAGTGTCGGGCTGGTCACGCAAATAGTGAACACTATCATCGGCGTATCGTTGGGCTTGGTTGCCGGATATTTCGGCCGGTTTTGGGATGATTTGATCATGGGTGTCACGAATGTGATGCTATCGATCCCCGTGATTGTGTTTGCCCTTGCGATCATGGCGGCGCTTGGACCGGGCCTGTTCAATATCTATCTGGCCCTTGGCCTGACCAACTGGGCCTATACCTGCCGTTTGACCCGTGCACAGGTGCTTTCGATCAAGAAGAACGACTATATCAGTGCAGCAGTGGTGCTGGGCTATAGCCGGAGCAGCATCATTTTCGGACAGATCATGCCCAATGTCCTTGGTCCGGTACTGGTGGTGGCGACCCTCGGCTGTGCCGAGGCGATCCTTCTCGAAGCGGCACTGTCATTTCTCGGGTTGGGCACGCAACCACCGACACCAAGCTGGGGGGGGATGTTGTCCTCGGCCCGGGACATGTTTTTCAGCGCACCTTGGCTTTCGATTTTTCCGGGCCTTGCGATTTTTGTCACCGTATTGGGGCTGAATCTGTTCGGTGACGGGCTGCGTGACATTCTCGACCCAAAGAACGTGCTGCAAAACAAGGAATAGAGACCCACGCGCTGCGCGGGGCATGAAAATTCGAAAGAAAGACGAATTCGCAGATGGCAAAACTCTTGCAAGTGAACAATCTAAGCACCGAATTCAGGACGCCTGCGGGCGTGGTGCCTGCCGTCCGGGATGTGTCCTTTGATCTCGATCCGGGGGAAACGGTTGGCATCGTAGGTGAATCCGGTTCGGGCAAAAGCGTTACGGCGATGTCACTTCTGCGCCTGATCAAGTCACCGCCCGGACAGATTACCCACGGGACGGTCAACTATAAGGGTACGGATCTTCTGGCCCAGAGCGATGCCTATCTGCGTTCGGTTCGGGGCAACCGTATTGCGATGATCTTTCAGGAGCCGATGACCTCGTTAAACCCGCTGATGAAAGTGGGCGAGCAGATCGCAGAGGTCATTCAACTGCACCTCAAGCTCAGCCGTGCCGAGAGCAGGAACCGCGCCATTGAATTGTTGAAGAAGGTCCAGATTCCCTCTCCTGAGAAACGGATCAAGGATTACCCCCATCAGATGTCTGGCGGTATGCGCCAGCGGGTCATGATCGCTATGGCGCTGGCCTGTAATCCTGAAATCCTGATTGCAGACGAACCAACGACGGCGCTCGATGTGACCATTCAAAGCCAGATCATGGATTTGATTTTAGGCCTGAAGGAAGAATTCGGCAGCTCCGTTATCATGATCACCCATGACCTCGGTGTGATCGCGGAAATGGCGCAGCGTGTAATTGTGATGTACGCGGGACAGGTTGTTGAAACCGGCTCTGTGTTCGACATTTTCGACGATCCTCAGCATCCTTACACGCGATCCTTGCTGCGTTCAGTCCCAAGGCTGGGTAGTCGCACGGCACAGGGTCGCCATCGCCTGCAGGAAATTCCGGGCATGGTTCCAAATCTGATCAACATGCCTGAGGGCTGCACCTTTCGCGAACGCTGCCCCATCGCCTCGGCGGAATGCGCGCTCCGGCCCATCCCCTTGCATGCAGTGGCAGAGGGCCGAATGGCGCGATGTATCAAATCGAATTCACCAGTGGAGGTGGCCCCATGACAGAGGCTGTTACCGGTTCGGCACCCTTACTGAAGGTTGATGACCTAAAGGTTCACTATAACTCGACCACTGTTCCCGTTCGTGCGGTGGATGGGGTTTCCTTTACCTTGGCCAAAGGAGAGACCCTAGCCTTGGTCGGGGAAAGCGGATGTGGCAAGACCACAACCGGGATGTCTATCGTAAATCTGCCACCTCCCACCAGCGGAAGCGTAATGTTGGATGGTGTCGATCTGACCCGCCTTTCTAACCTACCCCGGGCCGAGAAACTGGCGTTGCGGCGGCGCATTCAGGTGGTTTTCCAGGATCCTTATTCTTCGTTGAACCCCCGCAAGACCTTGGCCCAGACCTTGGACAAACCGTTGCAAATACATGGGTTTGATCGCGCAGAACGTAAGGACCGGATCGCCTATCTGCTGGAAAAGGTGGGGCTGAACCCCAAACAGGCAACGCGCTACCCCCATGAATTCTCTGGTGGGCAGCGGCAACGGATCGGGATCGCTCGCGCCCTGTCTGTGAATCCCGAAATGATCATCTGCGACGAGGCAGTTTCAGCCCTTGATGTGTCCATTCAGGCGCAAATCATCAACCTGCTGTTGGACCTGCAGGCGGAATGGAATCTGGCTTATATCTTTATTTCTCATGATCTTGCAGTGGTAGAACATATGGCAGACCGTGTTGCGGTCATGTATCTTGGCAAAGTGGTCGAACAGGCCCCTTACAGTGCGTTGTTTGGCAACCCGCAACATCCTTATACGCTGGCATTGCTCTCGGCCATTCCGATCCCGGACCCTAGAAAGAAAGGTTCGCGGATTGTGCTTGAAGGGGATGTGTCCAGCCCGTTGAACGCGCCCAAAGGCTGCCCGTTTCATACCCGCTGCGTGCGCCGGACCGCCATATGCGAGACCATCGCGCCAGCTCAGACAACCGTTTCGCCGGGACATACCGTGTCCTGTCACAACCTTTGAACCACGTAAGCCAGTAGGAAAAAGCACTGGGTCAGGCACATTTGATTGACTTTATAAAATTATATATACAATAATATTTAGAATATCATTTTGAGGCAACATGAAACATACTGTTGGTATTATCGGTATCGGGCATTTCGCAGGCTATTTGATCGGCGGGTTTGCCGCCGTCAAAGATAACGTTGCGCTGCAGTTGTATTCGCGCAACCAGGAAAGGGCTGCGGCCCATGCCGCCCTCCATGAAAAAATCAGCGTGTTTGACACAGCACAACAGGCTGTCGATGGTGCTTCCGTGGTGATCGTCGCCACACGGCCAGGCGATGTTCAACGGGCGCTTTCAGGTGTTGTGTTTCAAGAGCATCAGGTTGTGATTTCAGTGGCGGCGGGGGTTACATTGGCCCAGCTACAGCCCCTGATCGGCCCAGCTACCGCCGTCCGTGCCCTGCCGATTGCCTGTGTCGCCATCAACAAAAGCCCCATCGTCATGCTGCCCGAAAACGCCGCTGCCCGAGAGGTTCTCGGTCCTTTGGGGCAGGTTCATGTCTTGCAGGACGAACAACAGTTTACGGCGGGAACCGCACTTGTGGGCGCATTCTATGCCTTGATGTTTCCGCTGATGAACCATCTGTCGGACTGGACCGCGAAACAGGGGTTGGATGAAACCACAGCGCGGGCGCTGGTGGTTGAAACCATCGCTGGCGCCAGCGGCATGGCGATCCATGATGCGCAGCTTTCGTTTCAGGACATCTGGACCTCTCTCGCTGTGCCCGGTGGTATTTCCGAACGGGGCATGGAGGAGGTCGAACGCAATGACGGGCTGACCATCTGGAGTGATGCGCTTGATGCTGTAGTCGCCAAGCTGGGGGGCACTGCGTGACCATCGATCAGATACAGACAGCGGGCGAGGGCAGGGCATGACACAGGCCGGTTTTGAACAGGCAACCCGTGCGGCACTGGCCGATCAGTTGCCCGAATGGGATGTGATCCTGCGGGATGCGCAGCGTATCGCTGACTCTGTCACGGTCGGGCGCACTGCGGCCTTTGACGCATGGGGCGTCAACTCTGAAGCAGAATTCAAACGCACCTGCATGAAAGAAGACAAGATCAGCTACCATGCTCATATCGGCATGGGAAACTGGGATCTGACCGAAAAGGCCATGGCGCATCTGGCCCATGAAGCAGGTCAGAATAACATTGCAGTCCATCGCGCTGGTCTGTGTCTTGATCGTCGCATGGGTCTGCCCGAGGCGTGGCGCAGCCGCACCGCAGCCGAGACCGGCCCCTTGCTGGAGACTCCGGCACATTGGGGGCAGATCGGTTCGGCCATTCCGATTCAGCCCCATATGGGCGATTTCATGATCGGTTTTCCCGCGTCGACCACCAATACAGTTCACGCCTTGCGTGCTGGCGTTACCACCATTGGCAACCTGTCGCAGTTCTTCTCTCATGAGGCTCCGGGCTGGCGTGACCCGGTCCACACCGCCGTTGAAACTGCCCGTTCCATCGCCATCCTGGGCAGGTTCCGGGATCAGGGTGTGATGCTTCACTCCTATCTGGAAGACGGTTTCGGGGCGCTTTTTCTTGACTGCACCACGGTTGCGGGTTGGGCATATCTGGAAAAATACATTGTCGAAGACTTAATGGGGGCCAAATTATCCCATTGCATTGGCGGGCTGACTTCTGATCCGGTAAAGAGGGCTGGTTGGGTCTTTGCACTTGACCGGATACATGACGGCGATTGCGTTGGCTCCATGTTTTACGGAGATACCATATCCTTCTCACGGAATTTCGACGAGAATCGCGGACTGATCGCCGAATACATGCTTTGGGACATTATGGCCCAATTGGAATGCCCGACGGGTCACGCGGTTTTGCCCTTGCCCGTAACAGAGGCCTTTCGCGCCCCGTCATGGGAAGAAATTCTCGAAGCACAAATACTTGGCAACCGCGTCGAAAAGACCGCTCGGCGGCTTCATGGACGAATGGACTTCACCGATAGCCGACAGTTTGCCGATCAAATGTGCCGCTACGGGCAACAGGTGTTCCGGAATGCCTTGACTGGGCTACAGGCGGCAGGTGTCGACATCAAGAACCCCTTGCAGATGCTTTATGTGCTCAAGAAATTGGGTCCGGCACTTTTTGAAGAACTCTTTGGTGCAGGACAAGCCGACACTGCAGAGGTGCGCGGGCGCAAGGTAATTGTGCCAACAGATATTTTTGCACAATCCATCGCCTGTTACACCGAGCATCTACCCAGATTCCAGATGCCGGAACTGGCCGACAAGATTGCCGGAAAGCGTATTTTGCTGGCCTCTACCGATGTGCACGAACATGCCATCATGGTGTTACATTGGTTGTTGTCCAACACCAATGCCGATGTGGTTTACCTTGGGGCCGAAGCTGATCCTGAGAAAGTAGCCGATTGCGCGGGTCAAGAGGGGCTGGATGCCATACTCATCAGCACCCACAACGGCATGGCGTTGGAATACGGTCGCCAATTGGTCGACGCTTTGGTTGCCAAGGACATTCGCACGCCGGTTCTGTTCGGCGGCGTTCTGAACCAGAAAAAAGGCGAACTCGATCTGCCTGTCGATGTCACACAAGATCTTCGCGGCATTGGAATTCACACAGATTCCGGGCTGGGACAGCAACTAGGAACACTCCTCAGACTCAAAAAACCAACTAAAAAGGAAACAACATGATACATTTCGGCTATGGCTCTAATTTGCAGATGGATTATCTGCTGAAAATGCTGCCAAGCGCAAAATTCATGATGAAAGCTTATATTCCGAATTATGAGATCCGGTTCAATTTCTGGTCGAAAATCCAAGAAGCCGGTATCAGCAATATCATCCATGCTCCGGGCAAGATGGTGCATGGTGCGATGTTCGAAGTGGATGAGGCGGAAATGCGAGAGCTGGACGTGAAACCCGGCTATTACATCGGAGATTACGAACGCAGGACATTTATTGCCTTGGGGGAAGACGGGAAATGGTACGACACCGAGCTTTATCAAGTGATTGATCCGCAAGGCCCGTTCAAACCTGCCAAGAACTACGTGGAAGGCATGTTGGTCGGCGCAAAGGAACTGAATCTTGCGCCCGAAGCGATTGCCGCAATCGAACAATTTTATCAGGATTCACTCTGAGTCTGGTCGGCTCGCTGATCTTTGGCGGGCCGGGCCTTTTGTACCCCTAGACCTGAATTTGGGATTTTTCGGCAATCATCTGTTGCAGATTCAAACAGGCGTGAATGCGGCTGTTCTCGATATGCGCCGCCAGCAGCGACTTGGCCAGATCCCGGTCCCGTGCCAGAATTGCATCCAGAATTTTGCCGTGGTCTTCCTGATTGGATTGCTTGCTGGTCACATAGCCAAGACTGGTTTTGTATTTCAGATGAAGCATGTCAAACAGGTTTTTCAGCGTGGCAAGTCGGATAGACTGGCCTGAGAGCTGAGCGATAGCCAGATGGAAATTGCGATCGGCAATTAGCTTCTGATGGGTCAGATTGCTTTCAAGCGAACGCAGATAGGCGGAATGCACCGCCCGCAACTCTGCCTCACCGGATTTGTCCAGTTTCGTG
Organism: Sulfitobacter sp. F26204; assembly: GCF_026410305.1. Classification (GTDB taxonomy): domain Bacteria; phylum Pseudomonadota; class Alphaproteobacteria; order Rhodobacterales; family Rhodobacteraceae; genus Sulfitobacter. The sequence goes on along the minus strand of NZ_JAPMLQ010000008.1, from coordinate 68,735 downwards.
ATTGTAATTTCAACCAGTGTCAGTTCCAGAAGGCTGCGGAATGTGTAAAGTTCTTCCACTTCCTCAAGCTGAAGTGGTTCTATGAAATAGCCCTTGTTCGGCTCGCGTCGCACCAGCCCTTGAAACTCCAGGAACTTCAAAGCGTGCAAGACCGGAGTTACGCTCATCCCCAGTTGAACCGACAAGTCCTTGAACGGGACTTTTTGCCCTGCGACGAGTTCGTTATGGAAAAGCATTTGCCGAATATTGTCAAAGGCCCGCTGGGACAGATCCGTAGGTTCTTTGGTTTGCTTGGGCCGTACGTTTTTCATGGTGACAGTATTGCTTTTTTCAAAGGGAGTTTCAATGCACATGGCAGGGTTTACCGGGTGCCAGATACCTTTTTTGCGGCAGTGTCCATCCCATCTTTTCGGATCAAAAACTTCCCGAGGTTGCGGGGAAGACTGAGTCCTTATCGCTCTTTAGAAATGTCCGGTGATGGGCATGGGCGTGAATGGCGCGGGCCAGGACCTGGGATTCCACATACCGTCCTAATGAAACACAATCCGATGTGGATTGCGCAGGGGCAACGCGTACTATGTCCTGTTAAATGATCCGGCCTTCATCCAGATCGGTGGTTACATAATGGGAGGTGGCGCCGACAAGTGTTACGCTGCGTTGGAACGCCTGTTTGCAAGGGCACTCTTTGTTGTAGCTGGGTAGGATACAATTGTGGATATTGATGGTTCCGCCAGACATTTTCTGGCGCATTTTCACCAGAGGGAACCTGCATGTAACGTGTCAGAATGATCAATTCTCCACCGACACTTTCAACCACGCGCATGATCTCGGCTTCGGCCGTGTTTTCCTTGCTCATTCTGATGCAGTCAAAGGGTTCGCATCTTCGCCCTCAATCGCGGCGGCTACCTAGGTGATCAGTTGACTGAGCGAGCGATCACGCAGCGACCCGTTAAGCAGGGCAATCGTTGCGGGCACGGCTTCCAACAGTCAATCGGTATCGATGGAAAAATGGGTTTCTTCGATGTTCTATGTATCAGCCCAAACGGTGCCCTTCCGCGTCGATCAGCGGCGTGCCATCCTCTTTCAACATCGGGCCCGGTGGCAGGCGGTCAAGAAGATCCAGCACGGTTTCGCTAGGGCGGCACAGCCGTACACCCTTGGGCGAGCAAACAATAGGACGGTTGACCAGAACGGGGTGCTTCAGCATGGCCGCGAGCAGCGTCTCGTCGTCCATTGAGGGATCAAGCAGCCCAAGTTCCTCAGCCGGGGATTTTGTCGTCCGCAGGGCAGTGCGGGGCGTCAAACCGGCAGCTGCGAACAGCGCCAGAAGCTGCGGACGGGTCCAGCCGGTTTGAAGGTATTCGATCACCACAGGCATCTTGCCTGACGCTTTGATGATCGCCAATACGTTGCGCGAGGTGCCGCAGTCTGGGTTATGGTGGATGACGATGCTCATGGGGCATTCCCCTCTTTGGGGAACCAATGCTGCGTCCGGTTGGCAAAGGCAACGAGTGAGAGCATCACCGGCACTTCGACAAGGACTCCGACGACGGTTGCGAGCGCCGCTCCCGATCCCAGCCCGAATAGGCTGATGGCTACAGCGACGGCCAACTCGAAAAAGTTGGACGTGCCGATCATGGCGCAGGGCGCAGCCACATTATACGGGATACCCCATGCCCGTGCAGCGCCATAGGCCAAGAAAAAGATGCCGTAGGACTGGATCAGCAGTGGCACTGCGATCAGTACGATGACCAACGGGTGGTCAAGAATTACCTCGCCCTGAAACCCGAACAGCAGCACTACCGTCACCAGAAGCCCGATGATCGAGAACGGTTGCACGCGGGATTTGAAGGCATCGACCGCTGCCTCGCCTCCATTCTCTACCAAATTCCTACGCGTCAGATACCCGGCCAACAGGGGCAGCATGACATAAAGGCCCACTGACAGCAGCAGCGTATCCCACGGCACGACAATGTCCGTTATGCCGAGTAGGAAAGCGACGATAGGCGCAAAGGCGAAAACCATAATTACATCGTTTACGCTGACCTGCACCAGCGTGTAGGTCGCATCGCCCCGTGTGAGGTTTGACCAGACGAAGACCATCGCGGTGCAGGGCGCAGCCCCCAGCAGGATAACACCCGCGAGGTAAGCCTGCGCATCGTCGGGTGGGATGAGGCCCGCGAAGACATGCTCGAAGAACAACACGCCGAGGGCGGCCATCGTGAAGGGTTTGATCAGCCAGTTGACGACTATGGTTACGACCAGCCCTTTTGGCTTGTCCCCGACTTGGCGTAATGCGCCAAAATCCACTCCGACCATCATCGGGTAGACCATTGCCCAGATAAGCACGGCCACCGGCAGGTTGACCGAGGCTACCTCCAGCGAGGCCAGAAAAGAAAAGAAACCCGGAAAAAGATTACCCAGTAGCAGTCCGCTGCCAATGGCAAGTGCCACCCAGACGGACAACCAGCGTTCAAAGGTTCCCAAACCCGCCGCAGCGGGGAGCGATGTATCGGTCATGTCGGTCAGGTATCCATTCTAACAGTTCAGCGCATTAGCTTGTACAAGCAAGTTCATTGATGACGGGTTGGCAAAGATCAGGACGACCGCCGCAGCAATCTTCCATGAGGAAAGCCAATAGACCGCGCATGCCGTCCATGTCGGCGAAATAGCGGATGCTGCGTCCCTCCCGTTTGTTCCGGATCAGATTAGCGCGGGACAGAATGCTCAGGTTGGCAGACATCGTATTCTGACGCACCCCGAGGGTTTCGCCGATGTCACCTGCCGTCATGCCCGCTTCTCCGGCCTTAATGAGTAGGCGGAATACATCGAGGCGCGTAGACTGGCTGAGAGCGGCGAAAGCGTCGAGAGCGTGTTTGTTATCCATACATCAGGAACTATTGATATGATTGGTGTGGGTCAAGCGGTTTTTCGAAATCAGGGGTATCGAGACGCTCCATTTTGGAACGGGCGCAAGCAGCAGCAGTGTCGCAAACTTTCGGATTGTTGTCGGCTCTGGTATCAACCTGGACCTATTCGCGTGCCCTCGAAAATCAAAATCAGGATTGAGAGGTTGGTCAGCTTCAAAGCCTCACATTACCTCCACGCGCCAGGCAGCAAATGCGACAGCTCACGATAGGTATCACGCGTCGTCATTTCTGGAATTCCCACACTATGCTTCACCAATGGCTGATAGTCCGATCATCGGTGACACATTCCAGAATTCTGAGAACTGCGAACACGAGATGATCTGCGAAGGCCTGATCGAGAGGCCGATGGCCGACCAGCAGACGATAGAACACAGGGCCATAGATGACATCCAGAACGACCTCGATGTCGTCCGGTCGGGTGATGTCACCTCTGTTGATGGCTTGCTCGATCATGCCGCGTCCCGTTTCCCGGCTCGACAGGATCACTTGGTTGCGGAAGGCCTTGGTCATTTCGCTTTCCGGGTCGGCGGCCGCCAGTGTCATGGTGATCTGCCGCCCGCGTGTCGTGGCAAAAGCTTTCACCAGCGTTCGCATCTGTGCAGTCAGGTCTGATTTCAGGGAGCCGCCTCGCTCTGTCGGTTCCTGCGGTTCGGCCATCATCAACGCCGCCATGGCGAGTTCACAGGCATTCCCCCAGTTCCGGTAGATCGTCGGCTTCCCGACTCCAGATTTCGTTGCCACCGCCTCGATTGACAGGGACCCAAACCCCTCTTCCATTAGGATATCATGCGCTGTCGACAGCGCTCGTTTTCGGGCGGCTTTACTCGGCGGCCGGCCACGGGGCCTTGTTTCTTCTGATTGATCTTGAATCATTATTTTACGTTCCGCAACGTAATTGTAAGAGAAACACAAGGGCGGACCATGTCTTCAGTCACAACAGTTATTCCCTATATCGTAACAAAGGACGCCAAGGCGGCCATTGCGTTCTACACCGCTGCCTTCGGTGCAACGGAAGAATTCCGCATGACCGATCCCTCCGATGGCCGGATCGGTCATGCGGAATTGAAATTCGGTGGCAGCATCGTCATGCTTGCCGACGAGTATCCCGATTTCGGTGCGCTCAGCCCCGACACGATCGGAGGTTCGCCGGTGACGCTGCACCTATTGACGGAAGCGGTCGATGACGACCTGGCCCGTGCCGTAGATGCCGGTGCCACAGTCTTGCGTGCCGCGACCGATCAGAGTTTCGGCGAACGCAATGCGATGGTGCTGGATCCCTTCGGCCACAGATGGATGCTGTCGCAAACCATCGAAAAGTTGAACCCGGACGAGATGCAACGCCGCTGGGACGAGGAGCCTGGATCGTGAACGCTGCGCCAATGCCATACGATGGGTGAACCCCATCGTATGGCCCTGTTGGCGGTAGGTGTCAGCCCGAACCACAAGGCGACCGATGCTCTGTCGCCTTCATCGGGCACTTCATAGGCAGCGCCGACTGTCAGGACCGCAATTTCTTTCTGCCATTCGACTGTCGTTGGTGTCACTCGGCAGGTTCACTGCGCTGCCTGCCAAGATAAGGCAACGCAACAGATAGAGGCCGGTGAGCAGCATCAGGAACAAAGGGAACAAGGGCAGGAAATAGACCCATTCCACGGGTTCCTTGCCCAATCCCTGGGCTCCGAAGATGCCAAGCACGATCAGGGTGAAAACGATCGACAGCCAGCGATGGCACTATCTTATCAACTTACTCCAGTTCAATTGTACCTCCATTCAAAATCGGCGGATGCGGAAAGGGTTCTGGCCCGAAGGATCATGAAGCGTTCAGCGCCACCGCGGCGCGGATGAGCGCTAGCAGCGCCTCCTCGTCGATTACGTCGTCCTCGTGGAAATCAATTGCACGCCGGACGTTACCGTCGAGGCTGGAATTGAAAAGACCCGCTGGATCAGGCAGGGACGCGCCCTTGGCGAAGGTCATCTTGACCTTGTCCTTGTAGGTCTCGCCGGTACAGATCATGCCATCGCGATACCATGTCGGGACGCCGCGCCATTTCCATTCTTCAACGATTTGAGGCTCCGCCGCCTTGATCAACGCCCGGATCCGCGAGAGCATGTCGCCCCGCCAATCGCCGAGTTCCGCGATCCTCTCGTCGATCTTCTGCGCCGGAGTTTTCTCTGATTGAACATCGTTCATACCCATGGTCCTCATGTTCTTCTGCGCCGGGTCGCATGACCTCGTCGCGCTTCAAGTCATCTCGGCCAGCACCTGCTCCAGCCTGTCGAAGAAGCGCGGCCAGCCGAGTTTCGCACCGCCGTAATAGTTTGGCTGATCCCTCCGGAAACCGGTTTGCTCCATGCGCAGACGCGTTCCCTTGCCGGTCGGTTTGAGGGTCCAGGTCACCACCGACCTCAGATCCCCGGCATCCCAGCAATATTCCAGTACCTCATGTTTTTCGACCGCCCGAACCTCGCAGGCGACCTCGCCCCAATCCGCGCTAAATCCGAAACGATGCCCCAATTCAGGCACAAAGTCGGTCTTCATCAGCCATTCGCCGATCAAGTGGGATTGGGTGAGGGCACGCCAGATCTTTTCTGGCGGATGCAGCAGGTCCCGCTCGACGACGACAGCACGGGTTTCGATCGATGTTTCAGTCAATTGTCCATCCTTTTCAGCAGGTCTTCGAGGTTGTCGAAGCGGCTTTCCCAGAAGCTCGCCATCCGTACCGTCCAATCCGTGAGTGGCGTCAGGGCGTCAAGTTGCGGGCTGTAATGTGTCTGGCGGCCATCCTGGCGGTCGGTGACGAGCCCAGCCCGTTTGAGCACACCAAGGTGTTTCGAGACCGCCGGCTGGGAAATCCCCGCGTGAGCGGTCAATGCCTTGACCGTCTGGTCGCCCTTGCGGCACAGGCGCTCAAAGATCGCCCGGCGCGTCGGATCCGCGAGCGTTCGGAACAGGACATCGTGGGACTGGGTCATGAGAACTCATAGCTCTTTGGTTATCACTTATTCATAGCCACGGAGTTATGAATTTTCAAGCATAAAACCTGCGTATGCAATTGGCACCCAGTCGGGCCCGGCAATTGTGCATTTTGCCTCTATGTCCACCTTTGCGGTCCGTTGCATAGGCGCATAGGTAAATCCGCACAGCTTCTTTTGGTCGGGTGTACCATCATCACCGTGCGGCATCGCAGCATTGGTTGGCCGCGCTCATGGCGATCCAGTTGAACTGTGTGGTAGCCTGTTGTGTATCGGGCGTGTCAAGCGCACCGGTGCCGATATAGTGCCCCCCCGCGCTTGCGAGCCTGTCCATGGCTCGCTTCGGCCCATTCAGATAAAGGAAATTGCTCAGGCCGGGGAAACGTTCGACATCCCCGATAACCATGCGGCGCGGAGCCAACAGAACCGTCAACTGATCGACGGCCACCTCCAGTAAATACTCCGCCAGCATCTAGCGCAAAAGCGGCGATCCCTCGGTCGCTGTGACCGAGAATCTGGGGACTTCCGAAACCAGCAATGGTCACGGTCATGACTGTTCTGCCGGGGTAACACGTGCCAGCGCTACGCCTCTGCCCATGTTTTCGAATACAATGTTTAAAATACTGCCAGGAGCCATGGTCGCTGTCAGTTCATCGGGATGACGAGCAATCAGCACAATTCATTGTTCTTCGACCAGTGCACATTCTGCCATGGCGGTGGGCAAATCCTGACCTTTGAACGCCTCCACTCTCACAACGGTGCGTCCGGAGCATAATGTTTCAACGAGGTCCTTCGATAAGCAATCGGTGCATCGAGGCGGGATTGGCGCCGACAGTCGGCCACAAGGCGAGCATTTCCAAACCATGATTTGACCCTTGGCAGCCTGATCCCAGAAGGCCTTGGTTTCCCCTGTAGAAACAGGCAACGCATATGTACTTTTTTTTCGCCATCATCACTCAATATAAAATGGCCTGACCGTTTGATACTTAATAGAAATAATGAAATTATCTCAGCGATTGTTCTCGCGCCGAAGCGTTGAAGGTGAGCTTTCAGCTTGGTGAAGACTGTCGAAGCGGTTCAGATCTGGTGACTATGAGGGCAAGCAAGGAACCAGCACCCGTGGTCGTAAAGCACCTGAGCGGCCTCCATGATCCGGAGCGCGGCCAAGTTAAATAGGAAGACGACGGTGCCAGGCGCGGTTTCCCTGACGACAAATTCACGGCCGCGGGAGGTTAATGCTGGAACATCCATCGTTGCCTTGGTGGTCAATGACGCGATCAACGCGTGTTCGGTGAGGCAGCGATCTTACGACACATGGCTACATCGTTCGAAAGATAGCTTTTTAACATAGGGCGCTCAGCGTATCGACAATGTTGACACATACTCTCGCTAAGGATATGTCTTGAGTTCAAGTAGAGGTTGAGACATGCGCGTGATTGTGAAGAAATGGGGTAACAGTGCCTCCGTTCGGATACCTGCAGCCGTTATGCAGGCGGCGAAGCTTTCGCTCGACACACCCGTTGATATACGCGAAGAAAACGGACGTATCATCATCGAACCGGACCAATCGCCAGAATTCTTTTTGGACGATTTGTTGGAATCCATTACCCGCGAAAACTGTCACGACGCGATAGAAACCGGCGGACCATTGGGCCAAGAAGCTCTCTGATATGGTTTACGTCCCAGAAGCGGGTGACATTGTATGGCTTCAATTCAATCCACAAGCGGGTCATGAGCAAGCTGGACATCGTCCAGCACTCGTTTTGAGTCCGGCGAAATACAACAAGATCGGCTTGATGCTTTGTTGTCCTATGACAACCAAGTTGAAGGGATATCCGTTCGAAGTGGTCATAGACGGGCCGCAAACCAGCGCGGCACTTGCTGATCAGATCAAAAGCCTGGATTGGAAAGTGAGAAAAGCAAAGCGGAAAGGCCAAGTTACCTCAGCGGAGCTTGCAGAAGTGCGCGCAAAGTCCGTGGCCTTGATCCAAGGGTGAGGTAGTTTCCTGATAAAACCCAGAGTATTTTAAAATAAATCAGTGTGTGAACAAACGCCGGTAAACTGTCTCATGTTTATGTTTGGGCTGAACCTGTTGGATCACAACTTTACTGCTGACAAACCCAATCAGGAATGGGCGTGCGATAGCAGTTATGTCTGGATGCGTGAGGGATGGTTGTTTCTGACGGTGATCCTCGACCTGCATTCGTGATGCTTCATTGGGGGCTGCCAATAATGGCATGAAGAGCGACCGGGCATTAGGGCGCTGAAGATCGTGATCGCCTTCCAGTAAACGCCGCAAGGTGGCATCCACCACATGGATCGCGAAAGCCCATTTTGTTCTCACAATTATCAGAAGGTTCTGCGCCAGCATGCCTTAAAGAAGTCCATAAGATGCAAGGGTAACTGCAAGGACAATGCGGTTTTGCGACGTTCCTCAAAACCGGCAAGATTGAATTGATCTGGCGGCATCCCTGGGAAGCGCGGCGAAAGGCTGAGATGGCCCTTTTGATTTCTACAATCCGCGGCGCCACCGCTCAACATTGGGCTGGAAACGCACCGTTGCTATTGAAAGGAAAGTGGCCAAAACGAGCACCGGGAGAGGCGGTAAACCGTGACTGGTCGGGCATCTCACGGGGCTCGCGCCTGAGGGGATTCGTTAGTCTGATCGGCGGCGGCGAAACCGCCGCTTTCAGTTCTTCATTTTCTCGGTCGCCTAAATCTGACAATTGGCAACCTCCAGTAAAAAGTGGCGGTCTTACACTTTGGACGTTTTCAGGCGGCGCTTATGCGAAAATAGATTGCGTAAGTGGGCGACGCCGGATTTCCCTAGTGTGGACAAATATTCGGCGCGCAGTCGGTGCGCGCGCGCGATGTACTTCGCGACATCGATCTGTGCCGAAGTCGACATGGGTATATGCGAACTCATGGTATTTACTCTCACTCTGAACGGCAACACCGCCGCTCTGTACAGATGTAGTCGCACCCAGGAGACTACAAGCAATACCCGGTATGCCCGCCGCACATGGCTGGTGTTCTCAGACCAAGGCGGCAACCCACACAAATTAGCAAGTCGGTGGCCTACTTTTCTGCTTCGGTATGGGATGATTCCAACTTGCCTTGACGAAGTTTGCGTGCGGCTTCCAACGCTTCTTGCGCCTTGCCTCGTTGTTCCTTGGCGCTCAGCTTCGCAACCCGCTGGCCGATACTCCACTGAACCCCAAGCGGATCGGACAACAACCCTGTCAGATCGCCCCAATACCGCTCTTTCAAAGGATTGGTGACGGTGAAACCGGCCTTGATCGCATTTTCCCACGTCGATTTTGCATCTTCCACGTACAGATGCAGGCTTACCGAGCCCACCCCGTAAGATTGTCCTTGCCCGATCGTCAGCAGCGAATTCCCGATCTTGATCTTGGCGAAAATGATCGTTTCCGTGTCTGGGACCGTCTGGGAAGACATGAGCTTGGCATCAAGCGCGGTTTTATACATTGCAACGGCGTCCTCGACGCTCGCGGCAATGATGTGCGGAGTAACGGAGCGAAAACCACGCGGGACAGGTGCAACTTTATCTTTCTTTTCAACCATTTCATTTCCTTTCTCTTGGCGGGATGACGCGGTTTTGACCTGAGCACTGTGGCCAGGCCTTACGTTACAGGGCGTCCCGCCTTGACCAAGGGACCGAGGCTGTCCAGGTAGCTGCGGTCGAAATCGGGTTCATAGACCGGGAACCTCACATGGTTGTCACGGAAGCTTTTGTGAGGTTGGCCCATGCGCAAGATGCCCTCGCGGCGCGAACGGCGGACAAGCTCAAAATCCACCTCAAGCGGGATCATTTCTTCTTGCACATTGCCGCGGTGCAGAATTTGACCTGCGGGGTCGATCACCATCGAATATCCGTTACCCCCCGCCAGCAAGCCGTTGATGTGGAAAATATAGCTTTGGAACATCGCTGCTGATCCCTGCGCGATGGCCAGATCTGCAGGGCGGTCCACAAAGCTGGCAAGCACGGGGTTGATGATCACTTCTGCACCCATTGACGTCAGCGTGCGCGTCACTTCGGGGAACCACAGATCATAGCAAATAGACACACCGAAACGGCCAGCGCCCGGCACGTCAAATACACAGAATTCTTCGCCTTTTGTCACTCCCTCTTCGTATGGCGTGAAGGGGAACATCTTGCGGTAGCGCGTGACGATCTCACCGGCGGGATTGAAAACAGGCGTGGTGTTGTGGATCTTGTCGCCGTCTTTTTCGAAATAGCTGCCGGGAATCAGCCAGCAGTCGAAACGACGGGCAAGCTCCGCCAGATCTTGTTCGATCTTGCCACCAATCGGTTCGGCGGCGTTCTTGTTCGGGCCATGTGGCGCAAGTTCGCTGAAGACAACCATTTGCACCCATGGGTAGAGGCTGAACAGAATTTCCATACGCTTGCGCATTTCGGAGATGTTGTTGTGCATTGTGATGTGCATCTGGATGCCGGCGATAGAGAAACGTGACATAAGTGCTCCTGTGTCTTTGGTGTCGCCACTGTACGGCGCTTGTGAGTATCGTCCGCAGTGCGGCGTTAAGCTGTTTTGGGAAAGCCGGGGCCTTCAGCAAGAGCGGCGTTCCGGTGTGAATAGTGTTCTGCGCACTGCTTGCGCGGTTGGGGTGAGGCAGCCTGTGATCCGGTCGGCGTATAATGGACCAACCGTTCGCGTGGCATGATATTTTCCAATGCATGATCTTCACGTGCGCCATCCATCCAGTGCAGCGACATCTGCCGTGCCTCGGGGCGATAGGCGGCGGTGTAAATCGTGCCAAACCCCTTGTCATAGCCGGTGCTGGCAAGCGGGGCGGTGAGGAATTCGTGGATCAACTGACCAGCCGTCAGATGGGCGTTTTCAAATAGCTGTTCCAGATGATCAGCACGTCCCTCAGTGTTGGAAAACCGTCCATGACGCGGCCATTCAACGCCCAACTGGTGATTGGTCGTGAAGGGGGAGCGTGTGACAATAGCGGGACGGTCAGGCGCCAACATGACCGTTGCCCATTCGCCCGCCGCATCCGCAACCGTGACGTTATAGGACATATGGCATGGCACGGCCCGCAATGCTTCGACGGCCTGCTGCACATCTGCGCACATCTCAAGAACGTAGCGAATGATCAGCGGGATTCCAAAGCCTTTGGAGCTGACTGTGCGCCCGCCAAAAGTCAGGGAGGCCGCAAGCCCCGCATCGTTCATGCCATCGGCCAGACCAACGATTCCCTCAACCATTCCGGCAACGCGCCGGCCACGCCAGTTGGTGGATAGCAAAGTGGATTCGTTCAGCTTTGGATCAAGGTCATAATTTCGGATCAACAATGGGCCATGATCATCTGACAACACCGCTTGGGAGCAATGCACCAGGTATCTGGGAGGGGACCAAAAGCTGAGGAACACAGCGGATTCCGGCGTATCGCCACAAACCTCAAGCCAGTTGTCCCAAAGGTTTTCGAACTCCGGCATGTGCTGGCGCAGGGCCAGACGGGCATCGCGCTCGTCTTTTGCGCCAACTGAGCGACGTTTGCGCATCCAGGCCGACCAACCCGGCCAGCCATGTTCGAACGCCTGACGCAATGCGTCACCGGGGCGTTCTTCCGTCAGGCTTCTGAAGTTCAGGTGCATAATGTTTCCAAAGGATCGAAAAGAGCAAATGACCACGCTTTGCGTGAAGGTCCACCACATTTCGTGAGTAGGTGAACATCATATACCATGGTGTAGTGTAGATTGACTTTCGCAAGCCAATTGTCAAGAACACGGCATGCTAAAATCACCTGTACCCCACGGCACTATTCGCCAAAATGACATTCCCGGCCTACTTAGCAGCTATCGGATCACGCAATATCCGACAGTTGTGCGCGTGAGGCGCACCATTCAAGGCGGGGGATATGGCGATCAGGACCGCAACCCCTACACATGGACCGTGTTCTTTCTGGTCGATGATCAGTGGATGTCGCTGGAAAGCGCAAGGGGTATGCCCCGCGAATGGGGCAGTCTGGACCGGCTAGAGGTCTGGTTGCGCGGTGTGGGGTTCGCGTTCTTTTGGGTGCGCAATGACATCGACAAAGTCGATCAGGCAAGCGGGGAGCCGGAACAGCCCCCCGTCTGAAGTCTTTCTAGAACCACTTGCCAGCGGTCATATCGGCGGGCATTGCCACTTCGGTTTCGGCGGTCAACGGTACACTCTGGAATTCAGCCTTGATCGCAGCATTCCAGCGCTTTGCGCGTTCCAGCAGTTCACGATCATCTGATTGCATCCGACCGCGGGCCAGAATGCAGCCAAGATCAGCCCCGTGATAGCAATATTCACCTTCTGCATAGACCCGTAGATAGAATGCCTCGTTTTCGTCACCAAGCGCGTTAATGTTGTGACCGGCTCGGGCAAATTCGATCGCGCCGTCATCATCCATGCGCCAGATCCCTGAACGCGGTGCCTTTGTAATCAATTCTACCTTGTCCTCGGTTTGCTTGAGGATCAACTGGGTCCAATAGTCATAATGATTCCATCGGCTTTGGACCTCTTCGACATCAATCTCATAATCCACGTCCATGAATTCCAGCAGATGAAACAAGAACAGAGGACAGCCACCATAGGTCGAGGTGATCAGGTTGGTGGGCGGGGACGCACCGGATACGCGTGGGTTGATCTCGCCCAGATAAACTTCGTTGGTGTCCGTATCGAGCAGGAAGTCGCAACAGAAGACGCCTTTGTAACCTTCCTTGTACAACTGGTCCCCCAGATTTCGCGCCATCTCGCGCACCTTGTCCGGCACCCCGTCCGGCAGGATCGCCGGTGAAATGTCATTGCCACACCAGCCACCCTTATAAGGTGTGATTTCCTCGAATCCCGTGATGTCGGTCATCACGGGGCCGACAAGCGTGCCGTGGCGCGTCGCGCATCCCTCAATCGTGCCGGGCAAGTGATTGATGCGCTTCATCACCTTCAGTTCTTCGCCAATGATCTTGCTGGAAAACTTGTCCCAGTCGGCCTTGGATTTAATAAAGAACGTCGTGCGCCCGCTGTCGCCATAGGGGGTCTGCACCACCAGATCCTTGCCCAGCTTGGCGCTGGCTGCCAACTTGTTCAATTGGTTGTAATTGTCGGCGGTGCCCATGGTGTTCGGCGCACTTTCCACTCCTGCCTCGTTGCCGATGCGGGTGGTTTCGATCTTGCTGTCCAGACGGTGACGCAGTTCATTTGAAGGCAGCGCGATTTTGACGCCAACTTCCTCGCATAGCTCTTCGGTTCGTTCGTCGAACATTACAAAGATCGCCAAACCCGGGTCTCGTTCGGCTACACGAGCGCGGAATTCCGGATGATCGACCAGATAGTTGCCGACTTCTTCCATCGATTGAAACACAGGGGCACCCAATTGGCTGGGTTTGAACACACGCGGGTGCTGACCTTCGAACACGTCGAAATAATTCACAAACTCCAACCCACCGACCCATTGGTCCAGCCCCATCAGGTTGAACGGTGTTGGCATCACTACATATATCGGCGTCTTGTTGCGCCGCAGATAGCGGTAGATTTCTGTCAATCCCACTAGTTTTTCTTTTGTCTCGGCCATCTTTGGCTCTCTCCCTGTTGTTGTTATTTTACGTTTGTTCGCTTCTGGTTGTTCTGTCTCCGTTTCCAGTATGGGCATCTCGACCCTGAGGCGACCATTCATCAATTCGTGGTCGCGCTACACTGGCGCAGTATGCTCTCTTGGCATAAAGCACCTCAATCATCAGCAGGCTTTCCATTTCTTATCTGAACCAGCGCGATAACTTATCAATAGTTGCCCTTCATGGAAGAAATTAACATTATAGTTGCGAACAGTATAGTCTATGATGTAGCGTTCCTTTTAACCCAAGTTTCAGGGTCCAAAAAAGGACAGCCAGTGCACCCGGCTGAGCCTGACATTAATGGCAAAAGAACGCCACATTCGGGAGGATATATCCAATGAGTACATTCACACGGCGCGCTGCGGCGGTTGCGATGTCTGGCGTTGTTGCCCTGACGGCATTCGCATCGGCAGCTGCGGCTGACACAACCCGCCTGCGGTTTCACACGTTTTATGGCACCGAAATCGATCCGATTTTGAAAAAATTCAAAGACACGGTTAAGGAAAAATCCGGCGGCGATCTGCGCCTGACCGTGTTCCACGGTGGCGAGCTTGTCGCGAGCGACCAGCTTTTGGACGCTGCCAAAAAAGGTTCCATTGACATCGCGCATGGCCATGGCGGCTACTGGTCCGGTCAGGTCGACATCGGCAACATCGAAGCCGGTTTGCCGGGCGGTTGGACCAGCCTTGACGAAGCGAAGGCATTTTTCGACAGCGAACCCGTCGATAGCCTGCTGAACGAAGCCTACACCGAAGCCGGTGTCGTATACCTCGGCAAAGGGTATGGACACGACTATGATCTTTTGACCAAGGAGCCGGTAACGTCACTTGCCGATCTGAAGACACGCAAAATCCGCGCCACTTCCAACGTGGCTAAAGTGTTGGAATACTTTGAAATTCCAACAGTTTACCTGCCGGCTGGTGAACTTTATATCGGCATGTCCACAGGTGTGATTGACGGCGCGATCTATGGCGGCCCAATTGAATACGAACAGCTCAAACTGAACGAAACCGCCACGCATTACACACGCCTTAACATGCTGATGCCGGGCTGGACTGAAACTTTCCTGGCAAACCCGGAAAAGTGGAACGCCCTGTCGGATGAGCACAAGGCGATCATGCAAGAAGCCACAGCGCAGTTCGCCCAAGACATCAATGACTGGCTTGCCGAAGGCAACCAATCCGTTGTCGACAAAGGTGACGTGTTTGAATTTGCAACTCTGCCAGATTCAGATTCCAAGGAACTGACAGTTGCGGCGCAAGAAGTTTGGCAGGAAGAGGCCGCACGTTCCGAGCGCAACAAAAAGTTGATTGATCTGTTGATCGAGAACGCCAAGGCGCAAGGGCGTCTGTAATGAGCTTGGTGACAAGATATCTTGTCGCTCAGGATGGCCTGTCCGAATTTGTCGGGCGGGCCATTGCCTGGCTCACGCTGGGCATGATCGGTGTTTTGATGATCGAGATTGTCTCTCGGTACTTCCTCAACGCGCCAACCCTCTGGGCTCATGAAACCAGCACCATGCTTTATGGTGCTTTTTGTATGTTGGCGGGCTGTTACACATTGCGCCATCGCGGACATGTGCGCAGTGAAGTCATCTGGGGCGTCTTGCCCAAACGTGGTCAGGCCTTTTGTGACATGCTGATTTTCTCTGCCGGTTTTGTCGTGCTTGCGATCTTCTTCAAGCTGTCCGTCAGCTTCGCCGCCGAAAGCTGGGCCGTGCTGGAATATTCCAACAAAAGCATGTGGCAACCGCCGCTTTACCCGATCAAAACGGTGATTCCTGTCGCTGTTGGTCTTGTTTTGCTGCAAAACATTGCCGAATTGGTGCGATCCGTCCTGACAGTGTTTAACGTCGACTATGATGATCCGCGCGAGCAGGAAGAAGAAATCGACATTGATCCTGAACTGTTGGCAACTGCGACCAAGGCCGACGTTACCTCGTCTTCCGACAACCGCTGATATCCGGGCGCAGCATGCTGCCACCCGCCTAAGGAATTACTAATGGAAAATCTGGACCCGCTGGTCATAACGGCCATCATGTTCTCGTCGATGCTGTTGCTGATGGCACTGGGTGCGCCGCTGGCTTGGGCCTTGACGATCTGCGGCGTGGGCAGTGCTTATGCAATTTACGGCGATGGCGGGCTTGATCTGCTGATCTCTTCGACCTTTAGCGCGATGGATAATTTCCTGCTGGTTGCTTTGCCGCTGTTCATCTTTATGGGTCTGGTCCTGCAACGCTCTGGCATCACGGATGATCTGTTTGAGATGATCCATAAGCTGATGGGCGGGCTGCCCGGCGGCCTTGGTATCGGGACGGTCATCATCTGCGCATTGATTGCCGCGATGGCAGGAGTATCCGGTGCGGCAACAGTGAGCCTTGGCATCATCGCCCTGCCTGCCATGTTGAACCGCGGTTATGATAAACGCTTGGTTACAGGTACGATCATGGCCGGTGGCGCATTGGGTTTCCTGATCCCGCCCAGCGTTCTGATGATCATCTACGCCTTCCTCAGCCGCGATTCCGTGGGCAAGCTTTTTGCCGCTGGATTGATGCCAGGCTTGATGCTGGCGACGATTTATATTTTCTACATCCTGATCCGCTGCCGGATTAATCCGACGCTTGGCCCCCCTGCCGAAGATCAATTTACCGCCGCTGAGAAATTCAAATCCCTCCGCTTTCTGATCGCGCCCGGACTGCTGATCTTTACCGTATTGGGCTGCATCATCGGTGGCATTACTTCGCCGTCCGAAGCTTCGGCCATTGGCGCTTTTGGTGCACTGGTGATCGCCGGTGTTCAACGCCGCCTCAGCTGGGACATGATGCGCTATGTCATGTTGTCCACAACCAAATTGATGGGCATGTTGATGTGGATCACCATCGCGGCGGTGTTCTTTTCCAAGATCTATGTTGGCGTTGGCGCCGGTGCTGTTGTGGGCGAGTTGATCGAGGATTATGAACTGTCCCCGAACCTCGTGATCATCGCTATGCTGGTCGCCTATTTCGTCCTTGGTATGTTTCTGGATGACTTCGCGATTGTGTTCATCACCGTGCCGCTGTTTGTGCCGATTGTGCGTGATCTGGGTTTTGACACCACTTGGTTCGCCGTGCTGTTCATCCTCAGCATGCAGTCGGCCTATCTGACGCCACCCTTCGGGTACAACCTGTTTTACATGCGGTCTGTCGCGCCCAAGGAAGTGTCGATTGTGGACATCTATTGGGGTGCCATTCCGTTTGTCGGGCTGCAAATCCTCGGCTTGGCACTGGTCTTCCTGTTCCCGCAAATTGCTCTTTGGTTGCCGAGTATCCTGTTCTGAGCCACTGGCACGCCTTGAGAGCCGATCTGAAATCCGCTGGATGGCACGATGGAACATCGGTGATGGTGTTGTTTGATATAGCGGTGGCCAAGACTTGTAGGTCAAGCGGCCGTGATTGAAACGGTCAATTGCTGTCAGGAACCGCCGCCCTCATAATGGCGATGCGATGCGCAGATACCCAGAGCTAATGGCGTATCAGGCAGACCTCTTTTGCGAACCGCCTGCGGCTCGGAAACGCTGAAGGCAGCAATGTTTAGCAACGATTGCAGACAATAGCGTCCTGTGGATTCAGGCGTGTATCTCGTGACAGTGCCAGAAAAGCGCAGTTGGCATTTCCAACCTCCAGGAACGGGCGCGCAAGGTTTCTGTCTGAAACCGAAAAGAAAGCCGGTGCAACCTGCCCCTTGTCGGGTGCCGCTATCATCCTGCGCGGAAACTACCGGGCTGTCCTTGAATTCCATCGGTTTTTCTTATGCTTCCTCGCGTGATCGGGCGGATCCGTGGATTGTCGCATGGCCTCGATTGACCCCTTTCTGGACTGCGTGAAACAGGGTATCCGGCCAGGAATGGAACATATGGATCGTGCCGCGCATCAGCATCGAAGATAGGTTTTTCAGGCAGCTCGTCAGGCCAACTCAACGGATACATCAGGCTTCCGGAAGGAACCTCCGATCAGATTTGCCTGAGACCACACACTTTTGTTACGGTTCGGCTCTCATCTGGAGTGGACCTTGATCGGGCTTTTCACGGGTGTCGCCAGGCAGCCGGACTTCCATCCAATGCGGCAAATCGTTGACGCCATCATGCAATTCACGAATTTGGCGTCGTAAAATATTCAGAAACCTGTTTGCCAGCGGCGAGGCGAGCCTATCGCGCGGTCGGAATGCAGAAAAAGTGAACTCGATGACAGGTTCAAACGGAATTGCCACGACATTTGGCCAGAACTTCTGCCGCACACCAAGCGGTTCAATAATTGCAACACCAAGCCCTCGCGATACCAGAGCATTTGCTTCGGCCGATGCAAAAACCTCAATCCGCATTTTGCGCGAAACGCGGTACTGCTGGAACACACCATCGGTGATATGGCGCATCCGTGTGTCGCGGGCAAAGGAAATAAACTCTTCGCCCTCAAGGTCCTTGGGGCCGACATGGCTACGCCCGGCCAGTCGATGATTTTGCGATACGATGCATACAGAATTTACGTGGATCAACGGTTCAATCGTAAGCGCCGGGTGCTGGAATTGTGTCGCTGAGAATCCGATATCCACATTGGAAGCCAAAACGTCGGGGCCGACGTTCGAGGACATGTCCATCAGCACATCGATCTCAGGATTGCTTTTGGAAAATTCGGCCACTGCGTCTGCAATCAATGTTAACCCGATCATTGGCGCTGTGGTGATACGCAATTCGCCGGTTCGAAAGGTTCGCAGATCTTCGGCAAAGCGTTCGATATCCGCCAGAGATGCAAACAAGCGGCGGATTTCGTTGTACATCAACTGTGCCTCATCCGTTGGGATTAGGCGCCGTTTTTCGCGGTGAAATAGGGTCAGGTCGAGATCTGTTTCAAGCCCGGCGAGCATCTTGCTCATCGCGGGTTGGGTAACAAACATTCGATCAGCCGCAGACGTAACGGTGCCGGTTTCCATGAACTGGACAAAAGCTTCTAGTTGTCGATGAGTTATGCGCATTTACGGAGGCTCCGTCTTTGGAACGTTACCTGCATAGTGCTGGAACGCAAAGGTTTTCACGCCAACCGCGCAGGTGGGTCATTGTGCCGGCCCATCGGTGTGGAGTCAAACTGCAGCGGGAGGCCAATGAGCGGCCCAGGGGAACAGCGCTTCTATCGCGCCGGCAACTGTAAGCAGCCGAGCCTCGCTATGCCAAGGCCCGACAATCTGCATCCCGATCGGAACTCCGCTGGATGACATGCCAATAGGCACCGATATTGCAGGGTGCCCACTGGCGTTTTGTGGAACGGTATACGGGTACCATGCCTCGCGCAGAGGGCCGTGTTCGATTCCGTTTACAACAAGCGGTTGGTCTTGCTTGTGATCAATTGAAAGCGAAGGAGTTGTGATTGTTGGAGTAATATAAAAATCAGCCTCATCAAATTGGCGTTCAATTTCATGAAATATTTCGGTGCGCGCGCGCATCGCCTTCGCCAGCATATCATAGGTATGTTGAAGACCGGGCGTGAGCGACATCCTGGCTGTCGGATCCATCCGGTCGCCAAATTTTTCAAGCAAATGACCAAAGCGGGAATACTGATAAGAGCGCATGTAGATAAGTGCATTGGCGTTGTCGTAAACGGGGTCTTCGATTTTATCGACTTCTTTGATACCGGCGTCGATCAGCCCGTTGACAGCATCGAGAACCGCGGCTTCCACCTCGGGATCGACCCAATCGTTGAGCGTGCGCATCACCACGCGCATACGCAAGCCTTTGAGTGCGGAGGCCGGATCGGCGGGTAGTATGATCGGTGCGGTGCTGCCACCGTGAGACCAAGGGTCCATATGGTTTGGTCCCTTCATCCCGTTCAATCCAATAGCCAAATCGCAAACCGTGCGGGCCATCACGCCAATGCAGGTAAACGAGCCGAATATATCAGTGGTGGTTTCATGTGGGATGGCACCCCAGGTAGGCTTGATTCCTGCAACCCCGCATGCCGAGGCCGGGATGCGGCCGGAGCCAGCACCATCTGTTGAAACGTGTAATGGGCCAAATCCCATGGCCGCGCAGATACCGCTTCCCCCGGATGAGCCGCCGCAGCTACGATCAAGGTTCCACGGGTTGTGGCTGATCCCGTTTGTCGGACTGTCGGTCAGAACCTTGTGGCCGAATTCCGGTGTCGCGGTCTTTGCGAAAGGAATGGCACCTTTGGCACGCAGCCGGGCGATTGCGACGGCATCATTATCGATAATCTGCCCCTCAAATGCGAAAGAGCCCATTTCCATTGGCAGGCCTTTGACCTTCAAAAGGTCTTTAACAGTAACAGGAAGCCCTTGCATTTCGCCCGCCGGTTCACCCGCTGCAAGAGCGGCGTCACGCGCCTCGGCCTCGGCTATTGCGGCTTCCGGATCGATGTGGGCGATACCGTTTGTTTGCTGATCCAACCGTTCGACCCGATCAAGAACTGCACGCATCAAAGTCGCCGCCTTGATCTTTCCTGCTTTCAACTCTGGCAAAAGCTCAGTCGCCGACTTGCGGCAAAGATCGTCATCATTCATCCCTATCTCCCTCGTCGTATCATGTCATATGATTTGCGGAAATTGTGTTCTTCTGACTTTAAATTCTTAGAAAAGCCTTGGCATTTTTGCCGAGCCAGCGATCTGCAATGTCAGCTTCAATCGGCAATTCACGGATCTCATCCATAACCCGTTTCATCGGCATCATTGGCCATGCCGTTCCGACAATCATCCGATCTTTTAGAACCGTGCGACCATATTGCAGCAGTGGTCCATATCCAGAGTGTTCGACGTTCAAAAGTTTTGGACGCATAGCTATCAGCCCGATCGAAAGATTTGGCTGTCGCCAAGCGACAGACAATAACTCAAGCACCCAAGGCCAACCCGGAGGGGCGGCACAGACCCGTAGTTCGGGGAAATCGCACAGCACCCGGTCGAGCATTTCGGGGCGGCCAAAATCGGGCGAGGATTTCAAAGAAAAGTTCACGCCGACATGGATGTTGACCGGGATATCCAGCTCGATGCATTTGGCATAGAGCGGATACATTCGCCGATCATCGACCGCCAGTTGGTTTTCGAAACATTGCAGATTCAGACCCTTCAATCCTAGTTCCAGCACAGCATGTTCCAATTCCCTTACGGCAGTCATGCCCTTGTTTGGATCAACGCCTGCAAAGCCGATAAACCTGCCCGGATAGGAGGCAATTACATCGGCGACCGCTTCATTGGTGATCCGACCGCCAAATGTGGTTTCGATATCGCGTCCCTTGATGACTGTCAGGTCAATCCCCGCTGTATCGCGTTCAGCGAACCACTGATCCAAGGACATTTCTCCGCGCCCGGACGCTTTTTCCGAAGCCGCATAGACACGGCGGTAATTTGCCAAATGGTTGCCATTGTTAAGGGAAAGGGTAGGTATTGGGGGCGTTGCGCCATAGTCGATGATCATCAGAAACTCCTCATCGCCAAGTGTTTTCCACGCGATCAAACGTGCCGGTCCGGTGGTCTTTGCGGGCATTGACCAATTCGGCCTTGGCCACTTTGAATGAGGGTGTGCGTGGCATGATGTCGATAAATTCAAAATACCGCGGCACTTTGAATGCAGCGAGCCTCTGGCTGGCGTAGTCGACGATCTGGCCGATCAACGCTTCGTTTGCGAGCTGGCCATCCTGCACCACAAGATAGGCTTTTACCTCTTCACCGCGCAGCTCGTCGCAAACAGGTATCAAAGCAACTTCTTCAATCTCTGCCATGTCGCGCAACACGCCTTCAACTTCGCGGCAAGCGATGTTCTCGCCAGATCGGCGGATCATGTCTTTCTTTCGCCCGACGATGAAATGATAGCCCCGGCTATCACGCCAAAAAAGATCGCCAGTGTGAAACCAACCATCCCGCAGTGCCTCTGCGCTGGCGGTTGGATTTGCGTGATAACCAAGGAAAATATCTGGTCCGCGAATGAGCAGTTCGCCAATTTCGCCATCAGGAACGTTGTTGCCTTCGTCATCGACGATACGGGTTTCGCGAAAGGGCGAAGCAATGCCACAACTCCCTGACCCTGTCATACCGCTTGCTTCCATCGGCATGAAAAGTCCTGAGCCGATTTCCGTCATGCCAAAAGCTTCGCGGGCTGTCAGGCCATAGCGGTTTTCAATTTCAGCATGGACCGACGCGCGCACGCCATAAATGTTGGCTCGAATGACCGGGTTTTCGGCGTCATGGGAGGTCGGTGGCTGTTTGCTGGCCGCTTCTGGAAACAGGCAAAACTCTATCCGGTGTTCCGAAAGCCAACGCGCAAATTTGCTGGCGCTTTGTTTGCGGCCCACAACTAGGGTGGCACGCTGGTAGACCGCCATGAGCAAAAGCCATTGCGGATCCATATAGGAAAATGGCGTCGTCGCTAGAATGCGGCGAAATCGCCGTCCATCACGCCAGGCGTTCACCATACCTGTAGTCAGCCAATACCGATGGGTCAGCAAACACCCTTTGGGCAGACCGGTGGTGCCCGAGGTATATTGGATGTTTACCAAATCCTGACCGTGTATTTCAGGCGCAGGGCAATCCCCCGGCATTGTCTCTCTTACGCGTTTGGACCAATCATTCGAGCCGACAATATAGACATCGATATTCAATTCGCAGTTCTTCAGGACGTCAGCGCACTCTTGGTGGATTAGCAATAGGCGGGCACCGGAATCTTCAATGAGGAAGGTCAGTTCACGGGCGGAGTACCGTGTATTGACCGGCACCATCACGCCCCCGATCCGCCCCAGCCCCAGCCAGACGAGAGGCATAGCAGGCACATTCGGTAGCATCACAGCCACTCGATCGCCACGCTCCACCCCGAATGAAGCAAGTAACGCTCCATAGCGCAAACTTTCGTCGCGCACCTGAGCATAGGTTGCTGAGATACCGTCATCAAAGAATTCCCAAAGGATTGAGTTGGGCGAGTCTGCCGTCGCAGCGTCCAAAAGCGCCGGGATTGAATCAGGCATTTCAGCCGCCTCGATGATGGCGCGTCGTTCAGTCGGATTTTGGCGAGGCGTTGTCAGGGGAACGGGTGTCATGGGGTTTGTTGAACCTTGGTAATCAAACGCGAAAACGGCGGAATGCCTTGAGATGACTCTACCTTGCGCGTCATAAGGCAGATGGGCAAATTGCGAATTATAAGAATGTCATAATCATAGGTTATGAAATCGCTTGGAAATTTCACTTTAAGAATCAATATATTGCAAAAACACGAGCTCATGGCGGGATCATTACCTTTAGGAATGAATTCCAATTGCTTTGATATTTGACTTGTGGGTGGCGCTCGGCGCTACACTGACGGAACGTTCGAAAAGATTGTTATCAACACCGACCCTCACGTCCATGACAACCGGAGCCGCCGCGTGCCCATACAAGACAGCGCTGACTATATTCTTCAGATCGAAAACGTCACCAAGACCTTCGCTGGTTCCAAAGCCGTGGACAATGTGGATCTGAACGTAAGACGCGGAGAGTTTGTGACACTGCTTGGCCCTTCGGGTTGCGGAAAGTCGACGCTGCTAAGGATGATTGCAGGGTTTGAAGTCCCCACATCGGGTCGCATTTCGATGCGAGGTCAAGATATGTCGAACCGCCCAGCCTATGAGCGTGAAATTGGTATGGTTTTTCAAAACCTCGCGCTGTTTCCGCACATGAATGTCTATGACAACGTTGCCTTTGGTCTGCGCGCGCGCAATCGGTTGGATGAATTGGATCGCAAGGTTAGGGACATGCTGTCGCTGGTTGGGCTGGAAGGATTTGAGACACGGCGCACCGGTCAGATTTCAGGTGGGCAACGTCAGAGGGTGGCGTTGGCGCGCTCTCTTGTGACATCGCCAGATTTGTTGCTGCTGGATGAGCCGCTTTCAGCATTGGACCTGAAACTACGCCGCCAGCTTCAGATTGAGTTGAAACGCATCCAGCAGGAAATAGGAATTACCTTCATTTTCGTGACCCACGATCAAGAAGAAGCGCTATCGATGTCTGACCGCGTCGCGGTGATGAACAAAGGGAGCGTCGAACAATTCGGGACAGCAATCGAAACCTATCACTTTCCCAAGACCGAATTCGTTGCGCGGTTTGTCGGTGAAACCAACCTATTGCGCGGTGTCGTTTCAGAGCGTTCTTCTGATGGGGCAGTAATTTGTTTAGACGATTGTGACACCCAGGTTTCCGTTTTGACCGGCACCGAGGTTGCCGCAAAAGGAGACCGTGTGGCGGTGTCTATCCGCCCAGAGTATGTGGTTCTGGGGTCGCCGGATAAACACCCGGTCTCTGCTCAAATTACATCACATAGCTTTTCCGGAGCCACAGTGACTTATGCGCTGAACAGCGTTGCCGGGCCATTGTTGGCACAGGTGCCATTCCTGCCAGACAAAGGCCACCCTTTGCCTAAAGGTCAGGCCGTATCAGTTGGATGGCCCGCAGACTCTGTAACCTTGATCCCAGAATAACCGGGACGAAACGTAACCTAACGGGAGGACCCAAAATGGAACTTACAAGAAGAGAGACGCTCGCTGGCTTTCTTGGCACTGCTGCGGCACTGACTATTCCGTCGCAGCTTGCAGCGAAGACCGGTACGCTTTTGCATGCGTCCTGGGGCGGGGGTGTCGGTGACACCTGGACCAAATCATTTTCCAAACCATATCACGAGGCAACGGGCACCGACGTGCGTATTGTCGAAGTGCCAAACCCGGAAGCACAATTTCGCGCGCAGGCCGGGCAGCCGCAGTATCATTCTGGCATCGGGACGTTTGTGCAGGGTGTGAACATGATGCGCGACGATATGCTGGAAACCTTCAGTATCGACGAATTGCCCGCCATGAAAAATATCGACGAGAAATATTGGCTGAAAACTCCGGATGGCCGTCTTGCAGGCGTTACACCGTATTTCGCCTATTATGGTATCGCGGTGAACACCAACGAAGCATCGGTTGAAGATTTCGCTTCCTGGAAAAACCTGGCGGATGAAAAATGGAAAGATCGGTTGGGGATGACACGGCCGATATACCTGTCGACCTATGATCTGACTATGTTGTCGATCGCTGCTGGCGGTGATGAATACAAAACCGAAGGCGGGATGAAACTTTTGGAGGGCATGTCCCGCAACGTGCTGAACGTATCAAATTCTCTTGCGCAGCAGAATACAATGCTGGAACGCGGAGAGGTGGCAGCGATGCCGTTTTATTCAGTGCGGGTCTGGTCGTTAAACGAGGCAGGTGTTGACTACGTCAAAATGATTATTCCAGAAGAAGGCGCGTTGCTGCTGCCATATGTCGTGGCGGCACCCAAGGGCGTGTCGGATCGAGAGCAGGTAGCCGAATGGTTGAATTATGTCGCCTCGGCTGCACCGCAGGAACGTGGTATGGCAATGTCAGGCTACCTTCCTGCAAATACAGACGCTATCGCGACCGACGAGATCAAGGTGAAACTGGGTGGTCTTGATTACAATGAATTGCGCGCGAAGCTCTATCAACCTGATTGGGGTCATATCGCTGAGCATCAGAAAGACACGGTTGCTGCCATCGACCAGATGCTCGCCAGCCTCTAACCTGGAGTAATCGGCCCGCTAGCATGCAGGCCGATTACCCATTCTGAGTTGATCCGCCCAAAATCCGGAGCGATTGTCCCTTGCCCAAATCATTGCGAACTGCCCTGTTGCTGGCCCCATCTGCGTTGTTGATGGGAGTATTTCTCGTGGGGTTGTATAGGTTGGTTCATTCGTCCCTCGTGATAGACGGGCAGTTTGATTTCAGCCAATATTCGGCCATCCTGAACCGGCCCGACTACATTGCCATGCTCGGGCGTACGATCCGCATTGCAGCACTTACGACACTGCTCTCCTTGGTGATTGGTTTCCCGACTGCCTATTACGTCGCGCGTTATGGCGGCAATCGTAACTTCCTGCTTTTGCTGATTGTTTTTCCTTGGCTCGTGTCCATAGTCGTACGCAGTTATGGTTGGGTCGTCATCCTTGGGCCGCGTGGACTGATCAATGGGCTGCTGATTTGGGGCGGGCTGACGGATCGACCGATCAAGCTGATGTATAATGATTTCGGCGTGATCCTCGGACTTGTGCATGTGCTGTGCCCGTTCATGATTATTGCTATCCTGTCTGTTCTCATGCAGATTTCACGATCGCTGGAAGAAGCCTCAATGAGTCTGGGCGGGCGTCCGGCCTATAGTTTTCGCACGGTACTCTTGCCGCTGTCATTGCCGGGAATACTGACCGGGATCACGCTGGTCTATTTGATGGCGACCGGTGCAATTGTTACTCCACTGTTGTTGGGCGGATTGGGTGACACCATGCTTGGAACCGAGATTTTCCAGGAGGTCATGCACTTCTTCGACTATCCAAAGGCAGCAGCGCTGGCGACAGTTCTACTGATCACTGCACTTGCCGTCGTCATTCCCATCCAGATTTTGGAACACTGGGTCGCCCGGTGCCTTTCCGATGGAGCCGATCAATGACCACTCGTATTATCGCCATATCAGTATTGCTGTTTCTGCCGCTACCAATCGTGATCGTCGTGTTGTCCTCATTTACATCAGCAGGCTATCTGTCTTTTCCCATCAAAGGGTTGTCGTTGCGTTGGTATGGTGAATTCCTCGGCTCGGCGGATTGGCTGCGGGTCTTGGGAACCTCGGCTTTACTGGCGTTTATTGGTGCGACGGTCAGCACTGCCGCGTCTTTCGCTGCTGCCTGGGCTGTGGTGCGTCATCGCATTCGGTTTGGAGCAACTTATGAAACCATTCTGCTTACACCGCTGATTTTTCCACATGCCGCGATTGGTGTCATCATGATCGTTACATTGTCGAGCGTGGGTTGGTTGGGGACGTTTACGGGACTGGTCCTGGTACATTGCATTCTGACTATTCCCTATGCCTACCGCCCGGTGGCCGCCGCGCTGCGCAAGGCCGATCCCGCGTTGGAAGAGGCCGCAGCCAGCCTTGGCGCACGTCCATGGCGCACATTTTGGCAGGTCTCTCTGCCGGCTGTGCGTCCGGGCCTGGTCACCTCGCTTTTGTTCAGCTTTATCATTTCCTTTGATGAGGTGACTGTAACCATGTTCCTGGTTGGCCCATTTGTGATGACCCTACCGGTCCAGGTGTTTTCCGAAGTTTTGGAAAGCGCCAGTCCGGTGATCGCGGCGGTCTCAGCCACGCTGGTTTTGTTCACAACGGTGATGGTATTCCTCCTGGACAGGGTCATCGGAATTCAGTTTTTTGTGGAACGTGATTGATGGCCGACCTTATCGAAACCCCTTTTTGGTGGGAGGAGGCCAAGCCGCGCCGTCTTGGCAACGCGCCACCCAGTCGTAGCGATGTAGTTGTGATTGGAGGCGGTTACACCGGATTGAACGCAGCGATCACGCTGCGCGGTGCCGGTATTTCTGTCACCGTTCTGGAAGCCGAGGATTTCGGATTTGGTGCCAGCAGTCGCAATGCGGGTCACGTATCCAGCGGAGTAAATCTTGGTAAATCGGCTTCATCTTCAAATGTGCATTCGCCCTTGGAAGCCCGATTGCCACCTGGCAAGTTTAAGGCCTTGAAAGACGAAGCCGCAGCTTCATTTGATTTTGTCGAAGCTCGCATGAAAGAGCTGTCAACTGATGCGCACTATTTGCGCTCTGGCCGGGTGGTATGTGCGGCATCGCCAAAACATTTCGCGGCGTTACAGGCCAAAGCACCCCATATGCTGCACGATGGTGTGCAGCTGTTCGCAGGTGACCGACAAAAGTGCGCCATCGGATCCGATCATTTCCACGGCGTCATGACAATTGATCGCGCAGGACAATTGCATCCGGGAAAATACCTGCACGGTCTTGTCGATCAGGCGCAAGCGCGGGGTGCTCATCTTTGTGACAACCATCCTGTCCGCATGATTGAGCGATCCTCCCGAGGCTGGCGCGTGAAGGCGCAAGGCGCCACGATTGAGTGTGACAAGGTTTTTATCGCGACAAATGGCTACTCAGATGGCCTGCATCCTTGGATGCGTCGCAGGATCATCCCGGCTGCAAGTTATATCATTGTGACTGATGAATTGCCTGAAGGGTTGATTAATGAGTTGCTGCCACAGGCACGTACGGGCGTAGATACCAAGCGTTTGCTCAGCTATTTTCGACCAACACCTGATCGTCGGCGTATCTTGTTTGGTGGGCGTGCGAGTTTGCGAATGCGTCCTGCGCGCGAAATCGCCGTGGAACTGGCCAAACGGTTACATAGGATATTTCCAGATACCCGTGGTATTGCCGTGCAGTACGCATGGTCGGGCAAGATTGCCTTTACCTTTGATTTACTCCCCCATCTCGGAGAGCATGAGGGCGTGGTTCATGCAATTGGTTGCAACGGTTCGGGTGTGGCGATGCAAAGCTACCTGGGTCATATGGCCGGACAGGCCATATCAGGTGGGCCTAGGTCTGCATTCTGGAACCTCGCATTCCCAAGTGTGCCATTTTACCGAGAAACGCCGTGGTTTCTGCCTGCTGTGACCGGTTGGTATCGACTTCGTGACG
Source organism: Sulfitobacter sp. F26204 (assembly GCF_026410305.1). Taxonomy (GTDB): domain Bacteria; phylum Pseudomonadota; class Alphaproteobacteria; order Rhodobacterales; family Rhodobacteraceae; genus Sulfitobacter. The sequence goes on along the minus strand of NZ_JAPMLQ010000008.1, from coordinate 40,662 downwards.
GGATTGACCAACTGACAGCTTAGTTCAGCATTGAGAGCGGTGCCCAGGGAAAGGCACCAATGCTTGCGGAACAAGGTGAAGATTGCTTGGCAGCCAGTGACGTTTATCCTTGGGTGTGATGAGAGAGGACCGTTGCGTTAAAAAAGTAGGGCCGTTGCGGGCAAAGGGACGTGATCGGCGTGGCCTGTGGGTTGGGTGAATGGATTATCGCAGGAATAGCAATCATCCTGTCGCTGAGCATTTTTCCTTGAATTGCAAATTGGAAAACAAGGCCTGGACGTATGACGAAGATGCATAAAAACGCTGCACATGCCTTTAAGTGCAATTCGACATCAGAACGACGGGAAGCAATGTCCAACCCGTGGCCACCAGACCCGTCCAGCCCGTAACGTGGCTGACATGACGCACAAAAGGTGATCTCGCTGCTATGCGCGGGTGATAGAGCAGCAAGAGCAGCATCCCTTGAAGGGCGATCGCAATGACATAAGCGACCACAAGCAGGATCCGTGGCAGCGGGAAGCCAAGCGCGGTGGAAGTGATACCAAGATTGCAGAGAAGACCATGCAGCCCGTAAACCGCACTAAACAAAGCAAGCCACATCAAAGGCGCAATCAAGATGCGCAGTAGGTCCTTCATAAGACCAAACCTGGCAAGTGCCCGGAAATGAGAACGATGACACCGATAATGCTGGCGTAATCGACCCAGAGGCCAACGATGGGAAGTTCAGCGCGCCGTGCGGGCGAGGTGAAGCCGTGAAGTACCCGCGCGACAAGGAAACATATCATCAGCGCAGCCAGAGCCGCGTGAAACACCCCGTAACCACCAAGCACAAACAGGGTTGCGCCGTAAGCGTGGTCTGATGGTGCAGGCGTCCTTAGCATCATCGTTGAACACGAAATGGTCAACACAAGTGCGGCTAGGAAAGCGACAACGAAGGCAGGTACAGCGCTTCCACCCCTGCGATTCTTACGGACCGCCAGACGCATCGCAATCGGGCCGATGAGTGCGCCGAAGAGACCAATACTCAACGCGAACGGCGACGCTGCAAACCAGACCGGTGGCGGCCAGCCCGGTGCTACTGTCCACAGAAACGCAAATCCGAACAGAAGAGACCCAAAAAACGTGGCGTTGGCGGTCAATAGAAACACAGTGCCCCACCATCCCGGTGAACGCTCAACCGCCGCGGCGTTCGGCAGTTCGATGCCATGTCCAATCGGCTGCATTCCGGGATCATCCCTGAGACCCAGACCCCAGACCCATTTCCACGCAAGGGCGGCAACTCCGAGTATCGCAAGCGGTACCGTCCAATAGAACTTCAACAATAGCGACAGGAAAAACACACCGGTGACGGCCGACATCAGAATGGGAAGTCTTGTATTTGCCGGATAGATAACATGCATGTCGGGACGGCCACTTGCGATGTCCACGGTCAGCGTTTCACGCCAGCCTTTGCCGGGGTCGCCCAGATACCCTTTGCCACGTGCCAGCCGAACGGCGAGGTCTGGATCATCAGCAAGCGGGTCGCGACTACTTATGTGGGGCAGGCTGGCGACGTTATAGGCGGGTGCAGGTGTCATCATCGCCCATTCCAGAGTGCTGGCGCGCCATGGATTGCGCCTGCCACGACTGGCGGTCAATGCATGCAGGATCACATCAATCAGGATCATGGCAATACCAATGGCGAGAATGAAACTACCGATTGAGGAAATCAGGTTGATCGTTGTCCAGCCGTCCTCGGGCGCATAGGTGGAAATCCGGCGGCGCTGACCCAGCAGGCCAACCCAGTGCATGGCCAGAAACGTGACGTGGAAACCGATAAAGACCAGCGCGAATGCCAATTCTCCAAGGTGAAAAAAGCGCCGACGTCCAGTGAAATGCGGCAACCAATAATAAACACCAGCAAAAATCGGAAAAACGAAGCCACCGAACAGAACATAATGCAGGTGGGCGGTGATGAATGCAGTGTCATGCGCTTGCCAGTCGAACGGTACAACGGCCACCATCACGCCTGTAAGGCCGCCGATCACGAAGGTGACGAAAAACCCGAGAATATGCAGCATCGGCAAATGCAATTCCGGCCGGCCTTTCCACATGGTACCGATCCACGCAAAAATCTGCACGCCCGTGGGCACCGCAACCAGCGTGGACGCCGCAGAAAAGAAAGCCAGACCCATATGCGGAATGCCTGTGGTAAACATATGATGGACCCACAAGCCAAAGGAGAGGAAGGCAAGGGCGACGGCCGCTGCAATGATCCAGCCATGGCCCAATAGCGTGGTGCGGCACATCACCGGCAGGACGGTTGATACGATACCTGCCGCAGGCAAGAAGATGATGTAGACCTCAGGATGCCCGAACAACCAGAACAAGTGCTGCCACAACAGGCTGTCCCCGCCGAGATCGGCCTGAAAGAACGGCAAGCCGAAAACGCGTTCAACTTCAAGCAGCACCGACCCGAGGATCAGGGGCGGAAAACCAGTCAGGATCATCAGCGCGGTGACCAACGCGTACCACGCAAAAATTGGCATCTTGTCCAGCGACATGCCGGGGGCGCGGTATTTCAGGATCGACACGGTGAGTTCTACTGCCGCTGCGATGGCAGAAATCTCGACAAAGGTGATGCCGATCAGCCAGAAATCCGTGTTGATCCCTGGCGAATAGATTGCATTGCTCAAGGGCGGGTACATGAACCAGCCGCCATCCGGAGCAATCCCGAACAGCATCGAAAAAATCAGCATAGCCCCGCCAAAAAAGTAACACCAGTAACCGTAGGCGGTCAGACGGGGAAAGGCGAGATCGCGGGTTCCCAGCATCTTTGGCAGCAAATAGATCGCCAACCCTTCGAATGTGGGAATGGCGAACAGGAACATCATGATGGTCCCGTGCATGGTAAAAATCTGATTGTAGATTTCCGGCCCTGCAAAGGCCGAATGTGGCGTAGCAAGTTGCGCGCGGATCAGCATCGACAGAAGGCCACCAACCATGAAACAGAAGAAAGCGGTAACCAGAAACATGCGCCCCAGGTCAGTATGGTTCACAGTTGAAAACCATCCCCTGATCCCCGGTTCGGACGCCCAGATCGCAGTCAGCTTCCGGTGGCGCTCAAGAGCCTTCATTCAGTTCTCCCTTCAGAAAGGCATCCCATTGGGTCGGATCATGGGCGATGACTTGAAAGGTGAAACCGTCGTAACCTGCACCGCTGAACTCTGCGCTGGTTCCTTCATAAGTGCCGGGACTGTCGGCCTCGATCCGCAGAATATTGGTACGCCCGGGTATCGCATCGAGTTTGCCGGCCAATCGCGGCACCCAGAAACTGTGGATCACATCGGTGGTGGTGATTGCCACATTGACGGGCCGACCAGCGGGAATATGCAGCGTGCCTTTGGTTTCCTGTTCTGACGCATCATCATAGGTGAACGTCCATTCCCAACGCCGAGCCTGCGCGTGGACACTAACCACGTTAGCCCCTTCACGCGGTAATAACCGTTCCCCGACAACAAGTCCGTAGGCCAGAAGGGCGGCAAGGACGACCATCGGGAAAATCAACCCGAGGCCAACAATCCAGACCCTTACCTGTGACGCCTCGTCCTTGGCGGCGCGTTTGCCCTGGAAAGAGAAAAACACCAGAAGCATCACCAATCCGAAAACAACTGACGCGCCAGCAAATAGCAGCCACCAAAGCGTAGCGATCGTCCTTGCTGCAGGACCGGCAGGATCGACGGTTGAAAGCACGCCATCGCACCCTGTAAGCAATAGGAAGAGTGCAACCGGAAAGACCGGGCGGAGGATGGTGGCAACATGGCGAATGAAAACCCGGACACTGAAGCAGAAAAACTGATCGATCCGATCAGCCAATTGCCCGGTTTTGATCAAACGGAATCTCGGATCGCGGTGCATGGCCACCCGATCCACGCAATGAGTGTTGCATTTCCAGTGGCCCTTACATTCTGTGTTCTGGGTGCTGATGTGCTTTATTGGTGGACCGGAGACGCATTTTGGGCTCGGGCTGCACTTTGGGCGGCAGGCACGGGATTTCTGTTCGGCATGCTTGCCGGATTCTCGGGCACCGCAGAACTTCTGCTGGTGCGGGGCATTCGGGCGCGCGCCCCGGCTTGGACCCACTTCATTATTGCAGTGACTCTTCTTGCACTCCTTGGGGCTAATTGGGGCTATCGGCTTTTTGGGTACGAACAGGCGGTACTTCCCTATGGCGTCTTGCTGTCGGGGCTGTGCGTACTGGTGGTGAGCTTCACGGGATGGCATGGTGGCAAACTCGTTTTTGATTATCAACTCGGCACCTCGAAGGGAAGCTGACCATTTCTTGGAACCAGCAACCAATCCGGGAAGACATTCCCATTTAGTACCGGTTTGGCCAGGACGAGTGTCAAGATTGCCACGATAGGCACAAGAACGGCGAAAATCGGAAAAATCGGCCGGGGCGGTTGGTGAAAACCCGGCTGCTCTGCGATCTTTGCGACGATATGACCGATCCAGGCATGGGCAACCACAAGCAGCGCCACAAATGCAAGCTTGGCGAACAGCCAAGGGACAAAGGCTTCACGTAAGAATATCAACCAGGTTCCCGCGATCACGGCGATGACTGCTGCTGGTGTGACACAAAGCGTATAGGTAGTATGAGTCGCGTGGCGGATGATGCGATAATCGTCCAGCGTCCCATTAGGATCGTGCCGCGCCAGCATCACAGGCAGCGCAAGTAGACCACCGCACCATATTGCCAGAGCGGCAATGTGAACGATCTTGAAAAGCGGTATCGTCGAAATCAGCCAATCTAGCACGCTGCACCGCCTGCAAGGCGCGACCAGCTACGCCGCGCCAATAGCGTGGCTGCCACAGCATAGGGGATACCTGCTGGCACCCACATGATGAGCCCGCCAAACTGTTGATCCCTCAATGGGGTCAGCCCCCAATCAAGCGGGGCAAAGGCATGAGCGGCATAAAGCGCGTTCGGCGCGAAGGTAAGGAGCGCACCCAGCATCCCCATCTGTGCAAAGCAGGCGACGACATATACCAGACGTTCCACAGGTACGTTGTCTGACCTGAGTACAGTGCGCCAGAACCAAACGGCACTTGTCAAAAGGCTGATTTGCATCAACCAGTAAACCGCGACATTTGCGAGGGCCAGGTCATATGCCACAGGGTGGTGCCACCCCCAAAGGACCAACGCAGATGCTACAAAGGGTAGGGCAATCCCATGGGACGGTTGCCTGCGCAGCGCCATTGCCAGCAGCGGCGCTGCGGCCGCGATAAGCAGAACATGATGAACCACCCGCGCCGAAAACAATGCCGAAGAAAGCGCACAAAGTGGCGAGACGAAAGCCACGGCTAAAATCGCGACTGCCGCAAGCCCTGAGGGTGCGCGCCGAAATAGGATTGTCATGCCGATCAGTGTAGCAAGAAGAAGCGGATCAAGGTTCCAGCTTGACCAAAGATCTTCGGGCAGCGGAGGTGGCCCGCAATAGATCGAGTCCAATTTGAGTGCCTCCTCTTGCCTATCGAGAGTGTCGGATAGTTCTGATGGCAAACGCAGAGAGTGCCATAATTCGAAAGTAAGTTTGGCGCGAATACTCTGTTGGCCGATGATACTGCACAGTGACTGCATCCGCAACGGAGGGTTCCAAATAGCGACTCAATCCGTTTGTGGCGCGTGGAAACTTAAAATGGCACGACCGGACGGGCCGACCTGAGAAATGTAAAGTCATTGCTGCTCAATCGATTGTTCCTGAACATGCACACGCAGTGCACCGCGCAATGCACGCGCTTGCAAAGGCGCTGACCATCTTGAGGCGGCATCGTATCCCATGCGCTTCATAGCGGCAGATTCATCCGGATGCGCGGGTAGCGTCATGGATGCCCAAATCAACGCCGCAAGGTGTCGCATATTCGCGGCGGCATTGCCTAACAGAGACAGGGCGGGCAGCAGCACCTGTTCTATTCGATCAAAATCTGTGCCAAAAGGGAAGTCCGGCAAAAGGTTAATTCGGTGCGGTGCCAGCCAATGTTCGAGAGCCTCTGACGTGTTGTTTTGATGTACAAAGGGGATCTGATAATCAGCGGAAACTTTGCCCGCCTTTTTCGCCGTATTCAGCAAGCCCTGCTGAAACCGGCTATCTGCGATTGCGATCAGGCGTTTGATCACCTCTTCATCGGTTTGTCCGCGTAAATCAGCGGCACCATATTGCGTCACCACGATATCGCGCATGTGGCGTGGAACGGTGGTTAATGGCAATTGCCAGACGATGTTCGATGTGACGCTGCCGCCGGAGCGCCGCGTGGCAGGCAGGGTCAGGATGGCACGGCCATTCTCAAGTGCAAAGGCCTGTTCGATAAAGTTGAACTGCCCGCCCACGCCACTGACGACCTGCCCTGGTTTGGCGGAATCCGACATTACATCCCCCAGCAGGCTGACTTGCATCGCGCTGTTGACGAAACGAGCCTGATCGCGTGCTGTCCGTTTTTCCCGTTCATCGCCATATAGCGCATTTGTGAAACTAACGGGCATCATGGCAATCTTGGCGCGCTCTTCAGGATCCATCGCACGCAGACGTTCATACATGTCGCGCGCTTCGACAAAGAATCCGGCATGGATCGCTGCGCCATCCACTTTGCGCTTGATGATCCCAGCCTCGAATAGCGCAAGAAGTCCACCGACAAGCATTTCAGTGACGCCGTACAACCCGGCCTTGAAAGCACCTGTACCATTTCCCCTCAGTGGAAATGGCGCGTCGTCCCAAACTTGGTCCAAGGCAACGCTATCGCGCTTTATCAGCGCGTTTGCGACGGCATCGCCAATTGCGCCGATCCCAATTTGCAAGGTGCCCCCGTCTGGAACCAGTCGTGCGACATGTAGGCCAATGGCGTGCTGCGCGTGTGACACCGGGCGGCGGACAGCGGAAAACAGCTCGAACTGTTCAGCTGGCTCCAGCATCATTTCCAATTCGGTGGATTCTAACTCTGCGCCTCCAGACATGAAAGGCAAAGCATCGTTCAACTCGCCTACCGCGATAAAGTCCATTTTCCCCGCGCGTCGCATATCGAACAGGTCCACAGATATGTCAGTGTTGCACGACAGGCTGACACGGTCCCCATGGCGGGGCATCAGTTGCGCCAGCACGTTGGGCTTTTGCGCGATCAACACGTCGCGGGCGTGGGTGTAGTTCGCAGAAATGTAGTGTTGTTGGGCATAGTTGTTGCCCATCCATGCGCCCGCCTGAAAAAAGAATTCTGAGACTTCGATGTTATCAGGCAGTCCGTCGCCCTTGATCAAATCGGCATAAAGCAGCGCGGGGTAGCGCCCGAAGAGGCGATCCATTGCAGGATTCAGAAACCGCTTTTCGATGTCCGAGCCGGGGTTCGGGCGTTCCAGCGTCAAGGCTGTAAAAATTGACAGGCGCAATGAAGGGTCGTTGACGGCGGCACGGGTCAGGGCATTGACCAATGTGACGGGTTTGCCAAGGCCAAGGGGCAAGGCAAGACGTATCTCGCCACCCACACGATCAAATATCGCGCGCGCCATCGCACATGCATCGGTGAATATTTGCGGCCCTTCAACCAAGGGCTTGCCAGCCTTCATCAGGGGTAAAGCGGGGGCCGTGCGCCTTTTCCAGCTCTTTCAGGCGCAAGATGATATCGTCAATGCCACGGCTGCGGGCATAGTGCATTGGCCCGCCACGAAATGGGGCCCATCCCGTTGCAAAGATCATCGCGCCATCAATCTGGTCTTCGCTTTCCGCCACGCCTCGCCGCAACACTTCGACACAGGCGTCCAGCATCGGCAGGATCAAGCGATCAGTCAAATCCTGCGGCGCCTCGACCATATCAGCGTCAGGATGTGGTGTACCGTCTGCCCACTCATAAAAGCCCTTGCCGGACTTTCGGCCCAGATCACCATCATCAATCTTCTTGCGCAGCACAGCAGAGATAGTCGCCAAAGGTTTTTCAAGATTGTCACGCAGTGATTCAGCCACATGAAGGCCTATGTCCAGTCCCACCTGATCGGCCAGCGTCACCGGCCCCATTGGCATACCGAATTGCAGTGCGGCTGTGTCGATAACCTCCTTGGTCACCCCTTCTTCCATCAGCACCATGGCTTCCATCAGATATGGGGTCAGCGCACGGTTAACGACGAAACCGGGATAGTCCCCGACGGTAGCAGGCAGTTTGCCAATTGCGCCACAGAACACCGCAAGCCTATTCAGCGTTCTGGCATTGGTTGCATCGCCTTTGACAACCTCGACCAGATCGATCTTTGAAACCGGGTTGAGGAAATGCAGCCCCGCAAACCGTGTCTTGGCCGGGGCGTATTTTGTCAGTTCATCCACCGACAGACTGGAGGTGTTGGAGGCAAGAATCGCATCCGCCTTCATCTTGCCTTTCAGGCCACTATATATCTTTTCCTTGAGGTCCATCTTTTCCGGTGCTGCCTCGATCACCAAATCGGCACGCCCGATGCCATAGCCTTGCGGGTCAGGCATCAACCGATCCAGCGCATCGCGGGTCTCTATACGGCTCAGGTGTTTGTTCTTGCAGATTTGCACCGCTTGTTTCATTGCACAGCCCAGCGGATCGGTTGCCACATCGCTCAACGTGACCCGTTTGCCTTTGATGGCGGCCATTGCGGCAATTTCGGAACCCATGGCTCCGGCACCAATCACGTGCACATGGGCAATGTCGTCCTCGCCCCTTCCGGCGTCTTTCAATTTCTGACGCAGGAAAAACACCCGGCGCAGGTTTTTCGAGGTGTCCGTTTCAAGCAGTTTTGCAAAACTGGCAATCTCGCCACGCTGCATATCGCTGCGGTCGTCGCCGTGTTCTTCCCAAAGTTCGATCAGTGCATGCGGAGCAGGATAGTGTTCTTTTGGCGCCTTTTGTTCCGTCTGGCTGCGCATCTGACGCGCGACCAGACTGCGCGCCGCTTCGAACCCTAGTGCACGCGCTTTAAGTCCTTGTTCCTGCTTGGTCATCTTGCCATCTACGGCGTCTTGCACGGCGGCAGCGACATGGCGTTCCTCGACAATCTGATCGGCAATGCCCAGCGATCTGGCGTGTTTGGTATAGGCGGTCTTGCCTGTCAGCATCAGTGTCATTGCCTCAGTCGGATCAATCAACGCAGGCAGGCGGAACGTCCCACCAAGGCCGGGGTGCAAGCCTAGTTGCACTTCGGGAAAGGCGAAGGATGCGCCGTCTACCGCGATGCGATAATCACAGGCCAATGCCAGTTCGAACCCCGCACCCAATGCGGCACCGTGTACCACGCAGACGGTCGGGCAGGGCAGGCCCTCTATCCGGTCCAGCACGTCATGTCCTTGTTTCAAAAGGTTGGCGGCCCCGACATCCGACATCGCATCAAAACTGGTGATGTCCGCCCCTGCGGCAAAGCCGGATTGTTTGGCAGATCGGATTACCAATGCCTTGGGCACTTCCTTCTGTGCCGCTGCGATATGCGCATCCAATTCCCTGATCACGTCCTCTGAAATCGTGTTGGTGCCGGTGCCTCTTTTATCGAGCACGAGCCACAAAATGTCGTCGCCGTCACGCCCGGTGCGCCAATGGCCATCGCCTACGCCCGAGGGGCCCAGTTCCAACTTCGTCTCGCCCAGATGTTGCAGAACATATCCGGTCATCACACTGCCTCCAGCAACATTGCACCACCCAGACCACCGCCGATGCATTCGGTGGTAATGCCGCGTTTGGCACCGCGTTTTTTCATCGCATTTGCAAGGTGCAGCACAATCCGGTTGCCGCTGGTCCCGACGGGATGGCCCAGCGATATGGCACCGCCGTCAACGTTGAGCTGGTCGCGGTCAATCCGCCCGAAGGTGCCTTTCAGACCAAGGACCTCACCACAGAAATCCGCGTCCTGCCATGCTGCCAGGCAGGACAACACCTGTGCGGCAAAGGCTTCGTTCAGCTCCCACAGATCGATGTCCTCGATCCCCAAGCCATGTCGCTGGACGATTGGTGTGGAGGCCATCACAGGACCCAGCCCCATGATGGACGGGTCAAGCGCCGCCCATTCGCTATCCTTGATCTCTGCCAGGGGTTCCAGCTTGTGTTCATCGACCGCATGTTCCGACGCGATGATGCACCAACTGGCCCCGTCGGTGATCTGGCTGGAATTGCCTGCGGTTACTTTCCCATACGGCGGTTCGAACACCGGCTTTGGTTTGGCCAGCCCTTCCATATCGCTGTCGGGACGCACGCCGTCATCGTGATCATAAACCGTGCCATCGCGATCAAAAGCGGGCATGAGTTCGTGTTCAAGCGTGCCGTCCTGTTGCGCGGCGGCAAGGCGATGGTGGCTTTCCATTGCGTAGGCATCTGCCGCCTTTCGATCAATGTTGAAGCGATGTGCCAGCACTTCCGCGGTCTGGCCCATGTTCAGCTCGGTAATGGGGTCGGTCAGGCCCCGTTCCAGCCCGATGACGGGTTTAAAGAATTCTGCTTTGATCCCGGCCATGGCGCGGGCCTGCGCCAGCGGCCCCTTGGCCGCATTCATCTGCCCGAACCATTCAACCGCAGACTGGCGCAGCGTCAAAGGCGCATGACTGAGCGCTTCGGCACCGCCTGCAAGAATCATCTGATGGCTGCCGTCGCGGATATATCTGTAGGCGGTGTCGATGCTTTGCATGCCTGAACCACAATTGATCTGCACGGTAAATGCGACCATATCTTCGCCCAGTCCCAATCGCAGGGCGGCAACGCGTGCCGGGTTCATCTCGTCGGCAATCACGTTCACGCAACCCAGGATCACCAGATCGAACAGGGTCGGGTCAAACCGCTGGCGCGCCAACAATGGACGTCCACATTGAACGGCCAGATCGACAGGCGTGAACGGCCCCGGCCCGCTTCGCGCTTTTAGGAACGGGGTGCGTGCGCCATCCACCAGGAACACGCGCTGATTTTTGGCATTGCTCATTCTGCGGCCTCCTTGGGAATTGCGTTACGGTCTTTGTGCCGTTCTGATCTCTTGTCGGGGAACAGGGCGGCCAATTCTTCGGGTGTGTATTCGTCGACAGCGATCACCTGGGAAATCAATTCGTTCATTTCGTTGATGTCTTTCATTTCAGCATCGCTCAGAATGCCCGCCTCCAAGGCCTGTTGTGGCGTTTTCTTGGCATCGCGCAAACGCTTCGTCACTGGTTCCATCGCGGTCACTTTTGCGTAGCAACGGTTGAGTAACAACACGCCGTTGCGGTCGCAGCCCTGGTGCACAGTGCCAACGATCCGATCGCGCGTTTCGGAAGGGTGATAGAGCAGATCGCTGCACTCTGCGATCAGGCGATCATTTGGCCCACGCTCTGTGCCAGCAGGCCACGTCAGGAACCGCAACACCCACGCAGCCCAGCGGGCAGGTAGATTCACAATAACGTCGTCCAGCGCCGTCTGGATGCGTTTGAAAGCCTCCGCAGCGGCATAGTTCAACACCGGCAGATCAGCTTCTTGACGGCCTTCATCCTCCCAGCGCTTTAGTGCTGCGGACAGAATGTACATCTCTGACAAGACGTCCCCCATCCGCGCTGAAATCATTTCTTTGCGTTTGAGTGCACCGCCAAGCGTGAGAAAGCAGAAATCAGCCGTCAGGGCATAGGCCGCGGACCAGCGCGAAAGCTGGCGGTAGATCTGCGTTGCTTTGCCCGCATCGGGTGCCGGTGCGAACCGCCCGCCGGTCAGTGCACGGCCCCATGCACGGAATAGGGTTTTCGTGGTGTGACCGATATGGGCCCACAGGCTCTTGTCAAACATCTCCAGCGATTTTTCCGAGTCTTTTTCCTGCAGGGCCATCATATTGTCGAGCATGTGGGGATGGGCACGGATCGACCCTTGCCCAAAGATGATCAGGCTGCGGGTGACGATGTTCGCCCCTTCAACGGTGATCCCGATGGGCACTGCGCGGTAAAGCGGTAGCAGATAATTTGACGGCCCGTCGATCACTGCCTTGCCGGAATGCACATCCATCGCATCGTTCAACGCCTCGCGCATTTTAAAGGTCGCTTGGGCCTTCATGATCGCGGAAATCACCGACAACGCACGCCCTTCGTCCAGACCAGCACAGGTCAAATGCCGTGCGGCGTCCATCGCATATGAATCTGCAGCAAGGCGCCCTAACCGGGCTTGCACGCCGCCAAATTTGCCAATGGGCAGGTTGAATTGTTGGCGAATGCGCGTATAAGCGCCCGTCGTGTGGGCGGAAAGGGCGATGGCAGCGCAGCCCATCGAAGGCAGAGAAATACCACGACCGGCAGCGAGCGCGGACATCAGCATCATCCAACCTTTGCCTGCGTAGTCTGGCCCGCCGACAATATTTTCTACAGGTATGAAAACGTCTTTGCCCATGGTCGGCCCGTTCATGAACATGGTCGAGGAAGGCAGGTGGCGCTTTCCTGTCTCGACACCGTCCAGATCGGTGGGCACCAAAGCACAGGTAATGCCGAGGTCTTTTTCGTCGCCCAGCAAACCATCGGGATCGCGTAGTTTGAACGCCAGGCCCAGCACGGTACAGACAGGCGCCAGCGTGATATAGCGTTTGGCCCAGTTGAGCCGAATACCCAAGACTTCCTTACCTTCCCACCGGCCTTTGCAAATTACTCCTTCGTCTTTCATGGCAGAGGCGTCTGACCCCGCCTCAGCACTTGTCAGGCCAAATGCAGGCAGTTCGCGGCCATCAGCAAGGCGTGGCAGCCAATAATCTTTTTGGTCATCAGTGCCGAACATGTGCAGAAGTTCACCGGGGCCAAGCGAATTGGGCACCATGACTGTCACCGCAGCAGCCACTGACCGGGTAGAAATGAAACGTATGATTTCCGAATGGGCAAAGGCGGAAAAGCCCAGCCCACCATGGGATTTCGGAATGATCATACCGAAAAACTTTTGGTCGCGCAGAAACTTCCAGACGGGGGCAGGCAGGTCGGCGGCTTTTTGGTTGATCTCCCAATCGTCGATCATCTTGCACAACTCACGGCATGGTCCGTCAAAGAATGCCTGCTCTTCTTCGCTGAGTTTCGGTGCCCTTACCGCATGCAGTTTCGACCAATCCGGACTGCCCGAGAACAATTCAGCCTCCCACCAGACTTCACCGGCCGTAAGCGCCTCGCTTTCAGTTTGCGAAAGTGCAGGCAAAACTCCCTTCGCCCATTTTTGGATTGGTTTTGTCAGATAGGTAGCGCGCAGACTCGTCATAGCATTTCCTCTATTTTACCAATTCCTGTCGGGTCGTCGGAGTTCCTGTAAGTCTATCACGAATTCTGGAAACAACCTGATCTTAAGTTTACACCTTGTCTTCGACCGGGCATTTCCGGTGGTTCAAAACGCGACCGAGGAGATTCATCCCATTTGCAAAGTGGAGGGCGCGGTTATTATTCACCGAACCTGAACTTCAACGCTGACGACGTTCACACCCCCCGGTCAACGCGCGACGGGGAGGCGTGTGGGGAAGTGGCTTGTTCCGATACGGACGAACAGGTCAAACGCGAGTGGATAAGCTCGATTCAATATTGACCAGGTTCATCCTTCTACGGTTGGGCTTGGATGGGGTATCAGTCATGATGCTCGGGAAGTGCTTTGACTTCATCTTTGGTCAGGGCTGTAGTGGCATGCACGATACCATTTTCGTCACGCATGAAATCAAGCCGCGCCATATCAAGCCCAACGGGCTTTGCGCCGATGCCCAGAAATCCACCGACATCAACGACAACTTGCGCGGACGCTCCTGACCCGTGCAAGTGCGATACATCTCCGATTTTTGCGTCGTCAGCGCCGTAAATTGCGGCCCCTTCAAGGTTGGTTGCGTTTAGCTCTTCCGCCGGAAGGCGGGGATGCAAAGAATGGTCCATGGTACTGGCCTCACTTTTGTGATTTCATTCAACTGTGTAAGGACAACTTTGAAACTTGCGTTAGGTTCCGAACTTTTATCAAAGCCACTGATCAGGCACATAACAGTGACGTGCCGGTAATTTCCTGGACGCCTGCCTCGTGCATTTTCTGCTTTGGTTCAAACGCCACCGCTATCCGTGGCAATCATCACCCACGCACTCTGGCTGCATTGCCGGTTCAATCTCAGGCTTCGGGAAGTGGAGGCGATGTTTTTGCAGTGTGGCGTTGACGGTTCATACGAAACGATCTGTCGTTAGATTACGAAGTCTGGACCACGCATTACGCGGAGCGTGCTAGGTCGGCAGTCTCAACCCGCCAATATCTTGAAACTGAATGAAGTGGTTGTGAAAATCTATGCGCGCAAGTTCTGGCTCTGGTGTTCGGTTGATCAGGATGGCATGGCCCTGGACGAAATCCTGCAAGGCAAACGCAAAAAAGACCGCTAAGACAATCAGATACCGCCGATTGGCACCCCTTGACACCTGGACGATGAAAACAAGAACCGTTTGATCGTCCAATACTCCAGCTTTTCTTGGCCCATGTCGTTTATGCGGCAACCCCTGTAGGAAACATGGCGGCGGGCGCAGGCCTTGTTCGATCAAGCTCAAGATGAACTCAAGGGGAATTAGATCGCGGCCCGGGACAGGCTGTAAGTAAATGAAGGAGGAGAGATAACCAGGAAAAAACGTGTATTTGACATCATTTTCGACGATGCCGAGGCAGGTCAGGACACACCGCGATCAGGTTCCGCCGAGGATCATGTCGGCATGTTTTTCCAGATATATACGCAGCCAGGGTGTGAAACTGACTGGCTTTTGCGCAATATCTTTCTGTAATTCCGCATGTGTGCGCCAATCTGTGTGCATGACCTCTTCAGGGTTTGGATTTACCGTCAAGTCATTCTGGGTCTGCGCGATAAAGACATCGACCAACTCGTGTTCGATCAGTCCTTTTCCAACATCTGCACGGTATTCGACCTGGCCGCGATGAACGAGATCCAGACCCGTGATTCCCAATTCTTCCGCGAGGCGGCGATGGGCACAGGCGAGGGGGTCTTCGCCCCACATCGGGTGTGTGCAGCAGGTGTTCGCCCAAAGACCGGGGGTGTGATATTTCCCCAAAGCACGTTGTTGCAGCAGGATCCTGTCCTCACACAGGACAAAGACGGAGACCGCGAGATGGCGCAGACCACGTTGGTGGACCGCCAACTTTTCAACCGGAACCAGTTTGCCGTCGACCCAGGCGGGAATCATGATGTCATTGGGGGGCATCGTGTCGTCCCTTGTCGCGTTGCAGTCACAGGTTTCTGGCAGTTACCCGCAGGCTGCGCAACCATATGCCCTAGGTGGTGTTGCGCTGGCGTGTCAAAAAGCCAGGTGAGCGCAAAACCAACGCAAGTTGGCGCGACAATAAAACACAGGAAATACCTGTCCGACCGTTTGTCGCACGGGGTGTGTCTTGGTCAGAAATGCGCTAAGTAGCCTAAAGGAACATTGGAGTAGGAGTTCACAGATGAACATGTTGAAAATCACAGCGCTGGCTCTCGCCATGGCTACCGGCCCGGCCTTTGCCGATGGTCATGCTACAGGCGACGCGGCAGAAGGCGAGAATGTCTTTAAAAAGTGCAAATCCTGCCATGCCATTACCGCAGCTGATGGAACGGAAATTGCAAAAGGCGGGCGCAGTGGTCCGGATCTCTATGGCTTGTACACACGCGTTGCGGGGGCAGAGCCGGAATTTGGTAAAAAGTTCGGCAAATCACTGGTTGCTGCCGGCGAAGCGGGTCTGGAATGGAACGAAGCGGACTTTGTCAGCTATGTTGCCGACCCAAAGGCATTCCTGCGAACCTATAACGACGACAAAAAGGCCAAGTCGAAAATGTCTTTCAAGTTGAAAGACGAAACCGACGCAAAGAACGTCTGGGCTTATCTGGTGTCGGTTGGACCCGAAGCCAACTGAGTCACAAATCCTGTTGTTGGATTTGCATGCGGCACCGGAATTTCCGGTGCCGTTTTGTTTGGGTGTATGCCTTGGCCTTTAGTTCCGGCGGACATTCTGGCCGCGGGCAGTTTAGTTGAAGTTCAAACTATTTGAGCTTGAAATAAAAGATCGACCAGAGTAGCGTTTTGCAAATAAGCCATTTCAATTGGCATCGCCGCGGCACAAAGTGTCCGCAAGGCTGCATCACAAGCACCTGTATGAACTGGGAGAAAGTAAATGATTTCAACGAAAGCTAAACTAACGCTTAAGGCATTGGGCACGGTGACTGCTGTTGCTCTTGCAATGGCATCGCCTACATTGGCCGATGGCCACGGTGGCAAGGTAAAGGTCGGATTGATCACAACCTTGACAGGCGGTGGTGCCGGTCTGGGTGTCGACATTCGCGACGGCTTTATGCTGGCCATCGGGCAATCCGGCAATGAAAATATCGAGGTGGTGATCGAAGATGACCAGCGCAAACCCGACGTCGCCGTGCAATTGGCCGACAAGATGATTCAGTCTGAAAAAGTCGACATCATGACGGGGATCGTATGGTCCAACCTTGCCATGGCCGTTGCGCCGGCAACCACAGCCCAGGGGAAATTTTATATTTCCGCCAATGCTGGCCCTGCGCAATTGGCTGGCAAAGGGTGCCATGAGAACTATTTCAACGTTGCCTGGCAAAACGACAATCTGCACGAAGCGGCAGGTGCTTATGCAACGCAAGCCGGTTACAAGAACAGCTTTATCCTTGCGCCGAACTATCCAGCGGGCAAGGACGCTCTGACAGGCTACAAGCGGATGTTTGAAGGCACGCCGTCAGGTGAACTTTACACAAAACTTGGCCAGACTGACTATGCAGCCGAGATTGCACAGATCCGTGCCTCTGATGCCGACAGTGTCTACTTTTTCCTGCCTGGCGGCATGGGGATTTCCTTTCTCAAACAATATGCGGACAGCGGCATTGATCTGCCCGTTGTCGGGCCGGCTTTCAGCTTTGATCAGGGGATCTTGCAGGCAGTGGGAGAAGCGGCGCTGGGTGTAAAGAATACCTCGCAGTGGAACAAGGATCTCGACAATGCGGCCAACAAGGCCTTTGTGGAAACGTTTCAAGCTGAGTTCGGCCGGCTGCCGTCACTTTATGCAAGTCAGGGTTTCGACACGGCGAACCTGATCCTGAGCGCGATGGCCAAGGCCGATGTCAAGGACGCGGACGCCTTTCGCGCGGCACTGAAAGAAGCTGATTTTGAGTCGGTTCGCGGGGATTTCAAGTTTGGTAACAACCACCACCCAATCCAGAACATCTATGTCCGCGAAGTGATCAAAGAAGGCGATGTTTACACCAACAAGATCATCAGTACCGGCCTGACGGCACACCAAGACGTCTATGCCGCCGAGTGCAAGATGTAAGAGCCAAACAGGGCCGCTGCACAGGGTGGCGGCCCTATAAAATGAGGCGGGTGGATGAATACTCTTCTGTTGATCGAACAGATTCTCAACGGATTGCAATTCGGCGTGATGTTGTTTCTGATGGCGGCCGGCCTCACGTTGATCTTTGGCGTGATGGGGTTGATTAACCTCGCGCATGGGTCGCTGTATATGATCGGGGCCTTCGCCGCGGCGGCGGTTGCCGGGTGGACGGGCAATTTCTTTCTTGCGCTGATCGCCAGTCTGGTTGCGGCCGCAATTGTAGGGGCACTGGTCGAACTTACGATCATTCGACGATTATATGCGCGGGACCATCTGGAACAGGTCCTGGCCACCTTCGCCCTGATCCTGATCTTTTCCGAAGCGACTCGCTGGATTTTCGGATCCTTCCCTTTGTTCCTGAACGTACCGGAGGTGTTG
Organism: Sulfitobacter sp. F26204; assembly: GCF_026410305.1. Taxonomy (GTDB): domain Bacteria; phylum Pseudomonadota; class Alphaproteobacteria; order Rhodobacterales; family Rhodobacteraceae; genus Sulfitobacter. The sequence goes on along the minus strand of NZ_JAPMLQ010000008.1, from coordinate 22,944 downwards.
AAAGGGTCGATCACGCTGCCAGGTGGTATTCAGTATTCGCTATACCGATTGACAATAATCGGGATCGGCCTGGCCGTGGCAGTGGGCCTGTTCCTGCTGATTTCCAAGACCCGTGTCGGCATGCGTATCCGTGCGGGTGAAAACGACCGCGAGATGATCGCAGCTCTGGGAGTGGATATTTCGGTGCTCTATACAATGGTATTTGCTCTGGGCGCGGCCCTTGCCGGATTGTCAGGTGCGTTGGTTGGTGCGATCCAGTCGGTAGAGGTAGGTATGGGAGAACCGGTGCTGATTCTTGCCTTTGTGGTGATCGTGATCGGCGGCATCGGATCAATCAAAGGTGCCTTTGCAGGCGCAATTCTGGTGGGGCTGACCGATACCCTTGGGCGCACGATGCTGCCACTGGTCTTTGGTAGCTTCATGGAGGCATCGGCCGCCACAACAGTCGGATCCGCACTGGCTTCGATGTTGATCTATATTTTGATGGCGGGGGTCTTGCTGTTCAAACCCACCGGCCTGTTCGGGGCCACATAGCATGTTGCGTGAACGTTATATCAATCTGATCGTGCTGGCACTTCTCTTGGTGGTCCCCGCCCATGCCTATGTCACTGGAGAACCGTTTACCGTCACGCTGGCTACGCGCGCGGTGATCTTTGCACTGGCCGGTGTCGGTCTGAACCTCGCGTTGGGGCAGGGCGGATTGGTCAGTTTTGGTCATGCCGCCTATTTTGGTGTCGGTGGCTATGTAATGGGCATTCTTGCAAGCCATGCGCAAAACTACGAACCGATCCTGCAGGTACCTTTTTTGATCGAAGGCACCAATGCGATGCCGGTAATCTGGTTGGTTGCAATCGTGATGTCCGCGCTTCTGGCCTTGCTTGTCGGGGCGCTGAGTTTGCGTACAAGCGGAGTCTATTTCATCATGGTCACGCTCGCCTTTGGCCAGATGTTGTATTACTTTACGATCTCCTGGCCTGCTTACGGCGGTGAGGATGGCCTTTCGATTTATGTCCGCAACCAGTTTCCGGGGCTGAATACACTGGACCCGATCCAATTTTACGGCATCTGCTTTGTGTTGCTTTGTGCAGCGCTGTTTCTGGTGGACCGGATCAACAAATCGCCCTTTGGTCTGGCACTAAACGGGGCGCACCAGAATGAAGAACGGGTTCAGACCGTTGGAATTAATGTTTATCGCGTCCGACTGGTTGCCTTTGTCATCTCGGGGGCCATTACGGGACTGGCAGGTGCCCTGTTTGCCGATCTCAACCGGTTTGTCAGTCCGACGATGTTCTCTTGGCAGATCTCGGGAGAGATCATGATATTTATCATTCTCGGCGGGGTTGGGCGCTTATTCGGTCCTGTACTGGGCGCTGCTCTTTATATCTTGTTGGAACATTTCCTAGGGGGGTTATCGGAATACTGGTTCATCTATCTGGGCGCAATCCTGTTGGGTGTCGTGCTGTTTGCAAAGGGAGGCATCATTGGCAAATTGGCAAAGCGGGAGGTGAGTCATGACGGATAGCATTCTGTCTGTACGCAATATCCGCAAAAGCTTTGGCGCGTTGAATGCGAGTGACGGCATTTCCCTGGACCTCAGACAAGGGGAGATTCATGCCCTGATCGGCCCGAATGGAGCAGGCAAGTCGACCTTGATAAAACAGATCGCTGGAGGATTGAGACCTGACAGCGGATCAATCGAGTTTCTGGGCAATGATGTCACCAGATTGAATACCGCACAGCGGGCGCGACGGGGGTTGGGCCGTACATTTCAAATATCCGCGTTAGCGATGGAATATACCGTTCTGGAAAACGCCGTGCTGGGCGCCATCGGTCAAAGCGGTAAGGTGTTTCGGCTCTTTACACCGGCTATGAAGGACAAAGCCCTATTGGACCGGGCACGGGAGTCCCTGAAACGGGTGGGGCTGGAAGCGCAGGAAAATGCGATCACCGCTGAATTGTCGCACGGGCAACGCCGCCAGTTGGAAGTCGCTGTGGCCCTGACCCTTGCACCGCGCGCTTTCCTTATGGATGAACCCATGGCCGGAATGGGCGCGGAGGGATCAAAGGCACTGACCGAATTTCTGCAAGAATTGAAACAAGAGGCGCCAATTCTGTTGGTCGAACATGACATGGACGCAGTGTTTGCCTGTGCAGATCGGATTTCGGTGCTGGTCTATGGCAAGATCATTGCCACCGGGACTGTCGATGACATACGTGCAAACCCCGAAGTGCGCGTGGCCTATCTGGGTGAAGAGGACGCGATATGAGCCTGCTGGACATGCACGGGATAACCGCCTCTTACGGTGCGTCGCAGGCCTTGTTCGGTGTGGATCTGAACATTGACGAAGGTCAGGTTCTGGCCTTGATGGGCCGCAATGGCATGGGCAAGTCTACGACGATCAAAGTGATTTGCCGAATGCTGAAAAACACGGGCGGGACCGTATCCTTTGCGGGCCAGGACATCTCAGGATTGCCGACACACAAGGCCGCGCGGCTTGGCCTTGGGCTTGTACCGGAGGGGCGGCGGTGCTTCAGCAACCTTACCGTTTACGAAAACCTCTATGCATCGGCGCAACCCGGTGTCTGGGATTTTGCTGCGGTGCATGCGCTGTTTCCGCGGTTGCAGGAACGCGGTGATCAGTTTGCTGCGTCGCTCTCAGGGGGCGAACAGCAGATGTTGGCGATTGGGCGTGCCCTGATGACAAACCCGCGCTTGTTGATTTTGGATGAGGCGACAGAAGGACTTGCTCCTGTGGTGCGTCAGGAAATCTGGTCTGCAATCGCAACATTGAAACAAACCGGGGATCTGTCGATTTTGGTGGTAGACAAGACCCTGAGCGAACTGCGCCAGGTCGCCGATCAAGTGGTGATCCTGGAGCGGGGCAAATCTGTATGGACCGGCAGCATCGATGCGCTGAACACTGAAACAACAGACCGTTATCTTGGAATTTAGAGGGACATAAAATGCCGCATGAAGTGATACAACCAGAGGGTTGGACCAAGGCCAAAGGCTATGCCAATGGGGTCAAAACGGCAGACAACCATCTGTTTATTGGTGGGCAAATCGGCTGGACGGGTGAACAGGTGTTTGAAAGCCACGATTTTATTGGTCAGATGGAACAGGCATTGTTGAATATTGTCGCCGTCTTGGAAGCCGCGGGCGGCAAGGTGGAAGACATCGTAAGGCTGACATGGTATGTCATTGATAAAAAAGAATACCTTGCGCGACAAGCGGAAGTGGGTGGGGTTTACCGCAAGGTGTTGGGCCGCCATTTTCCTGCAATGACAATGGTTGTGGTTGCGGGCCTGATCGAGGATGAAGCCCTGTTGGAGATCGAAGCGACAGCGGTGCTTTGACGCCGAGGCAGGTGGTCGCTACCCTGGACCTGAACCCAAGGTGAAGGCAGGTAAATGATCAATCCGGTTGTTGATTTGGGCATTCCCGAAAGCGTCGGGGGGATGCAGAATGTACAGACCCTTGGGCGGATCAATGCTGTTATTAAGGCCCGCAAGGCCCCGTTTTATCGGGGCCGCCTGGATCATATCAACGTTGATCACGTCAGTCGGCCGGAAGAATGGGCAAAAATTCCGATTCTTGAAATGTCGGCTATGAAAACGATGGGGCAAGAGGCCTTTCTCCAAGCTTTCTGTGTCTCAGAGCGGAAAGACATCGTTGAATTTTGGCGGAGCGACGACACAGGCCTCTTGTTTCCGCGAACCTCACGGGATCAACGCTATGCGATGGTCGGTGTCAAACGCGCCTTGGTTCTTGGGGGATTGGGTGAGGATGATCTGACGCATCTTTCGCTGCCGATGGGAATGGACCCCACAGGTCATCTTATGGCGCAGAGTGCCACGGAAATCGGCATAGCAATGGTTTGTTGCGGGGCAGAGGATCTATCTGCTCAGCTTGATCTTGTGCGCCTGTTGCAGCCATCTGCCTGGATCGGTCGAGTGAGTACCGGCCTTGCCTTGGCGCAATTGGCGGCAAACCAGAAGGTTGATCTGGTCATTGACGGTGTGCGCAGGATGCTTTGTACCGGTGAGGCTTTGTCAGATGAGACACGGCGTTCCTTATCGCAGAAGTGGGGGGCAGAGGTGCGCGATTGTCTGGCCTTGAGCGAATTGATGATGTTGGGGTGTGAAGACGCGGAATGCTATGGTTTCCGGTTCTGGTCAGACTATTGTTACCCTGAAATACTGGACCCGCAAACGATGGAGCAGGTGGAAGAAGGTGTTGCCGGCATGTTGGTGTTGACTCCATTGGTTACCAACCATGCGACGCCTTTCTTGCGCATGAACACTGGGCGCATGGCCACAATGCGTTCGGGCAGCAGGCTGCGCACTGCTTTTGATGTTTTTCCTGTCATCCAATTGGTCGGCTAGAAGCGGGGTCACACACCGGCCTGCATCACGTCAAGCGTGGTCTGCACCAGGCTGGACTGGGGATCAGCCAGGTTACCGGTAATGTCAAAATGGTTGTACTGCGCCATTTCGATCTGCGTTACGGCGTGCCCCCTTGCGGCCCAGGCATCATGAAAATTCTGTGTCTCACGCAGAAACCCCGCGCGTTCCTGTCCGCCAACGGACAAAAGCAGTTGCGCCTGTGTCCGGTCCGGGATGTGACGGATGGGCGACAGGGTTGCAACCGTATCCATATCCATATCCATCCAGCCGTTCACTTGTGTATAAAGAAGCGGCTCAAGATCGTAGATGCCGCTGATCGCGAGAGCGGCGCCAATGGTATCTGGATGTAGGTCATAGTCGGCATGCCAGCCACCGGCGAGCACGGTGCCGGTCAGATGCCCACCCGCGGATGATCCGCCAACATGAATCTTCTGAGTGTCCAGACCGAATTGTGATCCTTCGCGGGAAAGCCAACTGACGGCGCTGCGCACCTCATGTACAATTTGTTCCAGGCTGGCATCAGGAGCCAGAGAGTAATCCATCACAGCGACGGCCACACCGTTCGCCACGAAACCCGGGGCGGCAAAGGCATTCTCTTCCTTTGTGCCAATTCGCCAATAGCCGCCATGGATCCACAGGAAAACCGGGCGGTCAGGTGCCGCGCCATAGAGATCCAGCGCGCTGCCGCTTTGCTGATCAAAGATCAGATCGCGTTGGCAGGGAAGGGTGGCAATTGCCTCTCTGCTGATCCGGGTCAATGCCGCGAATTCGTCGTCGAAGGAAGCAACGCTTTCGCGGGCGTTAAAATCATGGTCGATCTGAGGGTCAATCGAGAAGCCGCTCATTTGAATTGTACCGCATTGATGACCGGATGGCGGATGGTACCGATGCCCTCGACATGGGCTTCCATTACGTCGCCAGGCCACAGCCATTCCTGCGGATCGCGCCCTGCGCCAACCCCTTCGGGAGTGCCTGAAGCGATGATGTCACCGGGTTCCAAAGTGATGCCTTTGGACAGATCCGAAATCAATTCATCCACCTTGAACAGCATCTTTGCGGTATTCGAGCTTTGCTTCTCCACACCATTCACAGTCAACCAGAGGTCCAGTTTCTGGGGATCGGGAATATCGTCAGCAGTGACGATGCAAGGGCCGAAGGGCGCATATGTGTCCATCCCCTTGGAAAAGATCCATTGCCCCGCACGGCGGTTGTCGCGTGCAGATACATCGATCATCACGGAATAGCCAAAAACGTGTTTCAAGGCATTCTCGCGTGCGACCCTGCGGGCAGTGGTGCCGATAATAACGGCAAGCTCTACCTCCCAGTCCAGTTGTTGTGTCATGTCGCCATCGTGGTGAACAGCGTCTCCTGGGCCGACGACGGCAGTGGGTGGTTTGGAAAAAACCACCGGTTCCTTGGGAAGCGCGTCATCGGTGTCAAGCGCCTTGGCGCTTTCGGTGATATGGTCGAGATAGTTCAAACCGATACCAAAGATGTTCTTGCGTGGACGCGGGATCGGGGCCAGCAGCGTGACGGTTTCCAAAGGCAAGGCCAAGGCATTGCCCCACTCGCCGCCAGCAAGATCCAATGCTTCGCGCAACTGGCGCAGGGCTACAGGGCCGAGATCGATGAAATCGAGCATACGGTGGGGGAAATCAAGTCCGGCAGTTTCTCCGAAGCCTGCGACATCCACGACAAGTCCATCCTGGATCACACCAAGGCGGCCAGCGGATTCGACATCAATTTTATAGGTAACGAGTTTCATGTTAGTCCTGTTGTTATGTTGGCTGGTGGCCGTCGTTTTCGCCAAGCGCTTCTTCACGGTAGAGACCGAGGGCGCGGATAACGGGGAGATCGTTGAGGCAGAAAAGGACGGCATCATCGCTGGCAGAGACATTGGCATGTTCGTGCCAGGCCCAGGAAGGAACGCAAAAAATGTCGCGTTCGCTCCAGTCGAATCTTTGGCTGTTGATAACGGAGTAACCGTTGCCTTTGGCGACCTGGTAAAGGTAGCTGCCTGTATGACGATGTGCCTTGGTCGCTTCGCCCGGGGCCAGACGCTGCATGGACGCCCCCAAGGTTTTCATCACCGGGCCGTTGGTCGTGGGATTCACATATTCCATCAGATGCCCATCGAAGGGAGAGGGATCAACCGCCCCGGCGTAACGGTTCAACGCCTCATATGTCCGGTCCCATTGGTATTTGAACATCGGGGAATACCCCTTGTCCCAAGTGCCACCTCCGGGGGTGAGCCCCGCATTGCCCCATGTCCTGGTCATGTCATCGACCGGATAGCGGACCGGTTCCGAGAGGTCTGGATGCACCTCGAAAAAGTTTGCCTCCATCGCATTTACAAACGGAATGTCGAGGCCGTCCTGCCAAATGCAGGGCGTACCGGATGCCTCAACCGCATGTTCATGCCAGGTGCCGTTGGGTGTCAGAACAAAATCGTTTTTCCCCAGTGTCATCTTGTGTCCGTCAACCACCGTATAGGCACCGCTTCCTTCCATGATGAAACGTATCGCCGATGCCGAGTGACGGTGCGCGGTGGCATTTTCGCCGGGGTGCATGACCTGTAGACCCGCGTAGATCCAGCCAACAGCAGCAGAGAATTCCGTTCGTCCCGGGTTGTTGAGATAGATGACCCGGCGACCAGCCTTTTCGGGCGTCACCAGATCAACCGAGCGCAGCACCTTTTCGCGTAGATCGGCATAACGCCAAAGGACCGGACGAGAGGTGGATTGCGGTTCCCAAGGCTCGATCTTGTTGGCGACCGTCCAAAGAGCGCCGGCGTTGACATCGTTCAGTTCATCATAATAGGCCAGCAGTTCCGGCGTATCGGTGACATTGGCGCGCCCTGCGATTTCTTCGCGTTGGTTGTCAGGTTCCCTGCCCATTGTGCTCTCCTCCCCCTTGGCGTTTGGCGGCATCGTATCCACTGTGGAGACCGTGGCAAGGCGTTTGGCAAAAGAGCTATAGTTATTCGATCAACACGTCCGGTTCAAAGCCGCCATTGCGCCACGCTTCAAGGGCGGCGACAAAATTCGGGCCGCTGCGCCCATCAATGGTGCTGGTATAAAATCCGGCTGCTTTCAGGCGTTCCTGTACGGCGGCGATGGTTTCGCGCGACCAGTCGGCGGTGTTCTCGGTCATCTGCTGGATGCTTTGCCCCGAATCCTCGGCGGCACCACGCAACAACATATTGGCCGCATGATCGGGATTGCGTGGGACAACCCGGCCTTCGTCCAGAATGATCGCGCTGGCCACATAGGCGCGTGGTTCGCCTGCCTTGATCGCCCGCTTGAAATAGCCAAGGGCATCTGACGGATCACCCGTCGCTCCGTCCCGTGAGAGCACCCCAAGATTGAAAGTGGCGATAGCAGACCCAAGATCGGCCGCTTCTTTCAACAGTTCAACCGCGCGTTCCTCGTTCTTTTCAAGTCCTTGTCCCTCGAACAAGGCGACGGCGAGGTTGATCTTTGCATCCGGGCTGCCAAGGCTGGCGGCCCGTTGATAAAGGCGCAGGGCCTCGATCTGGCTTGCGGGGACACCGCGGCCGGATTCGGTCATCAATCCCAGGCTGACCATGGCGCGCAGATCACCGCGTGTTGCAGCCTCCCGGTAAAGACGGATCGCCTGTTCCAGATCGCCCGCCGCAACGGATGCACGGGCGAGCAGGGCGGTATAATGCGGCAATTCGGGGTTTTCCTTGGTGGCAGCCAGACAGGCCTGCATCGCGGAGAAAGCGTTTTCCTGAAGTTTGTGGAATGGCACACCCGAGGTCATCGCCGTGGCATCACGCGGATGCGTGGCAAGGCGTTCACATAGTTGACCGGCACGGGCGTCGTCTTCGGCGGGCAGGGTAGCAATCAGTCGGCTGGCATCTGCGATATAGACCCCTTTGGGGTATTTCTTCATGTAGAATTCAACAAGTGGCCGCATCCGGCTGCGTCTTGCCAGTTGCCACAGGCGTTCTTCCTGGGCGTCGCGTTCCTGTGGCGAATAATCCCGCGACAGGTTCGAACCGGCCAGCGAAGGATCGAGAAAGGCCAGAACTTCGGCGACATGGGTACCCTGAGGATAGCGTTCGGCGTAAAGTTCCATCAGTTGCGGATCACCTGCGTTCACGGCGACCTGCCACAGCAGTGTTTCGGCAGAGCCGGTATCGGGGCGTGGATCAAAACGGAACTGACGGGTGAGCGAAGAATTTTCCCATGGGATCTGCCGCCCGCCAGTGGCTGCCAGTACATCCTTGCGCACTGAAATCATCAGATCGGAAATATCCAGACCCGGCGTGTAAATGTGGCTGAGCAAGGCAGTGGTGAAAAAGCTGTTCCGGCCGGTGCCGTCATAAGCCACATTGTCGGGCTGCGTGGCAAAGGAAATCATGAAATCGCGGGCATTGCCAATCCGCGCCAAACCTTCTGAAACGCTGTTCACCGCCCCTTCAAACGGGTCATTTCGACAGGCATCAAGAAAAACAAACTTGATGCCGGGGGCCTGCTCCATCTGCTCCAGAATGTCATTCAGCCTGATTGTCTGATCGTTCACATCCGCGGGTGTCGCGATGCGTGCATCTACAGGCACCAAAAAGTTCTGGCCAGCCACCTGAAACCCGTGACCAGCATAATAGAACAAGGCCACATCCGCGGTTTCAATGGCGCGCGCGAATTTGTCGGCGAGGCCTGTCATCTCCTCTTCGGTGACATCCAGTCCATAAAAGACATCAAAGCCAAGACCCTCAAGGGCAACAGACATATCGGTTGCGTCATTGCCAGGATTGTCCAGCGACGTGATCTGTTCATAAGCGGAATTGCCAATGACCAGCGCGACGCGACGCTCTTTGGTTTGCTGCGCGTCGGGTTGCACCGGCCAGAGTGCGATCAGCATCAAAAGGGCAATTGATTTGATCAGTAACCCGCGCATATTTCCCCTCATCTACAATTCAACAGCCCGGACCAGCGAGGAATCAACCGCATCGAATGCCTGAATGATACGTGCACCGGTGTCGCGTTGAATACTGGTCACTTCGGGATCGTCAGCACGGATCAACGAAATCGCTTTGCGGATCTCTGATTTGGCTTCGTTGATTGCACCGCGTGCCTCGTTCACCGCATCGCGGCGGATGGCGCGGCGCTGTGCGTCGGTGGTGGCACCGGCCAGGCGTCGCTGGGCACGGGCTGCAGACGCCTTGATGCTGTCGCTGGCAGTGCGGATCGTGGCCGATACGGTTTCAAGCCCGGCAGGCAGATCATTTACGATCTCGTCCAGCGCATTGGAGTAGGTATCCAGAGAGTCGCTGAGGCAGGCCATGTAGTTATCAAAGTCCTGATCGGCACCGCCACAGGATTGAACCTGAAGTTCCAGTTCTGTCGATATGTCGTCGACAGCCTCATTGGTGGCTTTAGCCTGGGGTACTGTTTGTGTAGGTCCGCCTGTCCCGTCTCTTCGAGTCTGGGTACCACCTAGATCAGCGGATCCTCCGGTATCAGGGAAAGAGATCGTAATCGCGTCCGGTGGGTTGGTGATGGTGGTATTGCCACCTGGCACCGGGTTTACCTGCGGTGGGGCGATATTGTCTTGCACCGTCATCGTCCCGTTTGTTGTGCTGATGTCATAGTTATCAAGACCAGTACCGGTGACGGAATCAACGGTGATGGCAAAGGGGCTGTCGTCCGCCTGTGCATCGGCGTCCGCACCGGCACTGCTGAAGGTGGCAGAGGTAACCGCATCATCATTGAACAGGCCAGATGTCGCAAATTCGGAGCCGCTGAAGGTAAAGAGCTGTCCTTGCTGTTTGGTCTGGTCCAATGCGGTGACGCTCAACGGGGCCGGAATGACAGTGAGACTGCCGTCGGCAAAGACCAGTGAATATTTCTCAAGCCCTGTACCAACGGCATCGCTTGCGACGATGGCAAAGGGACCATCGGTAACCTGGGCTGTGCCCGCCGCGCCTGCACTTACAAGTGTCACACTGTCCACGCTGTCGCCTTCTGCCAATCCGACGACAGAGAACTCCGTCCCGTCAAAGACAAGGTCACTGCCATAGATCTTGGTTTGGTCCAAGGCGGTGATCGTGAGATTGCCGGGTGCGACGATGAATACACCGTTCACCAGTGTGATGTGGTAATTATCAAGCCCGGAACCCTGCGGATCGGTGATGAAAATCGCCTCTCCACCCGGTCCGGTAAACGGTGCTTCGGCTGAGGCGGAATTGCTGGTCAATGTTGCCTCGGTCACCTCATCGGAGTTCAACAAGCCGACAACGGTGAATTCGGTCCCTGTAAAGGTAAATTCGGTTCCAAACGGTTTGCTCTGGTCTTCTGCCGTGATGGTCAGGGGGGCTGGGTTGATTGTCAGCGTCCCAGGCGTGAACGACAGAGCGTAATTGTCGATTCCCGAGCCAACTGGCGCACTGCCTTCAATGCTGAATGGACCGTCAGCGACCTGTGCAGTTGAGGCGGCACCGTCGCTTGTAATGCTGATACTGGTCAATGTGTCGCCGTTGATCAATCCGATTGAGGTAAACTCCGTACCGTTAAAGAGCAGTTGTTCGCCATAGGTCTTGGTTGCGTCATTCATCACGACACTCAGGCCGCGTTGCACGACTTGCAAGCGCCCGGGTACGATCGAGATGTTATAGTTGCCCAGTCCCGATCCGGTCAAATTGCTCAGGTTAAGTGTATAGGGAGAGCCGACAACAGTTGCTGTTGCCGGTGCGCCGGCGCTGTTGACATCCGCTCCGGTGATCGTGTCGCCTGCAAAGAGAGTGGTGGCAGTATAATCGACGCCTGCAAAGGTCAGAACCTCGCCGTATGTCTTGAAGGTATCGTTGACCGTAACAGTCAAAGGCGCAGGCACGACGTTTGCGTCTTTGGGAAGTGAGCGGACGTCGAACACCTGTCCCATATCACTGGTATAGCTGGTAGGGAAGGTGAAGGTGACCGGACCGACATTCGCGTCAGACAGAATGATCTGATCTTCCATTATCGTCAGATCGCCGGTGTCCCCCAAAGGTCCGAACAGATAGTCGGCAGGGCCGCCGAAAAACTGGCCATCAACGGCGGAAAATCCGGTTGTCGTACCATTGTATTGGAAATCCGGTTCCGTTTCGGTAGGGTCACTCGCGCTGATCACGGGGTCAACGGTATAGAGCCGTGCCATATCCACACCATCCTGGGGGATAGCCCAGACATTGCCAAAGTCCCAACCAGACACCACAGCGACAGAAGAAAACAGTTCTGCATCGCGCAAACTGGCGGTGGTTTCAGCAAATGCGCCCTCAAACTGGCCCAGGCCGTTTGTATCGCCAAAGGTTTCGCCATTTTGACCGCTGGCCCCCTGACCGGTAGTTTCGAAATTCCAGAAAGAGGATAGAATGCTTTCGTCAGAAGGGTCATCTTCGCCGGCGATCCCTCCTTCTAGTCCGAAACCGGCACAACACCCCGGTTCGAGCGTTACAGCACCTGTCGCGATTGCATTGGTAATGGTTCCGTTGGTCGCATTTTCTCCAACAATTCCGCCAATGGTTGCTTCGTTCGTCAGCGCGCCAGCGGTGACAGTCACGGATGTTTCCGAATAGACATTGCGGATAATGTCGGCATTGGTTCCGACCAGCCCACCGGCAAAGGCTTCATCGGCGAAAGAAACGGTGACGCTGCCTGCGCTTTTCGAACTGATGACATCGCCAAAGTTGCTGGCACCGACAAGCCCACCCAGGCTGACCTGGCCCGAAGCGAGGTTCAAAGCGTCAGAGGGATCGATACCATCCGAAACATTGGCGTTGGCAGAACTGTTCAACAATTGTCCGAAGGGCATGAAGGCGTTGAGGCCCCCGCCATATTCACCATAGGCAACGACTGTGCCTGTCGCGCGAATGCCGCTGTTGAAGCCGCCATTAAAGCCAGCAAGGATGCCTGCATTCTCACCTGCCACATCAGCGTCCAGAATGCTGAAGTTCATCAACCTTGCATTATCACCAACACTGGAGAAGAGACCGGTATCATCCAGACCACCTGCTGACGGATATTGTCTGATGAACAAATTGGCGATCACATTGCGGTTGCCTTCCAGATCGCCGTTGAAATTCAATGGGACAAAACCGGAGTTGCGCACGCCATTGGTCAGCGGATCGAGTGACTCCCAAAATTGGGTGCCCGTAGCGTCGATGGTATCAGCCAGTTGATAGTTCGTATTGCCTGAAATCCCCTGCACACCGTAGATGTCGACAAGGCTGTATGGGGTGGCACCGCCATCACCTGCTGTCGCGCGCAAGAAGGATGTGTCGTTACCAAGCACGAAATTGCGCGCTTCAAAAGACGGCAGGCCCGAAACCGGGAAATTGTCCCCGTGCTGCACCCAGTCCCCGATGGCAATTTCAAAGGTTCCGACGTTGATGTCGCCGTCCTGGCCTGTGGCGATGAACCGGCTTGCGGCTGGGCCTGTCCCAACAGTTTCGAAGGCAGACAACCGCAGATAGCCATTTGTTGCGGTAATGGGGGCGTTGATGACGATCGAGTCATCCGTCGGCGGACCGGCGATGTCGGCAATCAGGGACAGGGTTGAATTGGTGGTCCATGTCAGCGGTGCATTAACCTCAATCCGGCCTTCGTCAGGTCCGGCACCAGAGGTTGATAGAATTTCGACAGCGTTGTTCACCGCCAGCGCGCTTTCGATGGTCGAGGCCAGGATGTCGCCGTCATCGCCGGTCAGAGCAGCTACAATGAAGATGTCATTCGGGTCCAACAAAAGGGTGCCCCAGGCACCGTTTTCTGCCGTTGTGTCGGCGAGGCCGGAAAAGGCGAGATGCCGTTTGCCAGACACTTCAACAAAGCCGCCATTGCCAGACAGAGAACCACCGCGTGCGGTGATGTTGCCGGCAAATTCGGTGCGGTCATCTGACCAGAGGACAACGCGACCGCCGTTACCGTTCTCGATACCATTGGCCTTGATGATCGAGGTTGCATCGACGGTCAGGCTTGTGGCGGTGGGCAGGCTCGGACCACCCTGAAAGGCACCACCTATACGGATGCTGCCCCCGCCATTGGTACCGCTTGCGTCGATCTCGGCACCACCAAGGGCGATATCATGACCGGTGATGGTAATATCGCCACCGTGTTCCGGCCGCAGGGCGGGCCGTGCGGATTGCGTAACCTGAATTGCAGGTCGGCTGCGTGTCTTGGTGCGCAGCTTTCCAGTTACAGACACTTTGCCACCGGCCCCGCCACCCAAGGTGATACGACCCGAACGGCCCGAAACAGTACGGGCTTCTACGACGCCACTCATGTTGATCGCGTGGCGCGCCGCGTTGCGAGCAGTGGCCGCAGACATCTGAACCGTGCCGCCGTTGGCCTGTATGGTGCCGGAATTCTCGATCAAGGCATCAAGACTGTCATCGTCCGAATTGGTTGGCAGCGCAACCTGCAAGAACCCGTCTCCGGCGAGATCAAGCGTGATGCGTTCGCCGGACCCTAGCCCGACAAAACCCAGCGGCGCCTGAATCGTCCCCGAGTTTTTGACCTTGCCGCCGATCAGGGCGGCATAGCCACCTGTCACGACCTGGATCTGGCCTGCGTTACTGACCGTTGCGGAGGATCCATTCCCCTCAAACACGGTTTGGCCGGTGACAAAATCATCGGTGCGGATGCCGAGAGTCGAGGCGACAAAGCTCCCGGTGTTTACCGATCCGGTGGTCCCGATGAAGATCCCGTTGGGGTTGACGACAAACACACGCCCGTTGGCGTTGATCTGACCATGGATCTGGCTGGTGGTGTCACCGGTGACGCGGTTCAGGATCGAGGAATCAACAGAGGGTTGATTGATGTCCACCCGATTACCTGCACCGACCGAAAAGCCGTTCCAGTTCACCACGGCGCGGTCGCTGCCCTGGTTGATGATCATGTTGTTGGCGTTTGGCGTTGTGATGGTCGCGTTGCCATGCACAACCGTGCCGCCTGTTGGCAGATTTTGCGCGGTGGCACAAACCGGGATGAGCGCCGTGGCAAATGCCAGCAGGCTGTAAAAAAGTGAATGACGGCTCTTCGTTTTAGAAGCGGAAAGAGCCCTGGATGCTAAAGCGGTTGTTGTCCGGCAGGTCATCATCACGCGTTCCCCTTGCGTATTCGATCCGCATAGTTGCGGACGAGAAATTGGATTTGCTCAATGTGTTCAGCTCGACTCCAAGACCGAAGGATGTTGCAGAGACATCCTTTGTTTCTTGTAGGGTGGGTGCCTCTAATGACACGTTCCCGTAAGCTGCGAAAATATAAGGACTGACTAAAAGTGGTGTATCGCCAAAAGATGTCTGTTGCGGCATTGAAATTTCCGCACGGGCGACAAAACCGCTGTCACCTCTGATAGAACCTGCGTCAAATCCGGAAAGCTCCTGACTGCCGGCGATGCCGAATTGTTCTGAGGTCAGCATGGCATCGCCAAAGGAGCTTTGCGCCCGTCCGGCAAGCGAGAAATTGAATTTTTCGTTGATTGTACGACGCAAACGACCCGACACGATCAGCTTGGTAAATTCTGCGTCAGCACCCTGTCGCGAAAGTGGTGTACCAGTGCCGACATCTGCTGCTGTCCGGGCATTCAGGATGTCAAATCCGCGGGACAATACGGCACCGGCTTCGATGGCTGATCCACCGTCGGTTAGCCAGAAACCGTCAACCGCAGCACGCAGCACGCTGGTTTTGTCTTCGTAGACCAGCGTTCTGACATTGTTTGGACCAACGAGGAATTGTTCGTCGGTCTGGCGTTCCAGGGTCAGTTGACCGGAAATGTTACGATTGCGGGAACGGATAAAGGGATAAAACAGGCGAACAGAGGTGCGCTCGAACCGGCTGACCGAGGGCACCGCCAGCGGGTCGGGCGCCGTGCGGCTGTCGGTTGCTTCTATGTTGAGTGTCAGCCCATCAAAGCCCACCGGAATCACCCCACCGACCGACAGGGTACGCACACGCGGGTCGCTGCCCAGAAATGCGCCAAGCCCGTTGTCATTGTCGTTGGCCGGCGAACCGGAGATCCGCGCATATAGGGTTTCGCCCAAGTCAAAGGGTGAGTTGAATTCGACGCCCGCGCTCAGGCTGACCGGGCCAAGCGAACTGGCGTTACTATTGTCAAATGCGAAAAACCCGGTCACGGGCCGGAATTCAGGTTGAAGGATCAGGGATGTACCACCGGGTGTGGCCCCTGCAGCCAGAGCGGATCCCAGCGAAACCCCGTATGTGTCACCAGCCAAAAGCAGCTGGCGTTCGATCTCGGGCAGGCGCAGGCTGCGCTTACCGACCAGGGGTTCGGTGATGCGTGTGATGCGATTGCGTACCTTTAGAGGTACGTTGGCGGTGTCGATTTCTTCTACAAACCCATCGATAACAACGATCCTGAGTTTTCCGCCATCGCGCAATTCCTGCGCAGGCAGCACAACACGGGCCAATACAAAACCGGCCTGAGTATAGGCTGTTTCCAGGTCAGAAGTGGCATTGAAAATCTCGGCGACCGTGATGGTCTTGCCAGACAGGCGCGCCCTGGTGGCTGCGTTAATCTCGGCCATCTGGGGCAGGCCGCCATCCAGATCAACATCCTTCAGATTGATCAACAGTTTTTCGGAGCCTGCCGGCGCCTTGGTGCCACGCTCACCGGAAAAGACGACACTGCCTTTGAGGCGCTGCGCATCCGGAGCGAAAGTGGAGGAGGTGATCTCACTTGCGGTTTGCGCCTGGGCATTTGTCGCGACTGTGCCGATTCCGACAGCGCAGCAAAGCATCAAAGCCGCCCAAACACTGCTTTTTTCGCGCAGCAAAATGGGGGCGAGCAGCGCACGCTTGGCAAGAATGGGTCCCAGCACGACAGACCTCCCGATACAAAGAGTTCAAAAAAAGAATTAGTTTTAATTTCTTAGTGTCAACTTACACTGCTTTGAAATCATCGCCAAGGGAAGGATTGGTCTCAGCTCCCGTGTACGTTGCGCTTTTTATGCAACTTTAAAGGCGCAAACCCGCTCACAACATGGGTGAAGGGGGGTGCGCCCCTCAGGAACAGTGCAAACCAATGCAGACTGCTTGATTGGCTGACCCGGGGTGAATGTGTCAGAGTTTAGCATGCGCACGGAAAATGACCGTGCAGTTGACCTGTCAGCCATGCGATTCATCGGGCGGCGGTCGTAACAAAGAAATACACCCATTCTCCTTTGAACCCGGCATTTTGGGCGCGGGCTGCAGCAACCTTGTCTTTGAGCCAGTCAAGGTAGGCACCGGCAGGCTCTACCAGCGGGCGCAAACCGTCATAAAGGGGTACGGAAGAGGCAAAGGCCGCTGCAATCTCTTGGCCATAAGGCGGGCCGATGGTGACAAACAAGCCTTCTTCACGGGCGTTTTCTGCGCCGACGGTCAGGGTTTCCTTTGGGACAAGGATTTGCAAGGGGGTTGCCTCGTTCGGGGTGAGATGGATCACATTGCCGTCAGCGTCAAAGTAATCGACATAGACATAGGCCGGATAATCCGGTGCCGTTAATGTCAGCACCAGCGCGTCATCGGTGAAATAGCGAAAAGCGCGTGCATGAGTGTTTTCACCGACGATCATCGGATTGGTGATTTGATCGGTTGATTGAGGTAATCCGACACCGGCAATTCCCGTCAAGGCACCACATTGCGGGGCAGGCAGGACCAGCAGATTGTCCACAACAGCAATATCGGGACCCATTTGCGCGCGCAGGGCGGACAGAACCGGCCCGCGATCATCGGAATCGGGCACATGTCCGGTCAGTTGCAGCGTGGTTGTATCAGGATCAAACGTGACCTGCATTCTTGCGCAGGGCACAGAGAGTGCGGCGCTTAGATTGTCGCGCAGGGCCGCCCCAGTTGTGCCTTCTGGTTGGGTAAAGCTCTGAAATGCAGCAAGCGACACCGGGTCAACGGGGCCAGCCGCGGGAAAGGCCAGCGTTGCCTTGGTTCTCATGACCTGCGGTTTCTGTTCCAGGGTTACGATGGTTTCGGGTGTTTCGGGCAAACTGACGACGGGCTTTGGTTGAACAAAGGTTAATGTGGTTGGCGACGGCGCCTGCACCTGCGCCGAGGCGGTGACAAATGGCGTTTGCATTGATGCCGCAACTGGCAGCCGCGATGGTAGAGCTTTGGCTGCGGTTGTGGGCAATGAACTGATAACAGGCACATTCGCCTTTGCTGCTGCGGTGCTCTGTGCTGGCAATGCCTGTTCCTCCGCCCGATCAGAGGGTGTTGCAACCGGTGAGGCGCGGGTTGATGCAATCGCGTCCCCCCCAAGTTTTGCACCCGATGATGCTTTTTCCAGCACTTCTTCGCTTTGCGGTGCTTGTTCAGCAGCGTCGCTGCGGCGCATTTCCTGCGCTGCCACGTTCAGACGGCTTTGCGGGATAGGTTGATCTGTCACCGGGTCCGGTTGCAGTGCCGCCCTCAGCCCGGCCGCCGCCCCGAGATGCAGGAGAATGGAAACAAAGATCCCCAGCATCCATATCCCAGCACCTGCCTTCATGGGCCGGCCGGTGTAACGACAAGGGCAACTTCACGCGCACCTGCCGCCTCCAACTCAGCGATCATGGGCAGAATGAAACGCAATTCGGCGCGGTGATGCGCGTTAATGCGGACCAGCGTTTCAGGTGCCTGTGCGATTTTTTCCAATATCATCACCATAGGTGCATCTGTCTGGATGCCATCCACGGCAAGGTCACCGTCTTCGCTGACGGACATGGTGATGCCACCGGCGGGCATGTCCGACCCTGTTGCAGCGACGGGGGGTGTGACCTCGAAGGGGGCGGTGGCATCCATTCGCCCGATCAACATGAAAAATACCAGCAGGAAAAACACCACATCAATCAGGGCAATGATCGTTTCGGGCGCTTGCCGTGCGGGTGGACGGGTCAACCTCATGGGCGGCTCTCAAGATGTATCACACGAATATTGCCTGCGCCCGCCTGGGTGGCGGTGTCCATTACGCTGACAAGGGCCTGCGTGCGGGCCTGTCCTGTGGGCAGGATCACGACAGACAGAGTTGGTTCAGCAGTCAACCGCTGACGCAGCAGCCTGTCCAGATCCGCAAGCGCAAGTGTTTTTCCACGAATAGCGGGTCTGCCATCCGCACCAATTCTCACCAGAACTGGTTGGGCTGTGCCGGTCTGTTGCGTGGCTGTACCGGTTTCATCGTCCTGCGCCAGGGCGGGCATCATGTTGAGATCAAGATACGTCGAAGTAACCATGAAAAACACCAGTAATATCAACAACACGTCAATCATCGCCACAAGTGAGATCAGCGCGCCTGTGGGGCGAGGACGGCGCAGGGTCAGAGGAGGAACGTCCGTCATTCTCTTTGGCTCCGGTCTTGTTCAGGCGGCGTCAGGGTTTTCCTCAACAAGCATCAAACGCCCGACGGAATTTTCAATCATCTGGGCCGCGCTTTCGGCACGCGATGACAATAAAGAGGCCCCGACCGCGGCAGGGATCGCCACCAGCAACCCGACAGCAGTGGTCAGCAAAGCCTGCCAGATCCCGCCCGCGAGCACAGAGGCATTTGCCGCACCCTGCGCCATTTCCAAGGCCTGGAATGACTGGATCATGCCCATCACGGTACCAAGCAATCCCAGCAGCGGGCTGATCATCGCGATAAGTTCAAGAACCCGCAACAGGCTGTTCATACGGGCAAGTTCCTCATTTCCGCGACGCAGAAGTTCTGCGTGCAGGGTTGCCCCTTTGAAACCACTGGCCAGAGACTTCATCGCATAGGCCATTACCCGGTCTGCCGGGCTTTTGCCATTTGCGACGGCGGCCTCTGCCTGATCCTTGTTCCCTGCCGCCCAAAGTCCTATCGCTTCTTCCCGACGCACGGCCCCGGAACGCGCAGGCAACAGCTGAAGAGTTTTCACGACGATCAATGTCAGCGAGAGCGCCGACAACAGCGCCAGGACAACAATGATTATGCCACCCGCACCCAATCCTCCTGGATCAAACGACATCACTATTTGACCAATGCAACCGCAGCGCGGCTTTGCAGGGTGAGGATTGGAAAACAGTCCATTTCTTCCCCGTTTTGCGGGCGGCAGGAGGTGAGATCGTGCAACAGGATCTCCGAAATGTCGGTGCAGGCGATTTCGGGAATTTCAAACAGTTTGAGAGTCGTGCGGCTGACCGGCAAGGGTGCGGCATCGATCGACAACAACCTGTCAATTACACCCTGGGTATCAAGGATCGCCAAGGACATCTCAAAGCCATCATAGCTGTTTTCGGTCGCATTCCTGAATAGAAAGAAAGCGCTGCATCCGCCACTTTGCGACGGCTCGATCTTATTCAGTTCAACGCTCAGTCCGGCGGATTGCGCCAGACTGGCGACGGGAAACGAAAACGCAATAAATGTTATCAAGCCGGTGATAAAACGTGTGAATATCATTGCGCATCCTTTGTTGGTTAAGCCGCGAGAGCCGTTTCAACTCCGGCGAGTGCAGTCAGGGCGGTGCTACGAATTGTAGTTGGCGTAAAGCCGTTGTCATCAACGGCCTGAAAGAAATCATTGTTCAAAGTTGTGCGATAAGTCCCGATAATTCCGATCGCCTCGCTTTTCAGCTTGTCGCGCTCTGCCGCGTCTGGCGATTTCATCAGGGCATCAAGCGTTGTTTCCAGGGCAGTGTCCAGTTCGTCGACGTAGGTAAACAGAACGCCGGTTTTTGGCGCAACATCTTCCAAACCTGGAACGTCTTTAGTATGCGTTTCAATAGCGGTTTTCAGCTTGTTCAATTCTGCACGTATTCCGATGCGGGTCTTGATCCAGTTTAGGCGGGATCTATCGTACATGGCGACATGAGCTGTTGAGCTTTCATTCACGTCGCGGGCAGGTACCACGCCCTCTGCAGCAGCGGCCTTGATCAGCTTTACCGTGTTGGCAGCTGCGGCGACAGCCTGATCGAAATCGCCTGCCTCTGCCTTGCGTTTGGCATCGTCAAAAACGCGCTGAATGCTTTCCGGATCGCCGATTTTGGCCTGCATTGCCTTGTCGACGCTGGCCTGAATTTGGCCCGATATGGACTCCCACTTTTGCTGTGACTGTGCTTGTGTCTCGCGATCGGAAGCGGCCTGCTGCGTCGGATCGCCAGAGGCTGGATCGGCGGCTGGTGGCGGGTTTTTCAAGGCTGATTCAGCCTCGGCCAGTCGTGCGTCAGCTACGGCCCAATCTTTTGCCTGAAGCGCCGCAAGCCCCTGGACCAGCTTGTCTTTGACGGGGCCGGATGCGCCGTCTTGCAGCGTATCGATGCTATTGCGTACTGCCGTTGCACGGTCCATCAGCCTTCTGGCAACGGGGGATGCAGGTTCTTCTACGGGTTCGGTGGGTTTGATGCGGCTGGCCTGCGCTTTTTCAAGTCCGCTTTCCATCTTGTTCAGCGCTTCGCTGGCCTTGTCGAGCGATCCCGCCTTGAGCAGGGCAATCACCGTTGCAGCGGCTTTGCCCAACGGGATGCCTTGAGTTCCCAAGTCAGCAATCGGGCTTTGCATTTTCCGCAACCGTTCGGCGAGATCTGCACGCTGTTGTTGTCCGGCTTCAGTCAATTGCAGTTGTTCGGGAGTCGCGGCCTGAGGTTCTGACGAAGAGGCTTGTGGGGGTGTTTGCGTGTCCGTGGCCTGTTGTGCCTGGCTCGGGTCTTTTGGGGATAGGTCGTCTTGCTGATCTTCGTCCGAGCCGTCGGATTCAAGCAGCGTCCCGTTGGAATCAAGTACGATAATTTTGAAAGAAAAATCCATGGTCTTGAGATACTTGCGCAGCTTCTTGGCAAGTCCCGGCAGTTCCTTTGGTATCTTGATGGTGAAATTCTTCGCATCAATCTCAAAGACGCCAGCCGCCACTTTGGGGCCTTTGCCCTCTTTTTTCGCAAGCCGTCCAAGTACTTCGGGGGCCTTGATGCGATCAATGATCATCAGATCCTGTTCCTTCGGGCCCGGATTATAGGCAAAATTCATTGGCCGTTTCTTGCCCATCATCACCATTTTTTTGAGCTCATCGGTCTTCATTGGAACATAGGCCATCTGAAATTCCTCGCATTTTTTGGCGGAAAGCCATTGACTTAAAAATGACGATAAGGCTGACTATTGGTCAAGCTTGCATTTGCTTTTCTGTCATTTTGACTTGGCGAAGCGTTAATTTATTTTTTGTTTTGAACCGGTTACGGTATATATTGCGATTGTTTTTGATCTGTAACGCTGTCCGCGATTACAGAAAAATAGACTAAAGGGGGGCTGAAATGGACGTTGCAAAACTGCTTGAGTCCCATGGGGATGACGAACCAAGCGGTGAAAACCTTGAATATGATCCCGGTTTCGTCGAGATGGAACTGGCGGCACAGCCGGGCGAGGAAAAGCAAGAAGGCGACAAGATCAGGGAGGCCGAAGACCCTGATTTTGCAGATGTTGTTGTCAAAGCTGTCGGCGTCCTTGAGCGCAGCCACGATATTCGCGCTGCAGTGTTTTACGCGGAGGCGATTTTGCACTCCAAGGGCCTGCCGGGCTTTGCCGAGGCAACCGCTTATATACGTGGATGTCTTGAAACCTACTGGGACAGTTGCCACCCCGAACTGGACGAAGACGACGACAATGATCCCACCATGCGGATCAATGCCGTACAGGGGCTAAACGGTTCGGACACCGTGATTCGCGCATTGCGTCGCGCGCCCTTGACGGACAGCCGGATGTTCGGCCGCATGAGCCTGCGGATGATCGAAATAGCAGAAGGAACCGCGACCGCGCCTGCGGGTATGACGGAAGTTCCAGACAGCGCGGCGATTGGGGCGGCATTTCAAGACACCGATTCGGAATCTCTTTCCAACATGTTGGCCGGCGCGCTCAGTGCGCAGGCCGACATCAAGGCGATCGATGCTATTTTTGTTGAGAGAACGCCGGGGCAGGGGCCTGATCTGGAAGACGTTCAAAAAACAATCGGCCAGATTATTCGCCGTTTGTCTGAGGTCGTTGGAAGCGACGTTGTCGTGGCGGAAGAGGGCGGCGAAGCCGCTGAGGGCGAGGGCACTGTAGCAGCCCCAGCAGCTGCAACCGGTGGCGGAGCGATCAATTCGCCTTCGGATGTTTCAAATGCATTGGACCGCATGATCGGGTATTATCACCGCAACGAACCGTCCAGCCCGATGCCGATTCTGTTGGAACGGGCGAAAAAGCTGGTTGGCGCAGATTTTATGACCATCATGAAAGAAATCGCCCCACAGGGGCTCGAACAGGTCAAAATTGTTGGAGGGATCAGAGACTGATGCGACGCGCTGCCCTTTCAGCTCCAAGTTTATTTTTCACCGCAAGACAATCCTTGCATCCCATTTTTCAAGACCAAGGAGCCCTTCATGGCCACTAGTTCCCAGAAATTCATCGCCCGAAACCGGGCCCCTCGCGTTCAAATCGAATATGATGTGGAATTGTACGGTGCCGAAAAGAAGGTACAATTGCCTTTCGTCATGGGCGTGATGAGCGATCTTGCCGGCAAATCAGAGGTCGAACAGCCTGCCGTCGCCGACCGCAAGTTCCTTGA
>NZ_JAPMLQ010000007.1 GCF_026410305.1 Sulfitobacter sp. F26204 | reverse complement strand
CGCCTCACGGGTGCAGTCATCTACAATGCATAACACACGGAACCGCTGCCCATCTTCGAAGGCGTCGGAGACAAAATCCAACGACCAACGCTGGTTGGCGCGATCCGGCACCAGAATGGGGCGACGTGTGCCCAAAGCCCGCTTGCGTGACCGCCTACGGCGCACCGCCAGCCCTTCCTCGCGATAGAGCCTGAACAGCTTCTTGTCGTTCACCTTAAACCCTTCCCTGGCCAGCAAGATGCCCAAACGACGATAGCCGAACCGACGACGTTCATTCGCCAGTTCGCACAGCCGCTTGCGCAGGGCGTCGTCACCCTGATCTTGCTTTTGATACTGAAAGACCGACCTATGCAGATCAGCCAATTCGCACGCCCGACGCTCGGACAAGCCGTGCCGATCCATCACATCGCGCACGGCTCGTCGCTTCACATCAGGCGTCAGTAGTTTTTTGTCGCGAGATCCTTCAGGGCAGCATTATCCAGCATCGCATCCGCCAACATACGCTTCAGCCTGTTGTTCTCGACTTCCAGCGCCCTCAGCTTCTTGGCATCCGACACGTTCATGCCGCCAAACTTTGCTTTGTATTTGTAGAAGGTTGCATCACTGATGCCGTAGCGGCGACAAAGCTCCTGCGCTTTCACGCCTGCTTCGTATTCCTTGATCATTCCAATGATCTGTTCGTCTGAAAATCTGCGTTTCATGGTCCATCCTTTTCTTGGACGGATTTCTAACACCTGGGTGGCCTGATTTCAGGGGGCTGGGTCAGAACATTGACGGAGACCCTACAGGCTGTGGACATGGCCCACCGAGCAGGGTTCACCAACGTCATGTCGCATCGCTCCGGTGATACGGAAGACACAACAATCGCTGACCTTGCCGTTGCAACAAATTGTGGTCAGATCAAGACAGGATCACTCTCACGGTCAGATCGCTTAGCCAAATACAACCGGTTGATCCGCATCGAGGAAACTCTCGGCAATACTGCCCGGTACGACGGGTCCAAGTTGAAGATCTAGTGACTTTTTTTCAAAACAGACTTTCGTTTGGCCGCCGCGAGAAAGCAGTTTCTTCGCGCTTCATACCTTCGCCGCCGCTTTGTTGAACGGTAGCATTCTATGGGTGAGGACGGGTTTCAATTCCTCACGTTGTCCGGAAGTTCCAAAAGGCGCGCGTCGTCTTCGCTAACTGACGGCAATTGCTCAATTACCTCACGTCGCGCTTGGTCTTGGCACCGGAAGTACTGTTTGGCATCGTCAAAGTATGCCTCTGCGTCACCCCTTAACAGGTCATCATATGCCCTGACATCATCGGAATCGGTGGGCATCCAGGGCGGCGCAGGCGGCAGGCGACTGCCCGCAATAGCGGCAGAACCCCAGCTCAGAACGACCATAGCCCCCCATGTTTGTTTCAACGCATGAACGGCGCAACAACACAAATTTTATCTAGTGATTACTTGATTATTACTTTGTATCGGTTGGTAATCCATGAGGGACTGCCGGGCCAATGCACAATTCTGCAAGGCTCGATCCTATGAATTTGATGCAAGAAGCCCCTAATGTTGTCAGTGAAGACGGGCTGCGCACGCTGCTTGCCCAGGGTCATTCGGCGGATGCCGTGTGCCGGGTTACGCCCAAACGTACAGGTGCCCAGTGGTCCGGAGTTTGGACCGTGCATTGCGTCTCGCCAGATGGCGAGACGCGTCGCCTGCTCGTCACGGTACGCAACAACATGGCTGCGCGAGAGTTCAAGACAATCAACGGCCTATCCAGCTTCCTTGCCGGGCTTGGTGTCTCGATCGTCTCGATCCCGATGCTCGAAGGAAAGATCGCCTCACATCACCTTTACGACGAAGGCTAAACGACTTGCCGTCCTCGCAGCATTCCTTGCTGCCCCCGCCTATTCTGATGGCTTCGTTCTTTCCACGCAAGCCGATGGCCGACCGGAGACCAAAGCGCCCCAAACAGGCTTCGCACAAAGTTATGTCGACGGGATTGGCGCAAATCCACCTGAGCTGATCGTTTTCGCAGGGCCTGAGCCTGAAGCTCGCCTTCCTGCACCAACCCGCGCAGTTCCCCGCCCCGAAATCCTCACAGCCTTTGAAAGCACCGCCCATCGCCATGGCGGAGATGAAAACGCTCAAGGAAGCCGCAGAGCACAACACCCGCGTCACAATGTCCACCGCATCTGGCCGGAATGCGTCCGTCCTTTTCAGTCCGATAGTCAATTTCCCTTTGTGCAGTAAATGCCCTCAAAGGCGCGGCCCAAAACCGCGACAGGTCCAGTCACACCTGTGCGAAAACAGATGCCGCGCTGCGGTTCTTTCCAGGTTGTTCCCTGCCGCGGTGAGGCTTCGCTCTTACAAACTGCTGAAACGCAGGCATATATAAGGTAGCAAAAGCGACTCTAGCCGCTGCGCGAGATCTTCAAAAGCTCTGCAAATCGTCCAAAAATCGCCCGCGATAAGGTCGAAGCAGTGGCAAGATACTCTGGATGCCATTGAACACCGATGACCATGCCGTCGATTTCGCTTTCGAAGGCTTCGATGATGCCATCGTTCGACATGGCAACAGGCCGCAAACCTGCGCCCATCCGATCAACAGCCTGAACGTGGACCGAACTCACTGTGGCTTGTGTCGTGCCGATGGCGCGCCCCAATGACGTAGAGGCATCTACTGAAATCCGGTGCGCATCGGCGTATATCTGCTTTGGGTCATTGGATTTTTTGATCGGGGGATGGTCGTGAAAATCGGTTTTCCCGACAAAGCCCGCACGCAATGTGCCACCCAGCGCAACATTGATTTCTTGCATTCCGCGACAAATACCAAACAGCGGCCTCCCAAGCTTTATCGCCTCACCAGCCAGGTAAAGCGCCGTTTCATCGCGTTGTCTGTCAAATGGGCCCAGCCGATCCGAACGATCATTGACGCCATAGCGATCCGGCGCGACATTGGATTGATCCCCGGTCAGGATCACACCGTCTACGACCGCGAGAATTTCGTCAATTTCCGCAAATGAAAGCAGGGTAGGCACAATGATGGGAAGCGCGTCGCAAATTTCCATTGTTGCGGTCAGATACTTGTCATCAAGCGTTTGCACTCCTAATCCAGTCGCGCCATCCCGACCGGAATTGGCCATGATCGCGACTTTGTACATGGTACCCTTGGCGGTGATTTTGTCTGTTTGGACCGTCATTTTTAGCGGACCAGTGACTTGGCATAATGGGCTTCGATCTTTTTCTGAACAAGTTCCAGAACAATTGACATGATCCAATAGAGGACCGAGGCGGTGATCAGCATTTCCAATATTCTGAACTCCGAGCGACCAGCCGTGCGTGCGACGAACATCAAATCCCAGACCCCGACGACGCTGACCAGCGAGCTGTCTTTCAACATCGCAATGAACTGATTGCCTGTCGGGGGCACGATGACACGCATGGATTGCGGCAGGATCACCAGCTGGAAGGTGCGTAACCGTGACAGACCCAAGGCATCTGCTGCCTCCCATTGTCCGATCCCGATAGATTGAATGCCCGAGCGAAATATCTCGGTCATATATGCCCCATAGACCAGCGACAATGCCGTGATGGCTGCGGGGATCGGATCTACGACAACACCGATCTGGGGCAATCCAAGGTAAATCAAGAACAACTGCACCAATAGGGGCGTGCCCCGGAAATAAGAGGTATAGAATGCGCCGATACCCTCCAGAACACCGATACCCGACAATTTTGCCGTGGCACCGATCAAGGCGAAAATGAAGGCCAGGGTGATGGAAATAGCTGAAACATAAAGTGTCGTGACAACACCACGGGACACCAGAAACGGCAGTTTCTTTTCAATAAAGGCAAAGCTGAGATCAAAGGAATAGAACATCGAAAAAGCGAGCAGCGCCAAGCCCGCCCAGATGATGTAGGATTGGGCGCGACGGGACAGACCAAGCAGTACGTAAAACAGTCCAAAGGCAATCATAAACCCCATAACAGCGGTCGAAACCCTGCCCCACCATCCGGCCAAAGCCTCTGCGCTCATGGCCGGGCGTAACAATGATCCCAAAGTCAGCGTATTGGCGGCGATGAAAAAGAGTATGACAAGCACGGGAACCGCCAGAAACGCCGCAACCTTCAATCGCTCACTTCCGTGCGGAAACCGGCCCTTGAACAAGGTAACCATCGAAAAATCCATTCTTTTTGAATGATGTGGGAGGCGGGCATCGGAGGTGACGGGCTTTTATCAGCTATCGCTCCGATGCCCGGCCTGTGTCAGGGCAATAGAGGTGTTACTTCGTTGTGACCAGATCAACACCATGCCATTTGACGGACAATGCCGCCAAAGTGCCATCTTCCGTCATCGCTGTTACGACTTCGGCCAATCTGGCATTCATATCTGCATCACCCTTGTCCGTTACGACAGCCAGCGGTTCGTAAAATACGGGGTCTCCAAGCTGCTTGACGGGCAATCCCTTGTTGACGGCCTCTGTGACCACAGGCAGCGATTGCAGAACGGCATGAATGCGTCTTCCGTCGCCAAGAGACAGGTCATCAAATTCGTTGACTTCGGTATAGGTACGGATCTCTCCGGGCGTAACGTCATAGGTAAACTCCGGCATACCGACGACGTCGAGGTTAAGATCATGCTCCAGATAACGCTGATAGGTCGACGCGGAAACCACACCAACAACTTTCCCATCCAGGTCGCTGACCTTGGTGGCCGCTGAATCCTTGTGCACGGCAAAAACTGCGGGGCTAAAATAATACAACGCCGGAAAGTCGAGAACCTCGGCGCGTGCGGTTGTCGGGGTCATCGACCCAATAACCATATCCCATCGTCCCGACCAACGCCCTGCGGTCATGACCTCCCAACCCGGGGTCACGAATTCAACGTCAACACCCATACGTTTACCAATTTCCTTGGCGACCAATATATCGAAACCGTCCAGTTCGTTATTATCGTTCATGAAGGAATTTGGCGGATAATCAGAATTTGTCGCCACCTTCAGAACGCCCGAATTTGTAACACGGTCCAGAGCCTCTCCGGCGTTGGCGGTGACAACAGAGCAAGTTACCGAAATCACGGCTGCGAGGCCGGCAATCGCCGATCGTCTTGTTGTTAGCATTGTCTTTTCTCCCTG
Organism: Sulfitobacter sp. F26204; assembly: GCF_026410305.1. GTDB lineage: Bacteria > Pseudomonadota > Alphaproteobacteria > Rhodobacterales > Rhodobacteraceae > Sulfitobacter. The sequence continues at coordinate 281,078 of NZ_JAPMLQ010000007.1, read as the reverse complement.
AGTTTTTGATTTTGATGCCACGCACCGTCCAGCAAACCATGTTACAGGACAAGTAGATTTACTTGAGCAAACTATCAGTAAACTCTATGGTTTGATCATGAAACTAGAACGACGATTCGTCCCCACCCCCCAGGAAACTCGGTCTTTGGAGGCGGTATTTCGCCTCAATTCCATCTCGTCCGCGGCCCGAGAGCTGAATCTCTCACAGCCAACAATTTCATATCATATCAGTAAATTAGAGGATAAGTGGGGTGTCAGCTTATTTCGCAACAAAAGCGGACGCATTGAATCAACCGAGTTTTTGAGATCGATTATTCCCGAAATCAGATCGGTCGCGCATCAGCTTGAGCATATCGGGTATTTGGTTGGCAGCCAGGGACGCAAGAAAGAGCTTTGCATCGGCATGCCCCCGGCTTTGGCATCCATCGTCCTGCTGCGACGGTTGGGTGATTTTCAAGCAAGCTTTCCCCAACTGAACATCCGAATCCGGGCCGCAAACCAGTTTCAAAACCTTGAACAAGAGCGGATCGACGTCACGATGCGGTTGCTCCCTCGTCCTGCCGATGCGCGTGCACAGGTTGAAACCGACTTTTTCACACCTGTCGCGAATGAACGAATGCGTCTGGTTTGTGCCCCAGACTATCTGGCGTCGATATCGGAGAACGGCAGTATACAAGAACATCGCGAACTTCTGTCGCGTGCCCAGTTGATTCACGAAGATGAAACCCAGCATTTTGCAAGGTATCTATCGACCTTCTGGCGTGATCAGGTCCTGGAGGAACGTTCAGTGCTGACGCTCAACAACGCAGATTTGATACTCCAGACTGCGATCGCAGGTCGCGGATTTGCCCTGGTACGGGAAGTCTATGTGATGGATGCATTGCGTGAGAATTTGTTGGTTGAACCTTTCCCGCATCGTTTGGATTGCGAACGGGTTTTCCATTTTGTTGCCCCTGAAGCCGTCGGTCTTGTGCCTTCCGCCCGTGCCTTCGTAATCTGGTTCGGTGACGAGCTCAGGAACATGATGCATGAACCGACCACCCAGCGTGCTGAGTAGTCTGATCTCTTATGACGCCCCCGATATGCTAGTGTTTGCGCACCTGGTGGACAGGTAAGTGACGATAATGATCTCAAAGGCATGCATGACTTTGGGCCATGCAGCTTCGGGGCAAATTCCTCTACCAGCCGCGAAAACGAGGCCAGACATCGATCACACCGCTTTCTCCTTCGACAACGTTGTAGTGGTCGAACTGCGCTGCCGTTGCGCAGGCATGGTTAGGCAGGATCCGCAGCAATGTACCAACGGGAAACACGGGTAGCGGCCCCGCTGCGCCGGGGCGCAGGGTGATAACCCCGTGTTCCTGATTGGCGCTGCCGACAATCAGATCGGAAATGACGCGCCCTTGTTCATCACAAACAACCCCGTACCCTTGATCAACATCCTGAACCGCGGTGCCGCGATCCCGTGACATGGCCATCCACCCTGCATCGATCATGATCCATCCTTTGGCGGTTTGATGCCCGATCACTGTGGTCAGAACGCTCAGCGCCAGGTCGTCAAGCGTGCATACGTCGATCCCGGCCATCACGAGGTCGAAAAATACATAGACCCCGGCACGCAATTCCGTAACCCCACTCAAATCGCGAGCGCCGTGGGCTGTTGGGGTCGAGCCAACACTGACAATCGGACAGGTCAGCCCGGCAGCACGCAGGGCCTGCGCGGCATCGATTGCGGCGCGGCGTTCTACTTCGGCATATGTTGCGTGTTTCTCGTCACCGCGCTGGGAATAGCTTGCCCCGGCATGGGTCATGACACCGCGCAGCATGCCGCCCCCTGCCAGAAGCTGACCAATTTCTATCAATTCCGGATCGTCGGGCTGCAGGCCACCACGGTGTCCATCGCTGTTGATCTCTATCAGGGCTGGCACGCCTGCCTCAACAACGGCTTGGGCCTGCGGAACATTATCAAGTATGACGGTCAAATCGCAGCCTTGCGTACGCAGCGCCTGCACCCGGGGCAGTTTTCGCGGCGCAATCCCGACTGCATAAAGAATATCCTTGTGACCCGCCGCGTGAAATTCTTCTGCTTCGGCCAATGTGGAAACGGTGATCGGCCCCCGCGTGCCGCCCCCGACACGCTTCGAGATTTCGGTGGACTTCGCCGTTTTGAGATGTGGCCGCAGCGTGACGCCCAGCGCTTGGGCGCGAGCATCCAGTCTGGTGATGTTGCGCATCATTTTTTGTTGATCAAGCAGCAGGGCGGGTGTCGTCAGCTTGTCGAGCCCGGTTTGGTCGGCGTTCATTGGGCACTCTTTCTGTTTGGGGCGATGGTTCGGATCATATCTATTTCTATGGTCAGCGCGTTGCGGTCTCAAGTCATTGCAGGCTTGTCCCGAAAAACGCAGGCTTGCCGGGCTTCTGGCACGCACCTCAGACGGCAAAGAGGTACCGGTGCTTCCCTGACCTGGACGCGCAGCGCAAAAGGCCCCGCTCAAAGGGAGATCCGTAAATACCTCCCCCGCTATTGCCAGAGCAAGAGGCCAAAAATGGCGGTATAGTTCAGAATTGAGCGCAATTGCGCCGATCCGTGAGAAAGCCCGCGCCAGCCGTTGAAAGCCTGGCCAACAAGCCCCATATCTGGATCATGATGATGTTCAGCACATATAAGAGGTTCCCGATTTACGCGGGACAACTACTGAACCGCCGGTAACCCCGGGCGGCGGCGGCAGGCATGCAGTCCACGCTCTGGGGTTTTTCGTATCAAAACAGCCATTTGTCATTGTATCGGTTTGCGCCGTGACCATCGGGAAAAACCGTTAGTCCCTGCACTTACCTCAACGATCTATATGGCATCCCCCCATTTGAAACCGGAGAACATCATGTCCGTTTACATCACCAAGAATATGGTCACCCCCAACTCAAAGCCCAGTCCAGCGCTCAAATCGATCAGGGCGATCGGTCGCATGTTTACAAGGATGAGGCATCGTTGGCTGCAACGTCAAATGACCATCGCATTGCATGAGCTGGATGACAGATTGCTCGCCGATATTGGCATCCATCGCTATGATATTCCACGCATTGTCGCGGGGTTGTCACCGAAGGAACTGCAAATGAGACCTGTCGCGCGCGCTCAACCTGCCGCAGATCCAGAGGATCAGCCCCTTTTGCGAGTCGCTTGAACCGCTTATCGCAGATGCCGCAAGCCGCAATCGTAAAAGAAAGAAAGGAACCGTGGTCGATATATCTTTCAGCTGCGGCGATCCCCAAGTACCCGGACGCGTTGACAACAAGCTATTTGAAAGCTCCGGTTCTACCGGGGCTTTTTCAACCTGCACTGCTGTCTAGGGTGCGCATGGCTACTACCCATAGGTAGCATGCAGACTGTTGGTATATGTTGTGCAATCCCCGATACAATCGGCGACCCATTCGGGGTTGTAATAGGTGTCGAGATACCGGTCCCCGCTGTCGCAGAGGAGGGTGACAATTGAACCCTGGCGGTTCTCGCGCAGCATGGCTTGGGCAACGCTCAATGCGCCCCAAAGGTTTGTTCCGGTGGACGGCCCTGCCTTTCGGCCAATCACCCCCTCCAGCCAGAGCATGGTGGCAACGCTGGCCGCGTCCGGCACCTGAAGCATGTGATCGATGACACCGGGTTGAAACGAATGTTCGACCTTGGGCCGACCGATACCTTCCACGCGGCTGGATTTCTTGGAAACAAGGCTGCGGTCTCCGGAGATGAAGCTGTCATAAAAGACTGAATTTTCCGGATCAACGACGGTGAGTTCGGTGTCATAGCCTTTGTAGCGGATGTAGCGACCCAGAGTTGCCGAGGTGCCTCCTGTTCCAGCGCTCATCACCAGATGAGACGGGATTGGATGTGGTTCGCGTGCCATCTGGGTAAAGACACTCTCAGCTATGTTGTTATTGCCCCGCCAATCTGTGGCCCGTTCAGCATAGGTAAACTGGTCCATGAAATAGCCGCCGATCTTGTGCGCCAGCTTTTCGGATGCGTCATGCATTTGCGGTGCTGCATCCACAAAGTGGATTTGACCGCCGTGAAACTCAATCAGTCTGATCTTGCTGCGCGCGGTGCTTTTGGGAACGACAGCGATAAAGGGAACACCGATCATGCGGGCGAAATATGCCTCCGACACGGCTGTACTGCCCGAGGACGCCTCGATGATTGTCGTGTCTTCCTTAATCTTGCCATTACACAGCGCATAAAGAAATAATGAACGGGCTAGACGATGCTTAAGACTCCCGGTGGGATGGGTGCTTTCGTCTTTCAGGTAAATATCGATCCCTTCAAGACGCGGCAGTGGAAGCTTGAACAAATGTGTATCCGCAGATCGATGGGCATCAGCGTTGATTTTCCCGACAGCATTCCTAACCCAGTTGTTCATTCTGTTTCCCCGTCCTGCATGAAAGCCAGCCCCAGTGGCGCTTGCTAACCTGCATACCGTTGCGCGGTGAGCCCTTCCATCGAAATTTCGGGCGTCTTGCCCAGCACGACATCGGCAACCGCCCGGCCAGAACCGCAAGCCATTGTCCAACCCAAGGTTCCGTGTCCGGTGTTCAGGAAAAGATTGTCATAACGCGTCCCCCCCAGAACGGGTGTCCCGTCGGGTGTCATAGGGCGCAGACCGGTCCAGCCCTCAGCCTTGGAAATATCACCGCCCCTGGGAAACAGATCACCGATCACGTGTTTCACCGTATCGGTTGCATGCGGACCAAGGCGGTTGGAATAACCGGCGATCTCGGCCTGACCGGCGACACGGATGCGATCGCCCAAACGAGTGATCGCGACCTTATGGGTTTCATCCATGATCGTGGATTGGGGGGCAAAGGCATCTTCAGTCACAGGCAGTGTGACGGAATATCCCTTGACCGGATAAACCGGCAGTTTGATCCCGACAGGCCCCAGGGCGCTGGTCGCATAGCTGCCCATGGCACAGACATAGGCGTCACCGGTGATCCGGCCCGCGATTTCAGTATTGACGCCTGCGATCCTGTCCTTTTCAACGGCAATGGATTTGATCGACTGGCCGTATTGAAATTCCACCCCCAATTCGATGCACTTTTCGGTCAGTGCTATGGTGAACATCCGGCAATCCCCGGTGCGGTCCGCCGTCAGGCGCAGACCACCAACAAATTTTTCGCGCACCTCTGCCAGCGCCGGCTCAACCGCGATACAGGCATCGGGGTCCAGAACCTCATAGGGGCTGCCATATTCAGCAAGAATATCCTGATCGGCCTTGGATGCCTTCAATTGTTTCCTGGTTCGGAAAAGTTGCAATGTGCCCTGCTGTCGCCCGTCATATTCTATGCCCGTATCTGCAATCAGATCGGGCATGACATCGCGCGAATAGCTGGATACCCGGACCATCCGGCCCTTATTGATGCGATAGCTTTCTTCGTTACAGTTGCGCACCATCTGCAGGCACCATTTCCACATGGTCGGACTGATCAAAGGCCAGATGAACAGCGGGCGGCGTTTCATGAACATCCATTTGACGGCTTTCATCGGGATCCCGGGCGCGGCCCAGGGCGAGGTCATGCCGTAACTCAGTTGACCGGCATTGGCATAACTCGTCTCAAGTCCCGGACCGGACTGGCGGTCGATCACCACAACTTCTGCGCCTTGCTTGGCCAGATAATAGGCGGTGGTGACACCGATGACACCCGCCCCCATGACAACAACTTTCATTAAAAAAAAACCTTTCGCCCGCAGTCTCAGGTGTGGCTCATGCCCAGACCGCTGTTATGATGATCGCGAATGGGCACAATGCTGTCAGACCAGTGCCCATCGTTCCGTTTTGCGACAACCGCACCCTCTCAATGCTCCAAAGCCGGTTGCTCCACACTGATGATGGTCAACATGCGCCGTTGGTTTTCCCGTGTGTCCCAATAAAAGCTGGCCCCTTCAGCCAGTCCAAGTAGCGCGACACCGATGGGTGTCATGACCGACACGCGCAATTGGACTATATCGGCCTCTTCAGGATAAACCAGTGTAACCGATTTTTCTTGCCCCGTGCTTTCGTCCCGATAGGTCACGGTACTGCCCATGCTTACTACATTTTTCGGCATCTTTGCGGCTGCAACGATGCGTGCCCGTCCGATCTCATCAAACAGACGGTCCGCAAGAGCCGGCTGACGCTTCATCATACCATCAGCCAGACCTTCCAGATGGGCAAGGTCGTCCGCATTGATCACGATCTTGGGATTCCGTTTGGTTGTTTTTTTCAAGGTTTGAACGGAGGTCGTCATTTGGAAGTCTCCTTTGGGTTTGTCGTGGATTGTAGGTGTTGCCCGGTCTCAGACCGAACTTGCAACATCGATGACGCAAAGCCTGCCGATGGAGCCGTCTTCAAACAATAGCGGGGCGCGTTGTCCGGCCCGCATACCGATCAAGGTTGCACCCAGCAGCGATGCAACCGGGATAACGCCACTGGTCAAACCTGATCTGGCGCGATGGACAAGCAGACCCGTCTGAGGTTCCGCTGCATCAATCCTGTATGTGACGCAGGATCCGCCTACCACCAGATCGCTTTGATGTACGTCGTCAACCGGCCGGGTATTCATCAGTTTGTTCGCAAGCACATAGGCCAGCAGTCTTGAACTGGGACGCATGGCGCATTCGCAGTCTTCAAGGTGCTCTTGCAATTTTTGATGGTCCGCAGCGGGCAAAGTTAGCGGTGTATTCCGCAACACTCTGGACAGGGACCGGGTTGGGATGGATGGCTGATCGGATTGATTGAAATCGAACATTCGTTTCTCCTCGGGCGCATTACGCCGCTTTCACGTTTCAGATATGTGAGGAGACCCCGGGAGGTATGGTAGGCGCAGACGCGCCTAGACCGCCCGGGGAAACGGGCGGTTCAGCAGTAGAAATCGAAAATGATCTACATGTTCCATCATGCCCTCAAGTTAGGTACTGCAGTGCCACAGGTCAATCCTGACAGGTGAATTTCAGCGAACCGGCGCTTTCGTGACTTAAATGGCCCATTCAACGCAGGAGCGGTTTCAATCGCGCCCTTTTCGCCCCATTGCGTTGCAAGCGCAGGTTAAAAAGACCATATCTAAGACATGATGATGGTCCCCTATCATATGAGGGTTCTGCTTTTTGCAGGACAGACACTGAACCGCCGGTAAACCCGGGCGGGCGAGCATGTTTTGCCGCTTTGACCTCGGGATTTCACAGATCAAACTGATCTTTTGATAGACGCTGATTTTGCAGCCGCTGAAAGCGATCTGGAATAACTCACCTCTTCAACGGCCTCCACTGCAAAAACCTGACGTCAGGCTCCAGTAACCTTATAGTTGGAGGATGACATGCATCCTATTTTCACTCCACGAAACACAAATGCCCAGTGCGCAACACTTGAAAACCGGCCAGACAGGGGCCTGCGCCACCGGATCGGGCTGGCTTGCGAAAGCTGGAAACGCCGGCGCATGATCTCGGCCTTGCGGGCTGTGAATGATCATTGGCTCAAGGGCGTCGGGATCGAGCGGCACAACATAGAAGATCTGGTTGACGGAGTTGTGCAAACAGACCTTCCCATCCCCGCCGCATCAGGACCGGATGGTCATAACGAACGCTATTGGCAATCGGCGGTCTAACGGCCACGATGTCCTTTGCCTGCATCATTGGTAATAATTGGTGCAGGCGTTATTGTGCACTGACGCAATCGTATCGTGCCCCCTGGGAAACTCTGATGAACATCAAACACCACCTGCGCCACCTGTTCCTGCCTGCAATCGCTCTCTCTTCCGGCATTGGCCTTGCCTTGTATCAAGCCGAGTTGCCTGAATTCTTCTCAAACAGTAAAGATTTCTCGCTCTTGCTGACCGCGTCCATCTATCTCGCTGCTGCCTGGGTGGCGAGCCGCCTCGTGGCAATGGTCCTGGACCAGATAGCTGGCAACCGGCCTTATCCCCGATTATTAAAAGATCTCATTACCGCGTTTCTGTTCCTGGCCGCCTTTGTCGCGATCGGGTCTCTTTACATGGGCCAAGGTGCTTTTGGTGCGCTCGCGGGATCCACCATCATTCTCGCACTGATTGGCTTTGCTATTCGTAACGTGGTGGCAGATACGTTGTCAGGCATCGCACTCGCCGTCGAAGCGCCTTTCCGCATCGGTGACTGGATCGACATTGATACGCTGGCACAGGGCAAAGCGATTGAAATCGGCTGGCGCACGACACGGCTTCTGACTGTCGATGGCACCTACCTGATCCTGCCAAACAGCCAGATTTCACGCCAGCGGATTACAAATTTCTCCGCCCCCAAGAAAGATTTCCGCGCTCAGGTCAACATTACACTCGATCATGTATTATCAATCGGGAAAGCACGCGAAATCATGTCCGCCGCGCTGAAAGAAGGCAAGTTGATCCAACAAGATCCGGCTCCGGATATTCGTGTGCGATCCTATGAAGAAGGCGGAATCAGCTATACGGTGCGCTATTGGGTGCCACGTTTCGAACGCATGGTGGATTGCCGTGACGAAGTGTACAGTCTGATTGATGATGCGCTGCGACAGGCCGGCAGCGTTGCGCCCTACCGTCGGATACAATTGGTCAGTGCCGCCACTGATGATGGGAGTGCCGGTGCCAAGATACAGCTTGCCCAACCCGAAGCCGGATAAAAGGTGAAAGGTTGGTCTTACATCTTCGACCAACTTGCCTTCAAACAGGGAACCCAGTGACGTGACCCAGAAAACAATTCTCGCCGCGGTTGGACAGCTCCCTCTGGACATTGACGTTCTGGGGCGGGCCTTGGCCCTTGCAACAACATCGAAGGCAAGATTGACGGTCGTTCATGTTCTCGACCTGCCCGGGGAACTCGGTGAATTGGAAAATATCCAGACACTGCTGGGCCAGGCCGCTTATGCCGCGCGCGACAGGATCGCCCTGTCCTTGGCCGATCTGGGGGCAGCACCAAACGCGTATGACATTCTCATTCGTCTGGGATCACATGCGATTGCGCTGATCGACATTTGCCACGAAATCTCGCCTGATCTGATCGTCATGCGGGCCCATCAGCGGGGAAAGATCAAGGAACCACGCCTCGGTTCGACGACAGACCGTGTCATCGCAGCAGCCGGAACGCCGGTGCTGGTGGTGAAACAGGGATTCAGGAAACCCTGCGAGAAGGTGATCGTGGCAACCAATGGCACAGATCAGGCTTTGGAAGCCTCGGCATGCGTTTTCGCGCTTTTTCCCAAGGCCAGAACAAAACTGGTTCAGGTGGTGCAAATCCCCCCGCAACTCAAGGAAGCAATGTTGCGGGTTGGATCACGTCAGGACGATTTGAAAACGCTCCGTAAAAAGCTGGTCGCCGAGGCAAAAACCAGTCTACGGGCGACTGCAGCCAAAGTGGGACCACAACTGAAACCCAAGGTTTACAAAGGTGACCCAGCAAAAGTTCTGACGCGGCTATGTCATGTGAATAACGTAGATATGATCGTTCTTGGACAGGGGCATGCCAGCCTGGTGCGACGCGCCTTTATCGGAAGTGTCTCCAGGCGACTCTTGCGCGACGCGGTCTGTGATGTGCTCATCTGGTGTCCGAAAACGCCAACAAATACCTGAACCAGACCCAAGCGCCGAAGGTACCAGTCAAGCCGGTACAACATATGCAAAAGCAATGCCTTGGTGACGTTGGCCCAATGGCAGAAAGTAGGTCGCGGGACGGCCAAAGACGTTCAACATTCACATCGCACCCAGACGCGATCAGTCTTGCGCGGTTTTTCCGTCTGCGACAGTGGCGATTTTGCCCAATGATGCCCGAATTTTCACTTTGGCCTTCAGCGCGGCAAAACGGGTCGCGGTGCGGGTCTCAACCATATCAATCAAGGCATCTGCTGATCTGCGTCCCATTTTCTGATGCGGGACACGAACCGTTGTCAAAGGAGGCATAACGATCCGCGCCAGTTCAATATCATCGAAACCTGTGATCGACACGTCCTCTGGGATGTTCAAGTTCATTGCTTGGGCGCGCCCGATCGCCCCTACGGCCAAAACGTCATTGCCACACATCACCACCGTCGGCGGTGTTGCCGTTGCCATCAGTGAAGCAAAGGCCGCACCGCCGTTTTTGATGCTATAGGGTGTTTCCACAACGCTGAGGTTCTGCGGCGGAAGTCCTCTGTCCAGAAAGGTATCCCTGATGCCTTCGACCCGGCGCAGGGCGCGATCATTTCCTTTGGTGGTTGCTGAGATCACCCCGATCTGACGATGACCGTAATCCCACACCGTCTGGGCAAGCGCCCGCATGCAGGCGCGGTTATCAAAACCGATCGCCGGTTCTGGACGGTCACGCTCGTTCGCCCAGGCAATCAACGCAGGTACGTCCCGGGTCGCAAGGTAGTCATATATTGCTGGGTCGCGTTCGTAACCGATCAAAAGCAGACCATCAGCTCCACGCGCAATCAATGCGCGAATTTGTTCTTCTTCAAGTTCGGGTCGGTAGGAGGTGCTGGACACCAACAGGGTGTATCCCCGCTTGTGCAATTGTTCTTGAAAGGCCTGCAAACCACGGGCAAAGATCGCGTTGTTCATCGTCGGGATAATTGCACCAATGGTAGAGGTGCGCCGCGCCGCCATCGCACGAGCGCCAAAATTCGGCGTATAACCAAGGGTCTGCACCACAGTGAGCACGCGGTCACGAGTCGCCTTGACCACACGTTCCGGCGCGTTGAGACAACGTGATACAGTCGCCGTCGAAACCCCCGCCGCCAGTGCCACATCGTCAAGCGTTGGTATTGTGCGTTTTGCAGGCATGTCCAACCTTTGAACAATGTTCTTAGCCTATCCTTACCCTACCCTGTCGGATTTTGAAACAGATCAGCCAAGGGCCTGTGAAACATGACCTGCTGGCGGCAGCTTTGTTGAGTTGTAAGCGCTTGCATGGGGACATTTTAACATCTAGGACATGATCAAGATCGATGTGCCCAGCTGCGGCAAACCTGTCTCGAACAGGCGCGTTCAAGGGCGAAAATCACCGATAGGACTTGTGAAAATGGCCCGAGAATACCTCAAGAAAGCAAGCCGAACGGCCACATCAGAAGCATCCGAAACCCATGAAACGGTCAAACGCATTCTCGCAGAAATCGAAGCAGGCGGAGACGCCAAGGCATTGGAATATGCGCGCAAATTCGACCGTTACGAAGGTAACCTGATCCTTACCCACGAAGAAATAGAAGCCGCTTGCGCGAAGGTCCCGGACAAACTGAAACGCGATATTGAGTTCGCCCACAACAACGTCAAACGTTTTGCCGAAGCGCAAAAGACCACTGTATCCGATGTAGAGATCGAAATTGTGCCGGGCATGATTGCCGGACAAAGGGCCATCCCCATTGATGCCGCCGGCTGTTATGTTCCGGGGGGCAGATACAGCCATATAGCGAGTGCAATCATGACAGTGACGACGGCCAAGGTTGCAGGTTGTCATCACATCACGGCCTGCTCCCCCCCACGCTCAGACACCGGAGTAAGCCCCGCAATTGTATACGCCGCGCATATTTCCGGCGCGGACAAGATCATCGCCCTGGGCGGCGTCCAGGGCGTGGCGGCAATGACCTTTGGCTTGTTTGGTCTGCCAAAGGCGAACATTCTTGTCGGTCCGGGCAACCAGTTCGTTGCGGAAGCCAAACGTATTCTGTTTGGGCGCGTGGGCATTGACATGATCGCGGGGCCCACGGACAGTCTGGTGCTTGCTGACAAGACGGCTGATGCACATATCGTTGCCACAGATTTAGTCAGCCAGGCCGAACACGGGTATAATTCACCCGTCTGGCTGGTCACGGATGACCGGGAACTGGCCAAAAATGTCATGGAAATCGTCCCCAATCTGATCGACGCTCTGCCGGAAACCAACCGCGATAACGCCCTTGCAGCCTGGCGTGATTTTGCCGAAGTCATCGTCTGTAAAGACCGCGAAGACATGGCTTCCTGTTCAGACGCATATGCCCCCGAACACCTTACAGTGCAGGCGCAGGATATTGATTGGTGGCTGGAACGGCTCACCTGCTACGGGTCGCTTTTCCTGGGCGAAGAGACCACCGTCTCCTATGGAGACAAGGCAACAGGCACCAACCATGTGCTGCCGACATCTGGTGCGGCCAGCTATACAGGCGGTCTGTCGGTTCATAAATACATGAAGATCGTCACCTGGCAAAAGGCCACACGAGAAGGCTCGAAAGAGGTGGCCATAGCCACTGCTCGCATCTCGCGGCGTGAAGGGATGGAAGGGCACGCACGCGCGGCCGAAGTACGTTTGGCCAAATATTTCCCCAATGAAGAATTTGACCTTTACCCGGAGGACTGAGCCTCGGGTATCCAATCGATCGGCTCCATTGCCCCTTCGGTCACATGGCGCGGTCGACCCGCCTGCCCGCTGTGAACAAAAGACACAAGCGCGGTTGCGCCCTCGTGTCTGTTTTACCGCCTGAAAATGCCCGTACCTGACCCACAGGCTCTATGACCTTGCAAAAAATCAACTTTTTTTGCGCTGACATCTATACCTTACGGAAATTTCGCGATACTGCACTGGCAACCTTTGACGGACGGCCGGGCAATCCGGACAGGATTCCGACACCGACCGCTGTCCAACTGCGTAGAATTCTTTGTCGAATTACCGACAGGCTACTTTGCGCAAACTGGAAGTATACTGACCCCATGGTCCTTGTCGCACACAGTTTCTAACCCTGTTCAAGCACCCATCAAGAAAGGCATCCTTTAATGAACATCGACAAAAAGATCGTAGACGATCTTGTCGCAAATGACGTCTCCTTTGTGACCACCGTGCCCTGCAAGCAGCTCGCCGGTGTCATTGATGAAGTCGAAAAGCGTGACGAAATTTTCCACATCCCCTCCAACAAGGAAGACGAGGGCATGGGACTATGTGCCGGGGCCTACATGGGGGGCAAACGCCCAATGATCATCATGCAGAACACCGCTCTCGGTGTCACGCTGAACACACTGGCTACCTTGACACAGTTCTATCGGATGCCGCTGCCGATGTTGATCAGCTATCGTGGCGAGCTGCGAGAGCCTGTTGCCTGCCAGGTCGAAATGGCTGTGCATACCAAGGCGCTGCTCGCCCAGTTGAACATTCCGACCTACCACTTCCATTGGCAAAAGGATGTCGAGGAATTCGACAACATCCTCAAATACACCTTCATGTGCAACAAACCTGTGGCGATCTTGACCGACGCCAACTTCTGGGGAGGCTATGGCGACCAATGATCCGTTCTGAAATTCTGCGCGAAATCGCGCCCATCATCCGCGATCACCTTGTTGTTTGCAACATCGGCCTGCCCAGCCAAGAGTTGCATATGATCGACGATCAGCCGACCAATTTCTATATGCTTGGCACCATGGGGCTGTCATCCTCCATCGGATTTGGTCTGGCACTGGCACAGGACAAGGCAGTCATTTCCATCGACGGCGACGGCTCTGTTCTGACCAACCTTGGCACATTGCCAACCATCGCGAACAACCCGACAGGCAATTACACACTGTTGATCATTGACAACGGTTCCTACGGGTCAACCGGCGATCAACCGACCTACGCAGGCAAGAAAACCTCTTTGACCGCTGTCGCCAAGGCTTGTGGCTGTGAAAACGTGATCGAGGTGCAGGACAAGGACCTGGGACCGGTATTGCAAGAGGCCATCGACAGCGATGAGATGACAATCATCGTGTGCAAATGTGACAGTGGCAATATCAAACTGCCCGTTATCACCCTGGATCCCGTCGTGATCCGCCATCGCTTTATGGAAGCTGTAAAAGCCTGATCAACATCAGGCCGGGGCTGTGCGCATGTCGTGCAGCCCTTGTTGCATTCCCCGACTGCGGGCGGACACAGAATACACCCCGTATCTTCAGCCAAAAATGTTGATTTTATCCGGTTTCTCGCCTGAATAGCCCGTCGAGATACCGGCACAACAAATTGTTTTATTTAAATATCTAGAGGCATCGGGAACGGGCTGGCCAAGTATTTTCAGACTGGAGACTCAGCGCAGTGCGCAGACGGACTGTCGCATTCCTCTCTCAGGTCTGGTGCTGTGTCTTGATATATTCCATCACATCTGACCTTACCGACATTTCACCACGTGCTCTTGCCCTGTTTATCACGTCGCGCACCTCATCCAGATTGCACCGTCGCAGTAAACTTTTGACCGGGCCAATCGACGCGGGACGCATCGACAGACACCTGAATCCCATGGCGGCGAGACACAGTGCCTCGACGGGCCTTCCCGCATCCTCGCCACAGAATGACAGATCAGTGTTGGTTCGGTTGCAGCGTTCGACAATCCCCTCGAGAAAGGTCAGAAAGCTGACATTCAAAGTATCATAGCGACGGCGCACACGTTCGTTTTCGCGATCCGCGGCAAAGAAGAATTGTTTGAGGTCGTTGCCACCCACTGACAGGAATTTAACGTCCTCAAAGAACTTTTCGGGGGCGAAGGCCAGACTGGGTGTTTCCAGCATTGCACCGACCTCCAGCGCCGAAGGCAGCACATGACCCAGCTTTTCTTCTCGGGCCATCGCCTTGTCGACTTCCTTTTGGGCCGCGCGGAACTCTTCAAACTGAGCAACAAAGGGGAACATCACGGTCAAGGGTCGGCCATTTGCGCCGCGGATCAGCGCCTGCAATTGCATCCGCATCACGCCGGGCTTGTCCAGACCGACGCGGATCGCACGCCACCCCAACGCCGGGTTCGGCTCTTCGTTGGGCTTCATATAGGGCAGCACCTTGTCCGATCCGATATCGAGCGTGCGAAAGACCACCCTCTTGTCCCCTGCCGCGTCCAGAACCCGTGCATAAAGTGCCGACAGTTCCGATCTTTTTGGCATCTTGTTGCGCACCAAAAACTGCAGTTCAGTACGAAACAGACCCACACCTTCCGCGCCCGAACTGCGTAGGGAAGGCAAATCTGCCATCAATCCTGCATTCATATGCAGCGCAATCACCTGTCCGCATTTAGCCTGGGCTGGTTTGTCGACGATGGCACTATAGCGTTCCTGCGCCGCCGCCTGCATCGCAATCTTGTCACGGAAGGCATTGGCCACCATATCGTCAGGGCGCAGATGCACGATCCCCTGTTCGCCGTCCACCATGATGTGATCACCATTCAGCGCATCATTGGTGATCCGGCCCGCATGTACCAGCAACGGGATCGCCAGCGCCCGCGCTACGATCGCCGCATGAGAGCCAACCGAACCATTCTCAAGCACTATACCACGAAGGCTCCGGCCATATTCCAGCAGTTCCGCCGGCCCGATGTTACGTGCCACAAGGATCGGATCCGCAGGCATTTCAGCACCGGTATCGGCACCCTGGCCTGTCAGAATTCGCAGCAAGCGGTTGGACAGATCGTCCAGATCGCTTAGCCGTTCACGCAAATAGGCATCGGTCGACTGAGTCATCCTTGCACGGGCCAGTGACTGTTCCTTTTCCACCGCCGCTTCTGCCGACAGGCCATTTTCGATGTCTTCGAGCATGCGCCGCATCCAACCTTTGGAATTGGCAAACATTCGATAGGTCTCAAGGACCTGTTGTTGATCCTTGTCTCCATTCGCAGCCATGGTCAGCATTTGATCCACGCTCATGCGCAGGGCATCAACGGCTTCGGTCAGGCGCTCTGTCTCACGCACCGGATCGTCGGCAATCGGGTTTGTCACCACAACGCGTGGTTCATGCAGCCAGACATGGCCTTCGGCGACACCCTCCTGCGCCACGATACCACGCAACAATACTGATTGAGTATGACGGGCCGACATTGCTGCACCTTCGCCGACAAAGACGCCCAACTCGGTCATCTCTGCCAACACCATGGCCACAACCTCAAGCCCATAGACCTCATCTGCCGAAAACTCGCGGGCGATTTTGGATTGCACGACCAACACACCCAAGGTTTCGCCCAGACGCTGAACCGGCAGGCCCAGAAAACTGGAATATATCTCTTCACCGGTTTCAGGCATAAAGCGAAAGCCCAGGGCCTGAGGGGCGTCCGGCGTGTTGATCACACGACGAAATTTGGCAACCCGGCCGACCAGTCCCTCGCCCAATTTCATGCGGGTTTCATGCACCGCTTCGGCGTTCAGGCCTTCGGTGGCACATAGCTCCAGCGTATCTTCGTCGCGAAACAAATAGATTGAACACACTTCGCATTGCATCGAGGTTGCAATCAGGTGGGTGATCTTGTCCAAACGTTCCTGACCGGCCGCCGCGCCTGCCATCGCGTCACGCAGCCTGCCCAAGAGCTTGCGGCTCTCTGTCTCTTTACGCTCGGCCATCTCGCCGCATCCCCCTGCAAATCAATCACATCTTACACCACAGGTGGCGAAAAAGCGAAATGGCCGAATGCAGCTATGGGGCAGTTGTTGGCCGTTTCTTTTGACCAGGATACCCAAGACGGGTTCGGAGTGCCCAAGAATTAAGCGCAAGTGCATCATGGTGCGCCGCCACCTGTTTTTGATTTTAGCTTGCCGTTAAGGAACCAGAACGCTGCCTGCGGTTTAGGACAGGTCTTGCGCCCAGGTGCATTTGCCACCCGCACTGCCTGCCTGCCCCTGCCCTTTATGTGCTTTTCAGCGCTTCAGGCAGCCTTATCCAGTTCAAAGGCATCATGCAGGGCCTGAACCGCCAGCTCCATATACTTGCGATTGATCAGCACAGAAATCTTGATTTCCGAGGTGGTGATAACCTGAATGTTGATGCCTTCGTTGGACAGCACCTGAAACATCTTGGCGGCCACGCCTGTATGGCTGCGCATGCCGATACCGACAACGGATACTTTGGCAACATCTGTATCTGCGAGCAGATCGGAGTAATTGATCACTTCACTGGATTTTGCATCATCCATGGCTTGTTTCGCACGCGCGACCTGATCGACCGGGCAGGACCAGGTCATGTCGGTACGCCCTTCTTCCGATATGTTTTGCACGATCATATCGACATTGACCCCTGCATCCGACAGTGCGGTAAAGATCAGGGCCGCAATACCGGGGCGATCGGCGACCGATACAAGTGTCATCTTGGCCTCTTCGCGGCTGAAAGCCACTCCGGCGACTACATTGCTTTCCATGATTTCCTCCTCATCACAAACGAGCGTACCAGCATCGTCTGTTTGTTCCTCAAAACTTGACAACACCCGCAGCTTGACCTTGTACCGCATCGCCAGTTCCACCGAACGGGTTTGCAGGACCTTGGCCCCAAGTGATGCCAGTTCCAACATTTCTTCAAACGAGATCTTGTCGAGTTTGCGGGCCTTCGCTTCGACTCGTGGATCAGTGGTGTATACACCATCAACATCCGTATAAATATCACAGCGTTCAGCCTCAAAGGCCGCTGCAAAGGCAACTGCCGTTGTATCCGATCCGCCGCGCCCTAGTGTCGTGATCCGCCCTTCGGGGCTTACTCCCTGAAAGCCCGCTACAATCGCGACCTTCATACCCTGGGCAAACTTTGCATTGATGTTGTCGGTCGGGATTTCCTCGATCCGCGCTGCTGAATGTGCGCTTGTGGTTTTGACAGGCACCTGCCAACCCTGCCAGGATCGTGCAGGTACATCCATTTCCTGCAAGGTCAGCGCCATCAGGCCCGCTGTCACATTCTCGCCCGAAGAAACGATCGCATCGTATTCACGCGCATCGTACATCGGGGATGTCTCGTTCACCCAGCCTACCAGCTCATTGGTTTTGCCCGACATCGCCGAGACAATGACAATTACCTCATAGCCCTTGGCCACTTCAACGCCCACGCGTTTGGCTGCGCGGCGGATACGATCCAGGGTGGCCACCGAAGTGCCACCAAATTTCATCACAAGTACAGGCATTGTCCCTCGCCTCAAACAGTCTCGCGCCATGTACGCGAGCCATCTGCCACGTGCAAGCCGACATAGTTTTCTGGTCTTATTTCCTGTCGCATTCTGGGCTGTGCAACACGAGAGGCTTCAATGAAGCAATTGAAGTGAACAGGACATTTGTTCAAAAATCATGTGCACGGCCATCCCATGTTTCGAAACATCCCGATGTCTCAAGGTTCAAGGCTTCAAATCGTGCGGCCAAGCCTTCAACCGCCTGATCAACAGTAATATCAGCACCATCACCACCCATGTCGGTTTGAACCCAACCGGGGTGATATATCCCGACTGCAATCCCATCCTGCTTCAGGTCGGATGCCAAATTGCGTCCCAGATTCAAAACCGCGGCTTTGGAAGCCCTGTAAATATAGCTGCCCCCGGGGGCGTGAGTATCCGACGCCATCTGCGAAGAGATGATGGCGATTTTCGCGGACTTCGCCTGTTTCAGATGCGGCAGAAGGGCCTGAATGCTCAGGAAAACACCGGTAACATTGGTTGCAAAGCTTTGCGCCCAGAGATCAACACCGTATCCGGTTTCCAGATCATTGCCCTTGTCCAGATAGACACCTGCATTGCAGACCAGCAAGTCAATCGGATGCCCTTCCAGTGTTTCTGCCATTTCGTTCTGGCTGGCAGGACGGGTCACATCCAGTTGCAGCTGCGACGCAACAGAGCGGCCCGTTCCGACAACTTCGTGCCCGAGATCGCGATAATGCGCGGCCAGCCCGGCACCGATGCCGCGGCTTGCTCCGGTGATCACAATGTTCATGCGCTATCCTCTTTGGCTCAGGTCAGTTTCTGTTTGGGCCGGAAAGGCAGCGGCATCAACGGCACCCCTTCGTCGAGCAATGCTTTGGCCTGGTCCAGGCGTGCCTCACCGTAAATCGAGCGCTGGGGTTTTTCGCCGGCATGCATTGCGCGCGCTTCTTTGACAAAACTGTCACCCACGTAATCCGAGGTTTCCTCGACTTTCTTGCGCATTGCCGCAATAGCCTGCTCTGATTCTCCGGCAGGTTCACTCAACACAGGCACCTGTGGCGTCTCATGTTCTTCTGATCCACGCACACGGGGGGCCATAAGCGCCTTTGTCACCTGACTGCTGCCACAAACAGCACAGGAAAGATGCCCGGATTTTTCCAGGGCATCATAGGCATCCGCCGATTTGAACCAGCTTGTCGTGTTGTGGTTCGCTTCACATTTCAAGGTGTATTGGATCATTCGGTCCTACCTGTCTCATCCTTCAACGTGGGGGGCAATCAAGGTCAGGTCAAGATCGCTTGCGGCTGCGGGGAGGATCAAACTTCAGAATCAGTTGTGCCAAATCCTCCTCTGCCACCATCTTGGCCGCTTTCTTGCGCGACACCCAGCGACGACGGCGCTGGCCGCTTTCCGGAAACTTTTTGGCCAGTGATTTGACCAGCAAGGGGAAGACCATTACCAGACAGGGCAATTCATCCCCTTCCCCTCTATTCTTACCATATGTGTAAACCCCCAACGCCGTTTCATCGGGCTTGCCACGTACACCGGCCTCTTCCCAGGCTTCCGTCGCGGCCGATACCGCGGGAGTTTTCCCTTCCATTGGCCAGCCTTTGGGCACGATCCATCGCTTGGAGCGGCGCGAGGTGATCACCAGGATCTGTACCTTGTCCCGACGGATGCGATAACACAGTGCCCCAAACTGGGTGCGCAGTTCGCCCTTGCGTGCGCCAAGAAGTGAAAGCGGGAGTTGCTTGACCATGAATTGCCTGTGGGGTCGCTTTTTGCCAACATGCCGCGCCACAGCCCATACCGCAAGCATCACCTGTTCCATTGCGCTTGTAGGGTGGCGACGCATGACGGATAATACAACAAATGACACGTATCGCCTTCTTTCTGATCACCGTTCTCGGTTTCCTTGTTCCAACTGCGGGAAAAGCCGAACAGATTACCATTTTCGCTGCGGCCAGCCTGCGTGGCGCATTGCAGGAAATCGGTGATGCTTCCGGTCACAACATCAGCCACTCTTTCGGCGGGTCCGGTACAATGGCGCGCCAGGTCGCGGCCGGAGCACCGGCGGATGTTGTGATCTTGGCGAACAAGGCATGGATGGACTGGCTGACGGCACAAGAAATCACTGGCCTGTCCTCACCGACAAAAGTGGCCGCCAACAGGCTGGTCCTGATCGGGCCGAAGGGCGCCGCGCCATTGGCAGCCCCCTCTGAGATACCGACCCGCCTGGGCACAGGACGGCTGGCAATGGGACAACGCGACGCTGTCCCCGCGGGGACATATACGCGCCAATGGCTCGTTACGGCGGGCCTTTGGGGACTTTTGCAACGATCCCTGGCCGAAACGGACAATGTCCGCGCCGCCCTTGCTTTGGTTGCGCGGGGCGATGTGGCTTTGGGTGTCGTCTATGCCACGGATGCCCGGGCCGAACCAATGGTCGATATTGTTTTTCATGTACCTCCCGAAACCCATGCGCCCATTGGGTATTTCGCCGCCAGTCTTACACCTGCCGGTGCAGTATATCTTAGCGAACTGAATGCGCCGGCTGCACAGGCCATTTTCGGCAAACACGGCTTTGGCCAGGTGGTGCAATGATCCCCGATACCGCAGCATGGGAGGCTTTGCGCCTTTCGCTTTGGGTCTCTGTCTGGGCGACGGTTCTGGCCGTGCCGCTTGCGCTGTGGGTTGCATGGTTACTGGCACGGCATGATTTCTGGGGAAAATCGTTGTTAAGCGCGCTGGTCCATTTGCCGCTGGTGCTACCCCCGGTTGTCACGGGGTATCTGCTGTTGGGTGCATTCGGACGCAACGCCCCCTTGGGCCGTGCTCTTGACAGTCTTGGCCTTGGCTTGGCCTTTCATTGGTCGGGGGCCGTGCTTGCCGCTGTCATCATGGGCTTTCCCTTGATGGTGCGGGCGATGCGTCTTGCCATCGAAGCAGTCGATCCAAAACTGGAAGAAGCTGCCGCTACTTTGGGTGCGCCTGGCTGGTCCGTCTTTGGCCGCGTCACCCTGCCACTGATTGCGCCAGGTATTCTGGCCGGTGCCGTGATGGGGTTTGCAAAGGCCATGGGTGAATTCGGCGCGACGATCACATTTGTCGCAAACATTCCAGGTCAGACCCAGACCCTGCCCAGCGCGATATGGACCGCCTTGCAAATTCCAGGTGGAGAGCATCAGGCGTCGATCATGGTGATATTGGCCTGTGTGGTGGCAATCAGTGCGGTTGTCATCTCTGAAACCCTTGCCAGGCGCGTTGCGGCAAGGATCGCAGATCAATGACCCTCGAAGTGGCAATCGTTCATCAATTGGCGGGCTTTTCCCTGAATGTCACATTTCAGGCCAAGGCCGGAATCACAGCCATTTTCGGACGTTCCGGTTCGGGTAAAACAACGGTCATCAATGCCATTGCAGGCTTGCTGCGACCTGATGCAGGCCGGATCACCCTGGATGGTGACATCCTGGTCGACAGTACAACCTTTGTTCCGCCATCTGCACGGAATTTGGGATATGTTTTTCAGGACGCCAGACTTTTCCCTCATCTCACGGTCCACGACAATCTGAATTTTGGCACCCGTTATGCGCCTGTGAATGCCAGCGGACCAAAGTTCGACGATGTGGTTGATCTGCTTGGCCTTGAGGCCCTGCTTGATCGTCGTCCTGCGAAACTATCGGGGGGCGAAAAACAGCGCGTGGCGCTTGGCCGCGCGCTTTTGAGCAAACCGCGTATGTTGTTGATGGATGAACCATTGGCCAGTCTGGATGACCCGCGCAAGCAGGATATTCTTCCCTATCTTGAACGCCTGCGTGACGGCCCGCTACAGCTTCCGATCCTCTACGTCAGCCATGCGGTGGATGAGGTTGCGCGGCTGGCCGATACGCTGGTTTTACTCAGGGACGGCAGCGTGGCGCGTGCCGGACCGATCAGAGAGGTGATGTCCGATCCCGCTGCCGTTCCCTTGTTGGGGGTGCGCGAAGCGGGAGCCGTAATTGAAGCGACGATCATGCATCATGCTGCTGACGGGCTCACCTGTCTCAGGATCGATGTGGGCGAATTGCATTTGCCCGGGGTAGAGGCCGATGTCGGGGCAAAGGTGCGCCTGCGCGTCCTGGCGCAAGATGTGATGTTGTCACTGAATACGCCACAGGGACTGTCTGCGCTTAATGTGCTTCCGGTCGTTGTCGACAGAATTCAACGGGGCGATGGCCCTGGTGCCGCCGTCAGCTTGCGCGCCGGCAAGGATCTTCTGCTTGCCCGTATCACGGCGCGGGCTGTCGCTGAACTGGGCCTCGTCATCGGTATGCCCTGTTTTGCGGTGATCAAGGCCACCAGCGTCGCACCGGTGAGCATCGGCCGCTAGCTCCGGCCTTTCGGCAAGGCCATTCTGGCTTCGAGGCGGGCCAATAATTCTCCGTGCGCTACATCTGCATCAATCGCAAGTTTTCGCAGCCCGAAATGCACATGGGCGACATCCTCGTAATAGCTGGTATAGGCATAGTTTGTCGCTGCACCAGCAACGGCGCCCAATACTGGTACCGCCTGAGCGGCGAGTTTCTGGCCCAATACAATTGCCAGCTTGGGCGCGATTTTCGCGATCACTGCCTGCATTGCCTTGCCTGACAAGGCGATCCGCGCCGACAGAAAACCCAGATCAGCGCCGTCATCGCCGGCCAATGGTCCTGCCGCGGCAAAAACCTGTACACAATCAAATTGAACGTTTTCCGAGGCCGTATCAAACCCGTGTTCCG
Organism: Sulfitobacter sp. F26204; assembly: GCF_026410305.1. GTDB lineage: Bacteria > Pseudomonadota > Alphaproteobacteria > Rhodobacterales > Rhodobacteraceae > Sulfitobacter. Next base: position 258,469 of record NZ_JAPMLQ010000007.1, on the reverse strand, counting down.
CCGCAACACCCTGAATCACGCGCAAAAGCAGTGTCGTGGTGACCGGCAATTCAGCAAGGGCGGTGGGCAAGCCGCCGGCCCCCCCTGCGGCCCCCATCGCGGTTGTCACAGTCTGATTAAGCCAGCTTGCCTGATCAGGCACCATGAACCGGCTTGAATGCGCTGCTTTCATCGCTTGTTTCAGCGCAGCAGTTGTCGCTGCTTCCAGATTTCGGCGAATGGGTGCAGGCAGGCGTTCAACAAGATTGTCTGCCGATCCGCCAATGATGTTCAATACATTGATGCCCAGACCGCCAGCCGCCTTGTATCGGCGTGCCAGTTTGTCGATTTCGGCATCTACATCTATCGGTACCGGCACTATCGTATCTATCTGCATGAAGGCTCCCTCTTGGACATATGTGGGTGGCAGGAAAGGGAATTTCAATCCGTCCAGCGTTCGACATCCCCTTTTACCTTGTCCCATGCCCCCTCAACGAGCGCACGACCCAACACCCGCTCCGGATTTGTCGGAGGTGGCATGACGACCCCCTGCAACAGACGAAAACCGAAACGGCCGTAATAGGGCGCATCGCCCACCAACATTACCCGATTCCACCCGAGAGGCGCGGCCTGGCGCAGGCTTTCTTCGATCAACATACGACCCAACCCTTCGCCCTGCCGTGTCGGGTGCACTGCAACCGGTCCCAACAACAACGCGCTGGCCTCGCCGATGCGCACCGGCCAATAGCGGATTGCCCCGCCTAAAATACCTTGAGAGTCCCGTGCCACGTGGCTCAGCCCTGCAACAGAATCCACTCCGTCACGCAATCGATAGGACGACAGGGCCTTGCGCCCCGGCGCAAAACAGGTGTCATAAAGTGCCTCAACTTCCCAATAGTCTGCCTTGGTTTCCGGGATCAACTGGTACACGTGCGACTGGCTTTCTGGTTTGCAGTGGCGTCCGCCCTATCATGGCGTTACCCATGGGTGCAAACCCACAAAGGAATTGCAAATGTTTTACCGCCCCGAAGACGGCCACGGTCTGCCACACAACCCGTTCAACGCCCTTGTTTCGCCGCGCCCTATCGGCTGGATTTCGACACGCGCAAAGAATGGTCGTGACAATCTGGCACCCTATTCCTTCTTTAATGCGGTCGCCTATGTACCGCCTCAGGTGATGTTTGCCTCTACCGGGGTCAAAGACGATGTCGACGGAACCAAGGATTCGGTAGCAAATATCCGTGAAACCGGCGTTTTCTGCGTCAATATTGCGGAATATGCCGCGCGGGAAGCAGTGAACCTGACCTCAGCGACCCTGCCCCATGATACAGATGAATTCGCCCATGCCGGCATCGACAAGCTGGACTGCGAGACAATTGAATGCGCCCGTATCGACGGCGCTCCGGCGGCACTTGAATGTCGGATGACACAGATCGTCGAGATTGAAGGCGACGCCAATTTCGTGGTCTTCGGTGAAGTGATCGGCGTCCATATGCGTGATGATTGCATGGTAAATGGGCGGTTCGATGTGACGCAATTTCAACCGCTGTCACGATTGGGCTATCGCGATTATTCCGTAGTGCGCGAAGTGTTCGAGATTATTCGCCCCGATGACTGAGGAATGTGACAGCGGTGGCCACGAATACGGGGCCGCCCATCACTGAAATGATTTCTTATTCCCCATAACCCTCCGTCGATCCGAAAACCGCAAAGGTCGGATGCCAGTTCAGCCTGATACCCCCTAATGCCCGCCCAGAACCCCGGTGCGCACGGAATAATCCACTGCCAGCTCGTAATCGGGGTCATCGTCACTATCAACAACCAGGTGGCCCGCCTTTGTCAGGAGCGTATGGCAATCGCGGGTCAAGTGACGCAGTTTGACGTTTTTGCCGATAGTCTCATATTTCAGGGCAATCGCTTCGATTGCCTGAAGGGCAGACTGATCCACCACGCGGCTGTCGGCGAAATCGATAATCACCCGCTCGGGGTCATCTTCGACCGTAAACAACTCGGTAAAGCCGTCCGAGGAACCAAAGAAAAGCGGGCCGTGAATTTCATAGACTTTCGCACCTTCTTCGGTGGCGGATTGCCGTGTCGTTGCATGGATACGCCTTGCGTTGTTCCAGGCATAGGCGAGCGCAGAAACGATCACACCGACAACCACGGCCACAGCAAGATCCTTGTACACGGTCACAACGGTCACCAGCAGGATCACAAAGGCATCGGTCAGCGGGACCTTGCGCAGGATGGTAAGCGAATTCCAGGCGAAGGTTCCGATCACGACCATGAACATTACCCCGACCAAGGCAGCTAACGGGATTTGTTCGATCAAAGGAGACCCGACCAGAATGAAGAGCAGCAGGAACACTGCCGCCGCAATACCCGCAACCCGCGTGCGACCTCCTGATTTTACGTTGATCATTGACTGACCGATCATCGCGCAACCACCCATGCCCCCAAAAAAGCCCGTGACGGTGTTGGCCACACCTTGCGCCACACATTCCTGCGAGGCACCACCACGTGTGTTGGTCATATCACCCACAAGGTTCAGCGTCAGCAGCGATTCAATCAGGCCAATTGCCGCGAGGATCACAGCGTAGGGCAGGATAATATAGAATGTTTCCAGCGTGAAAGGTGCCAGCGCCGTACCATAAAGCCCCAGACCATCGCCAAAAGGGACATGGAGCATGGGCAAACCGCCCTGGATCGAGGCCAGATCGCCCACACGCGGCACTTCCATGCCGGTAAAAATCACCACGGCAGCAACGATCCCGATACCGGCAAGAGGCGCAGGAATAAACTTGGTAATGCGCGGCATGACCCAGATGATTGCCATTGTGGCCGCCACCAGTGTCAGCATCAGATAAAGCGGCGTGCCGGAAAGCCATTCACCGCCCGACATTCCGTGGCCTGTGTCCACCATGGTACCCGGCACCTTGAACTGACTCATCTGAGCAAGGAAAATTACGATGGCAAGCCCGTTCACAAAGCCCAGCATCACAGGGTGCGGCACCAACCGGATAAATTTGCCCCATTGCATGACACCTGCAAAAACCTGAAGCAAGCCCATGAGGATCACCGTGGCAAACAGATATTCGACACCGTGTTGCGCCACAAGAGCGACCATCACAACAGCCAAAGCGCCGGTAGCCCCAGAGATCATACCAGGCCGCCCGCCGATCAATGCCGTGATCAAACCGACAAGAAACGCCGCATAAAGACCGACCAACGGATGCACGCCAGCCACAAAGGCAAAAGCAACCGCTTCGGGCACCAGCGCCAGGGCCACCGTGAGACCTGACAGCAGTTCGATCCGCAAACGTCCAGCCGAAAAGCCGTCTTCTGGCATCCACCGAAGATCTGTGACCTCAAGGTTCTTGGTGAAACTGTGAAAAATGGAACGCGCCATGGCTGGCATCCTGTCTTGGTTGGAGTGTGTGCTTGATTGGCTGGGATGCCTGCGCGTCCCCTATCAGGCAAGTGTTAAGATGAAAAGACGCAGGCAAGCCTTATTCCTTTCGCCCGGATGCACCACCAACGAGCGCCCAAGGTTCAGGTTGAACCTGGCGCGTACCTTGTCATCAATACAGGCGAGAGTTGACGCCTGGCACTGTGGTGTCTGTCACAAGGGATTGATGGTTTAGGGGCTTTCCATGACGCGGGGTGCGAGGCAGACTGGAGAAGCCCATTATCAACCGACAACGGGCATTGCGCACATTACACGAGGGTTTCATGACATCGACAAAAATTGCAGTGATCGGCGGCTCGGGCATCTATGACATTGACGGCCTGGAAGGGGCTGAATGGGTCACGGTCGAAACCCCATGGGGAGCACCCTCAGATGCGATCCTGACGGGAACGCTGGAGGGTATCGGCATGGCATTTCTGCCACGGCACGGACGCGGTCACGTCCATAGCCCAACAACTGTGCCCTACCGCGCCAATATCGATGCATTGAAACGGTTGGGCTGTAGCGATGTGATCAGCGTGTCAGCCTGCGGTTCTTTTCGTGAGGCCATGGCACCGGGCGACTTTGTCATTGTGGATCAATTCATCGACCGCACCTTTGCCCGTGAAAAGTCTTTTTTTGGCAGCGGCTGCGTTGCGCATGTAAGCGTCGCCCATCCAACCTGTCCACGCCTTGGCGATGCCTGTGAAACCGCAGCAAGAGAAGCAGGCATTACCGTGCATCGGGGTGGCACCTATCTGGCCATGGAGGGTCCGCAGTTCTCGACTCTGGCGGAAAGCAAGATGTACCGCGAAAGCTGGGGGGCGGATGTGATCGGCATGACCAACATGCCCGAAGCGAAACTCGCCCGTGAAGCCGAACTTTGTTATGCCTCTGTCGCAATGATCACAGATTATGACAGTTGGCATCCCGACCATGGGGAGGTCGACGTGACCGCGATCATTGCCACGCTCATGGGCAATGCCGACAAGGGGCGAAACCTTGTGAGGCGTCTGCCTCGCTTGCTTGGGCAGACCCGTGGCCCCTGCGCGCAGGGATGTGACCGCGCATTGGAACATGCGATCCTGACGCAGCCCGCTGCACGTGATGCAACCCTGATGAAGAAACTCGACGCGGTGGCCGGGCGGGTGCTGTAAATGCTTGTGCTCAGTCTCTCTGCCTGTTTTTGCTAACCGGACGATAACAGGAGACTCCGCGTGCCTCTCGACCTTTGGCTGACCTTTGTTGCTGCGACGGCTGCGATGATGCTGATTCCCGGCCCGACCGTCTTGCTTGTTCTCAGCTATGCGTTGAGCAAGGGACGCTCGGTTGCCGTGGCTTCTGCCGCCGGTGTCGCCTTGGGGGATCTGATCGCGATGACTGCATCACTTGCCGGTCTTGGCGCATTGGTGCTGACCTCTGCGGCCCTGTTCGCGGCCCTGAAATGGATCGGTGCCGCCTATCTGGTTTGGCTGGGCGTCAAACTCATCCGTTCTGCCCCATCCAGAGGTCTGGCGGTGCCGCGTGCTGAAGTCAGCGCACGCCATGTCTTTGGTCATGCGACGATGGTAACGGCACTCAATCCCAAATCCATTGCCTTTTTTATTGCCTTCGTGCCGCAATTTATCCGCCTCGACGCGCCGCTGGCACCACAGTTTTCCATCCTTATCATAACTTTCGTTACCATGGGCGGGTTGAACGCCTTGCTCTACGCCCTGCTGGCCGACCGCTTGCGCAGCATCATTGCAAGACCTCAAATCATTACCTGGATCACTCGCGCCGGTGGCACCGCGTTGATCACCATGGGCATCCTCACTGCCACCTTGCGCCGGAGCACGACATGAAGAAGATCGAAGACTATATCCGCACCATTGTCGATTTTCCCCATGAGGGAATTTTGTTTCGCGATGTGACAACCCTGTTTGCGGATCCCCGCGGGTTTCGCATGGCGATTGACCAAATGCTGCATCCCTATGCAGGGCTGGAGATCGACAAGGTTGTCGGCCTTGAAGCACGTGGTTTTATTCTGGGCGGGGCCATTGCGCACCAGCTCAGCGTCGGCTTTGTGCCCATTCGTAAAAAAGGCAAGCTGCCAGGCAAGGTAATCAGCCAGGATTATACGCTTGAATATGGTGAGGCGATTGTCGAAATCCATGACGATGCCATTCAAGCCGGTGAGAAAATTCTGGTGGTTGACGATCTGCTTGCAACCGGCGGCACCGCAGAGGCGGGCATCAAATTGATTGAGCGGCTGGGTGGTGAGATCGTCTCGACCTCATTTATCATTGATCTGCCTGAATTGGGCGGGCGCAAGAAATTGGAAGCGTTGGGTATGGAAGTGAACGCGCTTTGTACCTTTGACGGTGCTTAATCGCGCAGCACTGCACCGGGATTCATGATGCCCTTGGGGTCCAACGCCTGTTTGATCGCGCGCATTGCCGACTGCTTTGCAGGATCGCCGTAGCGTTCCAGATCATCTATCTTCAGCCGTCCAATCCCGTGTTCGGCAGAGATGGAACCGCCCATTTCATGCACCAGATCATGCACTCCCTTTTTGATCTCAGGATACTGATGCATGTGCTCGGAACGGGATTTTTGCGGCAACGGAAAGACGTTATAGTGCAAATTGCCATCCCCCACATGGCCGAAGCAATTGATGCGGAAATCGTCGATACGTCCAATCACCTCTCCCGCCTTGCGGATAAAATCAGGCAGTGCACCGAGCGGCACAGATATGTCATGGCTTGATATTGACCCCACCAGCCGGTTCGCTTCTGGGATCATCTCACGGATTTGCCAGAAATCCCGCGATTGTTGGGCGTTCTGCGCGATAAGCCCATCCACGACCAACCTCGCGTCATGTGCCCCAGCAAACAACCTCTCAAGCGCGGCTTCGGGGTCCAGATCTCCGCTCAGGCCAAGTTCAATCAACACTGACCATTCCGGCGTTTTTTCAAAGGGCTGGCGAATCGTGGGCAGTTTTTCCGCCAGGAAATCAAGGCCCTGACGGTGAATGAGTTCAAAGGCGCTGATCATTTCGCCCAGTTGGGATTTGGCCATCGTCAACAGCGCAAGCGCCGCATGCGGGCTTTCCACCACAAGCAGTGCAGTGCCCGACCGTGCGGGTTTTGGCATCAGTTTGAGCGACGCAGCCGTGATCACGCCTAGCGTTCCTTCCGCACCGATCAACAGATGACGCAGATCATAACCGGTGTTGTTCTTGCGCAGGCGCGATAAACCGTGCCAGGTTTGACCATCGGGTAGAACCGCCTCAAGCCCCAGACACAGATCCCGCGCATTGCCATATCGCAACACGCCGGTCCCTCCCGCATTTGTCGACAGATTGCCACCGATCCGCGCAGAGCCTTCGGCAGCGAGAGACAAGGGGAACAACCGTTCGTTTTCGTCCGCTGCCGACTGTACGTCGGCCAGGATCACTCCTGCTTCGGCGACCAGAACGTTCTCATCCGGATAGACCGCGCGTAATCTGTTCATCCGTTCCAACGACAGAATCAGCGGCGCCGGCCCCTGAGGCAGAACCTGTCCACCCACCAATCCGGTACCACCACCATATGGCACAACGCCAACCATCGCATCGCCCGCATGGCGCACCAGTGTCGCCACCTCTTGCACATTACGGGGCAGGGCCAATACCGCGTCCTCGCGTGAAAAGAGCCCGCGCGGCTCTTCCATATAGCGCTGTTCAATCGGGCGAAAAACCTCTTCAGGCAGATCGGCAGCAAGGCGGGCCTGAAAGGCGGGGTCAGCGGGGTTTAACTTCATGGGTCATTGATCCACCCTAGGGCAACGGGATGCAAGATGCTAACCAGCAGCTGTCTTACCGCGTCTGTCGCTGCGCAAGGATGCATAGAGAACATGGGTACGCCAGCGCCCGTCGATTTGCAGATAACTTTGCGCAACGCCTTCGTATTTAAAGCCCGTTTTTTCCAACAACCCGCGTGAGGCCGTGTTTTCCGGCAGACAGGCGGCTTCGATCCTACTCAGATCCAACCGGGTGAAAGCCTGATGCACGACAGCATGGATGGCTTCGCGCATATAACCCTGTCGGGCAAATGGCTCGCCTGTCCAATATCCCAGCGTGCCCGACTGCGCCGGACCGCGACGGATGTTGTCCAAAGTGATCGCCCCCAGCAACATATCGTCTGCACGCCGGACCAGAAACAGCGGCAGGGCAGATCCGGCACTGATCGAACGCTGCGACCAATAAACCCGATTGGTAAACGCTTTTCGTGACAGATGATCGTCGGCCCAGGCGGGTTCCCATTTCGACAAATACTTGCAGCTTTTGGCACGCAGAGCCGTCCAACTGCGAAAATCGGCATGGACCGGAGGGCGCAGGGTCAACCGCTCTGTTTCAATTTTCAGTTTGCGTTTGAGCAGCAACATCAGGCGGCGCGGCGCTCCTGTAAAACCTCAAGTCCCGGTGCCTTTTCAACGGGACCATAAAGCGCCAAGGCCGCTGGTGCCTGTCCCGCCATGCGCTCGGCCAGATCGCGGACATCGCCGGTGGTGACGGCATCGATTTTTTCGATTGTTTCCCGGAGAGTCGGGATACGGCCCCAAATCTGGATCAACCGCGCCAGACGTTCAGCGCGATTTGACGGGCTTTCCAGCCCCATCAGCAGGCCAGCTTTCATTTGAGCGCGGGCGCGGGCCACTTCGGCGGGGGACATGTCGCCTGCCGCTCGCTTCATCTCGTCAATCGTGATGGTAGCAAGTTCCGGCAGTTGTTCAGCCGAAGTGCCTGCATAGATCGTCATCATTCCAGTATCGGCATAGGCCCCCGCTTGGGCAAAGATCGTGTAACACAGTCCGCGATTTTCACGAATTTCCTGAAACAGTCGCGAAGACATCCCGCCGCCAAGCGCCGAAGCATAAATTTGCGCTACATAGATGTCATCAGCCGTATAGCTGGGCGATTCAAACCCAAGCGCGAAATGCGCCTGTTCCAATTGTTTGGTCTGGCGGGTTTCACCACCCTTGAATGACGCAGCATCCATCTGGAACAATGGTTTCGCGGGCATGTCACCGAACAGGGTTTCGGCCAGTTTCACAATCTCGTCGTGATCCACCGCTCCTGCAGCCGCGAGCACCATCTGTTCAGGACCATAATGATCCTTGATAAAGCCCTGCAAATCATCGCGGCTGAAACTGGACACACGTTCGCTTGGCCCCAAGATCGTCCGGCCCAAGGCCTGACCCGGATAGGCCTGTTCCTGAAGCCAGTCAAAAATCACGTCGTCGGGAGTGTCGAGTGCCTGTCCTATTTCCTGCAGGATTACACCACGTTCGACCTCTATCTCACTGGCATCCATCACCGGATTTCGCAGAATATCCGCAATGACATCAAGCCCGAGGGCAACATCGTTTTCCAGCACACGCACGTAATAAGCCGTTACTTCGCGACTTGTATAGGCGTTGATGTAACCGCCAACATCCTCGATCGCCTCGGCAATCTGCAAGGACGTTCGGTTTTCAGTTCCCTTGAAAGCCATATGCTCAAGGAAATGCGCAATGCCGTTCTGTTGCGAGGTTTCATGGCGTCCACCTGCGTTCACCCAGACGCCGATCGATGCAGAGGCCAGGCCCGGCATGTGTTCGGTAACGATGCGAAAGCCATTGGAGAGGCGGTGTTCGTTCAGGCTCATAGGCCAAGCGCCCCTTTGATATGTAATTTCAATGCGTCAATGTCATTTGGTACGCGGGTCAGGCGCTCTTTGCGCTCAAACAGATCGGCCATGCGTGCTGGCAGCGGCGGGCGGATGCCTGTCGCCGCTTCGACCGCATCGGGAAACTTCGCTGGATGGGCCGTGGCGAGGGTGATCATCGGCGTTGTCTCATCGCGCTGTTCCTTTGCCACTTTCACCCCCACGGCCGAATGTGGACACAGCAGTTCACCGGTGGTTTTCAACAGGTTGGTAATGGTCGCGCTGGTTTCCGCTTCGCTGGCCCGTCCCGAGGTATAAATATCCTGCAAGGCCTGCATCGCTCCCTGACTGATGTCAAAACCGCCCTGCCCCAATTCCTGCATCAGTTGTGCAACCGCATTTGCATCCCGCCCATAGGCGTCAAACAAAGCGCGCTCAAAATTTGAACTGACCTGAATGTCCATCGAGGGACTGATCGAAGGTTCAACAACCCCCTTGTGATACCCTTGCCCCTTGAGGCAGCGGTCAAGGATGTCATTCTGGTTGGTCGCAACCACCAGATCCTTGATCGGCAGGCCCATGCGTTTAGCGATATAGCCTGCGAAAATGTCACCGAAGTTTCCCGTAGGCACGGTAAAGCTCACTTCCCTTGCGGGTGCACCCAAAGAAACAGCGGAAGAGAAATAATAGACCACTTGCGCCAGCACGCGGCCCCAGTTGATCGAATTGACGCCAGCCAGTTTTACGCCATCACGGAATTCAAAATCGTTGAACATATCCTTCAACCGGGCCTGACAATCATCAAAATCACCGTCGACGGCCAAGGCATGTACGTTGGCTTCGTCCGGAGTGGTCATCTGGCGGCGCTGCACCTCGCTGACGCGCCCATGCGGATAAAGGATAAAGACGTCTACATTTTCAAGGCCGCGAAAGGCCTCGATCGCTGCAGAACCTGTGTCGCCCGAGGTCGCGCCGACAATGGTGACACGCGCTCCTTTACGGCCAAGGGCTTTTTGAAACATCTGACCGATCAATTGCATCGCGAAGTCTTTGAAGGCCAGGGTGGGACCGTGAAACAGCTCAAGCAGGAAGTGGTTCGGTGCAAGCTGTACCAAGGGTGCGCGGGCCTCATGACCGAAACCGGCATAAGCATTAGCAATCAATTCGCGAAATTCAGCATCTGTAAATGTGTCACCAACGAAGGGGCGCATGACCGAAAATGCGATGTCTTCGTAGGATAGACCCGACATTGCGGCGATCTGGTCATGGGATAAGCTCGGAATTTCTTCGGGCACATATAGACCGCCGTCACGCGCCAGACCGGTCAGCATGGTGTCTTCAAAACTCAGTGCAGGCGCGTGGCCGCGTGTCGAGATATAGCGCATTTTTTCAGCTTTCGGATTTGGTACCGCGGCGGCGGCGTAAGAAGAGAACAGACATGGCCAGCCAAATGGCCGCCAATGAAAACCAGGTGATCGCATATTGCAAGTGGTCGTTCGGGATGCGGTTGGTGTCGACCGGCAAGGGTGTCACACCAGAACCATCCTGCGAAAGCTTGCGGGCGACAATCAACAGCGGTTCGGTTTGCAAAAAACCGGCCATGGCAGGAACGTCACGCGCAAACCAGATATTCCTGTCAAGATCCGGGTCCGGTGTAAAACCGTCTGACTCTTGTGGCCATTGCAGGTTGCCAATCACCTCAACCCGGCTCTGCGGAGTTGCCATGTTGTTGTCCTCCACCGGGATAAATCCGCGATCTATCATGATACGGCGGCCTTCTGTCTCGAATGCGGTTATCAAACGATAACCTGCTCCTGTCTCCTTTTGGGAAACAAGCACGCGCAATGTATCACCCGAAAACTCGCCACTGACCACAACCGGCAAATAGGCATCGGCGTCGCGGTCCGCAACGGCGGGCAATGTGACCGGGGCTGCAAAAATGCGCGCTTCAATACCTGCGATGATGTCTTGCTTCCAGCCAAGGCGTTGCACCTGCCACAACCCAAGGGAGACCAGTATCGCCGCCCCTCCGAGGCCGATGATGATGAGAAACAAGGCGCGGTTCATGGACACTCAAGCATAACAAAACACGCGAAGGGGGGTCTTCGCGTGTTTGGGTTTTCAGATATTGCGGTCGCAGATGCAACCCCGTGCATGGGGCTTATCAGCCGGGAATGCCAAAGACGTAAACGGCAAAGAACAGGAACAACCAGACCACGTCCACAAAGTGCCAATACCAGGCGGCGGCCTCGAATCCGATGTGCTGTTCAGGGGTGAAATCGCCCCGCATTGCACGGATCAGACAAACAGTCAGAAAGACTGTCCCGATCAGAACATGAAACCCGTGGAAACCGGTTGCCATGAAGAAGTTGGAATAGAATTCGTCGCCGCCAAACTCCCAACCGGAGTGCAATAGATGCGAGTATTCATAAGCCTGCAAGCCGGTAAAGGCGATGCCAAGGATGATGGAAATCGCCAGACCGGCAATCAGGTCCTTGCGGTTGTTTTCATGGACAAGGGCATGGTGCGCCCATGTCACCGCGCAACCGGACAACAACAGAATCAGCGTATTCATCAAAGGCAGATGGAAGGCATCAACCGGATAGACAAAAGGCGCTGTATACTCAGACCCTGCATAGTCCTCCATCGGGTACATGGCATGTTTGAAGAAAGACCAGAACCAGGCGAAAAAGAACATGACTTCGGAGGTGATAAACAAGATGACACCATAGCGAAGGCCAATCTGTACCACACGCGTGTGATCGCCGATCTTGCTTTCCAGCACGACGTCGCGCCACCAGCCGAACATCACATAGAGGACGGCAACAAAGCCGCCCAGAAACAGGAACGGCGTCACATCGTGCATCCAAAGCACCGCGCCAAAAAGCATGGCAAAACCTGCCAGAGCTCCCAGCAGCGGCCAACTGGACGGTGCGAGGATATGATAATCGTGATTTTTTGCGTGGGCCATGTGGTCCGTCCCTTACTAGTTCAGGTCTGTTGTTGTTTCTGCATCCAGGGCTGCATAACCCTCGGGCAGGTCAATTTCGTAGAATGTATAGGAAAGCGTGATGGTGTGTACATACTTCCCATCATCGTCATTGACGATTTCGGGATCAATGAAAAAGCTGACAGGCATTTGTACCCGTTCGCCGGGAGCGAGCACCTGTTCTGTAAAACAAAAGCAGTCGATCTTGTCGAAATAAGCGCCGGCAGCATAGGGTGTCACGTTATAGCTGGCCTGTCCTGCAATGGGTCGCGACGACGGATTGTAGGCCTCGTAAAATGCCAATCCCACTTCGCCGATACGCAATTCCATTTCGCGAACGACAGGTTTGAATTCCCAGCCCATGTGGCTGTTGACCGTTCCATCAAACCGGATCTTGACGGTCTGATCCAGAATTTCATCCGAAGCGGCTTCAACCTGTCCGGGTACACCGCCAAATCCGGTGACACGACAAAACCAGTCGTAAAATGGCACAGACGCCCAAGCCATGGCTCCCATGAAAACAACAACCGATACGGTTTGTACAACGGTTCTTGCAGGTCCAGATAAGGCCATCAATCTGTCCCCCCTGCAGTGCCGGCGGCCGGCGTAGTCGTGCCCGGCGAACGTGCAAAATCAGTCTGTGTGATCTTCACAAAGGTCAGAACCATGATCAGAAGGACGAAGCCGCCCAACATCAGGCCAACCCCCACATTACGCCCTTTGCGACGCGTGTGTATCTCGTGTTCAGCGCGCAACGCCATCACCAGCCCCCCAAACCGTAGGGCCGCAAGGTTGCTTCGATCAAGATCGCGCCGAAATGCAGGAACAGATAGAAGAGTGAAAGGCGGAAAAACTTGCGCTCTACCGCATAGTTATCTGCTTCGGCCATGACTTCGTCGCGTTGCCATATTCGATAGGCTCCCAGCAGGAACATGACATTCAAGACAACTGCGAAAGCCAGATAGACGTAGCCACCGATGGCCGTGAAACCAGTCCCAATGGCCAGCACAAACAAAAGGGCGGTATAGGCCAGAATATGACGCCGGGTCGCGGGGCGCCCATGGGTCACGGTCAGCATCGGCACATTTGCATCGTCATAGTCCGAGCGCATAAACAGGGCCAAAGCCCAGAAATGTGGCGGCGTCCACATGAAGATCAACGCGAACATCAACCATGCTTCGACAGAGAAACTGCCCGTTGCGATGATCCAGCCGATCACCGGTGGGAAGGCACCGGCGGCACCACCGATGACAATGTTCTGCGGCGTCGCGCGTTTCAGCCACATTGTATAGAAGACAGCGTAGAACAGGATCGTGAACAACAGCATGCCCGCAGCCAGTAGATTGGCACTCAGTGCCAGCATCATCACTGCCATGCCGGACAGGGCGACGCCGAGGGCCAAGGCCTCACCAGGCTGGACCTTGCCCGCCGGGATTGGGCGTTTAACCGTGCGTTTCATCACCGCATCAATATCCGCATCCCACCACATGTTCAGCGCACCCGAAGCCCCAGCCCCGATAGCAACAAATAGAATGGAAGCGAAACCGATCACAGGGTGCACGGAGACTGGCGCAGCCAGCATACCAACAAGCGCCGTGAAAACGACAAGCTGCATCACACGCGGCTTCAACAGGGCGAAATAATCACCAAGCTGTGCCTCGTATTCGCGCGCTGGGGTGTTGGCAATATCCGACATTTTGACCCGATGAAATGGAGAGCGGAGACCCCCCCGCTACGCTGTGATAAAAGGCGGGGTGATCCCCGCCCTACGGTCTAGTTCGACGCGACTTGGATCGCTGGCGCAATCCCTGCGTATTCTGCCTTGGCCTTGCCGATCCAGTCTGCATAGGCTGCTTCCGAGACAACTTTTACAGTAATCGGCATATAGGCATGTGCCTGTCCGCAAAGTTCGGAACACTGACCAAAATAGATGCCTTCCTCCTTTGCGCTGAACCACAATTCGGCCAAACGACCGGGCACCGCGTCCTGTTTTACGCCGAATGCCGGAACGGTCCATGCATGGATCACGTCAGAGCCTGTTACCTGAACCACGACGGTCTTGCCGACAGGTACAACAACCGCAGTGTCTGTGGCCAGCAGCCATTCATCGCGAGTGTAGCCAGCATTTTCCAGCTTTGCGACCATCACGTCGTTCAATACGTTGGCAACGGCACCGGCCTCTTCTTCTTCGGAGGTCAGGGTGGCCGGGGCACCGATCATGTAGCTGTCAAAACCGAAACCTTCGTCGACATATTCGTAAGACCAGTACCATTGGTTGCCGATCGCCTTGATCGTCAGGTCCGCCTGCGGGATTTCCTGCTGGCGGAACAGGATCGGCAAGGAATAGGCACCGATCAACACCAGAATCACGATGGGACCGATTGTCCATGCGATTTCGACCGGTGTGTGATGCGTAAAGGACGCAGGGGTCGGGTTACGCTTCGCGTTGAAACGGACACAGACCCAAAGAATCAGGCCGGTCACAAGAAGTGTAATGACCGTGATGATCACGAGAATCAGAAAATCCAGATCATGGATGTCCTGAGCAAGCCGCGTTACGGCGGGCTGAAAGCCCATTTCACCGTCGACCGGTGCCCCGATAACGTCAAGCCCCTCAATCTGCAGTGTATCCTGCGCCATTGCTGGCAAGGCCGCAAAGCTGGCCATAAACGCAGTCAGAGAAAAAAGATGTTTCATGTGTCGTCCTGATCTTGTGACCAAATTTGGCTATGATTTCACGTTAGGATGCCTGGTTGGCACCGCTCCCGTTGTCTTCCTGCTGCTTACAATCATATTCTAAGCTCAAGATAAAGTCTTTCGATTGCGTCAAACGGACGCGAAACAGCAAACTTATTTGCAGATACAGGATTGCCTAATGACCCAAACGCCTTTTTCGCCGTTCGAAAATGATCTGGATCGCGATACTGCGCTGATCGTTTTACGCGAAGCAACACAGGGTGCGGAAGATGGTGAGCTGTTCTTTGAACGCCGCCGTTCCGAGGCGCTGATGTTTGATGACGGACGGCTCAAGACCGCCAGCTATGATGCTTCGGAAGGTTTTGGCCTGCGCGCCGTGCGCGGAGAAGTCGCAGGCTATGCCCATTCTACAGAGATTTCCGAAGCGGCCTTGCGCCGGGCTGCTGAAACCGCGCGGCTGGCCGTCGGCAGCGGCGGTGGCACCTGGGCGGATGCGCCCGAGGGGACCAACCAGAAACTCTATACGGAAACGGATCCGATAGAGGGGGCCGCCTTTCCGGTAAAGATCGAAACACTGCGTGAGATCGACGCCTTTGCACGGGATCTCGACCCTCGGGTAGTGCAGGTCAGCGCCAGCATCGCCGCGAGTTTGCAGGAAATCGAGATATTGCGGCCTGAAGGCACATCGGTACGAGATATTCGTCCAATGACGCGGGTAAATGTATCCGTCATCGTAGAGCACAATGGACGTCGTGAAAGTGGCTCAGCCGGCGGGGGCGGACGTATCGGTCTGGTCGGGCTGTTGGCCGCCGCGGACTGGCAGGCCAAGGCCCGCGAGGCCCTGCGGATTGCAATTGTGAACCTCGAGGCGGTGCCCGCTCCGGCTGGGGTGATGGACGTGGTGCTTGGCCCTGGCTGGCCGGGTATCCTGCTGCATGAAGCCATCGGTCACGGGCTGGAGGGTGATTTTAATCGCAAGGGAAGTTCGGCCTTTGCCGGATTGATGGGCCAACAGATCGCGGCAAAGGGAGTTACGGTTCTGGACGATGGCACGATTCCCGATCGCCGTGGGTCGATTTCAGTGGATGATGAAGGCACCCCCTCCGCAAAAAATGTGCTGATCGAAGATGGCAAGCTTGTAGGTTATATGCAGGACCGGCAGAATGCCCGGCTGATGGGGGTGAAAAGCACGGGCAACGGGCGTCGCCAGTCCTATGCCCATATTCCGATGCCCCGCATGACCAACACCTATATGACGGGTGGTGAAACCGACCCGACTGATATTGTGGCCGGTTTGAAGGACGGCATATATGCCGTTGGGTTTGGCGGCGGACAGGTGGACATCACCAATGGCAAGTTCGTGTTTTCCTGCACCGAGGCCTATCGGGTTCAAGACGGTGTGGTCGGTGCCCCCGTCAAAGGTGCAACCCTGATCGGCGACGGTGCAACGGCGCTGAAACAGATCCGCGCTATCGGCAATGACCCTACGCTCGATCCGGGCATGGGGAATTGTGGTAAACAGGGGCAATGGGTGCCGGTTGGTGTGGGTCAGCCGACCTTGATGATCGGCGGATTGACGGTGGGGGGCTCGGCGGCTTGATCGCGCAAGGCCCGCCACTGCGACCTGCAAGATCGATTCCAAGCTGACGTGTATTTTCAGCAATCTGTTCATGCACTGTTAACCAGGTCCGCCTATACCTGATTCCAGCAACAGACGGAGCACCGGGATGACTGACAAGGAACTCGATCCTTCTTCCTCTCACCCCCCACTCCCACCCCCCCCGGAAGGCGAACAGTTTGCCCGTCTCCGACTGTTGCGCTCGCGCCGGGTAGGCATTGCGACCTACAAACGATTGCTGGCTGAAAACGGCACTGCACAAAAGGCTTTGGCCGCGTTGCCAGAGGTGGCCAGAGCCGCGGGCGTTGAAGACTACCGTCCCTGCCCTGAAGCGGTTGTAATTAACGAATTGCGCTGCGCCCGCGCCCTGGGCGCGCGATTGGTCGCCCTGGGGGATGCCCAATATCCCCCTGTGTTGGCCGAAATCGATGATGCGCCGCCGTTTCTCTGGACCTTGGGCAATCTTGCCCTGTTGGCGCGTCCGATGATCTCGCTTGTGGGGGCCCGCAATGCCTCGTCTCTGGGCACGCGCATGGCCAGGTTACTGGCCCGTGATCTGGGTGCCGCAGGCTATGTAGTGGTATCGGGACTGGCCCGTGGCGTGGATGCGGCGGCGCATCTGGGCGCGCTCGATACCGGCACACTGGCGGTACAGGCTGGCGGGATTGACGTAATGTACCCTGCCGAAAACACTGAATTGGCCCAATCGATTGCCAAAACCGGCCTGCGGCTGACTGAACAACCGATGGGCCTGCAACCGATGGCGCGACATTTTCCAACGCGCAACCGCATCATCTCGGGCTTGTCTCGTGCGACGATTGTGATTGAGGCCGCTGCGAAATCCGGCAGTTTGATCACGGCGCGTGACGCTTTGGACCAAGGGCGTGACGTGCTGGCCGTTCCCGGCCATCCCTTTGATGCCCGTGCGTCGGGATGCAATATGCTGCTGCGTGACGGTGCCACGTTGATCCGCTCTGCCGCTGATGTAATTGAGGTGCTCGGCACGCCCTCTGCCCCGCAACTCCCCCTTCCAACACCCAAAACCGCACCGGCAAAAAGAGGGTTACGCGAAACCGCAGCACTACATTTGCAGATTCTCGCCCGGCTTGGTCCCTCGCCCGTTGCTGAGGATCAGTTGATACGTGACCTGCGCGCACCGGCCGCCGAGGTGGCCCCGGTCCTTGTTGATCTTGAACTTGAGGGGCAAATCGCGCGACAGCCCGGTGGATTACTCAGCAAGGTCAGCTGAATCCCCGCTGCAGAACAGGCCTGTCGCTGGGACAATGCAAGGAAAGATTTCCGTAATTCATCCCAGCCATGCAGCTCTTTTGCATCGTCGATCTGCTGCGCCAGGGGGCATGTCGCTCACCTGCCGCATTGACAATCCCCCCCACAATCCCACATGTCACACCGCAAAGACCGCTCCAGTATTGATTGAAGGTGCCTGAATTTATGCCCGTAGTTGTTGTCGAATCCCCGGCCAAGGCCAAAACGATCAACAAATACCTGGGCGATAACTATACCGTTCTCGCTTCTTACGGTCATGTACGTGACCTGCCGCCCAAAGACGGGTCGGTCGACACCGAAAACGAGTTCGACATGAAATGGGAGGTTGCAAGCGACAGTAAAAAGCACGTCAAAGCGATTGCCGATGCTCTCTCCAGTGACAACGAACTGATCCTCGCAACGGACCCCGACCGCGAAGGCGAAGCCATCAGTTGGCACCTGCAGGAGGCGCTGACCAAACGCAAATCCATCAAGAAAGATACACCAGTCAGCCGCGTCGTGTTCAATCAGATCACCAAAAAGGCCGTGACCGAGGCAATGCAAAACCCGCGGCAAGTGGACATGCCGCTGGTTGAGGCATATCTGGCGCGCCGCGCATTGGATTATCTTGTCGGATTTAATCTGTCGCCGGTTTTATGGCGCAAACTGCCTGGTGCGAAATCCGCAGGGCGGGTGCAATCGGTCACGCTGCGTATCATCGTTGAGCGCGAGATGGAGATCGAAGCCTTTCGTGCCCGCGAATATTGGACCGTCAAGGCGCTGTTGACCACGCCCCGCGGTCAGGAATTCGAAGCACGGCTGACGACGCTGGCCGGCAAAAAACTGGAAAAATTTGACCTGGCCGATGCGACTCAGGCGGAAATGGCCGAACAGGCGATTACCTCACGCGATTTGAGCGTAACCAGCGTTGAAGCGAAACCGACGACACGCAATCCTTCGGCCCCGTTTATGACCTCGACCCTGCAACAGGAAGCATCGCGCAAGTTCGGCATGGGGGCCAAGGCCACGATGTCCACCGCGCAGCGCCTCTATGAAGCAGGCCATATCACCTATATGCGGACCGATGGCATCGACATGGCACCAGAAGCCGTGGTGATGGCGCGGGACGCGATCAAAGATCGGTATGGCTCGGAATATGTGCCCAAAGAACAGCGTATTTACAAAAACAAGGCCAAGAACGCGCAGGAAGCGCACGAATGTATCCGGCCCACTGACATGGCCAAGGATGCACGGTCGCTCAATCTCGCTGATGATCAGGCGAAACTGTATGATTTGATCTGGAAACGCACCCTTGCCTGCCAGATGGCCAGCGCGCGTCTGGAACGCACCACGGTCGAAGTGGGCAGCAAGGACGGCCAGGTTGGTCTGCGCGCGACGGGTCAGGTCGTTTTGTTCGACGGATTCTTGCGGGTCTACGAAGAAGGCCGTGACGACGTCGTTGACGAAGACGACAAGCGGTTGCCGCAGATCAGTGAAGGCGACAAGACTGACAAACGCTCGGTGACGCCTGAACAACATTTCACACAGCCGCCGCCACGCTATACCGAGGCAACACTGGTGAAGCGGATGGAAGAACTTGGTATTGGCCGCCCCTCGACCTACGCCAGCATCGTCACGACGATTCAGGATCGCGGCTATGTTCGGCGTGAGGGCCAACGGCTGATTCCGGAAGACAAGGGGCGGCTGGTGACAGCATTCCTTGAAAATTATTTCCGCAAATACATCGGCTATGATTTCACTGCTGACCTTGAGGATCAACTCGACCAGGTCTCGGCCAATGATGCGAATTACAAAGAGGTCCTGGGCCGTTTCTGGCGCGATTTCTCTGCCGCGATCGCAGAAACTGCTGATCTGCGCATCACCGAGGTGCTGGAAAAGATCAACGAGGTGCTGGAGCCGCATCTGTTTCCACCGCTTGAGGATGGCGGCGACCCCCGCCTGTGCCCGAACTGCGGAAAAGGACGGCTTTCGATGCGCACAGCACGATCAGGCGGGGCGTTCATCGGCTGTTCCAGTTATCCAGAATGTCGCTATACCCGTCCCTTTGGCCCGCCAAACCCCGAAGCCGAAGCATCTGCGATCCCGCCGGATGGCAAATTGCTGGGCGAGGACGACGGCGATGAAATCCGTGTATTCAAAGGGCGTTTCGGCCCCTATGTGCAACGCGGTGCCGTGACAGAAGAAAACAAGAAACCGCCACGCCAGTCGATCCCAAAGGACTGGCCACCTGAAGAACTGGATCTGGAGCGGGCATTGATGCTCTTGTCCCTGCCCCGCGAAATCGGACCGCATCCCGAAGATGGGATTATGGTCTGGTCCAATATCGGGCGCTATGGACCATACCTCAAACACGCCGCCAGCACCTCGGATCGTGGTGGCACCAACGCTAATCTGGCCGATATTGACGAGGTGTTCACCGTTGGCATGAACCGCGCCGTACAGTTGCTGGCCGAAAAGGTCGCGTCACGTGGTGGCCGCGGCGCAGCGGCCAAACCACTGCGCGAGCTTGGCGAACATCCTGTCGCCGGCGGAGCAGTGAATGTGATGAAGGGGAAATACGGCCCTTACGTCAAATGGGAAAAGATCAACGCAACGATCCCCGAAACGATTGACCCGGACGACATCACTATTGATCAGGCGGTGCATTTGATCGACGAACGTGCCGAAAAGGCAGGCAAGAAGAAGCCCGCCGCCAAGAAGAAGGCCACACCAAAGAAAACTGCGGCTAAGAAACCCGCCGCCAAAAAGAAGGCGGCGACGAAGAAGAGCGACTAAATGCCGCTTCATATCTTTGTGATTTGAAACGCTCTGCCCGCGGTGCGAGACCGGCCTGAAAGAAACGGTCGAAAGGCAGAGCAATGACACATTCAACTTTCACACGGCGCAGGATCATCGCGGGCGGCGCTGTTGCGCTTTTTGCGCCAACGCTGTTACGCGCAGAGACCGCCAACCAGCCAGGCGTCAGACGTAACGCCACCAGTTTTATCGCCCAGCGCTGGCAGGATCATTTCGACACACTGGGCAAAGGCGCAATTGTTGCGGATACCACCTCACGCGCATTGCATTTCTGGAACGGGGCGGGTGACGATTACCGCGTTTACCCCACATCGGTTCCGGCCTCTGAGGAATTGACCAAACGTGGTTATACCAAGATCGTGCGGAAAAAGGAGGGGCCGGATTGGACCCCGACCGCATCGATGATGGAACGCTTTCCAGACTATAAATACATGCCTCCCGGCCCGAACAATCCGTTAGGCACCCATGCAATGTATCTGAGTTGGCCTGCCTACATCATCCACGGCACCCATGACACACGCAAGATCGGACGGCGTTCGTCCGACGGGTGTATCGGTCTTTATAATGAAAAGATCGAGGAACTGTTTGCACTTTGTCCGGTTGGCACGCAGGTGCGCATCATCTGAAACCTGTTCCCTTGCGAAGGATTTGACACCGCAGCAATGCATCGTCACAAACATAAGAACGAAATTGACCTTCGAGAGGGAACAAGCCCATGAAAAAAGTCTATGGTTCAGCCGCCGAGGCGCTGGAGGGCGTGCTGGCGGATGGCATGCTTATTGCAGCCGGGGGGTTTGGCCTTTGCGGCATCCCCGAATTGCTGTTGCAGGCCATCAAGGAAAACGGTGCCAAAAACCTGACCTTTGCCTCCAACAACGCCGGTGTCGACGATTTTGGCATCGGAATCCTGCTGCACACCAAGCAGGTCAAAAAGATGATCAGCTCTTATGTTGGCGAAAACGCAGAGTTCATGCGCCAGTATCTGAGCGGCGAACTGGAGCTTGAATTCAATCCTCAGGGTACTTTGGCCGAGCGTATGCGCGCCGGTGGCTGTGGTATTCCCGGATTCTATACCAAAACGGGCGTTGGCACCGTCATTGCCGAAGGTAAAGAAGTGAAAGAGTTCAACGGAGAGGAATACATCCTTGAAAAGGGGCTTTTTGCAGATCTGAGCATTGTCAAAGCATGGAAGGCGGATGAGACCGGCAACCTGGTGTTCCGCAAGACAGCGCGAAACTTCAACCCACCCGCCGCCATGTGCGGCAAGGTTTGCATCGCCGAAGTCGAGGAAATCGTTCCGAAGGGGTCACTTGATCCCGACGGGATTCACCTGCCTGGCATTTATGTGCATCGCCTGATTCAGGGGACGCACGAAAAACGTATCGAACAGCGGACAACCCGCAAACGCGAGGAGGCTTGAACCATGGCTTGGGACAGAAACCAGATGGCCGCACGGGCGGCCGAAGAGCTTGAAGACGGTATGTATGTCAACCTCGGTATCGGTATTCCGACGCTGGTGGCCAACTATGTCGGCGACAAGGATATTACACTGCAATCGGAAAACGGCATGTTGGGCATGGGGCCGTTTCCTTTTGAAGGCGAGGAAGATCCCGACCTGATCAACGCAGGCAAGCAAACAATCACCGAATTGAACCGCACTGCCTATTTTGATTCAGCCACGTCGTTCGGTATGATCCGCGGTGGCAAGATTGCAGCGGCGATCCTGGGTGCGATGGAAGTTGCTGAAAACGGCGATCTGGCCAACTGGATGATTCCAGGAAAGCTTGTCAAAGGCATGGGTGGTGCCATGGATCTGGTGGCGGGCGTCGGGCGCGTGATTGTCCTGATGGATCATGCCAACAAACACGGAGACAGCAAGGTGTTAAGGGAATGCACCCTGCCCTTGACCGGCAAGGCCGTAGTAGATCGAATCATCACCAATCTGGGTGTTCTGGATGTGGTCGAAGGGGGGCTGCGCATTGTGGAATGTGCTGATGGCGTCACAGAAGCTGAACTGCGCGCAGCAACACAGGCGACGATAGTCTAACTGAACCTGACGATATATTGCACGAAAGAGAGGGCAGGAATTTCGCCTGCCCTTTTTAGTTCAACGCTGCAAAGACACAACCATCTGTGATCAACTCCGGTGGCGTCTTGCACAGCCCCTTGGCCACCTGAAACGCGGCCAGTACCTTTGGGACATAGTCACGGGTTTCGGGAAACGGCGGCACACCTTGATGTTTGCGTACCGACCCTTCTCCGGCATTATACCCTGCCAGCACCAGGATCGGATCACCGTCGAATTCCTCCATCAGCCAGTTCAGGTATTTAACGCCCCCCAGGATGTTCTGCGTGGCCAACATGCTGTCCTCGACACCAAACCGGCTGGCGGTATCAGGCATCAGTTGCATCAATCCCTGCGCCCCCGCGCGACTGATCGCATCTGCCTTACCAGAGGATTCAACGGTTATCACCGCTAAAACCAGCGCGGGCGAAACCTGTGTGCCCACGGTCGAGCGTAAAATGTCGATGCCATTCGCCTTCGCGATGTCCTGCAATTGTTGCAACCGCGGTACCGGAACCTTGTTGGATGCGCCCGCCAGTGCAGTTATCGCCGCCTGCAACCGTCCAGGTCCGGCGTTTGCAGCATCAGGCGATATTTTGTTCCAGAACCAAGCGTAATTTCCCGGTTGCGGTACCCCCGCCTGAGCGGAGGGCGCGGCGACCGCGGCGGCAGGTGCACGCGCAGATGCCGTCGGGTCGATCTGGATATTGATGCGATTGGTGTTTCCTGCTTTTGGTGGCTTCACTCGCTTGGCGCTGAAATCCGCAAACGGTTTTGGTCCCTCGGCCTGTGCCGGGCCCATGCAAATAATTCCCGCCAGAAGCGATGATGTAAGAATTCGGAACATCCCTGCCTGCTTTTATTCTTGTTGGCTCGATTTTCCAGAAATATCCCACAAAAAGGCCTCTCAAACCAGTCAATCATGGCGCAAAACATGGCGGTTTCGCCTTATTTCAGCGAAAAACCCGGAAAATTTGATTAAAGGCAAACAATAATCACATTATTTATGCTTCAACTTCAGGTACTTACAAAGCCAAAGACGTATATTTTAGATATAAACGAAAAAGTCACATTTGCCGCCAAATTTGCGCCCCATTCAGAGGGCTATATAACGTCATACCAAGTCGGACAGGTTGCCAACTGAGAGAAACGGCACCCACGAAGGACGGCAAGGTTGTGAACAACACTTACATGATCCTTGGAGGGACATACCATGATGAACTTTATCAAAAACTTCCGTGCAGACGAAGACGGCGCCGTAACAGTTGACTGGGTTGTGCTGACAGCAGCCGTTGTTGGCCTGGCCGTCGCAGCCTATTCCTCAATCTCCACAGGCGCGACAACCCTGACAGGCAACACCGCCTCATTCCTGGACGGTCGTAACCCTAATAACTAATTTGGGTTCACAAGCTCAATCCAAAGCTTTTGGGGTCGCCTTCTGCGTGTCAGAGCGCGACCCCTTTTCCATTGAACATGACTTTTTATTCAATCAGTCCTGAGGGCATCGACATGATGAAAAGAATCCGCAATTTCCGAATATCCGAAGACGGTGCCGTAACGGTCGATTGGGTAGTATTGACTGCTGCAGTTGTCGCCCTCGCGGGTGCTGTGCTTCTGAGCATCAAGGGTAGTTCCGACAATGTTGGCGAAGGTACCGGCAGCTATCTGCAAGACGTAACCGCCGGCGACGTATAGAACCATCCGATACATGATAAAGATGCCGGCCCAAAGTGGCCGGCGTCTTTGTTTGGGCAAAGCGTCCAGGCAGCCCCAGCCTTTCCACGGCACAGGCAAACAATCGCCATAATCGACCCTTATTGTTGATTTGGAAAAACAGGCAACCGGGGCCAATCCCGGTACGAAGAGTAGCAAGAGGTGAATGACATGCGGATGGTATTTGGACTGGTCCTATTGGTGGGCGTGGTGCTTGCTGGCGGGGCTGTATACTTGGCAAAGGATAGGATTGCACAGTATCAATATGCCAATGCCCGTGCTCAGGAAGCATTGGCAAAGATCGTGCCGACGAAGACAGTATATGTAGCCAAGGAGTCACTGAGATACGGGCAACGTCTGTCGCAAGAGAATGTACGCGCGGTGGATTGGCCCGAAAATGCCATTCCCGAAGGAACCTTTACTGATCTGACGGCACTTTTTCCGGAAAATACAGATGAGTTGCGCGTTGTGCTGCGTGCCATGGAAAAAGACGAGGCCATCATGGCGCTCAAGGTGACGGAACCGGGCGAAGACTCCGGTCTGACGTCACGCCTTGAGCGTGGACAGCGTGCCTTTACCATCAAGGTTGATGTTTCCAGCGGCGTGTCCGGGTTCCTGCGCCCTGGTGACAAGGTCGACGTTTATTGGACAGGTCGTACCAGCCGTGGCCGCAACGGCGATTCCGGCGAGGTCACCAAATTGATCGAAGCTGCGGTCAAACTGATCGCGATTGACCAAAGCGCTGGTGGTAATCTTGACGAGGCAACGATTGCACGCACCGTCACAGTTTCAGTAAGCCCGCAGCAAGTTGCCGCCCTTGCACAGGCACAATCAACCGGAAGCCTTTCCTTGTCTCTTGTAGGCGCAGAGGATGACACGATCGCTGCTGCCATCGAGGTAGATCAGCGTGCGCTCCTGGGCTTTGAGGATGAGGTGAAAGCCGTCGAAGTCGAAGCGGAAAAGGTATGCACCATACGTACCCGTCGCGGTGCTGACGTGGTCGAGTTGCCGATCCCCTGCACCAACTAGATCGCGAAAAACGGGCAAAACCAATTGCTTGAAACAGCGCTGCACCCTCGCAGCGCTGTTTTCTTTTGTGGTTATGTTGCCATTTACCCACATAAGCATGACCTGCGAAGATGTTGATTCTTGCAATAAAAATGAAACTGACGCAGAGTGATCCAAACGACGGGCATCAAGACCCTTCTCTGAGGCGTGATCAAAAAGGCAGGTCACATGAAAATTGACAGATTTATGAAAGCAGCCCTCGTCGGGCTGTCCCTTAGCGTCATGCCATTGGCAATGTCCACACCGGCCCCGGCCTTTGCGGAAACCTTGCGGGTCGTGAAAAAGGGTACGAATTCCACCCTCAATGTTCCAATGAACCGGGCAGTTGTGGTGGAAAGCGACATACCATTCGCGGAACTCAGCATCGCCAATCCCGGCATCGCGGATATTTCGTCCCTGTCGGACCGCACCATTTATGTGCTGGGCAAGTCCCCGGGCCTGACCACTCTGACCCTGCTGGATGCCAGCGGCCAGTTGATCACCAACGTCAATGTACGGGTCGCGGCGGATGTATCCGAATTCAAGGAACGTCTGCGCCAGATTCTGCCGGGTGAAAAAATCGAGGTACGCACAGCAAACGACGGCATCGTTCTCTCGGGCGTGGTATCGTCGACGCAGCGGCTGCAACGTGCACTTGACCTTGCTGAACGCTATGCACCCGATCGGGTTTCAAACCTGATGAGCGTCGGTGGCGTACAGCAGGTGATGATGAAGGTTCGTTTTGCTGAAATGCAGCGGAACGTTTCCAAATCACTGAGTTCTTCACTCTCGTTAAATGGCGTGTTGGGCGGCAGTACTGGTCTTAATGGCGGTACGGGCACAACCAATGCCGCGCCCGGTGTTGCAACTTCCCTGGGCGGAAACATCCCTGCTGCAAACCAGAATGCAGGTGCCGTTCTGTTCGGCTTCAATGCCGGCTCAACTCAGGTGGGCATCCTGTTGGAAGCTCTGGAACAAAAAGGCGTTGTCCGGTTTCTTGCCGAACCCAACCTCGTCGCTCTTTCCGGTCAGGAAGCGAAATTTCTTGCTGGTGGTGAATATCCGGTGCCGGTGGCGCAAGAACTCGGGGCGATCTCTATCAAATTCAAACCCTTCGGTGTTGAACTGGCCTTTATCCCCCGTGTTGTCGACAAAGACCTGATCAACCTGGAAATGCGTGCCGCTGTATCTGCGATTGATCCCACAAACGGTATTTCCTTGGGCAACGGCATTGAAATTTCCGGCTTTACCCGCCGCGAGACCTCCTCCACGGTTGAATTGCGCGACGGCGAAAGTTTTGCGATTGCCGGATTGTTGACGGACGACTTTACCGACAATTCCAGCCAGCTGCCCTGGATCGGTGATGTACCGGTTTTGGGTGCATTGTTCCGTTCCGCAGAATATCAACGCAATCAGACCGAATTGGTGATCATTGTGACAGCCCATCTTGTTTCACCTACACGGGGCGAAGCGCTGGCGCTGCCAACCGACCGGATCAAGCCTCCCACTGAAAAAGACCTGTTCCTGTTTGGCCGCACCTCCGAAGGCACCCGCACACCCAAGAAAGGTGCTGCCGGAGAGGTTGCCAAACAAGACTTTGGCGGGTCATATGGGTATGTACTGGACTAATCAGATGAAAACCCAAATGCGCACAAAATTGAAATTTTCAGGTATCATGGCAGCACTGGCGACAGTGATTGGCTGCGCGCCGAGTTCTGATCCGGTATACACTCAATTTTACCGCGAAGCGGGCGCATTGACAGACACTGGATATTTCGGCAACGCAACGCTGAACAACCGTTTGGTTATGACAGGCGAACGGCAGTATACCTTTGATCTTGCGAACCGATTTGCCTCTGAAGTTCAGTCCATGGTCAACTTCGCGTTCAACTCAGCGCAGCTTGATGCGCAAGCGCAGGCAATATTGCGCCAACAGGCTGGCTGGATCAAACAATTCCCCGAAATCCGTTTTCGCGTATACGGACATACAGATGCTGTCGGGTCTGACAGCTATAACCGCGCCCTTGGCAAACGCCGCGCGGATGCTGTGGTCCATTATCTTACAGGTCAGGGCATCAGCCGCTCCCGACTTGAGGCGGTTGCCTCTTTTGGTGAAACCCAGCCATTGATTGTGACCCAAGGCCGCGAACGCCGGAATCGGCGTACTGTGACCGAGGTGAACGGCTTTGTTTCACGGCATCCTACCGTTCTTGATGGCAAATACGCGCAGATCATCTATCGCGATTATGTCGCCAGTGCGGTGCCCCCAACGACTTTGGGCAGTTCAGTTCTTACCGAAGAATAAATAATACAGTCTTGATGACCCGGCCCTGCCCCTGTTGAACAGGGACAGGTGTCTTTGATCCGGCCTCACCAATCCCGTGAGAAGAACAGGATCGTTTCAACATACCCAACAATCGAAACCTTTTGGCCCCAATCTTGCCCCAGTTGGCTGCAATATCTCGCCCTATAGGACAAATGTGTCTGCGCAAAATGCCAGGCATGGGTGATCGCAAGGGGTGAAAATCTGCACAAAGATGCAGCGTACACCTTTGCTGAACCCTTGTGAGCAAAGGATATAAGGCTATGAGTAGTGTAATGCCGCAACCTCAGACAACGCCGATTGTGGCCTGTACTGTCAGCCGCGATGTGCAAAACTTTGATCTGTTGATCGAAGATATGGAAGAAGTCCTGGGAGAAAGCTGGGGCGACCTCGGTTTTGCAGAAGCATTGGCATTCTTTGGCCAGCCCGAAGCAGAGGCCATGGAATTTATCGCTCTCGCGATGGATGAATCCGACGAAGAAAACCTTGTATTGATGACCGAGATCATTGAACAGGCGAAGAACCGGGACATCAAGGTGATCCTCATCGCTGAAGATGTGACGCCTGCCGCCCTTCATTCATTGTTGCGCAAAGGGGCGGATGAATTCGTTCCCTACCCCCTGCCCGAAGGTGAACTGGCACAGGCCGTGCAACGTTTGCGCTCCGATGGCAAACCACCCGTAGTGGAGACAGTGCAGGCGCCGACACTGGAAGCAGGGGCGCGAAAAGACGGCGCTTTGATCGTTGTGCATGGCCTCGCTGGTGGGACCGGATCCACGACCATGGCCGTGAACCTGGCCTGGGAACTGGCCAACGTGGACAAGAAGAACGCACCGTCGGTCTGCCTTTTGGATCTGGATCTGCAATTCGGTTCAGTTGCCACATTCCTCGATCTGCCCCGTCGTGAAGTTGTCTATGAAATGTTGTCAGAGACAGAAAACATGGATGAAGAGATTTTTGGCCAGGCATTGCTGACATATGAAGATGTCTTGCAAGTCTTGACCGCGCCTACGGATATGTTGCCGCTTGACCTGATTACATCCGAAGACGTGACACGCGTCCTTGAAATGGCACGCAACCAATTTGACTATGTCATTGTCGATATGCCCTCGACCCTTGTTCACTGGTCCGAAGCCGTGCTGAACATGGCGCATGTCTATTTTGCGATGGTCGAACTCGATATGCGCAGTGCACAGAACACGCTGCGGTTCAAACGCGCCTTGCAGTCCGAAGAACTGCCGGTGGAAAAGCTGCGGTATGTCCTGAACCGTGCGCCCAAATTCACTGACCTAAACGCCAAGGGCCGCGTCAAACGTATGGCTGAGTCACTGGCCATCTCGATTGATGTTCAATTGCCCGACGGAGGCAAGCCCATCACCCAGGCCAATGACCACGGTATGCCACTGGCCAATTCAGCCCCCAAAAGCCCGCTGCGCAAAGAACTGATGAAACTGGCTGCTTCCATTCACGATCTCAAGAACGATCAGGCTGAAGCCGCTTAATCATTCACGGAAAGAAACAAAATGTTTTCCAAATACAAGAAACCAGGTGCAAAAGCCGCTCCGCAAAAACCGGTCGAGATTATTGATAACGTCACCTCGATTGAAGAGAAAAAGCCCGCGGCCTCCATGCGCAAGGCTTTGGCCCCAGCAAAGGCCGCACCGGTTGATAAGGAAGTAAAGCGCAAGCAGCGTATGTCTGACATCAAGCTTGAGCTGCACCGCGCGCTTTTGGACAACCTCAATCTTGCCGCACTCGAACACGCCACCGAAGCGGATTTGCGGCAGGAAATCAACGAGATCGCTGTTGAAATCCTGGCTGAAAAGTCGATCGTCCTGAACCGAGAAGACCGCATGACGCTCAACTCCGAGCTTTATGACGAAGTTACGGGGCTGGGGCCGCTTGAGACATTGCTCAAGGATGAAAGCGTCAACGATATTCTCGTCAACGGCCCGCAACAAATCTTTGTTGAACGCGACGGCAAGCTGGAACTGACAGACATCACATTCAAGGACGAACGCCATCTGTTGCGGATCATCGATAAAATCGTATCCGCCGTTGGCCGTCGGGTCGATGAATCAAACCCCTACGTGGATGCCCGTTTGCAGGATGGTTCACGTTTCAACGCCATGGTCCCACCAATCGCGGTGGATGGATCGCTGGTTTCCATTCGGAAGTTCAAAAAAGACAAACTAGGCATCGACGACCTGGTGAATTTCGGGGCCTTCACCGAAGAAATGGCAGCCTATTTGCAGGCCGCTGTTGCGACACGGCTGAATATCATTGTTTCCGGCGGTACGGGGTCAGGTAAAACCACCACGCTGAACGCGCTGTCTTCGTTCATCGACAATTCCGAGCGCATCCTGACGATCGAGGATACGGCGGAACTTCAGCTGCAACAGACCCATGTTGGCCGGATGGAAAGCCGCCCGCCAAATGTCGAAGGCAAAGGCGAGGTTTCGCCGCGCGACTGTTTGAAAAACGCCCTGCGGATGCGCCCTGACCGGATCATCGTCGGGGAAACCCGCGGCGAAGAAGTGATCGACATGTTGCAGGCCATGAACACCGGCCACGATGGCTCCATGACCACAATCCACGCGAACAGTGCGCGCGATGGCGTGTCTCGACTGGAAAACATGATTGCCATGGCGGGTATTGAAATGCCGCTCAAGGCCGTCCGTTCCCAGGTGTCCTCTGCTGTGAACCTCATCGTACAGGCCTCGCGCTTGCAAGACGGTTCGCGGCGCATGACCTCGATCACGGAAATCACCGGCATGGAAGGTGATGTGATCTCGATGCAGGAGATTTTCCGCTATCAGCGCGTCGGCCTGACGCCCGAAAACAAGATCATCGGCCATTTCACCGCCACCGGTGTACGCAGCCACTATGCAGAACGGTTCCGCATGTGGGGCTATGATCTGCCATCTTCCATCTACGAACCAATCGCGGCCCAATAACCATATGCCCCGATGCCTGAAACCATGTGCAAAAAAGCGCAATAAGGATCAACGAAATGTCTGCTGAACCAATTATCTATGGCCTGATTTTTGTCGGTGTGCTGGTGCTGGTCGAAGGCCTGTATCTCGTGGCCTTTGGCAAATCCATCAGCCTGAACAGTCGCGTGAACCGCCGGCTTGAGATGCTGGAGAAAGGGTCGCGCCGGGAAGAGGTATTGGAAAAGCTGCGCAAGGAAATGGAGCAGCATATGGATGCCAAGTCCATTCCGCTGTATTCCTTGTTGTCCGACAAGGCACAGAAGGCCGCAATTGCCTTTACACCGCAACAATTGATCATGTTGATGGGCGGCCTGGCGGTTATCGCCTTTCTGGGTCTGACCATCGGTACCGAGACCGAACCAGCGGTCCGGGCCTTGCTTGCTGTCGGAATCGGTATTGGCGCAGTCTATTTCTGGGTGTCGTCCAAGGCCAGCAAACGCATGGCCATGATCGAGGAACAACTGCCAGACGCAGTTGAATTGATGGTGCGCTCCTTGCGGGTGGGTCACCCCTTTACCAGTGCGATTTCTATCGTCGCAAAGGAAGTCCAGGATCCTCTCGCCTCGGAATTCGGGGTGATCGCGGATGAGGCTGCCTATGGCCGAGATGTCGGCGAAGCGCTGAAAGACATGGCCGAACGCCTGGATATGCAGGATTTGCGCTTTCTCGCGGTTGCCGTAACAATCCAGCAGCAATCCGGGGGTAATCTCGCTGAAATTCTTGCCGGTCTGGCCAAGGTGATCCGTGCCCGCTTCCGACTGTTCCGTCGCGTCAAGGCAATCACCGCTGAGGCGAAATGGTCAGGCAAGTTCCTGTCCGCCTTCCCGATCGTGGCCTTGATCGTGATCAAGGTCTCTGATCCGCATTATTACGACGCGGTGCTGGATCACCCGCTCTTTATCCCGGCATGTTTCCTGGTTGGCATTTTTCTTGCTGCGAACCTGTTCGTGATGCGGATCTTAACAGACATCAAAGTGTAAAGGGGAACCGGACATGATTACTGCAATCAACGATCAGATCACCGCACTTCTGGGACCCATGGGTCTGATTATCATCGTCGGCGTTCTGGGGTTAAGCCTTGTTGCCGTGACTGTCATCATGATGCTACGTCAGCCCGAAGATCCCCTTGAAAAGCTCAAACGAGCCTCAAACACCGGATCCTCAAAAGACGACGGTAAAAACCAATTGCGTCACGCGGGCGGCAACCAACAGCTGCAGAAATTCGCCAAGTTTCTGGAACCCGAAGACGTGGCCGAACTTTCTGCCAAGCAACTTGAATTGCGCCAAGCCGGCTACCAAGGCCGCGATGCCGTTCGGATGTTTTATTTCGCCCAGATGACACTGGGCCTGCTGGGGCTGGTGGCAGGCATCATTTACATCAATTTTCTGGGCGGTGGCGAAGGGCTGAGCACGCAGAAAACCATGATGTGGACCATCGGTCCCGGTGCTGCTGGGTACTACCTGCCAAAATACTGGGTGACCCGCCGTGTTGCCGCCCGCAAAGAGGAAATCACCCGTGGGTTTCCGGATTCGCTTGATATGATGCTGGTTTGCGTCGAAGCAGGGCAGTCTCTGGATCAATGTATTGTGCGCGTGGCCCGGGAACTCAAGGCATCCTACCCTGCATTGGCAGAAGAGTTCGAAGTGGTCGCTTATGAAATGAAGGCCGGTAAAGACAAGATTACCGTTCTCAATGACATGGGCGAACGCTGTGGCGTTCAGGATGTATCGTCCTTTGTAACGGTGCTGGTACAATCCGCTGCCTTTGGCACCTCGATCTCGGATGCATTGCGGGTTTACGCCGCAGAGATGCGCGACAAGCGCGTAATGCGCGCGGAAGAAGCCGCAAACAAGTTGCCAACCAAGATGACACTTGCCACTATGGGCCTGACCGTGCCGCCGCTTCTGATCATTCTGGTCGGACCGTCGGTACATGGCATCACAGAACTGGGCAAAATGTCAGGACCGGGGCAATAAAACACATATCGGTTGAGCGTGTCCTTTTCGGCGCTCTGGCACTCCTTTCAGCTATCGGATTGGCCGCCTGTTCGCCGGGTGGCTTTTCTGCTGCGGGGGATCAGGTCTTTGCCCCGGGTGTCAATCAAAATGCGGTTGCGGAGGACGGGATCGAAGTGGGGCACCGTTTGATGGCAGCAGGACAGTTTGAACTGGCAATCAAGTCTTTTAATCGGGCGGCTCTTGAAAACGGTCTGGACGTAGAGGTTCTTTCCGGTCTGGGCAGCGCCAATCTTGGCCTTGGCCGTTTGGGACAGGCGGAAAGCCTGCTGCGACGCGCAGTCAAAAAAGATGCAAAGCAGCCGGAAGTCTGGAACAATCTGGGTGTTGTCCTGATGGAACGGGGCAAAACCGTAGAGGCCGAACAGATTTTGCGCCGTGCCTATGCGCTTGATAATGGCGAAAGTGACGCAATTCGCGACAATTTGAGGTTAGCACTCGCAAAATCAGAAAACTCTGATACTTTACCTCTTGACGACGAAAATTACAAATTGGTGCGGCGAGGCTCGGGTGACTACCTGATCAGTCCGACACTATGATAGTCGTGGCCGCAAAGGCCGAGGCAGAGCAGTAAAAAGGACGCTAAAATGCGCCACCCTATCCTATTGGCCCTCTGCGTTGCAGGGGTTACCGCAGTTGCAGGCTGTGGTGAAAAGAACGCGAATGATACCGTCGAACGGGCATTCGAAGACGTTGATGCACTGGATGGCAACGATATTTCAGATGTCATGCTGACGGTCGCCGACCCGAACGAAGCTGTGACCTACTTCCAGCGCGCAACGGCCAAGGACCCTGATCGCATAGACCACCAACGCGGACTTGCCGCGTCACTGGTGAGAGCCAAACGTGCAACCGAAGGGGCCAGCGCATGGGGCAAGGTCGTCAAGATGCCCGAGGCCACGGCCGATGACAGCGTCGAACAGGCCGATGCACTGATCCGTGCCGGTGACTGGGCTGCAGCAGAAAAGGTTCTGGACGCCGTCCCCCCAACCCATGAAACCTTCAAGCGCTACCGTCTTGAAGCAATTGTTGCCGACAGCAACAAGGAATGGAAAAAAGCCGACAGCTTTTATGAAATTGCCGTCGGTCTTACGACAACCCCCGGTGCGGTGATGAACAACTGGGGATATTCCAAGCTGACCCGTGGTGATTACCCCGCCGCGGAACGTCTTTTTTCTGATGCCATCCGGCAGGATCCCGCATTGTTCACCGCGAAGAACAACCTGATTCTCGCACGCTCTGCCCAACGTGACTACACCTTGCCGGTGATACCGATGGATCAGTCGGAACGTGCGCAATTGTTGCACACAATGGCCCTTTCTGCAGTCAAACAGGGTGATGTGGAAACCGGAAAGAGCCTGCTGCGTGAAGCAATCGACACCCACCCCCAGCATTTCGAAGCCGCGGTCCGTTCGCTGCGCGCGCTAGAGAACGGCTGACCTCATGGCGATTGATGCCACACATGCGATGTGGTTTTTGCCCTTCGTTCTGCCGATTTGCCTATATGTGGCCTTCACCGACATGGCCCAGATGAAGATCACCAACCAGTCTGTTGTCCTTTTGGCGCTGGTCTTTTTGGTGATCGGCGTATTCCTGATGCCCTTCACCGCCTATCTCTGGCGTTTGGCCGCATTGCTGATTGTACTGGTGGTGGGCGTGATCCTGAACGGTGCAGGTGCCATGGGCGCAGGCGACGCAAAGTTTGCAGCCGCCGCCGCCCCCTATATCGCATTGGGTGATTTGCGTTTGTTGATGGCGTTGTTTGCTGCGGCCCTGTTGGCTGCTGCGGTGGCGCACAGAGGCGCAAAATATACGCCCTTGCGCGAACTTGCCCCACATTGGGTGAGCTGGGATCGCAAGAAGTTTCCCATGGGCCTCGCCCTTGGTCCGGCGCTCGCGATCTATCTCCTATTGGGTACGCTCTATGGATCCTAAAGCATTACAGCGCGGTTCTACACTCCTGGATCGCATCTCCTCGCTCCGGGAAGAGGCGGTAAACAAACCCCGATTCTCCATAGAAAAGCCGGAATTGAGCATTAGACGCCATATTCGAACCCCACTCTGCATTGCCCGCGCACGCCTGCCCGAAGGAACCGCACCATGAACATGCAAACATCCACAGTAATGGCACCTCCTCCGCCCAAACGGCTTGAGGATATGCAACTGCCTATCGTGATGATGCGCGACATCATCATCAAGACGATCTTTCGCAAGAACATCGACCTTGTCAGCGAATTGGCTTCTGCTGTCTGTTTGCCTATTCCGATCACGCAGGAACTGGTGGACATGGCCCGCGAACAACGCCTGATCGAAGCAACAGGTACCCTGAATGCCAATAATGGTAACGAGATGGGCTATCAACTGACCGACGCAGGCAAGGCGCGCGCGCTTGATGCTCTGGCACAGTCCGAATATTTCGGCCCGATGCCCGTGCCCCTTGATGTTTACAGCGCACAGGTCAAACGCCAGTCCGTGCGCAATATCCAGGTCACCAGGGATCAACTGATCGGCGCGATGGGTCATCTGGTTCTGCCCGACAGCCTGCTGGACCATCTTGGCCCCGCTGTCTCTGCGGGCCGCTCGATCCTGATGTATGGCCCGCCGGGCAACGGCAAATCTTCCATCTCCAACGGCATCCGCGATGCCTTGGGTGACAAGGTCTATGTGCCCTTTGCCATTGAATATGCGTCACAGGTGATCACAATTTATGATCCTATCGTTCACTCCAAAGCCGAAGAGAACGTTCAGGATCCCCACTCGCTGCGCCGTGTCACGCGCTTTGACACCCGCTATGTCTGCTGCGAACGCCCCACAGTGATCACAGGTGGCGAACTGACAACTGACATGCTTGATCTGGTTTATAACCCGACGGCAAAAACCTACCAGGCCCCACTGCAACTGAAATCGACCGGCGGTATTTTCATTGTCGACGACCTTGGACGCCAAAAGGAAACACCGCAGAGCATCGTCAACCGCTGGATCGTTCCCCTTGAAGAATCCAAGGATATTCTCGCCCTGCAATCGGGAGAAAAATTCGAGGTGCCTTTCGATACGCTGGTGATTTTCTCCACCAACTTCCACCCGAACAAGATTTTCGATACCGCCGCCCTGCGCCGTATCTTTTTCAAGATCAAGATCGACGGTCCGAACCAGGAAAACTATCTCAAGATTTTTGCCATGGTCGCCCGTAAACGCGGCATGCCATTGGACGAGGCCACCCTGGTTTACCTGCTCAAGACAAAATACCCGACGATCGACAACATCTATGCCAACTACCAGCCGATTTTTCTGATTGATCAGATGATAGCAATCTGTGATTTCGAAGGCATACCCTATCAAATGTCGCCGGAACTGGTGGAACGGGCATGGGCAAACATGTTTGTCAAAGACGAAGTGATCGTCAAATGACGCGCCGATAGCAGGACGATTTATGATCACAGTGGCAGGGTGCGGTCGCATGGGTGCCGCCATGCTGGATGCGTTGCGTGCGGCAGATTTCAAGGCAGGCGGTTTTGATGTGGTGCCCGCGCAGGCCGCTCACATCACAGATCAAATCACCGAATGCGCCGCTGGAACAGAAACGCTGATCACCGTGGTGCGCGACAGGGCCCAAACCGATGATGTCCTGTTCGGCGCTCAGAATTTCCTTGCCGCAGCGCCCTTGAAACGCATCATCCTGTGCTCCACCCTCTCGCCACGATATGTACTTGGCCTGCGCAACAGGATACCCCGCCATATCGTCCTGATCGACGCCCCGATGTCAGGGGCACAAATCGCCGCACGTGAAGCTCGCCTCAGCTTCATGCTCGGCGGCGGCGAAACGGAACTTGATGCCGCGCAACCGCTGTTTAACGCCATGGGACGTTATTTTCACCGCATGGGCGGCTACGGTACAGGCATGCAGGCCAAGGTCCTCAACAATCTTTTGGCAGCATCAAACACGGTAATGACACGGCTGGTGCTGGACTGGGCCGATCAGCTCGGACTGGAGGAAACCAGACTGCTGCAACTGATCAATACTTCCTCAGGCCAGAACTGGTTTGCCAGCGGCTTTGAAGACATCGAATTTGCCCGCGACGGCATGGCCGATGACAATACCATCGGCATTCTGGTCAAGGACGTGGCAAGCGCAATCGACGCAGCCCCGCCAGGATCCGACCTTAGCTTGCCGAACCAGGTGAAATCACTGCTGCAAGATCTCAAACCACGCAAACAACCTTCATCTTGCCGCTAAACTCCGGGGGAGTCAGCGTCAGCTGACGGGGGCTGGCCCCCGTTCCAACTCATGCTATCTAGCAAAGCATGTGCCAGGTACCGCAACTCTTCCAAGACTGGTTCGCGACCAGGGGCTGGGCGATCCACCCGCATCAACAACAGATGTTGGCGCGGGCTGATGCTGCGTCGCT
Source organism: Sulfitobacter sp. F26204 (assembly GCF_026410305.1). GTDB lineage: Bacteria > Pseudomonadota > Alphaproteobacteria > Rhodobacterales > Rhodobacteraceae > Sulfitobacter. The sequence goes on along the minus strand of NZ_JAPMLQ010000007.1, from coordinate 221,420 downwards.
TTTGCTCATTGCTCCGACAGGTGGCGGCAAAACACTGGCCGGGTTCCTGCCGACATTGATTGATCTCGCCCAAGCCCCCCATGACGGCATGCACACGCTTTACATCTCGCCGCTCAAAGCCCTGGCATCGGATATTCAACGCAACCTCATCACCCCTATCCACGAGATGTCTCTCCCCGTGACCATTGACGCACGCACGGGCGACACCGCGCAGTCGCGGCGCAGGCGTCAGCGGGCGGACCCTCCGCACATCTTCTTGACCACACCAGAAAGCCTCGCCCTGCTGATCAGTTACGAAGATGGCGCGCATATGTTCAAGGGGCTCAAACGCGTGGTCATTGACGAAATACACGCCCTGGCGGACTCAAAACGTGGCGACCAGTTGATGCTGGCGCTGGCGCGGCTGCAAACATTCTGTCCCGATCTCAAACGTGTCGGGCTTTCGGCGACGGTAGAAGACCCCGCAACCATCGCACAGTACATGGCGCGCCACCCAGACGGCTGCGACATTCTGCTGGCCGACCCCGGTCCGGCACCCGACATCGCAATGCTTGCCACTGACACGCCACCGCCATGGTCCGGCGGCGGTGCGGCCTATGCAATTGCGGCAGTGATGGAACAGGTCAAGCAACATAAAACCACGCTGATCTTTCACAACACCCGTGCCCAGGCTGAAATCTTCTTTCATAATCTGTGGCTTGCAAACGATGATGGCCTGCCTATCGGGATCCACCACGGTTCCCTCGACCCTGCGCAGCGCAGGGCCGTCGAAGCGGCAATGGTGCGTGGGGATCTGCGCGCCATCGTCTGCACCGGCAGCCTTGATCTTGGCATCGACTGGGGCGATGTGGATCTTGTAATCCAGATAGGGGCCCCCAAGAACGTCAAACGTCTGGTGCAACGCATCGGGCGGGCCAACCACCGCTACAACGCCCCGTCCAAGGCGCTTCTGGTGCCAGCCAACCGCTTTGAAGTGGTTGAATGTGTCGCTGCACTTGACGCGGTGCGGGCGGGCGAACTGGATGGTGACCCACGTGGCCCCGGCCCCCGCGATGTTCTGTGCCAGCATATCCTGATAACTGCTTGTGCCGGTCCATTTGATGCCGGTGCTCTCTATGCAGAAATGACAACGGCCGGGCCGTATTGCACGCTGGGCCGCGCCGAATTTGATGCCTGCCTCGATTTTTGTGCAACGGGGGGCTATGCCTTGAAGGCCTATGACCGATGGCAACGTCTGTTGCAACGTTCTGATGGACGCTGGCAACTACGCGACCCCCGCAGCAGCCAGCGTATCCGCATGAATATCGGCACCATTCAGGACAGTGACACGCTCAAGGTCCGCATGCGCCGCAGCCGCGGTGGCAAGCCCCTTGGCGAGATCGAAGAAGCCTTTGCCGCGACCCTAACCCCCGGTGACACCTTTCTCATTGGCGGACAGATTGTGAAATATGAAGGGCTGCGCGACATGACAGTTGAGGTCAGCCGCGATGGGCGAAAAAAGCCCAAGATCGCAACCTTCACCGGGACCAAATTTGCTACTTCGACTCAGCTTTCTGCCCGCGTGCTGGACCTCTTCACAGGTAGCGACTGGCCCGACTTGCCGGCCCATACCGCCGAATGGCTTCATCTGCAACGCAGCTTCAGTGCGCTCCCGCAACCGGGCCGCTTGCTGATCGAAAGTTTCCCCCATGAAGGTCGGGAACAAACAGTGATTTACGGTTTTGCGGGACGCAACGGGATGCAAACGCTAGGGCTTTTGCTGACCAAGCGCATGGAAGATTTGGGACTGCACCCGCTTGGCTTTGTCGCCACCGACTACGCCTTGCTGATCTGGGGATTGGACCAGGTCCAGAATGCGCCTGCCCTGTTCGATCTGGCGGCGTTACACAAGGGGCTTGATACTTGGCTGGCCGGGAATGCGGTGATGAAACGCAGTTTTCGCGCCTCGGCGACGATCGCTGGATTGATTGAACGGAACAGCCCCCAGTCGCGCAAATCCGGACGACAGACGACATTTTCCAGTGATATTCTCTATGACACTCTGCAAAAATACGACCCTGATCATCTGATGTTGCAAATCACCCGCGAAGAGGCCCTGCGCGGCTTGGTCGACTTTGGTAGAATCGAAGAGATGATGACGCGGATTGGCGGCCGTATCGACCATCGTCACCTGCCGCATGTGTCGCCCTTGGCCGCACCGCTGTTTCTTGAAATGGGCCGCGTTCCCGTCAAGGGGGCGGCGGAGGAACGGTTGCTGGCCGAAGAAGCCGGGCGGCTGATGGAACTCTCGGGCTTGGCGCAAATTCACCCTGCTCCCGCGCCCTAGACACACCCCAAGAGGGCACCCTGTCATCCCTTGCCAAGAACATCGTTTTCCAACATGAACAAAGGATGAAGGCACATGACTTCACCCTTGCCGGTGTGCAACTGAAAGCACTGAATACCGGGGCGCTCTGGTGGCCGGAGAAACATCTGTTATGTGTCAGCGACTTGCATCTGGGTAAATCAGAGCGCATCGCCCGGCGCGGCGGCACAGTGTTACCGCCCTATGAAACCCGCGACACCTTGACCCGACTGGCAGCCGATCTGGCCCTGACCGCCGCGCAAACTGTTGTATGTCTGGGTGACAGTTTTGATGATCCGCAAGCCGCGCGCGCGCTACGGGCAGAGGAAAGCCTGTTGATCACCAGACTCCAGCACGGCCGTCATTGGATATGGGTCGAGGGCAATCATGATCCCGGGCCGATTGATCAGGGGGGCAATCATCAAAGTGAGATACAGATTGCCCAATTAAGCTTTCGTCATATTGCAACTGCGGGTGCCAGCGGCGAAGTCTCGGGGCATTTTCACCCCAAGGTATCTGTTGCCATCGGGGGAGGCCGGGTCACGCGGCCCGCCTTTCTCTATGACCGTGACCGTCTGATCCTGCCCGCCTATGGCACCTACACCGGTGGTCTGAACAGCACGTCGAATGTCTTTCGCCAGCTGATGCAGCCGGACGCCTGTGCCGTGATGACTGGCAGGACCGCTATCGCCATACCAATGCCGCGCACCGCAAGGTGACCCGGGTACTTTCACAGGAGTGGCCTGGCGACAGGCTGATATTGCAGTGAAGTTTTCCGGACTCTATAGGCCTTTCGCGCCCATCAGAGCATGAAAGTCAGGCCGTCATGCGGGCAATCAAGACACCAAACCATGCTGAAACTCCGGTCAAGAGCCCACCCCATATCGTGTCAACCACAACCTGTTGCATCGACCAATCACGCAGTGTGGCAAAATTGGTGAATTCATATGTGCCATATGCAAACATCCCCAACAGCGCACCACCCCACAAAGCGGCCAAGGGATCGCCATCACGCAGGGCCGGTACCGAGACAAACCAAAGCATGCCAGCAACATACCCCAGGTAAAACAACAAGGCCGGCACCACGCGGAAAGGATCTGCATAAAGATGCATAACATAGCGATCGAACACGGGTTTCACGATGTAGCGCAGGCCGAAAGCGTCAGCCCCAAGAAAGAAAATCAGCGTGACGATATACAGGATCAAGATTTTCACAGCACTGTTTCCTTCATCACGGACGGGTATATTTTTGAGGGTATGAATGGCGATCAGCCTTCATCCGGTTAAAGCTCTGGATCATTTCGTCAATCTGCCGGTCAAGGGGAGAGTCGCCCAATAGGGCAGCGTCTGCAGCAGCTTTAACAGCAAGGTCAAACGGCGCGGAAAATGCACTTCAAATCGACGCCCATCCAACCCCGCAATGATCCTTTGTGCTGCAATCTCGGGAGAGACCATCGCTGGCATGTTGAAATCATTGCGCTGGGTCAGGCGGGTATCCACGAACCCTGGTGAGATCAGCCTGACATCAATCTGCCCTGCCAGCTCTGCCCGCAGGGATTCGACCAGATTGATCACCCCCGCCTTGGAAGCTGAATAAATCTGTCCCTGTGGCAGACCGATGTATCCTGCAACCGAACCACAGAACGCCAATTGACCGCCCCGGCGCAATAAACCCGGTGCCGTCTGAGCAATGTGAAAACAGCCCATCAGGTTCACCGTCACGATTTGGGCTGCGGTGTCAGGGTCCAGATCGGCGATCTTGCCAGGATCATATAGAGCGGCCAAATGTACGATTCGGTCCAGGGGACCCAAGCCGGCAATCTTGGCAACCGCTGTATCAACGCTGCTGCGGTCACCGACATCCATTGAAATCGCCACGTGGTCCGGGCCCAATTCTGTTGCCAGTTCATTCAATCGCCCCGACCCGCGCGCAGAAAGGATCATTCGTGTGCCCCGCCTGGCCCAGTCGCGGGCAAGTGCCGCCCCGATGCCTTCGCTTGCCCCGATGATCCATGTGGTCCGCCCCTCATGCATGAGCGAGTTCCACCTGAACAACATCGGTTTGTCCTGTTGCAAAGGAGGCTGAGCACACACCCAGATAATATCGCCAGTTGCGCAGGAACTGTTCATCATAGCCCAGCGCCGTGATACGATCTGTCATACGATTCAAACGGTCATTCCATATCGCACAGGTGCGCGAATAATCTGCGCCAAAAGCGAAGGTATCCACAACTCTGAGCCCTGCGCTGTTTGCCTGTTCGGCAATCATTGCATTCGACAGCAACATGCCGCCCGGAAATGTGTAGTGGCGGATGTAATCCGACGTGCTGCGGTAGGTGTCAAAATACGCGTTTGGCACGGTGATTGCCTGCACCATGGCACGCCCTTGATTTGCCAGACGTGCCTTGAGGGTACCAAAATAGGCCGGCCAGTATTTCTGACCAACGGCTTCGATCATCTCAATTGAGACAATGCTGTCAAATTTTCCTTCGCATTTGCGGTAATCCTGTAGCCGGATGTCGGCGCGGCCATCCAGCCGCGCATCGGCATAGCCTTTTTGACTGGGCGAAATGGTCAAACCCGTTACCTGGCGGCCTGTTTCGACCGCGCGCTCGGCAAACCCGCCCCAACCACAGCCGATTTCCAAAACTGTTTCAGCGCTGTCGATACGGTCCAATATGCGATCGTATTTGCGATTCTGGCCGCGAAACAGATCCTGGTCCGCATCGGTAAAAAGTGCCGAGGAATAGGTCATCCCTTCATCCAGCCACAATTGATAAAATTCATTCCCGACATCGTAATGTGCACGAATATTGCGCGACGCCCCTTTCAAGGAATTCGCTCGTAACAGCCGGTTCACAAACCGGAATTTCAGATTATTCCAGAACCCGCCATACATATATCCCTGAAAATGCTCCACGTTGCGCAGGGCGACTTCAGTCAGGGCCGAAATTGAAGGTGTGTCCCATAAACCGGCAACATAGGTTTCCCCCAGACCGATATCTCCACGTGCGGCAACGGCGGTCACGACAGACCAGTCATAAATCTGCATTTCCGCGACAGGGCTGCCGGCACCGAAATCATACAGATCGCCCTCGGGCGTTTGCAGGTGCAAACTGCCCACCTGAATTCTGCCGCAGCTTTCTAAAAAATCATGTTTTATGCGTTTGGTGAACATGTGCATCAGGTAACCTCGGATTCTGGCGGTTTGGGACGGGTGCGGTATTTGGCGCCTTTCAGTTTCAAGCGGAGCGCCTGCCAATGGATCAAGATCATGACACGCAGTGCACCAAATGGTCGCCGCAGACTGGCCCGCAATATCCCCCGATTTGTCAGGGGGGCGCGCAGACCGGATAAAGAGGCGATCACACCCTCTGCCCCGTTATGGTGCAATATGGTGATGGCGATGCGATCTGATCGAATATCAAATTTGAATTCATAGCTGCCTTTCACATCTTGAAACGGCGAAACATGCAGCGCTTTGGGTGTCGTGATCCGGCTAACGTTTGTGATCTCGGCAAATTCCGGCAGATGACACAGATAGGAATGTCGATCGCCAAAGGGGGTCGAAACCTCGGCGATTACGGCAATCAAGGCGTCATCGCGAAAAGCCAACCAAAAGCTGACAGGATTGAAACCATAGCCGAGAAAACGCGGTTGCGTCAATAAACGCATGCCAATTGTTGATTCGTCGACATCATGTGCGCTCAACACCGCACGCGCCCAGGAGGAACCTTTCCCAGCCGCCAGAGCGCCGCCGTGATCAGAGTCATGCACCGAGAACAGGTTGAAGCGGTTACGCGAGAACAAGCCTGGTTGTTCTATCGTCGCTTCGGGATCGATCCATACAAAATCAACACCATAGCTGAACCGGTTGCGGATTTCACCGCGCCGTCTGTGCGTCGTCACCGCCGCAATATGATGCGGTTGGTACATCATGCGAGCTGGCGATTCAGCAGACGTTGAATGCGGACTGCGCTTGCGAAACCGTCCTCATGAAAGCCATGGCGCGTATAAGCACCGGCGAACCATGTGTTGTTGTGCCCCTGCATTTCTGTCAGGCGCTGTTGCGCCGCCAAGGCAGGCCCGTCAAACACCGGATGGCGAAACAGCTTTTGGTCATAGATCAAATGTTCCGGTACGGTTTCTGATGGGTTCAATGACACAAAGAGCGGATCATCCTGAGCGATATTCTGAAGACGGTTCATCCAATAAGTGACGCCGATAACAGGTTCCGGCCGGGTTGTGTCGGCCTTGTAGACCCAGCTTGACCAAGCGGCCTTGCGTTGCGGCATTTGATTTGCATCGCAATGCAGGACCATTTGGTTGTGCTGAAACCGGATCGCAGAAAGGGTTGCTTGTTCCTGAAAGGTAGGCCGGGCAAGCACGCCCAAGGCCTGATCCGCGTGACAGGCGAAAATGACATGATCAAAGCAAGCCGGTTCCCTGTCTGCGCAATAAATGGTGCTTTGTACACCATCACGCGCGACCTGTTGCACGGGGGTGCCGGTTCTGATCACAACCCCTTGGCCGCGCAGATGACGCTCCAGGCGGGTCACATAGGCGGTGCTGCCGCCATCGACCGTCCACCATTGATGCTGGCCACTGGGGCTCAACAATGCATGATTGCGAAAGAACCGCAGCAGCGCATGGGCCGGAAAGCCGCGAATGCCTTCTGGTGGTGTTGACCATATCGCACCACAAATGGGCATCAGGTAGTAGCGTTCGAACCAGCTTCCCATCTTGAGTTCGGACATCAATGCGCCAATCGTGGTGCTATCATCCTTGACCAGACCTTCAGCCTTGGCATTGAATCGCAAGATGTCTCGCAACATCCGTGCGAATCCGGGCCGGAGCAAGTTACGCTTTTGTGCGGTCAAAGACCGTAGGTCGCGTAGCCCGTATTCAATGCCGCCCCCATTGATCGTCGCACCAAAGCTCATGTCGCTTTTCACAACCGGAACATCAAGCGTTTGGAACATTCGCGTCAGATGCGGATAATTTGCGTAGTTGAAGACGATGAATCCGGTATCCACCGGTTGATTACCATTGCGCCCGGCAATGACAGTACGCGCATGCCCTCCCAGCTTTGGTGCGGCCTCATAGACAGTGACGGCGTGTTGAGGTGCAAGCAGATATGCCGCAGCAAGCCCGGAAATACCGCCACCGATGACAGCGATGCGTTGGGTATTTGTGGGAGGCGCGTCAAAAGACATTCTTGTTCCTTGCAGTGGTTTTATTCTGATACGCTGTGAAAAAGTTTTCGGATCACAATTGATCCAAAATTTATCTGCGGACGTAGTATGGGTATGTCGATGATTGACCTATATTCCGTTCCAAGTGCCCATCTTCTGTGTTGTCGGGCGACAAAGGATATGTCGAAAGTGCCGCCTGCTCCCCCCATTTCAACACAGACGGCCTGTATGATCGCGGTTCGGGATAACCGGGATCGGGCGGCCTTTGCTCTGCTTTTTGATCACTTTGCCCCACGCCTGAAAGGTTTTGTGATGCGTTCGGGCAGTGGCGCAGCGCAGGCCGAGGAGATTGTGCAAGACGTGATGTTGACGGTCTGGCGCAAGGCAGATCAGTTTGATCCCGCACGTGCACAGGTCTCGGCGTGGATTTATCAAATAGCCCGCAACCGCCAGATTGACTTGCTGCGCAAGGAACGCCGGCCGGTTCCCGAAGATTTGTTCAAAGGGGCGGTATTCGAACCTGACGCCAGTGAGGTCTTGGTCGTCGAACAAGAGGCAGAATACCTAAAGGCCGCATTGCGCCAACTGTCTCCCGAGCAGCGCACGATCGTCGAAAAGGCCTATCTGGGTGAGTTGACTCATCAGGAAATCAGCACCGAGATGGGGCTCCCGCTTGGAACTATCAAATCACGGATCCGGTTGGGTCTTGACCGTTTACGTCATGTGTTAAAGGACATGCGATAAGATGAACGCAATCACACACCATAGTCCAGATTCCTTGCTTGCGGCATTTGCCGCCGGCGTGCTGGAACACCCTTTCGCATTGGTTGTTGCAAGTCATATTTCGATGTGTCTGGACTGCCGTGCCACCTTTGAAGCCCATTTGGCAATCGGGGGTGCTGTCTTGGAAAGCGGCGCGACGGCAGTTCTGTCCAGTGACCTCAAAGGCGCTACCCTGTCTCAGCTTGACCATCCTGTCACGCCTCGACCTGAATACGGACGCAAGGGAATTTTTCCTTCGCCGGTGGTGGAGGCATTGAAGGGACAGACGCCGCGGTGGAAATCACTCGGAATGGGCGCGCGTCAAAGCATCCTGTCGCAAGGGAGCGAAGGCTCTGTCAGGTTACTCTACATCCCGCCGGGTCAGGCGGTGCCCGACCACAGTCACAACGGCATGGAACTCACCTTGGTGTTGCAAGGCAGCTTTAGCGACAGCACGGGGCGTTTTGGCGTCGGTGATCTGGAAGTTGCAGATCACAGTCTGGAACATTCGCCCAAAGCTGACGACGGCGCAGCATGTATCTGCCTCGCCGCAACAGATGCGCCACTTCGTTTTGCAGCGCTGTTGCCACGGTTGCTGCAGCCGTTGTTCCGTATCTGACTTTTCTGTTTCAACGCACTTCGGGGACGGTGCACCATGCCACTGTTGTTTTGGCAACACACACCTCGATCGACAACGGCGTTGCAGATCATTGCAGAAAGTGCTGTACCGCATCCCCTTGCGTTTCCAGTGCTTTGCGCATCTTTTCAAAGGCCGCTGCCTCAAGTTGGCGCACCCGCTCCTTGCTCAGGCCCAGTTCATCACCCAGACTTTCAAGAGTGCGGGCTTGGTCGCGCAGCTTTCTTTCGCGTACGATATACCGTTCGCGATCCGTCAGGTTCACCAAAGCCTGGAGCAACCATTCGCGGATTTTCTCCCGATCCTGTGCATTGCCTACGGTTTCGGCGGCCTGATCGGTTTCATCTTCCAACGCATCAATCCATTCGCGGCCCTCATCCTCTGAGGATTGCGTGGCATTCAGGGAATAGTCCGAGCCTGAAAGCCGCCCCTCCATCATTTCAACGTCCCGCAGGGGCACCCCGATCTCTGTTGAAATCAGCTGCCGCAATTGATGGCCGTCCAGCTTTACGCCCGCACTGGCTGACTCCCGTTCCAGGCGGGCCTGCACCCGGCGCATGTTGAAAAACAGTGATTTCTGAGATGACGTCGTACCGGTTCGGACCATGGACCAGTTCCGCATCACATAATCCTGGATGCTCGCCTTGATCCACCAAATGGCGTATGTGGAAAACCGCACACCGCGGTCAGGGTCGAATTTGTCCGCAGCCTTCATCAGACCAAGGCCGGCTTCCTGAATCAAATCGTTCATTGGCGCGCCATAGCGTTTGAATTTGGAGGCCATCGAGATTGCCAAGCGCATATAGGCCGTGATCAGTCGATGCAGGGATTGCTCACAACGATCATCCCGCCAGGCGTAAGCAAGCTTCAGTTCGGTCTCTGCATCCAGCATTTCCGCCTTCATCGCAGTTTGGGTAAAGTTAACCTCCCGCACATTCGCCAACGCCATCCCGTCCCCCTTCAACTTCTGCCCTTGCAAATTCCCTGATATGATACCTACGCACGGGGGCCGGGTTTGGTTCACAAGAAAATGGAAAAGAGTGGGTTTTCCGACGCTTCACACCCTTTGGCATGACATTTGCCAAAGGGTGACAGGCCAAACCACAAGACACCACTCAAGCGGGCATTTGCCATTGGGCAAACCGTCTTCACAGGCATTCCGGTGACACCTCGTATCGGTATCCGCTCCTATTTGGTGCCCAACCTCGGCTTCATCCGCTCTCGGCTTCCTCACGAAACCGTTTGGATGAGGTCCTGCCCTGCGGCTTTACCTTTCATCATTCAGACCTAGATGCGGTGAATGAACACTGTCAGATCATCAATCTTCAGCTTGTCGCGCTTGTTGCGGATCATCGCAACACTTCCCGTATTTTTCATCCTGTCTGCATGTACAGATCCGGCACCGCGCGGCGGCGGTGACATTCTGGTTTTAGGCGATTCCATCATGGCCTGGAACAGCCTGGCAAATGCGTCGATTCCGGACGCGATGCAAAGAACCCTGGGCCGTCGCGTGGTAAGCAAGGCCGTGCCTGGCGCTCAATTTGACAATTCTTCCGCGGTCGCAGCTGCCGTCGGGCTCGATATTCAACGGCAATTTCCCGGTGGGCGCTGGAACTGGGTCGTCGTCAATGGCGGTGCCAATGATCTGGGGGCCGATTGTGGCTGCGGCGCCTGTGGGCAGACTGTCGATGCCTTGATCAACCCTGATGCAATGCAGGGGTCAATCCCATCCTTTATCCAAAAGTTACGCCAGAGCACCGGCGCGCAGGTGATTTGGATGGGATATTATGCCGGATCGGGCCAGACCTCGTTCAAGGGTTGCCGCGACGATCTGGTTGAAATTGAAAAACGCCTGGCACGCTGGGCAATGTCACGGCAGGGCATCACATTTCTGGATTCCGAAGATGTGATAAACCGCAACGATCCGGCATTGTTTGCATCCGACAACACCCATCCATCGGTCAAGGGATCAGCGCTGATCGGTGCTTATCTGGCACAACAAATAAAGGCGCGCACCACATCCGCCGTGCCGAATAAACCTTCCTTGTACAGCAGCGACAGGGCGCAGGCCGATTAGGGGAATGGAACGTCCCTCATGGGGCCGTGTGCCTTTGGCAAAAGCGATCTGGCGATCCTATGCGGTCAACCCTTCCGGTTCATCCAGCCCGTTGGCTCTGCAACAGGCGGTGACGGTATTGGCCAGCAGACAAGCGATGGTCATCGGGCCGACCCCGCCGGGAACAGGTGTGATGGCACCAGCGCGCGCGGAACATGTGTCATAATCCACGTCACCCACCAGCTTGGTCTTGCCCTCACCCTTTTCCGGCGCATCAAGCCGGTTGATGCCCACATCAATGACTGTCGCCCCTTCCTTGATCCAGTCGCCGGGCACCATTTCAGGACGACCAACAGCAGCTACGACGATGTCGGCACGACGCACCACATCAGCCAGATCCTTGGTGCGCGAATGGGCGATGGTAACGGTGCAACTGTCATTTAGCAAAAGCTGCGCCATCGGCTTGCCCACGATGTTGGAACGGCCGATGACAACCGCATCCATGCCGGAGATTGAACCGTGATGGTCACGCAACATCATGAGGCAACCCAACGGCGTACAAGGCACCATGGATTTCTGCCCGGTGCCTAACAGACCAACGTTTGAGATATGAAAACCATCGACATCCTTGGCAGGATCAATGGAATTGATGATCAAGTCTTCGTTGAGATGTTCAGGCAGCGGGAGTTGACACAGAATACCGTGAATTTCAGGGTCGGTGTTCAATTGATCAATCACAGCAAGCAGGTCTTTTTCAGAAGTGTCGGCATCCAGTTTGTGTTCGACCGATTTCATTCCGACCTCAACGGTCATTTTGCCCTTGGAGCGCACATAGACCTGAGAAGCAGGATCTTCGCCCACCAGCACAACCGCCAGTCCCGGTGTGATGCCGTGGTCATTTTTCAGGCGGGTCACGTGCTCGGCGACCTGACCGCGCACGCGGGCGGCAAACTCTTTGCCGTTGATAATCTTTGCTGTCATTTCAATCCTTTCGGTGGATTTCACCCTCCCTACGCAATCTCTGTAGGGTGGGTAAAACCCACGCGTCCCTTAGAACAAGCCTTCAACTTCGCCAGCATCATTCAAGCCAATGCTTTCCGCAGATGGCACGCGTGGCAAGCCGGGCATCGTCATGATCTCGCCGCAGATGGCGACCACAAAACCTGCCCCAGCCGAGAGGCGCACCTCCCGTACCGGAATGTCAAAACCCGTTGGCGCGCCACGGCGTTCAGGGTCCGTGGTAAAGCTGTACTGGGTTTTTGCCATGCAGACCGGCAAGTTGCCATAGCCCTGGTCTTCCCAATCCTTCAACTGGTTCAGGATTTTTTGATCCATCTTCGCTGAATCGGCTCGGTAAATCTTGGTGGCGATGGTGTTGATCTTGTCAGACAAGGACATTTCGTCCGGATAAATCGGCGTGAAGTTGCTTTCGCTCGTTTCAATGGTTTCGACAACTTTGGCGGCAAGGTCGGCGGAGCCTTCAGAACCCAGTTCCCAATGCCGCGACAGAACCGCTTCGGCACCCTGAGTTGCCACATAGTCCTTCACCGCCTGCACTTCGGCATCGGTATCGGTGACAAAATGGTTGATCGCCACGACTACAGGCACGCCAAAGGATTTCATATTTTCGATATGGCGTCCAAGGTTTGCACAGCCGCTGTTCACAGCTTCGACATTCTCTGTCCCCAGATCGGCCTTGGCAACGCCGCCGTTCATCTTCATTGCGCGCACGGTGGCCACGACAACCACACAGGACGGTGCAAGACCGGCCTTACGACATTTGATGTTAAGAAATTTTTCGGCACCAAGGTCAGCACCAAAGCCCGCTTCGGTCACAACGTAATCTGCCAGTTTCAAGGCGGTTGTCGTCGCAATTACCGAATTACATCCATGTGCGATATTGGCAAAAGGACCTCCATGAACAAAGGCGGGGTTGTTTTCGAGCGTTTGCACGATATTTGGCTGCATGGCGTCCTTCAGCAGAACTGTCATCGCGCCGTGCGCCTTGATGTCACGTGCAAATACCGGTGTGCGGTCGCGTCGATAAGCCACGATCATCGCTCCCAAACGCTCTTGCAGGTCGGCAAGGTCTTTGGCCAAACAGAGGATCGCCATTACTTCGGATGCAACCGTAATGTCAAAGCCGGTTTCACGGGGGAAGCCGTTGGCCACGCCACCCAATGAAGCGGTGATTTGGCGCAGGGCACGGTCGTTCATGTCGACCACGCGGCGCCAGACAACGCGACGGGTGTCGATCTCAAGCGCATTTCCCCAGTAAATGTGGTTGTCGATCATCGCCGACAGCAACGAATGCGCCGAAGTGATCGCGTGGAAATCGCCGGTAAAGTGCAGGTTCATTTCTTCCATCGGAACAACCTGCGCGTAACCACCACCGGCCGCCCCGCCCTTCATCCCGAAATTCGGTCCCAGGGATGCTTCGCGAATACAGACGGCGGCTTTCTTGCCGATGCGGTTCAGGCCATCACCCAGGCCCACGGTTGTCGTCGTCTTGCCTTCGCCAGCCGGAGTAGGATTGATCGCTGTGACAAGGATCAGCTTGCCATCCTTGCGATCCTGAACGGAATTGATGAAGGCCTGGCTAACCTTGGCCTTGTCATGGCCATAGGGCAGCAGATCCCCGCTGCCGATGCCCAGTTTTGCACCAATCTCCTGAATGGGTTGTTTTGACGCTGCGCGTGCTATTTCGATGTCGGTTTTATAAGCCATTCAGAATCCCCTGATACAAGTCGTTGTCGCATAGTCATAGCCGCCTGCCCCCTTGAATTGAGGTTGCGTTTCCGACATTTCCACCTTCCGAAGCGGCGAGGCACTATTGCAGCGTTCCATTCGCGCGCGAGGGTTTGCCCGCTTACGGTGCCCAGGCGCGTTGGGCGGGAATATGCAGAAACAGTTTATCGCCAACCTTCAGTTCTCCCTGACGTTCCACCCAGGCGCAGACACCGCGCCGTCCTCTGGCCGCTGCCAGAAATGCTTTGCCGTGACCGGGTTCGTCTTTTTCTATCTCGCGTGCGGGAAAATTGCATGGGCCGTTCAGCATGTCGACTACAATTGTGGTTCCGTTTTCCGCCTGAAGTCTGGAACTTGGGGGTACATGGGTGAAATCCGCAATGCCTTCGATAACGATGGATGCGCCAAACTGAGCCGGGTCCAGTGCGGCAACACCCATGTCGGCCGCGATCTCGGCGATCTCTTCGCTGGACAGGACCGAAAACTGGCGCACATTTCGGATTTCGGTGCCTTTGGGATGTTGGGTCTGCACACGCACACATGACGCTCGTGTCAGACCGGCATGATAATCGCCTGCGAACCCTTCATAACTGGCAAAGGCCTCGCGGACCGGTTCAGATCGAATGTTGCTACGGTTTTCAGGCACCTTCCCCAACCAGACGATTCTGGCGGTATGATCCGTCGTCACAAGTTCGGGCATCAAGTTTCTCCTGCGATGGGGGTCACAATGCTTTCGGGCGTGCCAAAAGAAAAGGCCCCGCGAATGCGGAGCCTCATGACTTTTTGTGGCGATACCTGAACTGACATTGATCAGACCGAGGGTTCGGGCTCCATCCCGCCATCATCAGACGGCGTTTTCTTACCTTTTCCCTTTGCCTTGGGAATGGCTGTCAGGCTTGGTTTGTCGCCTTTGCCATCCTCATCATCGTCATTCTCGGAAACCGGAGGCAGCCCGTCCATGACACGTTGGATTTCGCCGCCAGTCAGGGTCTCATATTCCAGCAGCCCCTGCGCCAGTCGTTCAAATTTTTCTTCGTTTTCCTTGATCAACCTGGCCGCCCATTCATAGCCATCCTGAATGAACCCCTGCACTTCTTTCTCAACCAGTTCCTTGGTATTGGCCGAGACCGAAAATCCACCGGTGCTTCCCTGATAGCCTTGAGCAGCTTCGGAATAGTCGATGTTGCCGACCTTGTCAGACATGCCCCACTGCAGGACCATCGCACGTGCAAGCGCAGATGCTTGCTGGATATCGCCTGCCGGACCATTGGAAACCGCTTCTTCACCGTATTTGTGAATTTCCGCAGCCTTGCCTGCCATAGTCATGGCAAGCCGCTGGTGGCATTCATCCTTGAACATGTTCAACCGGTCCATTTCGGGCAGGCTCATCACCATGCCCAATGCCCCGCCGCGCGGAATGATCGTGGCCTTGTAAACAGGATCACATTTCGGCAGCAACATGCCAACCAATGCGTGACCGGCCTCATGGTAGGCAGTCATTTCCTTTTGTGCAGCCGTCATCACCATAGAGCGTCGCTCTGCCCCCATCATGATCTTGTCCTTGGCGGATTCAAAGTCGATCATGGTAACAAAACGACGGCCAAGGCGCGCCGCGCCCAATGCTGCCTCATTCACGAGGTTGGCCAGATCCGCCCCTGAAAAACCGGGAGTGCCACGGGCAATGATACGTAGGTCTACGTCTGGGCCGAGCGGCGTCTTGCGGGCATGCACACCAAGAATTTTCTCGCGCCCCTTGATGTCAGGATTGCCAACAGTAACCTGCCGGTCAAAACGGCCTGGCCGCAGCAAGGCGGGGTCCAACACATCCTTTCGGTTGGTCGCCGCAATGATGATCACGCCTTCGTTGGCTTCGAAACCATCCATTTCAACAAGAAGCTGGTTCAGCGTCTGCTCGCGTTCGTCATTGCCACCGCCATACCCGGCCCCGCGGGACCGGCCGACTGCGTCGATTTCGTCGATGAACACGATACAAGGCGCGTTCTTTTTGGCCTGTTCAAACATGTCGCGCACACGGGATGCACCGACACCAACAAACATCTCGACAAAGTCCGAGCCTGAAATTGTAAAGAACGGCACGCCCGCCTCGCCTGCAATTGCGCGCGCCAGCAGGGTCTTACCCGTACCGGGAGGGCCTTCAAGAAGGGCACCTTTGGGAATTTTCCCGCCAAGACGTGAAAACTTTTGCGGGTTACGAAGAAACTCTACGATCTCTTCCAGTTCTTCCTTGGCTTCGTCAATGCCGGCAACATCGTCAAAGGTCACACGGCCATGTTTTTCGGTAAGCATCTTGGCTTTGGATTTACCAAAGCCCATCGCTCCGCCTTTGCCCCCGCCCTGCATCCGGTTCATGAAATAGATCCAGACGCCGATCAGCAGGACGATCGGCAGCAATGACATCAGAAAGGTCTGAAAACCGGATTGCTGTTGTGGGCGTGCCTGCAAGGGGACATTGTTGTTGATCAAAAGATTGGTGATCTCTGCATCTTCCGGTTTGATCGCGATATAATCGACACCGTCAGCTTTACGAAAGCGCACCTGTTCACCGTCCAGTGTCGCGTTGCGTACTTCGCCACCTTCAACCGAACTCACAAATTCGGAATAGGTCACCTCATTGCTTTGCAAATTACCGCTGGAGCCGCTGAACAGGTTGAACAACGCCAACACAAGCAACATTAGTACGACCCAAAACGCAAGATTGCGAACATTTCCCAAGGAAATTCTCCTAAATACTTTTGCCCCGCTTGTCGAAACGGACCATCTGGAACACATGACGTGCACCGCTTGCACTACAAGATAGACAGGAAACGCTCAGGTTCAATGCGATAATAGTGTCGCGAAGAAGTCATCGGGCGTTTCGTCCAGCTCCGCATGCCAGATTTTTGCACAGCCTGCCAGTGGTGCCGCCACCAAAATTTCACCACGCCACACGGCTGGTGTAGATTGCAAAACCACATAGGGCCTGCCCGTGATCCGCCAGTCAGAACATTGTTTGAGGCCGCTTGCCCCAAGTGCACGCACTTTGAGGTGGTCATCCATCTCGTCCGGCAGGACAAGCGACAGCTTCCAGCGGTCATCCCAAAGTTCATTTGTTGCGGCTTCAAGGTCTCGCACTGCGTTATATTCGCGGAAAATCCAGATCCGCCCGCCAATGCGTCGAATGTGACAGCCGCCTACCGTCGCAGCCTGTCCAGTCTCCAGCGCAGTAAAAACATTGGCCAAGGCCCCGCGGCGCGGCGCGTAGACACGGCCCGTGATCCAATTGATCGCCTTGATCATCAAACGTCGCCGGATCTCGGCCGGTTGTAGCCTGAAGCCGACTTCGGCCAACACAACAGCACCTGCCTGTACTGACACCACATGTTTGGCCGCCAGAAAAGTCTGCCACTCCAGCGATTTTCGTGCTTCTGCCATGTTTTCGGCGACTTCGCCCAATGCTTCGGCATCAATGCCCAGAGGGTTCAGGAGTTCCAGTACTTTGCGCGCCTTGATGCGGTCAAACACCTCGTTTTCATTGCTTGGGTCATTGATCCAGCGCACAGCGCCTTCCCTGAGGTATGCGCGCAGTATTTCCCGTCGCGCCTTTAGCAGGGGTCTCACCCAGGTGACCCCATGGCGCAAAACACGGTGCTGGATCGCTGACAGCCCGTCCACACCGGAGCGGCGCGCAAGCCGCATCAAGACCGTTTCGGCCTGATCATCTACAGTATGCCCCGTAGCGATTGTCGTGATTCCGTGCCGTTTGGCCCAATCTGCCATATGTTCATAGCGTGCAAGACGTGCTGAATTTTGCAGATTGCCCGCACCGGCCCATTTGCCCCAGACCAAGGTATCGTGCGGCACACCGATGCTGGCGCAATACCGCGACACAAAAGCCGCCTCATCTGCGGCTTCGGGGCGCAGACCGTGATCGACAGTCACAGCACGCAAGCTGATGCTTTCGGTTTTACAGAAGGCTTGAAGCAGCTTCAGCAGCGCCATGGAATCGCTGCCCCCTGAAACGGCAACCCCCAGCAGCCTGGGCGGATGAGGTAGGAACGCCTCTGACAACAATTTGGCCAGGGTTTCCGGCATGTTTCAAGAACAGCCGATGTTTCTTCGCTGGTTCAGCGCTTGTTCCGCCGCCGGATTACCCGGAAAGCGTAGATCAACTTCATTCAATGTTACGCAGGCCTCCTGGGTTTGTCCCAACACACCCAATGTGCGCCCCAGTTCATACAGGGCGTTCGGTGCGATGGCCCCTTCAGGATCTGCGCTGAAACTGGCAAGGTAAGCGCGTGCCGCTTCGCGCACGTCACCCAGCTTTTCCAGTGCCTCGCCGCGTCGCAGGTCAGCTTCTGCTGCTAATGGGCCACCCGGATAGGTCTGATTGAAGGTCGCAAAGAAGTCAGCGGCGGCGCGAAAGTCACCGGATGCGAGCGCCTCCTGCGCCCGCTTGAAGTCTGCCTCTTCTCCAACCGCGAGTGAGGCGGTTTGGGATGGCGTCGCCGGTTTGGTCAAGGGTGCCGCGGTGCTTGTCTGGTCCGCGCCACCCAATGTGGTGGTTTCCCCTAATGTCGAGATGTCGCCGCCCTCAAGTTCCACAAGACGGAATTCCAGGTCGCCGATGCGGGCAGTACCATCCGCAACAATACGGTTGATCCGGTTTTCCAATTCTTCGGTCTTGGCTGTCAGACGTTGGAGTTCACTTTCCATCGTACCCACCCGTTCAAGCACGGAATTGCCCGAAGTGTTCACACCTCCGCTGCCGGAGGTCGACAATTCGCGCCGCAGCTTTTGAACTTCGGTGTACAGAATGGTCAATTCCTGACGTACATCCGCCAGAGTCTGGGCATCCTGCGCCATCAGCGATACGGGGCTCACCATTATCGCCAGTACAAGTGTCGCGAAAAAACGCAATCTCATGGGTATGGTTGTCCTTCGTTTGATCATCTTGGAAACATCTGGCCAGGGTTGCAGCGGTTAACTCGTGAGGCCACCGGCAAGAACAGTCACAGCGCGACGGTTTTTGGCATAGCAGGCTTCGTTCGAGCAAATTTCGATCGGCCGCTCCTTGCCATAGCTCACAACCTTCAGACGCGATGCAGGAACACCTTTGGAGATCAGATACTCCTGTGCCGCATTGGCACGGCGCGCGCCAAGTGCAAGGTTATATTGACGTGTCCCTTGTTCATCGGCATGGCCTTCTATGACAGCTTGATAATCGGTGTTGGTCAAAAGCCACGACGCCTGCCCATCCAGTGTCGTACGTCCCTGGTTGGTCAGTGTCGATTGGTCGACCTCAAACAGCACCCGGTCCCCGACCGCTTGCTGGAAATAGGCCGTCGATGCAGGATCATTCGCGCTGCCGGGAATGATCCCTCCTGTTGTGCCGGTGTTCGTGCCTGCATCAAGACTGTCCGAACCAAAACGATCCGGGTTTGTACAGGCTGTCAGGCCGAGTGCTGCAATCAGCAAGCTATAGGTCAAAAATCGCTTCATCTTGGGTCTGCCTCGTCTCTTTGTTTTTCTAAATTTACCATAAGTATGGTCGAGAGGGAATTCTACGGCCATCATCCTTGAGTGTTATCACTTCTGCAAGGGTGACCACGACGGATCGGAGCCACCCGAAGGCGTGCTGACAGGGCGCAGATTGCGGCCCGAAATATCCACGGAATACAAAGTGGAGGAACCAGCCTCGCCTTGGGTTTCGCGTGCGAACATGATCACGCGTCCGTTCGGTGCCCATGTCGGTCCTTCATCCAGAAAAGATGCCGTCAGCAACCGTTCCTGTGATCCGTCCAGACGCATCACGCCGATGTGAAACCGCCCTTTATTCTGCTTTGTAAAAGCAACCAAATCCCCACGCGGTGACCAGACCGGGGTACCATATCGCCCCTCACCGAAGGAAATTCGCTGCGCTTCGCCACCCGTCGCCGGCATAACGTAAAGTTGTTGGGTGCCTGACCGATCGCTTTCAAACACGATCCGGCTGCCGTCGGGTGAATAGCTGGGCGCTGTTTCAATCGCTGGCGTATTGGTCAATCGTACCGATTGACCAGAGTTGATGTCCATTGAGTAAATGTCGGTGTTGCCGCCTTGCGAAAGCGAATACACTACTGTCTGCCCCGAAGGCGAGAACCGCGGCGCAAAGCTCATCGTGCCTTCCGCGCTTTCCAGAACGCGGCGCTGAACCGATCCGATATCAAGCACATAGATGCGCGGAAATCCGCTTTCGTATCCGGTATAGAGCACCCGGTCACCCGTCGGGGAGAAACGCGGCGCCAGCACAATCGCACCAGAATCGGTAAGGTATTGGACGTTGGCCCCGTCATAATCCATAATCGCGAGCCGCTTCTTGCGATCGTCCTTTGGACCGGTTTCGGAAACGTAAACTACACGGCTGTCAAAATAGGGGCCTTCGCCGGTGATGCGGGCATAAACTGCATCCGATACCTTGTGCGCCATACGGCGCCAGCCATCGACCGTGCCCGAAAATTGCAAACCACTGCCCAGTTCCGCACCGGAAAACACATCATACAGGCGGAACTTCACATTAAGCGTATTGCCTTGTACGTTCACCGCCCCTGTGACCAGTGCCTGCGCGTTGATCGCCTTCCAGTCGGCAAATTGGACGCTGGCATTGAAATCACTGATGGTTGAAATGTAAGCCGAGGACGGGATTTCACGAAATAGCCCGGTGCCGGTCAGATCCGCCGCGACCACGCGCGCCAGATCAACAGCCATTTTCCCTGCTTCCGGGCTTTCTGCCTGAAAGGCCGGCACAGCTACGGGCAAGGGTTCGATGATCGCCTCATCAATAATGATGCGCAGCGGCTCTTGTGCCTGTGCAACGCTTGAATTCGGAGAGGCACCGGTGAGGATCAGGCCAAGGGACAGGAAAAGGCTCAATAACAATTGTTGCATCAGATGTGCATCCTTTCGGGAATGTACGTGGCATATGTGTGGCGTGTCTCGACTGGCTTGCGCAGGGGAATTTTTACCCGGATCGCCCCTTCATCATGCACGCCACCTTGTATGTGAAACACCATCGTCAAAATCCCATTTTGCTGGGATCAAAGGTCATTTCGATATTCTGCCATTGGCTGAATTTGCCTTGCGGAAGGTTGTACCCTTTTGACCCGCACAGGATGATAGCCCGGCGCGCACTGTCATAGACGCGTTTTGCCGAAGCATCCGATCCCCCCGATGAGCTGATTTTTCGTATGCTTTCAGTGACCGGCGTCCCGTTCTGGTTCATCTTGACCGCTATGACAACGATCGTGCCCAGCGCCTCGGTCGAGAGCGATCCAATATTCCAGCATTTTGCGATCTGGGCGCGTAGGGCGTCCTTTTCACCGCTGGACAGGGGCGGGCCGCTTGGCGGTGCAACCGGTTCCTGGGCAGCGGCAAGAGCGGCCAGGACATCATTGTTGTCCACAGCATCAGCAGCAGGCGTCGCGGGGTTTTCGCTGGGCGTCTGGGAGGGCTGCGCTGCCTGTACGACCGGTGCCGCAGGCCTCCTGCCCGGTGGACGGGTTGACGCCGCAGGGGCGGAGGTTGCTTCTGTCACGATTTCTGCCACCGCTTCTTCTGGTGCCGTCGCCTCCTGGCTTTCCTGCTCTGGTGTTTCACCCGCCGCATCCGGTGCCACGGCTTCCTGTTCTTGAGGGTCTGCTGTCGCTTCGGGATCAGGCTGTGCCACGGGTTCCGGTGCAACACGTTCCACCGGACGCGGCGCTGCTTCGGGAGCGGTTTGTGGCACCAATACGGCGATGTCACCAACCGGTTCGGACAAATCCTGTGGCGGTTCCTCGACCTGTGGCGCCTCCTCTGCGACCTCTGGCGTTCTGTCCTCTGGTGGGCTGTCTGTCTGCACCGGTGCCGGCTGTTCGATCACCTGATCAGGCGCGCTACTGATTTCCGGCTGATCTGTGCTTGTCTCAGGCGCTGCAGGTTGCGCCACTTCCGTGACCGACTGCGGAGATTGTCTTGCCGCGATCATCGCATCAAAATCCGCACCAGAGATCACCGATACTTCTGTCATTTCGAATGGTTCGGGATCGCGCGCAAAAAACCCGCCCAACAGCAACCAGGCAATCAACCCCAGATGCCCCGCGCCAGAAATATATTGACCGGTGTGCAAGGATCAGTTCCCCGATGTGTCGCTGCCGTCCAGCGCAGGCCCGCCGATGTCAGTGACAAGACCTATGTTGGAAAAGCCACCGGCGTTCAATGCGCCCATGACTTCCATGACGGCACTATAGGGCACCGCGCCATCCGCACGCAGGAATACCCGGTCGCTCGCCCGCTCGGCTGCGATTCCGCGCAATCGTGTGACAAGCTGGCCACGTTCGACAGTAGTGGTCTGGATCTGCACCTCACCCGCTGCAGTAACTGTCACGGTCAGCGGTTCCTCCTGTTCGGTCGGCAAAGCACCTGCCGCCGATTTGGGCAATTCAACCGGAACACCGACCGTCAACAAAGGTGCTGCAACCATGAAAATGATCAACAACACCAGCATGACGTCCACAAAGGGCGTGACGTTGATTTCCGCCATCGGCTGCGCACGGCTTCTGCGTCTTCCGCGCCCGCCGCTCTGTTTCTTGATCGCGCCCGCCCCCATGGTTCAGGCGTCCACTTGGCGGCTGAGGATGGTCGCAAATTCATCTGCAAAGGCTTCGTGATTGCCG
Organism: Sulfitobacter sp. F26204; assembly: GCF_026410305.1. Classification (GTDB taxonomy): domain Bacteria; phylum Pseudomonadota; class Alphaproteobacteria; order Rhodobacterales; family Rhodobacteraceae; genus Sulfitobacter. Next base: position 198,988 of record NZ_JAPMLQ010000007.1, on the reverse strand, counting down.
ATGATCCGCTCACTGTCCGCGTTCAGCTTGTTATAAAAAATCACCGCAGGTATCGCCGCCAGCAATCCCAGACCCGTGGCCAACAACGCCTCGGCGATGCCGGGAGCCACGACGGCGAGATTGGTATTCTGCTGTTCCGCAATCTCGATAAAGGCGTTCATGATCCCCATCACCGTGCCGAACAGACCGATAAACGGGGCCGATGATCCGACCGTGGCCAGCACGGTGAGACCCTTTTGCAAACGGTCGCTTTCCTTGGCAATCGCCACATCCATGCTGCGATCAATCCGCGCCGTCGCCCCGGGTATCAATCCGCCATCGTCCCGATGCGAGCGTCGCCACTCTGTCATCCCCGCAGCAAACACCTTTTCGGCGGCGCCGTCCGGATCACTGCCTATCTGGTCAAACAAGCCGTCCAGGGGCTCCCCCGACCAGAAAGCCTTGTCAAATCCGTCTGCACCTGCGCGTGCCGCGCGATACTGGATCGACTTCTGAATGATGATCGACCAGGACCAGAACGAAGCAATGATCAAGACGATCATCACCAGTTTGACCGCAAATGTTGCCCGCGCAAACAGCCCCCACATGGAGAAGTCAATCTCCTGCGCCAATGCCAGCGTCTCTGCTTCCATGATATCCGCTCTATTTCTACTATTGTGCCGCTCTATGCGGCTGACTGCCTCAAGGCCTCGTTTTCGAGGCTCATTTGGGGAGAATCTAGCGGAGTACAAGTCCGAAAGCCAGCGGAATGGCGTTAACCCGCCGGATCCTGCAGTAGTGAGCGGAGTTTTGCTGGCAAACGCACCGGTTTGCCATCGGTGTTCATGCAAACTGCTGTGACCTTGGCGCGAAAAATCACATCCCCTTCGCGCAGTACTTCCTGATCAAACATCCAGCGCACCGCCCCCTTGGCATGATGGGTGGTTCGCACCTCGAGGCGGTCTCCAAAACGGGCAACGCCCAGGTAATCCGCCTCGACCCTGGTGACAACAAACACCAGGTTCTCCTCTCGCATCGCCCGCTGGTCTACCCCCATCTGTTCGACAATATCAGAGCGCGCCCTTTCGATATATTTGAGGTAGTTGGCGTAATAGACAATGCCCGCCATATCCGTGTCTTCGTAAAAGATGCGCAGGGCGAAGGAATGGCTCATTGCGCCACCTCGATACGCGCCGCAAGACGCAAGGCATGAGAGGCATCTCCTGCGGCAACAGGCAGGACAGGATCATAGGCTGCTCGGATCAGCGCCGCGATGTCAGGGTGCAGCACCGTTGCCTCTTTAACCATCATCAAGGGGGAGCGATCTTGAAAGGCGCTGTCGGACCACAACAGCATCGCCTGGGCAATCTGGCTCAACACCAAGGTCTGGGCCGGCACCTCGCGCAAATGACGATCCATGCACAGGAAAATAAAGCAAGCCTTGATCGCTCCGCGATCGTCGAAACGGAAAAACCGGTACTGGTTGGCATCACCCGCTTCCAGCCGCGCCACCTGTGAGGCAAGATCAGGCACCAGCTTCTCCAGACCCGGAACCTCCATCAGCTCTGCCCAGTTGCTGAAAAAGAACATCATCAGGTTTGATCCCAATTCCGCATCCATGTCGCCCATCTCATGCCCGGCCAGTTCGCAGGTTGCGGAAATCGCGGCCTTCACCACCGCCAGGGTCGCATCCTCCACACCAAAAACCACAGGGCATATGGGCCGCCCCCAGCGTGCAAATGCGAAACTGCCATCACTCCGGGTAAACAAACCCTCGACCTGTGCAACGTCCATCTTCATCTTGCCTTTAAACTCATATCCACCGGTTCATCCGAACAAATCACTCTGCGACTTAGGCGCAACCAATCCCAGATGGGTCCAGGCCTTTTGCGCCAGCATGCGCCCGCGCGGCGAGCGCTGGATCAATCCTTGCTGCAACAGAAACGGTTCAATGACTTCTTCCAAGGCATCGCGACTCTCGCTCAATGCCGCTGACATGGTTTCGATTCCCACCGGGCCGCCCTGGTAATTTTCTGCGATCAGCCGTAAATAGCGCCGGTCGGCCCCGTCCAGCCCCAGATGATCAACTCCCAGGCGTGTCAGCGCCATATCAGCAAGCTCTTGCGTGACCCGTCCGTTCCCCTCCACAACAGCAAAATCCACTACACGGCGCAACAATCGCCCTGCAATCCTCGGCGTGCCTCTTGCCCGTTTTGCGATCTCGCGCGCCCCGCCCTCGTCAGCAGGTGCGCCCAGTTTCCGTGCATTGCGGTCCACAATAATGAACAATTCATCCTCGGTATAGAATTGCAGCCTTGTGGGAATGCCAAATCGGTCCCGCAACGGCGTCGTCAACAGACCCATACGTGTTGTCGCACCGACCAGAGTGAAGGGCTGCAATTCTATGCGCACCGTGCGTGCGGCAGGTCCCTCACCGATCACCAGATCCAGTTCAAAGTCCTCCAGCGCGGGATAGAGCACCTCTTCGACAGCAGGATTCAATCGGTGGATTTCATCAATAAACAACACGTCGCGCGCTTCCAGATTGGTCAGAATCGCAGCAAGGTCACCGGCCTTGGCCAGAACCGGCCCCGAGGTCATGCGAAACCCGACCCCCAATTCACGCGAAATGATCTGTGCGAGGGTGGTCTTGCCCAGCCCGGGTGGGCCATGGAACAAGGTATGATCCATCGCTTCCTCACGCTGTTTGGCAGACTGTATGAACACGGCCAGATTCGACCGTGCCTCGGCCTGCCCAACGAATTCCGACAACATCTGCGGACGCAGGGCACGGTCAAAATCTTCTGGCAACATTTCAGGCCTTACGGTGGGATCAATCTCGGTCACAGTCATCCTTTACGTGCGTCAGGCCCGTCCCGGCCTGTTGCATCACCCTAGCCTTTGGGGGCAAGTAGTTTCAACGCCGCGCGGATCAGATCCGGCGTTTGTGCATCCGGCATGTTGCCTGCAGCCTCGGCGACAGCACCTGCTGCATCACCGGGAGCATATCCAAGATTGGCCAGCGCCGACAGCGCCTCTGCCTGCGCAGACGGGTTTGACGGCGTTGCTTTTTTGGCCCTGGTACTCTGTTCGATAACTTCGGCTTCCACGCCACCCTGTGCATCGGCCAGAGTCCCTGACATTGCCATCACGCCGGGTGCCTTGTCTTTCAGGTCAAGCACAACCCGCTGGGCAATCTTGGGTCCAACCCCTTTGGCGGCCTTCACCGCATTCCAATCCCCCAGGGCAATAGCACGGCTCACCCCGTCCGGCCCAAGTGCCCCGAGGATCGCCAAAGAAGCCTTGGCGCCGATCCCCTGTACCGAGGTCAGCAGGCGATGCCATTCCTTCTCTACCAGCGTCTGAAATCCAAACAATTGCAGGACATCCTCGCGCACCAGCAAATCTGTATAGAGCGCCGCTGCCTCACCGGTTCCGGGCAAACCAGCGAGGGTGCGATCAGAACAATAAACCAGATAGCCCACACCGCGCACATCAATCAGAACGTGGTCGGCGGCGCGGTATTCTATACGACCGGTGATCTTGCCAATCATGCAGTGGCCCTCGCCACAGCCGCCGCCAGGGAGCTGGCTCCGCCGTGATGCGCATGACAGATTGCAATCGCCAGGGCGTCGGTCGCATCCGGCCCGTGCAGGACCACACCGGGCAATTGCACCTTGACCATATGGGCCACCTGTCCCTTGTCCGCATGCCCCACGCCCACGACCGTTTTCTTGACCTTGTTGGGCGCATATTCCCCGACCGGCAGTCCGGCCTGTGCCGGAACCAGCATCGCGATGCCCCGCGCCTGACCCAGCTTCAATGTACCTGCACCGTCCTTGTTGACAAAGGTCTGTTCAATTGCCGCCGACAATGGCCGATGGACAGTGAAGACCTCGGTCAATTGCAAGTGGAGGGACAACAACCTTTGCGCCAGATCGTTGCCCTGGGAATGACACACCCCGTTTGCCACATGAGAGATTCGATTGCCCGTCACGTCGATTACGCCCCAGCCGAGGTTACGTAACCCCGGATCAATGCCGATTATCCGCATTTGGTCCTGCCCTCAGAAAAATTGTTGCTTTTTTGGTGCACTAGCACGAAACGCGAACATCCGCCAAGCATTTGTGCAGAAGTTCGATTGCGACCTGCGTTGCGTCGCAAACGGATCACAGGCCCGCTTTTGCCCATCCAAAGGCTCTGGAACTGCCCGTCCGGAACACAATTTTGCCTTAATTTCCGGTGTTTTATCTGCCTTCCCGACCTATGCAGAAAACGCAGATCACGCATGCGCTTATTGCCATTGCGAAGCGAATCCATTCTGCCTATCTGGCCCTCATACCGCCGAGGAAATCGGCATAACAAATATGTATAAGGACGGCTCAAATGGCAGCTTTTGACACAACCCGCACAGCATACGGCTCAGCTTCAGCCGTTTCTTCCTTCTTCTCTCGCAGCCTCGCCGCTGTCGTTGCATGGAACGACGCGCGCGTCACGCGCGCAGCACTGGCCGCTTTGTCTGATCGCGAACTGGATGATATCGGTCTGGTACGTGGGGACATCGACGCGGTCGCGCAGCCAGAGTTCTTCCGCTAAACACGACGGATAGTCCGGCCCCCTGCACCGCCCGCCTTTCGGGGATGTCGACAAATTAAAAAAGCCGCGCTCTGACCCTCAGAAAGCGCGGCTTTTTCATGCCTTGGAGATAGCAGTTGTTCGTCATGTCCGGCAATCGGACGAAATTTCTAGCGCATTACCGTTCCGACAGATCCGGCAACCGATTGGGTGACGGGGTCAATTGCAAGCGCCCTGGCCCCGACCTTTTCAATCACAGTACCGTTTTCCAATTTGGACAGCCGTTCGTTGTAGGTCACGGGGCCAACAGCGGAAAGCGCGAAAATCTTGAACCCGAAAAATCCGATGGCAAGCAGCAGCACGAATTTGATCGCAACACCGCCTCCCATGCGGCGGCGCTTGGCCTTGACGACGATCAACCCATCCTTGCCGATCTTCGTAGAATATCCATGCGTCATTTTTTTATGCTTGCGCCCAAGCGTGTTCAGGCGGTTTACAAAATGATCGTGGGTCTCAACCATGACAGTGGTCTTTCATCTAACAATCGGCCCCCACCGCTGTTAACGATATACTAACCACGAAATGTGGCAAAATCTGGGCAAGTGCCCAGATTAAACCGTAAAACCCCATGAATTTAGGTCTTTTTTTGAAGGGTGAGAGTGGTCCAGTCAACAATGCTTTGACTATGGATAAGATTGATGCCGGATTGCGCATAAACCGCGATCACTTCATCCGCCTGTTCGTTAAGGATACCGGATAGAATCGCATAGCCCCCCGGTTGCATTGCCGACGCCATATCGGGCGCGAGCGCGATCAGCGGCCCCTTCAGGATATTTGCAAATACCAGATCAAAAGGCGCAGCCGCCGCGAGAACGGGATGGTCAAAGCCCGCAGCTTCGACACAGGTAACACGGTCGGTGAGCCCGTTGGCCACAACATTGGCCTGCGCGACCTCTACCGCAACCTCGTCAATGTCGCTGGCCAGCACCATCTCGGGCCAAATTCGTGCCGCTGCCATGGCAAGCACCGCCGTGCCGCACCCCACGTCAATCACACGCCTACCGACAAACCCATCGTTCGCCAGGCGGTCCAGCGCTCGCAGGCAGCCCAGGGTGGTACCATGGTGTCCCGTTCCAAATGCCATCGCAGCTTCGATCAGCAAAGGCTCACAATCAACCGGCACTTTATCCGCATCATGAGAGCCATATACAAAAAAGCGACCGGCCTCGACAGGAGCCAGTTCACGACGCACATGGGCGACCCAATCGGTGTCGGGAAGTTCTGAAACGACAAATGGTTTTGCCTTCATCGCCACCGCCAATACGGCAAGTGCTGTATCATCGGGTAGCGCTTCGAAATAGGCACCGACTTCCCACAAACCTGATCCGTCCTCCATCTCAAAGACGCCTACGCCGGTCGGTTCCGGTTCCAGCCGTTCCATCGCTTCGCCCAGCGCATAGGCAGCGTCACGTCCTGTCAGTGTCGTCAAAGCGGTGAAGGTCGCCATTCTCATCTCCGGTGTTGGTCAGGTTTCGCGTAGGCCTGTGTGTATTCGGGGTCAAGGGTGATGTCACCTGACCCGGCCAGCTCCCGCAATTTGCAAGCATTTCACAAGATCGAAGGACCGGTATGAAGAGTTACAACCCGTTGCCGTGACCGCAAAACAGGATTGTCCTATCCACCAACAGGGAAATCATCATCACCAATTAGGCAGACCTCCCCACTGAAAGGGCTGGTGCGGCCGGCTCCCTGTCGCATGCTATACCGCAACCTGTGGGATACCATTGCTGAAAACGGTTTCATTTCCCGGCGTCGGATGCCGAGGGACAAGCATTGCCAAGCCAAAAGAAACCGCTGCCATCGCCGCCGCCAGAAAGAACACGGCAGCAGGGGACACCAGCCAGAGCAAACCTAACACAACCGGCAAAAACACCGCTGCGATGTGGTTGATGGTAAAGGCAACAGCAGCCGTAGGCGCGATGTCAGCAGGATCCGCAATTTTCTGAAAATAGGTTTTTTGTGCCATTGCCAGTGCAAAAAACATATGGTCCAGCACATACAGGGTGGCAGCCACTATGACGCCCCAACCCAGAAAATAGACACCGCCATAACTGAGAAAGACCAATACCAGTCCAATATATTCAAATCCCAAGGTACGTCGTTCGCCAAAATATCCAACAGCCCGCCCAAGAAGTGGTGCAAACAAGATGTTCACCACCAAATTGATTAAATAAAGCGTAGTGATTTCGTGCACTTCAAAGCCGAACCGTTCCACCATCATGAAACCGGCAAAGACCATGAAAATCTGGCGGCGTGCACCGCCCATGAATTGTAGCGCATAATACAACCAGTACCGCTTGCGCAGAATCATGGTCTTGTGTTGCGGCGTCGGAGATTCAAACTGAGGATAGGCCAGCATTGCAAAGACCGCGATCATGACGGTCACGCCGCCCCCGATCATATAGACGCTATTGTAGGACAGATTGAAGGTTTCCCACAGCGCCATGATTGCAAGATAGGCAAGGAGCGTGGCAAAAGAGCCAGCAGCCAGCAACCAGCCCAGCATTCGCGGTGCATCCTCGATCTTGAGCCATTGCAACTGCAAGGATTGGTTCACCGTTTCAAAATAGTGAAACCCGATAGAACTCAGCATCGTCAGCGTCAAAATCCCGGCCAGAGACGGGAACCAAGCGGTAAAGGCTGTCGCAACCCCCAGCAGGATCAAGGACACCAGCCCCAGCACCTGTTCTCTCACAAAAACGATGATCGCAATTACGCCTACAGCCAGAAAGCCGGGTATCTCGCGAACCGTATGCAACAGACCGATGTCTGCGCCGTCAAACCCCGCAACCTCAACAACAAAATTGTTCAACAAGGCAGCCCAGGTATTGAACGCAATCGGCATCGCCAATGCCAGCAAGAATAACAGCGAAACCGGTCGACGCCAAAACGGTAGGGCTTTGGCCTCTTCAAGGGAGATGTATTGAGCCATTCGTCACCCTTACGCCTGTCCCACAAAAAAGACGATATGGAAAACACCCCATGCAGAACGCTTTCAAATGTCGTGCGCGCCCTTGTAGCACAACAGATGCCGCCTTTTGCCTGCTCGTGAATCCGCCACCATTTACTGGCTTTGTCTCCCTTGCGCGCCGACGGCGGGATGTCGTTACCTGTCCATGTTTGAAGGCAAGCACAACTAACGGTTTTTACAGTTAGGAAGCACCAGATTCAGGATGTTGCTACACCGTCAATAGAAACTCTGAGGATCGATATCGACTGCCAGGCGCAGATCGCCCTTCAAACGCAACTGTCCGACCCAGTCTGCCAAGGCGTCCTGCAACGGCGCGGATTTTTCGGCTTTTACCAGCAGGCGCACGCGATGCCGCCCCCGAACGCGTGCGATTGGGGCCGGTGCCGGCCCGAACACCTGCGCACCGATGCGGCGCAGGGCACCATCCTGACGGGCCAGCAGGTTGCCTGCATCGAAAGCTGCGGCCGCATCCGAACCTGACAGAATTATCCCTGCCATACGCCCGTAGGGGGGAACTCCTGCCTGTCGTCGCTCCGCCGCCTCTGCCGCCCAAAACTTTTCTTCGTCGCCGGCCAGGATCGCGCGAATGACGGGGTGTTCCGGCTGATAAGTTTGAAGTAACGCCATGCCCGGTGCCTCGACACGGCCTGCACGCCCGGCAACCTGACGCATCAGCTGAAACGTCCGTTCCGCTGCCCGCAGATCGGATCCCATCAATCCAAGGTCCGCATCAATGACGCCAACAAGGGTCAGATTGGGAAAGTTATGCCCCTTGGCCACCAATTGTGTGCCGATAACAATGTCAGCCGCCCCGTCAGCGATGCCGGCGATCTCGGCTTTGAGAGCACGTGCAGAACCGTACATATCCGAACTCAAGGTCGCAATGCGCGCCTCTGGCCAGATTGCTGCCGCTTCTTCTCCGAGCCGCTCAACCCCCGGTCCGACAGGTGCAAGTTTGCCCACCGCCTCACAGCTTGGGCAGGCGTCGGGCATCGGTTTGCTTTCACCACATTGGTGACAGACCAATCGTTTCAGAAAGCGGTGCTCGACCATACGGGCATCACAATCGTCGCAACCGATCTGATGCCCGCACGCCCGACACAGGGTGACCGGTGCATAGCCACGGCGGTTGATGAACAACATCGCCTGTTCACCTTTTTCCAGACGCTTGTTGACCTCTCCCTGTAAGGAAGGTGAAACCCAACGATCACTTGGCAGGCCTTCGCTGCGCATGTCAATCGCCCCCATCGTCGGCATCACTGCCGGACCAAAACGGGAGGTCAGTTCAAGCCGATTGTATTTGCCGGCTTCGACATTTGCCCAACTTTCCAATGACGGCGTAGCAGAGGCCAGCACCACCTGCGCCCCACAAATCGCTGCGCGCAGCACTGCCATGTCACGTGCATTGTAAAGGACCCCTTCTTCCTGCTTGTAAGAGGTGTCGTGTTCTTCATCGACGACGATGAGACCAAGGTTCTGAAAAGGAAGAAACAGTGCCGAACGCGCCCCGATCACCAATTGGCACTGCCCTTGACCGACCATCCGCCAGATACGCCGCCGCTCGGTCATGGTTGCACCAGAATGCCATTCGGCAGGTTTTGCCCCGAACCTTTCCTGAACACGGGTCAGGAACTGTTCCGTCAGCGCGATTTCCGGTAACAAGACCAACGCCTGCCGTCCTGTTTTCAATGCAGCAGCCACAGCTTCAAGATATACTTCGGTCTTGCCAGATCCTGTGACCCCGCGCAGCAGCGTCGTGCCATATCTCCCTGCACGCACGCCTTGGGCAAGTGCGGCAGAAGCGGCAGCTTGATCCTCTGTCAGAGATTTGCTGGGGCGGCCTGCATCCATAGGCATAAACGGCAGATCGCGCGGGCTGTCTTCTTCAAACACTGTGTCCTGAGTGACCAATCCCTTGATCACCGATGCGGTCACGCCCGACATCTCGGCGAGTTCCTTTAACGTAAAGGAAAGATCACCGTATTCGTCCAAAGTCGCCAGCACACGCCGCCGTGCATCCGTCATTTTGGACGGTTGCTTATCCCCTCTCCGGTAAATTTTTCGCATGGAAGGCGGGTCACCCAACCCCGGCGCTCTTGTCGCCAGACGCAGCATCGCAGGCATCGGCGTCAGCGTATAAGCCGCTGCACGTTCCAGGAACGAACGCAACTCAAGGCGCATCGGTGCAGCGTCCAAAACACGGATAACGTGACGCACCTTGGCATAATCATAATCGCCCTGCCCCGGTCCCCAGACCACGCCCAACACCTTGCGAGGACCAAGAGGCACTTCGACAAATGCGCCTAGATGGCAGCCGCCTTCGGGTGCTTTGTAATCCAGCGCACGCCCCAGAGGCTGTGTTGTCAACACAGCAATCAGATCGCCATGGTCGAAGAATTCAGGGCTGTCCACCAAAGGGTCCACATCGCTAAAAGAGGGTTTCAGGTCGCCAAATCATAGGCTAGACCCAAGATCAACGCATCCCCTCTCAACCGCAAGGACAGCTCGCATGAAATTTTTCGTAGATACCGCCGAAATCGACGCCATTGCCGAACTCAATGATCTGGGCATGGTCGATGGGGTCACGACCAATCCTTCTTTGATCCTGAAATCCGGCCGCGACATCATGGAAGTCACCAAGGAAATCTGTGATCTTGTCCAAGGTCCCGTCAGTGCCGAAGTCGTCGCCATGGAAGCAGATGCGATGATCGCTGAAGGTCGCAAACTGGCCGAGATTGCCGATAACATCGCCATCAAGCTGCCGCTGACATGGGACGGGTTGAAGGCCTGCAAGACCCTGTCAGGCGAAGGCCGCATGGTCAACGTCACCCTGTGCTTTTCCGCCAATCAGGCCTTGCTCGCTGCCAAAGCCGGTGCGACTTTTATCTCGCCATTCATCGGGCGTCTGGACGACATAAATGTTGATGGTATGGACCTGATCCAGGACATCCGTACAATTTATGACAATTATGGTTTTGAAACCAACATTCTCGCCGCCTCGATCCGCTCGGTCGCGCATGTGCACGATTGCGCGCTGATCGGCGCAGACGTGATGACTGCGCCGCCTGAAGTCATCAAGAAGCTGGCAACCCATCCTTTGACAAATGCAGGTCTGGACCAGTTCATGAAAGACTGGGCGAAGACCGGCCAGAACATCCTCTGATCCGACAGACCCGGCACCTTCCAAAGCCGCTGGAGCGTCGGTGCAGGCTGACACCGATCAGCCACAGGTGGCCAATAGCACAACTTGGGGGCAGATTTCTCTCTGCCTCCATGTTATAGGACCGCAAACAGCACGAGACTGATATGAGTAGCAATCCCAAGATCGATGACGCCTTGCGAGAGGCGATCATTTCCAAACCCGACGTTATTCTGGATGACAACGATGTCATGCAAGCGTTGATCGCAGCCAATGAAAAAGCGATGGGCGGCAATATCGTCGATTTGCGTGGCATCGCCATGGAACGGCTCGAAGCACGGCTTGACCGGTTGGAAGACACCCACCGTAGCGTGATTGCTGCTGCCTACGAAAACCTTGCCGGTACCAATCAGATCCACCGCGCCATCCTGCGCATGCTTGATCCGGTCGAATTTGAACCCTTCCTGCGCAATCTGGGTGGTGAAGTCGGTGACATACTGCGCGTTGATGCCGTGAAACTGGTCCTTGAATCGGTACAGAACGACAATGATCCAGCGGTGCAGCGTCTGGGCGATGTGCTGAGCGTCGCAGAACCGGGCTTTATCGACGATTATTTGACCAACGGTCGTGGCGGCATCGCACGACAAGTCACCCTACGCGGTGTTCAGGACGGGTCAGAACAGATTTATGGCGAAAAGGCAGACTGGATCCGATCGGAAGCCTGTCTGAAACTTGATTTTGGCGCGGGTCGCCTGCCTGGGGTCCTGGTGCTCGGGGCCGAAGATCCGCATATGTTCGGACCGCAGCAGGGTACCGATTTGCTGACATTTTTCACCGGCGTTTTCGAACGCGCCATGCGCCGCTGGTTGTCTTGAGCCGCGCCGAACACGCCAACGACATCAGGCTGATCAGCCCTGCAGCACGTGACGCATTGCAAACGTGGCTGAATCACCAGCGCAGCCTGAAGGGCGCCGCGGAAAACACCATCACCGCCTATCAGGGCGATGTTGCGGATTTTCTCGCTTTCATCACCGCCTTCAAGGCAGAATCCCAAGGGTTGGCCGCGCTGGCACAGATCACGATCACCGACATGCGCGCATGGATGGCACGCACGCGCGGCCCTGACGTTGGCCCACGTTCAATGGCACGAAAGCTGTCGGCCGTCAAAGCGTTCTACCGTTGGCTTGCGTCGCGTGAAGGGTTTGAACCAACCGCCGTCTTATCGACACGTGCACCGAAGTATCAAAAGAAATTGCCACGTCCTCTTGCGGTCGATGCAGCCAAGGCTTTGATCGATTGTGTGGAAATCCAATCTGATCGGCCCTGGGTTTCAGCGCGTGATGTCGCGGTATTGACCCTGCTCTGGGGATGTGGGCTGCGCATTTCCGAGGCGCTTGCGCTGACGGGACGCGATGCTCCATTGCCTGAGTCCTTGCGGATTTTCGGCAAGGGGGGCAAGGAACGCATGGTACCGGTCTTGCCGGCGGCACGCGAGGCAGTTGAAAACTACTCACGCCTGTGCCCCTACCCCAAAACGCCCGATGCACCGCTTTTCAGGGCGATCAGAGGCGGGCCTTTATCCGCGCGCAGCATTGCCAAGGTGATGGCTGATGCGCGGATGCAACTGGGCCTGCCCGCAACGGCAACCCCACATGCCATGCGCCACAGTTTTGCTACACATCTGCTGGATGCCGGCGGCGATTTGCGTGCAATTCAGGAATTGCTGGGCCATGCATCGCTGTCGACCACGCAGGCCTATACGGCCGTGGATACGGCGCGATTGATGGAAGTCTACAATCGCGCGCACCCCAAAGCAGGTTAACGCATTCTCAATAATGCCGTATACCTGTCTTTCAAATGGGAAGCAGAGGTTTACACGGACAAGGCGGCCGAAAGGTCGAATGAGCTGAAAGTGAACGCGCAGTAACTTCCCAAGCGTTTCACGCCTGACGCTATCGTCCTAATCCTTCGACAAAACCCTGCGCAGCGACGGAGGGATCAACCTCTCCCGCTGCAACCTGATCGCTTAACTGGGCCAATGCCGCGCGCGCCTCCGGTCCCTGCAACTGCGCCAGCAACCGCTGTTTGACGTCTTCTTCAAACCAATATCGCGCCTGCGTTGCCCGCGCCTGATCCCAGAACCCGTTTTCCCGACGCCAGGCCACCAGTGCTTTCATGCTGTCCCAGGCCTGCGCCAAACCATCCTCTTGCAAGGCTGAGACAGCCATTGCACAGGGGTAACCGTCAGGATCTTGCGGACGCTTTCGCAACAATTTCAACGCCCCGGCATAATCGGCCTGTGTGCGCCGCGCCGCAGGTTTCAGATCACCATCCGCCTTGTTCACCAGTATGATATCCGCCATTTCCATGATACCGCGTTTCACACCCTGCAGTTCGTCGCCGCCTGCGGGTGCCAGCAAAAGCAGGAATAAATCGGACATTTCCGCAACAACCGTTTCTGACTGCCCGACACCGACGGTTTCGATCAATACAACATCAAACTCAGCGGCTTCGCACAGGCGCACGGCCTCGCGGGTCCTTCGCGCCACTCCTCCCAGATGCGTCTGGCTCGGCGAGGGCCGAATAAAGGCCGCCGGCTCGCGGCTGAGCAAATCCATGCGTGTCTTGTCCCCCAGAATTGAACCTCCTGACCGCGACGAAGACGGATCAACCGCAAGTACCGCAACCCGCAGCCCCTGGCCAATCAACATCATGCCAAAGCTTTCGATAAATGTAGATTTTCCGACACCGGGAGTACCGGAAAGACCGATGCGCAAGGCTTGGCGGTCCTGCGGCAAAGCAGCCAAAAGCGCCCCGGCTTGAACCCGGTGATCGCCACGGCCTGATTCAATCAAAGTGATGGCGCGCGCCAGGGCACGCCGTTCACCTGCGCTGACACGCTTTGCTAAATCTGAAATATCCATAAGGCATCTTTTGCGGGAGGTGGCGGAATTGTCCATCCCCTCCTGCAGGCTGTCTTGGGTCTTGGCCTTGGCGGTGGATTCGCCGATAACGGGTCTATGTCAGTCACCTTGCCCATCGATGTCGTCTTGCCGCAGGTGATCCAAGCTTTGCGTCACCATCACCGCGCCGTGCTGCAAGCGCCACCAGGTGCCGGTAAAACCACCCGCGTACCATTGGCAATTCTCGACGCCGGATTGACAAAGGGGCGTATCCTGATGCTGGAACCGCGCCGCCTTGCTGCGCGCGCTGCGGCAGAGCGTATGGCGCAGACTCTGGGCGAAAAGGTGGGCGAAACCGTAGGCTACCGAGTGCGGGGAGCCTCTGCAATCAGCAAGGGAACACGAATAGAAGTTGTCACCGAAGGCATCCTGACACGCATGTTGCAAGATGCACCGGATTTGCCGGATGTCGGGGCTGTGATTTTTGATGAATTTCATGAACGCTCCCTGAATGCCGATCTGGGCCTCGCTTTATGTCTGGAAGTTGCAGAAGCATTGCGGGACGATCTGATGCTGGTGGTAATGTCGGCAACTCTGGACGCCGCCCCGGTCGGGGAATTGATTCAGGCTCCTGTGGTGACCTCTGAAGGGCGCAGTTTTGAGGTGGAATCCAGATGGCTTGACCGCCCGATCGGTAGCCAAATGCTTGAACAGGCGACGGCCAACCTCGTTCTTGACGCACTGGCAGAGAGCCCTGGTTCCGTTCTGGTTTTTCTACCGGGGGAGGCAGAGATCCGACGCGTTGAAAGACTGTTAAAGTCCGACCTGCCCGAGGGTTGCAAACTGGCCCCTTTGTTTGGCGCAATGTCGTTCAAGGCGCAAAGGGAAGCCATCGCGCCGGTTGCCAAAGGGCGCAAGGTGGTGCTGGCCACCTCTATCGCGGAAACGTCATTGACCATCGAGGACATCCGGATTGTCGTCGACGCAGGGCGTGCCCGTCGCGCGCGCTTTGATCCGGCATCCAGCATGTCCCGGCTGGTTACCGAAAAGGTTTCCAAAGCCGAAGCCACCCAGCGCGCCGGGCGCGCTGGGCGCATGTCTACGGGAGTGGCTTACAAACTTTGGACAAAAGGCGAAGAAGGCGCCTTGGCCGCCTTTGCACCCGCCGAGATCGAGATCGGGGATTTATGCAGCTTTGCCTTGGAACTGGCGGTCTGGGGTGCCAGGGCATCAGATCTGAATTTCGTGACACCTCCCCATGAAGGACGACTGACCGAGGCCCAGGCCGTGTTGCAGATGCTGGGCGCGCTCGATTCCGAAGGACGGATTACACCGCACGGCCGAACCCTGGCGCGCATACCCCTGCATCCCCGTCTTGCCCATATGGTCGATCGCGGCGGACCGCGTGCGCCACTCCTTGCTGCCCTGATTGCCGAACGCGACCCCTTGCGCGGAGGCGGCATCGATCTGTCACTGCGCATGGAGGTCCTTGAAGGCAAACAAACACGAGCGGCAGCCGACCACGCCGCGATTGCCCGCATTCGCCAGGAAGCAAAACGACTGATCCGAGGAAAAAACACCACGGGGCCGAACAGCATCGGTCCGCTCGCCGCCCTTGCCTATCCCGACAGAATTGGCCTGCGCCGCAAGGGCGAGGCTCCACGTTTCGTGCTTTCGAGCGGCAAAGGCGCGATGATGACTGACACTGATGGCATGGCGACAGAACGTCTGATCGTGGCCACCGACCTTGACGGCGATCCGCGAGAGGCCAGGATTCGCCAGGCGGCACGGCTGTCAGAAGCTGAGTTGCGTATGCTTTTTGCCGATCAGATCGGTTGGCATGACCTGTGTATCTGGTCCCGCCGCGAAGGGCGCGTTTTAGCCCGCCGTCAGGAACGTTTCGCCAGCCTGGTTCTGGATGACCGCAACTGGGCCGATGCGCCGACGCAGGAAGTTGCCCGCGCGATGTTGGAGGGCGTGCGGCAATTGGGGCTAAATCCGGCCCCTGCCGCCGCGCGATTTCTGGCGCGTGCGCGCCTGATCGGCGAAGATTTTCCTGACTTTCGCGAGGCGGCCTTGATGGACAGTCTGGAAGACTGGTTGCTGCCCCATCTGGACGGCATCAAGACAGGTGCCCAGTGGAAAACATATGATCTATTGCCAGCCCTGCGCGCACGGCTGGATTGGGACCAACTACAGATACTGGACAAGGCAGCGCCAGCGAATTTCGAAACCCCGTTGGGGCGCCGGGTGCCGATCGACTATGAGGGTGATGTCCCGGAAATTGCCCTGCGCCTGCAGGAATTGTTCGGCGTGACCCATCATCCACAGGTGGCGGGTCAACCACTCAAGATCACGCTGTTGTCCCCCGGACAACGCCCGGTACAAGTGACAATGGATTTGCCGGGCTTCTGGCAGAATTCCTATGCCGATGTCCGCAAGGACATGCGCGGACGCTACCCGCGCCACCCCTGGCCAGAGGATCCGACGCAAGCCGACCCCACCCTGCGCGCCAAGCGACGTGGCAGCTGATCTGATCGCGCAGCAATGTTGAAAGGTCATTGTCTTGGGGCTCTGCCCCAAACCCCGCGGTATTTCCGGCCAAAAAGAAAGAGGGGCAATACCTGGTTATCCAGCTGCACCGTCCATCAATTACCGGCGTGAGATGCCCCGCCGAGACCTGTTGAAAGGCCTATCCAGCGGTGCGGTTTCAATCCGGGTGTCAGTTGACCCTGACCCAGGTGTTCAAAATTGGAAAATGCAGCATTTCGGCGGCAGGAGGTTTTCAAGGCCGGGGCACGGAGCGTGGGAATCGCGGTCGGCGACACTGCATTTGCCGTTTTCCTGAGCGCATGTCTTGCGCAGCGCAGAGCCGATGCGTCGGGTTATTAGGTGGCATCACACGCAATGCATGTGCGCCGAGCGATGACCACATCGGCGAAAAAAGCGGTCCGTTTCTTTGCAGGGCTGCGCAGAAACGACAGTCACATCCTTTTGTTCGGACCGAATCCCTGCTCATAGAACCGGTACCAGTTTCTGCCCATGATCCCGTCGATTTCGTCACCTGCCATCCCCGTGGCAATCAACCCGCTGCGGATATTGCCGAAGTCACGGTTGTCGTTGAACCAAACCGGCATCCGCGGAAAGCCCGCCTGACCGGCAGAGCCCTCGCCATAGTCAATATCTTTGGTCCAGCGGCCCACACGCATCCATTCGACAATGCTGTCCGGTTGATCCTGGCAAAGGTCGGTGCCGATGCCGAGATTTTCAGCGCCATAGCGCGCGGCGGCCTCGGCAATCATGGCGCAGAAACCTTCGAGGCTGCACTCGGAACCATCTGCCAGGTGGTGGGGATAGACCGAAAAGCCGAGCATACCGCCTGTGGCGGTCAGCGCCTTGAGCACGCGATCGGATTTGTTGCGCAGAGCGGCGTGCCACCAATGCGGATTGGCATGAGTGATGGCGATGGGTCGGGTGGAGTGATCGATGGCCTCCAGGGTCGAGCGTTCGCCGGAGTGGCTCATGTCGATGACCATGCCGACACGATTCATTTCCGCCACCACGGCGCGCCCCATTCGGGTCAGTCCTGTATCGTCTTCTTCGTAACAGCCCGAGGCAAGCAGACTTTGATTGTTATAGGTCAATTGCATGAAACGGATGCCGAGCTGGTGACAGATCTCTACCAGTCCGATGTCATCTTCAATGGGGCTGGGATTCTGGAACCCAAAGAAAATGGCGGTGCGATCGCTTTCCTGTGCAAGGATGATATCCGCGGCGGTTGTCCCCTTGAATATCAGATCGGGGTGATCCTCGAACCAGCGGTTCCAACGTTCCAGGTTCAGCACCATTTCACGGAAACTCTCGTGGTAGGCGATGGTGACATGCACCGCGTCCACGCCGCCTGCCCGCATCTGTTCAAAAATGCGCGGCGAGAAATTAGCGTATTGTAGATTGTCGACCAAGGGTGTTTTCATGATTGCAGGATGGACCGGAAGCGTCAAACGCTCAATCACTAAAGCGACGTCGCGCAGCAGAACCGCGCCCCGCCAATTTGCGATGCACCTTGCGCCTGTTTAAATGGGTTTGGCATCATGATGGAGACCGGCCCCGTGCAACACCCCAAAACAATCGAATATTTCTATTCCGCGCATTCCGCTTTCGCCTATCTGGGGGCCTGGGAATTGCAACGGATTGCAGACGCGGCCGGAGCCGAGATCATCCACCGCCCCTTTGATTTTGCCCCTGTGATGGCGGCAGCAGGGGGCCAGAATATCCAGAAGCGCAGCCGCAGCCACATTCATTACTTCTTTGGCCGCGAGATCCGGCGCTGGTCGGAACTACGAAACTTACCCCTGTTGCGGCATCGCCCGACATACCACGACCACCCTCTTGCGCTGGCCAATGGCGCGATCATAGCAGCGGGGGCGGATGCGGGCAGGATGAGTCGCGCCATATTGCAAGCTCATTGGCGCGATGATGCCGACTTCGCGGATCCTGAAACGCTACGCTGTCTGGCTGATACCCTGGGACTGGACGGCGACAATCTGATACATGCGGCCGGATCCGCGACCATTCAGGCCCAGCACCGTGCCAATACGGAAGAGGCGATTGCACGATCGGTCTTTGGCTCTCCGACCTATTTTGTAGAGGGGGACATGTTTTATGGTCAGGACCGCCTGTTTATGGTCGAACGGGCATTGCAGACGCCATTCGGCCGGTAACGGCAACACGCGCAGCCTTACGCTGGCCAAAGCGCTGGGTTAGACAATTATCATCGGCGATTCAGAATCGGGAGTTCAAATGGGCAATTCGCAACACCAAAGCTATGATGTCGTCATCGTTGGCGGTGCAATCTACGGTTCCTCGGTGGCATGGTGGCTGACGCAAATGCCCGGATTTCAAGGCCGTATTCTGGTTGTCGAGCGCGACCCATCCTATACCAACGCATCGACCAGCCACACAAATTCCTGCATCCGACAGCAGTTTTCCAACCCGTTGAATATACAGATTTCACGCTTTGGTGCCGAGTTCATAAAGAACTTTCGCACCTTTATGGGTGGGGGGGGCGACGTGCCTGAACTGGCAACGCACAACTTCGGGTATATGTATCTGGCTGACACGGCGGAATTCGCACACACATTACGGGAAAGCCAGTTGATCCAGACGGCACAGGGTGCACATACGCGCCACCTGAGCCGCGACGAAATTGCCGCCGCCTATCCCTTTTATCAACTGGATGATATTCTGGCTGCCAACCATAATCTGGTGGACGAAGGTTATTTCGACGGCGGAACCATGTTTGATTGGTTCAAGCGCATGGCTCAGCGCAATGGCGTGGAATACATCCACGATGAGGTTATCAGCATGACCTTGAATGCCGCGGGCACCGAGGTAACCCACGTAACATTGAAATCCGGCGATACCATCGGATGTGGCACGGTGGTCAATGCTTCGGGCCCGCGCGCCGTTGCGACAGCAGGGATGGCGGGGATCGACCTTCCCGTGCGTCCGCGCAAACGCTACACATATATTTTTGATGCAGCACAGCCGCTTGATCGCGATTTACCGCTGACGATTGATCCTTCTGGTGTCCACATGCGAACCGAAGGGCGGTACTACATGGCCGGCGGCCCACCGGATGATGACCCCGATGTGGACTTTGACGATTTCGGATTTGATCACAGTCTTTGGGAATCCAAGTTCTGGCCAGCGATTGCCAACCGCGTGCCCGCCTTTGAACAGATCAAGGTGATCAACGAATGGGTCGGTCATTATGCCTATAACACGCTGGATCAGAACGCGGTGATCGGACACCATCACATTGTAGCAAATTTCATCTTTGCCAACGGGTTTTCAGGACATGGCTTGCAGCAATCCCCAGCGATGGGGCGTGGCATCGCAGAATTGATCGCTTACGGCGAATACCGAAGTCTGGATCTTGCGCCGTTTGGCTATGACAGGATCGCAAACCAACAGACATTTTTGGAAAAAGCGGTCATCTGAAACCGCCAGACAGGAGGAAATACGATGAAATTCAAGAAACTGGTACTGACGGGCGCAGCTGGGCGGCTTGGATCCTATCTGCGTGAACCGCTGAGCAAGATGTGTGATGAACTGGTCAGCACCGACATTGTTGACGACATCGGCACGCTTTATCCCGGTGAGCATTTCGTACAGGCGGATATTGCAAAATATGATGAGGTTTATCCGTTGCTGGAAGGGGCGGATATGGTTGTCCATTTCGGCGCAATTGTGGATGAACGCCCATTCGAAGCAATGCTGGGGCCAAATTTTATCGGCAGCTACAACATCTGGGAAGCAGGCCATCAGCAAGGCGTGCGTCGTGTTGTCTATGCCTCGTCGATCCATGCCGTGGGGATGTATCCCAAGACCGAATTCATCAATACCGAAATGCCGCATCGTCCCGACACATTTTATGGTCTGTCCAAGTGTTTCACCGAAGATCTGGGTCGGATGTACTGGGAAAAGAGACAGATGGAATCTGTGCATCTGCGCATCCTGTCCGCCGCGCAGGTGACCAACCCCAGGGCGCTGGGATCCTGGCTGTCATATGACGATCTGATCCAGCTTGTAACCCGTGCCGTCGATACCCCTGTGGTCGGTTTTACTATCGCATATGGTGTATCAAACAATGATCGCGCACCGGTCGACAATGCCTCTGCCTCCTTTCTGGGTTATCGCCCGAAAGACAATGCCGAAGAATACGCCGAAACCATTCTGGCAGAAGCAGAAGTCGCAGACCCTATGGATATTGGCACGATGAGACACGGCGGTCCGTTTGCGTCAATACCACTGGGGCAGAGTGCGGTTGGCAATATGGGTATCATTGACGATCGCAAGAAAACCTGACCTGCCAAACCTGCCGATGTCACAGTGTTTTGGGCAAAAAATCCGGGCGGGTTTGACCCTTTCCCATGCTGCTGGAACCAGGGGCGCGCATTGTTCAAATGCACGCCCCTCTTTTCAATACCTTAGCCAATAATGCTGTTTAACGTCGTCGAGGGACGCATGACTGCTGCGGTTTTCGCCGCATCCGTGCGGTAATAGCCACCCAGGTCAACCGCAGGCCCTTGCACGGCGGCCAATTCCGAAAGGATCGCTGCCTCGTTGGCAACAAGCGCTTCGGCGACAGGGGCGAAATGCGCAGCCAGGTCGCTATCCTCGGATTGTGCCGCCATTGCCTCGGCCCAGTAGCGGGCAAACCAATAGTGGCTGTCACGATTGTCCGGCTCACCTACCTTGCGCGAGGGTGACCGTCCGTTGTCGAGGATCCCTTGGGTCGCAACATCAACCGCCTGCCCCAAAATCCGCGCCTTTTCGTTGTTCTTGGTATCGGCAAGAAACGTCAGGCTTTCACCAAGCGCACAGAATTCGCCCAGACTGTCCCAGCGCAGGTGGTTTTCCTCGTTTAGTTGTTGGACGTGTTTGGGCGCAGAACCGCCCGCGCCGGTTTCGAACAATCCACCGCCATTCATCAGTTTCACAATCGACAGCATCTTGGCGGAGGTGGCCAACTCAAGGATCGGGAACAGATCGGTCAGGTAATCGCGCAGCACGTTGCCGGTGATGGCAATTGTGTTATTGCCCTTTGTGATGGTTTCAAGGGAGGCACGGGTGGCCTCACGTGGGGCCATTATTTCGAATTTATCCGCAACACCTTTGGCCTCAAGGATCGGCTTTACATAGGCGATCAGTTCCGCATCATGGGTGCGATCCGCGTCCAGCCAAAAGATTGCGCGGCAACCCTCGGCCTTTTGACGATCAACCGCAAGGTTCACCCAGTCTTCGATCGGGGCTTTGCGGGCAGAAGCAGACCGCCAGATGTCGCCCGCTTCAACCTTGTGCTCGTGCAGCACGGTGCCATCATCGAGGATCATCTTGACGGTGCCTGCGGCAGGAATCTCGAATGTGGTGGGATGAGAACCGTATTCTTCGGCCTTTTGCGCCATCAACCCGACGTTTTGAACGGTTCCTGCGGTGGCGGGATTCAGCTTGCCGTTTTCTTTGAAGAACTTGATCGTTTCATCATACACCGGCGCATAGGAATTGTCGGGGATCACGCAATTGGTATCGGATTCCTTGCCATCCGGCCCCCAACCCTTGCCGCCAGCGCGGATCAGTGCTGGCATCGACGCATCGATGATGACATCGGATGAGACATGCAGGTTGGTGATACCCTTATCGCTGTCAACCATATACATTGGCGGGCGGGCCGCCATGCAGGCCTCAATATCGGCCATGATTTCGGCGTTGCCTTCGACCCGCGCCAGCAAATCACCAAGTCCGGAATTCGGGTTTACGCCAAGGTCGGCCATCGCCGGCCCGTGCTTTTCAAACACCGGTGCAAGAAAGGCCTTGACCGCGTGGCCAAAGATGATCGGGTCGGAAACCTTCATCATCGTCGCCTTCATGTGCAGTGAGAACAACGTGCCGTCGGCTTTGGTTTTCTCGATCTCGTCAGCAAGAAAGGTTTGCAGAGCGGCGGCAGACATGAAAGTCGCATCAACCACAGTGCCCGCTGGGTAAGTGACAGCCTCTTTCAAGACAGTCTCACCAGCGCTTGTTTCCAACACGATTTTCGCAGTGGTGTCTTTCTCCAGCGTCGTCGAGACCTCGTTTGAAAAGAAATCGCCCCCCGACATGGATGAGACCTGTGTCTTGCTTTGCGCTGTCCACTCTCCCATACGGTGCGGGTTCTTCTGGGCAAAGCTTTTCACCGCTTTGGCCGCGCGACGGTCCGAGTTGCCCTCCCGCAGGACCGGATTCACCGCCGACCCCTTCAGCCCGTCATACTTGGCGCGGATCTTTTTTTCGGCATCGCTCTCAGGTGCCTCGGGATAATCCGGCACTGCAAAACCCTGAGACTGCAGTTCCTTAATCGCGCCAACAAGTTGCGGCACAGAGGCAGAGATATTCGGCAGCTTGATCACGTTGGCATCCGGAGTTTTAACGAGTCTGCCCAACTCGGCGAGATCGTCTGACTGTTGTTGATCCGCGCTCAAATGCTCTGGAAAAGCAGCAAGAATACGACCGGCCAAACTAATGTCCTTGGTGCCAACAGAGACCCCCGCGGCGGCTGCAAATTTCTGAATGATCGGAAGGAAAGAAGCTGATGCCAACTCCGGCGCCTCGTCCACTTTGGTGTAGATAATGTCGGACATGGGAATCTCCTGAATGACTGGTTTGCCGTCTCTTACCCCATGTACCCGCATTCGCCAACTGTATACCAGTGTATACAGTCAAGAAATGTAAAGAACCCGCTTCTGACAGAGACAGCCTTTCCGGGCCAAATCAACGGCAGGGCTGTTTGAACTTTCATAAAAGTGCAGAATTGCCGTTGGCATGTTGATGTGCCTCCTGCTGCTCCCTCATTCAGAACGAGAGTTTGCGGGTTGGGGTCTCATTTTCTTCGCGGTCGGTTTGGGCAAGCGCGCTGAACGGTCTTGGGATCGACACGGTGCCGGAACGTCCACAGGACGGAATCGTGGCGGCAGTAGACAGCCTGTCCGCGGTAGCATCTTGTCGAGTGGTGAACATCGGCAATTCCGACAAGGTCAAGCTGTTGAACTTCATAGAAACCATCGAGAATTTGCCCGGGAAAAAAGCCATCCGCAACCAACTGCCGATGCAAATGGGTGATTTTCCGGCGACGAGTGTGAACGCAACGCCCTTGCAAAGCCTGACGAGATAGCGTTCACAAACGGATGTCCGCGATGGTATTGCACGATTTGTCGATTGGTACCGTGATTATTACAATGTCTGAGGTCACTATGCATTCTTTCTGCCTTGATACGTCGAAGCTCGCTGTGATTGGTCTTGGGTATGTTGGATTGCCGCTGGCTGTAGAATTCGGCAAACATCGTCCTGTTGTCGGGTTTGACATCAACATCAACCGTATCTCGGCGTTGAAGGCCGGGCATGACTCGACGCTTGAAGTGGATGATGACGAACTTGCAAGCGCCGCAAATCTGAGTTTTTCGAATGCGCCTGAGGACATCGCCAATTGCAACGTCTACATCGTCACGGTCCCTACCCCGATTGACACCCACAAGCGCCCAGACCTCACGCCATTGATCATGGCATCCGAAACCATCGGCAAAGTGCTAAAGCGCGGTGATATCGTGATCTATGAATCGACGGTCTATCCCGGTGCCACCGAAGAGGATTGCGTGCCGGTGCTCGAAGCCGTGTCGGGCCTGCGGTTCAACGAGGATTTCTTTGCTGGCTACAGCCCGGAGCGGATCAACCCCGGCGACAAGGCCCATCGTTTGACGACAATTACCAAGGTGACATCGGGATCGACCCCAGAAGTTGCGGAATTCGTAAACGGACTTTATGCATCTATCGTCACGGCCGGCACGCACAAGGCCCCGTCTATCCGCGTGGCCGAGGCAGCCAAGGTCATCGAGAACACCCAGCGTGACCTGAACATCGCGCTGATTAACGAGCTTGCCGTGATTTTCAACCGTATGGGCATCGACACCGAGGCGGTGCTCGAGGCTGCAGGAACCAAGTGGAACTTCCTGCCGTTCCGTCCCGGCCTTGTCGGGGGGCACTGCATCGGGGTCGATCCCTACTATCTGACGCACAAGGCCGAAGCGATTGGCTATCACCCCCAGATCATCCTGGCCGGGCGGCGTTTGAACGACGGGATGGGTGCCTATGTGGCGGCACAACTGGTCAAGGCACTACTGAAAAAGCGCATTCATGTTCAAGGTGCGCGCGTGCTCATGATGGGTTTGACTTTCAAGGAAAATTGTCCTGATTTGCGTAATACCCGCGTAATCAATGTCATTACCGAATTGCAGGACTATGGCATCGAAGTGGATGTGTTCGATCCTTGGGTCGATGTCGCCGAAGCTGAGTACGAATACGGCATTACCCCGATTAGTCAGCCCGACGCCAACGCCTATGACGGGATCGTCCTGGCGGTTGCCCACCAAGAATTTTCAGAGATGGGGATGGCCGGCATGCGAAGCCTCGGACGCAAAGACCACGTACTCTATGACCTGAAATATGTCCTCCCCGTCGATCAAAGCGATCTGCGGCTGTAATGGGGAGATCCCAAATGAAACGATTGTCCTTGCCTACGCAGCTGTTATGTCGCGCCCCGGCACATAGGTGCAATCCGGTAAAACAGTAATGACCTCATTGCCGCGCTGGACCCCAACGGTTCGGTCACGATCATCGGCAGCCATTATCCCGATACCGGTCTCTTTAGAAAACTCAACGCTGTGATTTGCCCTTAAACCAAACTCCGACCTTTGCGCCGCATTGACCCTGCCCCCTGAAATCAGGCCACCCAGGTGTTAGTAATCCGTCCAAGAAAAGGATGGACCATGAAACGCAGATTTTCAGACGAACAGATCATTGGCATGATCAAGGAGTACGAGGCAGGCGTGAAAGCGCAGGAGCTTTGTCGCCGCTACGGCACCAGTGATGCAACCTTCTACAAATACAAGGCAAGGTTTGGCGGCATGAACGTGTCGGATGCCAAGAAGCTGAGGGCGCTGGAAGACGAGAACAACAGGCTGAAGCGTATGTTGGCGGATGCGATGCTGGATAATGCTGCCCTGAAGGATCTCGCGACAAAAAACTACTGACGCCTGATGTGAAGCGACGAGCCGTGCGCGATGTGATGGATCGGCACGGCTTGTCCGAGCGTCGGGCGTGCGAATTGGCTGATCTGCATAGGTCGGTCTTTCAGTATCAAAAGCAAGATCAGGGTGACGACGCCCTGCGCAAGAGGTTGCGCGAACTGGCGAATGAACGTCGTCGGTTCGGCTATCGTCGTTTGGGCATCTTGCTGGCCAGGGAAGGGTTTAAGGTGAACCACAAGAAGCTGTTCAAGCTCTATCGCGAGGAAGGGCTGGCGGTGCGCCGCAGGCGGTCACGCAAGCGGGCTTTGGGCACACGTCGCCCCATTCTGGTGCCGGATCGCGCCAACCAGCGTTGGTCGTTGGATTTTGTCTCCGACGCCTTCGAAGATGGGCAGCGGTTCCGTGTGTTATGCATTGTAGATGACTGCACCCGTGAGGCGTTGGCAACTGTCGTGGATCGTTCTTTGTCCGGCGCGAGGCTGACGCGTGAATTGGACGATCTGATCCTGCGTCGCGGTCAGCCCGATATGATTGTCAGTGATAATGGAACAGAAATGACGTCTCATGCTGTGCTGAGATGGTGCCAGGATACCGGAGTTGGCTGGCATTACATCGCGCCGGGGAAACCGATGCAGAATGCTTTTGTCGAGTCATTCAACGGCAGGCTGCGGGACGAATGTCTGAATGAGCACATATTCGGCAACCTCGCCGAGGCTCGAAAGATCATCGAAAGCTGGAGGATCGATTACAACATCCAGCGACCACACACATCACTTGGCGGGCTGGCCCCAGCCGTTTATGCCAATCTCAACCGTGCCACCCGGCCTGCTTCGCTTGAGCTATGCAAAAGCTCCGCTCAGCAGGCCTTGACCGCAACATAATCACGAGAAAGAAACAGGAACGGATTCTCTATCCATACGGCCCGGTTCAGGGGGCTGGGTCAGCACGTCATCTATGTTGAGGAGCTGCACGTGCACGGTCTCCATGCGGCGTTCGTGGCCAACACACGTGCTTCCGATTGAGCATTTCTGCTTTAGCAATTGCCTACTGACATCCGCATACCAATGCTTTCGCTCATTCGCGAAGAACCACGACAACCCATTGTTTTAACTTGAAATCCCTTCCACATCGCGGCCACCACAGGGGAAAACAGCTCCTGAGTTTCGCCCCCCCATGCCCGATACCAACGGCAATTTCGCTCCTCCGCCCGAAAAGCTCACCACCGATGAGCGACTGGCGGAACTTTCCCGGATCCTCGCTGCAGCCGTGGACCGCGCCAACCCACCAAAAATTAACGAGAATTATTCGCACGACGGAGACAGTTCGCTGGACATCCTCGCCCTTGTTCGTCGTCGTCGTCACCAGTTGCGAACCCGAGTTGGAGAGGACGAATGACAAAAACCAGAATGAAATCAGTAGGAAAGAGAACGGGCCTTGGCCCTGCGCAGGACCACGCTGTCCTGGCGGACCTGGTCGCGCTCAAGGCGATGACCGTGCCGGAGCTTCGCGAGAAATGGGCGGCGATCTTTGACGCGCCCGCGCCGAACACCAGCCGCCAGAACCTCGAACTGCGGCTTGGCTAAACAAGCCAAGGAATCCATCTCGTTTGCCAAGCTGACACTGGGGCAAATCGCGGCGGGTCTTGGCGTCCCCACATGGGTGGTGGATGGTGACTTGTCTCAGGCCAACTATTCGTCTCTGCGGGCTGCTCTGCTGCCCTTCAGGGCCAAGGTGGAACAGTATGTCTATCACACGCTGGTCCCCCAATTTCTCAACCCGGTTTTCCGTCGTCACATCACCGACGCCTATCTAGCAGACCGTCTGGACTTACCCGATCTGGCCCCCGCGCTGAAGGCTGAGTGGCTGCCACCGCGTCCGATGCAGGTAGACCCGGCCAAGGATATGCAGGCGGCGAAAGAGGCGCTGGCACTGGGCCTGACATCCCGCAAGCAAGCCGTGGCATCGCTGGGCTGGAATATCGCTGAGCTGGACCAAGAGATCGCAGACGACCGCGCCCGGGAAACTGAGCTGGGCCTGTCCTTCAGTGGCAAGGAGTCGTCCGATGACTGAGCGCGGCAAATACCATGACAAGTATCTGCGCCAGCTTGCAGCGGACGCCAGCGACCGGATTACCGGGCCGCGCCTGACCGTTCGCATCGACAAGGCCACCGTCGCCCGCTGCCCGGCAACTGGTGAGCTGGTGGCCCGCGATTCCGACACATTCAAGAAATTGGAGCACCGCCTTGCCCCTTGATGATCTGCACATCCGCGCCGCAACCCGGCCCAATTCCTATGACCCTGAAACGCGCACCGTCACCGCCGTGATCGCAACGGCGAACCCGGTGCAGCGCCGGGACGCCCGGGGCCCGTTCAACGAAATTCTGACCGCTGGCACGCTTGATCTGTCGGCGGTTGAAGGCTTGGCCGTCTTGGACAATCACCGCACAGCGTCCGTGCGTGACACCTTGGGCCGGGTACTGGGATGACGCCACCAAGCTGGTCACGACCGATGATGACACCGGGGCCAACCCGCCTGTCGGCATTGCCGTCACCGTCGCTGGTAACCCCAGTGGGTCCGTGAACGTCCGTCTGAACGGCTGAGACAATGGGTATGGCCACCACCTTCAACACGGACTTGGAGCGCCTTCGGGCGGCCCTTGATACCGTGGCGAAGCTGGTGGTGGCTGACCCAACTTATGCGCCACTCTTTACCCGTCTAGAAGCTGAGATCGCGCAGGAAGAGGCATTGCTGGCCGATGACGTTGTGGCCCGTGCCCGAGCCGTTGCAGCTCAGAACGCCACCCGCTGAATCAAGCCCCTCACATGGGCCAATGTTGCCCCCTTGCCGTACCGTTCCCGGTCAAGGGCGTGTCCAAACAGGTCGCGCCTTATCCGTTCATCTATGCCAACCGACAAGAGTCTGTCTTCAAAGCTATGCCGCAGCCCGTACAAAGAATGATTTGGCGTTTCCATGAGGCCATTGGCCCTCAGGAACTTGTTGACCGTGGCCGACAAACTGGCGGAGCTGGTGGCATATTTAGGGAAGCCGTTGGGGCACTCTTTGAAGGCGCCCAGCGACACCCCTACAAGCGGAATGACACGCCGCGCATTGCGGCTCTTCAACTGTCTTTCCACAGGCTCAATCGAGATATGCGGCACGTCCGCGTCCAGTCGAATTTGCGCACTGGTGAGGGACGCCGCTTCACTTGGCCGATAGCCCGTGTTGATCATGCCCAAGAGGATGCACCGCGCATCCTTGTTCAAGCCGTCCAGCGCCCCGGGCCTCAGCAACTTGTCGCGTATCCATGCCTCAGAGAATGGGGGCCGCTGTCGCGCCTCACCTTCTTTGAAACTGAGATCAGACAAGGGCAGCACCAGCCCCAGCCGTTTCATCTTGTTGACCGTCTTCAGAACGTCACCAAGGTGTATCAGGTCTTTGTTGGCGCTATTTGGCGTCAGGCCGCCCGACTCGAGCTTTTCCAACCACCAACCGCGAAAATCCAGCATGTCGTCACCAGTTATGTCTGGCAGGGCCTTGTCCCCTACGACCTCTATGAAGTTGCGAACGGCTTTCTTTCTGGGGTTTTGCCAGCGGCGCAACTGGTCTTCGCTTTTGCCGATGGTCTTATCCGCCGCCAGCCCCCAGTAAAGATCAAGCGCCTTGGTGACTGTCATCTGAGGCTCAGCGACCGCACCAAGTACCGCCGCCGCCTCACGCATATCCGGTTCACCGTCGCGGCCCCGTGCCGCCTCTACACGGGCGAGCAAGTCTTCCCGGGGCAGCTCAGCGACTTTGGCCGTGGGCAGGTATCGAAAGCCCCGCACCGCCGCCAATTCCTTGGCCGCTTCAAACCGCCGATCAGCGTCCGCCGTGTCGCCAGCCATGCGGGCTTCCCAAGCCTCGACAAGATGCTGCCACGCAATGGGGGCTTTGGCCTTGGCGATAGATTCGGAATCGGTGTGAAGGCTGACCCATACGTTCTTGCGCTCTTCTACACTCTGGTATCGGCGCGGGACACGCTTGCGCAGATGGAAGGTGTTGCCTCGCTTCATTATGGTCATGGTCAGAATCCTGTTTCGGGCCTGTGTTGCGAATTGTGTGGCAAAATGTGTAGCAAAACAAGCCCTATTCGCGGCCCTAAAAACGACAGCGCAAGCCTAAGTGATTGTTATCACTCAGAAACTCGCGCATATGTTGGTGGGTTTTCTGGCGGAGACGAAGGGATTCGAACCCTCGAGACCCTTCCGGGCCTACTCCCTTAGCAGGGGAGCGCCTTCGACCACTCGGCCACGTCTCCGTTGACCCGTTTAGCGGGGGGGTCTGGGGAGGGCAAGGGTGTTTTTGACCTGATTTTCAGGGGGGTGCCATGCGTAGACCGCCTGTGCACCCTTCCTACACCGGGAGTATGACATTTGCGGGCATGCAAAAGGGCAGAAATGCGGGTGTCCCTGCGCTGTTGCCTGGGTCAGAACGCGACCGGAGCACTGCCGCTGGTGGCCGGCCAATGCGAGGTGCAGCAGGATGGTCAGGGCGACCACCAGACGGACGGGGGCGCCGCAGAGGGCGAGCGCGCAGAGGGCTGCGAAGGTGGCCTTTGAGGCGTTTGTGGCGATTGATCTGGCCCGCTTCACACAGGCGCAGGCCCAAACCCAACATGAACGCGGAGCACCGTTGAACAACCTTGGCATTGCGCTGCTAACCCTCGGGCAGCGCGAAACAGGCACTACGCGACTCGACGAGGCCGTCACCGCCTTTCGCAACGCTTTGCTGGAATGGACCCGCGAGGCGGTGCCGTTTAATTGGGCTATGGTGCCACATTGTTTGTCAGGGCTGGAACTGGCGTTATTTGAGAAAACGACGGAAGTGCCACATCTGGACAAGGCGATGGAATACGCATTCGCGGCGCGAGAGGTCTATGATGCGGGTCAAGCATCGCATTATGTGGAGTGGATTGATGGCTACATCGCCGAAATCAAATCCCGCCGCCCTTAAGTATTAAACAAAAAGTGCAGCACGTCCCCGTCCTTCACCACATATCCCTTGCCCTCGGCGCGCATTTTGCCTGCCTCTTTCGCTGGCCCCTCGCCGCCCAGTGACACAAAATCATCAAAGGCAATTGTCTCGGCGCGGATGAAGCCCTTCTCGAAATCGCCATGGATCACGCCTGCGGCTTTCGGGGCGGAGGTGCCGGATTTGATGGTCCAGGCGCGGGCCTCTTTGGGGCCGACGGTGAAGTAGGTTTCCAGATGCAGGAGCTCGTAGCCTGCGCGGATCAGGCGGGAGAGGCCGGCTTCGGAAAGGCCCATTTCTTCGAGGAACATCTCGGCTTCTTCGTCTTCAAGCTGGCTGATTTCTTCTTCGATCTGGGCGGAGATGATGACGTGGGAATTGCCCTGTGCTGCGGCCATGTCGGCGACGGCGGCAGAGAAGGCGTTGCCTTCGGCGGCTTCCGCTTCGCCCACGTTGCAGACGTAGAGGACAGGCTTGGTGGTGAGCAGTTGCAACATGCGCCATGCTTTGGCGTCTTCCGCGTCGACCTCGACCACGCGGGCGGGTTTGCCGTCTTCGATGGCGGCCTGGGCCAAGGCCAGCAGGCGGTCCTGTTGCACGGCTTCCTTGTCGTTGCCCTTGATCTTGCGCACAAGGCCTGCGCGGCGTTTTTCGATGGATTCAAGGTCGGCCAGCATCAGTTCGGTGTCGATGGTTTCGGCGTCCGCCACGGGGTCCACGCGGCCTTCGACGTGGGTGACATCGCCGTCTTCAAAGCAGCGCAACACGTGGGCGATGGCGTCGACCTCGCGGATGTTGGCGAGGAACTGGTTGCCCAAGCCTTCGCCCTTGGAGGCGCCTTTGACGAGGCCTGCGATGTCCACAAATGTCATGCGCGTGGGGATGATGGATTTGGACGAGGCGATGGCGGCGAGTTGGTCAAGGCGGGCATCGGGCACCGCGACCTCGCCCACGTTGGGTTCGATGGTGCAGAAGGGAAAGTTCGCGGCCTGCGCGACGGCGGTGCGGGTGAGCGCGTTGAACAGGGTCGATTTGCCGACATTCGGCAGACCCACGATACCCATTTTGAAACCCATGATAGCGATCCTTCCAGCATCCGATTTTGCGTTG
This sequence comes from Sulfitobacter sp. F26204, assembly GCF_026410305.1. Taxonomy (GTDB): domain Bacteria; phylum Pseudomonadota; class Alphaproteobacteria; order Rhodobacterales; family Rhodobacteraceae; genus Sulfitobacter. Next base: position 167,619 of record NZ_JAPMLQ010000007.1, on the reverse strand, counting down.
TCCTATGACCTGACAGGGGGCGGTGCAAGGGTTTGAGACCGCCCCGGTGGCCCTGTGCGTGGAAAATTCCCATTTTCCGTAGAGGAATTTTGCAAAATTCCGTCCCTGACAGCGCAGGTCGTACATTGATTTCCGGCGCAAGGTTCGCCATTGAACGGGAATACAAAAGCAAAGGCCCGCCTCATGACCCGTATCGATGCCAAATTCACCGACCTCAAAGCCCAAGGCAAAAAGGCTTTTGTATCCTATATCATGGCTGGCGATCCCGATATGGAAACCTCGCTTGAGATCATGCGCGGGCTGCCCGGTGCCGGTGTCGATGTGATCGAACTCGGCCTGCCCTTTACCGATCCGATGGCCGATGGCCCTACGATCCAACTTGCGGGGCAACGTGCGCTTGAAGGCGGCATGACACTGCGCAAAACGCTGGAAATGGCTGCGCGTTTCCGCAAAGAAGACGATACAACGCCGATTGTGTTGATGGGGTATTACAACCCGATCTATTCGATGGGTGTCGAAAAATTCCTCACCGCCGCCCAAGGGGCGGGCATCGACGGGCTGATCATCGTGGACCTGCCGCCAGAGGAAGACAGCGAATTGTGCCTGCCCGCCCAGGCTGCGGGGCTGAACTTTATCCGCCTCGCGACCCCCACGACTGATGATAACCGCCTGCCCCGCGTTGTGCAAAACACATCGGGTTTCGTTTATTATGTGTCGATCACCGGCATCACCGGATCGGCAGAAGCAGATGCAGGTGATGTTGCACCCGAGGTTGCGCGCATCCGCGAGGCCAGCGGATTGCCGGTGATTGTCGGTTTCGGTGTGAATACCCCTGCCAAATCTCAGGCCATCGCTGAAGTGGCTGACGGCGTGGTTGTGGGCTCTGCTATCGTTGCACGCATCGCTGCGGGTGACAGTGTGCAAGACGTTCTGGCCTTTGTAAAATCCTTGTCGGATGGTGCGCACGCAGCCTGACAAACCGGGTGTCAGTCACGGGCCGCATCCATGACCCTGCGCAAAGCGACCAGTGTCGGCAGGATTTCCGCCACCTTTTCCAGATCCATCCCGGCCATCAGGGCGCTGATCTGCGGGCCCAGTCGAGTAATCGTTTCCTCGATCAGGGCGCGGCCTTTTGGCGTCAGCCAGACTGTTTTTGATCTGCCGTCCTTGGGGTTATCGCGCAGTTCTACATAGCCTTTTGCCGCCAATCCCTTGAGCGTATGGGTCATCGAGGTCTTGGGCACTTGAAACGCACGTGCCATATCAATCGGAACGGCCCCGTCTCCGCGATTCACCAAATGGTTCAACACAGCAAAATGCGGTGCGATAAGGCCATCGGGTAGCCGCGCCTCAAGTTGAGCGCGGCTGAGTTGTTCTATGATCCCGATCTCCTTGAATACCTCAAAGAGCAGGCGGGGCGTCGCTTTAGCCATGTGTCAGTTTCGCTTCGATCGGCCAGCGCGGGGTCGGCGCTATTTTCGGACCATACCCCACTCGCCCAAGCATTTGAACCGTATGTCCCCTGGGGGCCAAAAGCGCATGGGTGGCCTGATAATGCGGTGTCATTTCAGGGTATTCCTGCAAAGCCTGGCTCACAGGGTGAAGCGAGAGTCCCAATGCCGTTGTCGTCAGATTCAGACGCAGCCATTCACGACCTGCCTTAATCTGATCCAGACGTGTATTCGTGGCCGTGGTCAGCGCAACATAGGCCGGCGTCGCATTGAGCATTCTGCGGTACATCCTGATCGCTTCTTGAAACCCGGTACTTTTTTGATCCGCCAGAGATTTACGGTTCAGAACACCAACAGCCATCAAGCTTTCCAAAAATGGGCCACCCAATGCGATACCATCCGGTGAGGCGTTGATCTCGGACTTGCCCAATCGCATCAAATCGATGCTTTCCTGCATCCTGTGTGGGGTCATTGTCTCTGTCATCCAGGCGTCGAAGGTCAGTTCTTTGAGGGCCGAGACGGTTTCTGGATCGGTGTAAACCGCCGCAATCCGGGCAAGTTGCGCGACCAGACCTGCGGGAATACTGCGATCCTCAAAAGGTTCCTTGCAAGAACGCCGGTCAAGGATCTGGGCGCTTAACGGGTCGGGGGTGCCACCCTGGCCAAAGACTGCCTGTGCAATGGCTCCTCCCTCCCCTTCGGGATAGAGGGTCAAATCTACAGTGTGGCCTGCGGCACCCGCCGCCAGCACCATCTGTTCCAGAAAACAGCCCAGCCCGATGGTGATCTGGCGATCATACGGATCCGTTTCTGGCAGGTGACGCGACGGGTCGCGATGCAAGCTCAGAGCGTCCGCACCTTCCAGACGTACCTGCCAAGGCTGCAGATTATGCGGGTTCGGCGCCAGCAAAGCAAAGCTGAGCGCATTCAGTCTCGGGTCATCATAACTGCCCGCAAGCCCCCATGGTGCGACAGCGTTATGTGGTCTGCGAGTTGCAGCAAAGCCGCCAAAGGCTGCCACAGCGGTCAGAACAGTGCCGCCGCCAATGAGGGCAAGTGTCTTGCGTCGGGAAAGGGGCATTGAAATCTCCATTTGGTACGATATTGCACTACTAAGTATAGTACGATACCGTACTATACAAGAGAGCATCTTGGAATTCGTCGTGACGCGTGTGAATGTGGCCAAAGTTACGAAAATGGAGACTGCCCATGCCTGTCATCACCAATATCGGCGATCTGAAACGCCTCTATGAACGCCGGGTGCCGCGCATGTTTTATGATTATTGCGAATCTGGCAGTTGGACAGAGCAGACGTTTCGCGAGAACACCTCCGATTTCGACAAACTGCGCCTGCGCCAGCGGGTCGCTGTGGATATGTCAGGACGTTCCACTGCAGCGCAGATGATCGGGCAGGATGTGGCAATGCCCGTCGCTCTGGCCCCCGTGGGACTGACGGGCATGCAGCATGCGGATGGAGAGATCAAAGCGGCGAAAGCGGCCAATGCTTTTGGCGTGCCTTTTACCCTGTCGACCATGTCGATCAATTCGATCGAGGATGTGGCCGAGGCGACAAATGCGCCCTTCTGGTTCCAGCTTTATACGATGCGCGACACAGACTATACGGCTCGCTTGATCCAGCGTGCAAAGGATGCAAATTGCTCTGCGCTTGTGATCACTCTGGATCTGCAAATTTTGGGGCAGAGGCACAAGGACTTGAAGAACGGTTTGTCGGCCCCGCCCAAACTGACCCCCAAAACCATTGCCAATCTCGCCACAAAATGGTCCTGGGGCATTGAAATGTTGCAAGCCAAGCGTCGCGAGTTCGGTAATATCGTCGGACATGTCGAGGGCATTTCCGATGCTTCCAGCCTCGGCGCGTGGACTGCCGAGCAGTTTGATTTGACGCTGGATTGGCAAAAGGTGTCCAAACTCAAGGAGCAATGGGGCGGCAAAGTGATTCTGAAGGGTATTCTCGATGCCGAAGATGCCAAAATGGCGCTGAAAGTCGGTGCAGATGCGATTGTTGTCTCCAACCACGGTGGGCGGCAACTGGACGGCGCGGTGAGTTCGATCACCGCCTTGCCTGCGATCCTTGACGCGGTCGGAGATCACGTTGAAGTGTTTCTGGACAGCGGGATTCGATCTGGTCAGGACGTGCTCAAAGCGCTGGCAATGGGGGCAAAAGGCACCATGATCGGCCGTGCCTTTATTTATGGTCTGGGTGCAATGGGACAGCAAGGCGTGACGAAGGCGCTTGAGGTGATTCACAAGGAACTGGACACGACGATGGCACTTTGTGGTGAAACCAATGTTGCCAACCTGGGTCGTCACAACCTGCTGATCCCCGAAGATTTCGCTGGGCGATGGCAGAAGACATGAAACTGGGATAGCCTCACCGATGCTGGTATTCCTGCGCCATAAGCTGACCTTTCTTGCCACCCCAAAAACCGGCACAACAGCCATTGAAATGGCGTTGAAACCGCGTGCCGAGATTGTGTTCTCGAAAAACCGCAAACACATCACGGCCCTGCGCTATGCAAACAAGGTCGCGCCTTTTCTGGAGGATACCTTTGGTGTCCGCCCCGCCTCTGTTGCGGTGATGCGCGAACCTGTGGATCAGTTGAGAAGTTGGTACAGATACCGCAGCCAGAAACGCCTGGACGGCACCAAATTCAGCACCAAGATGATCAGCTTTGATCAGTTTGTGCAGGAAGTCGTATCGGATAGCCCCCCGGATCGCGCCCAGATTGGCCGGCAATTCAATTTTCTCACTGATGGCAAGACACGGGTAATGGCCGATCACGTCTTTGCTTATGAAACTCCCAAAGCATTTCTGAAGTTCCTGTCAGAGCATTTGCAACATCAGGTTGAGGTTGCGCCCAGGAATGTCTCGCCAAACGTTGCTGCGCCGCTTAGCGAAGCAACCCTGGCAATGCTGAAAGAGGTGCGGGCGGAAGACTTTATCCTATACGACGAGGTCATGGCCAAAGGCGGGCACCTGATCTCGGATCTGATCTAGCTTGCGCGTCTGGCAACTGCCGGGATCAGTATTGTCGCCGTCAGGGCCAGAAGTGCGGCAATTGCTACAAAGGCCATCCGCAAGCCAAAATTCTCAGCGACCAGCCCCATCAACGGTGGACCAAAGAAGAATGCGCCATAGCCGATGACGGACACCCGGCTTATCGCAGCCATACGCTGCGATTGGGGCACTACCCGCCCGATCAGGGCCATCGCCAGAGGTACCACCACTGAAATACCAAGCCCGGCAAGGGCAAAACCCAACAAGGCAACCGCCACAGTCGATGCCATTCCCGCCAATGCAACGCCAGAAGCCGCAAAGAGGGTAGCCATCATCATCAAGGTCGTGTCCCTGATCCTGCGCGCAAGCGCATGACCGCCCAAGCGACCAATCCCCATCATCAGGCCCAGGGCAGCAGGCCCCAATGCGCCATGTCCCGGCTCGCCAAGCAATGTACGCTCGATGTGCAGGGCGGACCAGCCTTCGGTCGAGGCCTCGGTGAGAAAGGCGATCAACACGATGCCCCCAGTCAAGATCACCAAGAGGACGGGGAATGCCGCGATATTTTCGCCCTGCTGCGTATCAACAGGCGGAATCCTGTCCCGAGCGGAAATACCCGCCACAAGCAGTAGAATGAACAGGATTGCAAATATCGGGACCGGAGTTACCCCCGCCTGCCGCAAGGCACCGGTCGCCAGGGCACCTGCCGCATAGGCAAAGGCATAAAGTGCGTGATTGAGATTCATCAGATCGCGACCGCTGGTCTCTTCGATCTCTGAAACGCGGGCGTTTACCAAAACGTCAACAACCCCGGACCCTGCAGACGCCAGCATCATCGCCAATGTCAATGTCACCAGGCTGGTTGCGAAACCCGCGCCCAACATGCCAATGGCAATCACGACAATCCCCAAAGGCATTGCGTAATCACCGGCCAGCCGTCGACAGGCCGGTGCCAGCCACATGGCGGCGAAGGCACCAAATGCCGCCACCAGCAGCGCAACGCCGTAGGCCCCGTCCGACGCCCCGACTTGCGCCTTGATCACTGGCATTTGTGCAAAGTAGACGGACCAGGCAGCGCCAATGGCCAGAAACCCGGCAAGCGGCCTGCGCGAAAGATAAAGGTCGGTTTTCAGGTTCATCGACGAGAGGTGGCACGGGTCAGCGAGAATGCCAATAGCGACTGAGCGAATTTGCTCTTTCCCCGCATGCAAAACCGTTCTATACGCGCGGCTTCACGCGGGGATACAGCCTTGGAGGATTCCCGCCCTAAATATATTGGAGAACAAAAATGGCCGGAGAGATTCCAGATCTTATCGCCCAGGAACGGACGGGGACAGGCAAGGGCGCCGCTCGTCAGGCTCGTCGTGATGGCTTGGTACCAGGAATTGTTTTTGGTGGCGACGCAGACCCGCTGCCGATCACGCTTGAGTTCAACAAACTGCTGACAATGCTGCGCAAAGGTCGGTTCAAGTCCACCTTGTTCAACCTCAAGGTCGATGGTCACGACGATGTGCGCGTGATTTGCCGCGATGTTCAGCGTCATGTTGTCAAGGACCTGCCAACGCATGTCGACTTCATGCGTCTCAAGCGGACCACCAAGATCAACCTGTTCATCAACGTTGAAGTTACCGGCACAGAAGAATGTGTTGGCCTCAAGAAAGGCGGCACACTGAACGTGTTGCGCCCGGAAATCGAACTGGTTGTGACTGCTGCCGACATTCCTGAAAGCATCGTGATTGACATTTCCGCGCTCGAAATTGGCGACAATCTCACAATTTCCGATGTGAAATTGCCTGAAGGTGCCAAACCGACCATCGACCGTGACTTCGTGATCGCGCAGGTCTCTGCACCATCTGGTCTGGCTTCTGCCGACGATGATGATGGCGACGAGGTGGCCGCAGACGAGGTGCCAACAACCGAAGGCGCCGATGGCGACGACAAATAAGCCACGCACTTAAGGTACAATGAAAACGGGGTCGTATCATACGGCCCCGTTTTGCGTTGACGGGCCGTCATCCGCGCCGGATGCATCCGCCATTTTCTTCCGCCCGCCTGCCCGTTAGAATGACAAAAGCGTTTGGAGTATTTTCATGAAACTGATCGTCGGCCTCGGCAACCCTGGTGGCAAATATGCCCGTAACCGACACAACATCGGCTTTATGGCTCTGGATCGCATCGCCAGTGACCATGGCTTTGGTCCATGGAAAGGCAAATATCTGGGTGCCATCAGCGAAGGGCGGTTCGGGTCCGCACGTGCCGTTCTGCTCAAACCCGAAACCTTCATGAACAATTCCGGGCAATCGGTACAAGCCGCAATGCGTTTTTATAAACTGGAACCCGCTGATGTGATCGTTCTGCACGATGAGATCGATCTCGCGCCAGGCAAGGTAAAATGCAAAACGGGTGGTGGCCATGCGGGCCACAACGGGTTGCGTTCTATTCATGCGCATATCGGACCCGACTATGCCCGCGTGCGGTTGGGCGTCGGTCATCCCGGTCACAAAGATGCCGTACCGGGATATGTTCTGCGTGACTTCCCCAAGGCAGATGAGGCGTGGCTTGATGATGTGCTGCGTGGAATCGGCGACGGCGCTGCCGATCTCGCTGCAGGGGATACCGCCAAATTTCTCAACACTGTGGCGATGCGTGTCAATCCGCCCCGCTCGAACAGGGGTGCCAATGGCCCCAAAGCGGTCCCGCCCCCTGAAACAGCACCTCTTCAACAAGACAGTAGCGAGGAAACCAGCCACTCTGCACTGCAGAAACTTCTGAACCGCTTCAAATGACCCTTTCAGATGCTTTCATTTCCCAAGCTGAAAGCTGCAGACGCATGGGGTCTCCTTTTATGGGGCAATTGCTCAGCCTCCTGGCGGTAGCCTGGCCGTCAGATTCCGCGTTGGGGCGCAAAGTTTCGACCTTCCGGGGTGACATTGGCCCGGCGGGACATTCCATCCCCCTGCGTATCGCTGGCGGTTTGCATGCCCTCGTCCTGAGCAACAGGGCAGCTGATCTGGCGGCCGTTTATCCACCAAAGAAAGCCTCGGACAGGATCCTGCGTAAAACCGTTCTGGCAGCAATCGAAGCCCATCAGGACTTCTTGCTGGATTGGATAGACAGCCCGCCCCAAACCAACGAAGTACGTCGTTCTGCAGCCTTGATTGCAGGTGTTCATGTAGCGGTGCAGCATTTCGACATGCCAATTTACCTGTCTGAATTGGGTGCCAGTGGCGGGCTGAACATGCTATGGGACCACTACGCATTGGAGATTGAGGGGCAGCGCTTCGGTGCCAAGACGCCCGCGGTCCTTTTCACCCCCCAATGGCAAGGCCCCTGCCCGCCCCATGCCACACCGGTCATTGCAGAACGTGCCGGTGTCGACCTGAACCCGCTGGATCCGTCTCACCCTGATCATTTATTGCGCATGATGGCCTATCTCTGGGCAGATCAGCCGGAACGAATACAGATGACCCGCGCCGCCGCGGCAGTTCCGGCAACACGTCCGGTGCAGGGTGACGCCATTGACTGGCTCGCCCCGCGACTTGCGCAGGCTCCGCAAGGCCACATGCACCTGATCCAGCATTCGGTGGCATGGCAATACTTCCCTGCTGCCGTGCAGGACCGGGGGCGCGCGCTGATCGAAGCTGCCGGTGCACGGGCCACCCTGCAGCGCCCCTTGGCCTGGCTGTCGATGGAAACCGAGGGCGATGCCACCGCAAAAATCGGTGCCGCGTTAACCTTGCAACTCTGGCCCGGTGATCTCACCATTGAACTTGGACGCGCCGATTTCCACGGACGCTGGGTCAACTGGACCTATACTGGCTAAACCGTTCGGCTTGTGATTGACTGGCGTGAGGCTGCAAATAGGGGGCACCGATGCGTAAATTCGGGAAATGGTTGGGCCGGGCGCTGTTGGTTCTGGCGCTGGTGGCTCTGGCCGTAGGCCTGTGGAAGCGTGAAGAGATCTCCCGTCTGATGGCAGTCAATTCACTGTTTTCCGAAGACAGGATTGTTCATAATTTCAGCAACATGAATGCTGCCTTTCTCAATACCCCGGTGGATCGCGGGCATGGTGCGACAAGCCCCTTGGACTATGGACCCGAATACACCCTCCCCCCCGCTGTCGAAACCTGGATCGCGGAGCGCAAGGTTACCGCCCTGGTCGTGCTCAAGGATGGCCAGATTACCTATGAAAACTATTTTCAGGGCACACAGCCCGAGGATTTGCGGATCAGTTGGTCCGTCGCCAAAAGCTTTCTCTCCGCTCTGGTCGGGATCCTTGTTGAAGACGGCACCATCACCTCCATCGACGATCCAGTCACCAAATACGCCCCCCGCTTGAAAGGCACGGCCTATGACGGTGCCAGCCTGCGCAATGTGTTGAACATGGCCAGTGGCGTAACCTTTGACGAAGACTACCTGGACAGAAACTCCGACATCAACCGGATGGGTCGCATCCTGGCTTTGGGCGGCAAGATGGATGATTTCACGACCCAGCTCAGTGCGACCTTTGCCGCCCCCGGGGAAGTCTGGAAATATGTTTCAATCGACACCCATGTGGTCGGGATGGTGGTACGCGGCGCGACCGGACGTTCCATTGCTGATCTGCTCAGTGAAAAGGTGGTGATGCCATTGGGACTGGAATATACCCCCTATTACCTCACCGACGGTGTCGGCACCGCCTTTGTTCTGGGAGGGCTGAACCTGACAACCCGTGATTATGCGCGGTTTGGGCAGATGTTCCTTCAAAATGGAATGTGGCAAGGTAAACAGATTGTGCCGGCGACATGGGTCCGCGCCTCGACCAGGCCCAGCGCCCCGACGGCACCAGGCGAAATCGGATACGGCTATCAATGGTGGATCCCTGTCGGGGCCACCGAGGGGCAATATATGGCGCGGGGAATCTACGGCCAGTACATCTATATCGACACCGCCCGCAACGTGGTGATTGCCACCAATGCCGCGGATCGCAATTTTCGCGAAACCGGTGTATCATCCCAAAACGTCGCTATTTTCCGTCAGATCGCTGAAACCTTGTGAGGCCTCATGGAACCTGAAGACAGCATAAACGTTCTGGACGGTCCCTTGCTGGTTTGCGGCACCGATCCGCTCACCGGGTTTTTCCGTGATGGCCTGTGCAACACCTGCGACGCCGACCAGGGCAGTCATACCGTCTGCGCAGTGATGACGGCGGAATTCCTCGCCTATTCGAAATACGTGGGCAACGACCTCAGCACCGCGCGTCCTGAATTCGGTTTTGCAGGTCTCACCCCAGGTGATTCCTGGTGTCTCTGCGCAGGTCGTTTCCTGCAGGCCGCAGATGAGGGCTGTGGCCCCAAGGTGCATCTTCAAGCCACCCATAAACGCGCCTTGCAGGTGGTCCCGCTTCGGGTTTTGCAAGACCACGCAATCGCGTCAAAATCCGGTTAAGCCCATCAAATGGCGGCAGAATTGGTGCCGCCCCCCTCCTCTTTTTGGCCTTATATACCGTCCGCACCTTCGGCAGGTGCCGTGGGTGCGTTCATCGCCATCAGGCAAATTCACCCATTTCAAAGCCAAGCGCCCGCGCCACGGTAAAGATGTCTTTGTCGCCGCGTCCACACATGTTCATACAGATGATGTGATCTTTCGGCAGATCCGGCGCGATCTTCATCACATGGGCCAGCGCATGAGAGGGTTCCAGGGCGGGGATAATCCCCTCCAGTTCACAAGACACCTGAAATGCAGCCAGCGCTTCGACATCGGTAATCGAAACATATTTTGCCCGGCCAATTTCATGCAACCAGGCATGCTCCGGCCCGATGCCCGGATAATCCAGCCCGGCAGAGATCGAAAAACCTTCCAATATCTGTCCGTCGTCATCCTGTAGCAGATAGGTTCGGTTGCCATGCAATACGCCGGGGCGCCCGCCTGTCAGAGATGCGCAATGCTCCATCTTGGCATTCACGCCCTTGCCACCGGCCTCGACACCGATGATATTCACGTCCTTGTCATCCAGAAACGGAAAGAAAAGCCCCATCGCGTTCGAACCACCACCGATGGCGGCGATTACCGTGTCGGGCAAACGCCCTTCTGCAGCGGTCATTTGTTCACGCACTTCCTTGCCTATGATGCTTTGAAAGTCGCGGACCATAGCCGGATAGGGGTGCGGTCCTGCTACCGTACCAATACAATAGAATGTGTCGCGCACATTGGTCACCCAGTCGCGCAATGCATCATTCATCGCGTCCTTCAGGGTGCCTCTGCCCGAGGTCACAGGAATGACTTCTGCCCCCAGCAGGCGCATGCGAAAGACATTGGGGGCCTGGCGTTCCACATCATGCGCACCCATGTAAACCACACATTTCAAACCGAACTTTGCACAGACGGTTGCCGTTGCCACACCATGTTGGCCTGCGCCGGTTTCCGCGATAATCCGCTTTTTGCCCATGCGCCGCGCTAGAATGATCTGGCCGAGCACATTGTTGATCTTGTGCGCGCCGGTGTGATTCAACTCGTCACGCTTCATATAAATCTTTGCACCGCCCAGTTTTTGCGTCAGCCGCTCGGCAAAATAAAGTGGACTGGGGCGGCCGACATAATGGGTCCACAAATCGTGCATTTCGGCCCAAAAACTCTCGTCCGTTTTGGCGGTCTCATATTGCTCTTCGAGTTCCAGGATCAGCGGCATCAAGGTCTCAGAGACAAAACGCCCGCCAAAATCGCCAAAGCGGCCGTTTTCATCGGGACCGGTCATAAAGCTGTTAAATAGATCATTGGCCATTGGGCGTCTCCTGCGGCGGGTTCAGCGATTGGTTTAACGCAGCATTCCCCCGTGCGAAACCCCAAGACGCAGCATTGCCCGCAGGGAAACCTGTCAGTCAAATATCCTGAACAGTTCCTTTTTCAGCTTGTCTTCGACCCTGTCCTTCACTGCATCTTCCATCGATTGTCCCTGCTGACGCTGGATACCCAGTTCTTCTTGCAATTTTTGTTCCAGCTTTTGTTTGACCTTTTCTTCTGCACGTTCCTTTTCCTCGCGGAAATTCAGGTCCAGCACCGCCTTGAGATCTGGTTTGATAGCTGGATTCGCCCAAGGGCCGAAGATCCGTACCGGCACCGCCAAACCCCGCTCCCTGTTCACCCGCAGTGCCTTGGGCGTGACGGTGTAGTCCAATGTTTGCGCGCCCAGGTTCACCTGCCCGGTGCCGGTTGCCTCGAAATTTGGCAACAACATCATCAGGTCTTCATTGCGCATCACACCTTTTTCCAGCGCAAAGGTCGCTGAAAGCGCATCAAAAACAGTTGTGCCGCCCTGCACATCAAAGGACCCCAGAAGGTGATCCAGATCGATCCCTTCGATCGAGCCGCGCCCTATATTCACTGCGCCCTTGCCTGACAGTGATTTCATGATTGCATCAATGCTTTGGCCGACTCCAAGAAATGACACCTCGGCATCACCTCGCCCTGTGAACCGCGTCAGATCCGCCAGATCGCTCAACAGGGGTTTCATTTCCACCCCGCCAGCCCGCAATTTGCCGCCGACCGACAGGCCGCTCCGGTTGTTCATCACAAATTCACCGGTAAATTTTCCGCCATAACCGTTCACTTCGCGCAGTTCAAACACCATGCGCGAGCGGTCGTTGCTCAGCAAACTGCGGGTTGCGCCCAACTTGAGTGCGCCCAGATCAATGCTGTCTGCCCGCAGGGAAATTGCCCCGTTGAAGGCTGCCAATCCCGATGCGTCAATCGGTGTCGTGGGCCAGCCGCCACCGGCAGAATTGCCCGAACCACTGTCTTCCCCACCCCCCAACATCGATAAATCCAATGCGCCAGTCACAAGCTGTGCATTGATTTGCGGTGTGCCGTTCAACATGAGGTCGGCCGCACCGTTCAAGCGATTGCCCCCAAGATCCGCCTGCAGATCACGCAAAGCAAGTCGGCGGTCCGGTGTCAGGGTGAGCGTGCTGCTCACATCCAGTCTGCGCCCCAACCCTGTGGGCACATCCAAGGGCCCAACACCCAGTGCAGTCAAGAAGGCGCTGGTATCATTGGTCTTCAGGCGCATTTCCCCGGCCACGGCCCCCTGTAACGAGGCCCGTCCATCCAGGCTCAGGCTTCCACCATCGGTGTTGATTTCCAGGTCAACAGGTTGCACGTCCCCCTTCAGAAATCCGGCAAAACGGTCAATCGTTGCCTTGACCTTGACAGCTTGCCGAGCAGGATGCAGCGTGGCACGAATTGTCGCTGCACCTGCCGGATCCGGCCAATCCAAAGACAGATCAACCCCTTGATAAGACACCCGGTCCGCGCCTTCGGCATCATAGATCAATGATGCATCCCGGATCACCAGGCGTTCAATGGTCAGCGGTCTGGCGGTTGTGTTCGGGTTTGTTTCTGTCTCAATCTGCGCCGCGCCCGCGCCATCGGAAAACTTCCAATTGGCGCGGCCATCCTGACGGCTTTGCAGGCGAACCGTGGGACTGACCGCTTCGACGTTGGTGATCCGGATGTCTCCCCGCAGCAAGGCGCTGGCATCCACCCCGATCGCGGCCTGGGCGGCACTCAGCATCGCGCCCTCACCCGCCCAATCCGCATTGCCGACTTCCAGCTTGCCTGCATTCACTCCCAGTACCGGCCAGAAAGTCATCTTCACATCGCCGCTGATCGTGACACTGCGCCCGGTAACGCGGCTGAGCTGGTCCGAGGCGATCCTCGCAATTCTGTCAGCGGGCAACATCAGAACAGCGACCAGAACCAGAACCGTGACCAATATCACAATTCCGGCAATTCGAATGATCCATTTCATATCACACACCTTACTGCTCAGGCTTTCCCAGCCGCTTTGCTTGGACTATAGCCTCTTCATGAGCACAAACCCACCAGAACTACGCCCCGATCTCGCACCAGTTGCCAAGATCAGTGAACGCAAACGCGACGGCCAGCCCACCATTGGCATGGTCTCTCTCGGCTGTCCCAAGGCGTTGGTTGATTCCGAACGCATTCTGACGCGGCTGAGGGCCGAAGGATATGGCGTATCGCCCGATTATGCCGGTGCGGATGCAGTGATCGTGAACACCTGCGGATTTCTGGATTCCGCCAAGGCTGAATCCCTGGACGCCATCGGCGAAGCACTGAATGAAAACGGACGTGTGATCGTCACCGGCTGCCTGGGTGCCGAGCCCGATTACATCCGCGAGCATCATCCCAAGATCCTTGCCGTCACGGGACCGCACCAGTACGAACAGGTGCTGGACGCCGTGCACGCCGCCGTGCCGCCCTCACCTGATCCCTTCATCGACCTGTTGCCGGCGCAGCAAGTGTCGCTGACTCCGCGCCACTACAGCTATTTGAAAATTTCCGAGGGCTGTAACCACAAATGCAAGTTCTGCATCATTCCGGACATGCGCGGCCGATTGCAATCGCGCCCTGCCCATGCCGTGCTGCGCGAAGCAGAACGGTTGGTGGATAGCGGCGTCAAGGAACTGTTGGTGATTTCGCAGGATACCTCGGCTTATGGTGTCGACATCAAACATGCCGAGGATCGCGGGCATCGCGCACATATCACCGATTTGGCGCGTGATCTCGGCTCGCTCGGGGCGTGGGTGCGGCTGCACTATGTCTATCCCTATCCGCATGTGCGCCAGCTGATCCCGCTGATGGCGGAAGGTTTGGTGCTGCCCTATATGGATATTCCGTTCCAGCACGCGCACGCGGATGTGCTGAAACGCATGGCGCGGCCTGCGGCTGCGGCGAAGACTTTGGACGAGATTGCGGCCTGGCGGTCGATCTGCCCTGATCTGACGCTGCGCTCGACGTTTATCGTCGGTTATCCAGGCGAGACCGAAGCGGAGTTCCAGACGCTGCTGGATTGGCTCGATGAGGCCCAGTTAGATCGCGTGGGCTGTTTTCAATATGAAAACGTCGATGGGGCGCGGTCGAACGCTTTGCCGGATCATGTGGAGGCGGAGGTGAAGCAGGACCGCTGGGACCGGTTCATGGCACGCGCGCAGGCGATTTCCGAGGCCAAGCTGGAGGCGAAGGTTGGGCGACGGCTGGAGGTGATCGTGGACGAGATTGACGCAGAGGCCGCGACCTGCCGAACCAAGGCGGATGCGCCAGAGATCGACGGGAACCTGTTTATTGATGAGGGGTTTGAGGGGGTTTCGGTTGGGGATATTCTGACGGTCGAGGTAGAGGAAGCGGGGGAATATGATTTGTGGGGGCGGGTTGTTTGAGTGAGACACACCATGGAAGATTGGGAATATTCGGCAAACTATGTTTCAGATCGCCTATATGTGAACCCCGCAGCCAATAATGGTGCCTACGCCTCGATAGCCCGTGAAGGTGAGATCGTAGTTGACGAGTTTGACGTCGGAGCACGTTTCAAAATCGCCATTTCGGCATTTTACTCCAATTCGAAAAATGACTTTACAACTCTCAAAATTCACAAGCTTCAATTTCGCAAAGTTGGTGGGTGGTTCTTAGTTGAGTCATTCTCCATTAACGCATTTCAACTTGCCGATATGAAGAGGTTGTTGTCGGTTCTCACCTCACTTAACATGAGCGACGCAAATAAAACTCGAATTGATCTTGGCGATATTTCCATAACTGGTCTGGTTGATCTACTGACAACTACCAAGGCTCCTGAGCTTCTCAAAGAGCTTTCGAACTCTCCTGAACTTCATGCTGATATCTTTGCTTTGAATGAAAAGCGAATAGCGCTGGAACAATTCCGCGAAATGCTTAACAACGAAACAAACGAAACTGCGTGGCAGAAGTTCTTTGAGGCTAATACTTGGATTTTTGGCTTTGGTCTCAACTATGTTTTTCTAGACGCAGCAGGAAGCAAGTTTGAACAGGTAACTTCCGGCGCAGACTTTAATAACTTCGGCAAACGGGCTGATGGGCTTGCTATGGTTCGGGCTTATGTTCGTCAGTTTGTCCTTATCGAAATAAAAGCATCCAAAACCGCACTACTACAACCGAGTCAATATAGGTCTGGCGTTTGGGGTGTATCTTCTGAGGTATCAAACGCTGTCTCACAGGCTCAAAAGACTTCCCATGAGTTTTCGCGGCGTTACCTTCGCGCCCAGTTAAAAGACAGCGAAGGAAACGATCTACCAGAGATCGCATATGCGGTGGAGCCTCGTTCCTATTTGATTGTCGGCAATAGCGCCGAGCTGTCCAGTAATGATGACAAGATAGTCAGTTTTGAACTGTATCGAAAGAACGTCCAATCTCCTGAAATCCTGACCTTCGATGAATTGTTTTTTCGGACGGAAAACCTTTTGGCGGGTTTGACCCGTTAGGTTTCGGATGCAGTTTTAGGTCTACTTCTGTAGTTTTTCCCACCCCAGCACGGAATCAAGGCAGAGCCGCCGTGCAGCGCCAGATCGTCCCGTTGCACCAGAGGTGCGCCGTCTATTGATGGCACGCCTTTGGCGTGACGGTCTAGCGCTTTGGAAAGTGCAGGCGCGAGTCAACTAAAGCAATACCACGCCTGCCCCATGAACTGCCAGACTGACAGACCAGATGCGCCACCCTGCGGTCTGGCGCCGCACGGTGCGAGGGGTGGGTGTTGTGGGCAGTATTTCACCAAAACCTTGACTTTGTTCCCCGTATGTTCTATATCTTAACCTATCGTTAAGAGAGGAGCATCCAATGTCCTTCCAACCGACCTTTCCCGGCCTGTTCTCTTCTTCACAAGGGGCCAAGCCCGTGCAATCGGCGCAGTCCGGTACCCCGAACCTGCCCGCGACAGAGAAACAGATCGCCTATGCGACAACCCTTGCTGCCCGGGCCGGGCAAAAGCTGCCCGAGGGCATTACCTCTGACCGCGCCGCCCTGTCCAAATGGATCGACGCGCACAAGGCACCTGCGCCGCAGGGCAGATTCTCCAACTACCCCTCCTCCAAGCAGGTTGCCTTTGCCGAACGCATTGCCACGCTGAAACGCAACCCCGTACCGCCAGAGTGTTTTCGCGACAAGGGCATGATGTCGCGCTGGATTGACAGCAACAAACCGCGTTAAAGCCGAAATTTGTTGACGCAAGGTTAACACAAGCCGGACATTTTTTTCCAATGTTGTGATGCTACTCTTGTGTCATGGCCTACCCTTATTCCAAAGCCGAGACCCTTGCTGATGCCGCTGTCCATGCGGCCGGGTTGTTCTTTGCCATTCCTGCCAGTGCGATGCTGGCAAATCAGGCTGCGGCACATTCCGACACTGCATTTGTTGCGACATTGATCTATGCCGCCTGCCTGATTGTGGCTTTCGCGGCTTCGGCAGTTTATCATTTGTGTCCGGTCGATCAAATCCGCCCATTGCTGCACCGCATTGATCACGCGACAATTTATTTCAAGATCGCGGGCACTTACACGCCAATCGTAGTCGTGATCGGATCTGGCTTTGCCTATGGTGTATTGGGTGTTGTCTGGGCGTTGGCGGTGATCGGGGCTATCGCCAAGCTGACCTTCTGGCGTACCGATGCCAAGACATCGCTGGCATTGTACCTGGGCATGGGGTGGCTGTCGGCCCTGCTGATCTGGCCCATGTGGCAACATACAAGCGGCGCGGTTGTGGCCTTTGTTGTCTGTGGCGGACTGATCTATTCGGCAGGTACAAGAATCTATGCGCATCCGGGCATGCGTTATCAAAACGCAATCTGGCACAGTTTCGTCTTGCTCGCCTCAATCTGCCTGTTTGCTGCGATCACTCTGAGCATCTAACCCGGTCAGATAGTCACTGACACAGGTTTGGACATGGCGAAACCTGTCACCGCCCAGATGTTTCCCCCCATACCATCGAGTTACGATCACGAGATGGCCGGTAACCTCAGCGCGTTCCAGCATGCGCAGGATCACCATGCCGGCACCGGATTCGCCATCGTCGCTTTTCAAGGGCGTGCCATCGGGCAGCAGAACACCCCATGTATTATGTGTGGCTTTAGCATAGGATTTTTCGCGTTTGAGCTGCTTCAGCATGGCATCCACCTCGGCGCGGGCAGCCACCTGCGCCCCGCTGACCGCGTATTTCGACCCTCGATCCGTCAGGATAATTCCGTGTTTACGCAGTTCGGACATCTTCAGGCAGGCCCCACTTCGATGAATTTGGCAGGATTTCCTGCTCTGTCAGCCGGGGCCAGGCCTGCGGCATGACCTGCACCCTTTACAATCCTGCCATGGTTTTGCGCACCACATCGATGCGCGAAGCATTCGGCGGATGGGTTCCCAGGAACTTGTCCCCCGGATCCGGGATACGGGTAAAGAATTCTGCACCACGCAATGGGTCATAACCTGCGCGTTTGGTGATGATCGTGCCCAACGCATCTGCCTCAAGCTCAAATGCCTTGGAATAACTGCGCGCACCGACCTGCGCACCCAGTTGCTGCGCCGTTCGCACGGCTTCGGCACCGCCGCCCGACAGGGTCGCCAGACCTGCAAAAATCACCGCACCGGCAACGGCATTTTGTTGCTGGCGGCCAATATGACCGCTGATATGATGCGCGGTTTCATGCCCGAGCACAAAGGCAAGTTCATCAGCATTGCGCGCATCCGCAATCAGCGCGAGCGTAAAGGCCACGACGGGCCGCCCCTGTTTATCCAGCGTCTGGAAGGCATTGGCAGGTTGTCCAGGCCGGTCGTCGACCACAATATTGAAATCACAGTTCACCCCCGTTGTCCGCGCCCGGCATTCGCGTTCCGCGACGGGTTCCAGTGTCTGTACCACCTGTACAAAACTGCGCGCCGCCTGATTGGCTGACATTGCCGGCGCGCCGGGGTTGGTGGTTGTCGGTGCTGCCGATCCCGGAGATTGTATCACTGGTGCCACTTCACAAGCGGCCAAGGCCCCTACAGCAGCAAGGGGCAAAAGGGTCTTTTTGAGCATCAGGTCGTCCTTTTTCAGTCCTGAGACGCGAATGAATATTTACCGCATGTTATCATGCCTATGACGGGGGGCCAGTCTCTTCACAATACTTTGCGGACCGGCCTTGCAATGATCCGCCCAAAACGCCACCTTCGCGGTATGTTTACAATAGAACACGATTTTGATGCCTCTGTTATTGTACTTGTCGATGAGGGTGCTGCGCCTCTGCGCGAGGATGTGACTGTGCAGGCATTTGCAAGCGAGATCACCTTTGAACAATGGGATCCACGTACGGACCGCGTGTCCAAGATCACGCTCTCACCCGAACAATTGCGTGACCTGACGGCAGCATTGAACCTGCCCGAAGGCATCTACCGCAGCTCCCCCGAGTAAGGAAACCCCATGGCCACCGGTACAAATATCAAAACCTTTTACGACGGCACATGGCATGACGGCGACCGCCCGGTGATCAATGCCGCCGACCACGGCGCATGGTTGGGCACAACTGTCTTTGACGGGGCGCGGTTGTTTGACGGCATGTCGCCGGATCTGGAAAAACACTGTGCAAGGGTGAACCGATCCGCCGCCGCCCTGATGATCACGCCGAGCGTCGACACCGATGACATGGTGGCAATCATCCGCGAAGGCCTGGCAAGTTATGCCAAGACTCAACCGGTTTACATCCGGCCCATGTATTGGGCGCTCGAAGGCGATGAACTGGGCATTGTGCCGCGTGCCGGTGCCACCGGATTTGCGATCTCGCTTGAGGAGATTCCGATGGCACCGCCAGAGGCCGCGACAACTTTGACCCGCACCCGGTTTCGCCGTCCGGTGCTGGAGGACAATGTCGTCAATGCAAAGGCAGGGTGCCTTTATCCCAACAATGCGCGCATGATGGCAGAGGCGCGCAGCAAAGGGTTTGGCAATGCGCTGGTGGCCGATGCGGTTGGCAATGTTGCTGAATCGGCTTCCGCAAATGTTTTCATGGTCAAGGACGGCGAAGTTTTTACGCCTGTACCAAATGGCACCTTTCTGGCAGGGATCACCCGCGAGCGGCATATGATCAACATGCGGGCAGATGGTATGAAAGTGCACGAAACCGTCCTGTCTTTTGACGATTTCCACGATGCGGACGAAGTGTTCCTGTCGGGCAATATGATGAAAGTTACGCCGGTAGCTGCCTTTGACGATACCATCTACGAGACAGGGGCCAATGCCAACCCGGTCACGCGCCGAGTACGCGAAATGTATTGGGACTGGGCGGCCTCCGAAGGTTAGTACCGAGAACCCGCTACTCGACGCAAGTCTTGGATTGCAACAGATATTTTAAAGATTGCGTGATGCTCCTACTCGCGCCATGATCCGCGCCAAGGGAGACCTGATATGCGTAAATTCCTCGTTGTGCTTGATGACAGCACCGAATGTCTGAATGCGATGCGCTTTGCCGCGCTGAGAGCCAACCATTCGGGTGGCGGTGTCGCGGTATTGTCGGTCATCCCGCCAGACGAATTCAATCACTGGATCGGAGTTGGCGACATCATGCGCGAGGAAGCCCGTGAACGGATCGAGGTGCATTTTGAGGTATTTGCCAAATGGATGCGCGACAAGCAGGGTGTCGATCCCGAATTGGTGATCCGTGAAGGGGAACCCGTGGATCAAATCATTGCCCAGATTGCCGATGATCCCGAAATTGGCGTTCTTGTCCTGGGCGCATCGGCCGACAAGAAAAAAGGACCTGGCCCCCTGGTGACACATCTGGCCCGCTCAGCGGGCAGCCTGCCTGTACCAATCACCATCGTCCCCGGCGACCTGAGCAAAGAGCGGCTCGAAGCGATCACCTGAGCTTTGAATGTTTGCTGGACCTGGCTGCCTCAGCAGTTTAGAATGATTCCAAGACTTGAAAGCATGGCTACTGCCTCGCATATGTGATGTAGCCAGACAAAGGATGCACACATGTTTATTCAAACTGAATCCACTCCAAACCCTGCGACACTCAAATTCCTGCCCGGCCAGTCCGTCCTGGACGTCGGAACCGCCGATTTCCCGACGGCGGATACAGCGGGTGGGTCACCACTGGCCAAACGCTTGTTCGCGGTCGAAGGCGTGACCGGCGTGTTCTTCGGCATTGATTTCGTGACAATTACCAAAGCAGACAATGTCGAATGGGACCACATCAAGCCGTCGCTTCTGGGCGCCATTATGGAGCATTACCAATCCGGGCAGCCCGTCATGGGCGAAGATCACAAACCTTCGTCCGGTCATGCGGAACATACTGGCGATGACGGCGAAATCGTCGCCCAGATCACTGAACTTCTCGACAGTCGCGTACGCCCTGCCGTTGCGCAGGATGGGGGCGACATCACGTTCCACGGGTTCGAGCGCGGCGTTGTCTATCTGCACATGCAGGGTGCCTGTGCGGGCTGTCCGTCCTCCACACTGACACTGAAGATGGGGATCGAGAACCTGTTGCGCCACTATATTCCCGAAGTGACAGAAGTGCGCCCTGTCGCCTGAGCGCCCTGAGGATGCCATTTCCCACAATCCTTGCCCTTGATACGTCAGCCGCGCATTGCGCGGCTGCTGTCTTGGCGCAGGATGCCATGCAACAGTCGGCGACCGAGGCAATGGCGAAAGGCCAAGCTGAACGCATTCTTGTGCTCTGTGAAGAAATACTTGCAAGGTCGGGTCTTGGCTATGATGACCTCACGGCTATAGGCGTCGGCATTGGCCCGGGCAACTTTACCGGCATCCGGATTTCCGTATCTGCCGCACGTGGTTTGGCCCTTGGGCTGGGCATCCCTGCAATCCCGGTTTCCTCATTCGAAATGTTGCGCGATCCCTTTGCCGTCGAAGCAAACGCCGCGGAACTGGTGATCGTCGAAGCCCCGCGTGGCGCGGCCTATGCCCAGCCCTTCCGATACGGGCACCCCACCGACAAGCCAGAAATCATTGACCCGATGTCACCGCCCGAACATCTTTGCCGCGCCGATCTGAAGGTCACCGGGCATCTGGCCGAAAAGGTCGCCTGTGCGCTTGGTGCCATCGCCAATCCAACAACATCAGCAGAGGATCCCGCGGCGCGCATTGCCCGCATTGCCGCATGGAAACTCGCTCAGGGGCACGACATCACACAGCGGCCTGCCCCGCTTTATGTCCGTGCGCCAGATGCCGCACCGGCGCGGGACAAACCGCCTGTGATCCTCGCGTGACACCGCAACATCTGGCCGACATCCATCACGCAGCATTCCCGCAGGAGCGTGCATGGTCTGCGGACGAATTCGAAAGCCTTCTCGACAGCACCTCTGTTGCGCTTTTCCACCGCCCACACGGTTTCGCCCTGACCCGAACCATCGCGGGTGAATCAGAGTTATTGACCCTCGCGGTTGCCCCGGCGTTCCATCGACAGGGTCTCGGGCGGGCGCTCATGCTTGAATGGCTGGCCACGCTTGAAGGGGCCAGCTCCACCGCCTTTCTGGAAGTTGCAGCGGACAATACCGCGGCGGGCCGCCTGTATCGAAATCTCGGATTTGCAGAAGTTGGGCGCCGGACTGCCTATTATGCCCGCAAAAACATGACCTCGGTCGATGCTATTGTTATGGCCTATAAGGTTACCTGAGGTTCGACGCCTGATTTCACGCGATAAATTTCAGGAATCGGTTGACCCTGCCCCCTTGCTGCGCCCTAAATTGACCTTGATCGTCTGATCGCGGGCAAGGGGCCACTGCTGGTTCCGCCCCAACATTAAAAACCTGGGAGACATACCATGACCCTTATGACAAAATTTTTGGGTGCAGCCGCCGCAGTGGCGTTGAGCGCCGGAGCCGCATTGGCCGAGCCTGCATTGATCTTCGATCTTGGCGGCAAGTTCGACAAATCCTTCAACGAAGCTGCCTTTGCCGGCGCGCAGCGTTGGGCCGAAGAAACCGGCGGCACCTTCCGCGACATCGAACTGCAATCCGAAGCCCAGCGTGAGCAGGCCCTGCGCCGCTTTGCCGAAGCCGGTGCAAACCCGATCGTGATGACCGGCTTTGCGTTTGCAGATGCCCTGAGCCAGGTGGCCAGCGATTATCCCGACACGAAATTTGCTGTTGTTGATGTCAACTGGCTTGACCTGCCAAATGTGCGCGGCATCGGTTTTGCCGAACACGAAGGGTCATACCTTGTTGGCATGATGGCGGCACAAGCCTCAAAATCTGGCACCGTCAGCTTCATTGGTGGCATGGACATTCCACTGATCCGCAAATTTGCCTGCGGCTATGCGCAGGGTGCCGTTGCGGCCGACCCTGATGTCAAGGTCATCGCGAATATGACAGGCACAACGCCTGCCGCGTGGAATGACCCGGTCAAAGGCTCCGAGTTGACCAAGGCGCAGATTTCACAGGGTTCAGACGTGGTATTTGCTGCGGCTGGTGGGACAGGCGTTGGTGTTCTGCAAACCGCAGCGGACGAAGGGATCCTGTCCATTGGCGTCGATAGCAACCAGAACCACCTGCATCCGGGCAAGGTCCTGACATCCATGCTCAAGCGTGTGGACAACGCTGTCTATGATGCCATGAAGCAGGGCACAGATCTTGAGACAGGGAACTTCACCATGACACTTGCAAATGGTGGTGTCGGCTATGCGATGGACGAAAACAACAAGGATCTCGTCAGTGCAGAGATGCAATCAACGGTGGATGCAGCCGCTGCAAAGATTGCCGATGGATCTCTGACAGTGCACGACTATAGCTCAGATGATTCCTGCCCAGCGCTGAGCTTCTAAGTGACGCCTGAAACGACAACGGAGCGGCAGGCAACTGCCGCTTCCACTGCGCCCGCGATCGAGCTGAAAGGCATTTCCAAGGCTTTTGGCCCGGTTCAGGCCAACAAGGACATCTCGATCCGTGTGATGCCCGGCACGATCCACGGCATCATCGGGGAAAACGGCGCGGGAAAATCGACGCTGATGTCGATCCTCTATGGGTTTTACAAGGCCGATAAAGGCGAGATCTGGATCAACGGTTCCAGAACCGAAATCCCCGACAGCCAGGCGGCAATCGCAGCGGGCATCGGGATGGTGTTCCAGCATTTCAAACTGGTTGAGAATTTCACGGTACTTGAAAATATCATTCTAGGTGCCGAAGACGGGCGGTTATTGAAACCGTCGTTGGCCAAGGCACGGCGCACGCTGGTTGAACTGGCCAATGATTATGGGTTGAACGTCGATCCAGATGCATTGATCCAGGACATTGGTGTGGGGATGCAGCAGCGGGTCGAGATCCTCAAGGCACTATATCGTCAAGCCGACATCCTGATTCTGGATGAACCGACGGGTGTTTTGACCCCTGCCGAAGCGGACCAGCTGTTCCGCATCCTCGGACGCCTGAAATCCGAGGGCAAAACCATCATCTTGATCACCCACAAACTGCGCGAGATCATGGAGACAACTGATACGGTGTCCGTGATGCGCCGCGGGGAGATGACAGCAACTGTAAAGACAAGCGAGACATCCCCAGCCGAACTGGCCGAACTTATGGTCGGGCGCAAAGTGCTGTTGCGGGTAGACAAGACACCTGCACAAACCGGCGAAGTAGTTCTGGACATCAAGGGTCTGACAGTCATAGACGACAAGGGCGTCGAACGTTTGCGCGGTGTGGATCTTCAAGTCTGTGCCGGTGAAATTCTGGGCATCGCAGGTGTCGCAGGCAACGGACAGTCAGAGCTGCTTGAAGTGCTGGGCGGCTATCAGGGCGGCACTGGTGAAGTTCGACTGAACGGCGAATTGTTGGACCTGACCGGCCATTTGTCAGACGGGCAATCCCGACGCAATCACGGAATTGCCCATGTGCCTGAGGATCGCCAGCGCGAAGGCCTGATCATGGAGTATCAGGCATGGGAAAATACCGCTTTTGGATATCATCATGATCCTGCCTATCGTGCGGGTCTGTTGATGAATAACACAGCCATTCGGGACGACACGACGGGAAAGATGGAGCGTTTCGATGTCAGGCCACCGAACCCTAAACTCGCGGCCAAGAATTTCTCTGGGGGTAACCAGCAAAAGATCGTTCTCGCCCGCGAGATCGAGCGCAATCCCGATCTGCTGCTGATCGGCCAACCGACCCGCGGCGTCGACATCGGTGCCATTGAATTCATCCATCAACAGATCGTTGCCCTGCGTGATCAAGGCAAGGCGATCCTTCTGGTCTCGGTGGAACTGGAGGAAATCCTTGCACTGAGCGACAGGATTGCTGTGATGTTTGATGGCCGGGTGATGGGCGAGCGATTGCCACAGGATACCGACGAGAAAGAACTGGGCCTGTTGATGGCAGGCATCACCGATACTGACGCACCACATTCCGTGGCCGAGGTGGAAGCCAATCTGGCGAAAGCGGCCTCGGCGGAAAAGAGGACATAGCATGGACGTGATGCCAAAATGGGCCGAAGTGGTGCTTGTGCCATTGATATCGCTATTGCTTGCCGCAATCATCTCGGCGCTGGTTATTCTTGCCATCGGTGAAGACCCCGTGGCGGCGGTTAAACTGATGGTTACCGGGGCGCTGGGGTCGACCTATGGCTGGGGCTAT
Organism: Sulfitobacter sp. F26204; assembly: GCF_026410305.1. Classification (GTDB taxonomy): domain Bacteria; phylum Pseudomonadota; class Alphaproteobacteria; order Rhodobacterales; family Rhodobacteraceae; genus Sulfitobacter. The sequence continues at coordinate 142,738 of NZ_JAPMLQ010000007.1, read as the reverse complement.
ACCCTGTATTACGCGACAAACTTCATGTTCACGGGGCTGGCGGTCTCCATCGCGTTTCATGCCCGCCTGTTCAATATCGGCGGCGAAGGTCAAGCGATGCTTGGCGGTCTTGGCGTGGCGCTTGCCTGTCTCTACATTCCCTGGCCCCATTGGTCGCTGGCACTGATCGGCGCTGCCTTTATGGCCGGATTATTCGGTGCGGTCTGGGCTGCGATTCCCGCATGGTTACAGGCAAAACGTGGCAGTCACATCGTGATCACAACAATCATGTTCAATTTTATCGCAGCCGCCTTGCTGAATTATGTGTTGGTGAACATGCTGCGCCCCAAAGGGTCGATGGACCCGGCAACGGCGCGTTTCCCTGATGCCACCAACCTGCCGACACTCCACGATTTGCTGGCACCTTTGGGCATCGCCTTTTCCAAAGCCGCGCCCGCCAATGTTTCGTTGCTGGTCGCGGTAGCCGCCTGTTTCGCGCTTTGGGTGCTGATCTGGCGTACCCGCCTGGGGTATGAAATCCGCGCTTACGGCCATTCGGAATCCGCCGCCAGATATGCAGGGATTTCACCGGTCAAAATCACCATGATTGCGATGATCATCTCTGGCGCATTGGCCGGGATGATGGCGACCAACAACGTGATGGGAGAAGCAGAGCGGCTGGTACTTAACTCAACCGAAGGTGCAGGTTTCATTGGTATCGCCGTGGCATTGATGGGCCGTTCTCATCCTTTGGGTGTGTTCATCGCGGCAATCCTGTTCGGGTTTCTTTACCAGGGGGGCGCGGAACTCGCCCTGTGGACGTCGATTCCACGTGAGTTGATCGTGGTCATCCAAGCCCTTGTTATCCTCTTTACCGGCGCGCTGGACAACATGGTCCGCATTCCGCTTGAAAAGGTTTTTCTCGCACTGCGCCGACGTAAAACGAGAGGAGCAGGCTGATGGACTATCTGACTTTCATCCAGTTGCTCGACTCGACCGTGCGGCTTGCCACCCCGCTTTTGCTTGCCTGTCTGGCCGGACTCTTCAGCGAAAGAGCAGGCATTTTCGACATCGGCCTTGAGGGCAAAATGCTCGCGGCAGCATTCTTTTCCGCTGCGATCGCATCGCTCACTGGCAACGTCTGGATAGGTTTGATGGCTGGGATCGGCGCATCGCTGCTGCTCTCGGGGTTGCACGGGCTTGCTTCCATTACCTTTCGTGGGAACCAACTTATCTCGGGGGTTGCGATTAACTTTCTTGCGGCGGGAATGACTGTCCTCATCGCGCAAGACTGGTTTCAACAGGGCGGGCGTACACCATCCCTCGTCGGGGGCGCGCGTTTCGAAGGGATCACTCTGCCCGGTGCAGATGCCATGGCCGACACCCCCATCATCGGCCCCCTGTATAGCGAGTTGATCTCGGGCCATTCGATCCTTGTTTATTTGGCCTTTGCAGCCGTACCTTTGACCTGGTGGTTGCTTTATCGCACGCGTTTCGGTCTGCGTTTGCGCGCTGTGGGTGAAAATCCTGCTTCGGTGGATACAGCCGGGATTTCAGTGGTCGGCTTACGCTATGCCGCCGTTGGCATCTGCGGTATTCTATGCGGCGTTGCCGGTGCCTACCTGAGCACCGCCCTGCAGGCCGGTTTTGTCAAAGACATGTCAGCGGGTCGCGGATTTATCGCGCTTGCCGCCCTGATATTTGCCAAATGGCGCCCCTGGTACGCGCTTTGGGCGACGCTGTTGTTTGGACTATTCGGCGCATTGGAAACGCGGCCTGACGTGATCGAAGCGCTGATCGGCATGAAGGTCCAGGGTCAACTGCTGGGTGCCCTCCCCTATATCATGACAGTTGTCATATTGGCCGGCTTTGTCGGCAAGGCAATTCCCCCGCGTGCAGGCGGCGAACCCTATGTGAAAGAACGATGACTTAGCTGGAATAAGACCAGTTTTAATTACCTTTCAGTCCTTATTGCAGCATTGCTGCGTGAACCGTTGATTTGAAATACCCATCGCGCTAAGGGATGCCATGCAAATCTATCTTCCCATCGCCGAAGTATCGGTCAACGCCTTTCTTTTGTTGGGGCTTGGCGGTTTGGTTGGTATACTTTCCGGCATGTTTGGCGTTGGCGGTGGCTTTCTGATGACACCGCTCCTGTTTTTTATTGGCATCCCACCCGCCGTGGCAGTGGCCACAGAGGCGAACCAGATTGTCGCTTCTTCTTTCTCAGGCGTCCTCGCCCATTTCAAACGCAAGACGGTGGACCTCAGGATGGGCACCGTTCTGTTGATCGGTGGTCTGATCGGCGCAGCCTTGGGTGTCTGGATGTTCAACTATCTAAAGGCACTGGGCCAGGTCGATCTGCTGGTCAAACTGTGTTATGTTGTATTTCTTGGCGTTATTGGCGGGTTGATGTTCATTGAATCGCTGAATGCGATCCGTAACACCAAAAAAGGCAAACCGCCCGCCCGTAAGAAACACAACTGGATCCACGGACTGCCGTTCAAGATGCGGTTTCGCGTTTCAGGTCTGTATATTTCCGTTATCCCGCCAGTGATTGTCGGCATTGCCGTCGGTGTTCTGGCTGCAATCATGGGTGTCGGCGGTGGTTTTATCATGGTGCCGGCAATGATTTATCTTCTGGGCATGCCAACCAAAGTGGTTGTTGGCACCTCCCTGTTCCAGATCATATTTGTGACTGCATTCACAACCATGTTGCATGCCACGACGAATTTTACTGTCGACATCGTGCTGGCGGTCCTGTTGCTGGTCGGTGGCGTCATTGGCGCACAGATCGGGACTCGTATCGGGGTCAAGATGAAAGCCGAGCAGCTGCGCATCCTCTTGGCGATCATGGTTTTGGCCGTCTGTGGCAAGTTGGCTTTTGATTTGCTGGTACAACCCAGTGAGCTTTATTCGCTTGGCGCGGCGGGCGGTCACTGATGCGTGCTCTTTTCATTTCTCTTATCTTGCTTGTGACGCAGCCGGTCTTTGCCGAAGAGGTCGTTCTTGGGCTCAGTAAAGATCAGGTATCCATCAATACCAACTTTGATGGATCAGAGATCCTCATCTTTGGAGCCGTAAAACGGGAAGAGCCGATCCCCACGGATCCACCTTTGCAGGTGATCGTGACGGTCGCGGGTCCCTTCGAACCTGTCGTCGTGCGGCGCAAGGAAAAACGACTGGGCATCTGGATCAACACTGATGCCGTAGAAGTCGACAGCGCCCCCGGTTTTTATGCTGTGTCCAGCAGTACGCTGTTGGGAATGTCAGTGACCGAAACAGAAGACCAGCGCCACGAAATCTCGATTCCCCGTGCGATCCGTTCTGTCGGTGCGCCGATGAATATAACCAACAGCGAAAGCTTTACAGAAGCGTTGATCCGCATCAAGACCGCCTCGAACCAGTACCAACTCAACGAGGGTACCGTCAGCGTTGATGAAGAAACGCTGTTTCGCACCGCGATCAAACTGCCTGCTGCCTTGACGGAGGGAGATTATCAAACCCGTATCTTCCTGACCCGTGGCGGCGAAGTTGTATCAAAATACGAGACCAGCATATATGTGCGCAAAGTTGGTATGGAACGGTGGTTGTACACCCTGTCACGCGAAAACGCGTTTCTTTATGGCTTGATGTCCTTGGCAATTGCCATTGCAGCCGGCTGGGGTGCGTCGGCAATATTCTCGGCATTCAGACGGTGACACCCCTGTCCGAGGCGGCAAGGTGAAGGCGGTTGGAGCCGAAAAACCCTTGGGCGATCGGATCACCGATACGGATTCTAGCGTTTTTCGATCTTTTTCTTAAGTTCCGCTATTTCTTTATCGAAAGTAGCTTGTTGGTTGGATTCGTACTTCGCCATATCCTTGGCATACCGCTCAATCGCCTTGTTCACATCGGCGATACTCTTGTTGACATAGTCCTGATGAGCCGTTCCATTCTTTGTCATGTCTCGGGCAAACTGTTCCATCACCTTTTTCATACCAGCGATTTCTTTCTCCAGGACGCCCACTTTCTTTGTCGCTTCTTGCGCCAGTTTCAATGCTTCTTGTGCTTTGTCGGCCATCGCGCGATCCCCCATTGCGTGACACTCTGGATACTTTGCAAATACAGTATCTCAGCACATGGTGCGGGTCGTTGGAGATCAAATCAAGCCTCTTGCTGCACTGGCGGCAACCGCGGCACAGTGATTTCGGGCGGATTACCTGGTCAACCTCGACCAATGTAGGGCATCTTGGTCGCCATCACCGTCATGAATTGTACATTTGCCTCAGGCGGCAGCAATGCCATGTGAAGGACGGCATTGGCAGCATGCGAGACATCCATAGTCAGTAAATCCGGGTCACGCTTTTTCAGGTTTGCGACCATTTCGGTTTCGGCATTACCAATGTCGATCTGGCCACAGGCGATGTCGAACGGGCGTCCATCCAAGGACAGGGATTTTGTTAATCCCGTGATTGCGTGTTTCGTTGTCGTATAACAGACCGAGCCTGCACGGGGCGTATGAGCTGAAATCGACCCGTTATTGATGATCCGTCCGCCGCCACTACGCCGCATCGCGCCAAACGCAAGTCGCGCGGCCAGAAACATGCCGTGTAAATTGACCATCAACACCTGTTCCCAATCTTCGATCGCGATCTCATCGATGGGGGCGCTGGGACCAAAAATACCAGCATTGTTAAACAGCACATCCGGCGCACCGAAGCTGTCAAACGCTGCTTCAAGTGCCTGCGCATCCGTCACATCGGCAGGCAGGACAACCGCGTTGTCATGGTGCGTCGCGATCTGGTGCAACGCATCTGCGCGGCGCGCGATCAAGCCGACAGACCATCCTTCTTTCAGGAATAATTCAGCAACTGCACGGCCAACACCCGAGCTGGCTCCGGTAACGATCAATCGTTTCACAACAAGTTCTCCTCAGGGGCATCCAGCGTCAAAGGCACCACAGGAACCGAGCGCAGATCATCCACAGCCAACGGGCCGGACGGTTTTGACAAGCGGTTGCGCACAACCCAGATCAGGCGCTCCTGGGCGCGGGTAATGGCCACATATGCCAGCCGTTTCCACAAGGGTTGCCCTGCTTCGATCCGGCCCATTTTCGCCGCGACATAGAGGTCTGGCGCGAACACCTGCACTGTCTCCCACTGCGAACCCTGCGCTTTGTGGATCGTGACTGCAGCCCCATGCAGGAACGTCGCGCCCATCCGCGCGGCGAAGGGGATAAACGGTTCTTCTTCATCGGGTTTTTCAATCTTTACGATCGACGCTGCGCTTAGCTGCGGGTCTTCGGCCCCCATCACATGCAGGCGGCTGAAACCCGGTTTGCGCCCCTCGCCAAGGTAAATAACCTGTGCGCCCTTGATCAAGCCCCTTGCTTCCAGGTCCAACCGCTTTTTGCGGTGTTTGAGCGGCAGCTCAATGCCGTCACAGATCAATGGTTCGCCAGCCAACAGCGCATCCTCCGGGGCGCCGTGCACCGAACGGAAGGCATTGATCAGACGAATGCGCGTTGCATTGCGCCATACCAGCACGGGGGAACGGGCCATCAGATCAACCTCGACCCGTTGACCCCATACCACACGATCATCCTTTTTCGCCGCCTCTTCGACCATTTGTTCAAACTGGTGGAAACTCAGTTCAGGATCAGCCAGCGCATGGGCCAGATCAAGAATCGGATTGCCAGCGTCCTGACGGAAAATCCGGTTAAGGTTCATTACCCGTTCTTGCGGCAGCTTTTCAAATACCATGGTGCCGGATTGATTCACCGGTGCCAATTGCGCGGGATCACCAAACAACAGAAGTGTTGGAAAAATCTCTTTGAGGTCTTCGAATTGCTTATCATCCAACATCGAGGATTCATCAACAAACCCAATGTCGAGCGGTTCTTCCCGCCGTTTCCAGCCGGTAATGAAATCCGACCCACGCAGACCGGCCGCCGCCAAGGCGCCTGGGATGGATTTGTTATTTGCATAAAAAGCTGCGGCACGGTCGAGTGAGATTTCTGTCAGCCCTTCAATCTCTGGTCGTTCGCCATTTCCGGCAAGCCATTCGGCGATCCGCTCATATTCCGGGTCATAAACGGGCGTATACAAAATACGATGTATCGTCGTGGCCGGCACCCCGCGTAGCCGCAAAACGCTGGCCGCCTTGTTTGTGGGTGCGAGAATCGCAAGCGAGCGTTTGTCCGCTTTCTTGCGGCTTTCATAATCGCCGGAAACGATATTTACCCCTGCGGCTTCCATTGCCTTGTAGAGTTCCGCCAAGAGCAATGTTTTCCCTGATCCGGCCTTGCCCGTTACCGCCATTGCCTGATCCGCGTTCCCCGACGGGGGCATAAGCAGGTTTTCCTCCAGATCAATGCCAGCACTGCGCAGCATCTCGGCCACGGCGTCAAAGGCAACCGCCTGATCGTCAGAATAAGTTAGCGCAATTTCCATGCACCATGTTTACGCAAGGCAGTCAGGGGGGGCCAGCGCCATTGCGCCGGCTCACGCTGATTTTGACCAGCGGTGGTATCTCAATCCGCCCATCGCTGCGTTAAACCAGAATCGGGACTGTTCTGGCGTGATGCCCGCGCGGGCGCTGACCTGTGCTTGGGCTTCTGAAGAGAAATGCCATAATCCGACAGAAATTTGCGCTCTCCCTTCCCCTTCACTACCCAAAACTTCGGGAGAAGAACCAATCATCCGGTAAATCCGCACCATGCGTGCATCAAAAACACCGACAAAATGCTTAACACCAAAACCCTGCATGATTTCTCCACCTCCCAGCATCAGCGCTGCGGCGACATGGGGACCCACCCCACGTTTGAGACAAAAACGCGTGCATTCCCAGATCAGGGGGCTGACGATTGGACCCTGGATCAGTTGGCCAAAATGGTCGTTCACCATCACCGGACCAGTCGTTGGCAATAACCGCATCGAACCTCCGTGGCTGCCGTCGGCTTCCTGCCAGATCACATAAAGCGGGTTCAGGGCGTCATAGCAATCGCGTTCTTCGCCCTGGTCATCGACCTGGACCGCCCAATTCAGGCGTGTCTTGAATTGATCGGCGCGGTCACGAAACATGGTCTTTGCAAGGTGGGGGTGGCCCTGCAATTGATCGGCATAGAGGTAACGCAGCATGAAGTTCTCCGGTCTGAAAACACAAGACCGATGAGTTACTGCACCGAAGGTTAATGGAACCTGAATTAGACGTTCGGCGCGTGATCAATAAACGCAACGCAGCGCATCATAATGGTCCAGCTTTCTTGGCGATCAGATGACGATCAAGCCTCGGCTGAGCGCGCGTGCGACTGCGTGGGTCGTATTCAATGCGCCCAGCTTGAATCGTGCGCTTTCGATGTAGACGCGCAGGGTATGTTCCGAAATCGACAGTGAATTTGCGACCTGCGCCCGGCTGTATCCGATGGCAAGCAACGTCATTGCATCCACTTCACGAGGACTGAGAGCCTGGGCAACTTCCGGCGTGCGATCCGGTTCAAGTTCAAGCGCCTTCTGATTCAGAAAATATGCGATCAGGATCAGTTCGCGATGATATTTCTGGGTAAAGTCCGACCATTCTTCGTCGCCACAGGAATCGTTCACCGTAAACAAGGCAAATTGTCCGTTAGGACCGCGCACCGGAATTGAGTACCCCTGATTTCCAACTCCGTATTTTATCGACTCGGTCTGAAAGGCACGGGCGGCTTTAGACGACCAATCCAGCTGTTTCCAGTCGACGGGATGAAACCGTTGGAAACAACCCAAAACAACCGGATCAATACGAAGGTAATTCAGTGCAATGTAGCGTTGTTGCCATTCTGCGGAATAGGTCCCGCAGCCATATTGATCGCCGGCTGAATCGACCCAGTGATAAACGATATGAGCGATCCCCAGATGACGCCGCAACGCTTCTGTTGCCTCCTGCAGCCCTGCAAGTGTTTCAGCTTGCTCCAAATTCTCCAGAATGACTTCCAGTTGCTTTGTCTCGGCCATGCCTATGCGCTTGCGTCCTCTCTTCAAGGGAGGCGATCTCGGCCAGGGCAACAATTGCTGTGTCATCCAATTGTTCTGCTAAAGCGTGCAAATCGGACGACAGAGCAAAGGTTTTCAAATCGGCAAGAACGTCCAATATCCAGTCACTTCGCATAGGTAGCCTCGCTTCCAAATGATTAACAGAACGTTAATACAACCATAGCATGTGCGAATTGGGTTAAGAAATTCGCTGGTTTTCACTCCCCACAAATGGTGAGGGCCGTTTTGCCAAGCCTTTGATCCCGTTGAAAGTTGAATTTCCCCACGAAAAACCCGCGACTCACCAAAGCGATTCGCGGGTTACCGTTTCCAAGGCGGAAACAATCAGATCTTATTTGCCTGCATCCAATGCGTCTTCGAGCGTGCGCAACCCAGTGGTGGGAGCCTGTACCAGCACGGACATATTGCCGGGCTTATGTTCGTTTCGCAGCATTTTCATGTGCGCTTCGGGTAAATCGTTCCAAGCAAAAACTTCGGACATGCAAGGATCCAAGCGCCGTTCAAGCATCAGCTTGTTGGCAGAAGCCGCCTGCTTGAGGTGGGCAAAGTGGCTCCCCTGAAGACGTTTCTGATGCATCCACATGTAACGCACGTCAAATGTCAGATTAAAGCCTGAGGTCCCAGCGCAGATCACTACCATGCCGCCCTTTTTCACAACAAAGGTGGAAACCGGGAATGTCGCTTCACCGGGATGCTCGAACACCATGTCGACGTTTACCCCTTTACCGGTAATGTCCCAGATGGCCTTGCCGAATTTACGGGTTTCCTGAAACCAGGCCGCATATTCCTCACTGCCAACCTTGGGTAATTGGCCCCAGCAATTGAAGTCCTTGCGGTTGAGCACCCCCTTGGCCCCAAGATCCATGACGAAGTCGCGTTTGGTTTCGTCCGAGATAACACCGATGGCATTGGCCCCGGCCGTATTGATCAATTGAATCGCATATGACCCCAAACCACCTGATGCCCCCCAGACCAACACGTTCTGGCCCGGCTTCAAATCATGCGGTTCGTGGCCAAACAACATCCGGTAAGCGGTGGCAAGTGTCAGCGTGTAGCAGGCCGCTTCTTCCCATGTCAGGTGCTTGGGGCGCGGCATCAACTGTTGCGACTGGACACGTGTGAATTGGCTGAAGGATCCGTCCGGTGTCTCATAGCCCCAAATACGCTGCGTGGGGGAATACATCGGGTCGCCACCGTTACATTCCTCGTCATCGCCGTCATCCTGATTGCAGTGGATCACTACCTCGTCACCGACTTTCCAGCGCTTGACCTTGTCACCCACAGCCCAGACAATGCCCGCTGCATCGGAACCGGCGATATGATAAGGTTGCTTGTGGCCGTCAAACGGGCTGATCGGTTCACCCAGAGACGCCCAAACGCCATTGTAGTTCACACCTGCCGCCATCACGAGAACCAGTACGTCCTGGCTGTCCAGTTCTGGCACATCGACAACCTCTTCCAGCATCGCCGTATCCGGCTTGCCGTGACGTTCACGCCGGATCGCCCAGGCATACATCTGCTTTGGCACATGACCCATCGGCGGTATTTCACCGACCTCGTAGAGATCCTTTTCCGGTGCATCATATTGCGCGATGGAAGTATCGAGTGCCATGCGGGCCTCCTGTGGATAGAGTGTCTGAATTGCCGCGACGCAGAATCGCGCCTATGCCTCAGTGGAATATGGGGCGATACGCAATAATGCAACCCTGCAACGATGTTTTTTGCAACTTTATGACCCCGCACGTGCAGAAACTTCTATGCGCTTGCAGCATCCTTTTCAAAATGATGGGCGATGGAATTCGCATAGAAAACCAGCACCGACTGGTATTTGGGTATGACATGCCACGCCGTACCGCGTTTTTCGACAAGCCCCCGTTTGGTCAGACTTTCCAATGCTTTGGCGATCTCCAGTGCCCGTTGCGCGGGCTTTACGATGGCTGCACCCTTTGGCGCGGCATCAAACAGCGCCCCTGCCCGTACAGCGATGTCTTCGTCTGGAACAGGCCCGTCATGCAACAGCGCGTGACACACTGCGGGTACGGCGAGGACCGGCATCACATCCTCAACCCGTGACATCAATTCGCAAGACAAGGCTTCGACCTGTGGGTCTGGTCCGGCCTCGCGCAAGGATAATGGTGCACCAAAAGCAACTGCCGCAGTGCCAAAACGGCTTTCTTGCCGCGTCAGCCGCTGCCAGAGATTGCGCAGAATGAACCCCACCACGACCGAGATGCGCGCACCGAAGCGCCTGTCGCCACGTTTGTCCGCAGCGATCAGCACGGTATCTTCGAGCACGCGGTCATAATTTATTGCCACAGGTACAAACACCACGTCGCGCGAACCCTGGGGGTCAAACCCTTCCACAAGATAGGACATCAATCCCATTTTGGGTTTCTGGATGCGCCCTGTCAGGCTAAGGCCACCTTCGGGATAGAACGCTTGGTTTACACCACCTTCCGTCGCCATTTGTACATACCGGGCCAGCACCTTGCGATACAGGGCACCACGGGACCGACGGCGGATAAAATATGCCCCCAGTGATTTGATCAGCCAACTCAACGGCCAGACCCGCGCCCATTCGCCCACCGCATAGGACAGAGCAGAATCCCGCGCAGCGAGATAGGTCACCAGCATATAGTCCATGTTGCTGCGGTGGTTCATGACAAAAATGACGGTCGCCTCTTTGGGAATTTCACCAAAGATCCTGTCATTCGTTTGGGCGGTTTCGACCCGATAAATCGCTTTTGCCAACATCCGGGCAAGCCGGATACCAAAACTGAAATAAGCCACTGCAGAAAAGCTGGGAACGATTTCTCGTGCATATTCGCGTGCTTTCTCAAAAGCCACATTTTCGGGCACCCCGTTACTGCGGGCATAGTTGACGATTTCACGCGAGACTTCGGGATCATAAATCAGCCGCTGTATCATGTCATAGCGACGGGCCAGCTTGAAAGGTTCGATTGGGCGCTTCAGGCGGGTGTTCAGGCGTTTGACAGCTTTCTCCAGGCGCCTGCGAAAGAACCAACGCACCGATGGCAACAGAAAGTGGCTCAGGGCTGTGACAGCTGCGAACAGCATGATCAGGACAAAAAGCCAAAGCGGGAGTTCTACGGTCTGCGTCATGTCGACACCCTTGCAGTGAAGGGTGGCAAGAACAATATGTCATCTGTCAGCTTCGGGATCGGGTGCATGGATTCTGTAATAACCAAAGGGTTTATGCCACAGGAACGGCAAAGGGTTGCTGCGCTCTATTGGCAAGCCTTCGCAGCGAAGCTTATCCATGTCCTTGGCCCGCCTCCAAAGGCGCTTGAATTTATCGCCGCACAACTGAACCCCGATTTCGCTCTCGTTGCGCGCGGACCTGTCGGAGACATTCTCGGGGTGGCGGGTTTCAAGACCGCCAAAGGAGGGTTGATTGGCGGTGAAATGGCGGATTTGGCCGAGGTCTATGGCTGGTTTTCCGCGCTTTGGCGCGGACCACTTCTGGCCCTGATTGAACGCGACCTCGCCAGGGACATCTTGCTGATGGATGGCATCTGCGTGGCGTCCGCGGCCCGCGGCACGGGAATCGGTACCGCGCTGTTGCGCGCCATCAAGGACGAAGCCGTGGCGCAAGGCCTTGGATCGGTGCGCCTTGATGTGATTGACAGCAACCCCCGCGCCCGGGCGCTTTACGAGCGCGAGGGCTTTGTCGCGACAGGGCAGGAAACACTCGGCCTGTTGCGCCCTGTTTTTGGCTTTTCAAGCAGCACCAGGATGCTGTTCACCCGCCCGACGGGGCCTTGAATGAGGCCAGCAGATCCATCATCGGTGTGCGATCCACTTCGATAATTCCGCGTCTGGGCCGGTCCAGATCAACAATCAGGAAGACCAGCAACACGATGAGTGTCAGCATCAGATAGACCGGCGTTGCCGGTTTCGAACCGTTAACCCCTGAAGAAAAGCCAAGCATCCCACCTGACAGGATGAAAGTCACAAACAACATGATCAGCACAACCTCCGGCACATGCCGGTCAAGTGTCGCATTCCGCGAGGCGAGCGCGTCGATCATATCATTCAACGCATTGGTCAACGACACCGAAGCCGCACCACCCGGTGAACGTGCATTTTCCGCAGCAATGGACCAAACAGTGGCAAAAGCTTCTTCGGCACTCGCGGTATATGCGTCACGTTGCCTGTATTGATCGGCTGGCACTTCACCTGCTTCAACCCGTAACCGGGTATATTTCAACAAATTCACCTTGGCCTGTGTCTTGGCCGGCCCGTCCAGGAAATCCAGACGCAACCATGCTGTGCCGATGGCATTTGCTTCTGCGACCACAGAACTTGATCTGGCATCATGACGCGAAAGTGCAAGCGAAAAGGTGAAGCCCAACAGCAATGCCAGCAAGCCAAGCATTGATCCTTGCACTGCGGTGGTCTGGGTTTTGGTTTGCTCGGTCTCGCGTTGTTGGCGAACAATGCCCGTCCGGTAGCCGATCCAGGTGCCAGACAACATCAGGACCAGCAAAGCCAGCGAAATCAAAGGTGTCGGTATATCATACATTATTTCATTCTGCCCCATGTCAGCACCTGCAGTTTCAAGATCCCGGATGCCCTACGCATCTGCTTGCTTTAGGTCAAATCACATTGCATCATGCCGCAACGCAGCGAATTGACATTGGTATAATATGTCAACTAGACATCCCTGAGCGTAATAAAATTTCCCCGCCGACTAAAGGAGCCTCCCATGCCCGAGCCATCCAAAGACCGCCCGTGGTTGATCCGTACCTATGCCGGGCATTCCACAGCCAAGGCATCCAACGCGCTCTACCGTTCGAATCTGGCCAAGGGACAGACCGGCCTGTCGGTCGCCTTCGATTTGCCGACGCAAACGGGCTATGACAGTGATCACATCCTGTCGCGAGGTGAAGTGGGCAAGGTTGGTGTGCCGGTCAGCCATCTGGGAGATATGCGCGCCTTGTTCAAGGACATTCCGCTTGACCAGATGAACACCTCAATGACCATCAACGCGACGGCCCCCTGGCTTCTCGCCCTTTATATTGCGGTGGCCGAAGAACAGGGTGCGGATATTTCCGAGCTAAACGGCACCGTGCAAAATGACCTGATCAAGGAATATCTGTCGCGCGGTACATATATCTGTCCGCCTGCCCCCTCGCTCAAGATGATCGCGGATGTGGCCGAATATTGCTATACGCATGTTCCGAAATGGAACCCGATGAACGTCTGTTCCTATCACCTGCAGGAAGCGGGTGCCACGCCTGAGCAAGAATTGGCATTTGCATTGGCGACCGCTACGGCCGTGCTTGATCAATTGCGCCCACGTGTCGACCCGGCGGATTTCCCTGCGCTTGTGGGCCGCATTTCGTTTTTTGTGAATGCGGGCATCCGTTTTGTAACCGAAATGTGCAAGATGCGCGCCTTTGTTGACCTTTGGGATGAAATTTGCCTTGAACGTTACGGTGTGCAAGAGGCCAAATACCGGAGATTCCGCTATGGCGTTCAGGTCAATTCCCTGGGCCTGACCGAGCAACAGCCAGAAAACAATGTGTATCGTATCCTGATCGAAATGCTGGCGGTGACCCTCTCCAAGAAAGCCCGTGCCCGCGCTGTGCAATTGCCCGCATGGAACGAGGCATTGGGCCTGCCGCGCCCCTGGGATCAACAATGGTCCATGCGGATGCAACAAATTTTAGCCTATGAGACTGATTTGCTTGAATTTGATGATCTGTTTGACGGCAATCCGGCCGTGGATAAAAAGGTCGAGGAATTAAAAGAGGGCGCACGTGCTGAATTGGCCCTGCTCGACGGAATGGGCGGAGCGATTGATGCAATCGATTATATGAAAGGACGCCTGGTCGAAAGCAATTCCGACCGTCTTGGCCGGATTGAAGCAGGTGAAACCATTGTTGTCGGTGTGAACAAATGGACGCAGGGCGAAACCTCGCCGCTGATGACAGGTGACGGTGGCATCATGGTTGTCGATCCTGCAGTTGAGGCAGAGCAAATTGAGCGACTAAATTCATGGCGCGCCGAAAGGAACGAAGCCGAGGTCAATGCCGCCCTTGCAGAGCTGCGCGCGGCCGCCACAGAAGGGCGCAACGTGATGCCCGCATCCGTGTCCGCCGCAAAAGCAGGCGTGACGACCGGAGAATGGGCAGCGCAAATGCGGTCTGTTTACGGCGAATACCGCGGGCCCACTGGGGTCGCAAAAGGCCAGTCCAACAAGACCGAAGGATTGGATGAATTACGCAGTGCAGTGGACGCCGTAAGCGACCGTTTAGGCCGCCGGCTAAAATTCCTGGTTGGCAAGCCCGGCCTTGATGGCCATTCCAATGGCGCGGAGCAGATCGCGGTACGTGCGCGCGATTGCGGTATGGATATTGCCTATGAAGGGATCCGGCTGACGCCTTCTGAAATTGTCGAAGCCGCCCGCAATGATGATGCCCATGTTGTGGGTCTTTCGATCCTGTCGGGTTCACATATTCCATTGGTTAAAGACCTGGTTATCCAAATGCGGGATGCAGGACTGGGACATATTCCGATCATTGTCGGCGGTATCATCCCCGAAGAGGACGCGATGCGTCTAACAAAGATGGGAGTCGCACGGGTCTACACGCCAAAAGACTTTGAACTGAACATCATAATGCAAGACATTGTTACTCTGGTTGATCCAAATCCCGTCGCGGCAGAATAGGCAGAATAGGAACAAAAGCGTTTTCTGGTTAGGATTCAGCTAATTCATTTGGTATAATTACCAAAGAAATGGAGTGAATTCATGCAAATCGACCTCAAATCCATGAGCAGAAAAGAGTTGGAAAAACATCTTAAAGATGTGCAGAAAGCTCTAAAAAGCGCACGCACGCGGGATCAAAGGGAAGCAAGGAAAGCAGCCGAAAGGGCTGCTGCGGAATTCGGGTTTTCCTTGGATGAATTATCCGACGAAACGAAAAAGCCACGCAAAACACGGAAAACAAAAGCAAAAAAATCAAAATCCGTATCCAAACCGATGTATGCAAATCCCGACGACAAGGGCCAAACATGGACCGGAAAAGGGCGTCATCCTAATTGGTTCCGTGAAGCAGTGAGCAAAGGGGCGACGCCGGAATCCCTTAAAATTTAGAAATTATCTCGTTATGAGTGTAATTGCGCCGTCCAGTTTTGTGGCGGGCGCAATTACAAAAACTGATTCCGGTTACCCTAATTTCGCAGTCTAATTTTCTGAATTGAATTAGAAAAATCTACCATAAGTCGAAAACGAATACCCACCACACGCATTGGGTTAATTCCGCACTTCGCTCTTGCCTCTGCCACTGGCAAATGCACTCTGTTCTCATCTGGAAAACTGGAGTTTCAAAATGACTGTTCATATTGGTGCCGCCCCCGGTGAGATCGCGGAAACCGTCCTGATGCCAGGCGATCCATATCGTGCCAAATGGGCCGCTGAAACCTTTTTGCAGAATGCCAAACTGGTAAATGAAGTGCGTGGCATGTTGGGTTATACCGGCACCTGGAACGGTCATCCCGTGACAATTCAAGGCTCTGGCATGGGGATGCCTTCCTTGTCGATCTACGCAAATGAATTGATCAGCAGTTATGATGTTCAAACCCTTATTCGCATCGGCTCTTGTGGTGGGATGCAACCACATGTCGGTATTCGGGATGTGATCATTGCCATGTCCGCCAGCACCATTACCTCGCCCTCCTCGGGGATTTTCCGCGAAATTAATTTTGCCCCTTCGGCGGATTGGTCATTGTTGCGTGCCGCCGTGGCTGCGGCAGAAAGTGCCGGCGTCAATACCCATGTGGGCGGGATCTATTCATCAGACGTTTTCTATGCTGAACGGCCTGATCTGGATGAACAACTGGTACGACATGGTATTCTGGGCGTAGAGATGGAAGCTGCTGAATTATATACATTGGCAGCGCGACATAACCGGCGTGCCCTTGCGGTGCTGACGGTTTCCGATCACCTGCAAACCGGCGAAGCACTGCCATCAGAAGACCGCGAGAAAACCTTCGGCGATATGGTCGAGATCGCGCTCAAGGCGGCTTTCGAATAACGCGAAATCACGTCCCGTGACTGCGATCATAACCGTTGGCAGGACTCTCCTTGCGAAGTCCTTTTGCATCCATCGTCGATGCAAAGATCTCTACCAAAAGCGGGTGACATTGAGCGACATCAGATGAATGTTCCGAGGAACAATCGCCCCCCGGACAGGCGCTTAGCGCGCCAAGCAGATCGATTTCAGCGATGAATTCCAGATAATCACCGGGGCGCACCGGACTGGCTTTCATGAAATACTGGCCGGTATCGCGGGTAAATCCGGTGCACATGAAAACGTTCAGCACATCATGCACATGCGGTTCTGCATCGACCAAGGGTATATCCAAACAAGATGCCAGGGCGCGGGTCAGGTTTGAATGGCAGCAATGATGATACTGCCCACCCTGCAACAGGTGATGCGTATAGGGGTCGCAGCGGGTACCGATGACATCATGTACCGCGCCGCCAAAAGCGTCGATGCCGTACCATTCCAATGTGTCGTGGGTGATCGTCGCCATTGGGCGCAAATGCGGAAAGCTGGACCACATCTGTTGGCCCGTGGTGAGATGCGTGCCATGCAGCGCACGGGTTTTACCTGAATAGAACCGCTCGTTAAGGTCGTTCGCGTTCCACAAATTCAGGTCGCCAACCTGAGGGCCCTCGACACTTGTGATGCGAAAGAAATGTCCTGCTGGCACTTTGAATGTTCGCGCTTCGCGAGGTGGGACCAAGATTTCTTCGGTTTTGCGCAAACCTTGTCTCGCCTTTGCATTGGCCGCCATGTCGGGCTGGGGCAAAGTTTCGACCGGATAACATACTACCGGCTTGATAGCGCGGCGTGCTTCGGCGTCTGCTGGTGGATTTTTCATGCGTTTTGCCCCGCGAGGCGGCCAGAAAACAGGCATCCGCCCAAGAATGTCCCCTCAAGCGCATTGTAGCCGTGGTATCCGCCACCGCCAAACCCGCAAACTTCTCCGGCTGCATAAAGCCCAGACAACACTTCGCCCGCCGGTGTCAAAACCCGGCCATGAATATCTGTGTGGAGGCCGCCAAGCGACTTGCGAGTCAGGATGTTCAGCCGTACTGCAATCAACGGCCCGTTCTTCTTGTCCAAAATCGCATGTGGTTTGGCCGTCCGCACCAATCTGTCACCACGATAGGTACGGGTACCGCGAATAGCAGTGATCTGCGCATCCTTGCTAAAGGGGTTGGCAAGTTGCGCATCGCGTGACGCAATCTGGTTGCGGATTTTTTCGAGGTCTAGCGGCTGATCTGGCGTGATCTTGTTCATTCCGTCAACAAGGGTTTCCAGATCATCGGCGACGACAAAATCCGCACCCTTGTTTTTGAAGGCCTCGACCGCAGGGGTGGCACCTTTGCCCAGACGCGCCTTTAGAACATCCAACCAGCGGCCATTCGTCAAATCGGCGTTCTGTTCCGACCCGGACAGGGCAAATTCCTTTTCGATGATTTTTTGTGTCAGAATGAACCAACTGTGTTCACCGGCTTGCAGGATGCGTTTGAGCGTTCCCAAAGTATCAAATCCCGGTAGAAAAGGGGCCTCCATGCGTTCCCCCTTTGCGTCAAACCAGATCGACGATGGTCCGGGGAGTATTCGGATGCCATGGTTTGGCCAGATCGGATTCCAGTTCTGGACGCCTTCGCAATAGTGCCACATACGGTCTTCGTTGATCAGACCTGCACCGGCCTTTCTGGCAATGGCATGCATTTTTCCATCTACATAGTCCGGCACGCCCGCAACCATCCTTTTGGGCGGTTTGCCCAGACGGTCGGTCGGCCAATGCTTGCGCACGACTGCATGATTGCCCCCGATCCCGCCCGTGGCCAAAACGACGGCCTCCGCCGCAAAAGCAAAGTTTCCAACGACAACGCGTGACGTGCTTTGACCACGCGCGTCGACCGAGTTTTCCAACAGATCCCCCCGAAGACCAGTCACCGATCCATTTGTCGTAACCAGGTCTGTCACACGATGTCGAAACCCCATTTTCAGCATGCCTGTCGCTGCGTGTTCGGTCATCAGCTTGGCAAAGGGGGCCACAACGCCCGTGCCCGTGCCCCATGTAATGTGAAAACGCGGCACCGAATTCCCATGGCCATGCGCCAGGCCGCCACCGCGTTCTGCCCAACCTACAACAGGAAACCATCGCATCCCGTGGTCAAAACACCATTGGCGCATCGACCCTGCCGCCCAGTCGATGAAGCGCTCCGCATAAAGACGGGGGTTTGCATCCTCACGTCGGTCAAATTGTGCCGACCCCATCCAATCCTGCAGCGCCAGATCATGACTGTCCCTGATACCCATGCGCCGCTGTTCAGGGGTATCCACCATAAACAGCCCCCCCAAGGACCAAAATGCCTGTCCTCCCAAGGATTGTGGCGTTTCCTGATCCAGCAAAAGCACACGGCGACCGCGCAGGACCGCTTCATGAGCGGCGACCATCCCTGCAAGGCCAGCACCTACAATTATGACATCCGCCTTGAAATTCTTATCGGTCATTTGCCCCCCATTCTCAGGTGACGATAGATCTTGACGACATCATTTGTCGAGCACGGCCCGCGTCAAAGGCCCGATTGAGTTTGGACCGCCATACAGCTATCAGGCCTGCCCTGACTGCTGAAGATTTCAACCCCGCAGGTGATACAATTGTATTTGGTCATTGTGCCACGACTGCCACAGGTGCTTTGGCGCCATCGGCATTGTCTGCGGCCCTTGTTTTTCCAGGCAACGACCGCAGCTATGACAAAAGCGCATAGAAAGGCAAAAAGAAAGGCAAAAAGAAAGGGCATCAGTGGGTTGCCCTATTCAGACGGTGCGCTCCACCATCAATTTCTTGATCTTGGAAATTGCCGCTGCTGGGTTCAACCCCTTTGGGCAGGTCTTGGCACAGTTCATGATCGTGTGGCAACGATACAGTTTGAATGGGTCTTCCAGATCGTCCAGGCGTTCGCCCGTCGCCTCATCCCGTGAATCGATGATCCAACGATAGGCGTGCAAGAGCGCGGCTGGCCCAAGGTAGCGGTCGCCATTCCACCAATAGCTGGGACAGGAAGTCGAACAACAGGCGCACATGATACATTCATATAGGCCGTCGAGTTTCGAGCGATCTTCGATCGATTGTTTCCATTCTTTCACAGGTGCCGGCGTTTCGGTTTCCAACCAAGGTTGAATGCTCGCGTGCTGCGCGTAAAAATGTGTCAGATCGGGGATCAGGTCTTTGACAACCGGCATGTGGGGCAATGGATAGATTTTGACCACCCCCGCAACTTCGGCCAGACCATAGGTGCAAGCCAGGGTATTGATGCCATCGATATTCATGGCGCAGGATCCGCAAATGCCTTCGCGGCAGGAGCGACGGAAGGTCAGAGTTGGATCGATTTCATTCTTGATTTTGATCAGCGCGTCCAAAATCATCGGCCCGCAGCTGTCCATGTCAACAAAGTAGGTGTCAATCGCGGGGTTTTTGCCATCGTCCGGGTTCCAGCGATAGATGTGAAATTCCTTGAGGTTGCTTGCGCCCTCGGGCTTGGGCCATGTCTTGCCGCTCGTCATGCGCGAGTTCTTTGGGAGTGTGAGCTGAACCATGTCGCGTCTCCATCTTTCTGGGCTGACTTGCCCGTTTCATAGGTTTGGCCACCCAGGGGGCGGCAATTTCTAGACCGCGTTTTTACGGACAAACAGCGAATTTTGTTCGGCTTGCAGCCTGATCTCATAGCCCAGTTCCAGAATACGGCCGACGAGATCTGAATCCCACTCATCCGCATGGGCCACCTCGACCAGCATCGCATCAGGCATCCAGCCGCCAGCATCCAGCATCGGCCCAAGCACTGCTACTTCCATTCCTTCGACGTCGATTTTGATCACCGTCAGATCATAATTGTCAGCGTCCGCAACAAATTCAAGCAGGGGGCGGACAGGCACCAGCATTGCACCATCCTGAGCACCAGGTTCGACAGGTTTCAAAGAGGCCTGACCAAAGTTGCCTTTGCGGAAATTCAACATTGCCTCCCCGGTGGCATCACCCAATGCGCAGCCTTCGATCCGCACGACATCGCCAAGCTGATTAAGGCACAGGTTGTGCCCTAGTCGCCCGATCATCGCTGGATTTGGCTCAAAGGCTATCACGCGCCCGCCTGCCCCCACCGCAACGCCCAAAGGAATGGCAAAGGAGCCAGAATTTGCGCCAATATCCAAAACCAGTGCCTTGCGCCCCTCAACCAGTTCAACCAGTGCCATCAATGACTGTATTTCAGGCGGCTGCCCATCCCGCCAGATCATGCGATCGGTATAATTGTCACGTGGGTCCACATACATGCGCACACCGGTAAATTCGATCACCTCGGGCGGCAGGATCGGCACCAGCAATTGCCGGGCCGCCTTGTCCGCAGCGCGAAAGACCGGCCGCAACGACGCTGACAAGATCGGCGCATCAACAGGATTGAAAGCTGGGTTTGTCATTGCGCACATTGTCTAAATGATCCCACTGCTCAGCGCGCGCGATTGCAGGCACTGAACTGTCTCAGGACGGGACAGAACCGCACGTATTGTAGCAACGGTTTGATCATCCACGCCCAAGACCGCCGCCTTGGCGAAATCGCGAATTTCCAGTGCCGAGGAATTGTCGATGATGCAATCCGTAAAGGGGGTGATCAACTGCTTGGGCACTTGTGGGAAACGGGTTGCCAGGGTTTCAGTCACGACGCTCTTGGCCCCCTGGCGCGCGGTATTGTCCACAGCCTCTTGCATCGGGGCGCAAGCCGCCACAAACAATACCAATGCCGCTGCAAATCCCTTCATGTCAGCGCTTCACCCACATCAGTCGAGCGGTCTGCCATCGACGCAATAAAGAGTGCCCCGATACATGCCGGAAAAATTTTCAGGGCATCCCGGAACGGTCAGACGTTCACCATAAAACACCCGTTTAGGTTGATTGCCATTGGTCCGATTTTGAGCATAATGGCTGCGGTCCGAAGGCTGAGCCACTTCGCCCACATAACCCTTTTCTCCGACATACCCTTTGGTGCCAAAAAATTCCTGACTTTGACCGTCTGCATGTCCTGCCATCGGCAGCGCAGCGCAGGTCAGTGCAATCGCATAGATTTTTCCCAGGTTGAACAATATCCGCATTAATAAACCCTCGCTTTTGGTGCGATCTTTTTCAGATCGATACCACCTTCGTTATGGCTGGAAAGCGGCTTGAGATGCACGCCCCGGAAACCGAGTGTCGCCTCATTACCCTCGAACCAGATCAAGGAATGCTTGCGCCAGTTCTCGTCATCGCGGTCAGGATAGTCCTCATGCGCATGGGCACCGCGGCTTTCCTTGCGGGCCGCCGCAGCAGTGATCGTGGCCACCGCATTAGGCATCAGATTGGTCAGTTCCAATGTTTCCATCAGATCCGAATTCCAGACCAGCGACTTGTCCGTCACATGTAGATCGACAAGCTTGCCTGCCACGCCCTTCATCTTCTCCTCGCCCTCGGCGAGGGTCGTGTCGGTGCGGAATACGGCGGCATCCGCCTGCATCGTCTTTTGCATCTCGAGGCGCAGCTCCGCCGTGGGCACATGCCCCTTGGCATAGCGCAACCCGTCAAACCGGCTGAATGCCGCTTCGACCGACCGTTTGTTGGGCGTCGGCACTGCGGCTTCGGCATCCACGACTTCCTTGGCGCGGATGGCCGCGGCGCGACCAAAGACCACGAGGTCGATCAGGCTGTTCGATCCCAGTCGATTGGCGCCGTGCACAGATGCACAGCCTGCCTCGCCCACGGCCATCAGACCTGGGGACACATTGTCTGGATTATCCTTCGTCGGCGCAAGCACCTCGCCCCAATAGTTTGTTGGAATGCCACCCATGTTGTAGTGCACCGTAGGCAGCACCGGGATCGGCTCTTTGGTCAGATCCACACCTGCAAAGATGCGCGCGGATTCCGAAATGCCCGGCAGGCGCAGATCCAGCGTTTCCGGCGGCAGATGGTTGAGGTGCAGGTGAATGTGATCCTTGTTCTCGCCTACGCCGCGACCCTCGCGGATTTCCATGGTCATGCAGCGCGAAACCACGTCGCGCGACGCCAGATCCTTGTAGGTCGGCGCATAGCGTTCCATGAACCGCTCGCCTTCGGAGTTGGTAAGGTATCCGCCTTCGCCCCGCGCCCCTTCGGTGATAAGACAGCCGGCACCGTAGATGCCGGTAGGATGGAACTGCACGAACTCCATATCCTGCAAAGGCAGACCCGCACGTGCCGTCATCCCACCGCCGTCACCAGTGCAGGTATGCGCCGATGTTGCGCTGAAATAGGCGCGACCATAGCCGCCGGTCGCCAGCACCACCATCTTGGCAGCGAACAGATGCATCGTGCCGTCGTCCAGCTTCCAGCACAGCACGCCCTGACACACCCCATCGTCCGACATGATCAGGTCAATGGCGAAATATTCGATATAGAAATTGGCCTTCTGTTTGAGAGATTGGCCATAAAGCGTGTGGAGAATAGCGTGGCCGGTACGGTCCGCAGCGGCACAGGTGCGCTGAACGGGAGGGCCTTCGCCAAATTCAGTGGTGTGGCCGCCAAAGGGACGCTGATAAATCTTGCCTTCCTCTGTACGCGAGAATGGCACGCCATAGTGCTCAAGCTCATAAACGGCCTTTGGCGCCTCGCGTGCCAGATACTCCATCGCATCCGTATCACCGAGCCAGTCCGAGCCTTTGACCGTGTCGTACATATGCCACTGCCAGTTGTCAGGGCCCATGTTAGAAAGCGAGGCGGCGATTCCGCCTTGTGCAGCAACAGTATGCGATCGCGTTGGAAATACCTTGGAGATACAGGCAGTACGCAATCCCTGCTCTGCCATGCCAAGGGTTGCACGCAAACCCGCACCACCAGCGCCCACAACCACCACGTCATACTCGTGGGTTTCATACTCATATGCGGCCATTAATCGTCTCCCCGTGGGAATAAATAGTTCAAAGCGCCAGTTTCACGATGGCAAAAACGCCAACGGCTGCAGCACCATAGCTCAGGCAGGTCATCAGAATAATTGCCACCTTCTGACTTATGCCGTGTACATAATCTTCGATCAGGGTCTGAACGCCATCATTGAAATGCTTGAACCCTACGGCAATCGTCAAAGCTGCGATGATCGCAGGGCCCGGACGACTGTAATAGGCCAGGATTTCCTCGTAGGTGCCGCCAAGAGCGGAACCGAAGGTGAATACAAACAACGGGATCAGGATCAGCAAGGCAACCGAGCTGACCTTCATCGACCAGTAATGCGCCGTACCTGTCTTTGCAGAGCCAAGCCCCATCGCGCGTTTGCGATCTGTAAGATATGCCATTTCTATCCCCCTTATACGGCCAGTACGGTAAAGATCGTCAACAAGACCGATCCACCAATACAGGCCCAACCCAGCTTCTCGGCCGTCGGGATGTCCATCCCGTGACCCGCATCCCAGATCAAATGCCGAACCCCTGCCAAGGTGTGATACCATAACCCCAGAACAGAAAAGAACATGATCAGGTCGCCAAACCAGCTGGTTACAAAACCATTGGCAATTGCAAAATAGTCGGGCGAACTGGCCGCGGCCAGAAACCACCAGACAATCATCAATGCCGCGACCAACATGGCATTCCCCGTGATCCGAGTCAGGATCGAGGTCATCGAGGTCAATTGCGGACGGTAAATCGTCAAATGGGGGGACAGGGGACGATTGCCCCGGTTTACATCGGCCATGGCACGGGTCCTTTACGGTGGCTGCGTATTGTCGACTTGGCTACCTTCGACTCATAACGCTTTTTGAAGTGGTGTCACGGGGGTTCGCGAAATTGACGCACGCCCCGACAGACAAATAACATTAAAATCGGCTGATTGCCTGATAACAACAATGATTTGTGATCACGTGGTATTTAACTGTGATCACAGACTATTGGGAATTGTCGAGACGACTCAGCCGCTTTGTTGTTTCGCGCTGCAATTTACGACGTATTTTTTCGGGATAATCGGCAAACCCATTGGCGGTGATCACAAATGCCCCCTCTCCTACGATCAAATTCTCGTAAAAGTAGGCTGTCAAATCCGTATCATCGGTCTCGATCGCCAGAGCGTTCACAGTGATACCCGACAGTCGCATGGATTGTCGCATTTCGCGTGGCAACTGGCCCTCGTTCGAAACTCCGTCACCAGAAACATCGATAACGTGGCGTTTACACCAGACGACCTGGGTAAAACTTTCGGCAGACAGGTCAAGTGCTTCGCCGATCGCAGTAGAATAATTGCGCCATTTGCGGGGATCGGAGACAATTGCATCTGCCAGCGCTCTGACGTCATCAAACGAGGTGATCGGCGTCCAGGGAATTGTTTGGGCCTGACGCGACGAACCGGACCATTGGACCAAGCTGACATGTGCCTCCTGATCAATCAGGGCATCAACGACAATCCCATCCAGCAATGCGGCAGCCAACCCGTCCATTTGCATGCGATATTCAGTTTGATCAACCGACCCAGACACATCCACGGCCAAAACGAGTGCCAATCCGCAAGCAGTTGCGCAGGAAGGGAAAACGGCACAGCAGAGGAACAGGAGCAGGCGCATGCCTCAGCTTAGGCCAACCGCCCTGCTGACGCACCTCTCTTTTGCGCGAGGGGTCATTCGACCGCCTGAGTACGCAAAACGCGCCCCGAAACGGGACGCGTTCAAGCTGTCGAAACAGAATATTGCGTCAGGTCAGGCTATCATCGATGGATTTGCAGGCATCAACCAAACCTTTGACGGCGTTTACAGAATTATCAAACATCGTCTGTTCATCCTTGTTCATCTGGATCTCGACCACACGTTCGATGCCGCCGGCGCCAATCACTGTGGGCACGCCAACATAAAAACCGTCAAGACCATAGGCACCATCGACATAGGCCGCGCATGGCAACACGCGTTTTTGGTCTTTCAAATAGCTTTCAGCCATTTCGATCGCAGATGTGGCCGGTGCATAAAACGCAGAACCGGTCTTCAGCAGGCCAACGATTTCCGCACCACCGTCTCGGGTCCGCTGTACGATGGCATCCAGTTTTTCCTGTGAAGTCCAGCCCATTTTTACAAGATCCGGCAGGGGAATGCCGCTAACGGTAGAGTAGCGCACCAGTGGCACCATCGTGTCACCGTGCCCCCCCAGAACAAAGGCCGTAACGTCGCGCATCGACACCTTGAATTCATCGGCAAGGAAATGGCGGAAACGGGCGGAATCAAGTACACCAGCCATACCGCAGACCTTTTCATGCGGCAGACCAGAGAATTCGCGCAACGCCCAAACCATTGCATCCAACGGGTTGGTGATACAGATCACAAAAGCGTTTGGTGCATGCGCCGCGATCCCCTCGCCGACGGATTTCATTACTTTCAGGTTGATGCCGAGAAGATCGTCACGGCTCATCCCCGGCTTGCGGGCGACCCCGGCAGTAACGATGCAGACATCGGCATCGGCGATATCCGCATAATCCTGTGTGCCGGACACTTCCGCATCAAACTTGGCGGACGGACCTGATTCTGCGATGTCGAGCGCCTTTCCCTGTGGCACGCCCTCAGCGATGTCAAACATGACGACGTCGCCCAATTCCTTGATGGCTGCGAGATGCGCAAGCGTGCCGCCGATTTGTCCGGCGCCGATCAGCGCGATTTTGGCTCTGGCCATGATGTCTCTCCATGAGGTTAATTTGCCGACGAGATAGCGAAATGCGCAGCAGCCTGCAAGCAGCGTGGTTTCGTAACCCTGGACCGTTTCCAGTCGGCAGGCACGCCACAAAGTGTTCCTGTCACCCTTGAACCGTTTAATATCAAGCAACTGCAACAGGTTTCAGGTTTGGTAACCTGGTTTTGCCCGCAATTCATATTGTCGATGTTCCTGATCAGAAAAACTGCTTACATCTGATTTATGGTAGATCTTGATCTGTATTTCTTTTGTATTGCCGGACCAGCTGTCATTTTTGCAGGTGTTTCCAAGGCGGGATTTGGGTCAGGGGCTGCATTTGCTTCAGCAACGGTCCTGGCGCTTGTTGTCGAACCCGGCATGGCCCTTGGGATCATGCTGCCGTTGTTGATGTTAATTGATGTCAGTTCCCTCAAACCCTATTGGCGCAGGTGGAGCACCCCGGACGTGAGATTGCTGGTCATTGGCGGATTACCGGGCGTCGTCGC
The DNA here is from genome assembly GCF_026410305.1 of Sulfitobacter sp. F26204. Classification (GTDB taxonomy): domain Bacteria; phylum Pseudomonadota; class Alphaproteobacteria; order Rhodobacterales; family Rhodobacteraceae; genus Sulfitobacter. Next base: position 116,502 of record NZ_JAPMLQ010000007.1, on the reverse strand, counting down.
AGGCGCGCTGTTGTATCGCGTAGCCTCGCCCGATTTGCTTCGACTGTTGATTGGCAGCGTTTCTGTTGTCTTTGTGTTATGGCGAATTTCGCTGGCAACAGGTGCCGTGCGGATCACAAATGAACGTATGCCGGACAGTGCTGGCCTGCTCTTTGGAACGATCGCTGGGTTCACGACTTTTATCAGCCACGCGGGCGGTCCACCCGCTTCGATATTCTTGTTGAGCCGAGGATTGACCAAGACCCAGTTTCAGGCCACCACCGTGATCCTTTTCTGGATGCTCAACATCGCGAAGTTTCTTCCCTATGCGGCTCTTGGAATGTTCACATCCCAGAGCTTTCTGGCAAATATCGTCCTGGCCCCCTTTGCGCTGCTGGGAACTTGGATCGGTGTGCGTGCCCATCACATTGTGCCAGAGCGACTGTTTTTTGGCACCACATATGTTCTGTTGATGGTGACAGGCACCAAACTCATCTGGGATGGATTAGTTTGATTTCAGCATCGTAAAAGCGCGCAAGGCGAACCTCGGGCCCGCCTTGTTTCATCATCAAATTTTACGGCTCAATGCCAGGTTAAGCGTCCTTGCCCTTTGCTGGCTTGGCTTCGGCCAGGACTTCGAACGCCTGACCGGATGCGACCAAACAGGTCAGCCCACCAGCTACCGTCACTGTAATGGTCCAACTGCCAGTCTGCTCGGAAGCAAAAACCTCGACGATTGCATTGTTTGCCCCAAGCCCCATCATTTGCCGCGTTTCACCATAACCTTCCGCCAATCGTGCCACTACAGTATCGTGCGCGGCGCAATTTCTACCGATTTGTGCCGTGGCGGTCGTGACGGAAGCCACATTCAACACCATTCCAGCCAGTAGACTGCCCAGCTTGAACGTCATCCCAAGTCTTCCCATCTTGCGCGCCTTTCTAAACATAACAGGCCCCACGGAGAGCGGAGCAATTCCGGATTTTCCTTTGGAACCAGGAGGACCGGTTCCTGAAACTCATGCGCCGACCCGAGCCGGATTCCCGAAAGCTTTGGAGGAGCAGACCTTTCCAGCGGCGCGATGCGTATAGACTGCGGATCAGCCCTGAAATAATGGTTAACGCGGCGGTCGCAGGTATTACGCGACAGGACTTTGCTGCATCGCGGCGAAAATGCGCTTGTACTTTTCGCAAAATGCTGGCCCTTTATGCGCAACATTATATCACAGACGGAAACTCCCCATGCCCAAGATCACTCGCCCGCTGCGTTCTGTCCTTTATATTCCCGGCTCTAAGGACCGTGCGCTGGACAAGGCACGGAACCTGCCCTGCGATGCAATCATCTTTGATCTCGAAGACGCAGTGACTCCTGATGAAAAATCCGCGGCGCGGACAACCCTGGCTGCGGCGTTGCAAGCGGGCGGCTATGGCAAACGCTACAAGGTGATCCGTATCAACGGGCTGGATACAGAATGGGGGGCCGATGATGCAGCGGCAGCAGCGACCATGGGCGCGGATGCCATCTTGTTGCCAAAGGTCGGAAACCCTGCGGATCTCGAAGCGCTGGCCGCGATTGTCGGTGACATTCCCCTTTGGGCGATGATGGAAACGCCAGGTGCGATGCTGAACGCGCCTGCGATTGCGGCGCATCGCCAATTGCAGGCGATGGTCATGGGAACCAATGATCTGGCCAAAGATCTGCAAACCCGATTTCGCCCCGACCGCCTGCCGTTGATGGCGGGGCTTGGTCTGTGTGTGCTGGCCGCCAAGGCACATGGCTGTGCGATCATCGATGGCGTCTATAATGCCTTCAAGGATGATAAGGGGCTGAAGGTCGAAAGCGATCAGGGCCGTGATATGGGTTTCGACGGCAAGACCTTGATCCATCCGGCGCAATTGGACGTTGCCAATACGGCATTCTCACCCTCTGATGAAGAGGTCGACCTGGCCAGACGCCAGATCGCTGCATTGGAAGAAGTCGAAGCCACCGGGCAGGGTGTCGCGGTGGTGGATGGCAAGATCGTTGAAAACCTACATGTTGCCACGGCACGCGAAACATTGGCAAAGCTGGATGCAATCGCAGCCCTGAACGCGGAGTGACCTAATGACCCTTCTTATCCTCGGCCTGATCCTTTGGATCGGTGCACATTATTTCAAACGCCTTGCGCCTGACGCACGAAGTGCACTTGGCATGCCGGGCAAAGGCATTATTGCTGTTGTCATTGTTCTTTCTCTTGTATTGATGATCATTGGCTATCGAAGTGCGGATTTCATTGCCGTGTGGACGCCCCCTTCGTTTCTGACGGGCATCAACAATCTCGCCATGCTGCTGGCATTCTGGGTCTTTGGGTCATCCGCTGCCAAAGGCGCAAAAGCATGGCCAGCATACAAAACCCGCCATCCGCAACTACTTGCTGTTAAGATCTGGGCTGCTGCGCATCTCTTGGTAAACGGCGATCTGGCCTCGATCATCTTGTTCGGTGGGATGCTGGCCTGGGCCGTGGGGTCGGTGATCCTGATCAACCGCGCCGCACCTGAATGGGTGCCCCCCGCCCCTGCCGGCCGCCCGACCTACATCCGCCTTGCCGTAATTTCGCTAGTCCTGTTCACCCTCACGGTCGCAATTCACATGTGGCTGGGCGTTTCGCCCTTTTCTGGCTAAGGAAACTGTCATGAAACTCTATCGCTTTCTGTCCGAAGAAGACACATCGGCATTTTGCCACAAGGTCACGGATGCCTTGAACAAAGGATGGGAACTTTACGGGTCCCCGACACAGACATGGGACCATAAGGCAGGCGTCATGCGTTGTGGCCAATCGGTCGTGAAGGACGTCGAGGGCACCTATACCCCAGACACCAAACTAGGGGCGCATTGATGAGCAAGACAAATTCAGGCCGGTTTTTTGAAGACTACCACGTTGGTGAAACATTGCATCATGCTGTGCCACGTACGGTCACGATGGGGGAACGCGCCCTCTATCACATGCTTTATCCGGCGCGCCACGCACTGTATTCGTCGGACGAATTTGCAAAATCCTGCGGCCTGCCGTTCAGCCCGCTGGATGATCTGATTGCCTTTCATATCGTCTTTGGCAAGACCGTGCCGGATGTATCGCTGAACGCTGTCGCCAACCTCGGTTATGCTCAGGGGCGCTGGCTGGCCCCAGTCTGGCCTGGCGACACTCTGCGCAGCCAATCCGAGGTGATCGGTCTCAAGCAGAACTCCAATGGCAAGACCGGTGTGGTTTATGTGCGTACGACAGGCCTGAACCAGCACGATGAACCGGTCTTGGAATATGTGCGCTGGGTGATGGTGCGCAAGCGTGATCTGGACGCAGCCGCGCCTGAAACAATGGTGCCCGACCTGCCAGATGCGCTTGATGCGAATCAGCTGGTGATCCCGGAGGGCCTCGATTTCACCAACTATGAGTTTTCACTCGCCGGTGAGCCGCACCGCTGGGGCGACTATGAGATCGGTGAACAGATTGACCATGTCGATGGCGTCACGGTTGAAGAAGCCGAACACATGATGGCCACCCGCCTATGGCAGAACACCGCCAAGGTACATTTCGACACCTCTGCCCGACCCGACGGCACACGGCTGATCTATGGCGGTCATGTCATTTCGATGGCCCGCGCCCTATCGTTCAACGGACTGGCCAACGCTCAGATGATCGTCGGGCTGAATGGTGGCGCGCATGCGAACCCATGTATTGCTGGTGACACAATCCGTGCCTGGTCTGAAGTGATAGACAAGGCTGAAACCGATGCGCCAGGTGTCGGTGCCCTCCGGTTGCGTCTGGTGGCGACCAAAGGCGGCGCACTTTTCGATCTGCGCAACACAGAGGGTAGATACCAACCGGATGTCCTTTTGGATCTGGATTACTGGGCATTAATGCCCCTTTGAAACGGTCATCGCGGCCCAACACGGCGCATGAACCAGAAGAGAGCGGCACGGCAATATTGCCCAATCGGGTCATTATGATATTTCCGAGCGGGTCCAATTCGACCTGCAACAAGCGATTCCCGCTTATATGGTCGCTTTGTGATCACACGTTTTTCAACTGTGATCACAAATGTCGCTTTCTGCTGGCAATGTATTCAAAACTGCTCAAAGCTTGCTTTGAACCATAAGACTCACCAGCTGCCAATTGGTGACTTGAACAAATACGGGACCGCTTTTCATGAACATCCACGAATACCAGGCGAAAGCCCTTCTGCGTAGCTATGGCGCACCTGTCTCAGATGGCCGCGTTGTCCTCAAGGCCGAAGATGCCAAGACAGCAGCCGGCGAAATGGACGGCCCGCTTTGGGTTGTGAAAGCGCAGATCCACGCTGGTGGCCGCGGCAAGGGCACATTCAAAGAGGCCGATGCCGGTGATGCGGGCGGCGTTCGGCTGGCCAAATCAGTGGAAGACGCGGCAGAACAAGCCAAGAAGATGCTGGGCCGCACCCTGGTCACGCATCAGACCGGCCCCGCAGGCAAACAGGTCAATCGGATCTACATCGAAGACGGTTCCGGCATCGAAACCGAACTCTACCTCGCGTTGCTGGTGGATCGTCAGACATCTCGTGTGTCGTTTGTTTGTTCGACCGAAGGCGGCATGGACATCGAAGAAGTCGCAGCCAGCACTCCCGAGAAAATCCTCAGCTTCTCGGTTGATCCGGCTACTGGGTATCAAGCCTTTCACGGTCGCCGCATCGCATTTTCGCTTGGCCTGGAAGGCAAACAGGTCAAACAATGCGTCGGCCTGATGGGTTTGCTCTACAAGGCATTTCTTGAAAAAGACATGGAGATGCTTGAAATCAACCCCCTGGTGGTCACGGATACCGGAGATCTGAAAGTGCTTGACGCCAAGGTCAGTTTTGACGGCAACGCAATCTATCGCCATCCAGACATCAACGAATTGCGCGACGAGACCGAAGAAGATGCCAAGGAACTTGAGGCTTCGAAGTATGACCTGAACTACATCACGCTTGATGGTGAAATCGGCTGTATGGTCAACGGTGCGGGACTGGCCATGGCCACCATGGATATTATCAAGCTTTATGGTTCCGAACCCGCCAACTTCCTTGATGTCGGTGGCGGCGCCACCAAAGAGAAAGTGACCGAAGCCTTCAAAATCATCACCTCCGATCCAAAGGTCAAAGGCATCCTTGTGAACATCTTTGGCGGCATCATGCGCTGCGATGTGATCGCCGAAGGCGTTGTCGCCGCGGTCAAGGAAGTCGGTCTGAAAGTGCCGCTGGTTGTGCGTCTCGAAGGTACGAACGTGCAGCAGGGCAAAGACATCATCAACAACTCCGGTCTTGACGTGATTGCGGCGGAAGACCTGAAAGACGGCGCACAGAAAATCGTGAAAGCGGTTAAAGGCTAGGTCCGGAACAAGGAATGCAGGGATGCCTTCGGCTCTGACAGTCGCTTATGCGCTTGGCCTTACTGCCCTCATCGGGGCGGCGGGCGGTGCTATGGCGGATCAGACACCCGTAGCAATCACCGCCTTCAATGCCTGGTGTTTCAAAGCCGGGCAAACCGAAGCGGAGGCACGCAAGAACATGAGGGCAGACACCGCGTCTTTTGAGTTGTCATTCTGGGATGACAGCCTTGAACCGCGCCCCACAGATGCCCCTCGAGGTGTCGAACGGCGCTGCGAGGTGGTCTTTGAGGGGGCACATTCCCTCCAGGCCATCACCGCATTGCGCAGACAGATGCAAACACCGCCGGTGTTTGGCACCAAAATACCACTGCCTGACACCCACACGGCGTTAGAAGGCACCGCATTGATCGAAGGGCGTGCTCTATTGCAAGGTCGCGTCGCGGTCGTTCATGTGGGTACACGTGATCAAAACGGCAAGAAAACTACATTTATGGCTGTGGACCGTCTGTATGACGGCCTCGGTCATACGAATTGAATTTACGAAGGGACAACAGGATGACAACGATCCGTTTCATAGCAGGAACCGCACTGATTGCGACCTTGGCCGCATGTGGCGGAGGTGATTTCACAGTGCGCGACGGGCCGCAGGCTGTGCATCCCAGTTCTTCCGCTCTGGCGCGCGGCACCCAGCAAGGCGAGACATCAACAGGTGAAGCCGTCTTTTACATACCTGTTGCCGACCCTGTCGCAGCCCCTTGTGATCAAACCTATTCCTGCGGCCAGCCCGTATCCCACTACGGCGCGAACGACGGCTCAACCCCCATTATTGACTGATCCAAATCCGGCGGTTCACGCCTCATCGAAACCAGATCGAATACCCAACAAGGAGACGCCTCAATGGCAGTACTCGTAGACGAAAATACCAAAGTCATCTGTCAGGGCCTTACCGGCTCGCAGGGGACATTCCACACTGAGCAGGCCATTGCCTACGGCACCAAAATGGTCGGTGGTGTTACCCCGGGCAAAGGGGGGCAGTCCCATCTTGATCTGCCGGTTTTCAATTCGGTCCACGAGGCGATGCATGTCACTGAGGCGAATGCTTCGGTCATCTATGTACCCCCGCCATTTGCTGCGGATTCCATCCTTGAAGCCATCGACGCAGGAATGCCACTGATCGTCTGCATCACCGAGGGCATCCCGGTGCTGGACATGATGCGCGTGCAACGTGCGTTGGAAGGGTCCAAATCTCGTTTGATCGGCCCGAACTGTCCCGGAGTGATCACGCCGGATGCCTGCAAAATCGGCATCATGCCAGGCCACATTCACCAGCGCGGCTCTTGCGGCGTTGTCTCTCGCTCGGGCACCCTGACCTATGAAGCGGTCAAGCAGACCTCCGATCTGGGCTATGGCCAATCCTCTGCCGTGGGCATTGGTGGTGATCCGATCAAGGGCACAGAACATATCGATGTCCTTGAAATGTTCCTGGCGGATGACGAAACACAGTCAATCATCATGATTGGCGAGATTGGCGGTTCTGCGGAAGAAGAAGCCGCACAATTCCTCGCCGACGAGAAAAAGAAAGGCCGCTGGAAGCCCACCGCTGGTTTCATTGCAGGCCGCACCGCCCCTCCCGGCCGCCGCATGGGCCACGCCGGCGCGATCGTTGCCGGCGGCAAAGGCGGTGCCGAGGACAAGATCGAAGCGATGAAATCCGCCGGTATCGTTGTGGCGGACAGCCCAGCGACCCTGGGAGAAGCGGTGAAAGAAGCCATCGAAAAGGGTTAACTCAACGGTTGGGCGTTCCTGCCCGATCCAACCACCAAATAGGATAAGGGAGCATAACATGACCATGGATTTTCCCACTGCCGTACGTACTTGCCTGACGCAAAAATATGCTGATTTCAAAGGCCGCGCCTCGCGGTCAGAATATTGGTGGTTTTTCCTTGCTGTCTTTATAGGCGCGGTTGTGACTCAACTGATTTGGGGTTTGCTTTATCTGATCTTTGCGCTTGCTATCCTTTGTCCGGCGCTTGCGGCTGCCTTTCGCCGCTTGCAGGATACGGGCCGACCAGGGTGGTATGCCGTGATCCCTTTCGGTCTCAGCCTGCTTATCACAGTGATTGCACCGGACATCCCAACAGAAGACGCCATTGCAGCCGGCCAAATGCCCGACGCCGGCAATATGATCCTGTTTGGCCTGCTGTCTCTTGTTCAACTGGTCATCAGCCTGCTGTTTCTGTGGTGGCTCACACGGCCGTCACAACCTGAAACCAATGCATACGGGCCACCACCGACATCACTGACCTGACCCTTCCTTCCCCTGCAAGCCCCGACCTTATATCGCTAGGTAACGCCATGACCGAACAACCTGCTAACGCAAATTTCCACGCGTCTTCCTTTATGGAAGGCGAAAATGGGGAATATCTTGAAAAGCTTTATGCACGCTTTGCTTCTGATCCGTCTTCCGTAGACGAGGCATGGCATGTGCTTTTCAAGGCCATGGGTGACGAACGCAAGACGGTCGAAGCTGAGGCCGCCGGCCCATCCTGGGCACGGCGCGATTGGCCTCCTTCCCCGCAGGGCGAAGTCATTGGCGCATTAACAGGCATCTGGCCGGACCCTGTCGAAGCACAGGCCGCCGGGGACAAGATAAAAGCGAAGGCAACGGAACAGGGTGTCGCCGTCAGCGACGAACAGATCAGGACCGCGGTGCTGGATTCGATTCGTGCCTTGATGCTGATCCGGGCCTATCGCATTCGCGGCCACCTCGCGGCGGATCTTGACCCGCTGGGCATGCGCGACATGGGCGACCACCCTGAACTCGATCCCAAGGCATATGGTTTTACCGATGACGACATGAACCGTCCGATTTTCATCGACAATGTGCTGGGTCTGGAAGTCGCCACGCTGAAACAGATCGTGGACATCGTGAAATCCACCTATTGCGGCACCTTTGCGCTGCAATACATGCATATTTCAAACCCCGAAGAAGCAGGTTGGTTGAAAGAACGCATCGAAGGTTACGGCAAGGAGATCGCCTTTACCAAGAACGGGCGCAAAGCGATACTTGGTTCGCTTGTGGAGGCCGAAGGCTTTGAGAAATTCCTGCATGTCAAATACATGGGAACCAAACGGTTCGGCCTGGACGGCGGTGAAAGCCTTGTCCCCGCGATGGAACAGATTATCAAACGCGGCGGCCAGTTGGGTGTCAAAGAGATTGTCATCGGCATGCCGCACCGCGGGCGCTTGTCTGTACTGGCAAATGTCATGCAGAAACCCTATCGTGCCATCTTTAACGAATTTCAGGGTGGCAGTTTCAAACCCGAAGACGTCGATGGCTCTGGTGATGTGAAATATCACCTTGGGGCTTCTTCTGACCGCGAGTTTGATGATAACACGGTGCACCTGTCGCTGACTGCGAACCCCTCGCATCTTGAGGCAGTGAACCCTGTCGTGATCGGCAAGGTCCGCGCCAAACAGGACCAAAGGAAAGATACCGAGCGTATCTCCGTCATGCCTGTGCTTTTGCACGGTGACGCTGCTTTTGCGGGCCAAGGTGTTGTCGCCGAGTGTTTCGCTTTATCCGGGCTCAAGGGTCACAAGACCGGGGGCACGATGCACATCGTGGTCAACAATCAGATCGGTTTTACCACCGCTCCCCATTTTTCACGCTCTTCGCCATATCCGACAGACAATGCGTTGGTGGTGGAAGCCCCGATTTTCCATGTGAACGGCGATGATCCAGAGGCCGTCGTTCACGCTGCCCGCGTCGCCACAGAGTTCCGCCAGAAGTTCCACAAGGATGTCGTGCTCGACATCATTTGTTACCGCCGCTTTGGTCATAACGAAGGCGACGAGCCGATGTTTACCAACCCGGTGATGTATAAAAAGATCAAAGGCCACAAGACCACGCTCAGCCTTTATGCTGAACGGCTGGTCAAAGATGGCTTGGTGCCCGAGGGCGAAATCGAAGACATGAAGGCCGATTTCCAAAAACGGATGAATGACGAATTCGAAGCCGGCAAGGAATTCCGCCCGAACAAGGCTGACTGGCTGGACGGAAAATGGTCGCATCTGTATAAACTCGGTACAAAATACCAGCGCGGGAAAACAGCCGTAAAGCCCGAGACCATTGCGGAAATCGGCAAGTCCCTGTGCAAAGCACCTGATGGCTTTCCTCTGCATAAGACTGTCGGGCGTTTGTTGGATGCAAAAGCCGAAATGTTCAAGGCTGGCAAGGGCTTTGACTGGGCAACCGCCGAAGCACTGGCTTTCGGCTCTTTGCTGACCGAAGGTTACAAGGTCCGGCTCGCTGGACAAGACTCGTCGCGCGGGACGTTTAGCCAGCGACACTCTGCCCTGATCAATCAGGAAAATGAAGATCGCTATTACCCGCTTAACCACATACGCGAAGGCCAGGCTGAATACGAAGTCATCGATTCAATGCTGTCGGAATATGCGGTGCTGGGTTTTGAATATGGCTATTCTCTGGCCGAGCCCAACGCTTTGACCCTTTGGGAAGCACAATTCGGTGATTTCGCAAACGGCGCACAGATTATGTTCGACCAGTTCATCAGTTCCGGTGAATCCAAATGGTTGCGCATGTCCGGGCTCGTTTGCCTGATGCCACACGGCTATGAAGGACAAGGGCCGGAACATTCCTCTGCCCGTCTGGAACGGTTCCTGACAATGTGTGGCGGCGACAACTGGATTGTTGCCAATTGCACGACGCCTGCAAACTATTTCCATATTCTGCGCCGTCAGTTGCACCGCAGCTACCGTAAACCACTGATGTTGATGACGCCAAAGTCGCTGCTGCGTCATAAGATGGCTGTCAGCACGGTCGAAGAATTCACCACAGGTTCTTCTTTCCACCGTGTCCTGTGGGACGATGCCCAGCACGGCAATTCCGATACGTCCCTGGTCCCAGATGACAAGATCAAGCGCGTCGTGATGTGTTCGGGCAAGGTTTACTACGACCTGCTTGAGGAACGCGATGCACGCGGTATCGACAACATTTACCTGCTGCGCTTTGAACAGTTTTATCCTTTCCCCGCTCAATCCGCGGTCAAGGAATTGGAACGGTTCAAGAATGCCGATATGGTCTGGTGCCAGGAAGAGCCCAAGAACCAGGGCGCATGGTCATTCATTGAGCCCAATATCGAATGGGTTCTGACCCGTATCAAAGCCAAACAATCACGGCCGACCTACGTCGGTCGCGCCGCTGCTGCCTCGCCTGCCACGGGTTTGGCCAGCATGCACAAATCACAGCAAGCCGCCCTCATCGACGAGGCGCTGACACTTGAAGGATCAAAGAAATGACCGAAGTACGCGTACCCACGCTGGGCGAATCCGTGACAGAAGCCACCGTTGCGACATGGTTCAAGAAACCAGGTGACACCGTCGCGGTGGATGAAATGTTGTGTGAGCTGGAAACCGACAAGGTAACTGTGGAAGTGCCCAGCCCTGTCGCGGGCACCCTGTCAGAAATCGTCGCCGCAGAAGGCGAAACTGTCGGCGTTGATGCTTTGTTGGCCAATATTTCTGAAGGTGACGCTGGATCAGAAGCCGCACCAAAGGCAAAAGAAGCGGCCAAGGACGAAGCAGCCACCAGTCAAGCACCGCGTGATGAGGGCGGCGCATCTGTTGATGTGATGGTCCCGACCCTCGGCGAAAGCGTGACCGAAGCGACGGTCAGCACTTGGTTCAAGAAAGTTGGTGACAGCGTTGCACAGGACGAGATGCTCTGTGAACTGGAAACCGACAAGGTGAGCGTCGAAGTGCCAGCCCCTGCTGCTGGCATCTTGGCCGAAATTCTTGCCGAAGAAGGCAGCACGGTTGAGGCCTCTGCAAAACTGGCGGTGATCTCTTCCGGCGATGGGGCCGCCGCTACGGCCAAAGAAAGCGAAGCCGCACCTGTCGCAAGTGGTGATGCGGGCGGCAAAGACGTCGAAGACGCGCCCTCAGCGAAAAAAGCAATGGCCGAAGGTGGCATCAGCCGTGACGCGGTTACCGGCACAGGCCGCGATGGCCGTGTGATGAAAGAGGACGTTGCCAAGGCAATCGCCGCCGGTGGCACCACCTCTGCCGCGCCCGCCAAGCCAGCCGCGCCGCGCCCACCTTCTGCTGCGGAAGATGCCTCGCGCGAGGAGCGCGTGAAAATGACACGCCTCAAGCAAACAATGGCGCGTCGTTTGAAAGAGGCGCAGAACACTGCCGCCATCCTGACAACCTTCAACGAGGTTGACATGACCGAGGTGATGGCGATCCGGAATACCTATAAGGCCGACTTTGAAAAGAAACACGGTGTGCGCATGGGCTTTATGTCCTTCTTTACCAAGGCCTGCTGCCATGCGCTCAAGGAAATCCCCGAGGTCAACGCCGAGATCGACGGCACCGATGTGATTTATAAGAACTACGTGCACATGGGCGTCGCTGCGGGCACGCCCACGGGCCTTGTGGTGCCGGTAATTCGTGACGTCGATACGATGTCATTCGCCGAAATCGAAAAAGGCATCGGTGAAATGGGCAAGAAAGCCCGCGATGGCAAGCTGACCATGGCGGACATGACCGGCGGCACCTTCACCATTTCCAACGGTGGCGTCTATGGTTCGCTGATGACCGCGCCCATCCTGAACCCGCCACAGTCCGGCATCCTTGGCATGGCGAAGATTCAGGACCGTGCAATGGTTGTGGGCGGGGAAATCGTGATCCGTCCGATGATGTATATCTCTTTGTCCTATGACCACCGGATCATCGACGGTAAGGGCGCTGTGACGTTCCTTGTACGGGTCAAGGAGATGCTGGAAGACCCACGGCGGTTGTTGATGGATTTGTAACGTTTGCCGGGGCCTCCACCCCGCGTTAAGATTTTAAAGCTGGGGGGTGCGCGCCTCCCTGACTTAACCGTTATAGGACTTTGACATGACTGCCGAACTCACCGCACTCACCCTCGCCGCGCTCCTGCAAGTCGTGCAATTCGTGCTCTATGCCGTTGCCGCAACCAAGGAAATCGGCATGGGCTACACCATGTCAGCGCGTGACAAGGAGCCGAGCCGCCCGATGTCAAAGCGCACCGCACGCTTGGGTCGCGCTTTCGACAACCACTTTCAGGGGCTGATCCTTTTCGCCATCGCCGTTGGGGTGGTCCAGATGTCCAGCCAGAACTCCGGCTTTACCGCAATTTGCGCCTGGGCCTACCTGATCGCCCGCGTGCTTTATATCCCTGCGTACGCTTACGGCTGGACCCCGGGCCGGTCCCATATCTGGTTCGCAGGCTTTCTCGCTACATTCTTCATGCTGCTTGCAGCGCTTTTCTAATTCCCAAGGAGACCCTCCATGTCCAGCTATGACGTCATCATCATCGGCTCCGGCCCGGGCGGCTATGTTGCCGCCATCCGCTGCGCGCAACTGGGCCTGAAAACCGCCTGCGTCGAAGGCCGCGAGACGCTGGGCGGCACCTGCCTGAATGTTGGCTGTATTCCTTCCAAAGCGCTGCTCCACGCAAGCCATATGCTGCATGAGGCAGAGCATAACTTTGCCGAGATGGGGTTGAAGGGCAAAAGCCCCTCGGTAGATTGGAAACAGATGCTCACTTACAAACAAGGCACCATCGACACAAACACCAAGGGCATCGAGTTTCTGTTCAAGAAGAACAAGATCGACTGGCTCAAAGGCTGGGGGTCGGTTCCCGAAGCGGGCAAGGTCAAGGTTGGTGATGAGATCCATGAAGCAAAGAACATCATCATTGCCACGGGGTCCGAGCCTGCATCACTACCGGGGGTCGAGGTCGACGAAAAGGTTGTCGTGACGTCTACAGGTGCGCTGGAACTGGGCAAGGTGCCAAAAAAAATGGTTGTCATCGGTGCTGGTGTCATCGGGCTGGAACTGGGCAGTGTCTATGCCCGCCTCGGTACGGAGGTCACCGTTATCGAATTCCTTGATGCCGTCACACCGGGCATGGATCCCGAAGTGCAGAAGGTTTTTCAGCGGATGTTGAAAAAACAAGGCATGAAATTCGTTATGGGGGCAGCGGTGCAAAAAACCGAAGCCAACAAAACCAAAGCCAAAGTGCAGTACAAGTTGCGCAAAGACGATAGCGAACATGAGTTGGATGCGGATGTTGTGTTGGTCGCGACAGGTCGCAAACCTTTCCATGACGGATTGGGTTTGGAGGCGCTTGGCGTCGAAATGACAAAGCGCGGTCAAATCGCAGTGAATGAAACCTGGGAAACATCCGTCAAAGGCATCTATGCAATCGGAGACGTGATCGAAGGACCGATGCTGGCCCACAAAGCCGAAGATGAAGGCATGGCCGCTGCCGAAACCATCGCAGGGAAACATGGCCACGTGAATTACAACGTGATTCCGGGGGTCATTTACACGCATCCCGAAGTCGCCAATGTGGGCGAAACTGAAGCAACGCTGAAAGAGTCGGGCCGCGCCTATAAGGTTGGGAAATTTTCCTTCATGGGCAACGCCCGTGCCAAGGCGGTTTTTGCAGGTGACGGATTTGTTAAGATCCTGGCAGACAAGGAAACCGACCGTATCCTGGGCGCACATATCATAGGACCGGGTGCAGGTGATCTGATCCATGAGGTCTGCGTCGCCATGGAGTTTGGTGCGTCAGCCGAAGATCTGGCCATGACCTGTCATGCCCATCCAACCTATTCCGAAGCAGTCCGGGAAGCGGCTTTGGCCTGTGGTGATGGTGCGATCCACATGTAATCAATCAGGGTGGGCAAACGCCCACCCGAACTTGTTTCACCACATGGTATTCTGAGCACGCCCCGGCCAGGTGGCATCATATGACGCGCCCCCTTCTTCGCCATCGGTTAACGCGGCCAGAATATCACCGACACTTGGCAAATCACCGCTTTGATCATGTCCTGCCCAGGTGCCTGCGCGCATCAAGGCACGCGCGCATTGGCTATAGATCTCGGCAATCTCGATGACGATGACAGTTGCCGGCTGACGGCTGTGTTTTTCGAACTTTGCGCATAGTTCCCGGTCATCGGTCAAAAATGCCCGGCCGTTCACACGCACGACGTTGTTCGAACCAGGCACCAGAAACATCAGCGAGACGCGGCCATCAGAAACAATATTGCGCAGTGAATCCAAACGGTTATTTCCGCGCCAATCCGGCAATGCCAGAGTGTGTTCATCCAATTCCGCAACCACGGGTCCATCATCCCCCCTCGGGCTGCCGTCGGTGCCATCCGGTCCGACAGTGGAGAGGATGCAGAACCGTGAGGCCATGATCCATTTGCGATAGAGCGGCGTCATTTGCCGCGCAACCTTGCGTTTCGCGGCTGCACCTGGTTTGCCGTATAGCGCCTCAAGCGCTGCGATCTTCGTGATCTTACGCATCCGACTTCCAGCCCGCCTCTTGCAACAATGCATCAGAGGCGGTTTCGACCGTTGTTTCCAATTCCTTCATGAACACATCTTTCGGGAGGCCGGGTGCAATGGGGGCCAGAAACTCAACGACGGCCAAACCGGGGCGACGGTAGATCCCGCGACGTGGCCAGAAGTATCCTGCGTTGGTCGCAACAGGTATACAAGGTTGCTTCAGTTGATCGTAGAGCACGGCAGTCCCAATTTTATAGGGTACGCTGGCACCGGGTGCGACACGGGTACCCTGAGGGTAAATGACGATTTGGCCCGGCTCGATCCGACCGGCATTGACATCTTCCATCATTTTGGAAATTGCCTTGCCGCGTTTGCCGCGATCCACGGCAATCATCTGCATCCGTTTGGTGTATTGGCCAATAACTGGCGTCCATAATATCTCTCGTTTCATGATGAACTTGGCCCGAGGCAGGGCGTGGAAAATCATCATGATGTCCAGAAACGACTGATGCTTTGCTGCGATCACGACCTCACCGTCAGGTACCTGGCCGCGGACTTCACAACGCAGACCGATCAGCCAGCTTGCGCTCCACATGCACCACGCCGCATAGCTCTTGCAGGCAGAATAGGCGCCCGTTTTGGAAAACATCGCCCATGGCGCAAAAACCACGCCGACCACGGGCATTGCGATGGTAGCCTGTATGATGAACAGGATCGAGCGTATCCATTGTAACATTAGGTAAGCTCCTTCAATGTGCGCCGTGCTGCCGCCCCGGTGGCAACAAAGGCGACCACACCTGCCAGAATCGGGATGATCAAGGGCCATATCCAGTGCACCCCCTGAAAACCGAGCCCGGTCAGAAAACCATCAGCTTCGGATGCGGATGGCAAGAAGAACACAGCAATCATGGCCAGCACAGTGCCAACTGCTGCCCCCGACAAGGCCCGTAATGTGAAACGACGGACAAATGCCAAAGCGATATATTCGTCAGTGGCACCAACCAGCCGCAAAACCGCAATGACCTGTGCATTGGCAGCCAGGGCGGCATTTGCTGCCAGCGTGATCATCGCCGCAACGGTCGCGGCAATCAGGACAATAGACAACCATCCAAGCAACCTCAGACGCGACGCCGCTTTGACCAGTGGCGCACGCCAGCGGCTGTGATCGTCCAACACCGCACCGGGCACCTCGGCGGCAAGGCGCAGCCGCAGGCCCGCTGGATCCATGCCATCCTTGTCTTCGATGACCTCGATCAGGCGGGGAACAGGAAGGGCATCAAGCGCAAAGTTGGAACCGAACCACGGGGCCAGCAATGCCTGTTGTTCCGCATCACTCAGCGCGCGCGCCTGGGCAACTCCCTTGGTCGTGTCAAGGATACGCAGCGCAGCCTGTGTTTGCGCGGCACGCTGATCCATCGGGGCAACGATTCGAATGGTCGCCGAACGCGCCAGCTCTTCGCCCCAACGGTTTGCCAACCGGCCCGTGGCCAGTGACATCGCAAGCGCGAAAACTGCCAGGAAAGCCATGGCTGCCGCAGCAAAAAACGTCAGTTGAGCCGTGAAACCGGACGGCGGCACAACCCTGTCCGCATGATGGTCACCAACAAACAGCGCCCGAAGGGTGGAAACGCCGAACTTCACAAATCTGCCCCCGCCAACTGAATGCGCCGGTTCGCAATCCGCAAAACCCGTGCCTGCACATGAGCCTTGGTTGCGCGGATCAAACTCAGATCATGGGTCGCGATCAACACGGTCTTGCCCATTTTGTTCAATTCGATCAACAGACGCAGCAGTCGTTGCGACATTTCCCAATCGACATTGCCCGTGGGCTCGTCCGCCAGTACCACATCAGGTGACATGATCACGGCACGGGCAAGGGCGGCGCGTTGACGTTCGCCCCCTGACAGTTCGGGGGGCAAGGCCGCGGCACGGTTCGTCAACCCAACCCAAGACATCAGTTCATCCAGATCGCCGCCGGATGTTTCAGCGTGCCGGCCCGACACCGTCAGCGACAGTCCAATGTTGTCTGTCACACTCATATGATCGAGAAACTGCACATCCTGATGCACAACCCCAACACGACGGCGTATTCCCGCGATGTCATCGCGGCTCAACCCACGAACATCGGCCCCAAACAGGCGCACGTGACCGGCCGTCGGCAAGAGCGCTCCATAGCACAATTTCATCAGTGTGGTTTTACCCGCACCCGACGGTCCGGTCAGAAAATGGAATGATCCAGGCGCTAGTTTCAGCGAAATATCCGACAGCAATTCGCCACCGCCATAGCTGTAGGCCACATTTTCCAGCTCAATCACTTTAGCATCCTTGCCATCCGCGCCTGTTGTGCCTCAGCATCGCTGGGGATTCAATGCAGCACTTCTGGACTTTGGCAACAGTTAACGCTTTTACCTCTGGATTGTTGAACATATGCTACCCTCAAGCGTACAAATCTAGTCATGAGTGAGCAACGAGACACTATATGCGGCTGACCTGTCCCAATTGCGATGCCCAATACGAGGTACCTGACGAGGTTGTTCCAGCCTCCGGTCGGGATGTGCAATGCTCGAACTGTGGCAAGACATGGTTTCAGGAGCATCCTGACCATGCCTCCGCTGCCCAAGATGAACCTCCGCTGGGTTCGGGAGCACCGGACCCGGACGAAGAGGTCTCACCACCTCCGCCCCCTGCACCGCCCCCGCCCAAGGATCCGCCACGCAAACAGCTTGATCCCGCTGTCGCCGATATCTTGCGGCAAGAAGCCGAAGCCGAGTTCGAAGCGCGCAAACGCCGTCAGTCCGAAACCCTTGAGAGCCAACCGGATCTGGGCCTTGATACTGGTGAGCACCCGTCGTCGCTGGCCCGTGCATCAGGAGAAGACGATGATGCACGTGCCTTGGATGCAAGACGACGCATGGCGCGTTTGCGGGGCGAAACCGAACCTGTCGCCGAAGCTGCGGCGACAGCCGCGGCCATGTCTTCACGTCGGGAATTACTTCCCGATATTGAAGAAATCAATTCGACACTCCGTAATGATCAAACGCCCAGTGGCGTGGATGCCGATGCCCGCGCCGAATTGGGTGCCGGCGGCGCGCACAAGAAAGAACGTGGTTTCCGCCGGGGCTTTTTCATGGTTGTAATCCTTTTCCTGGTGCTCTTGTTGATTTACACCAATGCGCCCCGGATTGCCGCGACAGTCCCGGCGCTTGATGGAATACTGACCAGCTATGTCGCTTGGGTCGACCAATTGCGCGTAGCACTCGACGGACACATCAAAGCCCTTTTGGGCTGGCTGGACAGTGTTGCAACCCAATCCGCCAGTTAAGGCAGGTTCGAAACTTCTCAGACCAGGCAGACGCGGATCAGAACCGTTCCATCAATCGGTTCAGATAATCCCGCTCTGCCTCTGGTCGCTCTTTTTGCCCTGACCGACGGCGGATTTCATCCAGCAATTCACGGGCACGGGCACGTCCGTTTTCCTGTCCCAAGGCCAGCGGCCCGTCGGTGCTTGAGGATCCATTGCTTCCCTGCTCGCGCCCCAAGGGATCACGGTTGTCTGCGCGCCGGTCCGCCTCTGTCTCGCCTTGGCCGGGGCTCTGGTCTTGCTGATCCTGCGCCAGAGCATCACTCAGCGAACGCATGCCTTCGCGCAGAGCCTCCATGGCTTGGGCTTGATTATCAATGGCCTCCGCCAGATCACGTTTGCGCAATGCTTCCTCGGCATCCCGCATGGCCCGGTCTGCACGATCAAGTGCCTCTCGCGCGGCATCGCCATCAGGTGTTCCTTGTCCGGGCAAACGCCCTTGTTGGCGGTTCAATTCTTCACGTAGGGCACGCTGGCGTTCGGCCAGGCCTTGCTCTCCCTCGCCAAATTGCTGGTTCTGTTCACCATTCTGTCCATTTGGGTCTGATCGCTCGCCATTGCCTTCGCCTTGGCCGTCATGGCTTTGACCGCGTCCCTGACCGCCATTGCGCCCTTCATTGTCCTGGTTTTCACCTGCCCGGGCATCAGGATTGTACCCTTCTTGCAGATCGCGAAACGCCTGATCACTCAGCCCTTGCTGTTCGCCCAGCATATCAGCCATGCCTTCCATCGCTTCTTCACCCGGAGATTTCCCCCCCTGCCCCGGCTGTCCTTCGGTGACACGCATGTTCTCCATCATTTCTTGAAGCTGTTGCAGGGCTTCGGCTGCTTCGGCCATGCGGCCTTCTTCCATCAACTCTTGAATCCGATCCATCATGCGTTGCAGGTCATCCTGCGTCATTTGCATGTTTTCGCCCTGCTGTTGGTCACCATCGGAGTTTTGCTCTGCTTCCTGCGCCTGCTGTCGCTGAAGTTGGCGCATGTAGTCATCCGTCGCGCGGCGCAACTCATCCATCAATTCGGCGATTTCCTCGTCCGATGCTCCGTTCTTCATTGCCTCCTGTAACCGTTCCTGCGCACGACGCAGACGTTCCAGTGCATCCGCCAGCTCACCCTCTTCCAGTTCCAGTGCCAGTCCCCACAGGTCTTCGGCCAGTTCATCAACGACCTCTGCATCCAGCCCATACCGCGTGCGGATTTCCAGCTTCTCGATGATCCGTTTCAACCGCAATGCAGAAGTTGCACTACTGAACAGATCCTCCGCGTGCCAGGATACAGCGCGCAGGACCTGCGCCGTATGTGTCGCATTCTTTGTGGACCATAACAGATCGCGCCGCATCTCGATCAGGGCCGCAGCGGATGGATTGAAAAATCTCCGCCCTGGCAACAGCATATCCAAAGGGATAGTTTCGCCTTGCTGCTCTACTGCATCCAACACTGTAAGAGTCAGTTTTACCGGCAAATTTGCCCAGGGATGTTTGGAAAAATCTTCGATCAGATTTTCCTCGAAGGCAGCACGGTTGCCCGCGATCGGCGTCGGTAACGCAACGATGATCTGTTCGCGGGGGTCCGGGGCGGTCTCCAGTCCGTAGCGCCGATCGACCGCCGCCAGATCTAGAATGAATTGGGCTTCACCCGCCTCGACTCCATAGTCATCCGTGGCGCTAAAGGGCAACCGCATCTCACCCAATGCTGTGACCTTGGTCTCGCCCAGAATCTGTACTTCAGGCGGTGCATCCGGACGCATGGTCACGTTCCAGGCCCGCCCACTCGGCCCTTCGACTGCAATGCTGCCCTGTTGCACGATTGCAAAATCCTGCGCGGGGTCGGTTGCCGCAGGCATATCTGCTGTCCGGCCCGACACCGTTTCCGTCAGGGCAAGCGCACCGACCTCTCCGTAAAAGCGCAGGGTAATCAACGTGCCCTTAGGCAGGTCAAGCGGGCCGGCAGGCAAATCATTCAGGTACAAGGTCGGGCGCCCTGTGTAGCGCGGCGGCTCGGCCCATCCTTCCCAGACCGGTCCGCTTGCCATGGACTCTGCCCCCGGTGCCATCCCGACGACAGAGCCTACGCGCCAGAACGAACCGAACAACAGCGCCATCGAAAATGCCAGGACCGCCACATACCGCAGGGCATATGGGTCGCGGCTTGCAACTCTCAAATCGGCCGGAACGGCTTTGGCAGCAGTAGCCCGCTGGGCCATGCGCGATTTATGGGCGCGCCACACCGCCATGGCGGCATCATCGCCATCGCCGATTGCAGCGGTGTCCAGCATCGCTCGGATCGGACGTCCCGGCAGGCTGGCATCCAGACGTTCCATTGCTGCTGCTTTCGAAGGAATGCGAAACCGTCGCAAAGCATAGACAAGGCCAAATGCGAAAGCGAAGAAGGCAATGACAATGCCGGCCCAAACGATCTCGATCATCACGGAATCCTGCAGGCCCAACATCAAGGCCGCCAATACCGATAAGACGACGCTCATCAACGGCCACAGCGCCTGCACCAGACTTTCGGAAAACAACCCGAACCAGGTCAGCCGCATAGGCCAGCGCAATTTTGCCATGCTGCGTCGCAAATCGTTGGGGGTAAAACTGCTCATCGCATCGGCTCCCTCATGGCTTTGACCTGTTGTGCCCTATAGCCATTCAGGGATGGTATCGCGATTTATCATTTCGTCAAAGGTCGGACGCGCGCGGATAACCGCAAATTGATCTCCTCGCACCAGAACTTCGGGAATAAGGGGGCGTGAATTGTATTCACTGCTCATCACCGCACCATAGGCTCCGGCAGATCTGAACGCGACTTGGTCCCCCGCCGACAGGGGCGGCATCATGCGCTGTTTGGCAAAGGTATCACCGGACTCACAAACCGGGCCGACAATATCGAAGGGTTGTTTTTCAACCCCGATGGCAGGCTCCAAAACCGGAATAATATCGTGATAGGCGTCATACATGGCAGGGCGGATCAGGTCGTTCATTGCGCTGTCCAGGATCAGGAATTCGCGTCCCTCCCCCTTCTTGACATAGATCACTTCGCTGATCATCAGCCCCGCATTACCCGCGATCAACCGCCCCGGCTCAATTTCGATTTCGCACCCCAGATGCCCCAACCTGCGTCTGACCAAGGCCCCATAATCCGACGGAAGAGGGGGATCGGCATTGCTCCGCTCATAGGGAATGCCAAGGCCGCCTCCAAGATCGAGACGTTTGATGTTATGACCATCCGCACGCAGAACCTCGGTGAGCTCAGCAACCTTCTGGTAGGCCAGTTCATAAGGCTCAAGATCGGTCAACTGCGACCCGATATGCACATCGATCCCGATAATCTCCAGGCCCGGCATCGCCGCAGCCATCGCATAGACTTCGCGCGCCCGGGCGATCGGGATACCGAATTTGTTCTCGGACTTTCCCGTCGCGATCTTTGCATGGGTCTTGGCATCCACATCGGGGTTCACACGAATGGTGATCGGTGCAACAACCCCCAGATCCCGCGCAACGGCATCCAGCACCTGCATCTCCGGTTCGCTTTCGACATTGAATTGCCGGATCCCCCCTGTCAGGGCCAGATGGATCTCTTCGCGGGTCTTGCCGACACCGGAAAACACAATCCTGTCCCCCGGTACGCCGGCGGCACGCGCCCTGCGATATTCCCCACCCGACACCACATCCATACCGGCGCCGACAGCAGCCAATGTACGCAAGACGGCCTGATTGGAATTTGCCTTCATGGCATAGCAGACAAGATGCTCCAGTCCTTCCAACGCCTCGTCGAACAGCCGGAAATGACGCAGCAAAGTCGCCGTGGAATAGACATAAAAAGGCGTCCCCACGGCCGCTGCGATCTCTGTTATCGGCACATCCTCCGCATAAAGCGCGCCGTCACGATAGAGGAAATGATCCATGCTTCATCTTGCCCTTAAACTCAAATCCGCCCTACCGAACAGGCGCTGTTCTCAAAAATAGATAGAGCGGCAAGCCACAGCTTACGCCAATACAGAATGTTGCCGGAATGGCGATCAAGGCCAGCCAGTTGCGCCGCACGGCCACCTCGGCGATAATCCAGACAGTCAGTGTGACAGCAGCAATCGTCAGATCCCAGACCAAGCCGCTGGATGCTGCATTCGCATGCCATGCGTCGATCATTGCAATGACGTCATAGCCGTTTGTATTGAACCAGCTGATGAAATGGTACAGGGGATGAAGTGCTCCCCAAATCGCCAATCCCAGGAAAATCATGCGCAAAGCCGACATTTCAAAAAGTCCTCGCCACGCCGACATTCACATATCCTGAAAGATGCAATCCTGGCGTGGTCCTGCTGGTTTCCTGCCGCGGATGAACCGGGCCACCGCTGCTCCCGGAGGCATTGCAACCCGCCAGCGCAATGAACATCGCAAGTAGCAAACCGCCCTTCAAAATCCCAGTCCCAGCGTGACGGCAACCGGTCCCTGATGCAAAGCCACTTGACCAGAGGCAGCAAGCCCCCTGTCCGTAAGGGAAATGGTCGCACTGCGCGTCGGCTGCACGGGTTCGCCGTCGGCACCGCAGGCCGCAAGGCTTAGGCAAAGTCCGATTGCGATGGCCAATCTCATGCCAACAAACCTTTCCAACGCTTGATCTGCTCCCGCACCTGCGCTGGTGCGGTCCCCCCGTAAGACATACGCGAATTCACCGAATTTTCCACCGTAAGCACATCAAAAACGCCCTCGGAAATATCGGCATGCACCGATTGCATCTGCGCCAGTGTCAGGTCAGGCAGGTCGCAGCCCTGTTTTTCGGCCATCCCGACCAAGGCCCCCGTGACGTGATGGGCCTCGCGAAACGGCAGGCCCAGCACCCGCACCAGCCAGTCGGCGAGATCGGTTGCCGTGGAAAACCCAGACCCGGCAGCTGCGGCCAGATTGTCGCGTTGCCCCGTCATATCGCGCACCATGCCTTCCATCGCGGCCAAAGCCAGCATCAGGTTGTCGGCGGCGTCAAACACCTGTTCCTTGTCTTCCTGCATGTCCTTGGAATAGGTCAGCGGCAGCCCCTTCATCACCATCATGAGCGCGGTATTGGCCCCGAAAATCCGCCCTACCTTGGCGCGGATCAACTCCGCTGCGTCAGGGTTCTTTTTCTGTGGCATGATCGAGGATCCTGTTGAAAACCGGTCAGAAAGTGTCACAAACCGGAACTGTGCTGACGACCAAATCACCAATTCCTCTGCAAAGCGTGACAGATGCATGGCGCAGATGCTCGCCGCCGCCAGAAACTCCAATGCAAAGTCACGATCGGCAACGGCATCCAGCGAATTGGCCGCAGGCCGGTCAAAGCCAAGAGCCTGCGCCGTCATATCACGGTCAATCGGAAAGGATGTACCCGCAAGCGCCGCGGCCCCAAGGGGGCTTTCGTTCATCCGCGCTCTTGCATCACGTACACGGGACAGATCGCGCCCGAACATTTCGACATAGGCCATCATGTGATGGCCCCAGGTCACGGGTTGCGCGGTTTGTAGATGAGTGAACCCTGGCATGACCCAATCTGCCCCCGCCTCTGCCTGTCCCAGCAAGGCACGGATCAACGCCATCAGCCCGCCTTCAAATGCATCCAGCTGATCGCGTACCCAAAGTTTGAAATCCGTCGCAACCTGGTCATTGCGTGAACGCCCCGTATGCAAGCGCCCCGCAGGTTCGCCGATCACCTCTTTCAAACGCGCTTCGACATTCATGTGGATGTCTTCCAGTGCGGTCGAAAATTGAAAGGTCCCGTCTTCGATTTCTGACAAGATCGTGAGAAGCCCTTCCCCGATCGCTTCTGCATCTTTATCAGTGATGATGCCTGTTGCGGCCAACATCGCGGCATGAGCACGCGAGCCTGCGATATCCTGGGCCGCCATCCGCTTGTCAAAACCTATGGAAGCGTTAATAGCCTCCATGATGGCATCGGGACCGGCGGCGAAACGGCCACCCCACATTTTGTTGGAAGTCGTGTCAGTCATTACAAAACCCTTTGGAGGGACAGATGAGAAATTTAGTGTTCGGTCTCCTGTATACGGCCCTTTTGACAGGTGCAAATGCCGCGTTGTCTGCAGGACCTGACATTTTATCCCTGCGCACAGGCGATATGAAGAAATTGATCGTTCATGACAGCCCCCAGGCAGTGTCGGATTCAGCATTTGATTTGGCCGATGATGCGGGAACTGCCACGCTCGCAGAGTATCGCGACAAATATGTTCTGGTGAACTTCTGGGCCACCTGGTGTGCGCCCTGCCGCAAGGAAATGCCGCAGCTGAATGCTTTGCAAAAAGAATTCGGTGGCGAGGATTTCGAGGTCCTTACCATCGCCACCGGGCGTAATTCTCCCGCTGGAATTACCAAGTTTTTTTCCGAGGCCGGCATCGACAGTCTGCCGCGTCACCAAGACCCGAAACAACAACTGGCCTCACAAATGGGCATATTCGGGTTGCCGATTTCAGTATTGATCGACCCCGAAGGGCGAGAGATTGCCCGATTGCGTGGGGATGCCAAATGGGACAGCGACAGCGCCAAGGCCATTGTCAAGGCTTTGATCAAGAGCCGCGTTGAAAAATAACGCCATCAAGGACAAGGAAGCCGCGGACCGGGCTGCAGGGTCAGGCGGCGTACTTCAGAATGGCAGATTCCGACGAAGACAGGTTGCGCCGCGCGAAACTGCCGTAGGTATGTGGATCAAATTCCAACTCGGGATGCGTCGCCAGCAGGCGGGCGCGGTCCACATCGTCCAATGCGCTAAGTGCAGCCGAAGCGGGGTGAAAGCTTTCTGTCTCAACGCCATTGGCCCAGAGAACCTGATGCCTATCAAACAACAGATGCACATAGGTGACCTCGCGCAGTTTCAGGTCAACTGTAATGGTGTCCCCGTTGATCAGATCCTTGGCGGCAACCAGAACCTCTGAAGTGTTGAACAGGTCCTGGGCCTTGTCACCCTTGATCAGAATACGGTGCTCAGGTGACACGATCAAATCTTCG
This sequence comes from Sulfitobacter sp. F26204, assembly GCF_026410305.1. Lineage (GTDB taxonomy): Bacteria > Pseudomonadota > Alphaproteobacteria > Rhodobacterales > Rhodobacteraceae > Sulfitobacter. The sequence continues at coordinate 91,450 of NZ_JAPMLQ010000007.1, read as the reverse complement.
TCTGGTCTATCCTCGCCCAGAATGCCGGCACTGATCCGAACCGGGCGTAGTTTTGGCATCGCGAACAAGCGCGCGCCACTCATCCGTCTGCTGCCGATCCAGCGGATCGCCTGCACGCCGCTATCTTTTGTCTGCACCATATCCCCTTCGCGCAGATCTTCGATACGCACCAGACCTTCGGGCGTCGCTATCCGAGTTCCAAGGGTAAAACAAATGACCCCGCCGCTTCCGTGGCCATCAACATCATGAGGTGTTGACCCTAGCGTGTGATGAACGATCCAGAGTTCGCAATCACGAGGCGGGATTTCGTCAAGAAACATCAACAAAGGCTGACTGCCACCACCCACTTCGATCAGCGTCACGGTGTAGCTTTTGCCCCCGTCCGTCACAACAAAACTGTTGTCCATCAATGGTGTCGTTTCCAACGCATCCTGGTTTGCCCCGGATACGGACGGTACCTCTTTTTCAAGAGCTGCCCCGACCAAGCGATGGACCATTCGCGCCGCTCGTTTTCTTAATTTTTCTGCCCCGTCTGCCTGGTCCAGTCGCAAGACATCGTTCGGTCCATCAACGCTGATGGCATCACCCCGCCACGCCCATGCGGCACCTACAGAAAGGGATTGCACGGGTGCGGCATCAAGGCCGTCGATTTCTGTTTGCGACCAGCTTATGACGAACGTGCCTTTTAAGCCCGTTTTCATTGCTCGTACTGCCTGCCTCAGTTTTTATTAACGCAAGGCTAACAAAATGCGAATCATCGGGAAAGTTTGTTTTTTGTGACAGACAATCAGGTGTTGCAAATTCACGCAGGGACCGCTTTCCCGCCATGCGAGAGATCAACATATTGCGCCCGCCAGCGCCATCATCACAATATATCGAATATATCCCGACATATTGCTGACGTCACGTCACCTTGTTTCTTTTCTCGGAACGGCATTTCAGCAACCTTAACGTGTGTAAAATCCACTTCGCTCATCCTTTGGATTGTGATCTAGTGATCAATGCACCCGACAAACGCTGGTAACTCGCCGACATATTGCGAACGATTTGTCTTTGGATAACATGAGGCCCTATGACTGATACTCCTAAACCACTCTCTGAACGGCGTATTGTTTCCTCGCGCCATCTTGCCGAAGGCGAAGGATGGGAGTCATCCGAACTTGAGTATGGTTTGATCATTGCCTTTAACGCTTTTACGCGATGGATGACGCGCTGCATGGCGGCGGCGGGAAACACAGAGCTGACCCCGCTGGAAATCCTTGTACTGCACAACACCAATCATCGTGGACGCGAGAAACGTCTTACAGACATCTGTTTTTTGTTGAATATCGAGGATACCCATACGGTGAATTACGCGCTTCGCAAACTGCTTAAATCCGGTTTGTTGGAATCCGACAAACGCGGCAAGGAAGTATTTTATCGCACGTCTGAACAGGGCGAAGCCCTATGCGAGGCTTACCGCGCCATCCGCAAGGTTTGCTTCCTGGATGGGCTGTCGCGTTTGGATACAGACGGGGACGACCTGCGTCAGATCGCGGCCGGATTGCGGGCCATGTCGGGGCAATATGATCAGGCAAGCCGGGCTGCGGCTTCTTTGTAAGGCCTGCGATTATCCCCCTAGGCTTTGATAAGCGGGCTGCCCTATAATCCAGAAATGGATACCTCAATACCTCAGGTGATCGTGGCCGCGGATGGCGGTGGCAGTGGCTGCCGTGCCGCAGCGGGAACCGTTTCGCGCGGAATCATCGCGCAGGCCATAGGCGGTTCCGGCAATATCCACAGTGATTTTCGCAGCGCCCTTGCCAATTTGACGGATACCATTGACCGGGCCTTGCTGAACGCAGGTTTGCAAAACACCTCACCCGCCCAGATCACCGCACATCTTGGCGTCGCCGGTGCGCATTCAACAGTGGAAATTTCAGCGCTCCTTGCTGCCCTGCCCTATGGTCGGGTCACTGTATCCGGCGACCGCGATACCTCGGTCCGCGGTGCCCTTGGGGATGCGGACGGGTTTCTTGTTGCCCTTGGCACAGGCACGATTGTCGCCCGGCAGGAAAACTTGCAAATGCGCACCGTGGGCGGATGGGGTTTCCATCTTTCAGATCAGGCATCCGGCGCGTGGCTGGGCCGGCGGCTGTTGGAGGAAGTTGTTCTAGCCGAAGATGGATTGCGCGCCCATACTGAACTGAGCCGCAGAACCCTCAAAGCCAAAGGCGGGCTGGTTGGTATAGTTGAATTCAGCAGCCTGGCCTCACCCGCCGATTATGCGCAATACGCACGCTTGGTGATTGAGGCGGTCGAATTAGGCGACACTCTGGCGCTTGGCTTGATCGCGCAAGGTGCTGCTTATCTGGAAAAAGCACTGAATGCGCTCGGTTTCGAGACCGGAGATTGGCTTACGCTTGCCGGTGGTGTCGGACCGCATTATGCAAAGCATCTTCCGAATTACTTCAAATTCAACCTTCAACCGCCGCAGGGCTCGGCTCTGGATGGCGCGTTTGCCATGGCGCTGCAACTCGCCAAGGGTCAAAAATGACACAACCCCAAGCATTTGTCGGTGCAGATGTGTTCGACGGAAAGCGCCTGCTGACGGGTCAAGCAGTGGTGGTTGCAAACGGTCAACCCGAAATCCTGCCGCCTACCACACTCTCCGGTTCGATTTCATTGGTTACTCTTCAGGGCGGCACGTTCCTCCCCGGTTTTGTCGATCTGCAGGTCAACGGCGGCGGTGGTGTGATGTTCAACGATTCACCTGATATCACCTGTCTCACCACCATAGCCCGCGCCCATTCCCGTCTCGGGACGCGCGCCTTTCTCCCTACGTTGATCACCGATACGCCCGCCCAGACCACCGCAGCAATTGCAGCCGTAACAGCAGCCGTCGAACTGGGCGTCCCCGGAATCATTGGCCTGCATCTTGAGGGTCCTCACCTTTCCACGAGCCGTAAAGGCGCTCATGACGCTGCCTTGATCCGCCGCATGGACGATACCGATTGCGCTGAATTGAGCGCCGCTGCCCGCACCCTGCCCAATCTTCTGATCACAGTCGCGCCCGAAAGCGTCACAGCTGCGCAAATCAGCACCCTCAGGGACGCGGGTGCTATTGTTTTTCTTGGTCACAGCGACTGTGATTTTGAAACGGCTGCCGCAGCCTTTGATGCTGGTGCGCAGGGCACCACTCATTTGTTCAACGCAATGAGCCAACTGACCAGCCGCGCGCCCGGTCTTGTTGGTGCCACGCTGAACACAGGTGCTGCCTCCTGCGGCTTGATCGCTGATGGCATCCATGTGCACCCCGCGACCATCCGATCCGCCCTGGCGGCCAAGGCAGGTCCGGGGGCGGTATTCCTTGTCACGGATGCGATGGCCTGTGCAGGATCGGACATCAACCAGTTCATGCTAAACGGGCGCAAGATCCTGCGCAATGGAGGCAAATTAACCCTTGAGGATGGCACATTGGCGGGGGCAGACCTCGACATGGCGAGGGCGCTGCGCGTGATGATCAATGAGGTTGGCGAACCAACCGAACAGGCCTTTGCACGCGCAACGTCGATTCCGGCATCACTATTGCGCAGCCCCCAAGGTGCAGGAGAATGGCCCGACAATGAGAGCGGCCTGATTTATCTCACACCGGATTTTCGTGTGCTAACGGTGGCGGAGCTAACCTGAATGCGCCCCATGGCGACGACGCAGGAACTCGGGCCGTCCTGACAAGGAAAGCCGTGCGTCATTGCGCGACTTGCGAGAAATCACCTTACCGTTCGCCACAACACAAAGCCGGTCCGGACGAAGCCGCAATGCCTCAATCGGATTGCCCGCATCCAACACCACAAGCGATGCCTTGGCCCCGATACGCAAGCCGTATTCCTCCAGCCCCATGATCGCCGCATTGACGTTTGTTACCATGTCAAAACAACGCCGCATCTCATCAGGGCTGCTCATCTGGGCAACATGTAGTCCCATAAATGCCACATCAAGCATGTCGCCCGTGCCCAGCGAATACCATGGGTCCATCACGCAATCCTGCCCCCATCCAACGGTGATACCCATCGCTTGCATTTCCTTGACACGGGTCAGTCCGCGCCTTTTGGGAAAGCTGTCATGGCGACCCTGCAACATGATATTGATCAAGGGATTTGGGATCGCCGCGACTTGTGCTTCTGCAATCAAGGGCAAAAGTTTGGAGACATAGTAACTATCCATCGAGTGCATTGATGTAAGGTGCGAACCTGCGACACGCCCCTGCAAGCCAAGCCGCTGTGTCTCGAACGCCAGCGTTTCGATGTGGCGCGAATGTGGATCATCGGTTTCATCACAGTGCATGTCGACCCTCAAACCGCGCTTTGCCGCAATTTCACAAAGCGTCGTAACGGATCTTGCGCCATCCGCCATCGTGCGTTCGAAATGCGGAATGCCCCCGACGACATCCACACCCATGTCCAGCGCGCGGATCGTGTTGTCATAAGCTGTCGGGCTACGAAACAGCCCGTCTTGTGGAAAGGCAACCAGTTGCAGATCGATGTAATCCGCCACCTCACGACGCACCTCCAGCAATACCTCGACGCCCATCAGGCTATCGTGACAGGTATCCACATGTGAGCGGATCGCGAGCAACCCCAGTGAGGCGGCCCAGTCACAGTACTCCAGCGCCCGCGCCTTTACCTCATCGGGAGTCATCACTTGTTTCAATTCACCCCAAAGACCGATCCCCTCCAATAGCGTACCGGACGCATTAATGCGCGGCGTGCCATAGCTCAACGTCGCGTCCATATGAAAATGGGGGTCGACAAATGGCGGACTGACAAGGTCTCCGGTTGCGTCGATCACCTCTGCTGCGTCGGCATCGAGTGTTTCAATTGCAACGATCTTGTGGTCTTTGATACCAATATCCGTGACCCGCCCGTCGGGCAAGTTGCCACCTTTGATGATCAGATCAAACATCAGCGTTCTCCTTTGTTAAAGGGCACCATCAAGGCGGCGGGCACCTGTGCGCGGCGCGACATGACAACCAAGGCAAGAATGGAAAGGACATAGGGTGCCATGAGGAAGATCTGATAGGGGATGTCGGCACCCAGAGGCGTTTGCTGCACCCGGATTTGAAGCGCATCGAAAGCTGCAAAAAGGATTGCGCCAAGGAGTGTCTTGCCCGGTTTCCATGAGCCGAACACAACCAGCGCAATACAGATCCAGCCGCGTCCGTTTACCATCTCGAAAAAGAACGAATTAAAGGCAGACATGGTCAAAAACGCCCCGCCCACTGCCATCAGGCCGCTCCCCACCATAACCGCGCCAATGCGGATCTTGCTGACACTTAGTCCCTGCGCCTCTACAGCGGCGGGGTTTTCACCCGCAGCCCGCACCGCCAGCCCGAGCGGCGTGTGATAAAGGCCAAGGCTGACCACCAGCACCAGCACAAAGGCCAGATAGGTCATCGGTGTCTGCGAAAACAATGCAGGCCCGAGAATGGGCAACTCCGACAATACCGGAATTTCAAAGGGTTGAAAGGCTTCGATCTTGGGGGGCGAGGTGACTTCGGGCAAAGCAAGCCGATAGCAAAAATAGGTCAGAGAAGTTGCGAACAATGTTATTCCAAGGCCGACGACGTGTTGACTTAGCCCGAAAGGGACCGTCAGCACCCCATGCAGCAGGCCGAAAAACATGCCGGATGTCATCGCGATAATGACACCAAACCACAGACCGCCCCCCAGGTATACGGTCATCCAGCCCGCAAATGCTCCCACGACCATGATGCCCTCGATCCCGAGGTTGAGCACCCCCGCCCGTTCGCAGATCAGTTCCCCCAGAGCGGCAAAGATCAGCGGCGAAGCGATACGAATAGCGGCTGTCCAGAAGCTGGCTGAAAGCAGGATCTCGAAAATATCCATCACTCGCGCCTCACCCTAAATTTGGTCAGCATGATTGCCAAAACCATCAACAGCAATGCAAGAGCAAGCATGATGTCTGCAAGATAGGTCGGCACCCCCGCCGCACGGCTCATGCTGTCCGCACCGACGAAAATACCCGCAACGAACAATGCGGAAATCACGACACCAAGCGGGTTCAAAAGCGCCAGCATCGCAACGATAATGCCCGTATAGCCGAAACCAGGTGAAATATCCAAAGTAAGCGCCCCCTTGAGGCCCGCCACTTCAGAGAAACCCGCAAGAGCCGCGAGGCCACCGGACAACAACGCCGTCTTGATCAGAACGCCCGTTACCGGGATGCCCGCAAAACGCGCTGCTTCTTTGTTCAATCCCACTGCCCGCATCTCATACCCCAGGGTTGTGCGGATCTGGATTATCCAGACGACAAACGCGGACAGCAAAGCAAGCCCGAATCCCCAATGCAGACGCAACCCATCCACCATGCGTGGCAATCGCGCCTCGGCGATCAGGCGTGCGGATTTGGGCCATCCCAGCCCCATGGGATCTTTCAAAGAGCCCTCAAGCAGCATGGAGACCCACAAGATCACCACAAAATTCAAAAGCAATGTCGTCACGACCTCATCAACGCCGAACCGTGTTTTAAGAAAGGTTGGCACCAACAATGTAAGCGCCCCGGCAAACATCCCGGCCACGGCTATGGTAGGCAGCAGCGCAAAAGCCGGCCAGCCAAGCGCCCCGGTTCCCAACACCACAGTAACGACCGCACCAACATATAGCTGAGCTTCGGCCCCGATGTTCCACAATTGCGCTCGAAAGGCGACCGCAACGGCCAGACCGGTAAAGATCAGCGGCGTCGCGCGGTTGAGCGTTTCCAAGGCCGCGAATTTTGACCCAACGGCACCTTTGATGATCAACCCAAGCACCGAAAAAGGCTGTGCACCGGCAATCATCGCGAGAATGGATGCGACAACCACTGTCACGCCGAGCGCCAGCGCAGGCAGGCCCAGCCTGCGCAAAAGGCCCGGGTTGGCAATAGGTTCAAGCCGCATCCGAATGACCCTCAAATCCGTGTCCCGCCATCCAGATACCCAGCTCTACGGCACTTAATGCGCCGCGGGCAAAAGGTGGCGACAAACGCCCTTCGGAAATCACGTGGATCACGTCTGACAGCGCGGTAATCTCGTCCAGATCTTCCGAAATCAGCAACACCGCTGCACCACGATCGCGTGCTGCCAACAGTTGTTCATGCACATAGGTCAAGGCACCAATATCAAGGCCGCGAACAGGTTGATTGGCCAGAATGACTTGCGGTGCTGTCTCAAACGCACGCCCCAAGATCAGCTTTTGCATGTTTCCACCCGACAATAGCCGGATAGGGGTATCGAGACCGGGACAGCGCACATCATATCCGTCAAGAACCCTCTGCGCGAACGTTCTCGCAGCAGACCAGTCCATCCAGCCATTACGACTGAAGGGCGCGGTGGCATATAATTCCAACATCGCGTTTTCAATGAGGTTGAAATCGGCGATTGTCCCTGTCTTGTGTCGGTCTTCGGGGATCCGGGCGACCCCGGCATCCAAGGCAGCGCGGGGATGCCAATTCCGGGGTATTTCGTCTGACAGACGCATGTGGCCTGTGGCGGGTGTCGTCAACCCTCCCAAAAGGTCAGCCAAGGCCGTTTGACCATTGCCCGACACCCCAGCAAGGCCGACAATCTGGCCTGCATGTAAGTTCATATCAACCTGTTTCAGTCCCGGTGCCGCACCTTTGTCGGGTGTAGATACCCTTTCCAATTTGACCAGTACCTTGCCCGGATTGGCTTTGCGCACCTCTGGTGCTGCGACCTCAGTTCCCACCATCATCTGGGCCAGCTGGTGTTTATCCACATCCGCCGTATCGGCCTGCGCGATCAATTTGCCATGACGCAAGACCACGACACGGGACGAGATCGCCATCACTTCGTGCAATTTGTGGCTGATGAAAATCACAGACAGCCCCAGCGCCACAGCGCGGCGCATGGTCACGAACAAGTCATCGGTTTCCTGCGGGGTCAGTACCGCAGTCGGTTCGTCCAGGATCAATATCCGCGCATCGCGATACAACGCCTTGAGGATTTCAACCCGTTGGCGTTCGCCCACGCTTAATCTACCCACAATTGCATCGGGATCGACCTGTAACCCGTAGTCTTGCACCAACGACAGGATGCGCTGACGTGCGACTGCCTTGCCAAACCCCAGGTGCCACAAGCGCGCAGTACCCAAAACGATGTTTTCCAGCACAGTCATGTTGTCGGCCAACGTGAAATGTTGATGCACCATGCCAACCCCCGCCGCCAGTGCACTACGTGGATTACCCGGAGGCATGGTTTGACCAAAGACCTCAACACGCCCGGCGTCGGACGTATAGTGACCGAACAGGATGTTCATCAGCGTCGTCTTGCCTGCGCCGTTCTCTCCCAAAAGCGCAATAACCTCGCCTTGCCTCAGGTCAAAACTGATCGCGTCATTGGCTGTCAAAGCACCAAAACGCTTGGTAATTTTATCGAGGCGCAAGACAACCTGCGCCTCTTTGTTAACGTTCATCTAGCTGGACTTCGGCTCTTCATCGTTCACTTCAACGACGAAACTGCCGTCTTTGATCGCCGCAGTACGTTCTGCAACCAAAGCCAGCGCTTCCTCGGGGATCTTACCTTCAAAGGTGCCGAACGGTGCCAGCGAGCACCCTCCCGCGTTCATCAATGAATAGACACCGTAATCCTTGGCAGCAAACTCACCCGCCTGTACTGCAGCAATGGCCGCGTCGAGTGTGGGTTCGAAATGCCAGATCGCCGAAGCCACAACTGTTTCCGGGTAATCATTCTGTGTGTCAATCACGTTGCCTATAGCCAAGATACCCTTTTCCTTGGCCGCATCCGACACGCCAAAGCGTTCGGCATATAGCAAATCCGCACCATTTTCGATCATGGCAAAGGCGGTTTCCTTGGCCTTTGGCGGATCGAACCACGAGCCGATAAAGCTGACCTGAAACCGAATGTCCGGTTTTATTTCCGCTGCCCCGGCCATGAAGGCATGCATGAGTCGGTTCACTTCGGGAATCGGAAAGCCCCCGACCATGCCAATATTGCCACTTTGTGTCATTGATCCCGCGATGATGCCGGAAAGATAAGCCGCATCCTGGATGTAGTTGTCAAAGACCGCAAAGTTCGGCAAGCCGGGGTCTTCCTTGAAGGATGATCCCATCAGGAAGGCCACATTTGGATAGTCTGCCGCCACTTCGCGAGCTTCCTGCTCTGCGCCAAATATCTCGCCGATGATCAATGTATTGCCCGCCTCGGCATATTCTCGCATGACGCGGGCATAGTCGGTATTTGAAACGTTCTCGGTAAAGGTATATGCAATATCGCCCCGCGTTTGCGCAGTTTCAGCGGCCAGATGGATTCGGCTGACCCATTGCTGTTCGACGGGCACGGTATAGATCCCGGCGACCTTGATGGTCTCAGCGGCAAAAGCCGTCTTGGGCAAGGTCGCAGCCGCTGCCAGAATTGCGGCGCTGCCCAACAAGTGTCGGCGCGTGTATCTATGATCTGTCATGTGAACCCCCATGTTCATTTCTACATTGATCGTTTGGCAGCGGCACCGGTGAGTCAAGGTGTGTCACTGAAATTGCAACCTTTTCGATCACATTAAAGGGTCAGCGCCTGCAATGCGTGCCTATTCCCTTTCTGAGGTCACGAAAAAAGGTGTGTGGGGGCGACAGCTTGAGGATCTTTCGGGCCGGAGAGTCACAAACCGACCTGGCCTGAAGTTTGAGTTCGACCTTACATTCCCGGCGTAAAAAGTAGCTAACGGCCTTTCAGCCTGCCAATATGGCGGCTGCAGCTTCCAAGGCTCCCGTGCCGCGTGGCACATTAAGTGCGGCAAAACCCGCTTCCATACTGCCTAATACGCCCATCAGCATATGCCCATTGATATGGCCCATATGCCCGATGCGGAAAAAGCCTTGGCCCGCGGGGTCATCCGGGGTCGACATGCCAAGTCCAATGCCAAGGGTGACACCCGCCTCTTGCTCAGTCCAGCGGCGCAGGGCCACGCCATACTCCTTGCCGATATGAAGTGTCGTGACGGCGTGCGAACGATGCGCACGTTCTGCTACATTCATCGCCAGCGGTCCCTTTTGCCCCCAGACATCGCAAGCCGCCCAAATGGCGCTTGCGAGCTTGGCGTGTCGCGCATGGACCGCGTCCAAGCCCTCACCATGGATCATTTGTAAAGCGGCTTGAAGGCCATAGAGATGGTGAATGGGTGCCGTCCCTGCAAAACACTGATAGAACATTTGCGGGGCAGCACGGGGAATCCAATCCCAATAGAGGCTCACGCGTTTCATACGGGCGCGCACTTCTGCTGCCTTTTCATTGAAAAAGACAAATCCAAGCCCCGGTGAAACCATCAGACCTTTTTGCGAGGCACCAACCACGACATCGACGCCCCAGTCATCCATCCGGAATGTTTCAGTGCCAAGCGTCGCGATGCAGTCCACCATCAGTAAAGCGTCATGGCCGACGACATCCATGGTCTTTCGGATCAGCTCAATATCATTGCGTACCGAGGTGGAAGTATCGACATGCGTGCAGATCACAGCCTTGATCTTGCCCTCGGTGTCAGCCCGCAGCGCAGCCTCCAACGCCTCACTGGTGACGGGCGTGCTCGGACCGCAATTCAACGGCTGCACCTGCGCGCCCAGCCGGGTCGCGACCTCGCCCCAACCGACACCAAAAATACCGTTGAAAATACCCAGCACCTCGTCGCCCTCGGTCAGGACGTTCGCGAGCGCAGCTTCCCAGGCACCATGCCCGTTAGCGATGTAAATCGTGGCATTGTGTTTGGTCCCAACGATGGATTTGAGGCCCTCTCGCAGCTCCGGCATCATATCGGGCAGCTCGCCTTCGTAAATGTTGGGCGCGGCCCTGTGCATGGCACGCAGCACAGCATCGGGTATTACCGAAGGGCCGGGAATAGCCAGATACCCGCGCCCACCCGCTGCTGAATTGAAATTTGTCATTGCCTCACTCCTACTTCCGATTTCCAACAGCTTTGGCCAGAACGGCGTACGTAACTATCCGCACAACGCAATCCGGCAAAAAATCCGTGACCTTTTATGATTTCGGCCATCGAATGGTGCGCAGGGAACGCGCATCGGCGTTTTTTTTGGACGCCGCCGGCAGCAAAGCACAGCATCATGCGGTGCCTTTGCTGCCCAGTTCAGATGCGAGTTGATCGAGGCTTTTTGTGACAATCCCGAGCATCTCATCAACTTCTGCTTGTGTAATGATCAGCGGTGGACAAAAGGCAAGCGCGTCAACCATATTGCGTGAAATGACACCATTTTCGGACATAAGGGCGTTCAAACGCCCCCCGAGTTCTCCCGGAGCGAAGATAGTGTCGCTCTCCTTGGGCGGTACAATTTCAATTGCGGCAAGAAGGCCCCTGCCGCGCGCCTCTGCGACCAGGGGATGGGCCGTCATTTCATTCAGACGTCTCAGCAAATGCCCACCTACCTCTGCCGCCTGTTCAACCAGACCACGCTCTTCGATGATATTGAGGTTTTCGAGCGCGACAGCCGCGCCCACCGGATGACCACCGGCCGTAAACCCGTGCCCCAATACGCCGATCCTTTCGCTCTCGTCCGCAATGGGCTGATAGAAACGATCATTGACCATGATCGCGGCAAACGGGAAATAAGAAGAGGTGATTTGCTTGGACATGGTGATGACATCCGGGGTGATGCCCAAGGTTTCCGAGCCGAACATCTTGCCGGTACGGCCAAATCCGCAGATGACCTCATCTGCGACCAGAATGATGTCATACTTTGCCAGCACCGCCTGAATTTTGGTCCAATAGGTCGCCGGGGGCACGACCACCCCGCCCGCACCCATAATTGGCTCTGCGATAAAGGCCGCGATGGTATCGGGCCCTTCAGCCTTGATCATCGCATCGAGATCCTCTGCACAGCGCGTCGCAAAATCTTCTTCGCTTTCGCCATCACGCCCGTCCCGCCAATAATATGGGCAGGTCGTATGCAAAACGCCTTCGATCGGCAGGTCGAACGAACGGTGATTGTTGGGCAGACCCGTCATTGATGCTGCGGCAATAGTCACACCATGGTAGCCGCCAAGACGTGAAATAATTTTCTTCTTTTGCGGCTGACCCATCGCATTCGAGCGGTACCACAGCATCTTGAGGATAGTATCGTTCGCTTCGGAGCCGGAATTGGTGTAAAAGACCTTGCTCATCGGGACGGGCGCGATGCCGATCAAGCGTTCAGCCAGATCGATAGCAGGCCCATGACTCTTGTGCGAGAAATTGTGATAGAATGGCAGCTTGGCCATCTGTTGTGCGGCTGCATCCACGAGGCGTTGCTCATCAAACCCTACAGCAACGCTCCACAGGCCCGCCATCGCCTCGATATAGGATTTGCCAGTGTTGTCGAAAACGCGAATGCCCTTGCCCGTTTCTATCACCATGGGGCCTTTGGCCTCGTGGGTCCGGGCATTGGTGTAACCGTGGAAATGATACGCGACATCACGCGCCTCGAAAGAATTGGGAAGGATATTCATGACTCAGCTTTTCTCCAGTTTTGCCGCGCAATGTTGCAATAGGCTCTGCATCCGTAGTGAACCTACCGAACGAATCCGGTTCAGCCTTTCAACATGCAGGGTAGGCGCAATCGTTGATGGCTTTATCAGACACAGAAATTTTTGAATGTTCATTTTCAACTTTTCAATCTGGTATTTCTTGCATGACCAAAACGATCGTTGCGGGACGGTTCGTATCGTTTTTCAGGCAGCGTGCCTCATGCGGTGCGAAAAAGCATGAATCCATGGGGCCGAGAACCATCTCTTCAATACCGTTACTGACGGTCACATGCCCGTCGATAACGAGGTAGAGTTTCTCCTGCGCCGATTCCTTGAGCGAGGTGTGCCCCCCCGGCAGCAATTGAGACATCCCCATCCACATTGATTTTGCCGCGCTTGCCTCTTTGCCCTGCAGGCGCAAACATTTCATGTCGAAATGTTCGGGGGCGGAATAGGACTGCACATCGGATAACCTGTTTACGTGCATCCTAGACCTCTTGAGCAAAATGCAATGCTGGTGCGATATGCATGATGGTCCGGGTAAACATCAGGGATTTCTCCTTTGCCGAATTAGCATTCGGGTAGCCCCAATAGCGCCCGCGCTTCGTCTGGCGTTGCAATTTTCCCACCCAGGTTTTCAATCAGGTCGCGTGCACGTTCGGTAAGTTCACCATTGCCCTTTGTCAGCTGCCCGCGCGCAATAAAACTGGTGTCCTCCATTCCAATGCGCAAATGACCACCGAGCAACCATGATTGCACCAGCATGGGAAAAGCCATGCGCCCAATCCCGAAACCGGTCCATGTACTTCCGGCGGGCAGCATCCGCACAGCGGTCGCCAGCGCGTCCGGGGTCGATGGCAGCCCGTATTTCACGCCCGTTACGATGGAGCACAGCATCGGTCCTGCAAGAGATCCATCCCTGAGCATATCGTGCGCCAGACCGATGTCGCCCGTATCGAATAGTTCAATCTCCGGTTTGACGCCGGCATCCCGGATAATCTCCGCCATGATGCGGGCATTGCGTGGCGTGTTGATCACTACCTGTCCGCCAGAATTCATAGTGTTGAGATCAAGCGTGCAAATGTCCGGTTTAAGCGCGGAAATATGCTCCACCCTTTTTTCAGGAGGCAGCAGCGTCGTGCCTGGACCGGCAATGGCAGGATCACTTTCGGACGGCACATACCTCCCCCCCGGACCCGTTGTCAGGTTCAGGATGAGTGAGGTGTTCCTGGCGCGGATCAAGTCGACCACTTTGGCATATAAAGACAGATCCATCGACGGCGCTGCGGATTCGGGATCGCGCACATGAATATGCGCGATAGCTGCCCCCGCATCAGCGGCTTCGAGACAGGCAGCGGCAATTTCCTCAGGCGTTGCGGGCAAGTCCGGATGGTTCTCTCGGGTGGCGAGATTGCCAGTCACTGCACAGGTAATAATGGCTTTCGGCTGCATCACAATGCCCGCCCCGCATCCACCGGGATACGAATACCTGTGGACAAGGGCATATGTGCAATTGCCGCGTAGATCGTATCCGCAACATCTTCGGGTTGGGCGACCAGGCCAAGCGGCGTCGCGGTACCTGCCTTGTGTATCTCGGCTGCGCTGCGTCCGGGTACAAAGGCCGTGGCAACCATGCCGGGTGACACGGACAAAACCCGTATTTCCGGTGCCAATGCAAGACCCAGTGTATGCGACATGGAATCAAGCGCCGCCTTGGCACCGCAATAGGCCACTGATGAACCAAACCCTTTATAAGCGGCGATTGAGGATACGTTGATGATGACACCCTTTCCAGATTCCTTGAGCAACGGCGCAATTGCCCGGATCGTCGCAAAGACACCGCGCCAGTTTGAGGCAAACACTTCGTCAATGATCTCGTCGGTCAAACCGTCAAGATTGTGGTGAGGCACAGGCGTCGTTGTCCCCGCCGCATTCACAAGAATGTCGGCACGACCAAAATGCCTTGCAATCTCGGACTGGAATGCCGTGATGCTTGCGCTGTCGATCACGCTCACCTGCAGGGCAATATGTCCGGAACCCGGCAGGCGCCTTAGCAGCGCCTCGGCCTTCTCGCGGTTGGAGCGATAGCCGACGACGAGGGTCGCGCCTGCTGCGGCAAGTTTCTGGCAAGTTGCGGAGCCGATACCACCCGAACCACCAACCACAACTGCAATCTTGTCCTGCAATTTCTTAACCATTATGCGCCGCCTTTGTCTTGCCTGTTATCGGTGGAACCGGGAAGGTCGGAGTGCCAGGTTTCAAAACAAAATCATATTCGCAAGTATAGAATGGCACCTGGGCCTTCGGGTAATCTGCATGCGGCTTTGTATGTTCAACCAGTTCACCACAGATTTGCCGTTTCGCGCCAAAGACGACATCCATCGCCATCGACTGTTCGTCGTCCGTAAAAATTTGTGTGATCAGTGTCTTATGGCCCGGTGCCGACACAATGAAATGGACATGAGCCGGGCGCATTGGGATCCGGTTTTGTGCTTTCAACAATTCACCCGCCGGACCAAAGGTGGGCACCGGATACCCCTTGGGGCGAACCGAATGAAACTCATAGCAGCCATCAGCGCCGGTCAACTGGACACCCCGCAGATTGAAGTCGTCCTGATCCGGATCCTGATTTTCATAGAGCCCGTCAGGCGAAGCCTGCCATATATCCAATGTCGCCCCTTCGACCGGTTTGCCATCCAATCCGGTAACGCGTCCCTTGATAAAAAACTCGGCACCTCGAGTGACGGAACGGGCGATAGTCTCGCCAAGTTTGCAAACCGGGCTTTCTCCGCGATAGAACGGCCCCAGCAGCGCGGACATGGTTTCACCCTGCATCCCGTCATTGTTGATCAGATCAATCAATGTCGAAATTCCCAGAACATCGGCGGCCAGGACAGTTTCATTATGGCTCTCATTGGTCGATTGTCCCAAACGAGTGATCCATTGCAGACCTGTCTCGAATTCCTTCTCTGTTGGCCGGGTCTCACGGATAAATGCATGGATATGGCGCACAAGCGACGCCATGATCTCTCTTAACCGTGCATCGTCGGTCTGCGCCATCGCGTTTAACACTTTGGGCGTTACCTGATCTTCGCGAGAAATGATCAGATTAGTCAGCGCGGGATCCTGTAGCTCTTGTTTATCCATAGCGATCTCATTCAATTTTTATTGAGCGGCATTCTCGACCGCCCGCAAAGGCTTGCGCCATCCATCCAGCCTGACGGCACCGACCGGGTCGCTGCCTTGTTCAGCGATGCGATGAGCAAATGGCGAACACTTGTGCCGGGTTGGCCGATTGGTGACCGAAGTGCGAACCGACGAGAAGCGATCAGCTGGCAACCGTATAGCCGGCATCGCGCATGATCCGATCAGAAGATTCCACCAAACGGGTCCGCACCGAACGCAGCTTGTCATCTCCATAAGCCAGGACACCGCCGCGCTTTCGCACCTCACCGGCCACCAAAACGGTATCGACGTTTCCGGCGTGGGCAAATTCAACGGCTGAAAACAGCGGATTACGCACTGGAAACAGGTTGAGATCATTGGCCCGCAGCAAGACAATATCGGCCTGTTTTCCCGGGGTCAGCGTCCCGATACGATGGCCGAGGCCCAGGGCTTCTGCGCCACCGATCGTCGCCCATTTTAGCGCATCACGCGTGGTAACAGGCTTGTTCTCGATTGGCGTTTCCGGCTTCACAAGGTCTTCGCGGACGCGTTCGTTCAATACATAGGCGAGCGCAAGCTGCATCTCGCGGAACATATCCCCCGGTATTTTGGGTTCAACATCAACACCCAGTGACGGAAGACCGCCGAAGTTGATCACGCGATTAACAGCCGGCGGGCGCCCATAGCCACGGACCTCGCTTTGCACAGAGGAAGTGACGGTGATGCCCGCTTCCACGATCTCGCGTAGTTCCTCATCGGACAGATAGTTACCGTGTACAATATTATGATCCGGCCCAAGGATACCTTCCTTGATCAGGATTGAATAGCCATCCTTCATCAGCTCTTCATGCTTGCGTTTGGTCGCATGAGAGGTGGTGCGCAGGCCAAAATCACGGGCCAAAGCAATGTTTGCACGGATCGCCGGTTCCTTTGCCCAATGGGGGCCAGGAATTGCAAGAGCCATCGTCACCAACTTCTCGTCGCTCGAAAGCCGGTCTCGGATTTGCTTGACCCGCTCACGCGGATGGGTGCGCTGATCTAACGGCGTGTCTTTTTCCTCTTCTGGGCGCAGCACACCAGTTCCCAACACATAGACACTGCGAATGCCGGAATCCTCAAGACCATCGACCGAACGCTCTGCCTGATCCGTCGAACGGATGTTGTGGCAATAGTCCAGCAATGTCGTGACGCCGGCGTCGAGCCTGCTTAACGACCCGGCAAGCGTTGCGATGTAGTTGTCCTCGGGGGTGAAATAAACGCTCATACCGGCAAAGACGTCGCGCAGATATTCCCCTTTGCGCCAATCGCAACCGATCGCCTTCAGCCCGGTTTCCCAGGTGTGCAGATGGGCATCGACCATGCCGGGAATGGCGATCATCTCGCTGGCGTCGATCACCTCGTCAGCCTCGCCAAGATCAGTGCCAATGGCCAGAATCTTGTCATCACCAATCAGAATGTCGGCACCTGTTACATCCCCAATGGTATCATCCAGTGAAACGACCCAGCCACAGCGGATTATTGTCTTTTTCATGAGCGTTGCTCTCCCTCTTGGGCCAAGGCCGCACCGGGCGTAAAGTTGGCTTCTTCCATTGCGCGTTGCGCAGATGCATGCATCTCTTTCATTCGCTGGGCGAGAAGTTGGTCATCAAAGACCAACTTGCCATGCCGCTTGCGGACAACCCCGTCAACGATAACCGTATCCACGTTCTTGGCGCTGGCCTGTTCCACGATGGTGTAGACCGGATCATGCACCGGGAAGATGTTCAGGTCGTTGGCGCGCAGCATGGTGATGTCTGCCTTCATGCCCGGCGCAAGCGTGCCGACACGATCGTCGATTCCCATCGCTTTGGCGTTGCCGATTGTAGCCCATTCAAGAGCCTCACGTGTGAGGACCGGCATTTCGGTCAGCGCGGGCTTGCCTTCTTTGGCATTATTACAATGGGCGATCCATCGTGCACTCATCAGCGCGGCATGCATCTCCCGAAACATTTCGCCGGTGACAATGGGTTCAACATCCACACCGATGGAAGGCATGCCCCCCAGTTCGCGCACACGCATCACCATGGGCTCTGGCGCATGGCCATGCAATTCGACCAGCACCGTAGCAGTAATTGTCGCGCCGCAATCGACGATCGCCTTCAGTTCTTCGTCATCGATGTAGTTGCCGTGAACGATGTTGTGATCTGGGCCAAGCAACCCGGCCTTGGCCAGAGCCAGATAGCCCCGCGGCGTGATGCATTTGTCGTTGGGTTTCGTCGCATGTGAAGTTGTGAAAAGGCCAAATTCACGGCCAAGACGGATATCCGCCTCTGCAACCTCTTGGGTGCCGTAATGAGGTCCAAGCACCGCCATCGCCAAGGTGACCCGCTGATCATCCGAAGCCATGCGGCCATTGCGCAATGCCTCGATCCGATCACGCGGATGCGGGACATGGGTAAAGGGAACTTCCCCCGGTGCCGCGGGCGGCTTGGCCGTACCATGGGCAAACACCGCTCTGATGCCAGATTCCTCCAGACCATCAATGGCCGATTCCGCCATTTCCAGTGATTTCAGGTTGTGACAGAAATCGACAACCGTGGTGACACCACTGTCGATCTGCGCCAAGGATCCGATCAGGTTGCCCAGATAATTGTCCTGCGGACCATAGCGCGTTGCGATATTCGCATGGATGTTGGCATGGTAATCCGGCCCCATCCATTCAGACCCAATCCCGCGCAGGCCGCATTGCCAAACGTGGATGTGACCATTGATCAGACCCGGCATAACAATCATTTCGGATGCATCAATCACCTCATCATGAGCCGCATCCAGAGATTTGCCAGCAGCCAGAACCCGATCACCCTGGATCAGCAATTCCCCCCCGACCAAGTTACCGACAGCAGGATCCTGAGTGACGAGCCACCCACATTTGATTAGCGTTTTTTTCAAGGTTCTAGCTCCAAGCATTCTTCAGGCCGACCAGGATGCACAGGCACGGTGCGGCGATTTATCAGATCAACCCCTCAACCAATCATTAAACGCAACAGACGTTTCCAGTCGGGGTCAATCGCAAGCGTTGCACGATTCAGCAATCGATTGCACACTAGGCAAATAAATTTTCGACGTCAATGCCATTCCACACCCACCCTCCCCACCATAAATCCCGCGACAAAACAGGTGCTTCTTAAGGTCAAAATCCGCAACCGAATCAAAAAGACATCCGAATCAAGCAGGGCGAATTAAATGTTTGGAATCTCCCCGAGAGACTTGAATCTCCCGCTTCGCAAGCCACGAGATCAATCTTAAATTATTGATAATGATTGATTTTTTCTAAATTCACGCGATCGATCCCGTGAAAAACCAGCAGGGTCAGTTGATCAAACCCACCACAAACCTTGCTGCGTAGTATTCATACAGCAAACCGCCCTGTTAAGCCCGAGTTGGTTCAGTGACACCTCATTGCGACCTATGCGCAGACATTCCATATTGACATCGTGCAAACGATTGCGATAACTTTCTCCCTGTCGACGCAAGCCGATTGCCGCCACTGAACGCAACCAAAGCGACACGCTTGAGGTGCCGGGCAGCCAGGTTGACACAAACGACGCAGCGAAACCGCTCAATATTTCTAACTTCTTCAGGAGCTACGCCTTGAACCTCGAATCCTCATCCAGCACTCCTACCGAAATGTTGGCGACCCGTGCGCGCCTCGCGACGAAGGTAGCTGAGATCGCATCGCTTAGCCCCGAAATCGTGACAGAGGCAATCACGACAGACGATGAAAACGATGCGATTGTTCAGGTTCGTGCAGCTGCGGTGAATCCATCCGATGTAAAAGCTGCAACCGGCTTGATGCCCTACGCTGTATTTCCGCGTACGCCGGGGCGTGACTTCGCCGGAACGGTTATCGCTGGTCCGGCAGATCTGATCGGCAAGGATGTCTTCGGATCCTCGGGGGATCTCGGTATTCGTCGTGACGGGACGCACGGCACGCATGTCATCGTACCTAGAGGCGGGCTGGTTCCCAAACCCTCGGCCATGAGTTTTGCTGAAGCCGCTAGTATTGGTGTCCCTTTCGTCACGGCGACAGAAGGTTTTCGTCGTGCCGGCATGCCAACGGCCAAAGACGTTGTGGTTGTCATGGGGGTCAACGGAAAAGTGGGCCAGGCCGCCACCCAGATTGCGACCTGGCGCGGCGCGCGTGTGATTGGCGTTGTGCGCCGCGATGAAGGCTACGAAGGCCATGCCTCAGCGGAGGTCGAAATCATAAACGCAGCAGTTGAAGACGTTGGTGAGCGTGTTGGTGCCCTTACGAATGGGCGCGGTGCCGATATTGTATTTAACACGGTTGGTGACCCCTATTTCGCAGCTGCACACAAAAGCCTTGGCAAGCTCGGCAGGCAAATCCTGATTGCTGCGATCAATCACGTCGTAGATTTCAACATTTTTGAGTTCTATCGCGGCAGACATAGTTATTACGGCATTGATACCCTCGCACTGTCCAGCGCCGAAACCGGTGACGTGCTCAAGGAACTGCTTCCAGGTTTCGAGAGTGGTGCATTAAAGCCGTTCACTGTCGCAGACGGAGCCCAATACAGCCTTCAGAATATTTCAGAGGCCTATGCAGCCGTCATGACCTCAAGTCGCGAGCGGGTCTTCATCATTCCAGAGAGTGACAAATGACGGTCTCGAATTTCTCCGCAATGACAGGATGCCAAGCGCCCGATGACTTCGGTGGCCGGTTAACAGTGTCGGGCGCAATGTTTTGCGTGCCCGACGCCCCGTTCAGCGAGTTTGTCGGACCCTTCGGAGGGAATTGGCCCAAGAGGTTATGCCATCACGCCAAGAAATACGCCGGGCGAAACAACGCACCGCAAGAACGTCAACTAGACCAACATACTGAAATGCCAAGCTAAAGGGAGATGAAATCAATGATAAACAAAGTCGCGAAAAGCGTTAGATATTCAGTTGCAGCCGGGTGTCTGGCCATTGCGGGGGTCGGCGGCGCCGTCTGGGCTGAACCGTCGGGCACGCTCAGATGGGGCGCGGCCTTTGAACCTCAGGGGTGGAACCCGCAGGTACAGCCAAACACCACCTTTTCACAATTGATCTATGAAGGTCTGCTTGAAATGGGCCCCGATGGAGAGACTCTGCTACCGAGTTTGGCCCATGAATGGACAGTCACGCCGACAGACATCACCTTCAAACTGCGCGAAGGTGTCGTATTCCATGATGGGACACCCTTCAACGCCGATGCCGTGATCGCGAACATCAAGAATGTGCAGGCTGCTTCCAACCGCTGGCGCGAGACCGTCGCTGGCATCAAAGACGTCGTGAAGGTTGATGATTACACCGTTCGGCTGGACCTGAACACGCCAAGCCCCGCACTGCTCTTCACACTGGCCCAACGGGGCCTGCATTTCACCAGTCCCAAAGCGCTTGCTGATGGCACATGGGAGACCAAACCTATCGGCACCGGCCCCTATACCTTTAACGAAGCCGAAACGGTGAGCGGGTCGAACTATGTGTTTGATTATTTTGAGGGGTACCACAACCCGGAGGCAGTCGGACCGGAACGGGTAGAGATTTTTTATCTTCCTGACTCTGCGGCGCGGTACAATGTGCTTCTTGCCGGTCAGGTTGATGCGATTGATGGCGATCCGACACAGGTTGCCGCAGCCGAATCCATGGGGTTTGCGAACCATTACTGGTCCACACTACGCTACCACCTGATCATGCTTGACCGCAAAGACCTGTTGGGGGACGTCAATGTCCGCAAAGCTCTGTGCATGTCGATGCCGCTCGATAACATCAACGCCGCCCGTTACGAAGGGCTTCTGAAATTCCCAAGCCAACGTTTCGACGAAGGTAACGCGGCTTATGTTGCCGGCCTGGAACCATACAAATATGATATTGAAGGCGCGAAAGCGCTGCTTGCTGAGGCTGGGAATCCGGACATCAACCTCGAACTGCCAAGCCCCGATTTCATGCGGGTCATATCTTCTTTGGCAAAGGAAAGCTTTGACAACAGCGGGTTGAAAACTGAAATCGTGATGATGCCAATTCCGGAATATTTCCAGAATTTCTATTCCGGTCGCTACCCTTTCCTTATCAATACGATGACAGCTGAAAATGGTGGCATGTTCAACTATTACCCATTCCGTTTCGGCATGGGCGGCGCAGCGAATACCTATGATGTCGAACCCCCGGCGCGCCTGGAGGAGCTGTATCAGCAGGCGCTTGTTGCACCCGTCGAAGAACAGCCCCCCCTCTTGCAGGAAATGACGCAGATCATTCATGATGAAGCACTTGATTGCGGCTATTTCGACACGGTTGGCGTGGTGCATTACAACACCAATACCATTGCGAATATAGCAACTACCGTTTGGGAACCTTCGGCGCTGCGTTACAAAGATGTGCGCCTCGTGAAATAATGCAGAAGGGCAAACATATTGCACTTCTCGGCGGGGGGCTTCGCCTCCCGCCGGAACTACGTAACACAGGCCCAGACCACTCCGGGGCTGTGTTCCTTGCAGAATTTTCCGGCATTAAGAGGCAATACACATGTGGAAACTGACTTTCTCCCGGACAATTGCGGCAGTTCCGGTCGTTTTTCTTGTGGGGCTCTGCACCTTCATTTTGTTTCGCTTTGTCCCGGTTCAGGCACCCACGGCGATCCTCGGGGATTCGGCGACACCCGCAGCGATTGCGAGATTGACTGAGGAAATGGGGCTCAACCGGCCTGCACCGATCATCTTTTTTGAATGGATCAGCAATGCCCTGCGGGGCGACTTTGGAAACTCCTATGTGACCGGTCGCGATGTGGCCTCGGAAATTGCCCACCGCATCCCCGTCACGCTTACGCTTGCATTGGGGGGGATCAGCATCGCGATTTTGCTTGGTGTGCCCATTGGTGTTCTGTCTGCGCTCTATCGCAACTCACTTCTTGATCGCGCATTAACCAGCATCGTTTCAGTGCTTCTGGCGATGCCCGGTTTTTGGCTTGCCCTCCTGTTGGTGTTGTTTTTTGCGGTTAAATTGCGCTGGCTACCGGTTGCTGGCTACGCGCCCCCCTCGGCGGGGTTCTGGCCCTGGCTGAGCCGCTTTATCCTTCCGTGCTTCGCGCTGGGCCTCGGAGCCACTGCGAATATCGCGCGCCATACGCGGTCCTCGATGATTCAACAGATCAATTCTCAATATGCGCGTGCTCTGACCGCACGCGGTTGTCCGCGGGGCCGGCTGATCATGCGGTACTGCCTCAAGAATGCAATGATGCCGGTTTTGGCCATCATCGGCATGCTCACCGCTTTGATGTTGAGTGGCTCCTTTGTTGTAGAAAAGGTCTTTTCGCTACCGGGGGCCGGTAATTTGATCCTCGATTCCATCAACCGTGGTGACGTGCCGGTGCTTCAGGCGGTTATCGTGATGGTCGCCCTGTTCATCATTTTTGTAAATCTGTTGGTCGACATCGGATATGGCCTGCTTGATCCAAAGGTGCGTCCGGAATGACAATTACCAATGACACCGCCCTAGGGAAAGACCGTGACATGACCCAAGCGCCGTTTGAAACTGCCCTTGAGCAAACAGCGCCGAAACGACCGAATTTCCTCATGCGCCTGATCTCGCAGCCTGCAACAGTGCTTGCGCTATTGTGGGTCTTCCTTCTCATCATAGTTGCGATTTTCGCGGAGCACCTTGCTCCGGCTGATCCGAATGCGTCAAATGTCATGGACCGTCTGCGTGGCATGTCGCTTGAGCATCTGGCGGGTACAGACGATCTGGGGCGGGACCTGCTCTCGCGCGCGATGTGGGGGGCGCGAGTTGCGCTCCTTGCGGTTGTGATGGCGGTTGGGCCTGCGATCCTTGTCGGTGTCCCGCTTGGATTATTCGTTGCCTATCGTGGTGGTTGGTGGGACCGGATCATCATGCGTCTGCTCGAAGTTGAACAGGCCATCCCGATGCTTCTGCTGGCCTTCACCTTCATCGCGATTCTCGGGCGCGGCTTGACCAACGCCATGCTGGCCGTCAGCGTTGGTTTCGCCATGTCCTATCTGCGCCTCACACGCGCCATCGTACTTGCCGAAACACCCAAGGCCTACGTTCAAGCGGCTGAGGTTCAGGGGTATTCAACACCGCGCATCCTGTTCCGGCACATTCTACCGAATGCCATCGGTCCAATCGCCGTCCAAACCTCGATCCTTGCCGGTGTTGCCATCCTCCTGGAAGCCATGTTGAGCTTTCTTGGCCTTGGCGTAGGAACAGGCAGCCCCAGCTGGGGCGCGATGCTCGACGATGCGCGCCGGTTTCAGTTGCAACAGCCCTTGTTATCGCTGGTACCGGGCATTGCAATCACCTTGACGGTACTTGCCTTCAACCTGTTAGGTGACGGATTTCGCGATGCCTTTAACAGCGACATCATCATGACCAAGCGCAAAAAGGAACGTCTGTTGCCAGCGGCACCGATCGTCGCACCGGAACCTTTCGCACAGGAACCTGACAGTACCGAAAAGACCGTACTTTCATTGGACAAAGTCAGTGTCGAATTTCCCGGACACGATGGGGCCTATCAAAAAGTTGTCAACAAGGTCTCATTGTCGATAAAGCCCGGTCAAATTTACGGACTTGTTGGTGAATCCGGTTCTGGCAAATCCATGACAAGTTCTGCAATCCTTGGTCAGGTGCCCAAACCGGGCCGCATTTCAGAGGGCAGCATTCGTCTTGGTACACGCGAACTTGTCGGTCTGTCTGATCGTGAAATGCGCCAGATTAGAGGTCGCGACATCGGCGCAGTATTTCAGGATCCCATGATGGCGCTGTCACCAGTGCACAAAGTCGGCGACCAGATGATCGAAGGCCTCGTCCGACACGAGGGCATCTCACGCAAGAAAGCGCTGGTCCGGGCTGCAGAATTACTTGATCTGGTCGGCGTGGCAGACGCCCGCAACCGGTTAAACGAATATCCCCATCAGTTTTCAGGCGGGATGGCGCAACGTGCAATGATTGCCGCGGCTCTCATTTGCAAACCTCAATTGCTGATTGCCGATGAACCGACAACCGCACTGGATGCCACGGTGCAAAAACAGGTTTTGGAACTTTTGCGAGAACTTCGCGATACCCTAGGCATGTCGATCCTGTTCATCACCCATGACCTTGCCGTAGTCGGTCAGCTTTGCGACCGGGTCGGGTTTATGAAACTGGGGGAACTGGTCGAAGAAGGTACTGCCGAAGAATTGTTTTCAGCCCCCAAGCATCCCTACACCCGTCAACTCATGCAGGCGCGTGAGGTACTGGACGGCCCTATTGAGGAAACGCCATGACCGATACAGGTAACGAGGTCATCCTTCGCGTAGAGGATCTGCGGGTTCGTTATGAAAAGAGCCGCTCCATTTGGGGGACGCCGCGATATAGCGAGGTGGTAAAGGGGGTTTCCTTTGACATCCGACGCGGCGAAACCTTCGGGCTGGTCGGTGAGTCTGGCTCTGGCAAAAGCACCATTTCAAAAGCGATACTGAGGCAGATACCTGTCATCGGCGGGACGATCTCATTCGAAGGCGAGCGTATCACCGACTGGAAAGAAAAGAACATTCCCCTGTCCTACCGCCGTGCGGTTCAGGTGGTCTTCCAAAGCCCCCGATTGTCGCTCAATACCCGAATGTTGGCGCGCGATACAGTCGCAGAAGCGGTTTCATTCCACCTTGGGCTCAGGGGCGCTGAGTTGGGGCGGCAAGTGGATATGCTTTTTGACGATGTCGGACTCCCCCGCTATCTGGGTGATCGTTACCCGGATGAATTATCGGGTGGCCAACAACAGCGTGTCGCCATCGCGCGCGCTCTTGCATGTGATCCGCGCATGTTGATTTGCGACGAAGCTGTCAGCGCATTGGATGTCTCTACCCAGGCGCAGGTGATCGCCCTGTTGCGCCGTCTTCAGCAAGAACGTGGCCTAAGCTACCTTTTCATCTCCCATGATCTGGGTGTCGTGCGTAACCTTTGCCACAGCGTCGGTGTACTCCAGCATGGTAAATTTACTGACATCGGTAGCGTTTCAGACGTATTCGAACGCCCGGCAAATCAGTACACACGCGATCTGCTCGACGCGATTCCGCGCCTTCCGGGGAGAATGGCCCCCATTGGCGCCGTGTAAAGAGACGCAGGTACCTTTGTTGGCCTCAGATCTGCCGGGTTGAATTGCGCACAACCAGTTCTGGTGCCAAGACGATACTACGCCGCCCGCTGCCCTCTTGATTGATTTCGCTCATCAATAGACGGGCCGCCTCTCGGCCAAGTTCCCGGTGACTGATCCGGATCGTCGTCAGTGGCGGCGATACCATATCAACCAACGGCATGTCATTGTGCCCCACAACAGAAATATCATCCGGCACCTTCAATCCTGCGTCTTGCAAGGCACCATAAGCACCAAGCGCGACAAGATCGTTCGACGCAGCAACCGCCGTGATGTCTGCATTTTGTTCAAGCAATGACTTCATGGCGGCTGCACCTGCTTGGCGCGTGTAGGCGCTGCATTCCACAACAGGCGTATCAGCAGGATCAAAGTCCAATGAGGTCACGGCGTCGTGAAACCCTTTGTTGCGCAGATAGCCCGTCGACAGGTTTTGCGGACCTGCAAGATGGCCAATCCGGCGGTGGCCAAGGGCATGCAGGTGCTCGATGGCCAGCCGCATACCATAAGCATCATCAGAGGTGACGGAAGACACCCGCATTTTGCTTTCGGCGCGGTTGACCAGAACAACCGGCAATCCTTCACTGATGCACTGCTGAACAAGACTGTCGTTGCGGCTTACTGTGGCAAGGATCAATCCCTCGACACGACGCGCCACCAGTTCGAACATCATCTTGGACTGGTTTCGCCCATCATTGCCGACATCCGCAACAATGGTAGCAAACCCTGCCCCCGAGATCACCTCGGCAATACTGCTCAACACCGGAGAGAAGACAGGGTTGGTAATATCCGGCAGGAAAACACCAATCAGCTTGGAGCGTCCCGTGCGCAGGCTTGCGGCAGCTGCGTTTGGATAATACCCCAGTTTCTTGGCTGCCTGTTCTATTCTTTCGGTTGTGGCCTTGCCAATTAATCCTCGCGTCGCGGGGTTCAACGCGCGTGACACCGTCGAAGGGTGAACGCCAAGCTCATCCGCAATCTGCTTAATCGTCATTGAACCGACTCGTCGCAAGGCATTTCCTCCGTTAGCTCATCTTTTAGAATAGTCAGTTGTAAAAAGAAAAGTTGAACAATCTCGCGGCAAATCCGGTATCGACCGCACCGCCTTAAGATTTGAACTAGCTTTGCAGGCAAAATGCGCTGTCGGCTCAGATCATTGCCTCGATCAGGAATGGTCCCTTATTCGCGAGCGCCGAATCCAGAAGGCGTACGAATTCTTCTATTGTGGTCGCCCTACCCGCCTCGACCCCCATACCGCGGGCCATCAGGCACCAGTCAAGCTCTGGCCGATCAAGGTCAAGCATGGCACGGGCGTTCTTGCCAAATTGGTTTACGCCAACGTTGCGCATCTCGCCTTGAAGAATGGCATAAGACCGGTTGGAGTAAACGATGGTGACCACGTCAAGGTTTTCACGGGCCTGTGTCCACAATCCCTGAAGCGTATACATGCCGCTGCCATCTGCCTGAAGCAGGATCGTCTTGCGATCAGGGCAGGCAATTGCAGCCCCCACAGACAAGGGAACACCGATCCCGATGGCTCCGCCGGTCAATGAAAGGTGGTCATGTACATGTACGCCCGCCGCGAATTTGCCAAAGCCGCCGCCAGAGGTAATTGCCTCATCGCAAACGATTGCATTTTCGGGCAAACGTCGTGCCAGCGCCTGTCCGATCGTGTCAGGTGTCAGATCACCTTCGGGCTCGGCTATCTCGTTTTGAACAAAGGGGTTCGTGACCGGTGTTGCCGATCCGGCACCGACTTCCGAACACAGGAGTTTTAACGTTTCAAGAAGATCCGTTGACGCACTGCCAAGCTCGATCGCTTCGCAATCCGCAGGCAGCAGAGAACTTGGCATGTCCGGATAGGCAAAAAATGCGACAGGCGCAGGTTTCCCCAAACATATCGCAACCTCGAATTCAGCAAGGGCGGCGACGGCCATACCAACTGGATATGGGACCCCCTTGATGGCAACGCTGCCTGCACCGCGCTCATGTCGATCCGATTGCTGGGAGAACAAAGACGCCCCGGTGGCTGCCGCGATCTTGCCTGCAACCTCAAGCGCGTCGGAACGCAGCGCTTTTCCAGCGAGGATCATCGCCACGCGCTTGCCGCTTTTCAACGCCACCGCCGCCGCGTGCAACTGTCCGGCTACGGCCGGTTCTGCGACAGGCACTGCCGCTCTTGTCAAATCTTCCTGTTCGACTTCGCCCCAGGCAGCATCCGCAGGCAAGATCATGGTGGAAACGCCACGGCGGCTGACCGAGGCAACATAGGCCTCTTCCGTGACACGACGTACATCACCCGCTGTTTGCGCCCGGCCGACCCATTTTGACATCGGTTGCGCAAGACTTTCTATATCACTGGTTAACGGCGCATCATAAGCAAGATGATAGGTAGCATGATCGCCCACGACATTGAGCACCGGCGTGTCGGCACGGCGCGCATTGTGCAAGTTGGCAAGCCCATTGGCGAGACCCGGCCCGAGATGAAGCAGCGTCGCTGCGGGTTTGTCAGCCATGCGAGCGTATCCATCTGCCGCCCCGGTAACCACCCCTTCGAACAAACCTAGTACACAGCGCATTTCAGGCTTTCTGTCGAGCGCCGCGACAAAGTGCATTTCCGAAGTGCCCGGATTAGCAAAGCAGACGTCGACACCGTTGACCAAAAGCACGTCACATAGCTTATCCGCACCGTTCATCATTTCTCTCCAAACTTGTATTTATTGGTTAGCTTTGCGCCAAATGTCGAACAAAGCCACGATAATCAGGTACCGGCCAGATAGAAGACCGATAATGCCTTCTAAGTACTTCATTTTTAACACTGGATCAATCGAGGGCTTTCATCCGGCAAGCTTTGTTGCGCCTATCCAACGACCCTTAATTGATGCCGTCGCACCCGTTGATCCCGGGCTGTACTCGTCAGGTTTTCGGGAAGGTTGCTCAGGGCACGCGAGGCAAGCCATTTTTGCGCAAAATCTTAGCTGCGCTCCGCGTTTTCATAGGATTGCACCGCTGGAGCTTCCGTGCCGGTCAGGGATATGCCATTCCGCTGACACCGCGCTTGAGGTAGGCTCCACCGGGCTTCCGGCAAGAGATTTCGCCCTCTTGCATAACTGTTTGCCCCCGCAGAATTGTCCGAACGGGCCAACCTGTCACCTGCAAACCCTCGTATGGCGTGTAGTCCGCCCCGTGATGCAACAAACTCTGGCTGATCGTCACCTTCCGGTCGGCATCCCAAAGCGTGAAGTCGGCGTCCGACCCGATCGCTATGGTGCCTTTTTTTGGATATAGTCCATAAAGCCGTGCCGGATTGGATGCGGTCAGGGCCACAAACCTCTCTGCACTTATGCGCCCCTGTGACACTCCTTCGGAAAACAAAATGGAAAGCCGCGTTTCGACCCCCGGTATGCCATTGGGCACCCATTTGAACGACGTACGGGCGCGGGCGTTGTTTTTTCCGGTCTCAGCCGGCGCATCAAAAAAGAAAGGGCAATGGTCCGAAGCGAAAATATCGAAGGTGCCGTCACGTAAACCTTCCCAGATCGCCGCCTGGCTGTCCGTATCGCGAGGCGGCGGCGAACAGACATATTTGGCCCCCTCGAAATCCATATTCAACCCTTTCAGGTCCTCCTTGGTCAACGTGATGTATTGTGGGCAGGTTTCAGCAAAGACCTTCATGCCACGTTTTCGCGCCCATTGGATCTGTTCCATCGGATCACGACCGGAAACATGCACGATCACCACGGGAACGTCAGTTAGTTGCGCATGACTGATGGCGCGGTGTGTTGCTTCACGTTCTGCAATCTGGGCGTGGGCTTCGGCGTGAAAATAGGGTGCTGTCTTGCCTTCCTGCTCTAGCCGCGTCGTCATGTATTTGATTGCATCGTTACCCTCTGCGTGGACCATGACCAGCGCCTTTTCCCGTCTGGCCACGTCAAAAACCGCCAGCAATTCTGCGTCATTCAGTACCAGATCGTCATAGGTCATGAAAACCTTGAAGGAGGTATATCCATCGCGCACCAGTGCAGGGAGTTCCTGACCCAGCACTTGGGGACTAGGGTCCGACACCACCATGTGAAAGGATACGTCGGTATAGCATTTTCCTTCCGCCTTGCGGTGATATTCCTCAACGCAGGCGCGCAGGCTGCTGCCTTTTTCCTGCATCACAAAGGGCAGAACGGTGGTATTCCCCCCTGCCACGGCCGAACGCGTGCCGCTTTCAAAGTCATCCGCCATTTTGGTGCCATCCGACGTAGGCTGGTCGAGATGCACGTGGGCATCGATCCCGCCAGGCAGTACCATCAGTCCGCCTGCGTCGATTTCCTCTGCTCCCTTGGGCAAATCTGCGGCCAGCGCGGTGATTACGCCACCGGTGACACCGATGTCAGCGGTAAACCTGTCCGCTGCGGTTACGACCGTCCCACCCCGGATCACCAGATCGTGTGGTCCAACGCTCATGCCGGTACGCTATTGTTTGTCACATCGGTCAATGCGCGACACAGCCGCTCCACCTGCTCTGCGGAGTTGTAGTGGACCATCGAAACCCTGATGACGCCACTGTCACCGTCCTCACCAAGATATTCAACCAGACGTCGAGCATGAAAATCACCGAAACGGATGGCAATGTCATGGGCCTCGATTGCTTTGACCACCGCGCCGGAATCGCGACCATCCAGTTTGAATGAGATCGTCGGCATTCGTGTCGAACCGCTATTGCTGTCCGGTCCAATAATCCTGCAATCGTTGCGACCACGCAGATAGGTCAACAACCGATCAGTCAACATGTCTTCCTGCCGGGTGATTGCAGCATAGGCGGCGAGAATCTTGGCCCGCGCATCTCCTGTCGCGCCTGTGTGTTCCCCCAATGACATCAGATATTCGACGATGCCCGTAGCACTATAGGCCAGTTCGTAATTCGGATTACCCGGCTCCAGTTTGCCCGGCACTTTGTCCTTACCGTAGAAATAGTGGTATTGCCCGTCCAGTTCGGAAAGCAGATCATACTTGCCATACATCACCGCATTGTGCGCACCATAGCATTTGTACAGGCTGAAGACATAGTAATCGACGTCCCAGCCTGTCACGTCAATGGCGCGATGGGGCGCATAAGCCACGCCATCGACACAGATTTTCGCCCTGCGTTCATGAACGAAACGGGCATATTCCGCGACCGGGTTTGCCTGGCCCAGAATGTTGGAAACGTGATGCACACAAACCAGCCGCGTGCGCGGGGTCATCAGTGGCTCAAGATCCTCCAGGCGGGGCATCTGGGTTTCCTTGTCGATGGGCCAGAACTTGATCTCGACTCCAAACTCCCGCAACCGGTCCCAGGGGCCAATGTTGCTTTCGTGATCCCCGATCGAAATGATGATCTCATCGCCCGGCGAAAATTGGCTGCGCATGGCATTGGCAAGGATCTGCACCAATGCGGTAGTGGAATGACCAAAGACAATTTCTTCCGGCCGATCGGCATTTACCAAAGTCTGGATCGCGCGTCGGCCTGCCATCAACGCCTCTGCCGCGGCCAAGGACGTGTCGTAAGTGCCGCCGATCTGCACGTTACGATGCGTTAGAAACTCAGTAATCTTGTCAATCGCTCCGGCCAGGATCTGCGATCCGCCGGCGTTGTCGAAATAGGCCCATTTGCTTTGTAGTCCGGGGAAATGCGGCTGGACAAAATTCAGGTCGATCTGATCTGTTGTGGCAATCATGTGGTGTCTTTCTTGGATCAGTGGTTAAGAACGGCGCTCAGAAAGTTCTGTGTGCGCGCTTCTGTCGGGTTTGAGAAAATTGCCTCGGGAGTTCCCGTTTCAATGACCTCTCCGCCATCCATGAAGATCACGCGATCCGCGACCTGACGGGCAAAGCCCATCTCGTGGGTGACGACAATCATGGTGACGCCGGTGCCGGCAAGTTGCTTCATCACGTCAAGCACCTCGCCCACCATCTCAGGATCAAGGGCCGATGTAGGTTCGTCAAAAAGCATCACGCGTGGCTCCATTGCCAACGCCCGGGCAATCGCAACGCGTTGCTGCTGACCTCCTGACAAATGGGCCGGGTGTTTGTCGGCCTGTTCGATGATCCCGACGCGCCGCAATAAAACATCGGCACGTTCTGCCGCCTCTGCTGCTTGCATGCCACGCACCCGCATCGGGGCCAACATGACGTTGCGCCGGACGGTAAGATGCGGAAACAGGTTGAAGGATTGAAACACCATGCCCACTTCGGCACGCACCTTGGCCAGTGCACGGCCGGGCTTTACCGGAGTGCCATCGACGCGGATCTCGCTCTCCGCGGCAAAATCCTCAAGCTGGTTGATGCAGCGGATCAGCGTGGATTTGCCTGAACCGGAGGGGCCGACGACACAGACAACCTCGCCTTCGGCAATATCTAGGTCGATGCCCTTAAGCGCCTCGAAAGTGCCATAGAACTTGTGCAAGTTGCGGATGGATACGAAACCGGACATCAGCGATCTCCCGCGCCGAAACGGCGCTCCAATCGCGACACGGCAGCAACGGCCGGCCACAGAAACATGACATAGATGATCGCAGCACCGATCAACGGGCTTGGATTGGCGGCCAGCGCCTGCGCCTGTGTCGCCTGTTTCAGTAAGTCGGGCATGGCCACAACCGAGGCCAAGGCGGTATCTTTGATGACGTTTATCGAATTGTTGGTCAGTGGGGGGATCACGATTTTCACTGCCTGCGGCAGGATCACATCAACCATGGTGTGACGATAGCTGAGTCCAAGCGCAGCCGAGGCTTCAAATTGGCCATGAGGTATGGCCTGAATCCCTGCGCGGAATATTTCGGCAGTATAGGCACCGGAAACCAGTGTCAGTGCAGACATCGCAGACCAGAAAGGCGACAGCCGCAAACCGACAAAGGGCAACGCATAATAAACGATAATAAGCAGAACCAGAAGCGGCAGCGAACGGAAAACATCGATGTATATGCGGGCGATCAGTTGAGCCGGGCGCGGCGCATAAAGCCGCACCAATGCCAGAACAAGACCAAGGATCAGGCCTGCGACGATACTCACAAGGCCAAGCTTGAGGGTGATCCAAAGACCTTTCATCAGCATCGGAAAGGCGCGGTGCAGCACCTCCAGGTTGAAGAAGGTTTCAATAATTTCCATGGGGTACCTGTTGGGTCAAACCGCCCGGCCCCAAAAGAGCCGGACGGTGCAAAGATTCGGGTCAGGGCATTTCCATGACGGCGACAGTTGACGTGGTCTCTTCGGGGGCTGCACCGAACCACTTTTCATGCAGACCGGCGATAAAGCCTTCCTGCTTGAGTTCGGTCAGAACGCCATTGACCTGACTGGCCAGTTCGCTGTCCTTTTTGAACATCATTGAATAGCGCTCGCCGGTTTCCAATCGCGCGACAACCTTCAGATTAGGCTTGTCCTTGACGTAGTAAAGCAAGGCAGGGATGTCGGAAATATACCCTTCGATCCGTCCAGCGGCCAGGTCCAGCATGGCTGGGGCCAGACCTTCGTAGCGACGGATTTCCGTGACACCAATTTCGGCCTCGCGCTGGCTTGCCCACATGTCACCGGTCGATCCGGTGTCGACGCCAACGACTTTGCCCTTCATTTCGGCAAGGGAGGTCGGGCCGCCTTCGACTGTGGTCAGGGACTGATCACTGTCATAATAGGGCTGAGCGAAAGTAACAGATTTCAACCTTTCCTCGGTAATCGTGATCGATGAAATTGCAATGTCGATTCGTCCTGACTGCACCGCCGAAAACAAACCGTTGAACGGAATGTTGTTGATCTCGACGTCATGGCCGAGGCGTGATGCAACCTCGTTGACGAGATCGACTTCAAAACCGACGTTCGCCCCGGTTTCGTCCTGAAACTCCCATGGCACATTACCGATGTTTGCACCGACCTGCAGCGTGTCGGCCTGGGCGGCAGCCGCCAGCCCCCCTGCGAGTGTGACTGCGGCCACAAAACTCTTCACTTTGTTTGATAGCATGTTGAATTCCCTCCCCATGAAAACTGGGCTTGATTGATGACCGGCAAATTGGTCATACCGGTCTTACCAGTTGATACAGCCTATGTGCTGACTGTTCAAGAAAATACTCTGCAACCCTGTCTCATCGGTGTAAGGGGGAACGCGATGGCAACGACACAGGACCAACAACGACATGATTGACCGGACGCCCGTCTCGCAAGCTGTTGCGCGCAAGATTCAATCGCTGATCCAGCGTGGTGAGTTCTCTCCATCCAAGCGCCTGCCTTCTCAACGCATCCTGGCCGAGCAGCTGGGCGTATCACGTCCCTCCCTGCGCGAGGCTTTGATGACGCTTGAAACCCTCGGACTGATCCACACCTATCCTGGCCGGGGTACCTTTGTAGC
The DNA here is from genome assembly GCF_026410305.1 of Sulfitobacter sp. F26204. Taxonomy (GTDB): domain Bacteria; phylum Pseudomonadota; class Alphaproteobacteria; order Rhodobacterales; family Rhodobacteraceae; genus Sulfitobacter. The sequence continues at coordinate 57,247 of NZ_JAPMLQ010000007.1, read as the reverse complement.
GGATGACGGTGCCACGCCCGAAACGCCGGATAGCAGCCGCTGGCGTTATGCCGAACGTTACGCCATGCAGGATGTTTTTGAAGTACGCATGTTGCTGGAGTGCCGGCTCGCGCGGCATGCCGCAGAAATGGCGACCTTTGACGACATTGCCTATCTGGTGGCGGCGACCGATGCGATGGAGGCCGCATGGGCCCGCCAGGATCTGATCGTTAACGTTGAAGAAGACCTCAAATTCCATCGTCATATTGCCAGCAAAAGCCGCAATGCCCTGTTGTCTCAGCAATATGAACAGGTTGCGGCCTATCTTGCTGAAACCCAGCGGCAACCGATCCCGTTTACCGCAGTGAACCGTATGGCCGATTCCATCGCCGAGCACCGCGCTGTAATCCAGGCATTGAATGATCGCGATGCCGATGCCGCCGAAGCTGCGATGAAGGCGCACATACGTAACACCGCAGCCTGCACCGGACTATCGGTCTGACACACTCGTACAGGCCGATGTTACCTTGGGCTGAGCCTGCCCGGCATGCGCCCCAATCTGTCGGATGATCCGGTCGATCACGTCGGAACCTTGGGCTTTTGCCTGCCACTACTGAATGTCGACAGGATCACATTTCTTTGCCTTGGTTGCATCAACGATGCGGTCACAGCCGGCAGACACATTGCAACGGTCTGAACCTGCTCTGCTCCTGAGGCGCATAAGATGCCACGATACGCCAAGATCACTCTTTTTGGTTCAAATCTGCACGCGGTTGTAACCAACCCGTTCGCTAACCGTTCTTCCAACTGGAGGTAAAACCCTAACGAGGGGCTTCATGTCTCTGAAATATTTCCTGCATTTTGGGTTCTCGCAATACCGCTGCAGGCTTCATTCCCGCAAGTTTTGTGAGATCGGTTACACCGGTGAATTGGGCGCAGAGAAAACTGCCCGTGTAACAGGCATAGAAATCTCCTTGCTGACGATCAAACCAAAAGACGCGGCGTTTGTAGTAATTCCCAAAGACGAGCGGTTCATTCGGGCGATTCAATCTGTCGATCTCGTGAAAGTCCCACGCCCCCGCCAGACGCAGGGCTAAATCACGGAATGCTGTGGCACCGAGGGGCCAGTCGATCGCGCCACGCTTGCCATTCGGATGGGCAACGATCAACGGCAGCCAATTCAGCAATATCTCGTTTTCCAGATTGCTCCGTCCACCCGGTTCGCGGGATTCATCGGCTGTGAAGACTACGACTGTTTTATCGAGTAAACGACGTGACTGCAGCCCCTCTATCAGCTTTTCGGCTGCAAGGTCCGCATATCTGATGGCCCGCAGGCGACTGGGTGCTTCCGGCATGAAATTGGCAGGAACGTTATACGGGGCGTGGGTGCCAGAGGTCAGCAGTGAAACCAACCAAGGCGCGTCCCGAGGAAGCCCGTCAATGTATTCAAGTGACGCCTCAAACAATCCCAAGTCATCGATCCCCCAGCCGTTCTCGGAATGGAAATCCGTCCAGGCTTCGCGGCCTTTGACCTCTTGAAATCCGAGTTGGGAAAGATGGGTCGCCTTTTGCATGAACGCGAGATCAGCGCTTTGCAAAAACGCCGTGGTATAACCGCGGCTTGCAAGGATGTTGGGCAGTGCTGCGCGTGCGGCAGGTGTATCGGCGTGCAAGCTGTCCCAGGGGGAGGAAACCCCAAGGAAATTCGGGTAATGGCCTGTCAGACTGGTATATAATCCATTGTTGGTTTGCAGTTGATTGCCAAAATAACGGGTAAAGGACAGGTTGTCGGCCGCAAGCTTCTGAAGAAACGGCATATCGCCGGTGGTCAGGCTGTATTGCGAAACGCCTTCCAGATAGACCACCAAGACATTGTAGACGGGACCGTCACCCGAAAGCGGCGCAAGAGAGGCGCTGTCCAGGGCATTTGTCGGGAAATCCTGTTGGCCAACCGCAGTCCGGTCAGCGCGAACAGAGAACGCCAAAGGATGGGTTTGCATCCAGCCCGGATCAAGCGGGCTGAACTCCTGCGGCAAGAGATAGACCGCCCCACACAGGGCAGCCGCGATAAATCCCGCAAAAGCCCTGACCAGCGCCGAATGGGTGGCGCGATATATGACCACGGCAATTGCCGACATTGCAAAAAGATTGAGTAGAAAAGCCGGCGTGAGGCCCGAACCTTCAATGAAAGTCGGATTGAGCGCCATATGTAGCGTGCCAAGACGGATGTGTGAAAAATTGTAATGCAGATGTTCCGTATTTGCCGCGTAAAACAGGCAAAGAACAATCAAGAACAGGATGGTCAGACGCGACTTGAAAATGAAGGCCAGGCAGGATGCAATGAGCACAAAAAGGATATCACTACGCAAACCAACCAGTATCGCGGTTTGGTTTTGCGGCCACCAGGCCTTGTAAAGAGCGATTTTGGTTTCCGCACCATGATAGACGGCGCCAAAATTATAAGTCGCATCGAGGTCCAGGACCAAAAACCGATGCACCAGAGTCAGCACCAATAAAGGCAAAATCAGCCGCAAATATCGGTGAAGGCCACGAAGTAGATTAGGCATAATGTGTTCTACACCAGATCGCACATCATCCGCATTTGCTGTGCCCGCAAGACCCACAGGTCATGCATCCTTCGACCATGCGCAATTCATATTGACCGCAGCTCGAACATGCTTTCCCGCGCGGTGCATCCAAGCCGACGACTTTGGCATGCGGATCCGCCTTCAGCCCCATACCTTCGCCGGCGATGAAGCCTGTGGCGATCATGTGCTGTTCGATTACACCGCCAATGGCAGCCAGGATCGACGGGATGTATTTGCCGCCCATCCATGCGCCCCCACGGGGGTCGAATACGGCTTTCAACTCCTCAACGACAAAGGACACATCACCACCACGACGGAACACAGCCGACACCATGCGCGTCAGGGCAACTGTCCATGCGAAATGCTCCATGTTTTTTGAGTTGATAAAGACTTCGAAGGGGCGCCGGTGGCCATTCAGCACGATGTCGTTGATGGTAATATACAACGCATGTTCGCTATCGGGCCATTTGACCTTGTAGGTGTTGCCTTCCAACTCTTCGGGACGGTCCAGCGGTTCGGACATATAAACCACCTCGCCCCCTTCGGTCACCGGCACGGGTTTGTCAGCTTTGGTTTCTTCGGAAACACTTAACACCGATCCTGTCACTTCATTCGGTCGATAGGTGGTACAACCTTTGCAGCCGGTATCCCATGCTTCCATGTACACGTCTTTAAAGGCATCAAAGCTGATGTCTTCGGGACAATTAATGGTTTTTGAGATACTCGAATCCACCCATTTTTGCGCAGCGGCCTGCATTTTCACATGATCCAGTGGCGCAAGTGTCTGTGCATTCACAAAATAGTCCGGCAAAGGTGCGTCGCCTTTCAGGTCGCGCCACATCTGAACGGCGTAATCGACAACTTCTTCTTCGGTGCGCGAACCGTCCTTTTGCAATACCTTACGCGTGTAGGCATAGGCAAAGACCGGTTCGATTCCGCTGGACACATTGCCCGCATAGAGGCTGATCGTTCCTGTGGGGGCTATGGACGTCAGCAGGGCATTGCGGATCCCATGTTCACGGATGGCATCGCGCACATCATCGTCCATTTGCGTCATGGTCCCGGAGGCCAGATAGGCCTCAGCGTCAAACAGCGGAAACGCCCCCTTTTCCTTGGCCAACTGCACCGAGGCCAGATAGGCCGCCCGCGCAATAGCCTTGAGCCATACTTCGGTTTGTGCCGCAGCTTCATCGCTGCCATATCGCTGCCCCACCATCAACAAGGCGTCAGCAAGGCCTGTCACACCAAGACCGATACGACGTTTCGCCTGAGCTTCGCGTTCTTGTTCGGGCAGCGGGAATTTGGAAACGTCTACCACATTGTCCATCATCCGTACTGCGGTGGCGACCAGATCCTGCAGCGCGGTTTCATCCAGGCACGCCGCGGCCTCAAAGGGGTTGGAAACCATCCGCGCAAGGTTGATCGAGCCCAGCAAACAGGCTCCGTAGGGCGGCAGAGGCTGTTCGCCACAGGGATTTGTCGCCGAAATCGTTTCGCAGTAATTCAAGTTGTTGGCAGCATTGATCCGGTCGATAAAGATGACCCCCGGTTCAGCATAGCTGTAGGTCGCCATCATCATCGTATCCCACAATTCGCGGGCCTGTACCGTTCGATACACCTTGCCATCAAATACCAGATCCCAAGGTCCATCCGCTTTTACCGCATCCATGAAAGGGTCAGTGATCAAAACGGACATGTTGAACATGCGCAGCCGTGCGGGATCCTGTTTGGCTGCGATGAAATCCTCTACATCCGGGTGATCGCAACGCATCGTTGCCATCATTGCGCCGCGCCGCGATCCTGCCGACATGATCGTTCGGCACATCGCATCCCAGACATCCATGAACGACAACGGCCCGGAAGCATCCGCAGAGACACCCAAAACATCCGCACCCTTAGGCCGGATCGTACTGAAATCATAACCGATTCCGCCGCCCTGCTGCATGGTCAAAGCTGCCTCTTTCAGCATATCGAAAATGCCGCCCATGCTGTCGGGCACAGTGCCCATCACGAAACAGTTGAACAGCGTCACGCGCCGCGCCGTACCTGCCCCCGCGGTGATGCGTCCGGCGGGCAGGTATTTGAAATCTTCCAACGCGGAATAGAATTTTTCTTCCCAGACTTCCGGCTGTTCCTCGACCTGTGCCAGATCCCTGGCGATACGCCGCCATGTGTCTTCAACTGTCACGTCATGCGGTGTGCCTTCTGCATCCTTGAACCTATATTTCATATCCCAGATCTGTTCAGCGATGGGTGCGGCAAATCGGGTCATGGTATGGCTTTCTAAATTGGATAGATGTGGGCAGAGCAGCAGGATATAGAGGGAACAGGGATTCTGGAAGCTGCATGAATATCTATATGTTGTAGATCAACCCAACTCAACCACTATATAGGCGATATTTTGAAATTATTAGCCTTGAACATATCCGTCATGAATGGCATGCAAATGTATGGGTAAAACCGTCAATCTGATCAAACTCTCTGTCGGCACCGAAACAGTCGAAGACCTTGCCGCGTGGCAAGCGACCAAGCGTGCGCAGGCAGCGGACGGACATCCGCGTCATGTGACGCGGATGTGGCCCAAGCGCGAAGCTGAAATCGTGAATGGCGGTTCGATTTACTGGGTGATCAAAGGAGCAATCCAGTGTCGACAAATCGTAAATCGCCTTGACGAAGTCATCGGGGCTGACGGCATTCGCCGCTGTGCAATCGTATTGGAACCCGAGATCATTCGAACCCAGTCGAGCCTGAAGCGTCCCTTTCAAGGATGGCGGTATCTATCCCTGGAAGATGCCCCGATGGACCTCCCGGATGGACGCGCCGAAGAAGATGCATTGCCGGTCGAGCTTAATCAGGCACTGGCGGAGATTGGCGTGCTGTAACCGCCCGACCGCCGTGCAACTTTTCCATCAAAATGGCCAGCGCCTCCGTTTCCGCGGTATCAAAAGGTGCGGTGCGGCTGTGCCAAAGGGTAGCTTGCGATTGCAAAACCAACGCATCGGTCAGAATCTTTAGATGATTGGCGCGCAGTGTCTCTCCAGTTGAGGTAATGTCGGCAATCGCTTCTGCCGTTTCATTCGCGACGGTGCCCTCAGTTGCGCCTTGGCTATCAACCAGGGTGTAATCGGCGACTCCGTGTTCACGCAGAAATTCCCGGACCAATCTGTGGTATTTTGTGGCAATCCGAAGTCGATGTCCGTGTTCTGCGCGAAAAGCCGCCGCTGCCGCGTCCAGATCGTCCAGTGTATCCACATCAATCCAGCATTGCGGGACGGCAATAATCAGATCCGCATGGCCAAAGCCCAACTTTTCGATAGGCGTGACAAGCTGTTGCCACAGCGCCAGCTTTTCGTGGATGAGATCCGTACCCGTCACGCCCAGATGAATACGCCCCGCTGCCAGTTCGCGAGGGATTTCGCCAGCAGACAACAGGATCAGGCTTACCCCCTGAATGCCTTCAACACGGCCCGCATATTCGCGTTCCGACCCCGTACGTTCCAAGGTGATGCCGCGTTCTCCGAACCAGTCAAAGGTCTTGTCCATCAACCGGCCCTTGGACGGTACGCCCAATTTAAGCGTCATGCCGCGCCCTCCAGTTCCAACATCAAGCCCGGCCGCATCACACCGCCTACAGCGGGAATTTCACCGCCATGGCCGAGTTGGCGGGTCAAGGCATCATAGCGGCCACCGCTGGCAATTGCGGGCAGATCCGGACGCATTTCCGACCGAAAACCGAAAACAAATCCGTCATAATATTCCATCGACGAACGACCAAAGCTGGCCTCGAACATCAAGGTCTCAGTGTTGATCCCCCGCGCTTTCAAAGCCGCCTCGCGCAAAGCGACACGTGCCACAGATTCTTGGATTTGTGGCAGGTCCATCGCCAGATCACGTAGACGCCCAAGAACTTGCGGCATGGTGCCCTTGAGATCAAGTAGCCCCTCGATCAGATCCACCTCGCGGGTTGAAATCGGCGGCGATGCTGCATCAGAACGAAGCGCTTCGATGCGTGTATCGATCTCGCTTTGTGCCCGTTTTCCGATAACCGGCGTTTGCGCCGTCACTTCACCAGCCAAGAGCGCAGCACGTGTCTTCGGCATGGGTGCGCGCCCGGCATACCGCTCAAGCAGTTGGCGAAAGCGTTTGGGTCGCCAGATATGACGCATCAGCGCCTTTTTGCGCGCATCAGTGGTTTGCAACCCATCAACTGCCGCCAAAAGCACCCCGATGTCACCCGTCACGGGTGTCACCTGCAACCCGGACAAGGCCTCTGAAATCAATGCAAAGACTTCAGCATCCGCCGCCGCCGGGTCAGTGCGGTCAAACACTTCATACCCCACCTGTATATATTCATTCGCGCGTGCAGGGTCGTCTTCTTGTCGGCGAAATACCTCGCCTGCGTAGGTATAGCGTGCGGGATCCGCCCCATGCGCCATATGCATCTGAACAACGGGCACCGTGAAATCAGGCCGCAGCATTTGTTCACCGCGCAAGGCATCAGAGGTCACATAGGCGCGCGCGCGAATGTCCTCGCCGTAAAGGTCCAGCAGCGTATCAGCAGGCTGCAAGATCGGCGGTTCGACCAGAGCCGCGCCTTGCGTTTCGAACATGCTGCGAAGCGACGTCGCCTTTGCGAGGGTTTGTGAGCGTGTTGGCATCAATTCTGGCTGTCCAGAATTTCGCGCACCCTGGCGATTAATTGATCGCGGGGCACTTCATATTGACTGGGACGTTCGTTGTATTCTTCCAGCGTTGCATTTTCGGCCAACTTTGCACCAAGGATCAGGTCCTTGATCTGGATAACGCCTTTTTCATATTCATCCCTGCCTTCGATGACGGCAATGGGAGAGCCGCGTTTGTCAGCGTATTTCAGCTGGTTGCCAAAGTTCTTGGGATTGCCGAGGTAGACTTCGGCGCGAATGTCCGCATCACGCAATTCCGCGACCATTTTCTGGTAATCGGCCATACGGTCCTTATCCATGACCGTGACGACAACAGGTCCGGACGGCGCCTTGTCAAGGCGGCCTTTGGCGTCAAGTGCCGCCAACAAGCGGTCCACACCGATGGAGACACCCGTCGCGGGCACTTCCTGTCCGGTGAAGCGTTTGACCAGGTCGTCATACCGCCCCCCGCCAGCAACGGAGCCGAAGTTGCGGGTGCGCCCCTTTTCGTCTTTGATCTCGAAGGTGAGTTCGGCCTCAAAGACGGGGCCGGTGTAGTAGCCGAGGCCTCGGACGACGGAGGGGTCTATGACGATGCGGTCTGCTTCGTATCCACCGGCAATTAAAAGGCTTTCAATTTCAGCTAGTTCTTCGACGCCACTTCGACCTATAGGAGACTCGGAAACGAGTTCAGATAGATGCGCAGTCACTAATCCATTCCACTGAGACCTATATGAGATCGCATCTTCGCGCTCCAAAAGATGTTGGACGTCACCGGCATCAGCGATTGCGTTCGCGACACCGGCCATAGCAGGATCTTCATCAGATAGCTGTCTTGCTTCATCACGAAGCTTTTCTAGTACTGCCGCATTAGCATTTACAAACCCCATCACAGCATCGGCCTGCGCCTCGCTCAGCCCTGCACCCTTCGTAAAATCCCCACTCTCGTCCTTACGGCCCTCACCCAATAGCGCGCGCACGCCATCAACACCCAACCGATCCAGCTTATCAATCGCACGCAGCACAATCCCGCGCTCGGCCTCTTTGTCGTCGCCCGACAGGCCTGCAACCTCCATCACCCCATTCAACACCTTGCGGTTGTTAACCCGCACGATGTAATCACCGCGCTCGATGCCGACTTCCTCAAGACAATCCGCCAGCATCGCGCAAATTTCGGCATCCGCCGCAACGCTAGAGGCACCAACCGTATCCGCATCGCACTGATAGAACTGGCGAAACCGCCCCGGTCCGGGCTTCTCATTCCGCCACACTGGCCCCATCGCATAGCGACGGTAGGGTTTCGGCAGATCGTTCTGATGCTGCGCATAGACCCGCGCCAATGGGGCCGTCAGATCGTACCGCAGGGCCAGCCAATCGCCGGGTTTGTCGGCGTCCGCGTCTTCCTGCCACGCAAAAACCCCCTCGTTCGGGCGGTCCACATCGGGCAGGAACTTGCCCAGCGCTTGTACTGTTTCAACACCGGAAGACTCCAACGCATCAAAGCCATAGCGGTGATAGACGGCGGCAATCTTGGATAGCATGTCAGCGCGATGAGTGACTTCGGTCCCGAAATAGTCGCGAAATCCCTTGGGCGTTTCTGCCTTGGGGCGGGGGGTCTTTTTTACCTTGGCCATGGTGGTCCTTTTGGGGTCCGGTGCATCTTTGCTGCGCATCTAGCGGATGGGGCGCGGTGGGGCAAGGTTATCCCCCTTACCGCCGCTGAAAACACATGGTACAGCCACGGACATGGAAAAGTTAGAAGAACAGATCGCGCATTTGACGCGCACCGTTGATGACCTGAGCGACATCGTGGCGCGGCAGGAGGCGGAGATTACGACGCTGAACCGGCGGGTCCATATGCTGATGCAGCGCGAGGGTGAGCGGGAAGCTTCGGGCAGTGGTGCAGTCGTCATGGGCGACGAGCAGCCACCGCACTATTAAAGGGTCACCTATCAACGGATCTGGTTTTGTTAACCAAAATCGAAACTTGGTGAAGCTCCCTCTGCCCGGTCAGCCGCTGCTCTTCATGGCACTCGCCAGAACCTGACCATCGTGAATCAACTGTTCTGACCAACGATTGTTATCATCCTGACGTCCATAGGCGTTCACAAATATTGTTTCTCGCTCCAACCGTTTCATTTTCGCGCCGCAAGGCTTGCCTTTGCGGACACCGCAAATCCGTCCCTTTATCTTTTCATAGGCACGATCTGTCTCTCCGATCGGAAGATGTTGTCCTGCGGGACCGTAATACAACTGTTCATAAAACGACGGTTCACCCAATAAAACATGGGCAGCGGTCAATTGGCGCGGGCAGCCATCATCAAAGCCGGTAATATAAAAGGTGCGCGGGCCGGCAGCACCGGGGTTGGTATCATAGAGTTTGTAACCGCTTGCCGGCGCGGCATCCACCTTTCGTCCCAGTGGTTGACGCCTGGACGCGCAACTCCGGGCGATCACGCCATAGGGCAATTGGGTACCGTATTCGACTTCAGGCAAGTTACTTTCTCGAGCCTGTTGAGATGTCGTTGCAGAACGTGAATTGGCCAGCCGACCAAACAGCCCGCGTTTCACTGGCTTCGTGGTAGTAGCAATCTCTGCAACAGGATCTGAAGCTGAGGTCAGTGATGCCAGCGCGGTTGGCTCTTGCGTTGTTTGGTCTTCCGATACGACAGGCTCGGCAGCCTTGGCCGCCTCGAACGCATCCTCTGACAATGTATCTTTGGCCCCTGTGGCCCCTGGCTGGCGCTCGGTCGTTGCACGTCGCAACAACCCAAGCAATCCTCCAGATCGCGGAGCGGCTTGGTCCACCTTCGCAGGCTGGCTCTGAGCTGTATCAAGCTGTTTGGGAGGATCTATTGCACCTGAATCCAGTTGCGACGAAGGGGTGTTAAAAAAACCCTCGCGGGAAATTTCCTCTGCTGTAGGAAGAGCTTGGGCAGTAGGGTCCGTTTCGACGAGATCAACTTCGGAGATGCGCGGCACCCCCGCCAACGGGTCACCGCAGGCCGCAAGCACCATCAAAAATCCAACCGCGAAACCGATTTTACCCATGATCATCCCACATTCGTTAAGGCCTCGTTTACCTTATCCTACATGAGAGGTCCACGCACATCATCGCGCAGTTTCAGATCTCTTCGACCTCCAGAACACCGCCCAGGGACCTGATCGCACTTTTGATCTTCGGTGTCACAGGGAATTCCTGACCCAGATCGACCTCGACCTCTCCTGGCAGGTTCGGGTCCATCAAGCATAACTGTACTGGTCCGCGCCCCGCTGTCTTGGCCGCACGACGCGCACTGTCCAGTACATCGGCCACAGCACCAATCGCTTCTGCACCGTCAATGAAAACGCGCAGCCCCATGTTGCCCGCATCGGCGACCGCGGCATCTACCGGTGCCACCGACCTGCCCAATAACTTCAACTGGTCCGCTTCCATCGTCGCCTCTACGGTCACGACAACCTTGGCACCGGTTTCCAAATGGTCACGCGCAGCTTCAAGCGTATCAGAAAACAACGTGACCTCGTATCCGCCCGTCGGGTCGGACATCTGGGCAAAAGCAAAACGGTTGCCGCGTGCGGATTTCCGTTCCTGACGTCCTGCGACCACACCCGCAAGGCGCGCGTTCATGGCCCCCCGGTCTGTCACTTTCTCAGTCAATTCATCCAAAGTCATGAAGGGCACACCCGCGTCCCGCCCCCATTTGCGTTTCAGCGGGGTCATGTAATCGTCTAACGGATGACCGGAAAGGTAAAAACCAACCGCCTTGAACTCTTCAGTCAGCCGCTCGGCGGCTTCCCAATCATCACAAGGCATCATACGGGGCTCTGGCAAATCTTCCCCGGCTTCGCCAAACAGCGACACTTGATTTGACGCTTTCTGTTCATGGATCGCAGCAGAATAACTTACCAACGAATCCAGCGCCTGAAACACACGACGGCGATTTGTGTCTAGTTGGTCAAATGCCCCGGAACGCGCCAGCATTTCGAGCGGCCGTTTGCCGACACGTTTCAGGTCAACCCTACGAGCAAGATCATACAGGGTCGCAAAGGGTTTGTCCTCCGCTTCAAGCTTGCGTCCTTGGGTGATCAGCTTCATCGCTTCTGTACCGACGTTTTTCAACGCGCCCAGCGCATAGACCAATGCGCCGTCAACCACCTTGAAGGTCGCGTCAGAGCGGTTCACGCAGGGCGGAACCCAGGGAAGTTCCAACCGTTTACGTACCTCTTCGAAATATACTGACAGCTTGTCAGTCAGATGAATATCGCAATTCATCACCCCGGCCATGAACTCGACCGGATGGTTCGCCTTGAGCCATGCGGTCTGATAGCTGACCACGGCATAGGCCGCCGCGTGGGACTTGTTGAAACCGTAGTTGGCGAATTTTTCCAACAGATCGAAAACTTCCGTGGCCTTTTTCTTGTCAACGCCATTGGCCATCGCGCCCTTTTCGAATTTCGGGCGTTCCTTGGCCATTTCCTCGGCAATTTTTTTACCCATCGCCCGGCGCAACAGATCCGCTCCGCCAAGTGAATACCCCGCCATGACCTGCGCAATTTGCATGACCTGTTCTTGATAAACGATAATGCCTTGGGTTTCGGCCAACAGATGGTCAATCGACGGATGCACCGATTCAATCTCGCGCAAGCCATTCTTGACTTCACAATAGGTCGGAATATTTTCCATTGGCCCTGGGCGATACAGCGCGACGAGCGCCACGATATCTTCAATACAGGTCGGTTTCATGCGTTTCAGGGCATCCATCATGCCACTGGATTCAACCTGGAAAACTGCGACGGTCTTTGCACTGGCATAAAGCTTAAATGACGCCTCATCATCCAGCGGGATCGTGGCAATGTCGTCCAACAGGCCTTGCGGCGGCTCGAACAATTCCGTGCCGTCCGCAGCCAGATGCAGGTGACGCCCCGAGGCTTTGATCTGGTCCACAGCGTTCTGGATCACGGTCAGCGTTTTGAGTCCCAGGAAATCGAACTTGACCAAGCCCGCCTGTTCAACCCATTTCATGTTGAACTGTGTCGCAGGCATATCCGACCGCGGATCCTGATAGAGGGGCACCAACCGGTCCAACGGCCGGTCGCCAATCACCACCCCCGCCGCGTGGGTTGACGCATTCCGCAGCAATCCTTCGACCTGCTGCCCGTAGTCCAGCAATCGGGCCACGACCTCTTCGTTCCGGGCTTCTTCGCGCAGACGCGGTTCATCGGCGAGGGCCTTTTCGATCGACACCGGCTTAACCCCTTCAACGGGGATCATCTTGGACAGACGGTCCACCTGACCATAGGGCATTTGCAGGACGCGACCGATGTCGCGTACCGCCGCTTTGGAGAGCAGCGCACCAAAGGTAATGATTTGCCCAACCCTATCGCGGCCATATTTCTGCTGAACGTATTGAATGACCTCTTCGCGACGGTCCATGCAAAAATCGATGTCGAAATCCGGCATCGATACACGTTCCGGATTCAAGAACCGCTCAAACAGCAGCGAATAGCGCAGCGGGTCAAGGTCTGTGATCAACAGAGCATAGGCTACCAGCGACCCCGCGCCCGACCCCCGCCCCGGCCCCACGGGAATGTCGTGTTCCTTGGCCCATTTAATAAAATCCGCAACAATCAGGAAATAACCGGGGAACCCCATGCCCTCGATTATGCCAAGTTCGAAATCCAGCCGCTTCTGATACTCTTCCACAGGTGCCGCATGTGGAATGATAGCAAGTCGCGCCTGCAATCCCTGCTGTGCCTGCCGGCGCAATTCCGCAATCTCATCGTCAGCGAATTTCGGCAAGATCGGGTCGCGGCGATAGGTCATAAAGGCACAACGCCGCGCAATCTCGACGGTGTTTTCAACCGCTTCGGGCAGATCGGCGAATAAGGTCACCATCTCGGCTTCGGACTTGAAATAATGCTGATCTGTCAGTCTGCGCCGGTTTTCCTGTTGGTCCACGTAGGCACCATCCGCGATGCAAATCAGTGCATCATGGGCCTCGTACATCGTAGCTTTTGGAAAATAGACATCATTGGTCGCAACCAATGGTATCTCCAATGCATAGGCCATTTCGACAAAAGCTTGTTCGGTGGTGCCTTCGCTTTCCGGCCTGCCCCCTTCGCCTGGATGGCGTTGCAGTTCGACATAAAGTCTGTCGCCAAACATGCCTTTCAATCGGATCAATAGCGTTTCGGCGGCGGGACGCTGGGAGTTTTGCAACAGCCGGCCAATTGGCCCGTCTGCCCCCCCGGTCAAACAAATAATATCTTCTGACAAAGCCTCCAGTTCGTCCAGCGTAACCTGTGGCAAGGCTCCACCCTTGTCGAGGTAGAGACAGGAGTTCAGTTTCATCAGGTTTTCATATCCTGTCTCGGTTTGCGCAAGAAGCACCACGGGTGCCGGGTCTTTGGGCCGCTCCCCTGCTTGCGGGGTCAGGTAGGCCAGATCAACCTGGCACCCCATGATCGGCTGCACCCCAGCACCGGCCATTCCGACAGAAAACTCCAGTGCCGCAAACATATTGTTGGTATCGGTAAGCGCGAGCGCCGGCATACCCGCATCCCGGCACATCTCAGGCAGTTTTTTCAGGCGCAGCGCCCCTTCCAGCAAAGAATATTCGGAATGGGTGCGAAGGTGGATGAATCGGGGAGTTTTTGTCATGCCCCAAGATTAGACGCAGCGCGCGCCCGCCACCAGTGCCAGCGTAGGAGCCACGCATTTTTTCTTGCAATTGAACCGGCCCTGCGCGTAGCCTTGTCATCAACGCCCTGCACCCGTGTTCTACGTCGCATCGGACACAACTGCCATTAGGGGGCACCTGTACCGCGACAGGCCAACACCATGGACGTCACGTTTCTGCTTAACGGAACGCATGTCTCCCTTTCAGACATTTCTCCTACCACTACATTACTTGACTGGCTGCGCGAGGAACGCCACCTTTGCGGCACAAAGGAAGGCTGCAACGAAGGTGATTGCGGCGCTTGTACGGTGATGATCACCGACACTGAAGGTTCGCGTGCCTTGAACGGCTGCATCCTGTTTTTGCCCCAAGTGAACGGTAAACAGGTCACCACCGTCGAAGGCCTTGCCGCGGCCGATGGTGCCCTGCATCCGGTACAAACCGCGATGATTGACCATCACGCCAGCCAATGCGGCTTTTGCACACCGGGGTTTGTCGTCTCCATGGCCACGGCACATCTGAACGGGGCCACCGACCATGACACCCAGCTTGCGGGTAACCTGTGCCGTTGCACCGGTTATGCCCCCATCATCCGCGCCGCCGTTGCCGCAGAGGGTCAACCGGTACCACAACACCTTATCTCCTTGGCCAAAAATCCCACTGCACCACAGCAACCCCAACCGCAACCTGATGACTCCAGACACATCCAGCCCCGCACATCGGACTCGCTGGCACGTTGGTACGTCGACAACCCCGACGCGACCCTCGTTGCAGGTGCGACCGACGTAGGTCTGTGGGTGACAAAACAGTTCCGTGACCTGGGGCCGATTGCTTTCCTCAACAACTGCGCGGATCTGCGCGGCTTGCAGGAAACCGTCAGCGACCTCAAATTCGGAGCGATGACCACAATGTCCGATGTAGAGACAGCCATCGCCCCTCATTTTCCCAGCTTTGCGGCGATGATCCGCCGCTATGGGTCCGTGCAGGTCCGAAATGCCGCGACCATCGGTGGCAATATCGCCAATGGCTCGCCGATCGGCGATGGTCCGCCTGCCCTGATCGCACTGGGGGCCACGCTGCACCTGCGCAGGGGCGACAGGCGTCGTACTCTCCCCATTGAGGATTTCTTTATCGAATACGGCAAACAGGACCGGCAGGCAGGTGAATTCGTCGAAGCAGTCAGCATCCCCAAGCAACCCGACACCCTGCGTTGCTACAAACTGTCAAAGCGCTTTGATCAAGACATTTCTGCAGTCTGCGGCTGTCTTTCCATGGACCTGTCGGGGGGCAAAGTCACTGCTGTCCGTCTTGCCTATGGTGGCATGGCAGGCATTCCCAAACGTGCCGCGCATGCAGAAGCTGCAATCATCGGCCAGCCCTTCACCGAGGAAACAATGCGCCACGCAATGGCGGCAATGGCGGATGATTTCCAGCCACTTAGCGACATGCGCGCATCTGCCGCATACCGTTTACAAACAGCGCAAAACCTGTTGCTGCGCTACTTGTACGACATTAACGGCACTGCAACCAATGTTCAGGAAGTCCGCCCATGAGCATCGCCAAGCCGTTGCCGCACGACGCCGCCCGCCTGCATGTGACCGGTCAGGCGAGATATACCGACGATATACCGACGCCAGCGGATGCTTTGCATCTCGCTTTTGGCACAAGCAAAATTGCCGCGGGCACTCTCACCGCTTTGCACCTGGAGGCGGTTACGAACGCGCCAGGTGTGGTTGCTGTCCTGACGGCGCAGGATTTGACACATGATTGTGACGTCTCGCCGTCCAATCAGGACGAACCCCTGCTTGCCGCTGGCAGCGTTCATCATGTTGGACAACCCCTGTTTCTCGTGATTGCAACCAGTCATCTTGATGCGCGACGGGCCGCTGCCCTGGGGCGGGCCGACATCGCCGCAACCAAGCCAATCCTGAGCGTACAAGACGCGCTGGACGCCAACAGCAGGTTTGAAGACGGCCCACGGATCTATCAGAAAGGGGACGCCAAGGGCGCTTTGGCGTCAGCTTCTCAAATTCTGACCGGGCGCCTCATGATGGGCGGGCAGGAACATTTCTACCTTGAAGGGCAAGCGGCTCTGGCTCTGCCACAGGAAGGTGGCGATATGCTGGTTCATTCTTCCACACAGCACCCCACTGAAATTCAACATAAAGTGGCCCATGCCATCGGCAAACCCATGCACGCCGTGCGCGTTGAAACCCGCCGCATGGGTGGTGGGTTCGGTGGCAAGGAAAGCCAGGGTAATGCACTGGCAGTGGCCTGTGCTGTCGCGGCGCAAAAGACCCAAAAACCCTGCAAGATGCGCTATGACCGCGATGACGACATGATCATCACTGGCAAGCGCCATGATTTCCAGATCGACTATTCCGTCGGTATCGAACCGGACGGCCGCATCACCGCAATGGACGTGACGCATTATACCCGCTGCGGCTGGGCACAGGATTTGTCCCTGCCCGTTGCGGATCGTGCGATGTTGCACGCTGATAACGCATACCATCTCAACAATGTGCGCATAGTCTCGCATCGGCTCAAGACCAATACCCAGTCGGCCACTGCCTTTCGTGGATTTGGCGGCCCTCAAGGGGTGCTGGGCATCGAAAAGATCATGGACCATATCGCGCAGCATCTTGAACTTGATCCTTTGGCTGTCCGCCGCATCAATTATTATGCAGACCGGGTTGTGCCATCTGAACCCGTCGCAGTACCACCGCCGCAACCGATCCATAACAAGGCAGCCGACATGACCTCGCGCGGTTCTGAAAAACCGCGCCCCTCTTCTGTACCGGCCGCATCAGAAACCGCGCAAACGACGCCCTATCATCAACCCGTCACGGATTGCATCATCAACGCGTTAACCGACGAGTTGGCAATCAGCGCGGACTATTCCAACCGACGCGCAGCCATTGCCGAATGGAACGCGAAAAATACCGTCTTGAAACGGGGCATTGCCTTCACCCCGGTGAAATTCGGAATTTCCTTTACGCTCACCCATCTCAATCAGGCCGGTGCGCTTGTGCATGTCTATCAGGACGGATCCATCCATCTGAACCATGGCGGCACCGAGATGGGTCAGGGCTTGTTCCAGAAAGTCGCCCAGGTTGCTGCCAGTCGGTTTGGCGTGCCGATCGAGATGATCAAGATCACTGCAACCGATACTGCCAAAGTGCCCAATACATCGGCCACCGCCGCTTCTTCGGGGTCGGACCTCAACGGCATGGCAGTGCAGAACGCTTGCGATGAAATTCGATTGCGTATCGAGGCGCATCTGGCGGAACGCTATCAGACCCGTGACATCACCTTTGCGGATGGGATGGTCAAAATCGGTTCTGAAACGATCACTTTTGCGGATGCTGCGGCCCTTGCCTATCAATCCCGTGTCTCCCTTTCGGCCACCGGCTTTTACAAAACTCCCGACATCGAATGGGACCGTATCGCAGGCAAAGGGCGACCGTTTTTCTATTTTGCCTATGGAGCGGCTTGTACTGAAGTCGTGATCGACACACTGACAGGGGAAAACCGTATCCTGCGCACCGACATTCTGCATGATGCGGGTGCCTCGCTCAATCCGGCTCTCGACATTGGCCAGATCGAAGGCGGTTATGTTCAGGGTGCCGGTTGGCTCACGACCGAAGAACTGGTCTGGGATGACAAGGGCGCTTTGAAAACCCATGCTCCCTCAACCTACAAAATTCCGGCCTGCTCTGACCGGCCTGATATTTTCAACGTCGCTCTTTGGGACCAACCCAACCCGGCCCAAACAGTCTACCGATCCAAAGCCGTAGGCGAACCGCCCCTCATGTTGGGTATTTCCGCCTTCCTTGCGCTCTCCGATGCCATTTCGGCGACCGGCCCTGGTTACGGCGACCTGCAGGCCCCTGCAACCGCTGAGGCGGTTCTTGCAGCCATCGGGCGGGCCCAAAAATGAGGTGGATCACAGTTGAGATCAGCGCAACACAAGGCTCTGCTCCACGTGACGCGGGTACGGTCATGCGGGTAAGCGAAACCTGCGCTGAAGGGACGATCGGCGGTGGCGCCCTGGAACATCAAGCGATGGCCACAGCGCGCCGGATGCTGCGCGAGGGGCGTAGACACCACCAGGAAAAGCTGCCGCTTGGGCCAAATCTGGGTCAATGTTGCGGTGGGGCCGTAACCCTGGAATATTCTGATCGCCCGCTTTGCGTAGATGCCGCACATCCGATCCCTATTGATCCAGGGCTGTTGCCCGACACCCTTTTGGGGCCGCTGTGGATTTGGGGTGCTGGTCATGTGGGCCGCGCAGTTGTACGTAGCCTGTCTGTGGTGCAAGCCTTTGACATCACCTGGATTGATTGCGCCGCATCGCGTTTTCCAAAGGAAATTCCACCTTTGCTTCGCATACTGCCAACTGTCGACATGCCCCGCCTTGCGGGGTTTGCACCGGTATCGGCACATCACCTCATCTTCACCTATTCACACGATATCGACCTGGCGCTGTGCGCCGCGCTTCTAAAGCGAGGTTTTGCCTCATGTGGCCTGATCGGATCGGCAACCAAATGGATGCGTTTCCAAAAACGCCTGCGGGCACATGGCCTTGACCCCAACGCCATCACCTGTCCAATCGGTGATCCGCGTGCCGGCAAACATCCCGATCAAATCGCCCATTCCAGTGCAACCGCGCTCTTGCGTTTTGCGCAGACTGTGCAAGATAAATCCGAAACAGAAAGAGCAGCCTGCTGATGACGGATGTCCCTCTCCTTGACCTATCTGGCTTGACCAAGGCCTATCCCGGCGTTGTCGCAAATGACAATGTTTCCTTGCAAATAGCACCCGGCGAAGTCCATGCGTTGCTTGGCGAAAACGGTGCCGGAAAATCGACATTGGTCAAGATGATCTATGGGCTGGTTAAGCCGGACGCGGGCAAGATGCAGATGTTCGCCGCTCCCTTTGCCCCCGCAGAACCACGCGCGGCGCGGGCGGCCGGGGTTGGTATGGTATTTCAACATTTCTCTCTGTTTGATGCACTGACCGTGGCCGAAAACATCGCACTGGGCATGGAAAACGCCCCCAAGCTCAATGCCCTCAGCCAACAAATTCGTGACGTTTCCGACACCTATGGCCTGCCCTTGTCCCCTGATCGCGTCGTGGGCGATCTGTCTGCCGGGGAGCGTCAAAGAGTCGAGATCATCCGGTGTTTGCTGCAAGACCCCAAACTGTTGATCATGGATGAGCCGACATCGGTGCTGACCCCGCAAGAGGTGGAAATCCTGTTCAAGACCCTGCGCAAGCTCAGTGCCGAGGGCACCGCGATCCTGTATATTTCACACAAGCTCGAAGAAATCCGCAGCCTTTGTGACAGCGCCACGATTTTGCGGTTGGGCAAGGTCGTCGGGCATTGCATCCCGCGCGACACCTCGGCACGTGATATGGCGGAAATGATGGTGGGCAAGATGCTGCAGACGCCGACCCGGGCGGGAAAAGAGCCGGGCGAGGTCGTGCTTTCACTTAACAAGCTTTCCGCAAAATCGCCCAATGCATTTGGCATGCCACTGCGCGAAATTTCGGTCGACGTGCGCGCTGGTGAAGTGCTCGGCATTGGCGGTGTCGCGGGCAATGGACAGGACGAATTGCTTGCCGCCCTGTCAGGCGAGATGCTCAGCGCGCCTGGCATGGTGGCTTTTCGCGGGGTCGACGTAGGCAAGCTTGGCCCGACACCGCGCCGCGCCCTGGGTATTCTGAGCGCGCCCGAGGAGCGCCTGGGGCATGCTGCGGCCCCCGATATGTCACTGACGGAAAACGCCATGCTCACTGCTGCGGTACGCGAGAAACTGGAAAGCCGCGGCTTGTTGAACTGGGCGCGCGCAGGCCGCTTTGCCGAAAAGATCATTGAAACCTTTGATGTTCGCACGCCTGGCCCATCCAACGCGGCACGATCGCTCTCTGGCGGGAATTTACAGAAATTCGTGATCGGCCGCGAGGTTTTGCAACGCCCTGACCTGCTGGTTGTGAATCAGCCGACCTGGGGTGTGGACGCCTCTGCTGCAGCTGCGATCCGTCAGGCATTGCTGGATCTGGCAGAGGGCGGCACGGCACTGGTTGTCATCAGTCAGGATCTTGATGAACTCATGGAGATTTCTGACCGCTTTGCCGCGTTGAACGAGGGAAGACTTTCGCAACCACGTCCAGCGGGGGGGTTGAGCGTCGAAGAAATCGGTCTGATGATGGGCGGCGCACATGGAATGGAGGTGGCGCATGTCTGATCAGTTGCGCCGTGAGTTTATTGGCAAGATGAAGTTGGGGGACCCTTTGTGATCCGATTGGAAAAACGCCCGCAACCAAGCCGCCTCTTTTCGCTGGCAACGCCTCTGCTGGCGGTCCTGGCGACGATGTTCTTTGGCGGGCTGTTATTTGCTGCTTTAGGAAAGGAGCCGCTGACTTCGATCCAGACGATTTTCTGGGAACCGTTATTCGGCGAGTTTTCTTTTTTTTACCGTCCGCAGCTATTGATCAAGGGAGCGCCACTGATTCTGATCGCCATTGGGTTGTCGCTGGGTTTCAAAGCGGGAATCTGGAACATCGGCGCGGAAGGGCAGTATATCATGGGTGCCCTTTTTGGCGCAGGGGTGGGACTGGCGTTCTATCCCCTAGAGGGGTTTTATATCTTCCCCCTGATGGTGCTTGCTGGTGCCTTTGGCGGCTGGATCTGGGCGATGATTCCGGCGTTGTTGAAGGTGAAGTTCGGGACCAACGAAATTCTGGTTTCTTTGATGCTGGTTTATGTGGCAGAACAGTTTCTTGCGTCCATGTCACTGGGCCTGTTGAAAAATCCGGAAGGCTTTGGATTTCCCGGCTCACGTAATCTTCAACAATATGAAAGCGCGTTCAATGGTGATCTGATCGCAGGCTCGGGCATGCATTGGGGGGTCGTCTGCGCGATGATCGCGGTGATCTTTGCCTATGTGTTATTGACCCGGCACCGACTTGGCTTTGCCATTCGTGTCACCGGCGAAGCCCCGAGGGCTGCAAGGTTCTCAGGGGTGAATCCGACGCGGCTGGTGGTGTTCTGCCTGGGCATATCGGGACTGCTGGCGGGCCTGGCGGGGATGTTCGAAGTATCGGGGCCTGCCGGTCAGGTCACGATTGATTTCAACGTCGGTTACGGGTTTACCGCGATTATCGTCGCGTTTCTGGGGCGGTTGCACCCGATCGGGATTTTGCTGGCGGGGTTGCTGATGGCGCTCACCTATATCGGCGGGGACATCGCGCAGAGCCAGCTTGGCCTGCCAGCCGCGGCCATTCAGGTGTTTCAGGGGATGTTGCTGTTTTTCCTGCTGGCGCTGGATATGTTCACGAATTACCGGCTGCGCTTTGGCCGGACGGAGGTGGCGTGATGGACCTGTCTGCAATCAACCCGATCCTCTTTGTCGCCGGCTTCCTTGTCGCTGCAACGCCGCTGATCTTTGCCGCTATCGGTGAACTTGTCGTCGAGAAATCCGGCACGCTGAACCTTGGCGTGGAAGGTATGATGATCACTGGCGCGATCTGTGGCTTTGCCACGGCGGTCGAGACCGGATCACCCTTGCTGGGCTTTGCGGCGGCGGCTGTTGGCGGTGCCCTTCTCAGCCTGCTGTTTGCATTCCTGACACAGATCACCCTGGCAAATCAGGTGGCCTCGGGTCTTGCGCTGACCCTCTTTGGTCTGGGGCTTTCCGCCCTGCTGGGGCAATCCTATGTGGGGATCAAGCCGCCGCGGCTGAATGACATCAACTTTGGCCCGCTTTCCGACATTCCCGTCATCGGACCCATCCTTTTCACCCATGACATCATCCTTTATCTTGGAATCGCGCTGGTTGCCGCCACATGGGCGGTGCTGAAATTTACCCGCGCGGGGCTGATCCTGCGGGCGGTTGGAGAAAGCCACGATGCCGCCCATGCGCTTGGCTACAAGGTCGTGCGCATCCGCACGCTGGCGATCATGTTCGGCGGAGCCTGTGCAGGCATCGGCGGGGCCTACATCAGCCTGATCCGCGTGCCCCAATGGACCGAAGGGATGACCGCCGGTGTCGGCTGGATCGCTCTTGCGCTGGTGGTTTTTGCAAGCTGGAAACCCTGGCGGCTGCTGCTGGGGGCTTATCTTTTTGGAGGCATCACCCAGTTACAACTGAATCTGCAAGGCGCAGGCGTTGCCATTCCTGTGGAGTATCTGGCAATGTCACCATATGTAATCACGATCATCGTTCTGGTGATCCTGTCGCGGGACAAGTCTGCTGCACCTGCATGTCTTGGCCGCACCTTTCACGCCTCTTCTTAGGGGCCAAATCTGCAAACACCCCTCTAGGGTGACACAACTGGGGAATAAAATGAAACTCACCACACTCCTGACCGGTGCTGCGATGGCATTGGGTTTGGCCACCACGGCAATGGCGCAAGATAAAACCAAGGTCGGCTTTGTTTATGTCGGGCCGATTGGCGATGGCGGCTGGACACATGAACATGACAAGGGCCGTCTGGCCGTTGAAGCAGAATTCGGCGATAAAGTTGAAACCGTTTACGTTGAATCCGTGGCCGAAGGCCCCGATTCAGAGCGGGTGATGACGCAGATGGCATTGGACGGTGCCGACCTGATCTTCACCACATCCTTTGGCTACATGGACCCGACCATCAACGTGGCCAAGAAATTCCCGAATGTGAAATTCGAACATGCCACTGGATACAAGCAGGCCGAGAACGTTGCGACCTATTCCGCACGTTTCTACGAAGGTCGCGCCATTCAGGGCCATATCGCGGGTTCCATGACCAAATCCAACATCATCGGTTATATCGGTTCCTATCCTATCCCCGAAGTCATTCGCGGCATCAATTCCGCGTTCATTCATGCGCGCAAGGTAAACCCTGATGTGCAATTCAAGATCGTCTGGGCCTATACATGGTTTGACCCCGCGAAAGAAGCGGACGCGGCGAAGGTATTGATCGAACAAGGCGCGGATGTTGTGTTGCAACACACTGATTCCACTGCACCACAGGCGGCGGCACAGGAGGCAGGCAATGTGATCACCTTTGGCCAGGCCTCCGATATGGCTCAATACGCCCCATTGCCGCGCGTGTCGTCTATCATTGATGACTGGGCCCCCTACTACATTGCGCGCACAAAGGCAGTGATGGATGGGACATGGACCTCCGGTAACACCTGGGATGGCATCGGCGCGGGCATGGTTGGCATTGGTGAAATTTCCGATGCGGTTCCCGCAAACATCAAAGCCGAGGCATTGGCCTTGAAGGCATCCCTGGCTGATGGCTCATATCACGCCTTCACCGGACCTTTGAAAAAACAGGACGGAAGCGATTTCCTGGCAGAAGGGGAGGTTGCTGATGATGGCACGCTCGCGGGTATGAATTTCTATGTCGAAGGCATCGAAGGTGACATTCCGCAGTAACGCGATGCCGTGAGAAAACTGGGAAAGGCCTTGCAACTGCGAGGCCTTTTTTGCTTTGGCGAGGGCGTTCAGACCGGAGTTGGATCGCAGAGATGGATGTGCTGGCGCAATCCAGGTGGTGGCGATACCAATTTCAATCGGTTACAATGAACCTTTGATCAACCTTGCGCCGCCGCTGCGTAACTTCCGTCCGGTCCATGTACTTCGTTCCCTTCCAGCGCAGGCGAGAACACGCAGATCAGTCGCAATGCCCCTCCGTCTTTGGGCACATGCACTTCATGTCGGTCGTGGAGGTCCGGGGCATAGAGCATTCCCGACGTGATCTCATGTCGCGCACCTGTTGCCACCTCCACCACAGTTGCACGTCCGCCGATGCAATAGCATGCCTCGATATGATGTTTGTATTCCAGTTTCAGTACTGCGCCCGGCAGTACTTTGGTCTCTGTCATCGAAAACCCCATACCATCCGAGCGCACCAATAGTCGCAGCGACTGCCATCCCGGTCCGGCGGCATCCCGTGCTGTGCCTTGTAACTTTGTCTTGTCCTGAATGATCATGCTCTTTCCTTTCGCTGCCCTTCGCATAGTGTGGATACAGACCCTCAGGAAAGCCAGTCCCATGATCAAGCTGCACCATCTTAACCGTTCCCGTTCGCATCGCATCTTCTGGCTGCTCGAAGAAATCGGTATCCCCTACGAAGTGGTGCACTATGAACGCGACCCGATCACCAACTTTGCTCCGTCCGAGCTATTGCAAGTGCATCCCCTGGGTAAGTCCCCGATGATCGAGATGGACGGCAAGCTGGTCATCGAAAGCGGTGCAATCGTTGAACTGCTATGCCAACGCCATGCACCTCAAATGATCCCGGATGCTACAAGCGATGCATATTTGCGCCATCTAGAATGCATGCATTTTGCCGAAGGTTCCGCAATGATTCCGATCTTGCTGAACCTCTATGTTGGCAAGCTCAAAGACGCAGGCGCGCCGCTGCATCCGCGCATCAATGCCGAACTCAACAGCCACTTCAGCTATATGGAGGGGATGGTGCGCACATCAGGGCATTTTGTGCTGGATGAATTGTCTGCTGCCGACATCATGCTCAGCTTTCCTGCTGAAATTTCAGGACGCCTTGGATATTCCGACGATTTCCCCAAGCTGACTGCGTTTCAGGACATGATCCAATCCCGCCCTGCCTATAAACGCGCCATGGAAAAGGGTAATTGCTAAATTGGTAGCATCATTTTGAATATCACAATGAAACAAACCCTTTCAGCGCCAGATGGCACACCTGCCAGCAGGTTGGCCTTTGGCACGATGCAATTTGGCGGTGGTGCGGATGCATCCCAGTCGCAAAAGATGTTCGAGGCCTGCATCGCAGCGGGGATCAACCATTTCGATACGGCGCATGTCTACACTGATGGTGCGTCGGAAACCCTACTTGGAGGTTTTGTCCAGAACACGCGTGAACGTCTGATCATTGCCACCAAGGCCGCCTATGAGGGTGGGGCGACGCGCGACAATATTCTGACCTCCGCCGAGACCTCGCGCAAGCGGATGAACATCGACACACTGGATGTTCTCTATCTGCACCGCTTTGATCTTGATACTGATATGGATGAAAGTTTTCGGGCTCTTTCCGACCTCAAGACCAAGGGCCATATCCGCCATGCCGGTTTATCCAACTTTGCGGCGTGGCAAGTGGTCAAGGCTGCGAACATCGCAAAGCGATATGGATTAAATATCGATGTGATCCAGCCAATGTACAACCTTGTCAAACGTCAGGCGGAGGTTGAGATCCTGCCAATGGCCGACGATCTGGGTATCCTTGTTGCGCCCTACTCCCCTTTGGGCGGTGGGCTACTCACCGGCAAATATGCCTCTGGAGGCTCCGGTCGACTGACCAAAGATGACCGTTATGCCGCCAGATATGCCCCTTCCGGGATGCATGAGACCGCCGCGGGTCTGCGTGACCTGGCGACAAGAAATTCTGTGCATCCCGCAACGCTGGCCGTTGCATGGGTTGCGCATCACACAACTGGGCCAAGCCCGATTATTTCGGCCCGAACCCTGGCGCAATTGCAACCGTCCCTGG
Source organism: Sulfitobacter sp. F26204 (assembly GCF_026410305.1). Classification (GTDB taxonomy): domain Bacteria; phylum Pseudomonadota; class Alphaproteobacteria; order Rhodobacterales; family Rhodobacteraceae; genus Sulfitobacter. Next base: position 31,822 of record NZ_JAPMLQ010000007.1, on the reverse strand, counting down.
AGGCCATGAAATTTGATATGACCTCCCGCCTGTACGCTGAAGTCACCTCATTATCGCCAACACCTGCCCCTGCAAACGACCGCCTGGAAGAACAGGTTTGAGCGACATCATCGTCATAGGTGCAGGCATCGCAGGTCTTTCTGCCGCCGCACGACTGTCGCCCGAGGCAAAGGTAATCGTGTTGGAACAGGAAGCCAGCACTGGGTATCACGCCTCCGGCAGGTCCGCGGCGCTTTTCGAAGAAAACTACGGCTTACCCAGCGTCGTGGCGTTGAACAAGGCAAGTGCTGATTTTCACAAGCATGCCAACGGCGGATACCTCAGTCCGCGTGGGTCGCTGTTGTTGGCGGGAACACAGGAACGCACGGCTTTTTTTCAGGATGTCGTATCATTGGGACTGACGCAAATATCCATTGATCATGCCTGCACATTGGTCCCGGTTCTAAGAGGGGAACACATCGGTTTCGCCGCTTATGATCCCGCGGCCCAAGACATCGACACCGACCGCATGATGCAGGACTTCACCCGCGACATCAGGTCCAATGGCAGTCAGATCATTGTCAAAGCCCCTGTCACGGCTATTGAACGCAGTGCATCAGGTTGGGCAATCACCACGGGAGCAACAACCTACAGATGCCGTTTACTGATAAACGCCGCTGGAGCCTGGGCAGATGACATTGCGCGGATGGCTGGAATTGCACCGATCGGAATCACTCCTTTTCGGCGATCCATGGCGCGCATCCCGGCTCCCGCGCAACATGATGTGAGCAAATGGCCGGTGATCTTTGGTGTTGGCGAGGATTGGTATGCCAAGCCGGACGCAGGCGCTTTACTGGTTTCTCCCGCCGAAGAAGACCCCGTCACGGCCCAGGACGCCTGGGCTGACGACATGGTTCTGGCCGAGGGCCTTGCCCGTTACGAAGCCTTCGTCACCGTACCTGTTACGCGGCTGTTGACATCATGGGCAGGACTGCGCAGTTTCGCACCCGACCGTGCATTGGTATTGGGGCCTGATCCAGAAGATGCCAATTTTTTCTGGTGTGCGGGGCAAGGCGGTTACGGGTTTCAAACGGCACCAGCTGCTTCACAGTTTCTCGCCGATCTGGTGATGAAACGTTCCCCTGTGTTGGCCGCTGAACTGGTGGCGGAAATTACCCCTGAAAGGTTGCGACCATGACACAACAATTGCCGCCCAGCGCCAGCGTTGCCTTTCCGGCGGAGGGCGAGAAACTGCATGCACCCTCTGCCGCTCGCAACGTCGATCACATTGCACTGATTTTGCAAGAGCACGCTCCGAACAACGGGAGCGCACTGGAAATCGCAAGCGGTACTGGCCAACATATTATTGCCTTTGCAGCAGTATTGCCGAATGTGACATGGCAGCCAACCGATCTGGATCCAGATCGGCTGCGGAGTATCGACAGCTATGTTCACAGTGCTGGTTTGACAAATGTCAGGCCCGCGCAACGTCTGGATGCCAGCATGGCGGGGTGGTCAGCGCAACATCGTGATCAGGATCTCATCGTAATTGTCAACCTGCTGCATCTGATCTCCGAAACAGAAAGCCGCCGCGTTTTGCAAGAGGCTGCACAAGCGCTCAATGGAAACGGCACCATGGTCATCTACGGCCCTTTCAAGCGGAATGGGGAATTGACCAGCGATGGCGATCAGCGATTTGACCGTGAATTACGCGAGACAGACCCAAGGATCGGCTACAAGGACACACAGGACATAAACAACTGGCTCGTCAGTACCGGTCTAACGCCCGTCGTCCATGAATTGCCTGCCAACAACCTTGCATTTGTCGCCAGAAAGCCCGCAACATGATCTCGCGCATTCTCAGCATTCTCCTTGTCTTGACCCTGGCCGCCTGTGGCAATTCGGGGGGCAAACCACCCGCCGCACCGGGAGTATTGTTCGCCGCAAATTTCCGCGATGCCGATCCGGTCGATTTTTCAAATCCGCGTCCTGGACGCTTCCCTGTGCATGGTATCGATGCCGCACGGTTTCAAACCAGCATCAATTGGAACAGCGCGCGCGCCAATGGCGTGAACTTTGCGTTTCTCAAGGCCACTGAAGGCGGCGATCTGCTTGATCCGGCGTTCAAGGACCACTGGCAAGGCGCCGGGCGAGCTGCTGTGGTGCGTGGGGCCTACCATTTTTATTACTTTTGTACATCGCCCGAGGTACAGGCCCAGTGGTTCATTCGCAATGTACCGCGGAGCCGCGGCACCTTGCCTCCGGTGCTCGACATGGAATGGAACCCATTTTCTCCCACCTGCGCCAAAGTCCGCCCCCCCGCCGCCGAGGTTCAGCGCCAGATGCGCGTCTGGTTACGGATCGTCGAAGCGCATTACGGCCAGCGCCCGATCATCTATACCACCCCGCGGTTTTACGAGGAAAACAACCTGAAGTCGTTTCACGGGTATGAATACTGGCTGCGCAGCACCGCCAAGACCCCACGTGAGGCATACCCCGGCGAAGGCTGGACCTTTTGGCAATACTCCGCGACCGGATTGATCCCCGGCATCCAAGGCGAGGTCGATTTGAACGCCTTTTCGGGCAGTCGTGAGGTGTGGAACACGTGGTTGGCGCGACGGGCGCAGTAGGGCATCGGCTTACAAACGCACCACCCTCAACTTTGCCGTCACATCAATCACTTCCGGCCAATCCCAGACGGCATCACGCAGATAAAAGAGATGGCTATTAGTATGGCTGGAGCTTCTGGTATTTTCCAGAACCGCCGCGTGAGGGATCAAACAAGCGCGTAAAACGCTGAAATCCGCAGCAAACAAGACACCCGCCAGATAGTCGAACGGCATCGTTTCCAGGTTTCTGAGCGCCTACAATTGCCGCGATGTTTTTTCGCTGTTCAGCTTGCGTGCCTTTATCTGATACCTGACATTTTCACTATCAAGCGCGTCATATCCTTTGACCGATGCCCCCTGCATTTGCCATCCGAAAGCGGTGCAAAACAGTGTCTCGGCATAGTCACCAACCGGGCTATTGGCGGAGCGGATGACATTGCGTGCCCTCAATTCAGCTTCAATTTTGGCATGTTCCGTGAACAAACGCGTAACGCTCAAGGTGTTCAGGCATGCAGGTTCATGCGGTTTCACCCCGGTCACGAGTTTTTCCAAAGCGCATTTATCGCATGTTCCACGCTCTCGCGTGAACTCCCCAGTTGTGCCAAGGGCACTTGTTACCCGAAACGCCTGCTGCCGCCGGCTCAGATCCAGGTCTTCCGCCAAACAGTCGTCGCACAAGTTAACACCCGCAAGCTTGCGGAGATGACCACTGACCTGTGCCGCGATGTCCATTTTTTTCCTCTTATCGATCTTGAGGTCAGGATCGCGCCGATTGGTTAATGAATTGTGAACAGTTTAGCCATCGATGCGGATCGTGGTATTCTTTGGATCATAGGGGCTGTCCTCGACGATCTCAGCGTCCCACAATTGATCAAACATCTTGACCTTCAGTTTGGTCCCCACAACCGCATGTTCGGGCTTTACATACCCCATGCCGATAGATTTTCCGAAGGCCACCGAATAGCCACCTGATGTCAGACGCCCCGTGCGTTCGCCCTCAACATAGAGAACCTCACGACCCCATGGGTCGGCATCTTCCGGCCCGTCAATCAACAGGGTCACACATTTCGCGTTGATGCCATGGGCCTCCATCGCCGCCTTGCCGTGAAACTCTTTCGACAGGTCGACAAAGCGCGGCAGATCGGCCTCCAGCGGCGTCGCGTCGCGGCCCAACTCGGTGCCAAAGGCGCGGTAGGATTTTTCCTGCCGCAACCAGTTCTGCGCCCGTGCGCCCACCAGTTTCATCCCGTGCTTTTCACCGGCTTTCTCAAGCTGATCAAACAGGTAGTTTTGCATTTCAATCGGGTGATGCAGCTCCCAGCCCAACTCTCCGGTATAGGCCACGCGGATCGCCCTTACCGGACACATGCCCAGCTCGATATTACGCATGGTCAGCCAGGGGAAACGCTTGTTGGACAATACCGTTTCGGGCTCGCCGTCCTTGACGATCTCGTTCAACACATCGCGCGATTTCGGACCAGCGATGGCGAAGACACCCCATTGCGTGGTCACATCATGGCATTCGATATAGTCGAATTCGGGTGCCTTATCCTCAATCGCCTTGCGTAGGTAATCACTGTCATAGGCGGTCCAAGCCCCTGCGCTGACAAGGTAATATTCATCCTGTGCAATCCGCACGATGGTATATTCCGTGCGTGTGGTGCCCGCACCGGTCAAAGCATAGGTCAGGTTGATGCGGCCAACCGACGGCAGTTTGTTACAGGTGAACCAGTCAAGGAATGCCGTTGCACCGGGTCCTTTGACCACATGTTTGGTGAATGCGGTCGCATCAATCAGGCCAACACCTTCGCGCACGGCCTTGGCTTCGTCCACCGCGTACTGCCACCAACCGCCCCGGCGGAAGGAGCGTGCATCGTGGTCGTTGAACCCCTCAGGCGCGAAATAGTTCGGACGTTCCCAGCCGTTGACCCAACCAAATTGAGCGCCACGTGCGGCCTGACGGTCATAGGCCGGTGAAGTACGCAGAGGCCGGCAGGCGGGGCGTTCCTCATCAGGGTGGTGCAGGATGTAAACGTGTTCGTAGCATTCTTCGTTTTTGCGGGCCGCAAATTCGGTGGTCATCCAATCGCCGTAGCGTTTGGGGTCAAGCGAGGCCATGTCGATCTCGGCCTCCCCTTTCACCATCAATTGCGCGAGGTAATAGCCGGTGCCGCCCGCCGCAGTGATGCCGAATGAAAACCCTTCGGCCAGCCACATATTGCGCAAACCAGGTGCCGGACCAACCAAGGGGTTGCCATCAGGCGTGTAACAGATCGGGCCATTGAAATCATCCTTCAGGCCAGAGTCCTCACAGGAAGGAATCCGGTGGATCATCGCGGCATATTGGTCTTCGATCCGCTCAAGGTCCAGTTGGAACAGATCGGCGCGGAAACTGTCAGGCACACCATATTCAAAACGTGCAGGCGCGTGTTTTTCATAGACACCCAGAATCCAGCCACCACGTTCCTCCCGTACATAGGACTGCGCATCCGCGTCACGGATGACGGGATGTTCCGGGTTGCCAGCGTCCTTGCGGAACGCGACCAATGCAGGGTCCTGATCCATCACGATGAACTGGTGCTCGACGGGGATTGCCGGCATTTTGATGCCCAGCATTTTCGCTGTGCGCTGTGCGTGGTTGCCCGATGCGGTCACCACATGCTCAGCAATGATCACCATTTGCTCTTCGGATGGCACCAGATTGCCGCCTTTTTCGACCATCTTGGTCACCGTGACTTCCCAGTGGGTACCGTTCCAGTGAAACGCATCCGCCTGCCATTTGCGTTCAATCGCGACACCACGCTGACGCGCGCCTTTGGCCATCGCCATGGTCACATCCGCAGGGTTAATATAGCCATCTGTCTGATGATACAGCGCCCCTTTCAGATCCTCCGTGCGGATCAGCGGCCATTTCGCTTTTACCTCGTCAGGGGTCATGAATTCATAAGGCACACCACAGGTTTCCGCGGTTGAGGCATAGAGCATATATTCATCCATGCGTTCATCGGTCTGGGCCATGCGCAGGTTGCCGACAACGGCAAAGCCCGCATTGAGCCCGGTCTCAGCTTCTAAGCCTTTGTAAAACTCAACGGAATACTGGTGGATATGGGTCGTGGCAAAGGACATATTGAAAAGCGGCAGCAGCCCGGCCGCATGCCAGGTGGAGCCTGACGTCAATTCATCACGCTCAAGCAACATCACATCATCCCAGCCTGCCGCCGCCAGATGATAGGCAATCGAGGTTCCAACGGCACCACCGCCGACAACCAATGCTTTGACGTTCGTTTTCATTTGCCCCGAATCCTTCTGACAGTGTTGTTCCTGTTGTACGCTCCCCCACTTGAGGAGCCGCGCAGCAGCCGACCCTACATATCAAAAAACCGACCTCATGTTCTCGGGGCGACAGGTCCTTTGGCGACAGCCAGGCGCATCACGCGGGAAGTTGATTTGACGAGGATGATCATGACGGAAAATTCTTGGCCACCCTTGATGAAACTTCCGCTTCGGATTGCGCCTGCAAGTTTTCTGACCCCGACGGGTCATGGATCAGAGGTCAGGGTTTTCCGCTTTTAACTGCAGGTATTTCATAACGCAGCCTTGCAGGAACTGTGGTTTGATTGTGCTGTCGCCTTCGACATTGGCTCCAAGCCAAAGACCTGGCCCGCCGCAAGGCAGGGTCGCAGCCTACCAATCCAGCGTTTGACTATTATAACCTGACATGTCCATGCCTTCGGTCGCAGCCTTCATGTTGTTATAGGCGGTATTGGCCAGACCTTCGCTAATCGCGGCGCGGTTGCCATAAAATTCAACCGCATTCATCCCCGACAATGCGCTTGGATCAAGCCCCTGTCGCGGTTTCGGGAAATTGCGTTCCCTAATATCAGCAAGGCGGTCGGATCTTGGCCTATCATTATCACCCACTACCTTCTGTCTTATCTTCGCCCACCAACTTTTCTTTGCTTGGGCGCGATCCGCTTTGATCAATGCCTGCAACTGCGGACTGTCTTGGGCAAATTCATCGATTTGTTGGCCTGTGCTGCGTGGGTTTTGCCCCATCGCAGTCTCAAAGGACGTGGTCGACATGCCGCGTCCAATCTGCGGCAACACAGAAATCCTCGGGCCGACATCTTGTTCCATCAGGTCCACCACACGGAGTTTCAGGCCTGCCGCGTAGTGCACCAACTCAAGCGGTTCGCCCGACATCCTGGCCGTTTGTTGCGAATAATCATAGGCTAACCCGCCGGACCCGATGGCCATTGTCAGTCCAAGAGCCAATACTGCCTTTAACATGGTGCCGCCTTCCAATTGTTTGGAAAACACTGCATCCGAAATGCGTAGACATCTGGGCAACCTTTGGGCAATGGAATGTCTTATGCCACCCAGCCAGAGCCCCCTCATACCCTTCAGGACAAGAATATTTTTCCAGGGTTCATGATATTGTCGGGATCAAGCGCCTTTTTGATCGCACCCATCACATCCAGGGTCTCCTGCCCCAACTCCCTGACCAGATACTTGCGTTTGCCCTGTCCGATACCGTGCTCACCGGTGCAGGTGCCCTCCATCCCGATGGCAACGTCATTGAGCCAAGAAATAAAGCCAGCGGCGCTTTCGACTTGGACCTCATCCTTCATATCGATCAGGATGGTAGCGTGAAAGTTTCCGTCGCCCGCATGGCTGACAATCGGTGCTGTCAGCCCCAGTTCCTTTGCCCTTCCCTCTGCCTTGGTCAGAGCCTCAGCCAGTCGGGAGATCGGCACGCAAACGTCTGAGGTGACCGCATTACACCCCGGCCGCAACGCCAGCATCGCCCAGTAAGCATCATGCCGCGCCTGCCATAATTTGCTGCGCTCCTCAGGCGTTGTCGTAGCAGTAAAACCACTACCCCCTTCTTCTTCAGCCAACTGTCCAAAGGTTTCCGCCTGTTCTGTCACACCTGCTTCAGAGCCATGAAACTCCAACAGCAAGAGCGGTGTCTCGGGCAAATCAAGCTTGGAATAGGCGTTTACCGCCTGGACCATCAAAGCATCCAGGAGTTCGATCCGCGCGACAGGCAGTCCATATTGTACGACCGCCATCACCGTTTTCGCCGCAGCTTCGACTGAGGGAAATGAACAGCGCGCGGCCGACATCGCCTCTGGGATCCCCTGTAGGCGCAGGGTGATTTCCGTGATGATCCCCAGGGTACCTTCGGAGCCGACCATCAGCCGCGTCAAATCATAGCCCGCCGAGGTTTTCTTGGCCCGTTGTGCGGTGCGGATAACGCTCCCGTCGGCCATCACGGCTTCGACGTTCACAACATTGTCCTTCATCGTGCCATAGCGCACCGCGTTGGTGCCCGACGCGCGCGTCGCAGTCATGCCCCCTATCGAGGCATTGGCCCCCGGATCAATCGGAAAGAATAATCCGCTATCGCGCAGATGGGTATTGAGAGCCTCGCGGGTGACACCCGGTTGCACACGGCAATCCAGATCCCCCGCGTTGACCTCCAGCACCTTGTCCATTTGGCTCAAATCGATCGAGATTCCGCCAATTGGTGCATTCACATGCCCCTCAAGGGAAGTTCCAGTGCCAAAGGCAATGATCGGCACACGATGTGCTGCACATACCTTCACAATCTCGGAAACCTCTTCGGTGGAATGTGCAAAAACCACCCCATCGGGAATCTGGTTTTCGATCCAGGTCGTAGTATGGCCATGCTGCGCACGGATCGCCTGCCCGGTTTGGAACCTTTCACCGAACTGTTGCTTCAATACGCCAAGAGCCGCCGCAATCCCATTGTCATTGCGCGTCAGTGCTGCACCCTCTGCCATATCTTCGCCCTCCTACCTGCCAAAGGCTATCCCCTCGCGCCGGGGGTCTGCCCCGCCGCGCAGATCATCGCCAATCGCAATCACGTGCAAACCCGAGGTCAAACCCCGAGTTGCCACTTCAAACCCCATGGTTGTCAATCCGTCGCTCAACTCAACTGAAGGTGTATCTTGTTCCAAATCATATGTGCCGAACCGGTTTACCGCATGGGGCAGGCTGACCGCCTGTTGTACATCCAAACCCCAGTCGATCACCGCCACAATGACCTGTGTGACATAGCCGATGATGCGGCTGCCGCCGGGTGATCCAACGGCCATCACGGGCTTGCCGTCCTTCATCACTATGGTGGGTGCCATGCTTGATCGGGGTCGCTTGCCCGGCTCAACCCGATTGGCCACGGGTATGCCGTCCTTGTGACTACGAAACGAGAAATCCGTCAGTTCGTTGTTCAGCAAAAAACCACCGACCATCAATCGCGAGCCGAACCCGTTCTCGATCGTGGTTGTCATGCTCGCCACATTACCCATGCTATCGACGATCGAAATATGGGATGTCGACGGCAATTCTATACTCTCGTCATCCGCCCAGATCATCGCATGATCCCAGGTAGGTTCGCCCGCGCTGACCTCTTCCAACGCCATTTCACTGTCAAGCAGTGCGGCACGCCCGGCCAAATAAGCCGGATCCAGCAAACCTGTCACCGGCACCGGTACATAATCGCTGTCCGCCAGGTACCGTCCCCGATCCGCAAAGGCCAACCGCGCGGCATCCCCCATCAGGCGCCGTACATTCAGGTCCTGAGGTCCTGCGCTCAGGTCATAACCTTCGAGCGCCGCCAGTATTTGCCCGACCGCAACAGCACCAGACGAAGGCGGTCCCATGCCACATACCTCATGGCCACGGTAGGGTGCGCAGATCGCCTCCCGTTCCTTGACCTGATAAATCGCCAGATCGACATCGGACAATACACCTGCATTCTCGGCATTCTGTACAGTTGCGACAATATCGTGTCCGATTTTTCCGCCATAAAAAACTGTCGCGCCCTGCTCGGCAAAAGCTTTGAGCGTTGCCGCATAGGCAGGGTTCTTCAACGTCGCTCCTGCCTTGATCGCTTCTCCGTCTGGCATGAAATAGGCCGACGCAACAGGCGAGATGGCAAGGCGCTCAAGATCCTCCTCAACCAGCTTGGCCAGACGCGGTGAAACAGTAAACCCGTCTTGCGCCAAGGTTAGGGCCGGCTCCAGCAGCGATCCCCACTCCTGAGTGCCCCATCGCCGATGAATTTCCGCCAAAAGTGCCGGTGTGCCCGGCGTACCAACAGAGCGCCCCCCCACAACCGCATCAAAAAACTTCAGCGGTTCGCCTTCCGGGTCCTGAAACAGGCGCGGGGTTGCGGCCAGAGGCGCAGTTTCGCGACCGTCCAAGGTAATGACATCCCCCGTGGCGGCATCATACCAGACCAGAAAGGCACCACCGCCCAGACCTGATGACTGTGGCTCAACCAGGCCCAAAACAACCTGAACCGCCACCAGGGCATCCGCTGCGGTGCCGCCCGCCGCCAGCACATCCGCGCCCGCTTTCACCGCCAGCGGATTCGCCGCCGCAACCATCCAGTCAGAGGCAACGACCGGCCGTCCTGCTTCTTTTGCGTCAAGTGCCGCTGCCATGTCGGCAGGCAGGGATTCAAATGCACCAATCCCGGCCGCCTCAGGCTCAACAGCATCTGCCGCCTGTTGCGCTTGCGCAGTGCCGACCAACACCACAAAAATCGCACTCAACAAAAATCGCACGTCATCTCTCCCCTGTTTCTCTTTTTGGCCCTTATATCCCGCGGAGTTTGAGGCAGAGCCTCAAAAAACCAATTCACGTGCAGGCTTTGCCTGCTCAATCTTCCGGCCCTGCATTCATAGCATTGACGGCACCACCTGATCCGGTGGGCGATGTCCGTCGTCAAAGGTCTTGATATTGATGATCACCTTCTCACCCATCTCCAGACGTCCTTCCAAAGTCGCAGACCCCATGTGGGGCAACAACACGACGTTCTCCAACTCGCGCAGCCGCGGATTGATTTCGGTGCCATGCTCGTAGACATCCAGACCTGCCCCCTTGATCTCACCGGCGCGCAGCATGCGCGTTAGGGCGTTCTCGTCGATCACTTCACCCCGCGATGTATTTATGATGACCGCATCAGGCTTCATCAGTTTCAAACGCCTGGCGTTCATCAGATGAAAGGTCGAGGGCGTATGCGGGCAATTGACCGAAATCACATCCATCCGGGCCACCATCTGGTCAAGGCTTTCCCAATAGGTAGCCTCCAGCGCAGTTTCGATGCCTGCGTGTAGTCTGCGTCTGTTGTGATAATGTACCTGCATGCCAAAAGCTGCCGCGCGTTTTGCGACGGCCTGACCGATCCGGCCCATTCCGAGAATACCCAATCGCCGTCCGCTGACCCGTCCGCCCAGTAACGCAGTCGGTGCCCAGCCGGACCATTCTCCTTTTTGCATCATTGCCATGCCTTCCGACATTCTACGGGTGACGCTCAAAATAAGCGCCATCGCCATATCAGCGGTATCATCGGTCAGCACACCGGGGGTGTTGCTGACCAGAATCCCGCGCTGGCGCGCCGTTGTTACGTCGATATGGTCAACACCTGCGCCGTAATTGGCGATCAATTTGAGCCGCTCGCCGGCCTGAGCGATCATTGCCGCGTCGATTTCATCGGTAACCGTTGGCACCAGAACATCCGCCGTCTTCATCGCCTCTGTCAATTCAGAGCGGGTCATTGGCACATCATCAAGCCGTAGCTTGACATCAAAGAGTTCTGACAACCGAGTCTCAACCGCGTCCGGCAACCGTCGCGTGACTACAACACTCAACCGTTTCTTTGACATATCTATTCTCCCAGACCTTGGCCTTTTCTTTCCTTACCGCCATGGTGTCCCATGCAGCGACGAGGCACAAGAACCTCGCGCGGCAAAAGAGCAAACAAATCAAAGTGCAGGCAGCACCCATGTTCCGTTCCTCGCTGACAGGCGCCCTTTTGACGCTGTTGCTGATGCTACCGCTTGTCCCCACCCGCCTTTGTGCCGGTGAGGTTGGACCGGTTACGAACCTGCCTCTCCCCCGTTTCGTGTCGATGAAGGCCTCCGAAGGAAACGTGCGGCGCGGCCCGTCACTGTCGCATCGTATCGATTGGGTATACAAGCGCCGCGACATGCCTTTGCGGATCACGGCAGAGCATGGTCACTGGCGGCGCGTCGAAGACCGCGACGGTGTCGGTGGTTGGGTGCATTATTCGCTCTTGTCAGGCACGCGCACGGTTTTGGTGGAACGCGACATGCTGGCATTGCACACACGTCCCGACCCTGCGGCCCCCGTCGCCGCCGCGCTAGAACTGGGAGTTGTCGCGCGTTTGGGAAATTGTGACCTTGAATGGTGCGAGTTGCGCTCGGGCGGCTACAAGGGCTGGGTACCCAAGTCCCGCATCTGGGGTGTCGATCCCCGCGAGATTCGCGAATAATCCCCACAGCAACGCCTTGTTCGACTTCACCAGCACTTTGGATAGCGGCAAAAACAATTGTTGCCTGCGCACGATCGCCAGTTTCCACTTTGGGCTCATGCCGCGTATGCCCTTCACCTGATTGCATGGTGCCACTGTTTGCGACAGAGTGCGCCAACCGTGATCATTCCGAAGGACCACCCCCATGCGAGCCATCACCTATTCCAGCCTCGGTCCTGCCGCTGACGTCCTCACCCTCCAGACAATGCCAGACATTCCTCCTGCACGCGGGGAAGTCCGCGTGGCCCTAACCTATTCAGGTGTAAACCCGTCTGATGTTAAATCACGCATGGGCAGGCCCGGCATGGTCAAACCTGCCTTTGACAGCATCACGCCACACAGCGATGGGGCCGGCGTGATCGACACTGTTGGGGACGGCGTTGATCCTTCGCGTATCGGGCAGCGGGTCTGGATCTGGAACGGTCAATGGCAACGTCCCCGAGGCACTGCGGCCAACCATATTACCTTGCCTGAGGATATGGCCGTTCCCTTGCCTGATGCAGTCGCGCTCGAAACCGGCGCAATTCTCGGGATTCCCGGGCTGACTGCAGCACAGGCGGTCTTTGGCGGCGGATCCGTCGACGGCACAACGATACTGATACAGGGGGGCGCGGGCACCGTTGGTTTACTGGCCGTCCAACTGGCCAAATGGGGCGGCGCCAAGGTTATCGCCACCTGTAGCCCGCGCGACTTTGATCGCGTGGTGCAAGCCGGGGCGGATACCGTGCTGGATTACAGCGCGCCCGATCTCGCAACGCAGATCCTTGCCGCGAGCGGAGGTGCGCTGATCCCGACGGTGGTCGAAGTTGAATTCGGGCTCAACGTCGCAATGGACGCAGAGATCGTCGCACCCAATGGCCGGATTGCGGCCTATGGATCGGCCAAAGAGATGTCACCAAGCCTGCCTTTTCTGCCCCTGTTGTTCAAAGCCGTGACAATCGACATTATCCTGATCTATCTGCTCCCCCTGGCAGACCGCAAAGCAATGATCGAAAGGCTGCATGCCGCTCTGCTTCAGGGAGCACTGACCGGCCCTGTCGAACGGGTGTACCCGCTGGATCAAACCGTGCAGGCGCATGAAGCCGTCGAGGCGGGTACGCGCAGTGGCGCAGTCTTGATCGATTGTCGCGTCTAACCAACCGCCGGTCTGCCCTGTTGCTTCATTTACGACGTGGCAAAGGCCAAGGCTGTTGGATGGAATTGCCATACCCAACTGCGCCCCCTAGGCTGGCCTCATTTGGATTCGGAAATACCCAATGCGCATTCTTGCCTTCCTTCTATGCCTCTGGCTGCCTGCCTCTGTTTTCGCCCAAACTCCTGATCAACCAACGGGGACAATTGGCCTTGCCGATGACGCAACGGCAGACGCTGCCATCGCCAACCGGATTCGTGACATTCTGGGAGAGTTGGAAGGCTACGGCGACATCAGCGTTACCGTTTCATCGGGAATCGTTACCCTGCGGGGCAAGACAGTGGATCCAGGCACCGCTGCACGCCTGAATGAACTGACAAGCCGGGTCGAAGGTGTCGTCGCCATCGAAAATGCAGTGCAGGAAAGCACGGATGTCGCCGAACGCCTCAGTCCGGCTATGGCGCGCTTTAAAACCCGCGCTTCACAGATGATTGCCTTTTTGCCCCTGGCAATGGTGGCGGTTTCTGTCTTTGCCCTGGTGTTGTTATTCGGATTTTGGCTGGCACGCCGGAAACAGCCATGGGAGCGCCTGTCACCAAACGCCTTTATCGCGGATATTTATCGTCAGATCATCCGGTTGATTTTTGTCATCGGCGGTCTGGTCATTGCACTGGATATTGTGAACGCCACTGCGTTGTTATCCGGTATCCTTGGCGCTGCTGGTATCGTGGGCCTCGCCATCGGTTTTGCCGTGCGTGATACGGTAGAGAATTTCATCGCCTCGATCATGCTGTCGATCCGTCAACCCTTCCGCCCGAATGATACTGTTGAGATAGAAGGCGACACCGGGAAGGTGATCCGCCTTACCTCCCGTGCGACGATTCTGTTGAGCTTTGATGGCAACCATATCCGCATTCCGAATGCGACAGTGTTCAAAAGCCGAATCGTCAACTTTTCACGCAATGCCGAACGCCGATTTACCTATTCCCTGAGTGTCGCTTCGGATGCTGACCTTGACAAGGCCCGTAGGATTGCCCTTGACGTGATGAACGACCTGCCCTTTGTACTGGAAACACCGGAAGCCGCGGCCTGGGTGGAGTCCGTCGATGATTTCTGGATCACCCTGTCGATGGCAGCATGGATCAACCAGAACGAAACAAATATCACTCTGGCGCGTTCCGAAGCCATCCGCCTTACACAGGCCGCATATGATGCCGCGGGAATAGCAGCACCCGTTCCCAGTTATCGGATCGAAACCCATGCAGGCGTCAAATCCGCCACGACGCAAAATCGGGAAAATGATGAACCCAAAGTGCAGGTTCCCGCCCCTGCACCTGCTCAGGATGTTCAGGCGACACAGGATGAAGAGCTTGCCAAAATCGTGGACCAGGAGCGCACCGAATTATCCCGTCACGATCTGCTAAGCGATACAGCATCAGAAGAATGAAAGATTCTGCCATTTCGGGTCTTGCGCCCCCCGCACTTGCCGATTAACAAGCGCGGTGTATTGGGGTGTGGCCTAGTGGTAGGGCAACTGTTTTTGGTACAGGAGATCGTAGGTTCGAATCCTACCACCCCAGCCAGTACCTTCTGAACCAAGTTAGCAAGACGTTGGAGCCCCCCCGGTCACGGGAATGCCCCAGGTGGTTCGGGTGTGTCGGGTGCGCCTTAGACAGTCCTAGACGCCGCTGCCACAGCGCTACAGCAGCTCGCAGTCAACGCCAGTGGCCTCGTATTCCCAGTCGTCCCGTCGATTATCCGCCGCTGACCCTGGCTGCAGGTGTTCGGGGCGGCAAGGAGGTCACTACCCTGCAGGGAACGCAAGCCCTCAAGCAGTTCCTCACACCGGTGATGCCACAGGGCGCGTCAAACGGCCGCTGAAGTCAACACGCGGTATGACGAAACCGTACAGCAGGCCCTGTCAAGGACTGCTTCTCAGCCACTGACAACAACGGCTGTTGGAGGTACATATGCTACCCGATCTGAGCACCCTCCGGGCCGCACTGCAGCACTCTGATCCAGTTCAGTATCAGGTTGAGGCACAACCCAGGCAGACCGTGCAGGACGCAGCACGGGCCTACCTCATGATACGACAGCATGAGCTGAAACCTGGTGGGCTCAAGTCGGTGTGGTAATCCATAGAGCTGTTCCAGTCCATGTATGCTGGAATGACCCTATCGAAGCCTGGCAGGGATGAATGTAGGGAATTCCTTAGGGGCCGTGAACGGCAGAAGGCATGGTTTTCAATTCGATGATGTTCTGTGATGCCGAAACTGTCTCTCTTTGAGCCCTTTTGACCCGGATCCAACACGCGGATACAAGGGAAAAAAGAGATGCGTTCAACTGGCAGCAGGGCGGTGCCGGTCGCGAGGAGTGTGAATGGACAACAATCCGACTTGGGGACAATGCCTCTGCGGCGCAGTGAAATTCCGCATATCAGGAGAGTTCGAGAGCTTTTTCCTGTGCCATTGCTCCCGCTGCCGCAAGGATAGCGGTTCGGCCCATTCGGCAAACCTGTTTTCTTCCTCAGCCGAACTCATCTGGGTTTCAGGCGAGGCAAACATCAAGACGTTTCATCTCCCTGGTTCACGCCACATGAAGAGCTTTTGCTCCGACTGCGGATCCGCACTGCCTGTTTCCCAGCCAGAGATTGGTTTGATTGTGGTGCCGGCAGGGTCGCTTGACAGCCAGTTCCACATGCGACCCAACGCGCATATCTGCTGTTCCAGTCGCGCGAATTGGGACAACGATCTGGCCTCCATCGAAAGGATCAACGGATTTCCCCGTTGAAAGCTTGCGCCGATGATGTCGTTCAGAGAACCCGACGTCGACAAATCAACATATCACATGATGCTGCGCTGCATCCGAGGTCTCAAAAGAGCCCATACTACCGGATGCTACGGAAAGCTCGAATGTCGGGGCCCTGCGCGATCCGTCAATGCGAGCTACGTCTTTTCGCACTGATTGTGACAATCAATCCAGAGGTAGCGATTAGGACAGCTCCCACGATGGTCAATAGAGTGGGCACATCCGAAAAAAAGAAAAAACCGATTGCCGCAGCCCCGATAAGTTCGACATAGACAAGCGGTGCAAGCGTTGATGCTTCTGCTTTCTGGAAGGCAATGATCGTCAAGAAATGACCCAGCAGTGAGAACAGGCCAAGGCCAATGAACAGAGGCACCAAATCGTATGCCGGTATCTCAGCAACAAAGAGTGCGGGAGGCGTCAGCAACAATGTGCCGAAAAAACATTGAAATGAAAGTGCCCTGATTGGTTCGCTCTGAACAGATGTCCGGCGTGTGATCACCAGATAGATTGCAAAGAGGCACCCAGCACACAACGCGAGAATTACATAGGCGTCAAAGTTGCCGGACGGCTTCAGGACAATCAAAGCCCCAATTAAACCAACCAGCATACCCGCAACTTTGGTCGTAGTTAGCCGCTCACCGAGGACCGTAACGGACAGGGCGACCGCGACCAAAGGTCCCACGAAATAAGCGCTTGCAGCGATCACCAACGACACCTTCGATATTGCAAAGAAATACAGCGTCATTGCCCCGACGAGGCAAAGTGTGCGTAGGGCATGAAGCGGAATGCCATCGGACGGGAACATTCTTCGCCCATTGCGCGCGAACGCAATTGGCAGGATTAAAGCAGTTGAGGCTGCATATCTGGCCCAACTTACGAACAAGGGTGAGAAATCGGCACTCAGGTACTTTGCCATCCCATCCACAATTGGGATGACCAGCATTGCAGCAGTCATCAAAACTATCCCGACGCATTGACCAGATGTGTTTGCATCACCCCTGCTTTGCGCCTGCATCTAAAGCCCCCGGACAGCGCCGGTCTCAGCGAGCCAATCCTGTGTTGCCTCATTTATTCCGGGAATGGGTTCGGCAGTGGCGGATTGCCTCAAATCGGCAAGGCTGGTTGTTGCAAGAACACGCCGCCATTCGGCATCCGCTTTGTGCATGACCCGTGCGATGTTGCAGGGCGTTCGGTAGTGTTTTGGTGCTGCAGCGCAGGGGCCTTTCTGACGGATTTCAGTGCAACGGAAGAAAGTTTTATGGTCCTCCAAGGCCATCACGATCTGGAGAAGTGAAACATCTTCAGCTGGTTTCGCTAGGGCCAACCCACCAGACCGACCTTCCACAGATTGAATGATCCCGGCAGCCACGAGCTTTTGCATCGCCTTGGAGAAATAACCAGGTTTGATCCCGTGGTATTCCGCCAAAGAGCGCGCTGGAATGCGCGCGCCGTCAGGCATCATAGCAAGGGCAAGGCAGGCATGAAGCCCCCACTCGACAGTTTCTGAAAGCTGCATTATAAACTCCGATAGTGTTTATCGTAGTTTAATAAAAATTCAGCGAAAGGGAAGCAGAATGTCTCACACACTAGAGGAAGAGGGGTTCACGGTTATCGGCCTGTCAAAGGTGGTCAGAAATGATGACCCAGCAGCTATTGGAGCGCTCTGGGAAGCCTTCCATTCGAGCGATGTTCGCAGAACGGTTGGTGCCGACGCTTCTGAAGATATCTACTGCGTGTATCACGACTACGAAGGGGGTTTCATGGACCCGTATCGCATGACCATTGGGTATCGCGCCTCGTCGGCAGATGCGCCAGAGGGTCTTCATAGCGCGGAAGTGCCCAAACAATCTGTCGTTACATATGAGGTGAAAGGTCCGCAGCCGGAGTCCTTGATCTCTCAATGGCAAGCCATTTGGACCGGTGACCTCAACCGATCATATCTCGCTGATTACGATGTCTATGATGCAACTGACCCAGAGACAGTCAGCGTAAGAGTAGGAGTTAGGATCTGACAAAGGCTTCCAATGCAGACATTAACGCAATCGCAGCGAAATCAAACCTTGTCCGCTTTTCAGCCATCCATGTTCCTTGCAGCTAAGGTCCGGAGCGAGCCTATTTTGTTGAAGAGGTCTTTTCTACTTTGCGCCAAGTCGTTTGATTCACTTCTCTGTGTAGGAAGAGGTGGGGTTTGACGATGATGGGTGTTCAGGAAGCACCAGCTCGGTCGTTTTAGACTTTGATCTTGAGACCCATGTCTCTGCGGACCATCTTCTGCGCGAGATTGATCGGTTTCTGGATGCCGGCACTCGTGGATGCCGCACAAACCATGATCGACCGGACAGAGGAACGCTTCGGCATCAAGCCCGACTGGTAGGCGGCGCAGACAGCCTATGGGTCGGCCGTGTCCCTGGCTTGGCTGACAATGAAACGCGGCACCATTCCGTTCATTCCTTTGGTCGACAAAGGGGAGCGCACAGAGGGCACATTCTCCCGATCAGTCTTCGATTGGGATGCAGAAAACGACCGCTATTCTTGTCCCGAAGGTCAGCATTTGTTGCAGTCTCGTCGCAGGAAAGAACCCAAAACCGGGCGGCGCAGATACCGCGCCACCATTGCCATATGTGTTGCCTGCGGGTCGAAACCAAAATGCTGTCCAGATCAATGAAGCAGTGTGTGAGGTCCGGCTGCGAGGTTGTTTGGAAAGTTTCGCCTCATGACCTAAGGTGTCAGAATGAAGCAACTATTGATCGTTTATCATTCTATGACCGGGGGCAGCCGGCAAATGGCCGAAGCAGCCTGCACCGCTGCCAGCAGCGAGGTGACGACTCAACTGAAAGCAGCCTCCGAAGCAGGGCCAGAAGATCTCTTGCAGGCCGACGGGTATATCTTTTGCGCACCCGAAAACCTTGCCGCGATCGCGGGCATGATGAAAGATTTCTTTGACCGCAGCTATTACCCGGTTCTCGGGCGGATCGAAGGGCACCCCTATGCGCAGATGGTCTGCGCCGGATCGGACGGGGCAAATGCGGCGCGTCAAACCGCCCGCATCGCACAGGGGTGGCGGTTGAAGGAAATCCAACCCCCCTTGATCATATGCACAGACGCCCAGGCACCGGAAGCGATCTTGGCGGAAAAGGTCATTCCCGAGGGAAAACTCAAACTCTGCCGCGACCTTGGCTCTGCGATGGGTGCCGGAATGCAGATGGGGGTTTTCTGACCGGGACGTGATCATCAGCTTTGCGACCGGCCTCACAGCAACGATGCACCAGTGATCACAGAGTCTCCCGGCGGGCCTTGCGTCCGGTCGGGATAAAGGGTTCCATGTCGTCGCCGTCAGACCGAGCGAACAGGTAAGAAATTTTTTTGCCTGAAGGGAAAAGTCTGACCAACACCGAATATGTGGCATTGGCCACATGCGTATCATGAAGGAGACGTGATCATGTCAAATGACAAGGGTAAATATACCACCAACGACGGAGGTGCGCCTGTCGCCAGCGACGAACATTCGCTCACAATCGGGCCAGATGGCCCCATTCTGCTACAAGATCATTACCTGATTGAACAGATGGCCGCATTCAACCGCGAGCGGATCCCAGAACGCCAGCCCCACGCCAAAGGCGGCGGTGCCTTTGGCCATTTCGAGGTGACGCAAGACGTCAGCAAATACACCCGTGCGGCAGTGTTCCAGCCCGGTACGAAAACTGACATTCTGATCCGGTTTTCCACAGTGGCCGGCGAACAGGGCAGCCCGGACACATGGCGCGATCCGCGCGGCTTTTCGTTGAAGTTCTATACAAGCGAAGGCAACTACGACATGGTCGGCAACAACACGCCGGTCTTCTTCCTGCGTGACCCGATGAAGTTCCAGCATTTCATCCGCTCCCAAAAGCGCCGCGCCGACAGCGGCCTGCGCGACCACGACATGCAATGGGATTTCTGGTCTCTGTCCCCGGAATCTGCGCATCAGGTCACATGGTTGATGGGTGATCGCGGCATTCCGAAAACCTGGCGTCACATGGACGGTTTCTCCAGCCACACTTATAGCTGGGCCAATGCGGATGGCGAAAAATTCTGGGTCAAATATCACTTCAAGACCGATCAGGGCAATGAGTTCCTGACCCAAGCGGAGGCCGACAAGATCGCTGGCGAGGATGGCGACTATCACCGACGCGACCTGTTCAATGCGATCAAGGAGGGCAATTTCCCGACATGGACGCTGCACATGCAGATCATGCCGTTCGAGGAGGCCAAGACCTATCGTTTCAACCCATTCGACCTGACCAAAGTCTGGCCACATGCGGACTATCCGCTGATCGAGGTGGGCAAACTGACGCTGAACCAAAACCCGACCGATTTCCACACCCAAATTGAGCAGGCCGCTTTTGCACCGGACAGCCTGGTGCGCGGGATCGGCCTTAGCCCCGACAAAATGCTGTTGGGGCGGAGTTTCTCCTATTCCGACGCGCACCGCGCGCGGCTGGGGGCAAATTTCAAGCAGATCCCGGTGAACCGTCCCAAATCACCCGTCCACAGCTACAGCAAGGACGGTGCCATGCGGGTCGATAACGTCAGTGATCCGGTATACGCACCGAACTCCTATGGCGGACCGCATGCGGATCCCTCACTGACCGATGATGCAGGCAAGTGGCACGCAGACGGTGAAATGGTCCGTGCCGCCTATACCCTGCGCAAAGATGATGACGATTGGGGTCAGGCCGGAACGCTCGTGCGCGATGTGCTGGATGATGCCGAACGTGCCCGTTTGGTGTCCAACGTTGTCGGCCACCTGAAGGGCGGTGTATCCGAACCCATCCTCAAACGCGCTTTTGAATACTGGCGTAATGTCGACAAAACACTTGGCGACCAAATCGAAAAAGGTGTGCGCGAAGGCTAAGCACTGAAACGACCTTTGCGCCGGGTTGAACAGCCTCGCGCAAAGGTCAATCCAACTACACGATTTCTGATCACTTCATGTCACGGCTAAGCAAGGCGCTGCGCATTTTGGAAATTCGCCCCGTGTTGCGGACATTGCAAGGGTTGCAGAATGTTCAACATGACGGGTCTGCACTGAAACCGGCAGTCTTCCGGTTTTTGCCATGTTTCCAACAAAATGGGCTCGCCGGATTTCCCTCCGATTTAATGATGTTGCGTCAGGTGCGCGATCAGCCCTCCCGCCTTTTTCAATGACAGACTGGGGTTGAGAGACATAACGAAATCGGCATGCCACAGTCTGACAAACACCCCAACAGCTTCAGTTGCGCCTGCGATTTCCATTTCAATTCGCGCGACGAATACCACTGTCAACCGACAGGTTTGAACCGCATTGGGATCGGTGCGGGACTTTGGGGCGATCCTGAAAAACTGCATCAAAATTACTTCTTTTTTGGGCGCTGAAATTCCACCCTCACCAATTTTTTTGGAAATTTTCCAAATAAAACAAAACACTATGAAGGCAACCGGCTGCGTAGCGATGCCTACATAACCATGCCTGATCTGGAATGCCACAGCGACGCGGGCTGCACACTCCCTAATCATTTTCGAAAGGACGTCTGTCTCACTGGGAACTGAGCGCGCGTATTGCACCGCGAGAGGGTGCCTGCCCGGAATTGTTTTACCTGTCTCGGGGAGTGTTCATTAAAACGTAGGATCTTTCGATTAGCTCCTAGGGCTCTGACGGGGCGCCGCAAACATTTCTCAATTGGCCCGCAATCTCGCCCCATAGGCTTTGTACTTCTGTTCGATGAAACCAGCCGGCACTTCGAGCATCGATCGATGTCTCCGACGACCCGGAAAGTAACGGAAGAGAGGACGTTTAGGCTTGGCATACACGCTCGGAAGACCACGAGGTTGGGTGATACCCGACACAATCGCCAAGGCGATCCTGTACGGCACTGCCAACTCTGCCTGCCCTGCCACCTCATACACCAAGACCCTCTGTGAAACCTGTCATCTGCTGCGCGGAAGGAACTGAGCATGCCTACGAGTTTTTCACTCTTTTTTCTGGGAATCGCCCCCGAGATTGACACTGTCGAAGGTAACAATACCTCAGAAAACCACGCAGCCCTGAACGGGCTGTCGTTTGGTGGTCCAGGCACGGAACTGTCAAAAAACATTCAGCAGCTTTCTGACACCCCAAGCAACAGTTATGGCTCTTCGGGCAGTACCTCTGCCTATGACGCTAACAATGCGGCGTCCAACGAAACGTTTTCGATCGATGGTGGTGCTCCGCAAACGCATGACGCCACCATGGCCTACAACAACACGCTCATCACCTATTCCGACGGCACCACTGCCACAGTGAATGCACTGGTGATGCAGGATACCGATGGCAATCTTTACCTTTTGCCGCCAACAAGCGGCCCAAGCACCTATTCAGATGCTCTTGAAGCGAAGCCGATTGAATCCATCACATTGGGTACGGCGGCTCCATCAGGTGGTAGCAACGTCTATGGTATGACCGCCAACCGTTACGATCTGGATTTTGCCTATGACGTTCCAACACCGAACTACATTGTCGATGGTACCGCCGGCAGCGACCTGATCGATGCCTCCTACAACGACGACCCAGATGGCGACCGTGTGGATGACAATGACAATCTCGCTGGAAATAACGACGACAAGATTGACGCAGGTGCAGGCAATGACACCGTCGTTGCCGGGGATGGCAACGACACTGTCCTTGGTGGCGAAGGCAACGATTCGATTTCCGGAGGGGTTGGTGACGACGTCATCTATGGCGATGCAAGTCTTGCCCCCCCGGTCTTCACTGTTCAATACATCGACATCAACGGTTTAACCGACAATGCCGAATCCACCTCTCTGGATACCTATTTCGATCTGACGGATGGCACGATCGATGTCAGTTCAGGCGATACCGCACCCAGCGGCGCCACGTTTCAGGTCAACCCGTTCGGAACGGCCACCACAAACGATCTAGACCCCGAGATCCAGAGCCAGGGAACACCGACCGGTATCGGCTATGGCGATAATGCGGGCCATGCATTGGTCTATTCGACCCAGATCGATGTCCAAGGCG
The DNA here is from genome assembly GCF_026410305.1 of Sulfitobacter sp. F26204. GTDB lineage: Bacteria > Pseudomonadota > Alphaproteobacteria > Rhodobacterales > Rhodobacteraceae > Sulfitobacter. Next base: position 8,891 of record NZ_JAPMLQ010000007.1, on the reverse strand, counting down.
GCACATATACCTTCGATGCAGATTTTTATAATTCTGCTGCGCTTTATATCGACGGGCAACAGGTTTTCCTGTCTGAAGGACTCGGCGCGAATACGGCGAACGGATCTGTCGTGCTCGGCCCCGGCACCCATGATGTTGTGATCCTTTACGCCAAGGATGATGAAAACGCGACCGAGCAAGACCTGAATATGACGATCAGCGGTGGGGAACTCGGCGCGAATCCGGTTCCCTTCCAGAATGCACCAATTTTTGGCACCACAACGACAGGTGCAGGCAACGACATTATCGATGGCGGCACTGGTGACGACAGTATCTTTGGTGAGGGCGGTGATGACACGATCACCGGCGGAACCGGCAGCGATACGCTTTTTGGCGATGATGGCGACGATTCATTTTTCCTTGCCCAAGGCGATGTCGCAGATGGCGGCGATGGGGAAGACCTGTTTATTCTCACCGATCTGGGGGAAGCCGGATCCAGCCCAATCACCATCGACGGCGGGACAACGGGTGAACCGGGTGGTGACACGCTTGACCTGAATGGCCTGGCCGACAGGTCCACATTGGTCTATTCCGCATCCGCTGGTGACTCAGATGCGTTTGACGGCACCATCACGATGCTGGATGGCACCATTGTGAACTTTTCAAATATCGAAAACATTATCTGCTTCACCCCCGGCACGATGATCGCGACCTCCAATGGCGAACGTGCCGTCGAAGCGCTGCGTCCCGGTGATCTGGTCCTGACCAAAGACGATGGCCCACAACCGTTGGGCTGGACCGGACAAAGCACCGTCCCCGGCACCAGCATACATGCTCCGATTACATTGGCCGCCGACCTGACCGGTGCACGGCGCCCGCTTACCGTATCTCCTCAACACCGGATGCTGATCGCCGACTGGCGTGCCGAATTGTTGTTTGGCGATACCGAGGTTTTTGTGCCGGCAAGTCACATGCTTGATTTTGAAGGTGCCGACGTAACCCCAACTGCGCGCGTGACCTATATCCATCTCATGCTTGACCGACACCATGTGATCTTTGCCGACGGCGCAGAAACCGAAAGCTTTCACCTCGCCGAAGAGGGGCTCAAGGCGCTGCACCCGCTTGCTCAGAAAGAGCTATTCACCGCCTTTCCAGAATTACGCTTTGATCGTGCAAATCACGACCTCACTGCCCGACGTTGTCTGAAACTATATGAGAGCCAGACCCTGCTTTCACGGATGTTCGCCGCGAAGAAACGTGAAAACTCCATCGCAGCCTAAAAACTGATTAGCATCAAACAGATTCCGGGTGATTTGTTTACCTGAACACGCTGGAATATTCTGGCATAAACCAGTGTAACTTTCTTGGGTGAAATATAGCCGGGCGGGGGACCACAGGTTTGATCGTGCTGTCAATCTAGCGCGGGCCAGTTCCGTGCCACGAGCCGGAAAAGGAGCGACCCAAGTGTCAATTCGTCGACCGCGACAAGACGAAATATGGCCAAGCAGGCCGGATAAGACAGGAAGGCCCTGCAACATCTCCCTTTATCCGTCGGGGCAGTTTATGGACCCCATTTACCAAACACCTTGTAACGCCTTATCAAAACAGTGACTGCGGTGCCTCCGGCAGTAAGGTCAGCTTGTCATTTCAACTTGGAAATCGCGTCTTTGGTTTTCTCAGATGCCTGCTTTTCAGGTTTGGCCAGCTTTGCAGAGTATCCCTTTACCGTCACGACGGCCTGCTTTGTTCGCTTGCCATCTTGGCATTCCGTTTACCGATTTTTACAAGCATGTCGCGAGCTTTATCTCGTTTTTCGCCATGCTATCGAGAACAGGACCAAACGCGTCCTTACAAAGAGGTTTTGCCTAAGCTTTGCCGGTCTTCCGGTCTTTGCGTGGTCGAGAATGTCGTGCCATTCATTTCTCCTGAAGTAATCCGGTCATGGGTTTGGAAAGGCATACACGCCGTAGTTTCGAATTCGGACTGCCCAAAACTTGGAGGATGTAGATGTCTGGCATTGCTCGACCATTTGGCCAATACAGGTATTGGCGGTAACTACTTTCAACTGCCAATAAACGCAGTACACATCGGGATCATTTTACATTTCTCAAATGACGACGCAGCCTGCGGTATCGACCACCCTGCGGCCAAAGGTAGGTCGTTTGTTTCTTGAAATTCAAACCGCCGCCATCGATCTGGCTGAAGTCGTCATGGATGGTTTAAGTTTGATCCCTGTCTGAAACTGGGAATGAAGGTTCCGAATCCTCAAAAAAGGCGAGCATCAGTTGCAGAGGAACGCCGCCCTCAAGTATCGCTTCTGTAAATGTTTGATCTGCAACTTCCGAAGTAACCTTTTTTGCTTCAGGTAGTTCACGTCCGGTCTCTACCAAAACACCGGTGATGCCTGGATTTACAAAATCGAAAATTTTGGAATTGAAAAACACAACATATTTCCAAATCAATTTATTTAACCAGCAATTCTCAGTAAGCCGAGTCCCAAGCATAAAGCTGATCGTTCGATAGACAGATTGATCAAGCGATCAGTAGCTGTCAAGCTTTTAGGAAATGTTCCCGTCTGAGTAGTCTTTACAGGAGTAGACTTGCGTTGTGAGCATCCCCAATTTTTGGTGTTTGCTCGGTCATAGAGGCTTGTGATTGGTCAGGCGGAAGCCGCACGCTTAGCAGCGATGGCACGCATACCCGCGCAGATGAAGAAAATTACATCATCAAATGAAAACTGAACTTCGGAGGCTGAAACGGACAACCCGGCCAAGCCGGGTAAGCGATTTTTGTGGGCGATGGCATACATCCCGACAGGTAAGGCATAAAGATATGCTTTCGCGGCGGAAAGTCGATCAAAACCGTTGTCAGTCAACAGAATCGCATCAATAAAATGAACTGCCATATTATCAAAAGCTTCAAAGGTGACAGACAATGAATATGCCTCATTGCCGAGGCCGAACTGCGCGACAAATTTGTTGAATTGTGCTTCATGCGCCGGTACTTCCTTTTCCGGCGAATTGTAGGGTTCAAACAGAACCCTGACGATATCCTCCAGTTCGGGCACACCACCCTTACCCAGCAACAGCTCAAGCTTGGCAACACGTGTTATTGTGGTTGCCTTCACCCCCCGCTGGATGACCGCGCTAAAGAGCTGTTCTTTGCTTTTAAAATGGTAGTTGATTGTAGGTTGAGCAACTTTTGCAATCTTGGCAATTTCACGCAACCCAGTGCCATCATAGCCGCGCCGCGAAAACGCTTCCAATGCAGCGTCAAGAATCGCATCATATTTATCTGCCATATCAATACCTTAAATTCCGGCCGTCCGAATCCATTCGGTTTCGGCAGTCGCCGCTTTCAACGCTATTTCTCACGATCACTTCTGAACGGTCCGCAAAATCCAATGGCTAGAATGACCGAATCTTAAATCAGGAAACAAAAATGTATGGTGAAATTCATCATTTGTTCAGTAACCTACCGCATCAATGCCCTTTAGGCCCAGCATTTTCCGTGTCTCATCCGCAGTGGCTATCTGATTACCTTGTGTTTCAAGTATGCTTTTAATCTTTTCAACCTGCTGGGCGTTCGATTCTGCCAATCGACCCCGTGCTATGAATAATGAATCCTCAAGACCAACCCGCACATGACCGCCCAACTGGGCACCCACTGCGGCCAGTTTCATCTGTTGCGCACCCGCACCGATGACTGACCATTGATAGCCATCGCCAAACAGTTTGTCAGCGGTGCGCTTCATGAAAACCAGATTGTCGATGTCGGCGGCAATTCCGCCAAGGATGCCCATCACGAATTGAAGAAAGATCGGAGTTTGAAACATCCCCTGATCCAGACAAAATTTCAGGTTATATAAATGACCGACATCATAACACTCGTGTTCGAATTTCACCCGATGTTCTGCCCCGCCAAGAGCATCGGCAACCATACGTATATCGGTGAAGGTATTTCGAAAAATATTGTTCTCTGATCCACGAATATAACCTTCTTCCCAGTCGTATTGCCAAGTCTCGTACTTCTCGGCCATCGGGTGCAGCGCAAAGTTCATTGAGCCCATGTTGAGGCTGCACATCTCAGGGCTGAACGCACGGGCTGCAGGAATGCGTTCTTCGACGGTCATTACGGGATTGCCCCCCGTCGAGATGTTAATAACTGCGTCTGTCTCGGCTTTGATGCGTGGAAGGAAGTCGGCAAAATGCTCCGGATCAACCGTGGGTGCCCCCGTTTCAGGATGGCGCGCATGCAAGTGAAGTATGGCCGCCCCCGCTTGTGCCGCCGCAATAGCCTGATCTGCGATCATATCCGCATTGATCGGCAGGGCAGGCGACATTGTCGGCGTGTGAACCGCCCCTGTAACTGCGCAAGTGATGATGGTCTTATTCATGATCTAGTCCTCGAATATCGCAACAGCGCGGGTGAAACCTGCAGAGGCTGCTTTGATCTTGAACGGGAAACAGGACACCAGAAATCCGTTCCCCGGAAGCTGGTCGAGCTGCGCAAGCTTTTCAATATGGCAATATCCAATTTCCATGCTCGCGCGATGCCCTTCCCAAATGATCTTCGGATCTTTGTCACGGGCATAACGCTCTGCGGTGATGTTGAATGGCGCATCCCAACTCCAGGCATCGGTCCCTGTCAGGCGTACACCGCGCTCCAACAGATACATCGTTGCATCGCGCCCCATACCGCATCCACGACCAAGGTAGTCCGGCTGCCCATAGCGGGCACCGGCAGAGGTGTTGACCAATACAATATCCAACGGCTGCAGATCATGATCGATGCGTTTCAGCTCTGCCTCAATATCTTCGGGCTGCACGATATAGCCATCCGAAAAATGACGGAAATCCAATTTGACACCCGCACTGAAACACCATTCCAGCGGTACCTCGTCGATAGTGATCGCCCGCTCTCCATTGTTCATTGTCGAATGATGGTGATAGGGCGCATCCAGGTGCGTGCCGTTGTGCGTGGCAATTTGCAACCGCTCAATCGCCCATCCTTCTCCGCCGGGCAATTCATCTTTTTGCAAGCCGTCAAAGAAGCTGGCGACCTGCCCCGCTGTCTGATCGTGTCCCAGATATTCGATCTGCGGCAGCATCATTTCCGGGTCTGATTGTATATCCGCCTCAAGCGCGACGGACAGGTCAAGAAAACGTCTGGGCATGGGGATCCTTTCAAAGCAGAAACGAGGTGAGACCCGGAAGGGCAATCACGATGGCCAAGCAAATCAACATCAACGCGGCAAAGGGGGCCGCCCCGATGAAAATATCCGAGAGCGTAATCGTTTTGTCATGCAGGGTTGATTTGATGACATAGACGGAAATGCCAAAGGGCGGTGTCAACAATCCGATCTCGATCGCAATAACGGTGACGATCCCGAACCAGATCAGATCAACGCCCATGGGTTGCAATACCGGCAGCATGAGAGGCACCAGAATCAACATGATCGAAGATGAATCAAGGATCATCCCGAACAGGACGACCACCAGGCAATAAAGACTGATAAGTGCGATCAACCCAAGGTCCGCATTGACCACAAGCGCCCCGAAGCCGCCTGGAAGGCCGGAAAACGCCAGCATGCGGCTGTACATCTGCGCCGCAATGATCAGGAAACAAACCGAGGCCGTGACCATTCCGGTTTCAACCAATATCCGCCACAGAGCACGAGGCGAAAGCGTGCCCTTGGCGAACCCGAAAAAAAGCGCGCCAACAGTTCCGATGGCCCCTGCCTCGACCGGCGTGAACAACCCGCCATAAATGCCGCCAAGCACCAATGCGATCAGCAAGGTAATTGGCATACCCTTGGCAATGAGTTCCGAAGCGGTCACACCGTCTTCATTCGGGCTCAAGTTCTCGCCTACAAATCGCGGTGTAAAAATAGCCATTAATATCGTACCTGCACCAAACAAGACTGCCAGCAATAGACCCGGACCAATACCCGCAACAAAAAGATCACCAATGCTTTGTTCGGTCAGCAATCCATAAAGGATCAACAACAGACTGGGCGGAATCAACATGCCCAGAACCGAAGATCCGGCCACCAACCCCACGGAAAAGCGCGCAGTGTAACCATGTCGGCGTAATTCAGGCACGGCGATTTTGGTGAACACAGCAGCAGAAGCAATCGAGATACCGGTAATGGCCGCGAAAATGGTATTGGCGGCAATAGTACCTATCCCGAGCCCCCCTTTGATCCTCCGAAATGCGCTATTTGCAACCTCAAAGGCATCGCGCCCCATTCCACTTTCGCTGACGATAAACCCCATTAGCACAAACAGCGGCACAACCCCGAAAAAATAGGACGAGATTGCATCGTTTGCCGCCAAGCCAAGCATTTTTGACGCAAGCAACGGTGACCCTTTGATCGCCCAGACACCAACAAACGAACAGGCAATCAGAGCGATGGGCACATACATCCCCAGTAGTACCAGCAGCGCCATCACACCCAAAGCAACAAGGCCAATGTCAAAAGGTGTCATTGCACAAACCTACGTATAATCCGGGCAATGAACTGCAATGCCAGCAAGATGCAGCCCAAAGTCAGCATCGTCTTGATTGGCCAGGTAGGCGCGGTGAAGTCACCGATCGCACCGACAAAATCGCTGCGTAGCCACGACCGTATCATCATTGGCCAATGGGCATAAAGAATTGCCAGGAGAACCAAGACCCCCACCAGATCAAAGGCTGTCTCAAGCCCTTTGGCCAAGGTCGGAACCCGTTTGTGCAGTATGTCGATCATCCCGTCACTGCGGGTCATGCGCCCCGCCTTCAGAGCCTGCGGCGCTTGCAGGAAAACAATTGCCACAATTGAAAGGGATACCAATTCGGGCACACCGGACAGTGGCGCACCCAGCAAGTTGCGCCCCGCCACGTCTGCCGTGATCAACCCCACAAGAGACACAATCAACAAAGATCCCAGAACATTGGCCGCCAGCGTCACAAGGTCCAGTGCTGCAAGCAGCCGGCTGGGCATCACTCCTTGTCCCAGTCTCGCAGTGGTGTCGCGCCTGCATCGCGCATCGATTGCATATAGAGGCCCAAAATTTCGGTGCCGGGTTTACCCTGCGCATCCAGCCCTGTGGCCCATTCCCTGGCAGCGTTGTCCATGCCAGCAGCCCAGGCCTGGCGCATCTCTTTGGAAGCGTCGGTTATTGTGGCACCATTTTCGCCCATCACCTTGATCGACGTGGCAACACCTTCTTCCAGCGAAGCAAGATACCATTCGCGTGCAGCGTCTGCACCTTCGCTCAAGGCGGTTTTGACTTCCTCAGGCAAAGCCCCGTACCAATCTGCATTCGCGCAAAGAGCACCGGCAAATTGTGCCCCAAGACCTGCGCGGGTCACATAGGGCGCAACCTCATAAAGTTTGCTTGGCAGTGCCGCAGAGGCAAATACGATGACACCGTCATAAACGCCGGTTTTCAGCTCATTATAATAAGTGGTCAGGTTGCCCGACACACCCACAGCGCCTGTCCCCTTAAGCCAGTTGAGCGCCGCCCCGGGTGCCGCAAGCTTGCGCCCGTCCAGATCATCCAGGCTCGCAACGGGAAAATTTGTCATCAAAAGATAGTCATCAATGCCAACAGGTGCCCCAAGATATACAACACCGTTTTCAGCATAAGCCGAGGTCATCCGGGTATCCTCGCGATGCAATTTATCCATCAGTTCTGAAACCTGGCGTGGGTCGTCGCTGACAAAAGGCGTGTAATATGTTACATTCTGCACGCCGAGTTTGGCCGGATCGAAAAGCGACTGGCAAATCCCGATCTCGGCCAGACCTGCCTCAACGGTTTCCAACTCGTCACCCACTTTGGCAATGGCACCGCCATATTGACCGTCAAAGGAAATGGAATGACCGGATCCCTCAAGTAAGGTCTGCACTTGAGGAATGAAGGCCTCATCAACCATCTTGACCCAGCGAAATACACCCGGATGTCCCGCCACGACGGTTGCATTGAATTCTTCGGCCTCAACAACGCTCGTCATGCTGAACAGCGCTATCGCTGCCATTTTCAACCACTTCATCACATTTCCTCCCAGTTTGAATTTGATTTATTGTTTTCGGCCAGCGCCTTTGTCCCCCCGATGACAAAACATACCAAAGCCGCGGTCAAAGCTGCGGTCCCTGTCTGACGGGTAATTCCGATCAACCGTTCCATTCGTCCGTCACGTGAAATGACCGATGCCAAAACGCCGAGGGCAAATTGATAGATCATACCCGCGGTGGCACGATCGAGGCCGGTGCGTTCAAAGGCATCCAGAAACATCCTGGCAGTCGGATCGTAACATTCGCGGACCAGATCCTGATCGCGAACGCGGCCCGCAATGAGACCGGCAAAGATGCGGGCATAGGATTTGCCGCCACCTTCCGGGCCCAATGCTGGCCTGAACAATGCATCCAGTATCTGCATCTGCGCAGCTGAATCACCGGCATCAAATTCGACCCTGTTCAACAAGGTGACCCGCGCATGGTTGATCCGCTGTGAGCGGTGGCGGATAACCTCGCCGTACAGATGTTCCTTGTTGCCAAAGTGATAATGCAGCAAAGCCTGGCTCACCTGTGCACGCTTCGCAATCGCTTTCATTCCTGCACCTTCGAACCCTGCCTCCGCGAATTCAACTTCGGCGGCAACCAGGATGGCGATTTGCATGGAAGAAAGGTTTTCTGTCTGTCTGGGTTTCTCGGCTTGCATGGTGCCATTCAACACCTGACTGATTGGCCAGTCAAATTTTTAGTACGTCAATTGCCGAGGCAAAGACAGACCACACCGTTTGATTTTTTTGTATTTTTATCGTTAGAGAGATATTTATGTTTCTGAGTTCTTGTTAGGTTTGGCGATGACCTACTCTCCCACGCCTTAAGACGCAGTACCATCGGCGCTAAGGCACTTAACGGCTGG
>NZ_JAPMLQ010000006.1 GCF_026410305.1 Sulfitobacter sp. F26204 | reverse complement strand
GCCAACCGCTGGTCGGCGCTGATGATGGGGAGGCTCACTGGTCGCCCCCCTGCGCGAGGATCTCGACCTTCAGCGTGCCGGGCCGGACGGTGCGTGCGGGTTCGAAACCGGCCCGGATGGCTTCGGGCCAAGCGGCGTATTTGCGCTCGGGAACTTTGAAAGTGAGATCGACATATTCGGCGGGGTCGTCGCCTGCATCGCGGATCCGCGCGACCATGTCGGCCAGTCGGTCCTGATCCCAATCCACCCGCTTCGGCAGATCAGCGACCACGGTGAAATCGCCATCATCAAAGCGGACCGTGCCGGTGTCTTTGCCTGCGGTCTGACGTTCCTCGGCGGCGCGAGTGGCGTAGCGGACGGCCAATCCGGCATCAAAGCGTGTCTTGGCGGCCTTGTCGCGCTTCAGGCGCTCGTCAATTTCGCGCTGCAGGATTGCCAGAAACTCGACCGGCAGCGCCGCGATGTCCGCTGCGCTGAGGAACGGCAGATCGTCAGGCGTGGGGGTGTTCTCGGGAAATGGCATGAAATGGTCTCCGTGATCTGTGAAAAAGGATTGGAAGGCGGGCAGCCTGAGATCGTCGCAGGGACATGGAAGGCGGCCCGAGCACAGGATGACGAGATCACCGAGGCCGACGCCCGAGAAGCCCTGACCCGGCTTGACCCGCTCTGCTGCGTGCGGTTGCCGAGAAAGAGGTAGTCGTCGGGGAAGGTCTGCAACCTACCGACTTGAATAGGTTTTCTTCTCACGCATTCGTTCTCTTGCGACCGAAGTGAGTTGCGCAAAAGGAGACGAAAATGAGCGAAGTATGTGTGAATCAGAAAGAACTGGCGGCCCGTTGGAAGATCAGCCACCGAACACTGGAGCGGTGGCGGTGGGCCCAGGAAGGTCCGCGTTACCTGAAGATCGGCGGCAGGGTCGTGTATAGACTATCCGACGTCGAGGCATTTGAACGCCAGGTTCAAAGCGTTCCTGACGAGCTAATGGCCGAAGGCTGAGCAACCAACCTCGTCCCTCCCAACGTTACGACATCGCGAAAAAGACAATCACACGAAGCATTTCGATTGAACAAGACATGACTCCCCGCTAGCGTGCGGTCAGCACAAAAAATGGGCGCGCATATTAATCAAACGCGCCGGGTCGGGAGTGCGAAGTGGATAGTGACAAGTCAGAGCTTCGTTGGGGAGTCGCGCAGCGCCTCGATTTCATCGAGTTCCGATTGTTTTGGGAGGGGCGAGTGAACCGTAGCGATTTGATGGAGCAGTTTGGTCTTTCGGTGAACCAGGCGTCCGCCGACCTGAACCGCTACATTGGGTTCGCTCCGGAGAACATGGTCTACGACAAAAGAAACATCTGAAGAGCGGCTTGTCAGAATAAGGCTATTCCGAGAGGAAATCATAAAGTTTGAGGCTCTATTCGAAAGTGCATTCAATGAACTTCATGCTGCCGTTATCGCGAAAATCTCCGTTCCAAACACGTACATTGCTCCGCATTCTGACTACCCCAAAAGGAGCTTTTTAGATAGCGGCCTACCAATTTTTCACAAGTTTGGATTTTACGATAAAGACGCCCCAAGAAATTACATTAGCGTTCTACGGCCTCAAGGTGTTTTAGGCTTGTTGACGGGCGGATTTGATGTTCCCGAAGGCGGACTTCCAGATTGCGATCGCCTTAAGGAATTTCTTCGGACCCACGATATTGGCAAAAGGCTCATCTATACCGACTACAAGGGCAAAATTGCTTTTGCCGACTACACGGTAGATAGGATGATTGGCGGTGCGGTAGAGAAGTATTTGCACAAGTATGGGACCGAAGCACCGATAGTTTCAAGGTCAAGACGCCTCATTTTGAGACCACTCATGCGAGGGGTTATTGGAAAATCCAAACAACTAACACTGATGGTGCCGATAGCGCTAACTCATTTTGATTTTGACCGTTACCGGTTATCTGATTCAACGTACTTGGCCCGTATCCCGGAACGCCTCCAATTCTCTCGTGCACGTATGAGCGCTCTTGGCTCTGGAGCCTCAGAGCAAGTTGTCCACGCCGCAACCCATGCGTTTGTATCTAATCATTGGACGATAGACGCTGACGAAGTTGGTGACATTTCTAAATCGCTGTCGTCAGCATCCGATAACGCAGTGCAAGCCATTGAAAGTTTCCTTGGCGCACTACGGGCCGCAACTGGAGTAAAGACCGGATACGCTCAGCTTCTTTGGGTGCCAAGAGGATGGGCCTTAGACTATTATTGCGATCTTCCGCCTACATACGGCACAACCGTGCGGCAGTATCCAAGTGAGTTTGATAGATACGGGTGGGTAGGTGGATGTCCTACAGTATCGGTTGCGGAAATGGATTCTGTTCGATGCATCTACGAACAAATCACCAATAACGAAAGTGAAGCTGTAAGGCTTGCAATAAAGCGGTTAAGTGGCTGTTTAACTCGAAGTGATCCTTTGGACGCTGTACTCGACGGGACCATCGGTTTGGAATTGCTTCTCGGCGACTCTGAGAACCAGTCACTATCCTACAAACTTCGGCTCCGAGCTGCGTCCCTTTCCTTTTTGGACAACAGCGCAGGACCGGCATCTGAAATTGTGGACAAGGTTAAGCGTATCTACAAAGCCAGGTCAGCAATCGTCCACGGTGTGACATCTAAACAGAAAAAGAAGGTGGTGAATCACAGTGCTAGTGTCGGTGAAGATGATCGACAACTTGCGGCGGAGCTACTTCGATTTGTACTAAGGGCTCTTCTCGCTAATCCAGATTACCTAGATCCAATGAAAATTGATGGGAGGCTTATCTTGCGAGGGGAGCTAGAAACACCGCGTACTCCGGAGAGCTGACACGTGCGCAGTTTCGGCCCTCAAAGAAGTTAAACGCTGTTGGTTACAATCGGGCAGCAAGTTCAAATTGCGCTTCAATCGAGCTGAGATTGATCCGTGTCACCAAAATCAGACGCAACAGTGATTTTCATCGTCCGCCCATAGTTTGACCGCTTTATTGCCGATTTCCACAGCCAGAAGCGCGATCAAAAGGGCATGATACACATCTTGGTACACATTTTGGTACACATTTTGGTACACTTTTACACGCAATTCTGCTTTGGACATTCAAATATATCCATACAAAACAGCAACTTAGCAAATTCAACTTTAGGTTGTGGCGGAGGCTCAGGGATTCGAACCCTGGGGACGCTTTCACGCCCGTCGGTTTTCAAGACCGGTGCATTCGACCACTCTGCCAAACCTCCGCAGTGCGCCCGTCCTAATACCCTCTTATCGATTCGGCAAACCCACTTTTTGCACTCTATCAATTGGTCTGCTTCGGGGAAAATTGCCGATCACGTGGTTGCGGCCTTTTCAGGTGAGCCGTTGCAGGCTAAACTCCCCGACAAGATCCTCTTTCAAGGGGACCAAAGGTGTGCCGTGATCGACGGCGAAACGAGGCCCGAAGCGGCCCGCAGGCAAGGACGATACCGTGATGAGCAGGTCGATGGACATGAAACGCAGCCCCATGCAGGCCGTAAAACTGATTGGCGGTGCCACGCTGGCGCTTGCGCTCTTGGCGGGCTGTGACGAGAATGGCAAGTTCAACCTGCCCCTGCCCAAAGGCGGCGCAAAGGCTGCCACCACGGTCGGCGAAACCAAATCCACCCGGCTGGTTGAGCGCGATGTCGAAGCCCCCGAAGTGTTTTCGGCCACGGATCAAGGGCTTTGGGATGGCCGACCCTCGCTGGGGGGGGTCTGGGTCGCGCATCCTGATGTGACAGAACCCGAGCGCGTAATCATCCGAAATGAGGTCAATGGTAAATTCGTCATCGGTGCATTGTTCCGCAAGGAACGCGATTTGCCGGGGCCAAAGTTGCAGATTTCCTCTGACACTGCGGCTGCCCTGGGTATTCTGGCCGGCGCTCCGGCACCATTGAATGTCACTGCCTTGCGCCGCGAGGAAACCGCGGAAGAAGCGCCGGTATCAGAGACCACAACTGGCCAGATCGAAGCCCCTGCGGAAGTTTCTGAAACCTCGCTTGATCCGATTGCCGCCGCGGGTGCCGCGATCGATGCCGCGGCACCGGCCCCCGCCCCGACACCCAAGCCTGTTGCACCACGTTCCACATCCTCGCTGGCCAAGCCGTTTGTCCAGCTTGGAATTTTCTCGGTTGAGGACAATGCCGACCGTGTTGCAAAACAGATGCGCGGGGCCGGCATGGTACCGCTGGTCAAACAATCCGAAATCAACGGCAAACCGTTCTGGCGCGTCGTTGTCGGACCGGCCAACACCAAATCCGAACTCAACACATTGATCAAAGCGATCAAGGCCGAGGGCTTCTCTGACGCCTATGCGGTAACCAATTAACGGGAGTTTGCTGCCTTATGTTCCGCCTTTTTGCTGCCTGCGCCGCGCTGATCCTGACTGCCATGGCCGCCTGCGCCTTCGAGACCAAGGCAACAGCGGCCTATGTCATCGATCAGACCACAGGCACCGTTCTGCTGGCCAAAAACGCCGATACGCCCCTGCCCCCTGCTTCCATGTCCAAGCTCATGACCCTGTATATGGCCTTCGAAGCGGTGGCCTCGGGGCGGTTGGAGCTTGACCAGAAGCTATTGGTCTCTGCGGATGCGGCAGGCTACGGCGGGTCGACCATGTTCCTGCAAGAAGGCGAAAGGGTCACTGTCGAGGAACTGCTGCGCGGGATCATCGTGCTGTCGGGAAATGACGCCTGCGTGGTCATCGCCGAAGCACTTTCCGGTACCGAAGGGCGCTTTGCCCGTGACATGACAATGCGCGCCCAGCAATTGGGCATGACAAACTCGACCTTCATGAATTCCAACGGATGGCCCAAACCCGGTCATCGCATGTCGATGCGCGATCTGGGGCTGCTGGCAAATTTGCTGATCTCGGACTTTCAGCAGTTTTACCCCATGTTCGCAGAACGCGAGTTTCTTTTCGACGAAAACGAAAGTGCCAACCGCTTCAACCGCAACCCATTGCTGTCACTGGATATTGGCGCTGACGGCTTGAAAACCGGTCATACCCAAGAAGCAGGTTACGGCCTTGTCGGCAGTGCCAAGCAAGGGGACCGACGGGTGATTTTCGTAATCTCGGGTCTTACAACCGCGGCGGATCGCGCCCGCGAATCTGAATCCATCGTCAATTGGGCCTTTCGCCAATTCAGTCAGAAAACCATCGGAACGGCGGGGACACAATTGGCCGAAGCGCCCGTGGCGATGGGTGATCAACCCACCGTCGGTTTGGAGTTGGCCAAGGATCTGTCGGTGCTCACCCCGATTTCAGCCAGCGGAGGCCTGAGCGGCGAAGTGGTCTTTACCGGCCCGTTCCGCGCTCCGATCAACAAGGGCGACGAGGTAGCGCAACTGATCCTGACCCGTGAGGGACTGCCGGATGTCACCGTGCCTCTGGTTGCGGCCCAGTCGGTGCAACCGGGTGGATTCATGGTAAAAATGACCGCGGCAGCCAAACATTTACTGGCCCGTCTGAATGCAGGGCCACAGGACGCTTCGTGAGCGCGCGGGGCTTGTTCATCAGTTTCGAAGGCATCGACGGCTCGGGGAAATCCACGCAGGCGCAACTGCTTGCCGATCACCTGAAGGCCACTGGCCATGATGTCATCCTAACCCGCGAGCCTGGCGGATCGCCCGGCGCAGAAGAAATCCGTGCACTGGTCCTGCAGGGCGATCCGGATCGTTGGTCTGCCCATACCGAGATCCTGCTGTTCACCGCTGCACGGCGCGACCATCTGGAACGCACCATTGGCCCCGCACTGGCGGCAGGCAAGATCGTGATTTGTGACCGTTTCGCCGATTCCACCCGGATGTACCAAGGGCTGTCCCGTGGTGATTTGCGTCAGGTTGTCGATGAATTGCACAACCTGATGATCGGGGTCGAACCGGACCTGAGCGTGCTCATCGACATGGACCCAACCCAAGGGTTGTCCCGGGCATTGGCGCGGCAAACCGCTGAGGAGCGCTTTGAGGATTTCGGTGAGGAATTGCAGCATGCAATGCGCCGGGGGTTTCTGGCGCTGGCCGAAGAATTTGACAACCGTTTCATCACCATCGACGGCAGCGGCAGTATCGAAGCGGTTGCCGCAGATGTTGCGCAAGCCGTGACCGAACGCCTCCAGGTCTGAAGCCCGCCAGAAAAGAGCTGGCAGACCCGGCATTTCCTACCCTGACGCCTGCAAGAAACGGCAGGTGATCCCTTCATGTTTTTTGCGGAACCCGCTAGGCCTTTCCTCTGTGCGCAAACCTGCTAGACCCAAGAACATGAGTGATGATGACGCCCTCCAGCCTGACCGCGTAAGCGGTGCCCTTCACCCCCGCGACACCCCCGAACTTATCGGGCAAAGCGCGGCCGAGGCGACCTTTCTGGATGCCTTCAATGCGGGCAAATTGCATCATGCCTGGCTGCTGACCGGTCCACGCGGTGTTGGCAAGGCAACGTTGGCCTGGCGCATTGCACGGTTCCTACTTGCCACTCCCGATGATGATGATGACGGCGGCATGTTCAGTACCCCTGCCCCGGTGACCCTGGACATAGACCCCGAACACCCTGTGGCACGGCGTATTGCAGCCAGTAGCGAAGGCGCCCTGCGCGCGGTCACGCGCAGTGTGAACCCCGATACCAAACGGCTGCGCAAACAAATCGTGGTTGATGACATCCGCCTGCTGAACGGGTTTTTCCAGATGTCCGCCGCCGATGGCGGCCGCCGTGTGGTCATCATTGATGACGCTGATGAAATGAACCCGAACGCCGCCAACGCCTTGTTGAAAATGCTCGAAGAGCCGCCAGACCGGGCGGTCTTGTTACTGTTGAGCCATCAACCCTCGGGCCTGTTGCCAACAATCCGCTCAAGATGCCGTAGCCTGCGGCTGCACCCCCTGACCCCGGAACAAATGCGCAAGGCATTGGATGGTTCCGGTATAGAGACACAGGGTGATCCGGCCGCGCTTGCATCATTGTCTGGTGGATCGGTTGGTGGCGCATTGCGCCTGTCGCTTCTGGGGGGCATGCAAATCTATGCAGAGCTTGTGACGCTGATGTCCTCGCTGCCGCGCATGGACCGTGCACGTGCCATCAAACTTGCCGAAGCCGCAGCACAACGCGGCGCAGAGGAAAAACTGATTTTGCTCTTCACGCTGGTTGATCTGTTCTTGGCCCGTCTTGCGCGGACCGGCACCACCGGAACACCCCCTGAAACCGAAGCCGCAACCGGGGAAACCGCCCTGATGCTGCGCCTCTCTCCCACCCCGGTACAGGGTCGCAGATGGGCGGATCTCGCCCAGGAAATCTCAGCCCGCGCCCAACACGGCATGGCGGTCAACCTTGACCCTGCCGCACTGGTCCTAGATACCCTGAAAAAGATGAACGACTGCGCCCCCAGATAGAATATTGGACCCGCATGACCGACACGTTGATGACACCCCAGATCACCGACAGCCACTGCCATCTCGATTTCCCCGATTTCGAGGGCAAACTGCCTGAGGTCATCCTCCGTGCCCAAGAGGCGGGTGTCACACGCATGATCACGATCTGCACCAGGCTGCGTCAGATTGACAACGTGCGCGCCATTGCTGAGGCCCATGCGCCGGTTTTCTTTGCCGCTGGGACTCACCCGATGTCGGTTGCCGCCGAACCAATGTCCAGCGTCGATGACCTGCTTGCCCTCACCGAACATCCCAAAATGGTCGGCATTGGCGAAACCGGTCTGGATTATCACTACACCGCCGACAGCATGCAGGTGCAGCAGACATCGCTACGCATCCATATCGAGGCGGCGCGGCAATCGCGTCTGCCATTGATCATTCACGCCCGCGATGCGGACGAAGACATGGCCCGTATCCTGAGCGAAGAACATCGCAATGGTGAATTTGCCTGTGTCATGCATTGTTTCTCCTCTTCTGCCTCATTGGGCCGGACGGCGCTTGATCTGGGTTTCTACCTCAGCATGTCCGGAATCACGGCCTTTCCCAAATCCGCAGCACTGCGTGAGATCTTTGCTTCCGCTCCGATTGAGCGTATCTTGGTGGAAACCGATGCCCCCTATCTGGCACCCCCACCCCACCGCGGCAAAGGCAACGAACCGGCGTTTGTGGCCCATACGGCACGACGGGCTGCAGAAACCTTTGGCATGGAATACGAGGCCTTTGCCGCACAAACGCAGATCAATTTCGACCGTCTGTTCAGCAAGGCCGCTGCATTCAAGGCCGCAGCCTGATGGCTGAGATGCGCATCACCATTCTGGGATGTGGTTCATCAGGGGGCGTGCCCCGTCTGGGCGGGCATTGGGGCGCTTGTGACCCGGCCAACCCCAAAAATGCACGCCGCCGCTGTTCCATTCTCGTAGAGCGGATCAAGGACGGTGATGCCACATCAGTTCTGATCGACACGTCGCCGGACATGCGCAGCCAACTGCTGGACGCTGGCGTCGGGCGGCTGGATGCCGTGCTTTATACCCACGCCCATGCGGATCATGTGCATGGCCTTGATGATCTGCGCATGATCGTGATCAACATGCGTGCCCGCCTGCCCGTCTGGGCCGATGCCCCGACAAAAGAAGCACTGCTGGAACGGTTTGGCTATGCTTTCGTTCAGCCCAAGGGTTCAATGTATCCGCCTATCCTCGAGTTGAACCTGATTGATGGCGATGTGCATATCGACGGTCCCGGCGGTGCCTTGGTGTTCGCGCCGTTTCTCGTCAATCATGGTGGCATGGATGCGCTTGGCTTTCGGGTCAACGATGTGGCCTATCTGCCAGATGTTGCCAGAATCCCCGATCCTGTCTGGCCCCAGCTTGCAGGATTGCGCTGCTGGATCGTTGACGCCCTGCGCCGCGATCCGCATCCGACACACAGCCACCTGGCACAGACGCTGGAATGGATCACGGACAGGGCTCCCCAAAAGGCGGTACTGACCAATATGCATAATGATCTGGACTATCAGACCGTTGCCGATGAAACGCCCGATCATATCCACCCTGCCTATGACGGTATGGTGCTTAGGTTTGCGCTGGACTGAAACACGCCTCATCACAGGTAAAGCTCCCCGTGCAGATCCTTCTTGACGTCATCCTTCCCGTATTTCTGGTCATCGGCTTTGGCTACGTCGCGGTCTGGCGTGGCCTGTTTGCAGTTTCGGGTATCGACGGGCTCATGAAATTTGCGCAGAATTTCGCGATCCCCTGCCTGTTGTTTCAGGCCATCGCCAATATTGACATCGCTGCATCGTTCAACCCACGCCTGCTGATCAGCTTTTACTTCGGGGCCGCAACCTGTTTTGCACTGGGAATCATCGGTGCCCGGGTGTTTTTCAAACGTGACTGGGAAGACTGCGTGGCGATCGGCTTTTGCGCTCTGTTTTCAAATACCGTGCTTCTCGGTTTGCCCATATCCGAACGGGCCTACGGCGCAGATGGTTTGACTGGTGTCTATGCGATCATCGCCTTCCATTCTCCATTTTGTTACGGACTTGGCATCACCGTAATGGAAGTCGTGCGCAATCGCGGCCAATCTCCTGCCCGGCTTTTCGGCGCGGTCAGCCGCGCAATGTTTCGCAATGCGCTGGTGATTGCCATTCTGGCAGGCTTTGCCGTGAACCTGACCGGCCTGCCAATGCCGGGCGTAGTGGATGATGCCTTGTCGTTGATCGTGCGCGCAGCTTTGCCCGCCGCTCTTTTCGCTCTTGGCGGGGTGTTGACCCAATACCGGCCCGAAGGCGATATGAAGGCCATCACGATGGTCTGCATCCTCTCGCTGCTGGTGCATCCTGCACTTACCTGGGGCATGGCAAAGGCAGTGTCGCTGGATTTCGATCAGGAGCTCCTGCGCTCAGCCGTTCTGACCTCGGCAATGGCACCTGGTTTCAACGCCTATATTTTCGCCAATATGTATGGTCGCGCCCGCCGCGTTGCTGCATCCGCAGTCCTGATCGCTACAGCCAGTTCTGTGATCACTGTCTGGTTCTGGCTGGCAGCAATCGCGTAACGCCAGCCCTCACCCCGCCCCCCCAAAACCTATCTTTAGCCATGGTCTGCGCGACCTTTCGCACCTTGGATTGTAGGTTATCCATCTGTCTTTACTTGAAATTTATCCTGTTATGCTTGGGAGGCGCTATCCAGCTTCAGGCCATTGCCGACACAGAAATGGCCAGAACAAAACAGAAAACACGCACCTGCCAGCTTGCCCGACATCCAATCAATTGCGTTTCCCGACTCAAAATCACGAAATGCAGGATGCCCGAAGTGGCACCGATATTCAGCCTGAGTTGATGGAATGAAACTGGAAAATTTGGTGCGGTCGGAGAGACTCGAACTCTCACGGGTGTTACCCCACAGCGACCTCAACGCTGCGCGTCTACCATTCCGCCACGACCGCAAGCCATGGTATGGCGGCGGTGTAGCGGGGAAATAACCGCTTGTGAAGAGCAAAAAAGCACCAGCAAACCTGCTGGCATTATTGCCGCTCATTGCCGATTTGCGAATGGGCAACCGGCTATGCTTCTGCTTCGGTCGGTGATTGGCGCCCCCGCTTCCCCGGGCCAGAGGCGTGCATCCCTCAATGTGCCGCGCACAGGCCGTAAGGCATCGCCTGTCAGCATTTATCCCCCAGAGCAAGCCCGGCGCGTCGGGAAGGGCGTTGCCTCTTGCGCAGCCCTGTGTAGGGTCCCGGGGAGGACCAGATAATATTCAGCATCGCGCCTTGAATTGACGACGATCCACACAAACCTGCTAAGACTGGACGGTGCAGCCACCCTGCCTGACCCAAAGGAAGGAAATACCATGTCCCGAGACCCGCTTCCGGACGACAACACAGCACTTGTTGTCGATATTGTTTCGGATGTGATGTGCCCCTGGTGTATCGTCGGCTTCAAGCAACTGGAGCAAGCCCTGGGTGCCGTCGGCACAGGTGCCTATATCCGTTGGCATCCCTTCGAATTGAATCCAGACATGCCGCCCGAAGGCCAGAACCTGAGCGAACATATCGCTGAGAAATACGGCAGCACTCCCGCCCAATCCGAGCAGAACCGCACCCATCTGACACAGCTTGGCGCGTCTTTGGGATTCGACTTCAACTTTGGCCCGGACAGCCGGATCGTGAACACCTTCGCTGCGCATCAGTTATTGAGCTGGGCACAGACTCAGGGGCTGCAACATCCCTTGAAAATGGCCCTCTTCGCCGCACATTTCACCAAAGGGAACGATGTTTCCGATCATGACGTTCTGGCCGAGATTGCTGCCAGCGTTGGATTGGATCGTCGCGCTGCCCAAGAAGTTCTACATAAGCAGAGCATGGCTGGCGAAACCCGTGCACATCAACAGTTCTGGACCGAGAGGAATCTGTCGGGCGTGCCTTCGATGGTTTTTGACGGTCGCTATATGCTGACCGGTGCACAGGGTGTGCAGACCTATGTGGAAATGCTTCAAAAGGTGCTGGCGGAAAAGAACCAGACGGACCATCCCCCCTTTCACCCACATGAGGCATAGGCTAGACGGCTGGGATGGTAGAATGGATCACAACTGACGGTCTGACCGATTACCGCACCGCCGAGGCGTGGATGGAAAATCGGGTGGCAGACATCGCCGCGGGCGCGGCGGATGAATGTGTCTGGCTGGTGGAACATCCCGCATCATATACCGCTGGCACATCTTCAAAGCCTGCCGATCTCACCGACCCGAGCCGGTTTCCCGTCTACGACACAAAACGCGGTGGACAATATACCTATCACGGGCCGGGCCAAAGGGTGGCCTATGTCATGCTGGATGTGGGCAAGCGCGGCCGCGATGTCCGCCGGTTTGTCCATGACCTCGAAACCTGGGTAATCACAACCCTGGACAGTTTCAACATTCGTGGCGAAATCCGAGACGGGCGCGTTGGCGTCTGGGTGCAGCGCCCTGAAAAACCGCGCCACCCCGACGGATCGATGGCCGAAGACAAGATCGCGGCAATCGGGATCCGCCTGCGCAAATGGATCAGCTTTCATGGCATCAGCATCAATGTCGAACCGGATCTGACCCATTTCAGTGGGATCGTGCCATGCGGGATTACCGAGCACGGGGTGACGTCGCTGGTGGATCTGGGGTTACCGGTGACAATGAATGATCTGGATGTCGCGCTCAAGGCTGGGTTTACAGAGATTTTCGAATAGTACATTTTGCCAGGGGTGTCCTGCGCCTGTGGGCAAGTAGCGGCATGCGCTACAAATCGCTTGCTGTCTTAGGCCACCTCTGGCTCCAACGGCAAAAGATGTTCAATATTTCCAGTGGATACAGCCGCATGCGGACACCAACAAGCCAGTCAAACTCAGATCAGCGCAATGAGTCGGCCCACAAGAAACAAAATAATGGGCCTCATTCCTTCAGTTTTCTTGCTGCATGAGCCGCTGGAAGCCCGTTTGCCAAATCATCAATCGGTCCCTGGCAAGAAATCTGCCTCGATCGCGAAAATAACACGCCCTGCGGCAAACGCGCCCATTGCCCCTGTGCGGCACTCGCACTAGAAGAAAGACGAGTCCGCATTGCGCATTATTCCAAGGCGTGGTGTTCGCAAACTTACATATCGAGGAGGCACCGCATGGCAGACGCAGCCATTCACGGGCACGATCACGAAGACGAGCGCGGTTTTTTCACGCGCTGGTTCATGTCCACAAACCACAAAGACATCGGTATCCTGTATCTGATAGTCTCTGCATGTGTCGGATTTGTTTCAGTTCTTTTCACCGTTTACATGCGGTTGGAACTCATGGATCCCGGCGTTCAATACATGTGTATGGAAGGTGCGCGATTCATTGCGGACAATTCCGCAGTATGTACACCCAACGGTCATCTTTGGAACGTCCTGATCACCGGTCACGGTATTCTGATGATGTTCTTTGTTGTTATTCCGGCGCTTTTCGGAGGTTTCGGCAACTACTTCATGCCGCTACAGATCGGCGCGCCGGATATGGCGTTTCCACGGATGAACAACCTGTCGTTCTGGCTTTATGTGGCCGGCACCACACTGGCGATCTGTTCCGTTCTTGCCCCTGGTGGCAACGGTCAGGCCGGTTCTGGCGTGGGCTGGGTGCTATATCCACCGCTCTCCGTCAAAGAAGGCGGCATGTCGATGGATCTGGCGATCTTCGCGGTTCACGTTTCTGGTGCCTCTTCGATCCTTGGGGCGATCAACATGATCACGACTTTCCTGAACATGCGCACCCCCGGTATGACCCTGTTCAAGGTGCCGCTGTTCAGCTGGTCGATCTTTGTTACCTCGTGGCTGATCCTGCTGTCCCTGCCGGTTCTTGCAGGGGCGATCACCATGTTGCTGATGGACCGCAACTTCGGCTTTGCCTTCTTTGACCCTGCAGGCGGCGGTGATCCGGTTTTGTACCAGCACATCCTGTGGTTCTTTGGCCATCCAGAAGTGTACATCATCATCCTGCCCGGCTTTGGCATTATCAGCCACGTGATTGCCACCTTCAGCCGCAAGCCGATCTTTGGCTATCTGCCGATGGTCTGGGCGATCATTGCAATTGGTGTTCTGGGCTTTGTGGTCTGGGCGCACCATATGTACACCGTGGGCATGACCCTGAACCAGCAAGCCTACTTTATGTTGGCGACCATGGTTATTGCCGTCCCGACAGGGGTCAAGGTCTTCTCTTGGATTGCGACAATGTGGGGCGGATCGGTTGAGTTCAAGACGCCGATGCTCTGGGCCTTTGGCTTCCTGTTCCTGTTCACAGTGGGTGGTGTGACAGGCATCGTTCTGTCGCAGGCTGCAGTGGACCGTTACTACCACGACACATATTACGTTGTGGCACACTTCCACTACGTGATGTCGCTGGGTGCGGTATTCGCCATCTTTGCGGGGATCTACTTCTACTTCCCCAAGATGACCGGGCGCATGTACCCCGAATGGGCGGGCAAGCTGCACTTCTGGGCAATGTTCATCGGCGCCAACCTGACCTTCTTCCCACAGCACTTCCTGGGACGTCAGGGCATGCCACGCCGCTATATCGACTACCCCGAGGCATTTGCCTATTGGAACCATTGGTCGAGCTGGGGGGCCTTCCTGAGCTTTGCATCCTTCGTATTTTTCATCGGTGTGATTGCCTATTCTCTGCGCAAGGGCGCAAGAGTGACACAGAACAACCCATGGAACGAATATGCAGATACGCTGGAGTGGACACTGCCAAGCCCACCACCAGAGCATACCTTTGAAATCCTGGTAAAACAGGAAGAATGGGACAAGCCGCACAGCCATTAGATTGGCAAAACGGTTACGCGAACGAAAGGCTCCAACGGCGGTTGGGGCCTTTTCTTTTGGCTGATGGTCTGCGATTTAACGAGGCCCCGTATTTTGACGCCCCCTACTTGCCACCCGCCCCATTGAACGGCAATGTCGCCAAATTCATTATTGGAAAGCTGACCTTATGCCTCTCACTTTGACGTCGTTTTATGCCGCCCTTACCGCGCTTGTTTTTCTGGTGCTCAGTTGGCGGGTAATACAGTATCGCCGCGCAAGTTCCATTTCCCTGGGAGACACCGGTGACAAGAACCTGCTCAAGCGCATGCGCGCTCAGGCCAATTGCGCGGAATATTCGCCGATCGCATTGATTCTGTTGATGTTGACCGAATTGAACGGTGCCCCCGCGATTGCAATTCATCTGATGGGGATTGCGCTTGTCGCTGGCCGTGTGCTTCATCCCTTGGGGTTCGCATCTACCCCGCAAAAGATTGTTTTACGGCAACTCGGGATGCTCTTGACGCTGGGGATGATCGCATTCTCTGCGCTTGGTCTGATCGGTCACTCTCTGTTGTAACCTTTCACAACACCACAGGCAGAAACCGGCCCATGGCCCTGCCTCGCAAACAATGCGAAACTTCAGAGCCTAGCCCGCTGAGAAAAATATGAAATAATTCGCCATTGGGTGAATTTCCCTCTTGCACGGACCGCGTGGTATGAGTATCTCGGCCTCACCAACGGATGCGGGCGTAGCTCAGGGGTAGAGCATAACCTTGCCAAGGTTAGGGTCGGGCGTTCGAATCGCCTCGCCCGCTCCAATTGGTTTAGTCCCCGGACTTACAAATGGCCGCCTTCGGGCGGCCTTTTTGTCTTTCCCGCTGTCACGGTGATTACCGGAGCTTTCTTTTCCAGCCAGAAGGTCGATACCCGACCAGGCATCAATCGCACCCAAATCGTTATGTAAGGTTCGCTGCCCTCTTTCCGATAGATTTGCATGGTAGACTAATCCTTCAACACTGCGCCCCTTGAAATCCCCCACCCGGCACATGTCGTTTGACGTCTTGGATGTTGAAAAGCACCACCGCCAAAATCGTCAGAATGGCCCGCAGGGCGCGCACCGCTATCGAAAATCCTGACGCGAGAATCCCGCGTCACGTTCGCTTCATCTGGTGTAGAGCCCCCTCGATTTACACACTTCGGCGGCACCCGGCGCAATTCTGCCAGGTGCCGCACTTCAGTCAACGCGTCACTTCAAGGCGGCAAGACTGCGCGCGCGGTTCGGTGAACTGGCAAGCGTTGCACGATAGGCTTCTGCCGCTTTCTCGGCGTGCCCGGTTTTTACCAACATATCTCCCAGAAGTTCACGCGCAGGGAGGACATGACCGGGTGTGACCGGACTTTTGCCTATTGCATCTTCAATGTCTGCGGCCTTGGTTTGATGCGTAAGGGCGAGGTCAAGATTGCCCTCGGCCAATTCGATCCACCCTTCAATGCTCAGGATCTGGCCTTCCGACAGGCGCGCCCAATATCCCTGACCGCGTTCCTGCATCTGATCGTGCAAAACCCGTAGGTGTTGGACAGCAGCGCGGGCGGTTTCCACATCATCAATCCGTGCTGCGCCTATTCCCTTGGCAAACCAGCGCATCGCGACGGTCTGGGGGAACTTTTCCCATGGTATCGCGGCATGCATATCAGGCGAAAGGGCCGCTGCATCTGCCCAGTTTTCCTGCTCCAGAACCAATCTCACCGGTGCGGCAGCCAGGGCGTATGCCCCGCCAAACCCAACCTGATGATTTTCGATCTCAAGCATCTGGGCAACCAATTCAGCCGCCTTTTCAGGCTCACTCAGTTGAAGATGGCCATAGACCATATAATCAACCGCATGGGCATAATGGTTCTGGATCACATCGCCCGAGGATTTCAAAGCGGCCTCGGCCGAACGCCGGTTGAGATCAACGGATCTTGCCCAATTGCCGGTACGGGTAAAGATATGTGCGGGCATGTGCAGCGCATGCGCCGCCTCTGGTGCAGCCCTGTCATAGATTTCGGCGTATGGCAGCCCCCGATCTTTCAGCGGCGGGTTGTCATAGGCGTGAATGGCGTAGTGGATGACACCGGGATGTTCAGGTGCGCTGCTGTGCAACTGGTCAAGCAGATCACCCACCGCAGCCTTTACCGCAATCCCATCCGGCCCTCGGGGGGCCGTGGCCAGACGGCCAAGAGCCGCAAGCGATGCCGCCTCAATACTGTCCGGGTTACCGGCATAGGCCGCGTCCTGTGCCGTGGCCCATGCGGCGATACGTGAAGGATAGCTGTCATGTTCCGGCGCGTAAAAAGCGAGAGCCGCTTTTGCAAATGCCATTTCCAGTTCACTTCCCATAGACATCTGTGCAAGACGTTCAGCCGCTTTTGTGCCCCGTTCGGTTTCGGCCTCCGTCGGCCCCCCTGGCCAGAGCGGATGGAAAGTCGACATGGCGATTCCCCATTGCGCCATGGCGCAGGTCGGGTCGGCGCTTGCAGCCATGCCAAATGCAGTTTCCGCATCAATGTACATCATGTTGTGCAAACGGTTCAGCCCCTCATCAACTGCGGCATCGGCTTTGGGGGTACAGGTCGTCGGCAGGTCCGCCCCCTGTGCCCTTGCATGTGACGGCGCTGCGGTTGTCACCAATAGCGTAATCAACGCGGCGGTGGATGGTTTCATCGGATTGAGCATCGTTCAACTCCCTTGGTTTCCTTGTGGTCCCGTGCTGCGCAAAAGGCGCAGGTTCGATGCTCACAAACAGCCGGTTTCAAGTCTTGAAAGGGGTTTGAAATTTGTCTGAAATCAGGTCGTCCCGAAACCTCTGCCCTGTACGCCGCTCGCTTGTTCTTGCAAAATATGATAGTTTCGCGATTGCAGGAGAATGCTCCGTCATGATCAACGCCCCACCGAAAGGCATCACAGAACACCTTCGGCTTGGTGCAGCTGACTATTGCTGGCGCGACGGGCAGTTGCATGACGCCCACGGGCAGATTCTGCCGCTTCGCGCCAAGTCCCTCAGAATGTTCGCCGTTTTGCTGGAAGAGCGCGGCAGGATTCTAAGCAAGGATCGCTTGTCCGATCTGGTCTGGCCTGAAACAGTGGCGACTGACGAAAGCATTGCAAGATGTATCGCCGATGTGCGTAAGGTTCTACAGGACCAGGGGCACCGCATCGTCCAGACCTTCCCCAAACAAGGCTACAGGCTTAATGTTGCCGCTCCCACGCGCAAACTACACATTTCGGGGCAATCCTCGCGACGCAACTGGGTGTTGTTGTCCATAGCGGCGTTCATTTTTGCCGCCCTTGGTCTTGCGTGGGTGACCAGAGATTACCCAAGCAGGACGCAGGATGATCCGGTTGTCTCAACCACGAACACCCGCGCCCTGCGCAAAGCGGTTGCCATCCTGCCCTTCACCGCCAGTACTGAGGCAGACCAATTTCTGGCTGCCGGCCTGGCGGATGACCTTGAGATCCATCTGGCCGAGATGTCGGGGATCAGGGTGGTCTCGCCACCCCAATCTGCAGCTATTGCGCAAACTTCCCAAAGTCTTGTTATTCTCGCTGACACGCTGGATGCCAAATATCTGGTGCTCACCAATGTGCGCCAGAATGGCGACAATATCGCGCTGTCGCTTCGGCTGATTGACGGTTCGGACGGTGCCACTTTGTGGGCGGATCGTTACGAAGGATCGCGCAAGGGACTCATGACCTTTCGTGACCAATTGCCTGATGCCCTTGTCGATGCCATGTCCATCGAACTCAACGCGCAGGATCGCCAGCGCCTCGCAGTGCGAGACACCAACGACCCATTGGCATTCGAAGAACTGTTGCATGCCCGGCGCTCTCTTAGCCTGTTTTCCTACGAAGGCAGTCTCGTCGCAGAACGTCACTTGCGTCGCGCCATCGCGCTCGATCCGGAATATGCCCGCGCCTATGCGGAACTGGCCTCTGCTTTCGCAGTGCGGATGGAAAACGACTGGATCGTCATTTCAAGCGCAGACAGGGACAAGGCTTTCTACTTTGCCCAAAAGGCGTTGGAGCTGGATCCGACTCTTTGGTTTGTCCATTATACCCTGGGACGGCTTCATTCTGTCTCGCCCGACGGCGATACAGAGGCCGCGCTCCTGCATCTGCGCAAGGCGATGTCGCTTCAGCCAGCAAACGACGATGCTCGGGTCTATTTTGCGGTCGTGCTGGCCATGTCAGGACAGTTGGACGAAGGGGCCGCAATTTTCGAAAGCGTGATGGCAACCCACCCGCAACCGCCTTTCTGGTACTATCTTGGCTGGGCAAATCTTCTGTTCCATCAACAACACTATGAAAAAGCAGCAGATGCCGCCTCGAGATGTCTACAACAAATGCCGACCAGTCCCTATTGCCTGCGCACACGCATCGCGGTTCTTGCCCGCCTTGGGCAATTGGATGATGCGGAATGGGCCATCGAGGAATATGGAATCCTCGGCCAGGAAACCACCTTGGAAGCCTTTATGAAAACAGCGATCGAACGGGACCCGGCAATGCGCGCGCATCTACGCCAGTCCTACAAGATCGCCGGCATAGAATAGAGGCGCGCGCCCTGCCCCGACACCGCAGCGTGGATGGACCGAGACCACCCAACAACCTGTCGGTCTGTCAATGCGTCCCGCGCTGGCGCAGCCGCTTTGACCTACTGCATCCCGTGCGCCCCGCCCGTACTTGATCCGCTACACCAAAATTTTATTGACTTCGCATTCCAATCTCAGCAAAAAAGACGTTCTGCAGCAGTTGGTTAACAGATCATACGCGACGATCATCCGGTAATCCCTTCACAGACGTTGTCAACACTTTCCCTTGACCGCGTTGCAATCAAATGATGTGCAGCGCTTGTATCCCCCCTCACAGAACGGCCAACAGTATATGAGATACGGAATGATCTTCTCCAGCCCGCTAAACTGGTCCTTGCACCACAGGGCGATCGCTGACCTGACTGCAACCGTTCCGGCGTTCCGCGCCGACCCGTTCACCTGCCCGGAGGTCACGGCATGCAGATAAATCTCAAACCCACGACAATGTTGGCGCTTTGCATCGCCGCGGCGGCACTGGTGCTCTATGTAGCCTTTCAAATCGCTTTTCCGGTGGAAACCGGCAAGGCGAACCTGATCGATTTCGATATTTTCCATCTTGCCGGCACTATGATCGGCGAAGGCAATCTGGCGGCAGCCTATGATATTCCACAGTTTTTGGCACGTCTTGAAACATTGCCCGGCCACGACGGGGCCGCGATGTTCTGGAGCTATCCACCGCCCTATAACCTGGTTGTGGCACCTTTGGCCTGGCTGCCGGCCTGGCTCTCCTACATCCTTTTCATAGGTGCCAGTCTTGCTGCCTATGTCGCAATCCTGCGCCGTCTTGCCGGGCCGGACTTTCACCTTGTTCTGCTGTTGATGCTGCCTCTGATGGCGCTTTGTATCAGAACCGGGCAAAACAGTTTCATCACCGGTGCGCTGGTCGGGCTGACCTGCGTTTACGGGCTTCGTTCATCGGTTTGGGCAGGTGTGCCCCTGGGGTTGATGGTGATCAAGCCGCATCTGGCGCTGGGCCTCGGCATGTGGTCGCTGCTTGACCGTAAATGGTCTATTGCCGCAGTTTCGCTCACCGTTGTCGCATTGATCTGCGCCCTGGCAACGCTTGTTCTCGGGACAGAAGTCTGGCCGCAATCGCTCACGGCGATCCGCGAGACCGGTGAAATCCTGCGCGACGGAAACTTTGCACTTTACCGGATGACATCATTCTATGTCTTTGGCGTTACCGTCGGTCTTGAAGACCAGACCGCGCTGGTGCTGCACCTTATCGTTGCCTGCGCTGCGGTGGCGGTTTTGGCGGTTCTGTGTTTTTCGACACTACCACCCGCCGTCAAGATCGGTGCAGGGGTCTATGTCTCTGCAATGATCAGCCCGTACAACTATGACTATGATCTCGCAATGCTGGGCATGGCCATGGCGCTCTTGATGCCGACGGTACGACGCTTTGCCAAACCGCTGGAGGCAAAGTTGCTGCTCGCGGGGGTTCTGGTGGTCAGTGCGCACGGCCTGTTGACCACTGTGATCCTGCGCGCAGCCGACATCAGATCATTGCCGGTATCCCTGCTGGGGCCGGTGTTGCTGCTGATGGGGATCATGCTGACGGTGATCGCACTGCGTGAACGATCTACGCATCGCTAAACCTGCCTCGCCTGCCGCCACAACAGGCACCTCTTGGGGGCTTCTGCCCGTACAGACAGTCATGGCGCGGTGCGCCGGATCGAACCAGTCGAGGTTCAGTTGATCGGAAATTGCCGCAGACAACGGGCGGCATTCCGGTGATAATCTGCCAGCGTGTCCGGGATGGAACGACGATTGCGCATGACTTCCAGGGCGCGTTTTTTCTGCGCCCAGCTTCCTCTGACATGACGTTCCAGAATCAGCACTGTAATGCCCAGCATGACCTCTTTTTCAACCTCGTCAATCAGCCCCGCCCGTGACAGCGCCACCGCTGTCAGCGCCAGCGTGTTCGAACAACGCAAGGCAGCGGCCTCTTCACCCTCATAAACCAGCTTGCCCTGAGCCAGGACCGGAAATGCCAAAACACAACCCAAAGCGAGCGCAAAGGAAAGAAACCGCACTAAAAGACCTTGAAGGTCATCGTGGTCAGCGACCTTTCGATCCCCTCGATGTCGAGCAGGTTATCGTTGATGAAAACCCCGACATCCTCGCCTTTTGGCACATACAGCTTCATCAACAGGTCATAATCACCTGACGTTGAATAGAGTTCGGAATGGATTTCACGCAGGGCGATCTTGTCAGCGACACTATAGGTGGTGCCGGGTTTGCAACGGATCTGGATAAAAACGCAGGTGCTCATGGATACCTCATGACTGGGATAAGCAAAACTCGCACGAAGCCTTGCCGCCCGCAATGGTTGATGTGGGGTGGATGCACCTTGGCCTGCCCGCCCCGCCTGTTATAAGGACGGCGAACAATGGTCCTCCGGAGAGAGCACATGCGTACCACAACCCTGACCCGCACCACCGCCGAAACGGACGTGAGCGTTGAAATCAATCTCGATGGCACCGGTGTTTACGACAACCAGACGGGTGTGGGCTTCTTTGACCACATGCTCGATCAACTGGCACGCCATTCGCTGATAGACATGACCATTCGCGCCAAGGGCGATCTGCATATTGACGACCACCACACGGTTGAAGATGTGGGTATCACCCTGGGACAGGCGCTGGCCAGGGCGCTGGGAGACAAACGCGGCATCCGGCGCTACGGTGCCTGTCTGCTGGCGATGGATGACGCCCAGATCCGCACCGCGCTGGACCTGTCGGCACGGCCCTATCTGATCTGGAATGTTGATTTACCCACGGCGCGGATAGGCACCTTTGACACCGAATTGGTACGCGAATTCTTTCAAGCGTTCAGTACCCATGGCGGCATCACGCTGCATGTGGATCAATTGCACGGGCTGAACAGCCACCACATTGCCGAGGCAGCCTTCAAATCCGTGGCCCGCGCCCTGCGCGAGGCGGTTGAGGTGGACCCACGCAAGGCCGATGACATCCCGTCAACCAAGGGCGCATTGTGAACCTCTCATGTTGACCGCAATCATCGACTATGAATCCGGCAACCTGCATTCCGCCCACAAGGCGTTTGAACGTATGGCCCGCGAAGAGAATGCGGGCGAAGTAATCGTAACCAGCGACGCGGATGTTGTTGCAGGTGCCGATCGTATCGTGCTGCCCGGTGACGGTGCCTTTCCCGCCTGCATGGCCGCGCTCAGAGGATCCGGAGGCCTGTATGACGCGATGGTCGAGGCCGTCGAGGTCAGGGCGCGCCCCTTTCTGGGCATCTGTGTCGGCATGCAACTGATGGCCACTATCGGGCGCGAATATGAAACCACCCAAGGTCTTGGCTGGATTGACGGCGAAGTGACCCTGATCACCCCTGCCGATCCGGTACTCAAGGTCCCACATATGGGCTGGAATGATCTCGTCATCGATCATCCGCATCCTGTCTTTGCAGACCTGCGCAGCGGCGATCACACCTATTTTGTGCATTCCTATCATATGGCCGTCAGTGATCCGGCCCAGCGCCTCGCCCATGTCGATTACGCAGGCGAGGTCACCGCCGTCATCGGGCGTGATACGATGCTGGGCATGCAGTTCCACCCCGAGAAAAGCCAGACCACCGGCTTGCGCCTGATCGCCAATTTTCTAACCTGGAAACCCTGAGGCAGGACCAGCCGTCCTGCCCCTTAGCGCAACCTGTTCCAGACCGCATCGGCACAGTCGGCACCATCGCAAGCAGATAATTCCATCCTGTTGCCATGCACCCGCATGCGGGCTGACAACATCTTGTTGGCAATCGGCTCCCACAACTGGCCGGCATAGCTGCCATCGGCCTCGGCGCGCATGTTCAGCAACATGCGCCGCCCCAAATCGGTGGATGGCGTATCATAGCCCCGCAGGTCTTTTGCACGTTCGATACGCCCGCATATCGCGGACCCGCAAGGTTTGGTGCGGACATGCACAACCACGCCGCGGTTGTCCGGTTTGGCCTCCCACAGCCCGATCGGTACCTCGGCCAGTGCCCATGTGGCTGGAAGCAGGACAAAACCAAATAGAAACAATATATTACAGATTTTCATATGCATCACTCCCCAAAGCGACACGGACCGCACCCTTGATCTGTCGATCGTCAACAGCCGACAGGGTGCAAACCTTGCATTACGCCTGCTTTTTCATTCTGGCAAATGGTATTTTCGCGCTGCTCCCGGCCTACCGGACTCGCCTCCAGATCTGCTGCAGGCAGCCTTCGCGATCACAGGCCCGCAACCTCAGTTACCGCCCGGAAACTCGACCCTGCTGTTCTCAAAGATCCGTTGCCTGGCCTCACGGAATACCCCCGACAAGCTCCCAACAGGCTGAGGTTTCAGTCTTTCCAGCATGACCTGCCCCACGGCCTCTGACGGGGTGACATAACCGCTTCGGTTCAATGCCCGCTCCACCCGACCCAGAGCCCATGCCCACGGGCTCCGGTAGGTACCAGCAACACCGCGCCCAAGAGATCGGGTTCAATTTGCCACAACCTCTTTGGCACTTCGGCCCGCTCGCCCGCCTGCGCGGCCAGATCCCCGGCCACTGCAAGGGCAAGCAACACAAAACAACGCCGAAAAAACACTGTCTACCCCCTTTCCTTCCGGATCCAGGACGCTGCAGGGGCGATTCAAGCGCTGCACCTGCGGTGGGCAGTGCCTTTTCGGACAGGCCAAAGGCTTTCACCGCTGCCCGAACTCAATATTTCATGGTACAGGGTGCCATATCCAGTCCCGGCTATGGCGTAAGCCGGTTTAGTTGATCCGCTGCCAGGTTTGTTTGGAACAGATCAAGCCACCCAGAACGCAACCGCCGATTTTCAGGCTGTTCCCTTTCAAGGTACCGGATCCGTTGTAGGTTTTCCCGTTCGAGGGCTTCCAAGCTTTGCCCTCATATGCGCCACCGCCTTTGGGCGTCATATCAAAGACCGCGTTCTTGCCGACCACATCGCTGTCAACCTTGGCACCATTCTCGAATTTTTGCTTGAAAACGCCACAGATCTTCGCCCCACAGGCCTTCATTTCAACGTGATAGTAAACACCCTTGCTCGCCTGCGTTTGCCAAAGCCCAAACACCGGATCCGCCGCCCAGGCCGCACCTGTACTCATCACCGCGGCCATTGCCGCCAAAATCATTATTCTCATCGAAAATCCTCCCAAATTCGAGGTCAGTCTGGGCCAAAGCACCGCGTTGTGGCAAGCTTAACCTCAGGTCGCGTTGCAAATCGCATCATGGCATGCAAAACCCCCGCACAGGCAACCCCAAGGGCATTCACATGATCCTCTATCCTGCTATCGATCTCAAAGACGGCCAGGCCGTGCGCCTTGTGCATGGCGATATGGACCGCTCGACAGTTTTCAATGACGATCCCGCGGCCCAGGCCCTGGCTTTTGTGCACGCGGGATGTGAATGGTTGCACCTGGTTGATCTGAACGGCGCCTTCGCCGGCACTCCAGTAAACGCTGCCCCGGTCGAGGCGATCCTCAAAGCCTGCAAGGTACCAGCCCAACTTGGCGGCGGCATCCGCGACATGGCCACAATCGAAGGATGGCTGGACAAGGGTCTTGCCCGTGTAATCCTCGGAACGGTCGCTGTAGAAAACCCCGCTCTGGTGCGCGAGGCCGCCCGCGCCTTCCCCTCTCAGGTCGCTGTGGGGATCGACGCCCGCGAGGGTCGCGTCGCCACCAAGGGCTGGGCCACAGAGACCGATGTGATGGTCACCGATCTTGCCAGATCATTTGAAGACGCCGGCGTGGCCGCGATCATCTATACCGACATCAATCGCGACGGTGCCATGGGCGGGCCCAATATCGACGCCACCGCCGCCCTTGCCCGTGCCGTCGACATCCCGGTAATTGCCTCTGGCGGCGTCTCTTCGCTCTGCGATCTCATCGCTCTGAAATCCACCGGCGTGATCAGCGGTGCCATCTCTGGACGCGCCCTTTACGACGGTGCCATCGATCTGAAAACAGCACTCGAATCCTTACAGACCTGACTTCATCTTGCCCTTGAACTCAACTGCACAACACCAGCCTCATAGACACTTTCAGATAGAACGCCCACATGCTCAAAACCCGCATCATCCCCTGTCTTGACGTGGCCGACGGCCGCGTTGTCAAAGGCGTGAACTTCGTCGGTCTGCGTGATGCCGGCGACCCGGTGGATGCCGCCATTGCCTATGATGCCGCAGGGGCTGATGAGCTCTGCTTCCTTGACATCCACGCCACACATGAAAATCGCGGCACAATGTTTGATTTGGTGCGCCGCACGGCGGAACATTGCTACATTCCGCTGACCGTCGGCGGCGGGGTCCGCACCGCCGCCGATGTCCGCGCCCTGCTGCTCGCCGGGGCAGACAAGGTCAGCTTCAACTCGGCCGCGGTTGCCGATCCCGATGTCATCGCCACCGCCGCGGACCAGTTCGGCAGCCAATGCATCGTCTGTGCCATCGACGCCAAGACCACAGCCCCCGGAAAATGGGAAATATTCACCCACGGCGGCCGCAGACCCACCAGCATCGACGCGGTTGAATTTGCGCGTACCGTTACGGCCAAAGGGGCCGGAGAAATCCTGCTGACCTCCATGGACCGTGACGGCACGAGGCAGGGTTTCAACCTGCCCCTGACGCGCGCCATCTCGGATGCCGTAAAGGTTCCTGTCATCGCCTCCGGTGGCGTCGGCACATTGGATCATCTGGTCGATGGCGTGACCCTTGGGGGTGCCTCGGCCGTGCTGGCTGCATCCATCTTCCATTTCGGCGAATTCACCATCGCACAGGCCAAGGCGCATATGCAAGCCGCCGGCATCCCGATGAGGCTGACATGACCCTGAACGACCTCTACGCAACGATTCTCTCACGCAAAAGCAGCGACCCCGACAGCAGCTGGACAGCGCAACTGCTCGCAAAAGGCCCCGAAAAATGTGCCGAAAAATTCGGTGAGGAAGCGATAGAAGCCATCATCGAGGCCGTCAGGGACGACAAAACAGCCCTGACATCAGAAGCCGCCGATGTGCTCTACCACCTTCTGGTGATGCTCGCCGCCCGCGATGTGCCCTTCACCGATGTGCTGGATGAACTCGCCCGTCGCCAGTCGCAATCCGGCCTCACCGAAAAGGCCAATCGCTGACCTTGGCCTGTCTCTTTTTGGCCGTAAAAACCGCGGGGAGTCGCGCTTGCGCGACGGGGCAGAGCCCCCAAACAGATCACGTCGCGCGCCAGCGCGGCCTTTGATTCACAATTTGCTTGAAATCACACCTGTTGCAAAGCCGCCCTTGCGCAGCTCGCCAAACAAACGCTGGTATTCAATTTTCGGACAGCGGTCCTGGATCACGGTGACCCCTCGCGCCTCGGCTTTCTCTGCCGCCGCGGCGTGTTCCACACCAATCTGCATCCAGATCGTTTGCAGCGTGGGAAAGGCAGCCAAAGCCTCTTCGACGATCTCGGGGACCGCATCGGAGCGGCGGAAGATATCGACCATATCTACCTCGCCTTCAATATCACTCAGTGCTGCAACAACGGGCTTTCCGAACAACACTTCGCCCGCATAGACCGGGTTGACCGGCACGATGTCAAAGCCGCGCAATTCCAGATAGCGTGCAACAAAATAGCTTGCGCGCACGGGGTTCTTCGACAGGCCGACCATCGCCACACGTTTGGTGCGCAACAAGACATCGCGCAATAGGGCATCCGAATATTCCATATTTTCATCCTACCCTGGGCCGGGTCCGAAAAAAAGCGCCCTCGAAACAGGGCCGAGGGCGCGAAAGTGTGGAACGAGGGACAGTTAAGGACATACAGGTGTTCCAGACCCGTGCGTCTTGAGACAGAGATAGGATGCGCCCCTGTCTCGAAAAAGGGGTATCGCGACACCGTGAACAAATACTTTATTGCATCGGCGAAACCTTGCCTAAAAGACCTCCGCCGGTCACCGCTGTCGGCTCTGCAGCACAAACCCGATTGCCCGGAGCCAGCCTCAGGCCTCGGGCCGCGAGGCATACAGCGCAATTGCAGCCGCATTTGACACGTTGAGAGACCCAAACGCCCCGCGCGCGTCAATCCGCACCAGGGCATCGACGGTATCGCGGGTCTTTTCGCGCAGCCCCGGTCCTTCTGCCCCCAACACCAATGCGACCGGCCGGTGGCGCTTGCCTTCAACCGCGGCCTCAATGCTCTGTTCTGCCGCGCCGTCCAGTCCCAGCACCAGATACCCCATGTTCTGCAATGCACGGATCGCATCCGCCAGGTTACGCACCCTGAGATAGGGCTGACGTTCCAGCGCACCCGAGGCGGTCTTGGCCAATGCTCCGGTCTCCGGTGCCGAATGGTGCCGCGTGCCGATCACCGCCGAGGCCCCCAGCACCTCCGCAGAGCGCAGGATCGCGCCGACGTTATGGGGATCCGTCACCCGGTCCAACAGCATCACACGCGGCGCGGCATCACTGATACATACATCCTCAAGTCGCCCCCAGTTCAGCGGTTTCACCTCCAGAACCGCACCCTGATGTACCGACCCTTGATCCAGCGGCGGCCTGAACTTGCGCGGATCCACCACCTCGGGTGTGATTCCCGCCAGGTCGATCGCTTCGTCGAGCTTGGCGCGGGCATTCGGGGTTACCATCAGGCGCAGTTTTTCGCGCTCCGGATTCATCAATGCATCGCGCACCGCATGCAGCCCGAACAGCCAGACCGTCACATTTGCTTCGGCCTTTTTGTCCTGTTCTTTCTGGACCACCCATTTGGGTTTCTTCATCGTCTTGCCCTCACCTTTGGCCGCCCAAATCAAACCGGCATGATAACGCGACAAACAACAGCCGCATTTTGCCTTGACGCCCCTCAGGGTCGCTTGTAATCACGCCCTCACGTTCAGCGCAATGCGCAGGACAAAGTGGGCGACAGGCCGCAAGGTGTGGCAGGGGACTGTAACTCCCTCGCGGAGACGCACGCCTGGTTCGATTCCAGGGTCGCCCACCACTTTTCCAGGATATTGAATGCAGGCGGCTTTTTCCACGAAAACCACTGCACATCGGCCAAATGCACAATATTTGGGCGGGTTTCGGATTCTGCTCGTCAGTGCGCGGTTGCGTTACCGGAAAAGAGCCTGCACATTTGGTCCTGCCAGCCCTTTTGCTTGCACCAGATCTTACCAGACAGCCGAAGTTTTGTATATTGGTGCAAGTTTGATGGCCTCGGTGGTAGCATTTCTCCGCCATGGGGCGGGCAATTTGACAAGGGCAAAAAATGGTCATTCTCGATTCCACCCTCACCTGTCCCCATTGCGGGCATGTCGAAACCGAATCCATGCCGACCGACGCCTGTCAGTGGTTCTATGAATGCAAGGGCTGTCAAACCGTTCTCAAACCGCTGATCGGAGATTGCTGTGTCTATTGTTCCTACGCCACGGTTCCTTGCCCACCGATTCAGGAAGGCAAATCCTGCTGTGCGTGATCCGGTCAAACCCGCCCCCTAATGTGGCGGATTTCGCTGGTCCTGGGCGTTCTGTTCTGATGCGGACCAGTTCGACCGTATATAGGCAAGAATATTCCATATTTCCGCATCGCTAAGCGTTTCACCAAACGCAGGCATGCCGCTGTTGAAACCAGTTACACCTCGTGCCTCCAGCGCGGTTTTTCCACCCTGCTTGGTATATTCAAACAGCAATGCGTTATCGTGGTGCCATGTGTGGCCGGTGCCGTCATGCGGTGGGGCGGGCAGCCGACCATCAGCATCGGGCGACCGCCAGTTCGGCTGCCCCTCAAGGTTTGCCCCGTGGCAGGATGCGCAATGATCGCCATAAAGGCTTTGACCGGCGAGGATGTCGCGTTGCGCCCAGTCGTGATCCGCAACCGCTGCAGGCACCATTGGTATCAGCGGCGGGAATATCATGACCACGGCCAAAACCCGAAAATCCAGTCTGCTCATAAACTCCCTCACGTCGGTAATGTCAGTATTGAGGTCAGAACGGCCGTTGTTCCCAGAATAACAAGGACAAGCAGCCATTCGGCGGTAATGGCGCTGACTAGATGGCCCGCCGCGGCCGGATCTCCGGCCCGCAAGGCAGGGATGAACCGCATCTTGTTGCCTGCAGCCAGGCCAAGAAGCCCGCCAACCAACAGAATCTTGATGATCAAGGCCTGGCCATATCCTGTACCCGTCAGGGCCGCGAAAGATCCGACAAGCTGATACCCCATATATCCCCCCACTATGATCAACACCGGCACGGTGAAGGAAGCGACAACACCAAACCGCTGCCCCAGATCAGCAGCCGCAGCATGGGTTTCGGGCGACGCGGCCATGCGTTTCAAAGGAGACAGAACCCCGATCCAAAGCGCAACGGCCAGCAGATGCAGGGTCAAGGCGGCATCGAGCAATGTCGTGTCGCGCCCGGACACATGTCCCACATGATCAAAAGACCAGAGCGCGATCAGTCCACCAGCCAGGGAAACCCATATGCCCCAGCGCCAAAGAAACAATCCCAGAATCACGAGACCCAGCCCGCCCAAACGCAACAGCAAAGCCGTGCCAACAGCGGTGTTCCACAACAGGCCCAGCATTTCAGGATCGCTCATGCCCCTCAGATCACCGGTCAGGTTTGCACCGCGCAGCATAAATCCAAGGATCGTCGCACCCAATCCAAGCAGGGCGAACAACAGGATAAAACCATCCATGCGCTCCAGACGGAACAGCAACGTTGCCATGATGTTACCAACCGATGTCATGACGCCCAGGTAAAGCGCAAACTTGGTGGCGATTGCCGCCAACTCGAACAGATCCGGCATGGTTATTCGACGGTAAAGCTGAAACTGCCTTTCAGCACATGACCATCCGCGCCAAGACCGCGCCACTCAACCTGATAGGTGCCTGCGCCCATGTCCTGCACCGGCAGTGCAAATTCCTGTGCAAAAGTCGTCTGCTGACCCAGGTCCATATCCACCTGCTCTGCGCCGGCTTGGCTGATCGAAACCCGTGTCAGGCGAATCTCGCCTTTGAACGTCAACAGCACCTCAGCTGGCATCTCTGCAATAACGGCGTCATGTGCGGGGGTCGTTGCGTCGAGGGGCGAATGCGCCATCGCGGCCGTGGCCCAGATCCCGACCATGGCAGCGCGTAGAAAATGCTTCATCTGTTTCCCAGTCCTTGTTTTCCTGTCAGGGCTCAATTGATCCCGTTGGTGCGCTGCAATGCGCGGATGTAGGCCGTGATCTTCGCAACATCCGACGACGTTACGCCTGTCACGGGCGGCATATCCCCAAACCGCCAATGATGTGCACGCACTCCCAAAGCCGCGGCCCGTTGAAAGGATTCGTCACCGTGATGACCCGGTTCATATATGATATGAACCAGCGGAGGGGCCACCCCATCCCGCCCAGCCGCATTGCGCCCGTGACAGGCCGCACATTTTGCATCAAACCCACGCTTCCCGAGCTGCGCCTCGGGCGACAAGCTTTCAGGCAGCAGGACATTGACCAGGGCGCCCGCCTCAAGAACGGGTTGGCTTTGCTCTGCGCTTCGTTGCCAAACAGCCGACCACAGAACGTAGCCCAATCCGACAGCAATCAGCGTGGCGGCAATAACGGTGGTCGGTTTCATAAAAGCACTAAGCCCATCTTGTTTTTTGCTAGCGCTAAGCCTTCCAGCGGGTGGAGGGTCAAACCCTTTTTCATCACAGTTTCGAGAGCATCCAGACCGCCATGCCAAGCATCATCAGGTTTTCGGTGAGTGACACAAATCCCAGTGGCACCCTGCTGTCGCCGCCCGCACAGGCACATTTGAGTTCACGCTTGTCGATGTAAACCGCCTTGAACACGCTGATCGCACCGATACTGGCGATGAACAGGGCTGCCGGGGCGGAAAGCCATGTCAACACCCCCGCCATCATGAGCAGGCCGGCCCCGGTCTCGACGAAAGGATAGACATATCCGTAACGGACCCAGCGCTGTGCCAATAGGTCATAGTTCAGGAACATCGTAGAAAACTGTTCAATGTTTTGCAGCTTTTGCAGCCCCAACAGGACCATGGCAATCGCGATGAACCATTCAATGGTTCGCCCGGCGAACACAGTGCCAGTGGCGGCCCAACTCACCGCCAAAGCGAGCAGCGCAGCAACCGTGAAAATCGCGATGACGGGCTGATAAGATGTCGCATCTTCATCTTCCGGCGTCTTGCCAAAGAAAACCTCGAGGTCATCATATCCCCCGATCCTTTCACCACCGATAAAGGTTTGCGGCGTCGTCTTGACCCCGTGTTCATCCTTGAACGCATCTGTTTGTGCGCGTGTCGTCAGGTGATGGTCATCGACACGATACCCCTGTCGCTCAAGAAGATCTTTTGATTTCAATCCGTAAGGGCAGATGTGATCGGACATCACCATGCGGTAAAGCCTCGCCGTGGGGGGTGTGCTGTCTTTTACCATTTTACAGGCTCCTTCTTTTAGGGCGTCATCTGGGCAGGCACGCATTC
This sequence comes from Sulfitobacter sp. F26204, assembly GCF_026410305.1. Classification (GTDB taxonomy): domain Bacteria; phylum Pseudomonadota; class Alphaproteobacteria; order Rhodobacterales; family Rhodobacteraceae; genus Sulfitobacter. Next base: position 212,825 of record NZ_JAPMLQ010000006.1, on the reverse strand, counting down.
ATGCCTTGTCAGCCTGCCCCTTCCAGCGGCGGGAAGGTCAAGCAACATCTCGTTTAACATCGACAACCCATTTGAAATCAGGTGCTCCCTCCTGTTCCCTCTGATGCCACTGCAGTCTGTGCTACACATAGGGCCGTGCCCCCCGGTGTCACGCCAGATTTTTCACGCCTTTACACACCATGGGGCCTCGCTTGCCAGAACATTCAGGATCGGTGCCACTTTTGCAGCGGCAAGCGTCGTATCATCCGGCCTTCGCGATGGTCGAGGAAAATTGTTCAAACCGTCCTCGAAATTTTCGATACAAAAGTTATCTTTTGTGCAGGTTCGATTGCGCCTATAGTCCTCGCAAAAAGAGGCGCAGCAATAATATGGCACGTGAACAGGCAAGCCCGAAAACTTCTGATCAGGTTTTCAACGTGGTCATAGTCGGCCAACACGGCCGCCTGGCCTATGAAGCGCTGATTTTTGCGGCCTCGCTGCGCCATTCCAGCCCCGATTTCAAAGGCCGCCTGATTGTCGCCGAACCCCAGGCCGGTGTGCTCTGGAAGAACGACCCGTCGATCAAGAACGCCGACATCAGGGCCGCACTTGAGCTATTGGGCGCAGAAATTATTCCTTTTGAGAACAACCACTTTGGCGAATCTTACCCCTATGGAAACAAGATCGAGATGCTCAAGGTGCTGCCCAAGGGCGAACCCTTTGTGTTCTTTGATACGGATACGCTGATCACCGGTGACCTCGCCACCGTTCCCTTTGATTTCGACCGCCCCAGCGCGTCACTGCGACGTGAGGGCACCTGGCCGACCCCGCAGATCTACGGGCCCGGCTATACAGGTCTCTGGAAGTCGCTGTATGACATGTTTGATCTGGATTTCGACAGCAGCCTCGATCTGAGCCAGCCGGATGAATACTGGCGTCGCTATCTCTATTTCAATGCCGGTTTCTTCTACTATCGGTGTCCTCGTGAATTCGGGGCTAAATTTTTGCATTACGCGCTGGCGATCCGCGATACGCCCCCGGTCGAACTATGTGCGCAAACCTTTGATCCCTGGCTTGATCAGGTCGCCTTGCCTCTGGTGATCCATGCGTTGGGAGGTGGACGTGACACCTTACCTCAAGGCTATCTCGACGGTGATGTCAGTTGCCATTACCGTTTCCTTCCGCTGCTCTATGCCCGCGAAAGCGAGCGTGCGATCGAGGTGCTGGAAACGGTCACCGCCCCCAACAAGCTCAAGAAAGTACTCAAGGGATCAAACGCCATCAAACGCACGGTCTATCAGGGGCGCGGCCACAAGGTGCGGGCGCTTTTCGACCAGAACAATCTACCGAGCCGCGAACAGATGATCCGCAACCGGATCAAGAAAAACGGCTTCTGGATCCGGTAAGGCCTCTTCAGGCGTTGAAACACGAAACATCCGTATTGGTGCAAGGCCTGATTTGTGAACTTCTTCCCTTTGCTTGTGGCTTCTCTTGTGCGCGCAAACCTGATCCCTTAACCATGCGATCATACTCTGGAGGAGAGACACATGACCGATACAACCTACGGCTTTGATACCCTGCAAATTCACGCCGGCGCCCGGCCCGACCCAGCAACCGGCGCACGCCAGACCCCAATTTATCAAACGACGGGCTATGTCTTTCGCGATGCGGATCACGCCGCCGCGCTCTTTAATCTACAAGAAGTCGGTTTCATCTATTCCCGCCTGACCAACCCGACAGTTGCGGTGTTGCAGGAGCGTATTGCCACGCTCGAAGGCGGTGTTGGCGCGGTCTGTTGTTCGTCCGGCCATGCCGCCCAGATCATGGCCCTGTTCCCGTTGATGGGTCCGGGAAAGAACATCATCGCCTCAACACGGCTTTATGGCGGCACGGTCACGCAGTTCGGCCAAACGATCAAACGTTTCGGCTGGGAATGCAAATTCGTCGATTTTGACGATCTGGATGCCGTAAAAGCCGCCGTCGACGACAATACCCGCGCGATTTTTGGCGAAGCCATCGCCAACCCCGGCGGCTATATCATGGATGTACGCGCCATTGCCGACATTGCAGATGCGGCCGAGATTCCATTGATCATCGACAATACTTCCGCCACGCCATACCTGTGTCGCCCGATCGAACTTGGCGCGACACTGGTTGTGCATTCAACCACGAAATACCTGACTGGCAATGGCACGGTCACAGGCGGCTGTGTTGTAGATTCGGGCAAGTTTGACTGGTCTGCAAATGACAAATTTCCCTCTTTCAGCCAGCCGGAACCCGCCTATCACGGGCTGAAATTCCATGAAACCTTCGGCAGTCTCGCCTTTACCTTCCACGGTATCGCCATCGGTCTGCGCGATCTGGGCATGACGATGAACCCGCAGGCGGCCCATTATACACTGATGGGAATCGAAACCCTGTCCCTGCGGATGGAACGGCATGTGGAAAACGCCATGAAGGTGGCGGCATGGCTGGAAAACGATGACCGGATTGAAAAGGTGACTTATGCTGGGCTGAAATCATCTCCCTATTTCGAGCGTGTCGCAAAGGTATGCCCCAAAGGGGCCGGTGCCCTGTTCACGATTTCGGTCAAGGGTGGCTATGAAGCCTGCATCAAACTTGTGAATGCGCTGGAAATCTTCAGCCATGTGGCCAACCTGGGGGACACACGCAGCTTGGTCATCCACTCCGCTTCGACCACGCACCGCCAGCTTTCACCGGAACAGCAAGAAGCCGCCGGGGCCGGGCAAAACGTGGTACGCATTTCCATTGGCACCGAAGATGCAAATGACCTGATTGCGGACCTTGATCAGGCCCTCAACAAAGCCACAAGCTGATCCCGAACGGGGCCAGTTTTGCCCCATCCGGACAGGAACCCGCGCCTGCGGCAGGCACAGACCCGCCGCAGGCCTTTTCATGCATCCTATCACCAGCTATATTTAACTGAAGTGATGGCAAAAAATGCCATCATGCCTTGTGTAAAAGTATATCGTGATGAAGCCCCGTTTCGCCCTTTCCCTTTCCTTTGACGGAATCCGCCTGCTGCATCGCGCTGCGGGAGGATGGCGTGTTGTCGGTGATGTGGCGCTGGACGCCGATGACATGGCTGCAGAATTGGCGGTTCTACGCAAGACCGCCAGCGCCCTTGAACCGGGCAATCTGCGCACCAAGGTGCTGCTGCCTAATGAACAAATCAAATATCTCAGCATCGACACCCCAAACCAGAGCGAGGCAGACCGCAAGGGCGCAGCGCGCGCCGCGCTTGAGGGGGCCACGCCCTATGCAGTGGATGAACTGGCCTTTGACATCAGCGTCGATGCTGACCGGACCCACATCGCCGCGGTCGCCAAGGAAACACTGACAGAAGCCGAATCCTTTGCTCAGGATCATCTGTTTCATCCTGTCAGTTTCGCTGCAATCCCCGGCGACCATCCCTATCTGGGAGAACCCTTTTTCGGTGTGACCACGGTTGCCGCGGATATATTGGACCCTGACGAGACCGTCGAACCTGATGGAATCGCGGTGGTTGTGATCGGAAATATCAACGCGCCTACAGGCCCGGTTGTCGGCCCGGACGAAGAAGCATCAGCGCAGGTCATCCCCTTGCCGGCAGAGGCTGACGAGCCTTCCCCAGATCAGGCAGACAATGAAGATACCGCCGTAACACCGCCCCGCGACGCGGCGCTTGACGAGACAGCGGATGACGCGGCAACGGTTGAGACAGAATTCCAGCAGGTTACACCCCCAACCGAGGAATCCATCAAAGTCAGCCGCGTTCCCGATCCGGTCGCTGTGCTGCCGCCAAAACCCTCTGTAACTGCCACGCCATCGGAAGCGGCCGCGCCACCGGCCGTCGGTTTCGCCAGCCGCCGTGCGCCCGAAAAGACGGCGTTGCCACGCCTCGAAGGGGTGAAGCGTGATCACCTGATTGCGCCGGAAGGGTCGGTGACGGCAGGCCATATCGACATCGAACCCGACACCCCGCCGCCAGCAGCAAAGCCACCGGAGCCATCCGCATCAAAGTCGAAAGCCGGTTTCCTCAGCAGACGCAAGGCCGCGCCGGATGCCACACCACCACCAATCCCGGCCGCACCGCCCGCCCCTGACGTAACCGCCGGCTCAGAAACCGAGCGGATGACCATCTTTGGTGCGCGCAACAAAACGGTCAGGGGGAAACCACGCTTTCTGGGTCTGATCCTGACTGCGGCGTTGCTGGTGTTTCTGGCAGGCATCGCGGCATGGGCCTCTGTGTTTCTGGACGAGGGGATCAGCCTGTCGCGCCTGTTTGGCGACCGCATGCCGCAAACCACGACAGCCGTATTGGAACAGCAGGCCGAAGCAGAGGCCATGGCCGAGGCCGAAGCTGAAGCTGCCGAGGTCAGAACCGTATCACTTGACCCCAGCCTCAGCGCCGAAGATGCGGCAGTGCTGGATGCACTGCGCGATGTAGCGGAACCGCCTTCCCCCCCCGTTCCACCGACCGAGGCACAGATCGAAGCGGCCTATGCGACGACCGGAATCTGGCCACGCGCCCCCCATGTACCACCGGAGCCGGCCGGGCTGATCAACATCGAAGACCTTTACCTGACCAGCATCGACCCTGTCAGCACCACCACAGACGCTGTGGCCCTGCCGGAAATGGCCAGCTTTGGCACCGACATACCCTTGCCTGCCTTATCTTCACCAGCAGCTGCAGGCACCGCTTTTGCATTGGATGCCGAGGGGTTGGTTATCCCGACAGCAAGCGGCGCGCTCAGTCCAGACGGGTTTACCGTTTATCTTGGCCCGCCACCCCGCGTACCCCCGATCACCCCAACCCGGCTGCAGAGCGAGCCTGAGGATACGTCAATTCGCAGCGCCCTTGCCGCTGCGCGCCCGCGCCCGCGCCCCAATGATCTGGTTGAAAACACCGAACGTGCGCAGCTTGACGGGCTGACGCGGCGCGAGTTGGCAGGTTATCGCCCTTCCCTGCGTCCAGCATCACTACAACAACGCGCTGCAATCGCCGGCCCCGCCCAAGAGGAGCCCGACACCACTCCGATCAGCACGGACGAGGCCGTGGCCGCCGCCCTTGCCGCGGCGACGCCGATCGAAAATGCGACGAAACTTGCTGTACGCGCCTCGGTGCGCCCGGACGGGCGGCCACGTAATTTCAGCCGCATCGTCAAACGCGCTCAGAAAACCGCCCCTGAGGCACCTGTACGCGTCGCCAGCAGTGCGGCAATCGCACCCCGCAGCGTTACGCCCAAAATCCCATCAAGTGCCTCGGTCTCGCGTCAGGCGACGGTGAAAAACGCACTGAACCTGCGCAAGGTCAATCTGATCGGTGTTTACGGCAAACCCTCAAGCCGGCGTGCCCTGGTCCGGTTGGGCAACGGCCGCTACAAGAAGGTTGTTGTGGGCGACCGCATCGACGGCGGGCGCGTGTCTGCCATTGGTGAGAATGAATTGCGCTATAACAAGCGGGGCCGGGATCTGGTTTTGAAGATGCCCCGTTGAGGCGCAAAACAGCGGGTCCTGAGCATGGATTTCAGTGGATTTGCGATCTTGGCCAGCCCTGCATATAACAGCGAATGCGCCAACCGCTGCTGCTGTTGTGCACGGTATATAAGGCCAAAAAGAAAGGGGCTGCGGGCGTCAGAAAATGTTCCAGCGCCCGCGCCTTTAGCAAGGTCAGAAAAGTCATCCTTTCTCAGGAAGCGTCCTGCAGTTCACCATTGTCGATCTGTTCCTGTTCGATGCTTTCGAACAAAGCCTTGAAGTTACCTTCCCCAAAACCATCATCCCCCTTGCGTTGAATGAATTCGAAAAAGATCGGCCCAATCACGGTTTTCGAGAAGATCTGCAGCAGGATGCGGGTTTCGCCACCATCGACGACACCCTCGCCGTCGATGAGGATGCCATGCTTTCGCATTCTGTCCAGCGGCTCTTCATGGTCCTTCACGCGGGTTTTGCTGAGGTCGTAATAAACCGCAGGCGGACCGGGCATGAACTTGATCCCCTTGTCGGCAATTTCATCCGTCGCCTCATAAATATCACGCGCACCAACGGCGATGTGCTGAATGCCTTCACCATTGTACTTCTTGAGGTAGGCGACGATCTGGCCTTTCTCATCACGGTCTTCGTTGATCGGGATGCGAATACGCCCACAGGGCGACGTCAGGGCGCGGCTGGTCAGGCCGGTAAACTTGCCTTCGATGTCAAAGAACCGGATCTCGCGGAAATTGAACAGGTCGCCATAGAAACGGAACCAGATATCCATATTGCCCTTGAAGACATTGTGGGTGAGATGGTCGAGATAATAAAATCCCACACCATCCGGCTTGGACTGGGCAATCCAGTCATATTCGTGATTATAGGGCGAGGTATCGTAATATTGATCGACGAAATAGATCAGCGACCCTCCGATCCCCATGATCGCCGGCACATCCAGAATTTTGCCGGGGCCGGTATATTCCTCTGCCCCCTTCGCGACGGCATGGGCCAGCGCCGCCTGTGCATCGACAACGCGCCAGCCCATCGAGGGCGCACAGGGACCATGTTCGGCAACGAATTTCGCTGCAAAACTATCAGGTTCGGCGTTCAGCACATAGGTGATGTCACCCTGCTGCCACAGCTCGACCTGCTGGGTCTTGTGGTTGGCCACATGGGTATAGCCCATCCGCGCGAACAGATCGCGCAGGTCCTCTGGATCCGGACTGGCGAATTCAACGAACTCAAAACCGTCCGTGCCCGCGGGGTTGTCTGGCGAAATTACGGATTTCGGTGCGTCATGTGGAAAAGGGCCCATTCAAGTCTCCTGAGTGTCGGGATATGGTTCCTACCCAGTCTATGCGCGGATCGCCGCTAATTTCGCGCATTATGTGGCTTTGATCTGGTGCTTTCAGAGGGTTTCCCGCATAATTCGGCAAGTTTACGCGAGAAACCCGCACCATGATCGACGAAGTAGATGCCCGGCTGCTTGCCGCTGTGCAGAAGGATGCCCATTTGACCGCGCAGGAACTGGGCGAGCGTTTGCACCTGTCCGCCTCCCAGGCCGGGCGACGCCGCCAAAGACTGGAGGCCGAAGGCTATATCCAAGGCTACACAGCCTGCCTTGACCCCTTGCGTCTGGGATTGAATGTACAGGGATTCGTTCAGGTCCATCTAAGCACTCATGGCCCGGAACATTCGCGCAGTTTTGGACTCTTGCTGGCCTCGCGTGCCGAAATCGTGAGCGCCTGGACGATGACAGGTGATGCAGATTACCTTTTACGGGTCTATTGTGCAGATCTGCCTGGTCTGAACCGGCTGATTCACGAGGTTCTGCTGCCCCACCCTGCGGTTTCACGGGTTCACAGCCAGATTGTAATGGACCAGCCGAAACGCGACGGGCCGCTGCCAACCCAATAAACCCGACCGAACGACGACCACCTGATCCCCTGAAAGGACCACCATGGAAGGCTTCCTGTTCCAAGCGACCATATATCTTGCTGCCGCGGTCTTTGCGGTGCCCATCGCCTCGCGGCTGGGGCTGGGCTCTGTGCTGGGCTATCTTGCGGCAGGAATCCTGATCGGACCGGTCTTGGGATTGGTCGGTTCGGAAACCAAGGATGTGCAGCACTTTGCCGAATTCGGCGTGGTGATGATGTTGTTCCTGATCGGACTCGAACTTGAACCCCGCGCCCTGTGGGACATGCGCCACCGGTTGTTGGGGATGGGCGGTCTGCAGATCGGCGTGACCACCGCTGCACTTATGAGCGTGGCCATGGCCTATGGCCAGCCATGGAACGTCGCACTTGCCATCGGTGTGACGCTGGCATTGTCCTCTACCGCGATCGTGCTGCAAACCCTGTCCGAAAAAAATCTGATGCAAACCAGCGGCGGACGGTCGGTCTTTTCGGTGCTGCTAACGCAGGATATTGCGGTCATTCCGATCCTGGCCTTCCTGCCGCTTCTGGCCCTTTCGACGGTCACCGGCATGATGCCGGACGGGTCCATCTCGCTCAGCAGTGAGGAAGTCGACGCCGCCCATAAGGCCGTTGATGACCACCACGGCCCCGCCGCCGCTGAAGCCGCTTTCGACTTTGTTCAGAACCTGCCGGGCTGGGGTGTCACCCTGGTCACGATCGGTGCCATTGCGGGCATCATTATTGTCGGTGTGTTTTTCACACGGCCGGTGTTTCGCTTTATTCACGCCGCCAAGCTGCGCGAGATGTATACCGCCCTGGCCTTGTTGATTGTCACGGGCATTTCCTTTCTGATGATGCTTGTGGGTCTTTCGCCTGCACTTGGGGCCTTTCTCGCCGGTGTGGTGCTGGCCAGTTCCGAATTCCGTCATGAGCTTGAAACCGACCTCGAACCCTTCAAAGGACTGCTTTTGGGGCTGTTCTTCATCACCGTCGGGGCCGGCGTCAACTTTGAATTACTGTTCGCGGATACGGTGATCATTCTGGGAATGGCGCTCATGGTGATCATTGTGAAAGGTTTGATTCTCTTTGCATTGGGACGCATTTTCAAACTGCGCGGGCGTGACCAATGGCTGTTTGCACTGGGCCTTGCCCAAGCAGGTGAATTCGGCTTTGTGCTGGTCAGCTTTTCCGTCACCACTGGCGTCATGCCGGTGGTGGTTGCCGAAACCCTGTTGCTTGTCATTGCCCTGTCGATGCTCATTACACCGCTGTTGTTCATCCTGCACGATGTGATCACCAAACGCATGGACGACGCCGGTGGACCTGTCATTCCCGATGACATCGACACCGAAGGTCCGGTTCTGATTGCCGGAATCGGGCGCTTTGGCCAGATCGTAAACCGTCTGGTGCAGGCCAGCGGCTTTCAAACCGTCGTGCTGGATCACAATCCCGAAACCATTGCGGTCATGCGCCGTTTCGGGTTCAAGGCCTATCTGGGGGATCCCACCCGCCCGGACATCCTGCGCAAGGCCGGGCTCAAGAATGCGCGGGTTCTGGTGGTCGCCCTGGATGATCCCAAGGCGGCATTAACCCTGATCACCTATGCCCGCAAAGAACGCCCCGATCTGCATATCATTACCCGCGCCCGGGACCGCACAGAGGTCTACCGCCAGTATCAAGCCGGCGCGAACGACATCGTGCGCGAAATGTTCGACGGCTCCTTGCGGGCAGGACGGTATGTGCTGGAAAACATGGGCCTGTCCGAGTTCGAGGCCCATGAGGCAGAGCGCATGTTCTATAGTCATGACCGCATGTCCGTGCGCGAGCTGGCCTCACTCTGGCGGGCAGATGTGGCACCTTCCGCCAACAAGGAATATGTCGCCCGCGCCAAGGAACTCCAGAAGGACCTGGAAACAGCCTTTCTGAACCGCAATGACGATGTTGAAAGGAAAAGCGCCTGAGCCTTTGACCATTTCGCTTGGGCCCTGCTGGCGGCCTGACCGGATGCACCGATCTAGTGATCGCTCACGCCAGCCTGTGCAAATGTCGCCATGCTGGCATGACAGGCCATGGCGCCCTTCAACACGGCAATGGCAAGCGCGCCACCGGAGGCCTCGCCCAGGCGCAAACCAAGGTTGAGCAACGGTGTTTTGCCAAGGGCGTCCAGCAACTGTCCATGACCGCCTTCCGCGCTGAGATGGCCGGCGACTGCGTGATCCAGGGCACCTTCCTGCGTGTGAGCGAGTGCAAGAGCTGCGGCTGAACAGATAAAGCCATCCAGAATCACCGGAATACGCAGATCACGCGCCCGTGCCATTGCACCGACCATCCCAGCCAGTTCACGTCCACCGAGGCGGCGCAGGGTTTCCAATCCGTCGCCCTGCCCCTTGTGCAGCTTGACGCCCTCATCGACTATCTGTGTTTTCAGGGCCAGTCCGGCATCATCGACACCAGTGCCACGTCCTGTCCAGTCTGCGGCACCCCCCCCCAAAAGGGCACAGGCCAATGCAGCGGCAGAGGTGGTGTTGGCGATGCCCATTTCACCCACAACCAACAGATCGGTGTCAATGTTCACGGCGTTCCAACCGGCCTTCAGCGCCGCGACAAAACCGTCTTGCGTCATCGCAGGTCCTTGTGTGAAATCCTGTGTCGGATGCTCCAGATCAAGGGGTACAACGTCCAGCGTTGCACCGTTGACCCGGGCAATCTGGTTGATGGCGGCACCGCCATGTTGGAAGTTTTGCACCATCTGCGCGGTCACCTCCGCTGGAAAGGCAGACACCCCGCGGGCGGCAACACCATGGTTGCCCGCAAAAACAATCACCTGTGGCGTGTTGATTTCAGTGTTTTCACCGCCACGCCAGGCGCGATACCAGCAGGCAAGCTCTTCGAGACGCCCCAGAGCGCCCGGCGGCTTGGTTAGTTGCAGATCATGATCAGCCGCCGCGGAAAGCGCATCCTGATCGGCCTCCGTTTGGCTGGACAAAAGGGCGCGAAACTCGGATAGGGTTGCAAATTCAGGGGTCATGGGCATGCTCGCGCTTGGGTTTACTGTTGCGTCGTGTCTACCCATTGAAACGGACCACCGAAAGGGGCCGAAAGGCAGAATAATGAACGGAAACGACATCACTGATTTTCGCCCCCGACCCGCCGATCTGATCACGGCTATGTCCCTGCTGACGCGGTTGCCCTTGCCCGCCGGAGCGCAGACAGCTACGGGTGCGCGCCCCATGGCCTTCGCTGCCTGGGCCTATCCGCTTGTCGGCATTGTTGTGGCTTGCCTTGCTGCAACGGTGGGCTGGGCCGCCTTTGCAATACACCTGCCCGCGACGGTCGCCGCCATGCTGGTTTTGCTGACCGGGATTGTGGTCACGGGTGCCATGCACGAGGATGGCCTGGCCGATTGCGCTGACGGATTCTGGGGCGGATGGACGCGCACACGCCGTCTGGAGATCATGAAAGACAGCCTGATAGGAACCTACGGCGTGATTGCCTTGATTCTGGGGCTGGGACTGAAATGGCTGGCGATGTCGGCCCTGCTGGACTCCGGCGTCCTGCTAGCTGCTCTGCTGGCGTCGGCTGTGATCTCGCGAGCCGCGATGGTTGGACTGATGTTCGCATTGCCGAATGCCCGTCGTTCGGGGCTGTCTCAGCAAACAGGTAGACCACCACGCGGCGCGGTCATGATTGCTGGTGTCATTGGCCTTATCACTTTGCTTTTCCTCACGCCCGCGCCAATTGGGCTATCGGTTTTGATGATCACCGCCGCTCTGTTTTCCTGTGGTATAATCGCCAAGGCCAAGATCGCTGGTCAGACCGGTGATGTACTGGGGGCGACACAACAGATTACCGAGATTACAGTTCTGTTGGCCTGCCTCACCGCCCTGCCATAGAAAACGCCGCCCCTTGTTCAGGCGCGGCGTTCACTGATCTAACAATTTCGCGCCTTAGGCGGCGATGCGGCTTTCCAGAACATCACCGATCTGCTTGGCCGCCGCAATTTCATCACCGCCAGCCACAGCGCCGACTTCACGTGTCAGACGTTCAAGCGCTGCTTCATAAAGCTGACGTTCGGAATAGCTTTGCTCGCGCTGGTCGTCGGTGCGGTGCAGGTCGCGCACAACTTCGGCAATCGCAATCAAGTCACCCGAGTTGATCTTTTGTTCGTATTCCTGGGCACGACGGGACCACATCGCACGCTTGACCTTGGCTTTACCCTTGAGGGTCTTCATCGCATGGGCGATCACGTCAGGCGACGACAAGGACCGCATGCCGATTTCGGTGGCCTTGTGCGTTGGTACACGCAGGGTCATCTTGTCTTTTTCAAAGGCAATCACAAACAATTCCAACGTGATCCCAGCAACTTCCTGCTCTTCAACCGAAACGATTTGCCCGACCCCGTGCGCCGGATAGACAACAAATTCCTTCGGGCTGAAATCAAGCTTTTTTGACTTAGACATGTAGTGCTCCTCAAGGCGCGGGCGAACCCGCAGAAAATGGTGGACTGGATCAGACATCAAAAACACGCAAGCCAAACGCGGCCATATGGCCCGCGTTGGGGTGCGTGTGTTTCAGGATGGCGCGGTCAAATGGGGCAGCAGAGATGTAAAGGGATCAGATGCATGTTGACCGTTCGTCTGTTTCAGCTTTCACTTATCATACCATAAAAAACAGGTTTCCGGAAGTTCACGTCCGAACCTGATAAGATGCTGTAATACAACTGTTTTAATCAAACCAGTGGGCGCGGCATATTGGCCTGCACGAATCAGCCACCCTCGCCTGGTGCCTCGGAAAAGTACTTTTCCAGCTTACCGGTTTCGCCGTCGCGCTCTTCGGCATCGGGCAGTTGTTCTTTCTTGGTAATGATGACCGGCCACAGTTCCGAATACTTGCGGTTGAACTCAACCCATTTCTCCGCGTCTGGCTCTGTGTCGGGACGGATCGCATCGGCAGGGCATTCAGGTTCGCAAACACCACAGTCAATACATTCGTCAGGATGGATCACCAGCATGTTCTCACCCTCGTAAAAGCAGTCTACAGGACATACCTCGACGCAGTCAGTGTATTTGCAGGCGATGCAGGCGTCATTCACGATATATGTCATGGGGCAGTCTCTGTCAGGTTAGCTTGCCGTTGACCTAATTCAGGGGGCGCAATCATTCAAGGTGGCGCGCCTTAGAAAGATCAAGGGTGCGACGATCCTTCTTTGTTGGGCGCCCTTTCCCGTCAAAGCCGGGATTGTCAGGCTGTTTGTTCTTTTCTTTGGGCTGCAGCGGAGACAGATCCGTATATAGCGCTTGTGCTTCGGGAGCCGGTCCGCGGCGAAAGCCAAGGGCAACGATCTGGATCACGCGAATATGATCCCCCTGGGCAAAGGTCAGCACGTCTGCAGGGGCAACCATGCTGGACGGTTTATGGGTGGTGGTGCCGTTGACCCTGACAGCCCCCGTCTTCACACGGGAGGCCGCCAGGCTACGGGTCTTGAAAAACCGCGCGTGCCACAACCATTTGTCGACGCGCAGTTTTTCCACTGTTTCAGTCAATTACTTGCCGTCCTTCAACCCCATAAGGGCGGCGGCAAAAGGGTTGTCCGGGTCGATGGCCTTTTCTTTTTTGGGTGGTCTGGCCGAGAAATTCTGCGCTTTGCCGCCCTTGTCACCTCGTGCAGCTCCCTTGCGCCCCTTGCCCTGTGGCTTTCCTTTGCCTCGCGGTTTGTCATTACTGCGGCGGTTCGGGTTCGGACGTGCTGCGCGGCCCCATGTAAAGGTATAAAACACTTCCATGTCGACCTCTGCCACATCAGCGTCTGGGGCGGTGCCGGGCAGGATTTCTTCTGCCGGGGTTTCTGGAATCGCCGCTTTTACTTCCGGGGTTTCCGCAGCTTCCGCGGCAATAGGGGCGATGCCCTCGTCTACAATCGCCGCGACGTTTTCAGACTCTTCCGGCGCAGCCTTCTCAACCGGTTCTGCCGCCACGTCCATGATGGGCGTATCAGGTGCAACTTCACCGGCATCCGGCACAACAGCGGTAACAGGTTTTACCTTTGCGCGTTCGCCTTTTTCGGCCTTATAACCCAGCCCGACCATCAGATCCGCAAACTGTTCCAGCGTCATGCCCGTGATCGACAGCATATCCGCCTTGGCCTCAAAACCGCCACGCGAATCCTCACTGCGCAGCATGTCCGCAAGGCGTTCAAGCATATCGATACGGATCGCCCGTGTGCCAGCGTTGCGATAACCCGACATCGTGTCGGCTCCTTCGGGCGCACCCGCCTCGACCGGAATGGTGACCAGACCGGGGGGCGGCGCTTCAGGAAATTCTGACAGGCCTTTGGACAGGGACCACAAGACCAGACGCAGGCGGGTCGGAGCAGGTTTCAGCAATAGCGGCATGAAGATGGTGAATTGACCAAACCGGATACCATGTTTGCGCAGGCCGCCGCGGGCGTCCTGATCCAGTGCCTTCACATCATCGGAAACAGCAGCGCGTGGTAGAATGCCAAAGTTCTCGACCATCTGGAACGCAAAACCGCGCGCCAGTCCGTTGAGGGTTTCATCTTTGGACAATGCCAGCAACGGCTCAAACAGGGCGGCGACCTTGCGATCAATGAAATGCTGCAAACGGCGCTGTACCTTTTGAGCGACTTCGGGACCGGCAACATCATCGACAAATACATCCACCTGAGGCTTCAGCGCATCCTGACCTGCAACCAACTTGCCCACCGCAGAGGCACCCCACATCAGCCCCCCCTGTTCGGTAAAATCAATCTCGGTATCAGGCGCATTGTAAAAACGATCTGCGCGCAGATGGAACTGCGGTGCCAGGGCCTGCAATGCCGCTGTCTTGATTGTCTTTTCCTCAGCACCGCCGGCCCCTTTGTCGGCACGAAAACGGAAACCGTCCAGCTTGCCTACAAATTCGCCTTCTACAGTCACTTCACCAGTATCGCTAACTTCGGCCACCATGGCTTCCTTCTGTCCTAGCCGGCGCAACAAAACGGAAGTGCGCCGATCTACAAATTTTTCTGTCAAACGCGCATGAAGGGCATCTGATAGGCGGTCTTCTACGACACGAGTTGCCCCGCGCCAATGGCTTTCGTCGCGGGTCCAGCCCTTGCGCTGTGCCACATAGGTCCATGTGCGGATAAACGCCAACCGTTTTGACAAGGTATCGATGTCCCCATCAATGCGGTCGATACGCTTCACCTGACGCGCCAGCCAGTCTTCCGAAATCTCCCCATGTTGATGCAAGTCTATGAAAATGCTTTCCAAAAGCGTTGCATGCTCTGCACTGCTGATACCGCGAAAATCGGGAATCCGGCAGGTATCCCACAGTAATCTGACCGATGGTCCGTCGCTGCATCGGGCGAAAATCTCATCCACCTGACCAAGTGTGCGCAATGCCTTCAGGTCGTCCGTTTCCCGCGCACGGACCAACCTTTCGTCCTCGGGCTTGACCTCCAGGGTTGAAATCAGCCGGTCGATGGAGCCGAATTGTAACGCATGATTGCGCCAGTTGATCTTGTTCTGTGGCGTAAAGCTGTGATCCATGATCGCCCGCGCCACGCTGTCATCCAGGGCCGGAGCATCGCCCGTGGTGCCAAAGGTACCGCTTTTGAAACCGCGCCCGGCCCGACCGGCAATCTGGGCCAGCTCATTCGGCGCAAGCGGGCGCATCCGCCGCCCGTCGAACTTGGTCAGGGCAGAAAAGGCCACATGGTCCACATCCAGATTCAGCCCCATGCCAATGGCATCGGTGGCAACCAGATAATCAACCTCGCCATTCTGGTACATATCGACCTGAGCGTTGCGGGTGCGCGGCGACAAGGCCCCCATCACCACAGCCGCGCCGCCCTTCTGGCGGCGGATCAATTCGGCAATCGCATAGACGTTCTCGACAGAAAACCCGACAATGGCCGAGCGCGGCTTCATCCGGCTGATCTTTTTCTGACCCGAATAAACCAGTTCCGACATCCGCTCGCGCTGGATATGCTCGACTCGGGGGACCAGCGCATTGATGGTGGCGCGCATGGTGTCCGATCCCATGAACAGCGTTTCATGCAGGCCGCGTGCACGCAGCAGACGGTCGGTAAACACATGCCCGCGTTCAGGATCAGCACAGAGCTGGATTTCGTCAATGGCGATGAAATCGGCACCCATGCCTTCCGGCATCGCTTCGACGGTACAAACCCAATATTGCGTGCGCGGCGGAACAATGCGTTCCTCGCCAGTGACCAGAGCAACGATCGACGGGCCGCGCAAGGCGACAATCCGGTCATAAACCTCACGCGCCAAAAGCCGCAAAGGCAGACCGATCACCCCCGTTCGATGCCCCAGCATCCGTTCGATCGCATAAGTGGTTTTGCCTGTGTTGGTCGGGCCCAAAACGGCCACAACCCTACCTTGTCCTGACACTTTGGTCCCCGATCAGAGTTCGCGGCCAATGCCGTCGCGCTTGAGGCTGCTTAACGCCTCTGCCGCATTCTTGTGATTGGGATTCAGCGCCAGCACATGGCGATAAAGCCTGGCGGCCTGTCGCAAATTACCAAATTCATGCAGCATCACAGCCAGCCCGAACATCGCCTCATAGTGTTGCGGGTCCAATGCCAGTGCGATTTCCAGATCGTCAAGCGCCGGACCGTAAAGATTACTGCGGAAATAGGCTTCGGCACGTGCGTGATAACCCTCGGCAAATGCGGGGGCGTGGTCCGTCAAGGCTGTCAGATGTTCGATCGCAAGACCGAATTTGCCCTCCCGGACCGCCTCCCTGCCACGCCGCAAAAGCAAATCCATCGCGGCAGAACCCGATTTTGACCACTCAAGTTCTATTTCCTTGGTGATACGGCGCGCCTCTGCTTCATCTGCGTTTTGCAACCTTTCCATGAGTTCCGGCGACGCAGGTGCCGTAAAACCTGTGCTGCACAGCAACACAAAAGGCACAAGTGCCGCAAGGTGACGTTTGAGGTTGACGGGTAAGTTGCGCATAACAAGAGTGAATGTAACAGGCTGCCGCCACTTTTCCAGATGTGAACGGCGCCATTTTGCCAAAAAGGGCCGAAGATGAGCGATATTGTAAACGAAGCAGTAGTAGCGTTGAACGAAAAACTTGCAGGGGCTGATTTTGACGGCTCTGCCAAGTTTGATATTGCGGGCGAAGGTGCCGTGATGATCGACAGCACTGGTGCGCGCGCCGGCGATGAAGATGCCGATGTCACGCTAAGTGCCGATGCGGACACGTTCAAGGAAATCCTTGAAGGTGAAACCAACCCGACCTCAGCCTTCATGACAGGCAAACTCAAGATTGACGGCGACATGGGCATGGCAATGAAGCTGGCGACTGTCCTCGCCTGATGGATCTGACGCCGGCCCCCCTTTTTACCGATGTGTCTCCCGGCCCCGAGGGCGGCATTGCACATTGGGCCATCACGTCGGATGGCAAGCGGATCAGGGTCGGTCACTGGCCGGTGGACAAGGCCAAGGGCACAGTTCTGCTGTTCCCCGGTCGCACAGAATACATTGAAAAATATGGCGTGACCGCAGGCGAACTTGCCGCGCGTGGTCTCGCCACGATTGCCATCGACTGGCGTGGTCAGGGGCTGGCCGACCGCCTGCTGGACGATCCACTGATCGGCCATGTTGGCGCATTTTCCGACTACCAGAAAGATGTCGCCGCCCTGATGCGGGTAGCGCGCAGTCTCAATCTGCCCAGGCCTTATTTTCTCCTGGCCCATTCGATGGGTGGCTGCATCGGCATGCGTGCGGTGATGGAGGGCATGAGCGTACGCGCTGCTGCCTTTACCGGTCCGATGTGGGGCATCTATGTCAAACCCCATTTGAGAGGGCTGGCCAGGGTCCTGGCCAATATCATGCCGCACCTCGGCAAGGGACAGGGGCTGCCTCCCGGCACCACAAAGGCATCCTATGTGCTCAGCGCGGACTTTGAGGACAATCTGCTGACCACCGATCACCAAATGTACGACATGATGCGCGATCAACTTGTCGCTCACCCCGAATTGGCCCTGGGCGGGCCCAGCTACGTCTGGCTGCGAGAGGCCTTTGCCGAAACGCGCCACCTTTCAGAACGTGCTGCGCCCAACCTGCCGGCCGTGACTTTCCTCGGCACCAACGAACGCATCGTCGATGTCCCGCCTGTTTACGAACGAATGGATAATTGGGTCGGCGGGCGCCTTGAACTGGTCGAAGGGGCGGAACACGAAATTCTCATGGAACAACCCGGCATCAGGAAACCAGTGTTTGACGGCATCGAGAAACACTTCCTCGGGACAGTTACCACCTGACCCTCGCGAACCATCGCGCCTTCCTCCCGTCAAGATTGCTCCCTTGAACCTTGCCGCGCCCTGGGCGCAGGTCTGCACCGCCGCGACATCCCCCCCGCGCACCCAATGAATGCAGCGGCATGACGGCAGGGGTGCTTGTCGCCCTGCCTCACGAAGCTTAAGTAGATGCAAACAAATGAGGTAACCGATGTTCCAACTCCCTTTTCCAGTCCGTGACGCCAATGCCGCCGGTGGCAACAAGAACCTGGGTGATCTGCCCGAATGGGACTTGAATGATCTCTATACCGGCGAAGACGCCCCGGAACTCAAGCGTGATCTGGATTGGCTGGAACAGGCCTGCGCCAGCTTCGCCACCGAATACGAAGGGAAACTGGAAGCACTCGACGCCCCTGGCCTGCTTGAGTGCGTGCTACGCAACGAAAAGATCAACCAGATCGCCGGGCGCATCATGTCCTTTGCCGGATTGCGATATTATCAACTGACCACGGATGCAGGACGGGCAAAATTCATGTCCGACATGCAGGAAAAGATCACCAATTTCACCACACCCTTGGTCTTTTTCACGTTGGAACTGAACAAACTGCCCGACGACCATCTTGATACGCTACTCAACAAAAACGCCGACCTGGCGCGTTATAAACCAGTTTTTGACCGCATCCGCGCCATGAAACCCTACCAGTTGTCAGACGAGCTTGAGAAATTCATGCATGATCTGGGGGTCGTTGGTGACGCGTGGGAACGCATGTTCGATGAAACCATTGCCGGTCTGGAATTCGACGTAGACGGCGAGGTTCTGGGTCTGGAAGGCACGCTGAATCTGATGACCGATCCCGTCCGCGAAAAACGAGAGGCAGGTGTGCGCGAAATCGCGGCTGTCATGGGGCGTAATATCAAGACCTTCGCGCGTGTACACAACACCCAGGCCAAGGAAAAGGAAATCATCGACCGCTGGCGCGGCATGGAAACCGCCCAAACAGGACGCCACCTGAGCAATCAGGTAGAACCCGAAGTGGTCGAGGCCTTGCGCAACGCGGTTGTCGACGCCTACCCCAAGCTCAGCCACCGCTATTACGAACTCAAACGCAAGTGGCTGGGGTTGGACGTGATGCAGGTCTGGGACCGCAACGCACCGCTGCCAATGGAAGACACACGTGTCGTCGACTGGGCACAGGCGGAAAAGACCGTCATGGAGGCCTACACTGCCTTTGACCCCCGAATGGGCGAATTGGCCAAACCTTTCTTTACCGATGGATGGATCGACGCAGGGGTGAAACCGGGCAAAGCCCCCGGAGCCTTCGCGCATCCCACGGTGACAGATGTGCACCCCTATGTGATGCTGAACTATCTCGGAAAACCACGCGATGTCATGACCCTGGCGCATGAGCTTGGCCATGGTGTGCATCAGGTGCTGGCCGCTGGCCAAGGCGAAATGCTCTCCTCAACCCCACTGACATTGGCCGAGACCGCAAGTGTTTTCGGCGAGATGCTGACCTTCCGCAAAATGCTGGACGGGGCCAAGACGCAAGCAGAACGCAAGGTTCTGCTCGCGGGCAAGGTCGAAGACATGATCAACACCGTTGTCCGCCAGATCGCTTTTTACGACTTTGAATGCAAACTGCATGCCGCGCGGCGCGGTGGCGAGTTGACCCCCGATGACATCGACGCACTGTGGATGTCGATACAGGGTGAATCCCTTGGCCCCGCCTTTGAGTTTATGGAGGGGTATAAACACTTCTGGGCCTATATTCCGCATTTCGTACATTCACCCTTCTACGTCTATGCCTATGCCTTTGGCGATGGCCTCGTGAACGCGCTTTATGCGGTCTATGCAGAGGGTGAACCGGGGTTCGAGGAGAAATATTTCGACATGCTCAAGGCCGGCGGTTCAAAGCATCACAAGGAATTGCTGGCCCCCTTCGGCCTCGATGCAAGTGATCCGGCGTTCTGGGACAAGGGTCTGTCGATGATTTCCGGCTTCATCGACGAATTGGAAGCGATGGAAGACTAATCGCGCCAAGCATAACACCCAACGCCATCCCTTTTCAGCGGCCTGCTAAAGGGGATGGCGTAATCCACCTGGGTATTCCATTGACCAAAATCCGGTGTACGCGGGTTTACCGTGTTGTAATCGAATTGAAAATCGCCACCACTGCCAAATTTCCAACCTTTGCAGACAGTTGTTAGCTCTTGCCGCATGACCCATTTTTGCGAGGCTTCGAATTGTTGATAGCCCGCCAGACCCTTGGATTGCGACAGCCAGCAAAAGGCAACCAGCCGGCTGTTCAGCAAATGGTCACATACCATCCCGCCTCCATAGCCGCCAATACGGTAGCGGATGCCGGTCTGATCACCAAAATTGTTGAAAATCGTTGCGATCTCGCGGAAATAGCTGTCGATGAAGGGCAGGATGTCCTCAGCTCTGTGCTGCCCTGCAATTCCTCCGAACTGGGTCGCCGCTTCCTCGCGGTAGATGTCATAAAATTCCTGATGCTTGCGGAATGATCCAGTTCCCATGCTGGTCTTGAGCGTTTGCTCCCGCGCCTGCGAAATCGGCCCGCCATTGCTCTTGGCAAATTCGTAGTTGGCCGATTGCAGTGCCCCGTCAACACCATCGACACCAAAATATACTGCCGAACCGCTGGGTTGCCCGTTGGCTAGCGCCAGCTCGATCGCGCGTTGCGCATCCAGCGTGCCGCGCCCCGGCGTGACAAAGGTCATGGGATTGTCATTATTGTGCTGAAACACCGCCAACAGGCTGAACCCGGCTTGCAATACGGCGCGGGTTTCTTCGGGCACCAATGTCTTGCAAGGCAACGTTTCAGCGACATTATCATAATACCGGATGATTGTTTCCACCCCCAGATTGCGCAGCGCTGTCATCCCGGGTGTACCGTCACGCGGCCCCAGATCCGTTAAAGGATGCGAAGCATCGATCACCGTAAATCCAGGATGCGGAGCACAGGACGGCCCCGCCAGGGCCGCCACCGCAAAAAAACTGGATAATAAAAATGACAGGAAAAAACGAAAGGGCATGAAATTTCCTTCAAGTGCGGCAATCAACCTCTGGAATATCGCAGATATTACCAGAGTTCTCCTCCTCGCGCCACGCCTGCCCGCCCTATTTCAACTGGCTGTCCTTTGATCCGCGCCTGTTGATGCCGCCGCGTGCCTGAAAGTTGGCATCACGTTCACGTACACAATCGATACATAGTTTGACCCCCGGCAAGGCCTGCCTGCGCGCCTCAGGAATCGGTTCTTCACATTCCGCGCAATGGGTGAGACTCTCACCCACAGGCGTTTTGCGCAGTTTGAGCCGCGCAAGTTCATCATTGATAGAGGCCTCAATCTGTTCGGCCACTGCGCCATCTTTTGCCCAACCACCTGCCATTTTCATCTCCTGTCATGAAAAAGCCCTGCCCGATGGTGCGGGCGGGGCTGTCGTTTCGTCAAGCTGCGGGATGGTTCATGCAGAGATCAGCATGCCCTTTTCGTTCGCCAGTTCGCGCATCCGCGCCTGCAGCTTTTCAAAGGCCCGCACCTCGATCTGACGGATGCGCTCGCGGCTGACATCATACTTGGCGCTCAGATCTTCCAGCGTGATCGTTTCATCGCTCAACCGGCGCTGGGACAGAATATCGCGTTCGCGCTCGTTCAACACATCCATCGCTTCGGCCAGCATTTCACGGCGGGTCTCCAACTCATCCTTTTCCGCATAGTCGCCGGCCTGATCAGCGTCTTCATCCTCCAGCCAGTCCTGCCATTGCATCGTGCCTTCGCCATCCGAACCGACCTGCGCATTCAAAGAGGCATCCCCGCCCGACATGCGCCGGTTCATCGAAATCACCTCCGCTTCAGTCACGCCCAGTTGCGTCGCGATGGTTTTTACATTTTCCGGGCGCAGATCGCCCTCTTCCAGCGCGCCGATCTTGTTCTTGGCTTTGCGCAGGTTAAAGAACAGTTTTTTCTGTCCAGAGGTCGTCCCGAGTTTGACCAGCGACCACGAGCGCAGGATATATTCTTGGATTGAGGCCCTGATCCACCACATGGCATAAGTGGCGAGGCGAAAGCCCTTTTCAGGATCAAATCGCTTCACCGCCTGCATCAATCCCACATTGGCTTCCGAAATCACTTCAGCCTGAGGTAATCCATACCCCCGATAGCCCATGGCGATCTTGGCCGCCAACCGCAGATGCGATGTGACCATCTTATGGGCTGCTTCGGTATCTTCCTGTTCCACCCATGCCTTGGCCAGCATGTATTCCTCTTCCGGCTCCAACAGGGGGAATTTGCGGATTTCCTGCATATATCGGTTCAACCCGCCTTCCGGCGTCGGTGCCGGCAAATTTGCATAATTGGCCATGTAGTTGTCCTTTTCCCTCAATTTCCCGCGTCTCAAACAGCTATGTTTACGGGCTTAACATCGATATGGGCAGCGCACGAAGGCGTTACAAGAGTTTGCAATGCGGATTTGTTGACAATGGCATAAGAAAAATGAATGAAAAGTTACATTTCAGGGCTTTCACGCAGTGGTGTAGATCAGTTCAGACCGCCAGACGCACCGCCTCCAGCAAGTCCTCCATATCCTGCGGCAAGGGGGCCTCGAACCGCATCAACTGGCCCGATACCGGATGTTCGAATCCCAGAACCGCTGCATGCAGGGCCTGTCGCGGGAACCGGCTGACCGCAACCGCCGCGATCTCAGGCAAGGCAGCCTTGGGCAATTTTCGCCGCCCCCCATAGGTCGGATCCCCAACCAGGGCATGACCTGCATGGGCCATATGCACGCGGATCTGATGTGTACGCCCGGTTTCCAGCCAGCATTCCATCAGAGCCAGCACCGCAGGCGCGCCAAAACTTTCGACGGTACGGGCACGTGTAACCGCATGACGGCCGCCATTGAACAGCACCGCCTGTCGTTGCCGGTCGGTCTTGTGACGCGCCAGTTGCGTCGTCATTTTCAGGATATTACCGGGTTCGAACGATGCCCCCCTGATGCCACGCAGACGCGGATCATTGGCATCAGGCACCCCGTAAACCAGCGCCTTGTAATACCGCTCAACCGTATGTTTCTCGAACTGCCTGGCCAAGCTGTGATGCGCGACATCCGATTTGGCCACCACCAGCAGACCGCTGGTTTCCTTGTCGATCCGATGCACGATCCCGGGCCGTTTCACCCCGCCAACCCCCGACAGATTCTTGCCGCAATGGGCCATCAGCGCATTGACCAACGTTCCCGAGGGCGATCCGGGGGCCGGGTGCACCACCATGCCCGCGGGTTTGTTGATGACAATCAGATCCTCATCCTCATGAACAACCTCCAGCGCGATCGCCTCGGGCAGGATATGGCTTTCCTCCGCCTCCTCCACGCCGATCTCGACAACCTGTCCCTCAGAAACCCTTGCGCGCGGATCGCGCACCACCTGACCTGCCACCCTGACCGCCCCGCGCTCCAACAATCTGCCAAGTCGGGTGCGCGACAGGTTGGCCGCCTCTGGCACATCCCGGGCAAGCGCCTTATCAAGACGCGATGGCGGACTGTCGCCAATCAAAAAGGTAATGGTGCGGTGCAAAGACATGGATGATCCGATTGAGCCTGCGAACCTGCGGTTCTTGCGACGGTTGGTGACGGTACTGACCGTCGTGATGATTTGCGGGGTTCTAGTGGTGATTGCTCTGCTTGTCACGCGCTTGAACCGCGATGCACCATCACTACCCGATCAGATCACATTGCCCCCGGGGTCGAGGGCACAGGCCTTTACCCAGGGGACCAACTGGTATGCCATTGTCACAAGCGATGACAAAATCCTCATTTACGACCGCCTCACCGGCGCCCTGCGTCAAACCCTCCAGATCGACTGAGGCTCCCATCATACGGCCGGCAACGCCGGGGTCTGGCCCGGCGCGTCAGACTGCAGCCTACCAAAGCCCCTGACACTTCAAGCAAACATTTTTCATCTTGCCAATAAACTCCGGGGAGTCGCGCCTGCGCGACGGGGCAGCGCCCCGGCAAGGGTGGTTCCCGCACTCCGCCTGATTGACCGGACACCCCCGCAAAGACGCAGACAACCACACCGCAATCCCTTGCACCGCTTCGCGTCCAGTCTTGACCATGTTGAGGATGGTACCGCCTCCCCGGCTTGAACGGGGGACCCCTGGTTCCACAAACCAGTGCTCTAACCAACTGAGCTAAGGCGGCACACGAGGGGGATTTAGCCGCCCCTCGCACAGATTGCAATAGCCAAGGACCGCCCTACAATGTGATTTCCCAATGCTGTTCGATCAATGGCCGACCAAATGATACAACCGGCTGCGATGACAGCAAGGTCCAGCCGTTCCTGGCATAGAGTACCCCTGCCGCACGGTGGGATTCGTGGGTCCAGAGCTTCATCTCGCGGTACCCCTGTTCGCGCGCAAAGCCCATGCAGGTCTCCAGCATCCTTTGACCCAACCCTTTGCCCCGTGCCTTTTCGATCAGCATGAACAGCCGCAGCTTGGCGGTGCTGTCATCCAGCTTCACACAAAAAATGCTGCCCAACCGCCTGCGCTTCTGCCAGACAATCCAGCCCGTTTCGCAGAGCGGATCATGATCACACAGGAATTCATCGAGAATACTGGCGACCAGCACAGCAAAACTGTCGTCAAACCCTTCGGCGCGGGCATAGGCATCACGATGCGCGGCCACCAGCCAATCCCGATCCCGCGCTGTAAATCTGCGCATTTCCACATTTTCCATGGACTCACTTTGCATCCGCAAGTCCTTGCCTTTCAAGCCATCCCGCGCTAGCGATGCTCCCCAGATCACGGAGGCCGCCATGGGTATCAACGACGAACGCGACATCGAAGCCAACCTGCAGATCGGGCCGACCGATGCAGGCATGGTCCGGCTGTTTGTCGAAGGCAACGGCATCGAGATTCCAATGGACTTCACCCCTGAAGAAGCTATTGAAATTGCAGAAGAGATTACTGCCGCGGCACGGCGCGCCGGCGGCGGAAAAATGCGCTAGCCGCGCTGAGTGCGCATGTCGGGATCACGCAGGCGGTGCAACCGACGCGCCGCATGCATGGCGAATTTCTGAACCATCACCTTACGCCGCGCAGCTGCCAGCTTTGTCTCCGGTCCCATACGGATAATCTCCCCGCCATAGGCATCCGCGATGATCAGCCCTGTCTCGTCGGGCAGCAGCTCCACCGGAAAATCCGAATCGACCGCCCAGAAAAACCGGTCGGCCCATTCCAGATAGCCCTGCCATTTGCAGTCCGACATATAATCGACGCGGGATGACTTGCATTCCACCACCCAGATCTCACCCTTGGGTCCAAGGGCCATGACATCCACGCGCAGACCGCGCTTGGGCACCAGTTCCTCAACACAGGCAAAACCGTGGCTGGCCAGATGCCGTGCCACCCCCCGCGCCAATAGCTGTCCAGGTTGCAGCGGCGAAGGCTGCGGCGAAAGATCAACATGGGTCATGGGATAACTATGAACATTCCATGAACATTGACAAGCCCACGCGCGGCCTTTCCCGCCAGTTGAAGCGCTGCACAGCATCGGAGGCTCTCTGTCCGGCACCCGCTCGGCCTTGTCAGGCCGATCTTTCCGTTGACATGATACCTTATGGTATCTATTTATTTGCGATACCAAAAGGTATCATATAAAGGAACCAGCAGATGCCGGCGCCCAACCAATACGCCTTTCGCGCCCTCGCCGACCCGACCCGCCGCGACATCCTCAAACTTCTGAGCCAGCAGGATATGACCATCACGGATGTCTCAGACCGATTCGACATGACCCGTGCCGCGGTAAAGAAACACCTGACCATCCTCAGTGATGGAGGATTGATCACTGTCACCCCCAGGGGCCGTGAACGCATCAACCGGATCAACCCATCGGGATTCGCGCCAGTTCTGACCTGGCTGGAAACGTTCAACCGGTTTTGGGACCTGCGTCTGGATGCATTGAAAACCGCCATTGAAAGGGAACACTCATGACCACAACCTTGACCAAGTCCATCATGCTCCGCGCCAGCCGCGACGATGTCTGGGCTTACCTGACCCAGCCCGAAAAGCTTGCGCTTTGGTTTCATGCGCCCAAGGCACCGCTGGTGCAGGGCCAGCCTTTCGAAATGATCGGCGCAGAAAGTGGCACATTGACAATCTGGGGGGATGTGATCACCGCCCGCCCCCCCGAATACCTGGAATATACCTTTACTATCAGACCCATGGGGGAGGCGACCAGTCACGTCAGATGGACCCTCGAAGCTGTTGCCGGTGGCACAAGGCTCTCGCTTGAACATGCCGGACTGCCCGATGGTGCCGCGGCCTTCGATCTGATTTTCTCGCTCGACAAGGGATGGGAAGATCACATGGCGCGCATGCGCAGCGATATACACGAAAACAACAAGGACTAGCCCTTGCCGCGGACCTGCCATGCGCCTACCTATAGGCTGTGGCGGGTACTACCCTGTTCGTGAGACGTTACATTCCAGTGGCCTTAAGCAAACCCTAGGGAGCTGGCTCTGTTCGAGCCCTGGTTCGATTATCTGGCGCCCACCTGTACATACAGGTCCCCGGGAATACACAACAGACCGGCAACGGTGGTCCCGTCACTCTTTTGCGCAGACCCGCCGTCCCTGCCCCCGACAGGGGCTAGCGGACAGCGCTCTTTTGATTGTCTTCCCGACATATGACCCAAGTCAAGAATTACGGCCATGGCCTGCACAGTGGCAGTCTGTCACACCAATTTCTGCCAAAACCGCGCGTCGCGGAACAGACTTCGCGCAGCACGCGGAGATGGATCTCCCCGTGCCTAGCGGTTTCTGTCGGGTGCCGAGGTGGCGGTTTGTCTGATCGGGATCAAGCCAACCGGCGTTCCGCTCATCGGCCCCTGATCTTCGTCCTCCGTCATCAACATCACGGCGACTCCGGTCTGAACCCCGGCAAAAACAATGCCGTTCAAGACCCAGAACACCACAACCGCCATCAAACCGACGTCCGAAGTGCTGATCAAATGCCATAGATTAGCGACATTGAACCATAAAACCCCGCCAACAAAAGCGGCGGCAACGCCAAAGCCAATCAGGCAATTCTTGAAATAAAATCGAAATATCTTAGGCATGTTCTTGCCCCCTTCGCCTCAATATAGCGCAGGTTACAGGTTTTTCAAAGCAGCACAGCGCGTCAGAGCACGCTCAAAACGCCTCGGGGCGGGCCTCGCGGGCCATGTGATCCAGCACAGCATTCACAAAAGACGCCTCCTTCCCCTCTGGAAAAAAAGCGCGCGCCAGGTCGACATATTCGGCAATCACGACCTTGGGCGGGGTAGAGTCGTCGCGCAGCTCGGCCCCAGCGGCCCGAAACAAGGCGCGGATGGTCGGATCGATCCGTGCAATCGCCCATTTGGCAACAAGCGCCCGGTCGGTCAGCTGGTCGATTGGTGCCTGATGTGTTACGGCCTCTTCCAGAACCTGACTGAACAGCGCGACATCACCATCCTGCATTTCGGTGCCGTCATAGGTGGCCCCGAACCGGTGTTCGACAAATTCGGAACGCACCTTGTCGACGGTCAGCGACGAATGCTCCATCTGGAACAGGGCCTGCACTGCATAAAGCCGCGCAGCTGACCTCATTTTGCGTTTCTGGTTGCCGGAAATACCGGTGGCAGAGGTTTTCATGCTGTCGTATTTCCATCCATATCGCCCGCCATCAGCGTATCCTCACCCAATGGTCTAAAGCCTATGCCCTTGCTGGTGTGCGCCCATCTACGGGCGAGCGCGATCAGATGCAAGGCCGCTGCCGCAGCGCCGCCTCCCTTGTTCTGCCCGTCGGGATCGGCGCGGACTTCGGCCTGCGCCTTGTTCTCGACCGTCAGGATGCCATTGCCGATGCATAATCCCTGCAAGCCAAGCAGTTGCAGCGCGCGACTGCTGTCATTGCAGACGGTTTCATAATGTGTCGTTTCACCGCGAATGACACAGCCCAGCGCGACATAGCCGTCAAAGTTGCTGCGCCGATCGCTGATCCCGATCGCCGTGGGAATTTCCAGCGCACCGGGCATCTCCACAACTTCGAAATCCGCCCCCGCTGCCTGCAACTCGGCCCTGGCACCACGCAGCAATCCCTGCGCAATATCGCTGTAATAGGGGGACAGCACGATCAGCACCTTCACCGGACGATCGAATACAGGCCGCGCCAGGACGGTATGTTCTTCTGAACTTGCCATGATTTACCCCTGCGTAATGGGACGGGTGCCCACGATTTCTATGTGATAGGCATCCAGTCCCAGATACCGTGTTTCAGGATTGTCCGTCAGCAACACCAATTTGTTCAGGCCCAGCGTGGACAGGATTTGCGCGCCCAATCCGGTGTTCTTGACCGTGCGCGGACCTTCCTCGCCATCGGCATCCAGCCGCAGCCTGGGAAAGGGATCGCGAAACAGCACCACGGCGCCGCGTCCTTCGGCCGCAATAATCTCCATGGCGCGCGCCACCTCACCCGCAGGGCTTGGGCCAAGGCCCAGAATATCTTCCAGTGCATTGATCGCATGGGTGCGTACCAATACCGGTTCAGGGGTCGAAATATCCCCCTTGCTCAGCACCACATGATCCGTGCCGGTGATCTGATCTGCAAAAATGCGCATCTGCCAGTCCCCCCCGTAGGCCGAATGCACTGCGCGGCTGTCGCGTTCCACCAGCAGGTTGTCGTGGGTATGGCGATAGGCAATCAGATCGCTGATGGTACCGATTTTCAGACCATGCGCCGCCCCGAATGCAACAAGATCCGGCAAGCGCGCCATGGTCCCGTCGTCCTTCATGATTTCACAGATCACACCTGAAGGATGCAACCCCGCCAAACGCGAAATATCAACCGCTGCTTCCGTGTGGCCGGCCCGCACCAGAACGCCGCCGTCGCGCGCGCGCAAGGGAAAGACGTGACCGGGCGTGGCAATATCCGCAGCACCGGATTGCTCGCTGATCGCAACAGCCACCGTCAACGCCCGGTCCGCTGCCGATATCCCCGTGCTCACCCCCTCACGCGCCTCGATACTGGTGGTAAAAGCGGTTTCATGGCGCGAGGAATTGTTCATCGCCATCATCGGCAATTCCAGGGTGGCGATCCGCTCGGCTGTCATTGGCAGGCAAATCAGGCCGCGCCCGTGGGTCGCCATAAAGTTGATCGCTTCCGCATCGGCAAACTGCGCCGGAATCACCAGATCACCCTCGTTCTCACGGTCCTCATGATCCACCAGAATGAACATCCGGCCGGCCCGCGCTTCTTCGATGATCTCTTGTATCGGAGAGATCGCCGCAGACAGCTTCTCTTCCACAGGCCCGGGTGTTTCAAAGTTCATGGCATTTCCTCGCGTCTATGCCCCGCTGATACCCCAGCGCAACTGTCTTGACCAGAGCCGCACCACCGCACGCAATCCGCCGTTGCGTCGCATTTGACACCTGCCCACAGCCGGCTTCATCTTGCCTTTAAACTCAATCCCGCCCCTGGCCAGCCCACCAACCGGTCGCGTTCACCCCGCGGCCAGCCCGGAACCTCCCGCCCTGCCCTTTGCAAAATACCGCGTTGAGTCAAGGTACCCGGCCGCCTGGGCCGCCGTGCTCCAGTCCCGCTCGATCCCTGTATCGCCAATAATCAAAACCTGATCCCGGTTGAGACTCTGCTGGGTAACAAAGCGGCCCAGATGCGCGCGCATGTCTCCCCAACTCTCGGTGAACCTCGGTGCACGGTCCACGGCGTCCAGCACGGGATTCGCCGTTTTGATCGCATCCACCTGCAAGGGGGCATGCACCAAGGCCAGTTTTTTCGCCTGGCGCAGCGTCGCAAGGATCTCGCCGCGTGCAACAGGCATTTGCGGCGCTTCCGCGCGTACCACGCGCAGGGCATTGGATGAAAACAGCAAGCCCATGATGTCGCGCCCAGTGGCTTTTCGCACCGCCGCGTAGGTTGGATAGTCAAGGCCAAGCTGGGCGGCCCGTGCCACATGCATTCTGACCACCATCAGCGGAATCGCCTTGGGCATCGCCGCATCCCGCGCCTTCTGCCACTGAAAGGCCCGCCATTTTGCGCCGCGCTCCATGCTTGGCCCTCGGTTATGTCCGATGCCCGCGGTCATGACATCTCGGCCAGCCGCGCCACATAGCGCGCCAGGGTGTCGATTTCCAGATTGACACGGTCGCCAACGGTCACCTCGCCCCAGGTCGTGACTTCCTTGGTATGGGGGATGAAGTTGATGCCGAAATCACAGCCCTCCACCCCGTTCACGGTCAGAGAAGTGCCGTTCAGCGCCACCGATCCCTTGGGCGCAATGAAACGCGCCAGTTCTTCTGGCGCTCGCAGGGTCACGCGTGTGCTGTCCCCCTGATTCACCATCGCAACCACTTCGGCCACACCATCCACATGGCCCGACACGATATGCCCGCCCAACTCATCACCAACCTTCAGGGCGCGTTCAAGGTTCAGCCGTTTACCAACATGCCACCGGTTTGCGCCGATATTGGTCTTGTCCAATGTTTCGGCCGAGATCTGCACCTCGTACCAATCCGTGCCCAGCCCGACGACCGTCAGGCACACCCCGTCGCTGGCAATCGATGCCCCCATGTCGATGGTGGCCGTATCATAGCCAGTCTTGATCCGTGCCCGCAGATCGCCCTGTTGCTCAACCGCTGCCACGGTGCCAATGTCGGTGATTATCCCCGTGAACATTTGTCGCCCTTTCTTTCGCTTGGTATTGAGGTATCTCTGGCGCAGCTCCCTGGCAAGAGCCAGCCGCCGGCCAGGAGAGCCCCGTCACAATTTCGCCTGTATTTCATGCGAAATATCGCCAAAGAGTCGCACAATTGGGATGAAAATGACTGCCACCGCCGCCGACAAACGGATTTTTCTGTTCCTGCAAGGGCCGCATGGGCCGTTCTTTCACGGATTGGGCAAGATGCTGCGGCTGGCTGGGGCAGAGGTCTGGCGTGTCGGTTTCAACGCCGGTGACCGCGCCTTCTGGTTTCATCCGCACAGCTACATCCCCTATCGTGGGACCGCCGCGGAATGGGGCACCACATTCTGTCAGATTCTTACAGAGAAATGCGTCACCGATATTGTTCTCTACGGTGATACCCGCCCGATCCACGCCGATGCGGTGGCCGAAGCCAAACGACGCGGCATCACCGTGCATGTTTTCGAAGAAGGCTACATGCGCCCCTATTGGGTCAGCTACGAACGTGGCGGCTCAAACGGCAATTCCCGCCTGATGGACATGACGATCCCGCAGATGCAGTCCGCGCTGGCCCGCTCCGATATGGAGGCCCCCCNCCCCCCTGCCGCCCGGTCATTGGGGCGACATGCGCCAACACATATTCTATGGCGCGCTCTATCATTGGTTCGTGATGTTCAGGAACGGCGACTATCGCAACTTCCGTCCCCACCGCAGCCTGCCCGTGACCAAGGAATTCGCGCTCTATGTCAAGCGCCTGCTGCTGATGCCCGCGCTTTGGGCGGATCGCCTGCTGTCAACCATGCGCATTCGGCTGGGCGGGTTTCCCTACCACCTCGCGCTCCTGCAGCTTGAACACGACAGTTCCTTCCAGATGCATTCGCCCTTTGACACGATGTCCGATTTTCTGGAACTGGTCATCGAGAGTTTCGCCAAGGGTGCGCCCGGCCACCACCACCTTGTCATCAAGGCACATCCGCTTGAGGATGGTCGCGTACCCCTACGCCGCGAAGTCAAACGACTGGCCCGCAAGATGGAGGTCTCCGCCCGCGTGCACTATGTGCGGGGCGGCAAACTGGCCCAGCTTCTCAACGACGCAAGAACCGCAGTTACCGTCAACTCCACAGCCGGTCAGCAGGTGCTCTGGCGCGGGATTCCGCTCAAGGTCTTCGGCCGGGCGGTCTATGCCCAGCCCGAGTTCGTCTCGGATCAACCCCTGCCCGAATTTTTTTCCGCCGCCTCCCGCCCCGACAACAAGGCTTACAAGGATTACCGGCGCTATCTCCTTGAAACATCACAAATTCCTGGCGGTTTCTATTCGTCACGCGGGCGCCGCCAGCTGCTGCGCCAAGTGGTCGATATGATGCTCGCAGCAGAAGATCCCTATGATGCATTGCAATCGGGCACCGCGGCTCCTCGGCAACAGTTGCGTGTTGTCACCTGAGTTAACCACTTCATCCCACTGGATTTTCAAATCACCCTAGGGTAGCGTTGCCGCAATTACGTCGAAACAATTGGCGAATTTTTGAGGCAGAGTTGAATAGGTCGAGGAGACCGGGCAGTGAAATCCGTATATTTCCGGTGGGCACGTCCCATCGTAACCGTTGCAGCCTTGGCCGCTGTATCATCATGTGGCTTGCCGCAAGTTGGCCCCAACAAACGGCAAATCTTTGCTGGATCGGTCCAGAAGGAAGGCGACGCCTTTGTTGTCTCTGTCAATGACCGTGTAACACGCGCAACCGCTGTTGTGCCTGCGCTTGGCTTCTCGGATGCTTTCAAGAACGCGGCGACCCTTGGCTCTGACACGATCCGCGCGGGCGACGTTCTTGGCATTACCGTCTATGAAAACGTCGATGATCCCCTGCTCGGCGTCGAAGGTGCCCCGGCCACCGTCCTCGAAGAAGTTCAGGTCGACGGAGCTGGCTTTATCTTTATTCCCTATGCGGGCCGAATCAAGGCGGCCGGCAATACCCCTGATGCCATCCGCCGCATCATTACCAACAAACTTGGTGAACAGACCCCAGACCCACAAGTCGAGGTGCGCCGTGCAGCCGGTGACGGCTCAACTGTTTCACTGATTGGCGCTGTTGGCGGACAGGGCGTCTATGCCATCCAGCGTCCCACACGGACCCTCGGCACGATGCTGGCGCAGGCCGGTGGCGTCACGATCCAGCCGGAAATCGCGCAGGTGACCGTCATTCGCGGCACCCAGCGTGGCAAGGTCTGGTTGCAGGATCTCTACGATCACCCGCAACTCGACATCGCCCTGCGCGGTGGTGACCGTATTCTGGTCGAAGAAGACACGCGTTCCTTCACCGCTCTGGGCGCGACGGGTGGCCAGGCCCAGGTCCCCTTTGAAAGTCAGACACTTTCGGCCTTGGAGGGCATCGCACAGGTCGGCGGCCTTAACGCCGCTACGGCTGATCCCACCGGCGTTTTTGTCTTTCGCAATGAACCCGAAGAGGTCGCCGCACAGGTTTTGGGACGCAACGATCTGCAGGGCGCGCAGCGTATGGTCTATGTCCTCGACCTGACCAAACCAAACGGCATGTTCATGGCCCGCGATTTTGTGATCCGTGACGGCGATACACTTTATGTCACAGAGGCCCCCTTCACCCAGTGGAACAAGGTTATCTCGGCGATCACCGGCACAGCGTCTTCCGCTGCAGGCCTGACGACCTTGTCGGGCGGCTGATCCACGTGGCTCTCGGGCCCGAGACATATGACACACCAACCGCCGGTCCTGAAAAGGACCGGCGTCTTTTTGTCTATAATGGCGGTTTTCTGACCCAGCGGCGGCTGCGGCGCATTTTGCACCTGTCAGGTTATTCGCTGCACCTCGGCCTCCCCCGTCCCGGCGACAGCGTTGCGATCTGGGGCAATTCTCCCACAGCACATCGCGGGCTCGCCGTAGCCGAGAAATATGACACCCCCGTCCTGCGGGTCGAGGATGCCTTCCTGCGCTCCCTGCATCCGGGCCGCGCGGGAGAACCGCCGCTGGGCTTGCTGCTCGACAAGGCTGGGGTGCATTTCGACCCGAGCACGATCAGCGATCTCGAAGAAATACTCACCACCCATCCTCTGGATAACACCGACCTGCTGAACCGCGCCCGCGGCGCCATCGCGCGCATCACAGAGGCACGGTTGACCAAATACAGCGGATTCGACCCGGATATCCTCCCCCCTGATCCCGGCTATGTTCTGGTGATCGACCAGACTTTCGGGGATGCCTCCGTTGCAGCCTCCGGTGCAGACAGAGGCCGCTTTCTGGAAATGTTGGTGTTTGCCCAGGAGGAACATCCCCAGGCCCGCGTCCTCATCAAAACCCATCCCGAAACCGTACAAGGCTATCGAAAGGGCTATTTCACCGACGGCGACCTGTCCGACCGGGTGACATTCCTTAGCGATCCGGTGTGCCCATGGGCGCTGTTCGAAGGTGCCATCGCCGTCTACACCGTATCCTCGCAAATGGGTTTCGAAGCGATCTTTGCCGGCCACAAACCGCGGGTTTTCGGCCAACCTTTCTATGCCGGTTGGGGCTTGACCTCTGATGAATTCCCGGTGCCGCGCCGGCAGCGCAAACTGACCCGCCCGCAACTCTTTGCCGGGGCGATGATCCTCTACCCGAAATGGTACGATCCCTATCGCAACCGCCTTGGCACCCTCGAAGATGCAATCGAAACACTGGCCGCCCAAACCCGTTGCTGGCGAGAGGATCGCGCTGGCTGGACCGCTTCGGCCATGCGCATGTGGAAACGCAAACCCTTGCAAGGCTTTTTTGGCCGCTACAAGCCAGTGATTTTTCAGGATGATCCTGTCATTGCCCGTCAAAGCGGCAAACCGTGGATGGTCTGGGCTGGCAAATCACAAGTAGGCCATGCCGAGGCCCTCTTGGTCGAGGACGGGTTCCTGCGTTCCAAGGGATTGGGTGCCGAACTGGTCCCACCCCTGTCGCTGGTCTGTGATGATCTGGGAATCTACTATGACCCGTCCCGCCCCAGCCGGCTGGAGAAATACATCGAAAAACGCAGCAAACTCCGCCCGGATCAACATCTACGGGCGCGAAAGCTGATTGAACAGCTCACTGCCGCGGGTCTGAGCAAATACAACCTTGCCGCCGCAGCGCCCGATCTCGGCACCCTGCCCGACGGGCGGCGCATCCTCGTTCCCGGACAGGTCGAAGACGATGCCTCGATCCGCACCGGCACCGACCATGTACAAACCAATCGCGCCCTTTTGCAGGCAGTGCGCAATGCGAATCCCGATGCCGTGATCCTTTATAAGCCACATCCTGATGTGGAAGCGGGCCTGCGCAGCGGCAAGATCGACACCAGCGGTCTGGCCGACATAACATTGCATCAGAGCGATCCGATTGCCCTGCTGGACGTGGCTGATGAAGTCTGGACCATGACTTCGCTACTGGGGTTCGAAGCCCTGTTGCGCGGGCTGCCTGTCACCACCCTGGGTGTGCCGTTTTACGCAGGTTGGGGTCTGACCACCGATCTGGGTGATGTCCCGCCAAGACGCCGCGCAGAGCCCGCACTTGAAGGGTTGGTGCATGCGGCATTGATCGATTACCCGCGTTACCGCGATCCGAAAACCGGACTGCCCTGCCCGGTCGAGATCATTGTCGAACGGCTTTCGACCGATGACATCCCGCGCCCCGGGCCGGCCAACCGCCTGCTGTCCAAACTTCAAGGTCTTTTCGCAACACAATCACACCTTTGGCGGCGCAGTTAGGTTCAGTTCCGTGTCCAGACATGCAGGACATCCTTGCCAACCGGTTCTACGTATCTCAGGCTAAATTTCGGGGCAGCGGCCAGTTTTGCCAGCCCCATTGCGCCGATGCCAGGCACCCCTTCGGCACCGATCACGATGCCCGCAGTAAAGCCGATCAGATCATCCACCAAATCAGCCTCAAGCAGGGATGCCGCCAGCGCGCCGCCCCCCTCGCAGAAGACACGGGTCAACCCGTATGCACCCAATTGTTGCATCACATCCACTGTATCCAACTGGCCCGCCTTGACCGCGCAGGGCAGCAAGGTCGCACCAATATCACGCCAGGTCTGCACCAACATCGGTTCTGCATCCGTGCCGTGGCACAGGATCAACGGCACATCCTTGGCCGTCCGGGCCAATTGCCCCATCAATGGCAGGTCAAGCCTGCGTGACACCACCACGCGGACAGGCTGATGCGTGATGCCCAGATCGCGCACGGTCAACCCCGGATCATCCGCGCGGGCCGTGCCACCGCCCACCATGACCGCATCATGACGACTGCGCATGGCATGAACCTGACGGCGCGCCGCCGGGCCGGTGATCCATTTGCTTTCGCCGGTGCCGGTTGCGATCCGCCCGTCGAACGATCCCGCCAGCTTCAGTGTCAAAAAGGGACGACCCAGTTCGGAGCGGGCAAAGAAACCTGCGTGATCGCGCTGCGCCCGCGCTTCCCCTTCGCCCAGGGAAACCTCGATGCCAGCGCTGCGCAGCATCTCAAGTCCCTTGCCATCAACCCGCGCATCACAATCGGCCAGGGCCACGACAACACGCGCGATACCCGCCTTTATCAGTGCCTCGGCGCATGGCGGGGTCTGTCCGTGATGGGCGCAGGGCTCCAGCGTGACATAGGCCGTGGCCCCTGCTGCCGCAGGCCCGGCCTGGGTCAGCGCCATCGCCTCTGCATGGGGTCTGCCACCATCCTGTGTCCATCCGCGCCCGACAAGGCGGCCTGCCTTTACGATCACACAACCGACCGCAGGATTGGGCCAGACCCGGCCCTGCCCCCGCCGGCCCAAGCTCAGTGCCAACGCCATGAAACGGGCGTCCATGCGGCTCTGATCACTCACTCTTCTTCAGGTGCTGAATCCGGGCGCAATTCCTGAACGAACTTATCGAAATCATCCGCAGCCTGGAAGTTCTTGTAAACGCTGGCAAAACGTACATAGGCCACGGTATCGATCCGCGCCAGTGCTTCCATCACGATCTCGCCGATCTGTTTGGACCCAATGTCGGTTTCACCCATGCTTTCCAACCGGCGAACAATGCCGCTGATCATCTGGTCGATGCGCTCGGGGTCAATCGGACGCTTCTGCATCGAAATACGGATCGAGCGTTCCAGCTTGTCACGGTCAAAATCCTCTCGTTTGCCAGAGGTCTTGATCACCACCAGATCGCGCAGTTGCACCCGTTCGTAAGTCGTGAACCGCCCGCCACAGGCAGGGCAGAACCGACGCCGACGGATCGACACATGATCTTCGGCCGGACGGCTGTCCTTTACTTGGGTATCAATGTTTCCACAAAACGGGCAGCGCATTGACCATCCCCCTTCTTTGTTAGTGTTACAACCGCACTTGTGGGGCTTCCCCCCGATTTGCCCACAGGTATAGGCGAACCGCGAAGTTTTGGGTAGAGGCGAAATGCGGCGCAATATCTTGGGGTTGCCTGGCTGCACTGCTTCGCATCCAATGCCGGCAACGGGTCAATCTGCACGAAAATGCGCAGCCACGCTGCGTATCTGCGGGGCGTCCCTGTGTTCAAACAGGTATATGCCCTGCCACCTGCCCAAACACATCTCACCCGCCCTGACCGGAACCGACAGGCTCACCGGCAGAAGTGCGGCCTTGATATGTCCCGGCATATCATCCGGGCCTTCATACCGATGGGTGAGATACCCCATCGCAGGGTCCGTAGACGGCGGGACAAGCCGCTGAAAGAATGCCAATAGATCGCTTTGCACCTCAGGGTCTGCATTCTCCTGTATCAACAGCGATGCAGAGGTATGACGCAGCATCAAGGTCAGCAGCCCATCCTCCTGACCTGCCAGCCACCTCGCGACATCACGGGTGAACTCGACAAGCCCCTGGCCATTTGTGCTGATCTGGAATGTCGTCTGCATGGAACCAGTCTGGAGTTTCCGCCGCCCCTCTGCAACCGGCCTGCTCGGTCACAGTGCCCGATTGTTGTTCATCTTGTCATTACCGGTTTATGATTCTGGCATCCGTGCAAAACTGATGTGCATGATCGACCGACAGCGACGACCCGGCACGACGCAAAGATGCACCGACAATTGTCACCGGCACCGGGTTAAGGCCACTTGGATCAAGGGTGAAACGCACTGGTGCCCGTTGACCAATGCCCGGGGCGCGGCCCTCGGCAATGAACAGCCGTGCAAAACCATGTGCGCCTCTGGCCTTGCGCGCATAGTCGGCCGCAGCGCACCACATGCCCCGCGCGCCGTAACCGCCATCACTCATGACTTCAAAGCCCCCTGTAACCGCCCTGACCGCAACATCATTTTCGGCACGGAATTCCATGGCAGAAGCGGGAGCGGCATAGGCCAGTAGCATCAGAAAAGCGGATAACGTGGTTTTCATTGATCAATCTCCCGATCTGCGCAACAGGATGTCTTCCAGTTCAATCTGGTAATCCTTGCAGAATTGATAGGCATGCAGCACCGGCAATCCGAGGCCTGCAATCCTGACACTGACGGAATAGGATTCCTTGGGACCATTGGGCAGGCTATTCACATCTGTCGTGAAAACTGCGCCCTTGCGTCCTGCAACGGTTGCGGACGGACCGCGCGGCACCTTCACATAAAGCCGTTGGTTGCCCTTCTTCCCTTGCCCGTAAAGCACAAAATCCGCCGCCGCGCACCACATGCCACGCGCGCCCTCACCACGGGATTCGATCACTTCGAACGCATTGTTGCCGACAGGCACAACCTGCAAACGGTTCACCGCAAGATAAGATTGCGCATATGCGGGCACGGCAAGCGTGGCACAAATGAAAGCAAGGCATAGACGTCGCATGGGATGGTCCTCCGGCTTGATACGGTTTTATCTAAGGTACATTCGTCCAAGGGCAAAATCACGAGGACGTGCATGACCTACTTTTGCCAAGCATGACACGAAAAAGGGCCGCCCAAAAGGCGGCCCCATATTCAATGCGCCCTGCTGCGGGCTTTACTGGTCGAGAAATGACCGCAGCTTGCGCGACCGGCTGGGATGCTTGAGCTTGCGCAGCGCCTTGGCTTCGATCTGGCGGATGCGTTCACGGGTCACGCTGAATTGCTGCCCGACTTCTTCAAGGGTGTGATCGGTGTTCATGCCAATACCGAAACGCATGCGCAACACACGTTCCTCACGCGGGGTCAGAGATGCCAGTACACGTGTCGTGGTTTCCTTGAGGTTCTCTTGAATCGCACTGTCCAGTGGCAGAACCGCATTCTTGTCCTCGATGAAATCGCCCAACTGGCTGTCTTCTTCGTCGCCGATGGGAGTTTCCAGCGAAATCGGCTCCTTGGCGATCTTCATCACCTTGCGCACCTTCTCAAGCGGCATTTGCAGTTTGGCGGCCAATTCTTCAGGCGTCGGTTCGCGCCCGATCTCGTGCAGCATCTGACGGCCTGTGCGCACCAGCTTGTTGATGGTTTCGATCATATGCACCGGAATACGGATGGTGCGGGCCTGATCCGCAATCGATCGGGTAATTGCCTGCCTGATCCACCATGTCGCATAGGTCGAGAATTTATAGCCACGGCGGTATTCGAACTTGTCGACAGCCTTCATCAGGCCAATGTTCCCTTCCTGAATAAGATCAAGGAATTGCAAGCCGCGGTTGGTGTATTTTTTCGCAATCGAAATTACCAATCGCAGGTTCGCTTCGACCATTTCCTTTTTGGCCTGACGGGCTTCTTTTTCGCCCTTCTGGACCTGTTGCACAATCCGACGGAATTCGGGAATATCCAGTCCCACATACTGACCAACCTGCGCCATGTCGGCACGCAGTTCTTCTACCTTGTCGGTTGATTTCTCGATGAACATGGCCCAGCCGCGACCGGGCTTTTCAGCCATCCGCTCCATCCAGTTCGGGTCAAGTTCGTACCCGCGATAGGCGTCGACAAATTCCTTACGATTGATCCGGGCCTGATCCGCCAGCTTCACCATGGCAGAATCGATCTGCATGATGCGGCGGTTGATGCCGTACAACTGGTCGATCAAGGCTTCGATCCGGTTGTTGTGCAGATGCAATTCATTCACCAGCAACACAATTTCCGCCCGCAGCTTCTGATATTTGTCTTCCTGCTTCTTGGTGAATGAATTGTCTTCATTCAACGTCGCGGAAATCCGGCTGTCCTGCATCTCGCTCAGCTTGACGTAATCATCGGCAATGATGTCCAGCGCTTCCAGAACCTGCGGTTTCAGCGCCGCTTCCATTGCCGCCAGCGACATGTTGGCCTGTTCGTCTTCATCATCGTCGTCATCGTCACCGGTGATGGGATTTCCATCCGCATCCAGCTCCTGCTTGGCCTCGCCCTTTGCTTCCGGCACGGCACCGGCGACAGGAACAACCGGCGTTGTTGCTTCTTCTTCGCCCATTTGTGTGCCGAATGTCGCCTCAAGGTCGATCACATCGCGCAGCAGAATGTCCTCGGACAGAAGTTCGTCGCGCCAGATCGTGATAGCCTGAAACGTCAGCGGGCTTTCACACAGACCCGCGATCATCGTGTTGCGGCCTGCTTCGATGCGCTTGGCAATCGCGATCTCGCCTTCACGGCTCAACAGCTCGACAGAGCCCATTTCGCGCAGATACATGCGCACGGGGTCGTCGGTACGGTCCAGCTTTTCTGCGGTGCCGGCGGACAGCGTGATTTCTTTGTTGCTGTCGGTGGTGGCAAGCTCGGTGCTGCCCTTGGCTTCTTCTTCTTCGGCGTCTTCGTCTTCGATAATGTTGATGCCCATTTCCGAAAGCATCGACATCACGTCTTCGATTTGCTCTGATCCAACCTGATCCGGCGGCAGGACCGTATTCAACTGGCCATAGGTAATATAGCCCTTTTCACGCGCCTCCGAGATCATCTTCTTGACGGCGGCCTGGCTCATATCCAGCGAATGACCGCTGTCGGCATCGTCGCGTTTGGTATCTTCGTTGGTATCTTTAGCGGCCATGTAAGTTCCTCCGGCGCAAACGCGCGAATCAGTGCAGGTGATTCGTACCTCCGAATCATGCGGGTTTCGCGATGATTCTTAAACCCGATATCCTGCTTTTTCCTAAAGTGCCTGCCAAAAAAGACACTGTTTTTTGGCCTCAGCGCTTTGATTTATCGAATTTGATCGTTCCCAGCAGCTTATCCAACCGGCTGCGTTCGTCCTTGTTGATGTCCGCGCCGTTGTCGCCGCGGTCATATTCAGCCGTATCCTCATGTCCCGACCGGCTGGCCAGTTCAGCGGCACGCGCAGCCTCTGACAACCGCCAGGTGACACCTTCATCCGCGACACCGCTCAGATCCTCCATGGCTTCCGCGATTTCGGCATCAAGCCCCCTGGCGGCCTCCAGCTTGGCCAATTCCTCTGCAACGGTAAGGCTGGCCATTTCCCTGTCACCTGGGTGACGGATACAGGGTGTGATCGCAACGTGGCGTTGGGACAGCAGGTTTTCAAGGGCGTCCGGTCCCAGCACTTCGGAAATTTTTTCGCGCATCCTCGTTGGATCCTGATGCGCATGGCGCAAAAGCACATCGCGCAACGCACGATGCGTCGGATCGGCACAGACCATCATTTCCAGTCCGCTCTCGAAGTCCTCGATGATCTGCGGACAGGTTGCAAAGGCAGCAAGGATCACGGCCTCGCGCAGATGTTGTGTCATGCGTGGATCGGTGCCAGCCGCCAGCACAGAGGATTTTGTGGTCGGTGACGGTCCCTGCGGCGCGGCCTGCCATTTGCCGCCGCTGCGCGCCGTCGGCCTGCGCTCCCCTCCCTGCGGGCGGAACAGCTTCCAGCGCAAATCCTTGATTTCCTGGCCGTAATGACTGCGGATCG
Organism: Sulfitobacter sp. F26204; assembly: GCF_026410305.1. Classification (GTDB taxonomy): domain Bacteria; phylum Pseudomonadota; class Alphaproteobacteria; order Rhodobacterales; family Rhodobacteraceae; genus Sulfitobacter. The sequence goes on along the minus strand of NZ_JAPMLQ010000006.1, from coordinate 171,629 downwards.
ACGGATCCTTGATCAACATGATCTTTTCACGCAAGGCCTTGTCCAGCGCCGCCTTGCGTTCGGGGCTGTCAAACACGCGGCCCTCGGTTTCGCGTTGCCACAGCAATTGCACCATCGGCACTGCCCCGTCGACCAGCTTTTGGAAGGCACCCTTGCCAGCAGATTTCAACAGGTCATCAGGGTCCTGTCCTTCGGGCATCATCACGAACCGAAGGGATTTGCCAGATTCCAACAGCGGCAGTGCCAGATCAATCAGCCGCAACGCCGCGCGTTGCCCTGCCGTGTCGCCATCCAGCGTGATGATCGGTTCGGGATCGATCCGCCATAGCATCGCCAGCTGGTTTTCGGTAATTGCCGTGCCCAATGGTGCCACGGCCGCCTCAAACCCTGCCTGTTGCAACGCAATCACGTCCATATAGCCCTCGGCCACCAACAGGCTTTGCCCTTTGCCCGCCGCAACCCGCGCCTCTTTCACATTATAAAGCGAACGCCCCTTGTCGAACAATTCGGTCTCGGGTGAATTCAGATATTTGGCGTTGTCATTGGGGTCCATCGCACGGCCCCCAAAGGCAATCGCCCGCCCCCGCGCGTCACGGATCGGAAACATGATCCGGCCCCGAAAGGTATCATAGGGTTTGCCGCCCTTGCTTGACGGCTTGGCCAGTCCCGCACCAAGAATCAGATCATCACTGATGTTCTTGCCTTTCAGCGCATCCCACAGCCCCTGCCAGGCATCGGGGGCAAAGCCGATTTCCCAACGCTCCAGCGCGCCTGCATCCAGGCCCCGACGCGCCAGATAGGCCCGCGCCTCTTCTGCCGCCGCGGTCTTGAGCTGTAGCCGAAACCAGCGCACGGCCAGTTCCATCACTTCGCTCAGGTCGCCGCGTTTGTCCGCTTTCTCCTGCGCTTGCGGATCACGCTTGGGCACCGGCATTCCCGCCTCGCGTGCCAGAATCTCGACCGCTTCCATGAAACCGACATTCTCGGTCTCGCGCACAAAGGAAATGGCATCCCCCTTGGCGTGACAGCCAAAACAATAATAGAATCCCTTGCGGTCATCGACATGAAAACTGGCAGATTTTTCCTGATGAAAGGGGCATGGGGCCCACATGTCGCCCTTGCCTTGATTGGACTTGCGCGCATCCCATACGACCTTGCGCCCGACGACCTGTGACAGGCTCGACCGCGTGCGTAATTCGTCCAAAAATCCGGGTGGCAGGCTCATGGGGCTTTATATTGGTCGCGAACGAGAGGAGTCCAGCATACCCACATTATTGCTGCAAACAAAGCTCCGTCCAGGCTGCCGCAAGATCCTTTTCACGGATGTCGCGCATCTTCATCTCGTAAACCCAAGGCGTCAACAGCGGGATGGCAGTGTTGAAATTCTCCGGCCATGTGGCCTTGGCCAACACATGTTCATGCACCTTGCGCTCTTTTACACGATCCAGCCGCGCTTGCTGGATTGCTGCCACGACAGTCGCCTGATGGCCACAACTCTCGACCTTTGCGTTATCTTGTGCACGGGCGATCCCGCCCAGCGATGACGCCGCTACAACAGCCATTACCAGAAAACGTTTCATACATTACTCCAAGAGAACAGATTCGTTAGTTACCAGCAGTTTGCCAAAAGGTTAACCGCGCATCGACACCGCCGCCATGGCCCGTTTCAGGTCATGCACCAGACTGCCGGCCATCGAACGAAATACCATGATTTCAAACCCATCCGGCGCGGTTCGGGTGATGGAGGCCTGCATATGCCCCAATTGTGTCCGCGCGGTTTGCCCCAGCCTGAACACAGCCGCCCGCAAGTCAACCGGCACCAGACGCGCCAGCACGTCAACTGCTCCTGCCCCGCTCAGTGTCACCCTTGCCCAGGCATCCGACTGATCCACAACCGCGCCATGTTCCACCAAGGCGGGATCAGGCGCGACACCGATCAACATCACCGAATCCCGCCCGAACCAGAGACAGCGCAGCCCTCCCTTCGATGTGCTTTGCCCTGGCAACGGCAGTTCCAGCCCATGCGCTTTGGACAGCGCAGCATCCAGTGCCGATGGGTCTGCAAAGGCTGACAAGGACGTCATCACTGCATATTCGGGTTCTTCTGCCGTGACCGATCCGATGCTCAGCGGTAACAGCCCTTCACAAGCGCTCTTGGCGATCAATTCAACCACGTACCCGCTCCCCTTCTGGGTCCAGAAACACCGTCCCGCAGATCTCGACCTCAGTTTCGACACCGCGCATACGATCCACCAGATGGATCACCTCGCCCATCCGTTCCGGACCGCGGCGCACAAATCCCAGCCCGATCATCCTGCCCAGATCAGGCGAATAGCCAACCGATGACACATGCCCCTGATAATTCTCACGTATGGTTTCGACACCTGCATCAAACAGATGCGCCCCAGCGGTCAGCTTGGCCTGTGCATCCACCGGTTTCAAACCCACCATCTGCGGCCGGTTGACATCCACCAGTCCGGGGCGCGCTGCCATGGTCTTGCCGATACAGTCCTTCTTTGCCGAGATCATCCGCCCCATTCCCACATCAAAGGCCGTCGTGCGGCCTTCAATCTCCGCGTGGGTGATGAACCCCTTTTCGATCCGCAGTACATTCAGCGCTTCCATACCATATGGCCCACCGCCCAGCGCCTGCGACCGCTTGGCCAGTTCATCAAACAGCGCCGCGCCGAACCGCGCAGGCACCGCCAGTTCATAGGCATGTTCCCCCGAAAACGAAATCCGGAACAGCCGCCCGCCAATACCACCGAGCGTTACCGCGCCACAGGCCATGAAAGGCCAACTTTCCCCGTCAATCGGTACGTCCAGCACCTCGTTCACAAGCACCCGCGCCTGCGGCCCTGCAATAGCGAATTGCGCCCATTGCTCGGTGACAGAGGTAAATGTCACCTGCCAATCGGGGCGCAGACATTGCGTCACAAACTCCAGATGCCGCATCACGGCCCCCGCGGCTGCGGTTGTTGTTGTCATCAGATAATGTTGCGCGCCGAGCCGCGCACAGGTGCCATCGTCCATCACATGCCCGTCCTCGCGCAGCATCAGCCCATAGCGCACCCGCCCGACCTTCAGCGTCGAAAACATGTTGGTATAGACAAAATCCAGCAGCTTGGCCGCATCCGGTCCCTGAATATCGATCTTGCCCAAAGTCGACACATCGCAAACGCCAACGCTGTTGCGTACATAGCCCACCTCACGGTCACAGCTCTCGCGCCAGGTCTGCTCGCCCGCCCTGGGGAAATAGCTCGGCCGGTACCACAGGCCTGCCTCGATCATCGGTGCCCCCATCTCGACTGACCGGAAATGTGAGGTGGTCCAGCGTTCCGGCGCAAATCCATGCCCCTGGCTCCCCGCGCCCAACGCCGCAATCGCCACCGGCACATAGGGCGGACGAAAGGTCGTCGTGCCGGTCTCGGGGATTCCGCGCCCCGTGGCATCCGCCAGCACTGCCAGGGCCGCGACATTGGAATTCTTGCCCTGATCCGTCGCCATGCCCTGGGTGGTATAGCGTTTCATGTGCTCAACAGATTTGAAGTTCTCCACCGCAGCCTGGCTGACATCCTTGACGGTAACGTCATTCTGGAAATCCAACCATGCCCGCCCGCCGCCTGCCACCGCCCACAGAGGCGCGATCCGATAAGGCGCATCCTCCGCTGCCGGAAGGTCCACATCGACAGGTTTGCGGCCAAGTGCCTGAAGGGCCGCCTTGCCGGCCTTGACACCATCCGCCAGACACCCAGCCGTCGAAAAGACCCCGGCACAGGCTCCCGCCGCCGCCATCCCCGGTACCGCGCCTTCGGTTGGCACAAAGGCATGAATATCCTCGCGCCATGCAGGCCGCCCGTTCAAATGGCAGGTCAGGTTCACCGTCGGGTTCCAGCCACCCGACATGGCCAGACAGTCCACCTGCAGGGTTTCCTCCCGACCTCCGGCAGTCCGCAGCGTGATGCTCTCCAGCGCCTTGCGCCCCCCGGCATTGCAGACCTGCGCACCGGCAAACACCTGTCCGTCAAAATCCTCGACCACGGCATCCGCCCGGCTGTCGATCACCGCGACCACATGCAGGCCAACAGCCTCAAGATCCCGCGCCGTTTGATGGGCATCATCATTGTTGCAGAACACCGCCACCCGTTTTCCGGGCGCGACCCCCCAGCGGTTGACATAGGCACGCACGGCACCCGCGGTCATGATCCCGGGCCGGTCATTGTTGCGAAAGGCCACAGGCCGCTCGATGGCCCCCGCCGCCAACACGGACCGCCGGGCCGTGATCCGCCAGAAACACTCCAGCGCCGCACCACCCGAACGCGCGCCGTGATGCTGGTTCACCCGCTCCAAGGCACCAAAGGTGCCGCCATCATAGACACCCGTGACCGTGGTACGCGGCATCAGCCGGACATTTTCCATCGCCGCCAGCTGTGCGACGATCGAGGCGGCCCAGTCGCTGCCCGCCTGCTCTGCGACGCCAGCGGAATCAGCGTTCAAGCGACCGCCCATGAGACTGTCTTCATCCGCCAGTATCACATCCGCGCCGCCTTGCGCCGCTGTCAGCGCCGCCATCAATCCCGCCGGCCCGGCACCGATCACCAGAAGATCGCAAAACCCAAAGGCTTTTTCGTATGTGTCCCCATTGCTTTGCCCCGAAAGCGCGCCCAGCCCTGCCGCCTTGCGGATGACCGGTTCGTAAATGCTCTCCCAGAACCGCCGGGGCCACATGAAAGTCTTGTAATAGAATCCCGCTCCCAGAAACGGGGCAGCCAGATCATTCACCGCCATCACGTCAAAATCCAGCGTCGGCCAGGCGTTTTGTGACCGCGCACTCAATCCGTCATGAATCTCGACCTGTGTCGCCCTGACATTAGGCTCCTGCTGTGCGCCTGTGCCCACCGTGATCAGGGCATTGGGCTCTTCGCTGCCCGCGCTCAATACTCCGCGCGGCCTGTGATACTTGAACGAGCGTCCCATCAGGGTGACACCATTGGCCAGCAAGGCCGAGGCCACCGTATCCCCCGCAAACCCGCCGTAGGGCACGCCATCGAACCTGAAGGTCACAGGCTTGCTGCGATCCACCATGCCCTTGCCGGAAATCCTCATCCTGTCGCCTCCCTGGTCTGCGCCACATCGGTTGCCAGCCGCACGGTCGCAATCACATGCGTTGTCGTATCCCGCGTCACCACCACCCAGGCGCGGCAGCCCGCCTCATGCTGCCACAGTTCGTCCGTTCTACCCGCCGGGTTTTCGCGCAGATGCAGATAGCTCTGCCACTCCGCCTCCGTCGCCGCGTCACCGGGGCGCGCCAACATCACCGCTGCCCCTTGATAATAAAACTCCCGCCGGTCCCGCTCCCCGCAAATGGGACACTCAATTCTCATGCCCGATCCTCCCGTCGCAGTCCCATGCCAAACTTCATCTTGCCCATAAACTCATCCTCGCTCTCGTGCGACCTCAACAGTCGTCTGGCACAGCCCCTGAATCCTCTGCCGCCGAAATCCATGCCATCGCGCGCGCCCAGATCTAGTGCAGATTATGCTGTGACCCTGTCGCCTCTTCATCCATCAACCCGTACCCGCTGCGGAACCGGTCGAGCCTGTAGGCCGCCGCCGCCTCATGCGGCTCGCCGGTGGCAATCAGATGCGCAAAGGCATCCCCCGAGGCCGGCACCGCCTTGAACCCGCCGTAACACCAGCCGCAATTCAGAAACAAACCTTCCGTCTGGGTCTTGTCGATAATCGGAGATCCGTCCGGCGTCATGTCCATGATGCCGCCCCAAGACCGCAGGACCTTGGCCTTGCCGATCATCGGCATCAGGGTCATGCCTGCCTCCATCACATGTTCCATCATCGGAATGTTACCGCGCGCCGCGTAAGAGGCGTAAAAGTCCAGATCCCCGCCAAAGACCAGACCTCCCTTGTCTGACTGGCTGATATAGAAATGTCCCATGCCGAAACTGATCACATGATCGATCACCGGCTTTATGCCCTCGGTCACAAAGGCCTGCAGGACATGGCTCTCCACTGGCAGGCGCATGCCCGCCATTGCCGCCACTTGAGAAGACCGCCCGGCGACCACCATACCGACCTTCCTGGCCCGAATAGGACCGCGCGTGGTCTGTACCCCCATCACCACCCCCTGCTCGATGTCGATCCCCGTCACCTCGCATTGCTGGATCAGATCCACTCCGCGCTGGTCCGCACCGCGAGCATAGCCCCAGGCCACTGCATCATGGCGCGCCGTGCCGCCACGCCGGTGCAGCAGCCCGCCGTATATCGGAAACCGTGTGTTGTCGAAATCCAGATAGGGCAGCAGATGGCGTACCTGATCAACGTTCAACAGTTCCGCATCGTCCCCTTGCGCCGCCATCATGTTACCGCGTCGTGCAAAGGCATCGCGCTGCCCGTCCGAGTGACACAGCATCAAGACCCCGCGCTGCGACATCATCGCATTGTAATTCAGATCCTGTTCCAACCCTTCCCAGAGTTTCAGGGAATGGGAATAAAACTGCGAATTGCCTTCAAGTCCGTAATTCGCCCGAACAATCGTGGTATTGCGCCCGACATTACCACCGCCAAGATAACCCTTCTCAAGAACGGCAATATTTGTCATGCCGTGGTTCTTGGCCAGATAATAGGCGGTGCTCAACCCATGCCCGCCGCCGCCAATGATGATGGCGTCATATTCGGCCTTGGGTTCGGGGTCGCGCCAATGGGGCGTCCAGCCCTTGTTACCGGTCAGCCCCTCACGCAACACGCGCAACCCTGAAAACCGCATGATACAAATCCCCCTTGGTCTTGCCACCATAAAGCCAGCACCGCGCCGAGGGTACAACGGCTTTCTGCACCGACTTGTCCTCTAGCGACATGAATCCGCCGCCGCCGCCCCCTCTGCTTGAACCCACGCCAAACCGGGGCCTCGGCGCAACCTTTGTGCGCCAATCCAAAGGTGCCACAGGATCTCAGCTTGCTGTCACCTTGACCAGGGAGCGCCTGTCAAAACGCTGCTGCCGCGCCAACAAGGCCGCAGAGAGCGCCACTTCATCGCGATGTTCATAAGTGCATGACGCCCGCCAGTTAACAGCGCTGGCTAGACCCCATGCGCCAGGGAACCGGACGTCATGCAAAAGGGATGAATGCGCGGCGTGGCATCGTTCTGCCCGCCGCGCAGGCCACTAAAGGCCTTTGGCCTTGTAGCTTGCTGCAACCTTGTTGATCGACACCAGATAGGCTGCGGTGCGCAGGTCGCTGACATCGTCGCGACCGTGCCAGACTTCCGCCATCGACTGATAGGCCGTCGACATTGTGTCATCGAGACCCGAGCGCACCAGCTCCAGTTCGCCGGCACCGCGCAGATACTTCTTTTTAAAGTCCGGTGACATCGACCAGGCATCCCCCAGATAGCGGTCAAGTCGCTCAAGCTCATCCACCACCAACTGGTGACGCGCCTCTTCCTGACGACGCTGCATGCGGCCAAAGCGGATGTGACTGAGGTTCTTGACCCATTCAAAATAAGACACAGTCACACCACCGGCATTGGCATACATGTCGGGAATGATCACCGTCCCCTTCTCACGCAGGATTTCGTCCGCACCTGCGGTGACAGGACCATTGGCAGCCTCGATGATCAGCGGTGCCTTGATCCGCGCCGCATTACTGAGGTTGATCACGCCTTCAAGCGCCGCCGGGATCAGAATGTCGCATTCCGCCTCCAGCAACTTGGCACCCTTGGCTTCCATCTTGCTGTTGGGATAGCCGGTTATGGTGCCGTGTTTGGCGATCCACTGATGTACCGATTCCACATCCAGCCCTGCATCATCAAACAATGCTCCGTCGCGCTCGATGATCGCGGTGATCTTACACCCGTCCTCCTCGGACAGGAATTTGGCCGCATGATACCCCACGTTGCCAAGGCCCTGCACCACCACCCGCTTGTCTTGCAAGGTTCCGCTCAAGCCGGCCTTTTCCATCCCCTTTTCATCTTTAAAGAACGCCTGCAGGGCATATTGCACGCCGCGCCCGGTGGCTTCGGTGCGTCCCTGAATGCCACCTGCATTGGTAGGTTTGCCTGTCACACATGCCACGCCGTTGATGTCCGTGGTGTTCATGCGTTTGTATTGGTCGGCGATCCAGGCCATCTCGCGCTCGCCCGTGCCCATGTCCGGTGCGGGCACGTTTTGGGCCGGATTGATCATGTCACGCTTGATCAACTCATAGGCAAACCGGCGGGTGATCAATTCAAGTTCATGTTCGTCATAATCACGCGGATCGATACACAACCCGCCCTTCGAGCCACCAAAGGGAGCTTCGACCAGCGCACATTTATAAGTCATCAAGGCCGCCAGCGCCTCGACCTCGTCCTGATTCACACCCAGCGAATAGCGGATGCCGCCCTTGACCGGCTCCATATGTTCCGAATGCACGGACCGGTATCCGGTAAAGGTCTGGATCTTGCCTCGCAGACGTACGCCAAAACGCACCGTATAGGTCGCGTTGCAGACGCGGATCTTCTCTTCCAAACCCGGTGGCAAGTCCATCAGCGCCACAGCGCGGTTAAACATGATATCCACACTTTCGCGAAAACTCGGCTCGTTGGAAGGCTGCATCGGTTACTCCTGTCATTCTGCTATGGACATATCACGCGAAAACCGGCGCGCGCTTCGGGTCTCGTTCTTCCCCTGGCGACTCGGTTCGGCAATACAATCCTGACGCCACCCTAACGGGCGCATTTGCAAGGTGCGACTTTAATAATCGTTAACGCCGGAGAAATGGACTCTGGCGAAAAATGGACGGCATTTTTCTGTAATTGTTCGCAACATTGAAACAGCCACCCCGTTTCGGCAGCACTGGTGAGCAAATTGCCTGTAAAATGCCTATATTTGCCAACGCTTTGCCCCATTTCCGCCATGTTCGAAGCGCACAACCAACGGAAGGAAAAGTCCGCCCAAAGGTATGGGATGCCCTCAGGGGGTTTGACTGGAGAGGTTAATGAAGATGACACATGAACACCGCAAACCGCGCCCGAACCTGCGCGATTTCACTGCATTCTACCGCGCCTTTGCCAAGGAAGAGGACGGCATCATCACCGCGTTTGCCTGCTTCATGATCTTCATGATGTTGTTGATCGGCGGCATTGGCGTCGACATGATGCGCCACGAGATGGAGCGCACGCGCATTCAAGCCGTCGCAGACCGCGCGGTGCTTGCGGCCGCCGACCTTGACCAGACCTTGGACCCGACGTCGGTTGTTCAGGACTACTTTGCCAAATCCGGCATGGCCGATTTCGTGTCCCAGGTATCTGTTGACCAGGGCCTCAACTACCGTACCGTGACGGTGGATGCATCGACCACGATCAATACCCAGTTCATGGATTTCATGGGTGTGGATACACTGAATGTGCCGGCGATTTCTGCCGCCGAGGAAAAGGTCAACAAGGTTGAGATTTCCATGGTGCTCGATATTTCGGGGTCCATGCGCTACAACGACAAGATGCCGAACCTGCGTGAGGCAGCGGGCGCATTTCTTGATGCGGTTCTCAAACCGGAAAACGAAGACCTGATTTCGGTCTCGGTCATTCCCTATACCGCTCAGGTCAACGCAGGCGAAGACATCTTCGACCTGATGGATGTGCAACAGGACCACAGTTGGTCCTATTGCATCGACTTTACCGATGCCGATTTCAACAACAGCGCGATCTATGCCGGTTTTGGTGGCAGCGAGCCTTACAAACACATGCAGCATTTCGATGTCAGCGGCAGTTTCAATGGCCAAAGCAGCGGCACTGACAACATTTCAAACCCCGGCTGCCCGAAACGCGATTTTGAAACAATATATCCGTTTTCGCAGAACAAGGCCTTGCTGAAAGCGCGTATCAACCAGTTCCAGCCCCGTGCCAACACGGCGATCCACCTCGGCATGAAATGGGGTGTCGGGATGCTTGATCCTGAATGGCAGTCGTTCAACGCGGTATTGCCGGACATCGACGCTGCCTTCCGCAGCCGTCCGGCCGCCTATTCTGACCCAGATGTGCCGGGTTCAAACGAGACCCTGAAAACCATCATTCTGATGACGGACGGTGAAAACGTAACAACCCAACGTATCAACGACAATTATTACGCCAACTACAACCACTGGCGTCACTGGTCGAACTATCCTTTGAATTGGTACCTGAACAGATACGTGCGCTCACGCGACCACTGGAAATGGAAATATACCAAATACACGCCAGGCCATGCTGATTCCTTGCTGAGCAACATCTGCGATGCAGCCAAGGACAATAACATCGTGATCTGGTCCATCGGGTTCGAAGTTACCGACCACGGTGCCGACGTCATGCGTGACTGTGCCTCTTCCCCAAGCCACTTCTTCCGGGTGGAAGGCGTCGAGATCAAAGAAGCGTTCGAATCCATTGCACGCCAGATTAACCAGTTGAGGCTCACACAATGATACGGCCTATGAACAAGATCCTGCGGCGGTTCCGCCGCGACGAGGACGGCTCTGCCCTCCTGATCGAATTCGCCATCTTTGTACCGCTCTTGTTTGGTGCATTCCTGATGTCGGTCGAGATGGGCATCTACTCCATGCGCCAGATGTATTTGGATCGCGGTCTCGACATTGCCGTGCGCTTTATTCGCCTGAATACCAACACGAAATACACGCATGATGACATCAAACAGATGATCTGCGACAATTCAGGCTGGCTGGAAAATTGCGACGAGACCCTGCGCCTCGAAATGACCGCGATCAACCCGCGACAGTTTGCGCAATTCGATCAAGACGCAGACTGTGTCGATACCTCTCAACCGGTACAGCCGGTGCGCGGCTTTACCCTTGGTCGTCAGAACGAGCTGATGATGTTGCGCGCCTGCGTCAGATTCAAGCCGGTCTACCCCACCAGCGGATTGGGCCATGCCTTTGAAAAAGACGGAACAGGCCGGGCCAGAATGATCTCCACCGCCGCCTTCGTACAGGAACCATCATGATGAATATCTCATACATTAGATCTCGCCTGATCGGTTTCCTGCGCGACGATGAAGGCAACGTCGCAATGGAAGCGATGATCGTACTGCCGGTCATGTTCTGGACCTTCTTGTCGGTCTTCTCGATCTTTGACGCCTTCCGCACCTACAGCATCAACAACAAGGCGGCCTATACCATCGGCGACTCGATCTCGCGCGAAACAGCCCCGATTGATCAAGCTTACCTGAACGGTTCGCTGCAGCTTTTTGAATATCTGTCCCGCAGTCAGGGCAAATCGACCTTGCGCGTATCCTCGCTGTACTATGACGCTGATCAGGACAAATTCAAAACCGATTGGTCCAAGGTCAGCGGCAGCAAACCGGAGCTGTCAGACGATGCCGTTGCCGGCTGGACCACCAAACTGCCGGTGATACCCGACAATGAACGGATCACGCTCGTCGAAACCTGGAGCAGATATGACCCGCCGTTCAAAACCGGTCTTGAAGAACGCGAGATCAAGAATTTTGTCTTCACACGCCCGCGCTTTGCGCCCCGCGTTTGTTGGACAGAATGCGACTGATGCCCGCCTGGCGAAAAAATTGCCCAGACCACCGAGATTTGCGCGATCCCGCCTAATGGTGTGGGTCGCGCATATTTATCAAGGCCGACAAGATTTCGGACATGTATTTCGTCTGGCTGCCAGGTGTCATCCCGCCAATACCGATGCGCCGCCCCATGCGCCACCACAATCCCGGCCGCCAGACACGCGACTGGACAACATTTGTCTTCAAGAGGAACCCGTTTGACGGCTTAAAGGCGAAAAACCCGCGATCCATGGTTTGAATATCCTCAATCCGCGCGATCACCGTGCCATCCCCATCGCGCAGCTCTTTCGGGGTCAGTTCCACCCAGCTTGAGGTGGATTTGCGCATCACCTGTGTGCACCACAATGATGCCCCCCCCACGAGGATCAAAAAGAATTGCCACCCGATGGAAGGCGGGTTGGCAAAGGCAACATAAATCAACAAGACCCCCAGAAAGCCAAGGGATACCAGCCCCAGAATACGGCGTCCCATTGAGGCACGGACCACGGCCAGAACTTCATTCTCGTCTTCAAATTTCACAGTGATGCTCCGCTCTGGTTCACGGATCACGTATCCTGCAGCCGCCCCATGGGCAAGCATCCATGCCCGTCAGTGACGTTTGCGGCCACTGTGTCCGCGCCGCATTAATCGCTCTTCCAACCTGTCGGCCACAGCGGCACGTTCCGCAACAGTCATTTCACGCACGATTTCCAGCCAGGCATCCTGCGCTTTACCCATGACCTGTTGGGCGGCCTTGTTCTGAGCCATGAACAACCCTGCGACACGGTCTGCATCAAAAGGCGAAGCCCGCATTTCATCAATCAACTGCTGGTGAAGCACCCGCCGTTCCGCGCGGCTCGGCAATCCACCGCCGTGGGCTTTCAACAGATTGTTCAACCGGTGCTGGTCGGCCCGCGGCAAGGCCCGCACAAAGGGCGCACCATAGCTCGGCATCCTTTGGCCCATCTTGTGTCCGCCTCTTTCATGCCCAGCAAGACGCAGTGCGGCACCGGCAAAAACCCCTATGAAAACAAGGTTCAGCGCCAGGGAAATCCCAAAGGCCCATTTAAGGCCACGGGCTCTTGCGTGTTTCGAACTGTCGATTTCACTCATCTCAACCCTCTTCAATATCCCAGCCGAACGCCGTCAATACGCCCCCGTCGAAATCCTCGTCCAACGCGTCAACCTGATCCGCTTGAACTCCGAACATCGCCCCGGCCAGATCCGGCAGGCCCTGTGGCGGCGCAACACCCAGCCAAAACCCCATGCAGCAGGCGGTAATCAACCCGCCCAGCCCCTGCAGGCCGCCCAATCCACCCAACCACCTGCGCCATTCGCCGCGCGGTGCCATGGGTTGCACCGCTTCGGCGTCCGCCAGCACCCGCGCCATCAAGCGCGCTGGAACCTCGGCCGGGGTGCGGCGCGCTTCCTGAAACATCGCTTCAAGAGCGACATCTGCCATCTTGTCATCATCCATCATGGTCATACCCCAATGCGTCACGCTGCCCGATCAACGCCTGCGTCAAGGCGCGTTTCCCCCGAGCGGTCAGGCTTTCCACCGCTTCGACACCCGTGTCCAGAATGACCGCAATCTCAGGGTTGGCCAATCCATCAATATGTCTCAACACCACTGCCTGTCTCTGTCGATGCGGCAATGCGTCGAGCGCCCTTTGCAAGGCATCCGCTCTCGCAGCATCCTGCAGGCCCTGCTCCACATGCGCCGCCGGATCGGCGGGTTCGTCAATGTCATCCAGCCTGGTACTGCGCCGCATACGCAATCGGTCGGTACAGAGATTTGCCACAACGCGATACAGCCAGGTTGTAACCTTGGCCTCGCCCCTGCGCCACGCGGGGGCAATCCGCCAAAGCCGCAACATCGCCTCCTGCGCCACATCTTCTGCCTCCGCGTGATCCCCCAACACCCGCAGGGCATGCCCGAACAGGCGCGGCGTCAACGCGGTCGTCAACCTTCGCGCAGCAACCGCATCGCCCTGCGCATACCGCGCAAGCAATGCAGCTTCGTCATCCTCCTCCGCGGGAGATAAAGGGGGTCTGGTCGACATATCCATCTTGGCTAAGCGGCTCGGGGGCACAAGACAAGCACCCCCGAACAGCGTATCAATCCGCGTGGCGCTTATGACCATGACCTTTGCTGGCCTTTGCAAATTCTTCCGCACTCAAACTACCGTCCTTGTCCGCATCAAGACGCTCGAACATCTTTGCCGGATCATGGCGCCCGCTCATCTCTTCCAGGGACAACTTACCGTCACCATTGGTATCCGCACGCTGCATCATCTTGGCGGCGCGTCTGCCGTGCCGCCCTTCCGCAGCTTTCTCCAACTCTGCTGCATCCAGCTTGCCATCGCCGTTGGTATCATGACGTTTCAACATCTTTTCGGCGCGTTTCCCGCCTCGGTGGCCCCGCATCTCATCGGGGGTCAGAAACCCGTCCTTGTTGGTATCGACTGTTGCAAACCTTGCGGCGGCATGCGCCTTCAGCTCTTCCTGGGTGATCGCACCACTGCCATCTGCATCGATCTCCTTGAACATCTCTGCACGGCGCTCGGAAGTGTCGTTCGACTTGGCCGAAGCCGCCCCGCTTGTTGCCATGCCGCCCGCTGCAATCAGGCCTGCCAAAAGTACCATCTTCATGTGTGAAGCGTTGATCATCGGTTTCTCCATTTGTTGATCTTGTGACCCGTTCTTTCGGGCCATGTGATCATCAAACGCATCAGAGACTGATTTCCGTCGCAACAATTCCGGGGTTTGCGCGGATTTTTGCGACATCGCGCCGCATTCACCACCTCACCCCTTTCTTTTCTGACCCAAGCGGGGCAAACGAAACGGATCCAAAGGACCAGTCATGACTTATCAAGCCTTGCCCGAAACCGACCAGAGCAAACTCATACCCGCCAGGGTCAAGCACCCCCTCTGGGGCGCAATCCTGCGAGGCTGGCGCGGGAATTGTCCGAATTGTGGTGGCGGACCCCTGCTGAAAAGCTATCTAAAGGTGAACGACGATTGCGCCGTGTGTCGCCAGGAATTTCACCACCACCGCGCCGATGATGGGCCTGCCTATCTCACGATACTGTTCGTTGGTCATCTGATGGCCCCACTGCTGCACATCGTGTTTGTCACCTGGCGCCCCGAACCTTTAACGCTGTTCACGATTTTTGCGGTTGGATGTGTCGGCTTGTCGCTTTACCTTCTGCCCAGACTGAAGGGGGCCATGATCGGCTTTCAATGGGCCAAAGGCATGGGCGGGTTCGGCGACGATAGCTGACATCCCTTGCATTAAGGGAACGACCATGACCACCGACAAGAGCCAGATTCGCAACGCAGCCACCGTGATCGTCCTGCGCGACAGATTGACAGCACCGCGCATCCTGATGGGGCAACGCGGAGCCAAAGCCGTGTTCATGCCTAACAAGTTCGTGTTTCCCGGCGGTGCCGTCGATGACACGGATGCCGATATTCCACTGGCTGCTCCCCTGCCCGACCTCTGCGCAAACCGCCTGACCGAAGACGCCGATCCAGCCCTGGCCCATGCCATCGCTGTTGCCGCCATCCGGGAGTTGTGGGAAGAAACCGGTCTGATCCTTGGACGACCCGGCACTTGGGATATGCCCCCACCCCCCGACTGGGAAAGTTTTGCCGCCACCGGCTATGTGCCTCATGCCGCGCCCTTGCAATTCACTTTCCGCGCCCTGACCCCGCCAGGGCGACCGCGCCGCTTCGATGCCCGCTTCTTTCTGGTGGACGCAGATGACATCGCGTCGGATCTCGATAACTTTGACGCCGCTTGCGACGAACTCTCACATCTGCAATGGGTGCCGCTGAGCAAAGCGCGCGCCTTTGACATGCCTTTCATCACTGAAGTTGTCCTGGCCGAAGTCGAAGCCCGCGCAACCGACCTCAACCCGCCTGCGAGCGTCCCCTTTTTCAAGAATAACGATGAAGAAAGCCTGTTTTTGCGCCTGCGCGGCAAACCGATGGACGGATAACAGATCCCGCCAAACGCGCCAACAGACTGCTACAGCCCGCTTGCGCGGAACGTCCCGGCCGCGACCACGTGCGGCCTACACATCAAAAGACTCAAACCTCAGCCGAATTCCGGTCAATTCATGTCATGGTACTTGTTGAAATCTTGTTGAATACGGCCTCTTGTCTTTTTTGACGTACTGAAAGACGCCGCGTTGCTGCGTGCTTTTTTCAAACTCGCCAGAGCGGTTTTTTGCAGTGCCTGAACCTTCTTCGCTTTCTTCTGTGTGGCGGCGGCACTTGCCTTGATTTCCTTGCAAAGATCATTCAGCCGCTTTTCTAGGTTCTTCTGCTTGTACAGCGCGTGCCCCGCATCTCCCGCCTCCCAGACAAGACCGAAGGCGGCGGTTTTCTTGCCCAGAGCTTCGGCAGCTTTGCTTTGCTGTCCGGCGGCGGCAATCGACCCGTCAGCCACAGTATAAACGGTTTTCAACGCATCCGGCGGACCCGAGGTTTCGCCCACAGCGTAATCGATGGCACGCCCCCCAATATCCGACGCGACAAGTGTCGCCGTCAGCGCGAACATCGTGCCTGCGACACCCAATGGCGGGAGCAACGTGCCCGCCCCCACCAGAACAACCGCAAGGGCCGCCTTGGCGGATTTGCTCTTGGTTGTTTTCTCTGCCGCCTTCAAATCCTTGATGATTTGTTCCAGCGTGCGCTTTTGCACAATCGCCTTGGCGCCTTCTGAAGTAAGCAAGCCAAGCAACGGCATGAATGCTGCAATCTTGACATCTATCTGGGCGTCATAAATTACCTGATAGACATGATTGCGTTGTTCGACCCATTCCAATACCTCACCACATTGCTCATGCAGTGTGTCCAGTATCGAAAACGATTCAACCTTCCCGCTTTTGATGTCCTTCACCTCTGCGACAAACTCTGCCCGCAACTTTTTGAGATAGGCTATGTCTTTCTTCCAGGACGCAACATCCTTGCCACTTCCGCCCTTCGCCGCACTGGTGCCCAGCAGCCGTTTCGCATTGGCGATTACTGCATCCATATGTACGATCAACGTACTGACGAGAACCTTACCCGGTCTTGACTCCAGAAAAATTTGGTGTTGGTTTTTTGTTTTTGTTGCCATGTCAATAAATCCTAAAAATAGTGCAAACTGGCAGCCAAAAATACGACGCCCGCACAGGAAAGATGGCTTTTTCGCGTAAATCGGTCAAGTTTTACGACAGGCGTGCAGCTTCGCCGTCCTGTAGGACCAGGATCAACATCAGGATCGACACCACCAGAATTGCCATCCCAGCCCCTTCCCGCACCGAGATTTTTTCGCGGAAAAACAATACCGAGGCCGCAATGCTGAAAATGATCTCCACTTGACCCACCGCTTTGACATAGGCCGCGTTCTGCATGGCAAAGGCAATAAACCAGCACAGCGACCCCGCCATCGAGGTCAAGCCGATCCAGAGGGCAATCCGACGCGCGCGCCAAACTGCTCCGATTTGGCCCGGTTCGCGCAGCCGCAACCAGATCAGCATGATGGCTGTCTGCAGGGCCACCACTACGGCCAGCGTCAACCCCGCCCGCAAGACCGGATCCAGCGACACCACGGCGAGTGTCGCACCACGATAGCTTACCGCGGAAAAGGCAAACAATAGGCCAGACGCAATGCCCAGCGCCGATGCCCGGTTTCCCAGATCACGCAGTTTGAATCCCGTGGCCGTCGGTGCCGCCGACAGTAATATCAGGCCGGCAATCCCCAGGGCAATCGCCCCGAAACCAAGGGCAGACACGCCCTCTCCCAGCAATAGCCATCCGACAATAACTGTCTGGATCACTTCGGTCTTGGTAAAGGTCATGCCTACCGCAAAATTACGCTGCTTGAACAACAAGACCGCACAGATTGTCGCCGTGATCTGGGCCGTGGCCCCCAACAGGCCAAATGCCCAGAAGCCGGGTTCAATGGCCGGTACCGTGGCCCCGGTAGACAGCAGATACCCCAACACCATCACAAGGATGAAAGGCAATGAATAGAAAAACCGTGAAAACGTCGCCCCAGCCGCCGTCAGGGTTGCCGTGGCCAGATGCTTTTGCAGCATGAATCGTACCGTCTGGAACACGGCTGCAGTCACGGAAATGAAGATCCACAGATCCGTCATCCAGGCCTCGGTTTGGGTGGCTATCATGCCTCCCTATAGGCCTATTCGTCAGGGGCCTGCCAGAGCGGATGCGCAACCGGGTCCTTGCTGCGCAGAAAATACAATGCAAAAACCTGCCAATAGGATCCAAAGACATAGCCCCGGTTCATCCGCACAAACCGGTCCTTGCGGGCCTGATAAAGGCGGGGCAGTTCATACCAGGCGACCTGCGGATGCATATGATGGACCGCATGGAAGTTGTTGTTGAGAAACAGAAACGCCAGAATCCCACGATCCTCGATGATGACACTGCGCCCGGCCGCTTGAACATAGGCGCGGTGCTCCAGAAAGGTGCGGATCCGCAGCACTGACATCGCCCCGAAACAGGCCAGAACATAGGACCACAGCGGCACCGTAGACAGGTGCACCAGCCAAAGTGTCACCAAGACCCCCGGCAGATGCGCCAGCCAATGCCAGACCACGTCCCATTCTGCGCGCCTCATGCGCCGCAGATCATCGCGCAAAAAGGCCCCGATCCCGATCACCGGTCCAACAATCATGCGCCCCAACAACGTATTGTTGAACCGCAACAGGTTCTGTTGCCAGGCAGGCAGACGGGACCAGACCGCAGGATCAAGATAGGCACTTTCGGGATCGTCATAGGGGTCGGTCAGGTGCGCCTCTCTGTGATGCGCAAGATGCAACGCCCGAAACCGCAGATAGGGTACACATAATCCGGGCTGGAATATCCCTAACAGGGTATTGGCCCAGGTTTTGCGAAACAGCCCGCCATGCAGGATTTCATGACTGAAGGAGGAATGCAGCGTCAGGGCAAGAACCAGCATCAGCCATTGCACCTCGCCCCAGCCTGCAGGCAACATCAAGGCACCGGCCCAGACCACAAGACAAACCAGCAAAACTCCCAGGGTCGGCCAGCGCCAGTTTAGCTGGCTCATCGCAATCGGGGGCAGTTGGATGTCGCTCATTTCGGTCTGCGTCATAGAGATCCCTATAAAACCTGCCATTTCTGATGGCCTCGTGTCAGATTGGGTGAATTTTCATGGTCTGGATATTCCAATAATGATTAACAATGCCATGAAGGCGTGATATTTATCACCGTATGCAGATAATTTCCGACAGAATCGGCCGTGCACGGGATTTTCGCCTGCGGCTCGCTCAGGCACTCAAGGCGTCGGATATGACGCAAAGCGCGCTTGCCCGCGCGATCAAGACCGACCGCTCCACCCTGTCTCAGGCACTGGGTGACAAGGGCACCCGCCTGCCCAGCGCCCATGTGGTTGCTGCCTGCGCCAGCGTTCTGGGCGTGTCCTGTGATTGGTTGCTCGGTCTGTCCGACCGCCCCGAAACCGCGGCTGACCTGCTTTCCAACAGTTTCGAAGTCAGCCATGCCCCCCGTGCCCAGGCCGACGAACAGATCTATGCCTGGCACCGGGAGGCGGCAGGATACAAGATACGCCATGTTCCAGCGACCCTGCCTGACATGCTCAAGACGGAGTCCATGCTGAACTGGGAATATGGGCCGCATCTGGGTCGCACCAGACAACAGGCGATCAATGCATCACGCGACCGGCTTCAATGGATGCATGATGCGGGGTCCGAATATGAAATCGCCTTGCCCCTCTATGAATTCGACAGCTTCATTCGGGGAACGGGCTATTATGCGGGCCTGCCCGCCACCACCCGCATGGAGCAGACAGATCAGCTTATCCATCTGACAGAACAGCTTTATCCGCGCTTGCGGATCTACCAATTCGACGCTCGCCGCCTCTATTCCGCGCCGGTCACGATCTTTGGTCCCCTGCTTGCCGTGCTTTATACAGGTGGTCATTACATGGCGTTTCGCGACCGCCGCCGCGTCGAAACCTTTACCGGCGATTTTGATACCCTGATCCGGGAAGCCAAGCATACTGCCCGCGATGCGCCGAAGCTGCTGCGAGAGATGCGCGAACTGATCCGCTAACGCGCAGCGCCGATCCCACGTCCCAAACCTTCAGGCGGTGCCAAACCCGCATGCCCCTCAGCAATCCACGTCAGGGCGGCCTCGATCTGCGGCGCCGGGACCGAGGGTTTGCGGGTTTCCAAACTCACATGCAGCAGAAAATGTTCTCCCGTCGCCAGCACCCGTTCACCCTCTCGCATGGTATGAAACAGATGCATCTTCTTGCCTGCGCCCAAAATCACCTGCGTCGTGATCTCGATCACCGCGCCTGCATGCACCTCGTCCAGATGCCGGATATGGGTCTCGGCAGTGAAATAGCTCCCGCCCTTGGAAATATAGGCTGCATCACAGCCAATCATTTCCATAAACCGGTCCGTCGCATCGGCGAAGGCCTGTAGATACCGGCTTTCGGTCATGTGACCATTGTAATCCGTCCAATCCAGCGGCACCGTGCGTCGTGCCGTCAGCACCGGCTGATCCGCATCAACCTCATCTGCATGCGCACCCAATATTGTGCCCTCGCGCATGATTCTTTCCTGCGCATTCAACAAGGCTCCCGCGCCCCAGTTCTGCGCCTTCAACCCCCGCATCACCGTCACCAGATTGTTGTCGCGGATGCGCTCCAATTCGCGAATGGAATGCATCCCAGACTGCGCATCCGATTGCTCCGCGATCCTATCCACCAATTCGTCCGTCAACTCCGGCACATCCATCAGCTTGGTCCATGGCCAACTCAGGCAGGGACCGAATTGCGCGATGAAATGCTTCATCCCTGCTTCGCCACCGGCCACGCGGTAGGTCTCGAATAATCCCATCTGCGCCCAGCGGATGCCAAAGCCATACCGGATTGCGTCGTCGATCTCCTCGGTTGTCGCAATCCCGTCCTTGACCAGCCACAGTGCCTCGCGCCAGACCGCTTCCAAAAACCGATCCGCCACATGGGCATCAATCTCTTTCTTCAAATGCAGCGCATGCATCCCCAGCGCAGAAAGTATCGCCTTGGCGCGCTCGATAAGCGCCGCTTCCCCGGCCTCACCCGGCACCAGTTCAATCAGTGGCAGCAGGTACACCGGGTTGAACGGATGCGCGACCATGATCTGCCCCGGCCTTGCCGCGCCCTGTTGCAACTCGCTTGGCTTGAAACCAGACGTGGACGACCCGATCACGGCCCCCTCGTCACAGGCCGCCTGCACCTCTGCAAACGTCGCGTGCTTGATCTCCAGCCGCTCCGGCACGCTCTCCTGTATCCACTCGGCACCAGCGACAGCCTCGGCAATCGTGGCGTGAAAGCTCAAACGCCCCTCATCCGGCAGGGCCACATCGGTCAGCCCCGGCAGGGAGCGCCGCGCATTGGCCATCACTTCGCCAATCTTGCGCTCCGCCTGCGGGTCCGGGTCAAAAACCTGTACGTTCCAGCCGTTCAGCACAAACCGCGCCGCCCAGCCGCCGCCGATCACGCCGCCCCCAATAATCGCTGCCGTTCTTGTCATCACTTGATCTTTCGTAATTGGCTGACATCCCAGCCGTTGAAATCCAGAATTTCCATCGCCGCTTTGACGCGGTCCGCTCCCGGTTTGCCCGAACGATCCAGCACCGCCGCCCAGCGCCCATCCGCATCACCGATGGCCGCCGTGCGAAAGCCCTCATCAACCCACATCACCACCAGCGTTTCCTCCGCACCCGTCCGGCGCAACACGCCCGGTGCCGCAATCAGATAGGGCGTATCACCCCCGGCAGTGCGGCGCAGATACACGCCGTCCGTTGCCGCAAGATAACGCACCGACCCGGCGCAACGTCCCAAACACGCCACCGTTTGCCATTCTCCGGCAAATCGTGCCGCATCAAACCGGCTGGTCCCTGCAATCACCGCTGTCGGATTGCGAAAACCGATTTCCACATCCGCAGGGGGTTCAGCCACGCAACCAGCCAGCGCCAAAGCCGCCAGCACTGCTGCACCGCGGCGGTGCACAGGGGGTGTACCGGGGGTGCACGCAGGATGCCGCCCCGTTTTCAGGCCATTTTCTGCGTCTGCGTTCACTTCGGTGCACGCTTGCTCAGCCCCAGTTTCTCACGTACCGCTTCCGGCCCGATCACCCGCGCACCCATGTTTTCGATGATGGATACCGCGCGTTCGACAAGTTGGTAATTCTCGGCCAGCACACCTTTCTCAAGCCAGAGGTTATCCTCAAGCCCCACGCGCACATTGCCGCCCGCCAGCACAGATGCCGCGACATAGGCCATCTGATTGCGCCCCAGACCAAAGCCCGAAAACGTCCAGTCTGACGGCACATTGTTGACCATCGCCATAAAGGTATTGAGGTCATCCGGCGCGCCCCATGGCACCCCCATGCACAATTGCACCAGCGCAGGCGCGTCCAGAACACCGTCCGCAACCAATTGTTTTGCATACCACAAATGGCCCGTGTCAAAGGCTTCGATCTCGGGTTTCACGCCCAGCTTGGTCATCATCCCGCCCATGGCGGTCAGCATGCCCGGCGTGTTGGTCATCACATAATCGGCTTCGGCAAAATTCATCGTGCCGCAGTCCAGCGTGCAGATTTCCGGCAGGCACTCGGCGATATGCGCCACCCGCTCGCTCGCCCCCACCATGTCCGTCCCCTCGCGGGTTGGAAACGGATTTTCCACATCGCCAAACACGATGTCACCGCCCATGCCGGCGGTCAGGTTCAACACCACATCCGTGTCGCTGTCGCGAATGCGTTCGGTGACTTCACGATATAGTTTCAGATCTCGGCTTGGTTGCCCTGTCTCCGGATCGCGCACATGGCAATGCACCACCGCCGCCCCCGCCTTTGCCGCCGCAATCGCACTGTTAGCAATTTGTTCAGGTGAGCGCGGCACATGCGGGCTGCGGTCCTGAGTACTGCCAGAGCCGGTCACGGCACAGGTGACAAAAACGTCGCGGTTCATCGTGAGAGGCATAGGAGGCGTTCCTTGATCAGAGCATTTGGGTCAAAGCATGCGACAGGCAGCGTCCGAAGGCCATGCCGAAAACGACTGCTTGAAACATCCGTAACGACACAGATGGCCGATGGGTGTTCCTTCAAAGAATCCGGTGGGAAACGTCGCGAAGTTTCCGCCGCGCTCAATAGGGCAAGGGATGTGTCCTGTTGACCTCGTCCAACGCTTCGAAAACCGCGTTATCCAGCGTTACCTGTGTTGACCCAAGAGCCACTTCCAATTGCCCCATCGATGTCGCACCAAAGATCACGGACCCGACAAAGGAACGCTGACAACACCATGCCAGCGCCATATGCACCGGATCCAGCCCGTGATCTGCTGCCACTTTCAAATAGGCATCGACTGCCTCGAAAGCACGCGGCCCCTTGCGTCCACCAAGATCGGGATTCAGCGACAAACGCGACCCTTCAGGTACAGCGCCACCTTGATATTTGCCCGTCAACAACCCGGTCGCCATCGGAGAAAATGCAAACATATCAATGTTTTCATTGATACACGCCTCTGCCACATCCGTATCCGCCATGCGGCACATCAACGAATATTCATTCTGAATCGAAATCGGCCGGGGCCCGCCCGTTTGCTTTGCCATCTGCGACCACATCGTCATGCCCCAGGCGCTTTCATTGCTCAATCCAAAATGCCGGATCGTGCCACGCTCGACCTCGGCCTGCAGGGCCGCCATCGCATCTTCCATATGGGCAATCGTTTCAGTCCGGTCCTGATTTGAAGGATCAAACCGCCAGTTGTTCCGGAACATATAGCTTCCGCGGTTGGGCCAGTGGAACTGGTAGAGATCAATGTAGTCGGTCTTGAGCCGGCGCAGCGACCCTTCAATCGTTGCCGCAATTGTCTTGGATGAGATCGGTGCGCCGTCGCGCACATGTTCAAGGCCTTCACCGGAATGTTTTGTCGCCAGAATCACCTCCTTGCGACGTTTGTCTTTTTCCAGCCACTGACCGATGATCTGCTCTGTACGACCCACGGTATGGGCGCTGACGGGATTGACCGGATACATCTCGGCTGTGTCGATAAAATTGATTCCGGCATCCAACGCATGATCAATCTGTGCGTGTGCCTCCTCCGCAGTGTTCTGCGTCCCCCAGGTCATGGATCCCAGACAAAGCTCCGAAACCAGCAGACCGCTGCCACCAAGATTGTTCATTTTCATCTCTGTATTCCCATTGTGTCGGCACCGTAAAACTTTGACTGCACCCTAAGGTCCTATTGCGCACCTTCAAGCGTAAACAGCGCTGTGCGAAGCCTGCAACCGGACAAACGCTTTCACCCGTCTGCTCCCAAGGATCTGACACCATTTCACATGCCTTGCGTTTTTCACTTTGGTTCCCCTGCCAAAAATGCCTAAGTCCTTTTATGCGCCTTCTCATATCCTTTGCTGCCCTATTCTTTTCAGTTCTGTTGCTGCAGCTTTCTTCAGGAGGCGTCGGACCAATTGACGTTTTGTCGGGTTCGGTCCTCGGCTTCTCCCGCCAGGAAATCGGCATGCTGGGTTCGGCACATTTTCTGGGCTTCTTCATTGGCTGCTGGTGGGCGCCACGCCTGATGGGGTCCGTTGGACACAGCCGTGCCTTTGCAGCCTTTACGGCCATGGGCGCAATTGGGTTGATGGCGCATATGCTTGTGATTGATGCCTATGCATGGGGTATTATGCGCATGGCATCCGGTCTTTGTGTCGCCGGATGCTACACGGTCATCGAGGCCTGGTTACAAGCCAAGGTCACAAACGAAACCCGCGGCCGTACCATGGGCATCTACCGCGTTGTCGATATGCTTGGCAGTCTGGGTGCGCAGATGATCGTCGGTATCCTCGCACCAGCATCTTATGTGTCCTACAACCTTTTGGCCATCGGGTGTTGCGCCGCCCTGTTGCCGCTGACCTTGACGACAATCAAACCGCCCGAAACCCCCGCATCCCCGCGATTGCGGCCTCGTCTTGCCTATGATCGCTCGCCCCTTGCCGCTGCCGCGGTCATTGTCGCCGCCCTGTCAAGCGCCTCGTTTCGAATGGTCGGTCCGATCTATGGTCAGGAAGTCGGGCTAAGCGCCGGACAAATCGCCTGGTTTCTGTCGGCTTTCGTGCTGGGCGGTGCCTTGGCGCAATTTCCGGTCGGCTGGCTTGCCGACAAATACGACCGGCGCTGGGTACTGGTCTGGCTGTCGGTTGCAGCCATCTTCAGTTGCGGCGTCACGATGATGTCCAGTGACCTCGGTACCAATGGCGTCATGCTGTCTGCGGCGCTGTTTGGTTTTACTACCTTTCCGATTTTTTCTGTTGCCGCCGCTCATGCCCATGACTTTGCCAGCGATGACGAACGCGTCGAACTCTCTGCTGCCCTGATGTTCTGGTTCGCGACGGGTGCGATTTTTGCACCCTACATAGCCTCTGTCCTGATCGAAGGATATGGGCCCGCAGCCCTCTTTGCGATGATTTCCGTCGGACATGCGCTGTTGGTTGTGTTTGGTATCCTGCGGATGCGCGCCCGTCCCGCACGGGCCAAACGCACACCCTATATCTATGCGCCGCGCACCTCCTTTGTTGTGGGGCGACTGCTGCGCAAGGATCGCAATAAACGTTAGGCCCATGGCCAATTGATCCTGCGGTCCGCTCGGTCTATGTCAGGCACAACCGCCCAAAGGAAGATTCATGGCCCGCCACCTCATCACCTCCGCCATCCCATATATCAATGGCATCAAACACCTTGGCAATCTCGTCGGCAGCCAACTGCCCGCCGATCTTTATGCCCGCTATCTGCGGGCGCGTGGCCATGAGGTCCTGTTTCTTTGTGCGACCGATGAACATGGCACCCCGGCCGAACTTGCCGCGGCCAAAGCCGGTCAGCCTGTCGCTGAATACTGCGCTGAAATGCACGAGATCCAGGCGGATATCGCAACCCGGTTCGGCATGTCTTTTGACCATTTCGGACGCTCTTCGTCAAAGCAGAACCATGCCTTGACCCAGCATTTTGCAGGCGTACTTGCGGATCAGGGTCTGATCGAGGAAGTTACCGAAAAACAGGTCTTTTCAATTGCCGACGGCAGGTTCCTGCCCGATCGTTACATCGAAGGTACCTGCCCCAACTGCGGTTTTGACTCTGCGCGCGGGGATCAATGTGACAATTGCACCAAACAACTCGACCCGGTCGACCTGATCGAGCCGCGCAGCACGATTTCTGGCTCCACTGATCTGGAAATGCGCGACACCAAACATCTTTTCCTGCGTCAAAGCAAGATGAAGGACCAGCTGGATACCTGGATCAACACCAAAGACGATTGGCCGATCCTGACGACCTCAATCGCGCGCAAATGGCTGCATGACGGTGACGGTTTGCAAGACCGCGGCATCACCCGTGACCTCGATTGGGGCGTCCCGGTCAAGCGGGGCGATGCCCCCTGGCCCGGGATGGAGGGCAAAGTGTTCTACGTCTGGTTTGACGCGCCGATTGAATATATCGCCTCATCCCAGGAATGGGTCGATGCAGGCAAGGGCCGGGATTGGCAACGCTGGTGGCGTACCGACAAAGGTGCCGATGACGTGCGCTATACCCAGTTCATGGGCAAGGACAACGTCCCCTTCCATACGCTCAGCTTTCCGGCAACGATCATGGGGTCCGGCGAGCCCTGGAAGCTGGTGGATTATATCAAGTCCTTCAACTACCTGACCTACGACGGTGGGCAGTTTTCCACGTCGCGCGGGCGCGGCGTCTTTATGGATCAGGCACTTGAAATCCTGCCTGCCGATTATTGGCGTTGGTGGCTGCTCAGCCATGCGCCCGAAACCTCGGATGCGGAATTCACATGGGAGAATTTCCAGAGTTCGGCGAACAAGGATCTTGCCGATGTGCTGGGCAATTTCATCAGTCGTATCACCAAGTTTTGCCGCTCGAAATTCGGTGAATCGGTTCCAGCAGGGGGCAGCTTTGGTGCCTCCGAAGAGGCCTTGATTGCGGACCTGACCGCACGTGTGGCCCGGTATCAGGACCATATGGATGCCATCGAGGTGCGCAAATCCGCACAGGAACTGCGGGCGATATGGGCGGCGGGCAACGAATATTTGCAAGCCCAAGCGCCCTGGACCACCTTCAAGACGGATCCCGACAAAGCGGCGGCTCAGGTACGTTTGGCTTTGAACCTGATCCCGCTTTACGCGACTCTGGCCGCGCCCTTTATGCCAGATGCCTCGGCCTCCATGCTTGCCGCGATGAAGGTCGAAGATGCACCATGGCCGGATGATGTTCCCGCTGCCCTGACCCGCCTGGCGGTTGGCCACAGCTTTGAAGTGCCCGAAGTTCTGTTTGCAAAAATCACCGATGACAATGTCACCGAATGGAGCGCACGGTTTGCCGGCAAACGGGACTGACGACGCGGACCGCTGGTTTACGCCAAAAGGCTAGAATTCCTCCCAGCCTTCGACAGCAATCTGCGCATGACGATCCAGAGCCAGATTGCCATTCACACTTGTCTCACGCAATTGGGGCATCATGTTTGAATCTCTGCGCGCAGCCCCCAGTTGCGTGGCCTTCATCTTGAAGCGGGAGACCGCATTCACCAGCGCGTCAGCTTCGGCGGTCAAAGCGTGGCTTGCCGCTGTCGTTTCTTCGAACATCGCCGCGTTTTGCTGCGTGACATGATCCAGTTCATTCACAGCGGTGTTGATTTCAGCCAGCCCGTTGGATTGTTCGCGTGCTGAAACCGCAATGTTGGACACCCGGTTGGAAATTTCCGAAACCGAGACAACGATGGAGGCCAGCGCCTTGCCGGTACGGTCAACCAGATCGACACCCTGCTGAACCTGCTCGCCGCTTGCGCTGATCAGTTCATTGATCTCGCGCGCTGCCTCCGACGATCGCTGCGCCAAGGCGCGCACTTCGGTTGCAACCACCGCAAATCCCCGCCCTGCCTCGCCTGCCCGTGCGGCTTCGACTCCTGCGTTCAAGGCCAGCAGATTCGTCTGAAAAGCGATATCGTCGATCACCGTGGTGATTTTGGAAATCTCCTGCGAGGAATTTTTGATGCCATCCATGGCTGCCACAGCTCTCAGGGCGATTTCTCCACCTTGTTCGGCATTGCGCTGTGCGTCTGCTGACATCTTGCTGGCTTCATCGGCACCCTCCGCGGCTGAATGGACCGACACGGTCAATTCATCAAGCGCCGCTGCGGTTTCTTCCAGGGTGGCGGCCTGCTTTTCGGTGCGGCGCGACAGGTCATCTGCTGCTGCGGTGATCTCATTCGTTTCATTTCGGATCGAATCCGAATTATGCATCACCGCAGAGATCGCATCGCGCAGCGACAGAACGGTGGCGTTGAAATCATCACGCAGCTTTGTATAGGCCTCGGGAACCTCCTCTGCGATATCGCATTCCAGATCTCCGTCTGCCAGCTTTCTCAGGCTTATTCCCAATAGTTCGACCACTGTGTTTTGTTCTTTGGCGACACGCTGGCGGTCGGCCTCGGCGCTTTTGATCGCTTTATCCTGTTCGGTGACATCCGATCCGATAAAGCTGACATATTCAATGTTGCCCTCCTCGTCCTTGCCGACGGCAAAACACCCCTCGACGATAAAGGTGGTATCGGCAAGCACACTGAACGCCTTGAACCGGCCCGGCTGGATCTCTTCGTTGAACACCCGGCGGGAGAATTCGAGGCCGCTGGAATCATCGGGGATGTTGTTGGCAAACATCCGCGCCAGGGAGCAGACCGACGTATCCTCCAATTTGCCATTGATCATCGAAAGAAAGTTCTCGTTCGCATCTGTAACCTTGCCCGCATTGCTAAAGCTGACGCGCGCCTGTGCCGCATTGATGGCGGCAACCAATGCCGCGTCCTGGGCAGCCTGCGTACGATCCATCCATTCAACGACACACCCCGCCTGCTGCCCGTCAGCGCCGCAAACCGGACTTGTCGTCAGGCGTAAAATGCGGGACCCGACACGTAGATTCAGCGTAGTGTTCACACCCGATGTCACCTCCCCACGCGCGACGGTCCCAAGCAGGGATTCGTTGAGAAGGCTGAAGCGCTTGACGCTCTGACCGATCAGAGCGTCAGAGGTCACATCGGGCCAGAAGCTGCCGATGTCCGGTTGTAGGCGCTCGATCAACTCGATGCATCTGGGGTTCACGAAACGCACCTTGAAGGATTCATCAACCATCATCATCGCCGATGCCGAGGCTTCAAAAGCGGCGCTTTTGAACATGTTTTCCGATTGCTGCGCACGGGCTTCGGCCAATGTGTTGCGCAGTTGGTCCAGGCGCCCGGCCATCAAGCCGATTTCATCCCGGCGTGCGGCATAGGGCACGCTGGCCGCATAATTACCCAGGGTAACCAGGGTCATCGCCTTTCCCAAAAGCCGCAGCGGCCGGGACAAACGCGAACGCAAAAACCATCCTGCACCCAGCAGGGCCACCAGAAAGACAACAAAGGCGATACCGGTCGTTTTCCATCTTTCTCGGGCAAGCGCGGCAAGTGCCGGCTCGGATGTCCAGAGGGTCACCACACCTCCTACCGGTTGGTTTTCAGACCCGAAATGGCTGGGCGCAACAATACGCAGGCCATCGCCAGAAACCATGCCAGATTGAGCGGCCATATTTTCCTGCGCCAGGTCGGTCAGTTTCCCGGCAACCGGTTCGAACATCCCGTGGCCGGTGCGAAACAGCACAGTTTCATTGGCATCAAAGACCATGACCCCCAGCAGATCCTGACCGGAGTTTTCCATCACCCCGTCGACAAGTTGCGTCACCGCATCGACATTCCCGAACTTGATCGCGCCGCCCATTTGCATCGCCAACAGGTCTGTCACGTCCTGCGCACGGTGGCCGATCGCCCTGATTGTTCTGGTCTTGACGTCCTGGCCATTGCGCAGTTCGATCACTGCAACCACCATCAGGACACAAATCGCCACCATAAAGGTGCATTTGAAAAACAGACTGTGAATCAACTGGACACGGCTCAGGCGTCCGGTTTCACCAGTGTTGCTGTCAGACATGATGCGGTTCCTTGACACTGCTGAGGCTCATTATGAAGCCTTTGGCCGTTTCTAGGCTGGCACCTCTTTCCACGCGATTAACGCGCCATCACTTCCGGCAGCCGAGGCACCAACAAGTTGCACAGACGATCGGATCGCCCTCCGATGACTTGGGTCATTCATAGCCCGTCATTTCCAGGTAGCCTTTGCCGGCATGGCTGCCGGAAATGCGGACCGGTCCCTCCCAGTACGGGATCGAGAGGTCCATCCATGAATTTGGGTTGAGCGCCGCAACGGTTACATTGATGCCGCGCTCTGGCAAGGTGACTTGCCAACTTGTCGGGATCTCGCGGCCCGCGATGCGGTGTTTTTCCAGCGCGACGGCACGAAATGCATCGGCAGGCAGGGTGACGGCCTCGCCTTCGGACGTAATCCAGGTCGAGGCGCTGAAGGTCGTACCGTCGTTCTGGCGCAACAAAAAACCCATCAGTTTGGCCCCATCATCAAACGAAAGGGAAAACCAATCCCATCCGGTCTGATTTTCCGACAACGGTTGCGAGGACCATTCGCGGTCCAGCCAGGCCTTGCCGGAAACAGGAACTGTGCCTTCGGGCAGGATCAACTTGCCTTCGATGTCGAAGAACGGCTGCGAATAATAATAGCTCGCCTGCCCCTCCCTCGATTTTACCGAATACCCGTCGGCACCGTGAAATACCAACGGCCCGAGGGCATCAAGCGTCATGTCAAAACCAAAGTCAGCCCCCCGCGCCTTGAGGTCCAGCCGGTCGAAATCAGCACCTGAAAGGGCCCATTCATCAATCCAGGCATGAAAGGGCGCAGCTTCGACCCCCGCCTGCCCGATGCCACCGCGGGCAAAGCGTTCGCTGGCAAAATGTGCCTTGGGTGTGGTAACAGCAGCATGGGCAAACCACACCTGGGGAGAACGCCAGCCCGCCGCTTCTCCTGGGGCAAGGGCTGTACGAAACAAGGTCCATTGCAGACCATAGTCTTGTCCATCTGCCCCTTGCAGATTCGCAGTCACATACCACCACTCGATGCGGAAATCAGGGTGCGGGCCATGATCTTCGGGAAAATCGAACACGGGATTTGGCGCTGGCGTCGCAAATCCGTCGACCTGCGCGCCAAGACCCGAGAACCCCTGCGCCCAAAGCGTCACCGGAAACACGAGCAGAAACAAGACAAGTTTAGCGTTCATTTGCAAAGACCTTGAGCAATGCAGAGGGAGGCGTGCGCATCAACCGCAAGGCAGGCCAGAGCGCTGCCAGCAGTGCAGCGCCAAGGGAATAGACCCCCAGACGCAAATATTCTGCCGGGAACAGGTACATGGGCAATCGCCAGCCAAAGGCCTCGACATTGATGATGCTGAGCAAAACCCAGGCCAGTGCCAACCCCAAGGGCACGGCGCAGACAAAAACCACTGCGGCAAGTGCAAGGGCGCGCAAGACTTCCAGCCTGCCGAGGTAGCGCCGCGTGATGCCCAATGCCCAAACGGGAGCAAGCTGTGGCACCCGCAGATCGGCCAGCGTCAGCAGGCTCATGAGAATGGCGAAACCGGCGACCAGCAGGGTCAGGGCATTCAGCGCTGCGGTGACAGTAAAGGTCCGTTCAAACACCTGCATCGACAGGGCCTTGATTGCGGCCTGATTGACGATTGCATTCGCAGGAATGCCAAGAGTGTCTTGCAGGGATTGCCTCAAGGCTAGGGTGTTCTGAGTGCGGACTCCGAATTGCATCGGGATCACGCCCGGATGAAAGGTCTGCAGCAGTTGCGCCGAAACGACGATTTGACCGCTCGGGTTGCCATAGTCACCTACAACTGCGGCAATGGGCAGGGTTGTGTCGCCGTCAATTGCCACCCTGTCTCCGACCCAGAGACCTGCGCGACGTGCGAATTGCTCATTCACCACTGCCCCCAGACCGGCCGCAACGGTATCCCAGGGCGCCCTTCCTGCATCAAGAAAGACCCAGTTCTCGCGATAGGTCGGCCCGACCTGCACGCCATAAAGCTCGGTTGGTGGTCCGACGGTCCGTGCCCTGGTTTTCAACAGGGGCAGTACCTCGGTTGCGTTTTTGTCCAGAAACGCCTGCACCTCTGCACTTTGGGCAGCGGTTTCAACCTGCACAAACAACTCTGGGGCAAGACGTTGATCCAGAAACCCGACAAAGGTCAGTCGGAAACTCGACACCATGGTTGACACGCCGATGTTCGCAGAAACCGCAAGCAACAACGCCATCAGGGCAAGACTAAGACCGGGCAACTGCTGTTTCGTATCCGCCCAGAACCATTGCCATAACGGACTGCGGGCGTTCCTTTCGAACATCGTTATCACCACCGCTGCCAGCTTCGGCAATATCAATGCCGCCCCGATCAAGAGGCACCCCAGCAAGGCAAATCCGCCAACCAACCCCTGCCCGAGCAGGGCCAGAACCAGCGCGCCCGCCAGCAATATGACCGCCCCCCGGCTTTGCAGGCGGAAACGGGCGTCTGTTGCCATGACCCAGGCACGCGGCCTGACACTGGCCAGAAGCGGCATATGAGCGATCTGCCAGAGACGCCCGGTCAGCGCTACAGCCGTGCCCAGCAGGGCAATCAGAAGACCGGACAACCACCATGACCTGCGCAGTTGGATCGTCCCGGCTATGTCCGCGCCATAAAGCCCGCGCAGAGTGGCCGCGACATCAGGCAGCAACAGGCCCGCGATCAAATATCCCGCGACAACACCTGCAACCGCACCGACAGCCGCCAGCAGCATCATCTCGACCGCGATCAAGGTGATCAGGCCCCGCAGGGGCACGCCCAGGGACCGCAGGGTTCGGATCATGCCGCGTCGCTGTTCGAAGGCCAGACCGATGGTGCTGTGCACGATGAACAGCCCCACTGCGAAACTCAGCAGACCAAAGGCCGAGAGGTTGAGATGGAAACTATCGGTCAATTGTCCGATGTCGGCGGTTTGTTGCGCAGGTTGCAGCCGCAGCTCCGGAGCGATTTGTGCAAGCTCGACCCGGCCGAGCGGTTGTTGCGGCAGGATGATCAGACGCGACAGGTCATTGCGTTTCAGCAGACGCTGCGTGACTCCGATATCGGCAATCGCCATCCCCGGAGCAATGCCCGCGTCAATCGTCACTGCAACATCGACATCAACCCCCTGTGCCGTACTTTGCGCCATGAAAAGCCTGTCCCCCGCTCCGGCCTCCAGGGACAAGAGTCGGGCAGGACCGCCGGGTCCAAGCCCGCGCGGTGCCGTCACAGGATCGATCCCCAGGAGGCGTAGCTTGCCCAATCGACCTTCGATCACCGGGGAGACTACCCACCCCGCACGCCTGAGCGCGATGTAGACTTCTTGCGGAATACTGGTTCCCTGACGGGGCAACAATTGGTCAAACTGCCCGTCATCCAGCAGTCCCGCAGCGGCATCGTAACTTGCCCGTGCCTCTGCGTTGATTGCCTGAACCCCGGACCAGAGTGCAGTGGCCAGCGCCAAGCCGGCGAGATAGGCAAAAAGCTGAATCGGATTGCGCCACCAATGCGACAGCAGCGCAGTCAGACAGACGCCCATCATACCAGCTGACCACCGCGCAGATGCAGGTTGCGATCCATACGCGCTGCAACAACGGGCGAATGGGTCACGATCATCACGGCTGCACCAGTTTGTGCGACCAGTTTCAACATCTGTTCCAGAACCTCATGCGCAGTTCCTTCGTCCAGATTGCCGGTTGGCTCATCCGCAAGCAACAGATTGGGCTTTGCCGCAAGGGCGCGGGCAATCGCGACCCGTTGCTGCTGCCCGCCGGAAAGGGTTTCAGGATATTTGTGCAAACAGGCGGTCAGGCCCAAGGCAGCCGCGATATGGTCAATGTATGCCGCATCCGCGCAACGGGCAAGCCGTGCCTGAAAAGCGATATTGGCACCGACTGTCAGCGACGGGATCAGGTTGAATTGTTGAAAGACCAAGGCGATCTGGGACAATCTCAGGGCGGCGCGTTCTGCGTCACCCATCTGTAGGAGGTCACGGCCCGCGATCCTGACGGCCCCACCATCAGCACTCTCCAACCCTGCTGCGATATGCAGTAACGTGCTTTTGCCGCTGCCGGATTCACCGGTCAACGCCAGCGTCTGCCCTGGTGCCAGATCAAAGCTGACCCCCTGCAATACACGCACCGGCCCTTCGTTGTCGGCAAAGGACTTTTCCACCCTATCAAACTCAAGCAACATCGCTTCCCCCCAACTTGCGACAGACTTATCCTACAGGCCGTGGAATGACAGCACTGCCGCTGAAAAAGGAAGATATGACGCAGCGGGGCACACCGGGCTAGAACGTTGGCGGCGTGCAAGCACTGATAATCCGGCAGGTCGTATCGCTGATGTTGCGAAAACGGTGCGGCAGGCGGCTGTCAAACAGATACCCCTCGCCCTCCCTCAGCACCTTGACCTGATCCGCGACAGTAATCTCGATCTCTCCGGTTGTTACAATGCCTGCTTCCTCGCCAGCATGGGTCAGCAATTCAGGCCCCGTATCTGCCCCGGCCGGGTAGGTTTCATCCAGGATTTGCAGTGCATGGGTGCTGGCATCGCCCAACTGGCGCAAGGAAACGGCAGAACCACCGGATTGTGGCGCGATCTCGATGAATTCATCGACTCCGTAAAAGTAGGTTGCGCGCTCTTCTTCCTCGATAATCGCAAAGAATTCCGCGATGCTCATCGGGATGGCATCCAGCAAACTCTTGAGGGATGCGACAGATGGACTGGTTTTGTTTTGTTCGATCAGCGAAATCGTGCCGTTCGTCAAACCCGCCCGGGCGGCGAGTTCTCGTTGCGACAAACCATGCAGTTTCCGAAGTTCTTGCAACCTTTTGCCAATGTTCAAGACAAATTCCTTTGCGGTCTCAGCTCGTTAGTTCTGTATGGGTCCATACTGCATCTGAACCGGCTTCCAAACAGTTTTCCAAATGCGAACCTGCCAAAAGTTTTTCGGGACGGACCCGTCGATAGAACGCGTGCTTTTTGCGTATTGACAGCTATAATAAACGCATTATGAGAATTTTAAACACCACGCCACGCGGGATCATCCCTTGGGGGGTATTGTGTTCAGCCTCTTGAAGGAGCCTTGATATGTCGAACACTGTTAAAAAGAAATCGCGCAAAAGCGCAACCAAGACCAAGCCAAACATTTCAGTGGTCCCCGATGTAGGGACAGCAACCAAGTCAAATGCCGAACTGGTTGCGCGCCGCGAAGCTGCGGTGCCGCGGGGTGTTGCCTCTGCCGCACCGGTGTTTGCGCAACGCGCCGAGAATGCCGAGCTTTGGGATGTCGAAGGCAAGCGGTATGTTGATTTTGCCGGCGGCATTGCCGTTTTGAACACCGGCCACCGTCACCCAAAGGTAATTGCA
Source organism: Sulfitobacter sp. F26204 (assembly GCF_026410305.1). Classification (GTDB taxonomy): domain Bacteria; phylum Pseudomonadota; class Alphaproteobacteria; order Rhodobacterales; family Rhodobacteraceae; genus Sulfitobacter. The sequence goes on along the minus strand of NZ_JAPMLQ010000006.1, from coordinate 136,625 downwards.
GCCGCCAAGGCACAGGAAGATTTGTATACGCACACCAGCTTTCAGGTTGTGCCATACGAACCCTATGTTGCGCTTGCTGAAAAGCTGAACGCATTGGCACCCGGTGAACATGCCAAGAAAACCCTGCTTGTCACGACAGGTGCCGAAGCTGTGGAAAACGCGGTCAAGATCGCACGTGCCGCGACCGGTCGTACCGGTGTGATTGCCTTTTCCGGTGCCTATCACGGCCGCACATTGATGACGCTTGGCATGACTGGCAAAGTGTCCCCTTACAAAAAGGACATCGGCCCATTCCCCTCCGATATTTTCCGCGCGCCCTTCCCGAACGCCCGTGACGGGATCACCGTGCAGGACGCATTGACCGGCCTGCAGAACCTGTTCCTGACAGATGCCCAGCCAGAGCGTGTCGCCTGTATCATCATCGAGCCTGTTCTGGGTGAAGGTGGTTATACACCTGTACCATTCGAAATGATGCAAGCCCTGCGCGAGATCTGTGATACACATGGTATCCTGTTGATCGCAGATGAAATTCAGGCAGGCTTCGGCCGTACCGGCACATGGTTCGCTGTTGAACACTCTGGCGTTGTCCCGGATCTGATCACCGTCGCGAAATCCATGGCAGGTGGCTATCCGATTGCAGGTGTGATTGGACGAGCAGAGGTGATGGACGCCTTGATCCCCGGTGGTCTGGGCGGTACATATGGCGGCAACCCCGTCGCTTGCGCCGCAGCTTTGGCAGCCATCGAAGCGATTGAAGAAGAAGGGCTGCTGGCCCGTTCGACCGCGATGGGCGAAACCTTCCGCGCCCGCTTTGCCGAGATCGGTGCACGGGTTGCACCTTTCCGCATGTGGGACATTCGCGGTCTTGGCGCAATGCTCGCGGTTGAGTTTGTAACCGACTTTGATACCGCCACACCGGATGCAGCGCTGACAAAATCCGTGATTGCCCATGCGCTGTCACGCGGTTTGATCCTTTTGTCCTGCGGCATGCACGGCAATGCAGTGCGGATCATGGTGCCGCTCACTGCATCGGACGCCATCATCGAAGAAGGGCTGGAAATTTTCGAAGCGGCTCTGACTGCAGCGGTTGCCGAACAGCAAGCCTGATCAAAAGAAATGAATGACACCAGGGGGCAGACCATTGCGGTCTGCCCTTTTTTGTAGCCGCTGTTTTAGCTGAATACGGCTGATCCAGGTTCGCGCCAGGACTGGATTGGCGGGGTATTTGGCCGCACCTCTCTGATTCTTTCCGACCGCGGCGCGGCGCGGGTCAATCAAGCAAAGGCCAAAACGCGCATTTTCTAGCTACTAACGCCCGAGTTGATTAAAATAATAAACGATTCCAGAGAAATCCCATAAAATTAGTTGCAAGCCGGGAACTGACTCGTCAGTCTTCATCGATATCACCCCTTCCTGAATCACTGGCTCAGGTTTGCCAAGGATCGGGATCTGCGCATGTGGTAAGGGTATGCGCCCGCGGACACCACAAATGCAAAGCGATCCCCAAAAGGGAAGGCCGCTACGAATGACGTTAACAGGGAGAAAGTTATGAAATTTCTAAGACATCTTGCTTTTGCAGGCGCTATGATGGCCGGATCGGCCGCCAGCGCACAAGAGCAGTTCATCACCATCGGCACTGGAGGCCAGACCGGCGTTTATTTCGTTGTAGGCCAGTCAATCTGCCGTCTGGTGAACCGCGGTACTGCCGATCACAACCTCAAATGCACGGCCCCTTCCACGGGCGGTTCCATCGCAAACATCAACGCGATCAAAGCCGGTGACATGGATATGGGCGTGGCGCAGTCGGACTGGCAGTTCCACGCCTACAACGGCACCTCAAAGTTCGAAGGAGACAAGTTCGACAAGGAGCGTGCGGTCTTTTCAGTACATGGTGAACCTTTCACCGTTATCGCACGGGCGGACGCCGGCATCAAAAGCTTTGCCGACCTGAAGGGCAAGCGCGTGAACATCGGCAATCCGGGTTCCGGTCAGCACGCCACCATGCAGGTTGTGATGGACGCACTCGGTTGGTCTCTGTCCGACTTTGCGCTGGCATCGGAACTGAAGCCCGCCGAACAGGCCGCAGCCCTGGGTGACAACAAGGTTGATGCGATCATCTATACCGTGGGCCATCCAAACGGTTCCATCCAGGAAGCGGTATCAACGGTTGATGCGGTCTTGGTGCCTGTGACCGGTCCCGAAATCGACAAGCTGATTGCCGATAACCCTTACTATGCTGCCGCAACCGTTCCTGGTGGCATGTACGAAGGGTCACCCGAAGACATCAATACATTTGGTGTTAAGGCCACATTCGTGACCTCGGCCGACGTCAGTGATGATGTGGTCTATCAGGTGGTGAAAGCTGTTTTTGATAACTTCGACCGGTTCAAGCGTCTGCACCCTGCATTCGAGAACCTGAAAGAAGAAGAAATGATCAAGGCCGGTCTTTCCGCACCACTGCATCCGGGTGCCGAGAAGTACTACAAAGAGCGCGGCTGGATGTAAGCGCAGCGCTCCAATACGAAATCCGGTGCGGCAGAATTCGTTTTGCCGCACCGGGCACGGTCCATGAAAGGGCTGAAAAAGCACGACGTGCCTGAAAACGGGCCGCTAAGGGGGGAAAACATGTCAGATAATCCAAACCAACAGCAAGCTGCCGCTGTCGAAAATGCCGCTGCGGGTCGTGGCGGGCTGAGCCAGGAAGAACTCGATGCGCTGGTTGCCTCCTCGGATACGGGCGGGCGCGGCTCGACCGGAACGGTTGGCGTTTTCATCACCACGGTTGCACTGGCCTGGTCTCTGTTCCAACTCTGGATCGCCTCCCCCATTCCGTTCATGGTCGGCTGGGGCGTGTTCAATGACACCGAAAGCCGCTCGATCCATCTCGCCTTTGCCATTTTCCTTGCCTTTGCCGCCTTCCCTGCGGCACGCACGAAATTCCAACTGGGGTTGGGCATCGTCGTACCCCTTGTGCTGGCCTATCTGTTCATGACCGGTGCAAAAGACAACACGGCAACCTGGTGGATACCCATCGTCGCCATTGTTCTGGTTGCAGCTATCATTCTGGGTTCTCCCAAAGACCGCGTGCCGGTTTGGGAATGGGCCCTCGCGGTCGTCGGTGCGATCGCTGCACTCTATCTTTTTGTTTATTACCGCGATATTTCCGGGCGGGTCGGAGCACCGATCATGCAGGATTTCGTCATTTCCGTCATCGGGATCATGTTGTTGCTGGAGGCGACGCGCCGCGCGCTTGGGCCTGCGCTGATGATCGTGGCTTCGGTCTTCCTTGTTTACACGGTGCTGGGTCCGAACATGCCCAGTATCATCGCGCACAAGGGCAATTCCCTATCTGAAATTGTAAACCACCAGTGGATCACGACCGAAGGTGTGTTCGGTATCGCACTTGGTGTTTCGACCTCTTTCGTCTTCCTCTTTGTGCTCTTCGGGTCATTGCTGGACCGTGCCGGCGCGGGCAACTACTTTATCCAGGTTGCCTTCAGCCTGATGGGCCATATGAAGGGCGGCCCGGCAAAAGCGGCTGTTGTGTCTTCGGCCATGACCGGCCTGATCTCTGGCTCTTCCATCGCCAATGTGGTGACAACGGGTACCTTCACCATTCCATTGATGAAAAAAGTCGGATTCAGCTCGGAAAAAGCTGGAGCCGTTGAAGTGGCCTCCTCCGTGAACGGCCAGATCATGCCGCCCGTCATGGGGGCAGCGGCCTTTCTGATGGTCGAATATGTCGGCATTCCCTATTTTGACGTGGTCAAACACGCGTTCTTGCCTGCTGTTATTTCCTATATCGCGCTGGTCTACATCGTGCACCTCGAAGCGCTGAAAGCCGGTATGGAAGGGCTGCCCCGCGCCTATACACCCAAACCGATTGTGCAACGTTTGATCGGCATTGCCTTTACCATCGCGGCGATTTGCGCGATTTCCTTTGCTGTCTATTACGGCATGGGCTGGATCCGTCCTGCCTTCCCGGCGACGGCTGGATACATCATTTTCGCCTTCCTGTCCGTAGTCTACATCGGTCTGCTCTATATCTCGTCACGCGAAGAGCCGCTTGAATTGGACGATCCAAACGCCCCGGTGACGGCACTGCCGCTGCCGGGACCGACGATCCGTTCAGGATTGCACTTTGTCCTGCCAGTTGTCGTTCTTGTCTGGGCATTGATGGTGGACCGCCTGTCGCCTGGTCTCTCAGCTTTCTGGGCGACCGCCTATATGGTGTTCATTCTGGTGACCCAGCGCCCCCTGACTGCAATCATGCGTGGCGACAATGCCTTGGGCCGCGCCTTTGCCCAAGGGGGTCGTGACCTGATCGACGGTCTGGAAACCGGCGCACGCAACATGATTGGCATCGGCATCGCCACGGCGACGGCAGGTATCATCGTTGGTGCAGTCAGCCAGACAGGTGTGGGTTCCGCCCTGGCCGATGTGGTCGAGGTCCTTTCCGGTGGCAACATCCTGGCCATTCTGCTGCTCACGGCTGTTTTGTCCCTGATCCTGGGCATGGGGCTGCCAACCACAGCGAACTATATCGTTGTTTCGGCCCTGCTCGCCCCGGTCATTGTGACCCTGGGTCAGCAAAACGGCCTGATCGTACCGCTGATCGCTGTCCACCTCTTTGTCTTTTACTTTGGCATTATGGCTGATGTGACGCCCCCTGTGGGCCTTGCCAGCTTTGCCGCGGCCGCTGTCTCGGGCGGGGACCCGATCAAGACAGGTGTTGTTGCCTTCTTCTACAGCTTGCGTACCGCCGCCCTGCCCTTCCTGTTCATTTTCAACACCGAACTGCTGTTGATCGGTGTGACATGGGCACAAGGTCTGTTCGTCTTCATTGTCGCGACCTTTGCGATGTTGTTGTTCGCGGCAGCGACCCAGGGCTGGTTCCTGGCCAAAAACCGGTTTTATGAAACCATCGCGCTGCTATTGATCGCCTTTACCCTGTTTCGTCCGGGATTCTGGATGGACATGGTGTCACCGCCCTATGCCGAGGAAGCCCCGACCGAACTGGCGGCAGCAGCCATGGCGACACCGGTTGGCGAAGACCTGCGTCTGCGCGTGAAAGGCCTGAATGATCTGGGGGATCCGATCGAGTTCGTCGCTCTGTTGAATATCAAAGAGGGCGAAACAGGTGAGGACCGCCTGGAGGCCGCCGGCATCATGCTGCGACAGGATGGTGACAAACTGATCATCGACGACGTCGCCTTCGGCAGCCCTGCGGAAACTGCGGGACTGGATTGGGATCAAGAAGTTGTGCGTGTGCTGCGCCCTGTCGGACAGCCCAGCAAATATCTGATGTTCTTACCTGCCTTGCTGCTGCTGGCCTTTGTCGTATTCCTGCAGCGCGGGCGCAATGGCCGCGCAGAGCGCACGCCGAACGAGGCATAGAAAGGACATAGCATGTTCAATTGTGTATTGCTGACTGTAGACCTGAACCACTCTTCTTCCTGGGAAAAGGCATTGCCGCAGGCGGTAGAATTGTCGCGGGCATCCAAAACCAAACTCCACATCATGTCGGTGGTCCCTGACATGGGTACGCCGCTGGTCGAAGGGTTCTTTCCCGAAGACTTCGAAGCGCGGGCTGTTGCCGCGGCGAGCAAGGCACTGGACAAACTTGTCAGCGAAAATGTGCCGGAGGATGTCGACGTCAAGCAACACCTCGCTTTTGGCAAGATTCATCGTAAAGTGTTGAAAACGATTGAAGAGATAGGCTGTGATCTGGTTGTGATGGCATCACCCAAACCTGATCGTGTACGCGAGTTTCTGATCGGATCGAATGCTGACAGAATTGTGCGCAGATCACCTATTTCCGTTCTGGTTGTTAGGGCCTAAGAGGTGCCGGACGCAGAGATTTTGACGGACCTGACGGGACGCCTCTGCCTTTTCGGAGTTTTTTTATTATGACCCCTTTCGCGATCGCCGGCGTGCAGATGTACGTGAACGCGCTTCACCCTAATGTTGAGGGCATGTTGCAGCGTCTTGACGTGCTGATGATGCGTTTCCCCTGGACCCAGATGGTTTTGTTCAGTGAACTGGCCCCTTTTGGCCCTCTGGAGGAACATAAACTGCCGCCGGAAAATGACATCATCGACAGTTTTTGCGAGGCAGCGCGACGCCACAAGATCTGGCTCATCCCCGGCTCAATGTTTCTGACCAACCCTGATGACGGATTGGTCTACAATACTTCACTGGTGATCAACCCTGACGGGGAGGTCATCCGTCGCTATTCCAAGATGTTTCCCTTCCTTCCTTACGAAGCGGGTGTGGCCAAGGGAACAGATTTCTGTGTTTTTGATGTGCCGGACGTGGGCCGCTTTGGCCTGTCGATCTGTTATGATATGTGGTTCCCTGAAACCACTCGTCAGTTGACCAGCCAAGGTGTCGAGGTTCTGCTGCATCCGGTGTTGACCGGCACTACCGACCGTGATGCGGAACTGGCTATTGCCCGCGCCACAGCGGCGCAATTCCAGTGCTATGTTGTTGATGTCAACGGTCTGGGCGCCGGCGGTGTCGGCCGGTCCTGCATCGTCGACCCGACCTCGCTGGTCCTGCACCAGTCGCAAGGCCAGGAGGATATGTTCCCGATCGAGATCGACCTGTCGATGGTACGTCGGCAACGCGAAACCGGGATGAAGGGTCTTGGACAGGTTCTCAAATCCTTCCGTGACAGGTCTACCGACTTTTCGGTCTATGATCGTACCAGTGGCGTGGATGCCTATCTCAGCACGCTCGGTCCACTGGAAGTGCCACAACAAGGATCACGCGCAGGCCTGGAAACGGGGCGTGACAGTTTTGATCCGGAACCAAAGCTCGGCTACGGAATTTCTTCCGTACAGGGCAAAATAAGAAGCGGCTAACTCAATACGTTAACGGCATCAGGTTGCGGACATACGTTGAGTGAGCCCTCAAAGGGAGTACGACCGATGGATTCCGTCAGCGACTATTATTCCGCAACACAACTGCGTGCCGACAGATGGAGCGCGTTACGCGAGTCCGTGACCACTCTTTGCCGCGACAACGGGACAAGAAAATCAACGGCGCTCAAAAAGCACGTCACAGATCTTTTCGACTCTCTGGCTTTGATCGAGCCATACTGGGCATTTCCCGGAATGGCCGCCTTTGACCACATGCGTCGCCAGTTCGAACACGGCAATTATGACGATTTGTCCTTTACCACAAACAGGGTCAAACGTGCCCTGACAACCGGAGCCTACCGGCGGCGTTCGATTCCATTGGACCGTGACAGTACCGATGACGAAGAACACAACGATGAGGCGATGCTGTCACCCGAAGCACGTGCGATGGCACGCCCCTACTTCGAGGTGTTGATCGTAGACAATGTCAGCGATCAGCAAGAACGCTGGTTGAAAAGCAACGTCACGCGCATGCGCCGCCCCGAAGATCCTTTTCATTACGAAGCGGTTGTGGTGCCCAGCCTTGAAGATGCGCTGATTGCCGTATTGTTCAATCACAACATCCAGGCCATCGTGGTGCGCCCTGGCCTTGTGCTCAAGTCCAGCAATGACAACGAAATTCTGGCGAAATACATCCACAACGCCAGCCATACCGACGACATCGAAGGCATGCAGCCCGAAGATTACGGTCCCGAATTATGCCGCCTGATTGACCGCGTCCGCCCCGAACTGGACGCATATCTGGTCACCGAACGGTCGGTCGAGGACATCGCAGGACTTGATCTGGGGATTTGCCGGCGGGTTTTCTATAATCAGGAAGACTTTATGGAATTGCACCTCAACATTCTGCGCGGGGTGGCGGCACGCAACAAGACGCCGTTCTTTACCGCACTGGTTGAATATTCCAAACAGCCTACGGGTGTCTTTCACGCGATGCCGATCAGCCGCGGCAAATCGATCACCCGTTCCCATTGGATTCAAGACATGGGTGCATTCTACGGGCCGAATATCTTTCTGGCCGAGACTTCCGCCACCTCTGGCGGGCTGGATAGCTTGCTGGAACCTCACGGCCCGATCAAGGAAGCACAGGAGCTCGCCAGCCGGGCCTTCGGGTCGAAACAGACCTTCTTTGCCACCAACGGCACCTCAACCTGCAACAAAATTGTGGTGCAGGCCCTGGTGCGCCCTGGGGACATCGTGCTGGTGGACCGCGATTGCCATAAATCACACCATTACGGCATGGTGTTGGCAGGCGCGGAGGTTGTTTATCTCGACAGCTATCCGTTGAACGAATACTCAATGTATGGTGCTGTTCCGCTTAGGGAAATCAAACATCAACTGCTGGCATTGAAAGCCGCCGGAAAGCTGGATCGCGTGCGGATGCTGCTGCTGACGAACTGCACATTCGATGGGTTGGTTTATAATGTTCAACGCGTGATGGAAGAATGCCTTGCCATCAAACCTGACCTTGTCTTCCTTTGGGACGAGGCCTGGTTCGCCTTTGCCCGTTTCAGCCCGACCTACCGTCAACGCACGGGCATGCGCACCGCCAACAACCTGCGCAAGCGCCTGCGTACGGACGAACATAAACGGGAATACGAACTGCAACAAACCGAGCTGGAAGATGCTTCGGATGAGGTCTTGCTTGAGACACGCCTGGTTCCGCCGCCCAACGCCCGCGTCAGGGTCTATGCAACGCAATCAACCCACAAGACATTAACCTCACTGCGACAGGGTTCGATGATCCATGTGAACGATCAGGATTTTAAGGGCGAAGTCGAACAATCGTTCCACGAAGCCTATATGACCCACACGTCGACCTCGCCCAATTATCAGATCATCGCCTCTTTGGACGTTGGCCGGCGTCAGGTCGAACTGGAGGGCTTTGAATTTGTGCAGCGCCAGATCGAAGCGGCAATGTCGCTACGCAAGGCGGTCAGCAGCCATCCGATGTTGCAAAAATACTTCAAGGTTTTGACCGCCGGAGACATGATCCCCGAACACCACCGCCAAAGCGGCGTGTCGAGCTATTTCGACAATGACCAGGGATGGACAGACATGTGGGATTGCTGGGAGCAGGACGATTTTGTTCTGGACGCCACCCGTGTCACGCTGGCCGTGGGCGGCACGGGATGGGATGGTGACACCTTCAAGAACTCTGTGCTGATGGATAAATACGGCATCCAGATCAACAAGACATCGCGCAACACTGTGCTGTTCATGACCAACATTGGTACCACGCGATCCTCCGTCGCCTATCTGATCGAGGTTCTGGTGGAAATCGCCAATGAGCTGGACGAATTGCTTGATGATGCCTCCAAGATGGAGCGGTTGTCCTTTGATAGACGGGTGAAAAACCTGACGGAGAACTATCCACCGCTTCCGGATTTCAGCCGTTTCCATGATGCCTTCAGACCGGATGACATCACCCCCGAAGGTGACATTCGCACGGCCTATTACCTCAGCTATACCGAAGCGAACTGCGACTATCTGGAACTGGATGGGTCACTGCAAGAGGCCTTGAACGCGGGCAAGGAAGTGGTCTCGGCCAGTTTCATCATCCCCTACCCGCCCGGCTTTCCAATTCTTGTCCCCGGACAGGTGATCAGTCAGGAAATCCTCGCTTTTATGCGGGCTCTGGATGTGAATGAAATCCACGGATACCGCGCCGATCTCGGCTTGCGGGTTTTTACGCCCGAAGCTCTGGCCGCCCTGCCCGGTGCCAAGAAACTCAAACCTGCCGCCGAATAAGAAAAGGAAAAGATCATGACAACAGTTCTTAAGAATATCTCGGAAATCCGCCGGTTCTTTCACCGGAACGAGGATCCTATCTATTTCATTTCGGCAACCAACTTCAACCTGCTGGGCCTTGATGAGTGGGTGAAAAACTTCAAATATATCTGCTATATCGATTGTTACGATGGCAAGCATCCGAACGTGTTCTGTCCCTCCGAACAGCCCCATGCGGAATTCCAGTCCATCGAAGACATCAACAACTATCTGTTGCAACACAAGGAAGTCATCGACTTTATCAAGCGGCGCGGTGGCAAGCCGAAGTTTGTCTTCCTCATGTTTGACGAAGAAACCGAACGACTTTCCAAGGAACTTGGAGCCGATGTCTGGTTCCCCAAGGCCAAGCTGCGCACAGCAATGGACAACAAAATCGAAACCGTGCGTATCGGCAACAAGGCAGGCGTTCCCTCTGTGCCCAATGTGCTGGCCGAGGTGAAATCATATGAAGACCTGAAAAAAACCTGTGAAAAAGCGGGGATCGGTCATGATCTGGTACTGCAATCCGCCTTTGGCGACAGCGGTCACACGACTTTCTTTATCAAATCCGAAGCAGATTTCCGTCGCCACGAACATGAAATCATCGGCGAAGGCGAAATCAAGATCATGAAGCGGATCGATTGCCGAGGTTCCGCGATCGAGGCCTGTGCCACCAAACAAGGCACGATTGTCGGGCCGCTGATGACGGAACTGGTCGGTTTCAAGGAGTTGACCCCCTATCGGGGTGGCTGGTGTGGCAACGAGATCCTGTCCACCGCCTTCCCGCCCAAGGTCCGCCAGAAGGCGCGGGAACTGACGTTTAAATTCGGGGAACAACTGCGCAAGGAAGGCTACCGTGGCTATTTCGAGCTTGATTTCCTGATTGACAAGAAAACAGGTGACATCTGGCTGGGTGAACTCAACCCGCGGATTACCGGTGCTTCTTCCATGACCAACCATGCGGCCTTTGCTCATGCGGATGCGCCCTTGTTCCTGTTTCACCTGCTGGAGTTCTCCAAACGCAAATTCGACCTCGATACATCCGAGTTGAACGACCGTTGGGCGGATCCCAACATGATCGACAGTTGGTCGCAAATGGTGATCAAACACACCACAGACAGCGTCGACATCTGCACGGCCGCGCCCGAAACCGGCATTTACAAGATGCTTGAGGACGGCAGCGTGGTCTATGACCGTTTCGATTATCACCGCCGGGCGGTTGAATCCGAAAACGAAGCCTTCTTCCTGCGCATTCTGCAACCGGGTGACTATCGCTATGAAGGTGCCGACATTGGCATTCTGGTGACAAGGGGACGCTCGATGACCAAATCTTTCCAGTTGAACGAGCGCGCGAAAAAGTGGATTCACGGCATCAAGCAAACCGTGGAAGGCAAACCCCTGCCTGCTGCGAACGCTGGCCCGGTTCTCGCTGATCCGGCGTTCAAAATCCTGTAAGGAGCAAAGATGCATTGGCGCGCCCTTAGCGAAGACGTGCCCGGCCCGAAATGGGCCGGGCTTTTCGCCGAATATTGGCCAGACTATCAACGTTGGTGGCTTAAAGAGGGGCACGCCGCGCGTGCCAACTATCTGGAAAGCCGGCGCGCCCTGAAAACCCATATGCCCGAGATCGTGCCGCTTTATGATACCCTGTGCGACCTGGCAGGGGGCGGCGATCAGGCTGCACGGTTCCTCAGTTTCTATTGCCCCCCCCCTTATCTTGCGGGTTGTTCACAGGCGATATGGACCGGCAAGGAACCGGTCATGGTGCGCAACTATGATTACAACCCAGCCGCCTTTGACAGTTTGATTTTACATACAAGTTGGCAGGGACGCCGTGTGATGGGCACCTCTGACGGGCTTTGGGGGCTGGTCGATGGGATGAACGATGCGGGTCTTGCGATCTCATTGACCTTTGGAGGGCGGCGCGTGGTGGGGAACGGATTTGGCGTCCCGCTGATCCTGCGCTATGTCCTGCAGACCTGCACAACCGCCGAGGAAGCCGGTGAAGTCCTTGCACGCGTGCCGACCCACATGAGCTATAATGTAACTGTACTGGACGCCAAACGGCATTATTTGACCGCAATGATGGCCCCGGACCGTCAGACAGTGATCACCCATGCTGCTGTCGCGACAAACCATCAGGAAAACATCGAATGGGTCAGCCATGCGCGGTTCACGGCGACGGTTGAACGCGAAAGGTTCCTGTTGCAACGCCTGACGCTGCATCGTGATCCTGAGGACAAGTTCATCAACGCCTTTCTGCGTCCCCCCCTCTATTCAACCGCTTTCGCAGCGGGATTCGGCACGCTTTACACCGCGGTTTACCGCCCCCGGTTACAGCAGATGGAAATACGCTGGCCGGGTACGGTGTGGAATCTGGGTATGGACGATTTCAACGAAGGCGCACGTCAGGTACAAATCACCGGAGCCGCATGAGGAGCAACCATGTCCCATATTTTTCCGCGCCATACCAAACAGTTACCCCCTGTCGCACAGCGCGGTGAGGGGTGTTATCTTTATGACACGACCGGCAAGCAATACCTTGATGCCTCGGGCGGGGCGGCTGTGTCCTGTCTTGGCCATGGCGATCAAACGATCATCGACGCGGTCAAGGCGCAGCTTGACACGCTCGCCTATGCGCATACGGGTTTCCTGACGTCCGAACCGGCTGAAACCCTGGCGGATTTGCTGATCGCTCATGCGCCCGGTGATCTGGACCGGGTTTACCTTGTTTCCGGCGGTTCGGAGGCAATGGAAGCTGCATTGAAACTGGCGCGACAGTATTTCGTCGAAAAAGGCGAGACCAAACGCGGACGCCTGATTGCGCGCAAGCAAAGCTATCATGGAAACACCATGGGAGCGCTATCCGCTGGCGGCAACGCCTGGAGACGCGCGCAATTCGGTCCTTTGCTGATCGACATGAGCCATATCGACCCCTGTTACGAATATCGGTTGAAACAGGAGGGTGAAACCGCCGAGGCTTATGGATTGCGGTCAGCAAACCTGCTTGAACAGGAAATACTGCGGGTCGGTCCAGAAAATGTCATGGCCTTTGTCGCTGAACCTGTGGTGGGCGCCACCTCTGGTGCCGTGGCGGCGGTGCCGGGATATTTCAAGCGCATTCGCGAGATCTGCGACCGCTTCGGGATCCTGTTGATTCTGGACGAGGTCATGTGCGGCATGGGGCGTACCGGAACGCTGTTTGCCTGTGAACAAGATGGCGTCGCTCCTGACATTTTGTGCATCGCCAAAGGATTAGGTGCTGGATACCAACCTATCGGAGCCATGTTGTGCAGCGACGAGGTCTACCGCACCATCGAAAACGGCAGCGGATTCTTTCAACACGGGCACACCTATCTTGGCCATCCTGCGGCCGCGGCTGCGGGAGTTGCGGTTGTGAATGCGCTGTTGGACCGCAACCTGATTCCGCGCGTGGCGACACAAGGAGCCAAGCTGATGGCAGCACTACAGGCACAGTTTGGCCAGCATCCGAATGTTGGCGATATACGTGGACGCGGGTTGTTTCAGGGGATCGAGCTGGTTGCAGACCGTGACAGCAAAGAACCTTTTGATCCCTCGCGCAAGATCGCAGGCAAAATCAAGGCCGCAGCTTTCGATGCCGGCATGATCTGCTATCCGATGAGCGGCACAATCGACGGTCAACGCGGGGATCATGTGCTGCTGGCACCGCCATTTATCATCACCGACGATCAGATCGACGAATTGATTCAAAAACTGGCCGGTGCCATTGAAACCGCCTTGCACAAATAGCGGATACAAACCGGGGTAGCCGAAGGCGCCGCCTTCGGCCAACCGCATGCTACCTGCGGCGGTGCCGGCGGATCTTCGGGTACCAACCCATCCTCTACCGCCCACCGACGCTGCCTGTTGGGGCGTGCTGAAAGCGACAAGGATCAGACCGCTGCCGAACCTTAGATGCGCATACGCGGAACGTCGTTGGGGTCCAATCGAAGCTCGATCAGGAAGGGTCCCTTGCGGGCCTCGAGAGCCTCGATCGCTGTTTCAAGCTCTTCCTTGGAATGTACCGCAACTCCAGTGCCACCAAGTGAATTGGCAATCTCAGCAAAAGACGGCCAGTGGAACTCTGTCAGGCTCGGATCCATTTTCCGGTCGATGAACTGGATATGCTCCGCGCCATAAGCTGAATCGTTTGCCACAACAACGATCAGGTCAAGACCGAGGCGCACAGCGGTATTGAATTCATTGATCCCACCCATCATGAATCCGCCATCACCGGTAAACAGAACCACCGGACGGTCAAGGGCAGCAATCCCAGCCCCCACTGCTTCCTGCAGGCCCAGTCCGATCGCACCAAAGTTCACCGTGCCGACAAAACTCTGTGGATTAGGAGCCGAAATGCGGCACCAGACTTCGGTCATGAAGCGCCCGCCGTCGGTCACCAGCACGCGGTCTTGTGGCAGGGCTTCTTCCAGGCGTTCCAGTGCATATACATAGTTTACGAACCCCGGTGATTTCTTCTCCGGCTCTGCCGGGTGGGTGGTAAGGGTGGGCACGTCTAATTCTTGGGTAAAGCCACTTGCGGGCACTTCTGCTTCGTCCAGCCAGTACAGAATTGTTTCTGCCGTCAGTCCCGCGTCGGCGACAAGTGCTGCATCCGGATGCAGGCTGCCTCCGATGGCTGTGGGTTCGACATCGACCTGCACGATCCGCTTGTTTTTCATCAATTTGCCACGGTCCGTCGTAAAGTCATGCAGCGCGGCCCCAAAACAGACAATGCAATCAGCCCGGGCAATCAGATCATAGGCTGCAGGCGTGGAAAGAGTTCCGAAAATATCAATGTTGTAAGGGTGTTCATTAAACAGCCCTTTCGCTTTCAATGTTGTGGCAAGCGGTGCTTCCAACCGGTCAGCAAGCCGGATCAATTGATCCCGCGCGGCGACGGCCCCGCCACCTGCCAGAATCAAAGGGCGGCGGGCAGAGGCGATCATACCGATAGCATTGTCCAGAATTTCACCCTGGGCGACCCCGCCGGGTGCTGTAAACACATCCAGAACTTGGGTTTGATGGTCCATCTCTTCCCACATGAAATCTGCGGGCATGTTCAGAACAATCGGGCGACGTTCGACGCGGGCGCGATAAAAACTGCGTGCGACATCTTTTGCGGCCGTTTCCGGAGAGCGGAGTTGTTCGAAGCCTGCGCCCGTCACTTTGACCAATTCACGCTGATCAATGCTTTGCAAATGGCGCGGATTGTCCACCGGCGTATCCCCGGCGAGAATGACCAGCGGAATATGGCCGCGTGCACCTTCGGTCAATGCAGTGATACAATTGGTAAGAGCCGGGCCATGGGTCACGGTTGCGACCCCCACTTTGCCGGACACATGGGCATAGGCCAATGCCATCAGCACCGAACTGCCCTCATGCGCAGCAGGCACAAAACGGCCTCCGCATTCGCGCACGAAGCTGTCCACCATAAACAAGTTCGCATCGCCCATGAGGCCAAATATCGTATCAACCCCATGTTCGTGTGTCGCACGGGCGATTGATTGATAAACATGCAGTGGGTTGCTCATTGGTTTTACCTTTGTTGACGGTTTCCGCTCTGAGTATCTGACAAGCCTTGCACAAAGATCGCAAATTTGTCGAGGAATGGCGCGAAATTGCGGTGCTTTGCAAAATAGCGGACTTGGGGTGCGGCAAACCCGCATGACATCACACAATGCACCCTGCTGCCCTTTGACTGGCATCTGGCAGGCGGTTTGACCGGATACGCGGCAGGGCGCATGACAAACCGCATTAGCTGTGCAACGGGCCGGACAACAGAGGCGGGCGCGCCCCTCTTCCTTGTCGGCTCCCGCCCTGACGCTGTTAAGATTGGCAGATCTGCCGCGGCTCTGTCTGCTGGCCATCCTTGTTGATGCTGTCTGCCGCGTTAACGATATCGGCAGTAGTTCTTTCGATACGCGAAATCACCTCCAGAAGCTCGCTTTCCGATGACATCAACTGGGTTTCGACCTCGTCCAGGCCCACCGTGCTATTTTGCAGGGTCGATTTTTCAATCGTGCACATGATGCGCGACATCTGCAAACCCATCACTGCCCGCCGTAAACTTTTGCACAAGCGCCACAGTTTCTTCGATCTGTTGGTGGCTTCGGTGGCAGTGGTTCTGGCCTGATCCTTGTATTGGTTCGAAATCAGCTCCAGCAGCCGCATATCTTCCCGACGGCGTTGGGCGTTCACTGTTTCTTCAAAAGAGAACTGTTGGACAACCTCTGCCATCAAAACAGCGACGCCTGAAGTGAACTGCGCCTCGCGCAGGGGGCGGGTGCCCATATGCGCAGCCTTGTGCAGGTCAAGAACCTGTCGTTCGACATCCTGAGCGATTGTCGTGAGATTACCTGAAATGACACCAATTGGCCCGTTGTTCCCCTCCATCCTGCGCGCTTGCAACTGCATGTTATGCGGAATCTGCCTTGTGCGTTCAAATAGGTGGGCGACAATCTGTGCATCCCTGGCGATCGCATTGACAGCCCCCTCAATGTCGCGCAATGCAACCAGCCTCGGTATCCTTGGACGTTCAAGTCGCCGGGCGCGCAGGGTCATTTCCTCACCCAATGCAGCAATCATGAAATGTTGGTAATCGGTCGCACCGAATTCTCTTGTCGCCGCCACCAGCGCTGCCTCGCTTTGCTCCAGCGTGGTCTCACCCTTGTCCTCTGCCGCACGCAATTGCGCGTAGATCTCTTTGATCCGCGCCAACCATTCCGTACCTGGTTTGAGGCGAATAGAAAGATATCCGTCTTCAACCGGGATGACGATGGCATAAACCCAATAGCATTGCTTGTCTTTCGCCTGATTGACAATATAGGCCCCTATGGGAGTGCCCGATTGGATGCTTTGCCATATCAGTTTAAAAACAGCCCGCGGCATCAAGGGGTGTCGGACAACCCGGTGTGGTGCCCCGATCAATTCGTCCCAGTCCATAAAGGCCACGTGACGAAGGACCTCATTGGCGGAACAAATGACACCGCGCTTGTCCGTCCGCGAAAAGAAAAGGTCCTTAAGTTGGAAACGGTCGGTTTCCTTTGCACAGAGCAGGGAGTCGGCCAAAGTAATCCTCCTGACCCGGCCAGTTTCGCTTAGAATAGATTGCTACCCGGTTAACCTGAACAAATGCGCCCGAGGTTGCTCTGGCAAATGCGGTCACTGACGTCTGCACCCAGGAAAATACGCCCCAATTGTTTCGCAAGGTCGTCTGCTGTTCAAAACCGCGATCACAGAGCAAAGACCCAAGCCAGGAACATCCCTGGACGGCACCACGCGCCACACAGGGACGCGGCAGTGGAACGGGATGTCCGCGAAAGCGGTCACTCCCCCCGTCAGCACGTTATTTTTAAGGCATTTATCCTGAAAAATGGTGCGGGTGAAGGGACTCGAACCCCCACGCCAAAGGCGCCAGAACCTAAATCTGGTGCGTCTACCAATTCCGCCACACCCGCACGAGCTGCCCTGAAACCGGGCAACACCGGCTCATTAACAAAGTGTTTCTGCTTTTGCGAGGCTAAAAAAGAGCAAGACATTAACAAGATGTTGTCATATAGTTTGGATAACCAGAGCAGGTTACAAAAAGAAAGATACGCCCATGGAACCGAAAACGGTCGGGCGCGTAGACGGCAATGATCGTCATGCGGGCCAATTTACCCCCTATGCGATCCTGGATACAGGATTGATCAAAGGTGCGATGCTGCTGACACTTGATGGTGAGATGCCGGTTGAGTTTTTGTCAGTCGGTGACAAGCTGATTACACGTGACACCGGCATTTCCAAGGTGTTGCACATTCAACGCACCACGCGTGAAGTGCATACTGTGGCGCTTTCTGCCGGGTCTCTGGGACATACGCGACCTGAACGTGATGCGCTTCTGGCGGGTGATCAAATGGTACTGATCCGTGATTGGCGCGCGCGTGCGATGTTCAATTCCGAACGCGCATTGGTGGCAGCGCGCACCCTGGTGGATGGCGAATTCATCA
Organism: Sulfitobacter sp. F26204; assembly: GCF_026410305.1. GTDB lineage: Bacteria > Pseudomonadota > Alphaproteobacteria > Rhodobacterales > Rhodobacteraceae > Sulfitobacter. The sequence goes on along the minus strand of NZ_JAPMLQ010000006.1, from coordinate 118,921 downwards.
CCGACCTGGGGATGCAGGAAACCACGCTCTATCAGATCTTCTGTGACGGCCCCCATATCCTGTATTGTGACGGTCTCGAACTCAGCACGGCAGATGGCGCACGTGCACGCGGCGCGGTTCTGCACGCGGCCTGAACCGCCTGACGTCATAGCCCGAGAGCGCGAAACACCTTTGGAATTTCTTCGGGCAAATCTTCGGCCGTCAGGCCGGGTCCAAAGCTGCGTGCCAATTCTACATGCAGATAGGCGGCAAGTTCCGCCACATTGAATAGGTCACCGCTGGTATGCGCAGCGGCAAGGCCCGCGATCAAACCAGCCAACACATCCCCTGCCCCCGCCGTCGCCAGCCATGGCGCAGTGCGTTCATAGGCCGCCGCATGAATCGATGCACCTCCGCCCGGTTCCGCGATGACCGTATCCACCCCTTTGAGCAAGACAAGACAGCCTGCCCGTTCCGCAGCCAGGCGCACCGCATCGAGTTTGGACATGTCCCCACGCGCGGAGGTGCCGAGATCAGGGAAAAGCCGCGCAAATTCGCCGTCATGAGGCGTCAGGATCGTCCGCGCGTGGGTCTGCGCAAAAAGCGTTTCCGGGTCCTGCGCAAAACTAGTCAGGGCATCCGCATCCAGCACCACTACCGGGTCGCGCCAATCGCGCTCACTTGCTCGGCGTGTCAACGTTTCCAGGACAAGCGCACGTGTTCGCGCCGACACGCCCATCCCCGGTCCCAAGCAAAAACTGTTTACTCGGTCATCTGCCACCTCATGCAGCGGCTGATCCGGTTTCAAGGCCCGCAACATGATCGCAGTCAACTGGCAGGCGTTCTCGATCAAGGCCGCAGGCGGGCAGATCACAGTGACCAGCCCGGCGCCCGCACGCAGGGCCGCACGCGCAGCGAGGCGCGCTGCACCCCCGCGCCCGACTCCGCCTGCGAAAACCGCAACATGGCCGAAATCGTATTTGTGTCCCGCTACACCGGGTTTCCCCATCACCGCCCCGAGCCACATTTTTGGACGAAGAGGTTGTCCCATGAACACAGGTTCAACAAGGCGCGCGCGTTCGGCATCCGGTGGCTGGCCGACCATGCACCGCTCCTGCGCATCGGTTTGCAATCCGATGTCCACCACCGCCAACTTGCCACAGAGTGTCGGACCAAGCCCCAGATAATGCCCCGGTTTTGGGCTATGAAAGGTAACGGTCAGATCCGCCGCATTTAAATAGGCAGGCCAGACTGTGTCGGTTGCTGCTAAAGCCTGTAAATCCGTCGGGATCATCCCGTTATCCAGATTAAGGCCCGACGGGCAATCCACCGCCACCCGTCTGATCTTATGCCTCTCTTTCCAGACGTGCATGGCCTTGACATCAAGCGCCTGCGCCAACCCATCCGATAGCGGGCGCGTCAGGCCAATGCCAAAAACCGCATCAAGGATCACATCGGGACGCGCACCGTTGACGACCGCCTCTACGGTCAGTGGGGCAATTTCGACCATCGCGCTGCATTTGCCATGCATGATCCGCGCTTCCGCCGAACGTTTCGGCCTGTCGCCTGCAAAATGCACCCGGACGTTCCACCCTGCTTCCCCCAGCAGTCGCGCGATTACAAAACCATCACCACCATTGTTTCCCGGCCCGCAGAACACCACCGCTGTATGTCCTCTTTGCGACAATTCGGGCCATTCGGCCATCATTGCCTCGATCACGCCCTGCCCCGCACGCTCCATCAATGCCAGCCCGCTGACCGCACTGCTCTCTATCGCTGCTTTTTCAAGGGCGTGCATCTGGTGTGCGGTCAAGAGTTCTGTCATTTCAGCCTCGCTCGGATTCAGTTGTGCATATTTTTTAATCGTTTCGCACAAAAAACGGGCGGGACACCCGGATTCCCTGGAAACGCCGCGCCCAACCTATCCCCATTTATGGATTCCCTGCGGACAAAATGAAATGAACCCACGAAGCCACAGCAACTTTCGGAGGGTCACACCATGAAAAAGATCGAAGCGATCATCAAGCCGTTCAAACTGGATGAGGTCAAAGAGGCCCTTCAGGAAGTTGGTGTTCAGGGACTCTCGGTCATCGAAGTCAAAGGATTTGGCCGCCAAAAAGGCCACACCGAGCTATACCGTGGTGCCGAATATGTTGTCGATTTTCTGCCCAAGGTAAAAGTAGAGGTTGTGCTGGACGATGACCAGGTCGATGCCGCCATCGAAGCCATCGTCGATGCCGCCAAGACCGAAAAGATCGGCGACGGCAAGATCTTTGTTTCTCCCGTCGAACAAACCATTCGTATCCGTACCGGCGAAACCGGTTCGGACGCGCTCTAAAACTCTCCCTTTCCTATTCACAAGAAGGAACCTCCCAGATGAGCATCCAGGATTTTCTCAAACGTATCAAAGACGAAGACATTGAATATGTCGACATCCGCTTCACCGATCCACGGGGCAAGCTGCAACATGTGACAGTGGTAAACGACTTGGTTGACGAAGATTTTCTCGAGGAGGGTTTCATGTTTGATGGCTCTTCCATCGCCGGTTGGAAATCGATCGAAGCCTCCGATATGAAACTGATGCCGGACGTGTCCAGCGCCTATATCGATCCCTTCTACGCAGAGAAGACCATCTGCGTTCATTGCTCTGTTGTTGAGCCCGACACGAACGAGCCCTACGACCGTGACCCCCGTGGCACGGCGGAAAAGGCAGAGGCATATCTCAAGTCCTCGGGAATTGGTGATATATCCTACTTTGGCCCCGAAGCGGAGTTTTTTCTCTTTGACGATGTGCGGTTCTCCAACACTATCAACAAGGTATCCTACGAAGTTGACGCAACAGATGCCTCATGGAACTCCGATACCGAGTACGAGATGGGCAACATGGGTCACCGCCCCGGCCTCAAGGGTGGCTATTTTCCGGTGAACCCGACCGACGAAGCCCACGATTTGCGCGCCGAAATGCTCTCGACCATGAAACGGCTGGGAATGAAAGTCGACAAACACCACCACGAAGTTGCCTCTTGCCAGCATGAGTTAGGGCTCATCTTTGGATCCCTGACCGAGCAAGCGGACGAGATTCAGAAATACAAATATGTGATCCACAATGTGGCCCATGCCTACGGCAAATCGGCGACATTCATGCCGAAACCGATCTATGGTGATAACGGGTCCGGCATGCACGTAAACATGTCGATCTGGAAAGACGGCAAGCCATTGTTTGCTGGTGATAAATATGCTGATCTGTCACAGGAAGCGCTGTGGTTTATCGGTGGCATCCTTGACCACGCCAAGGCGCTTAATGCCTTCACCAATCCTTCAACCAACAGCTACAAGCGGTTGATCCCAGGTTTCGAAGCACCGGTTCTGCGTGCCTATTCCGCCCGTAACCGGTCAGGCTGCGTCCGTATCCCGTGGACGGAATCGCCCAAGGCCAAGCGTGTCGAGGCCCGGTTCCCCGATCCGGCGGCCAACCCTTATCTGTGCTTTGCGGCGCTGTTGATGGCCGGTCTGGACGGTATCAAGAACAAGATCGACCCTGGTGAGGCGATGGACAAGAACCTCTATGATCTGCCTGCAGAAGAACTTGCCGGTATCCCGACTGTTTGCGGATCCCTGCGCGAGGCACTTGAAGAATTACAAAGCGACATGGATTTCCTGCTGGCCGGTGATGTATTCACCCGCGATCAGGTCGAAGGCTATATCGAGCTGAAGATGGAAGAAGTGCACAAGTACGAACACACGCCGCATCCGGTTGAATTCGGCATGTACTATAGCTGCTGAACCGACCTTGTGATCCAAGACAAGGGCGTCCTGCGAGGCGCCCTTGTTGTCGTTTACCGCCAAAGAGTGAGGGATCTCGGTCTTGTGATACTGCCCAGACATCGCCCGGTGACTGCCCCACTTTAGCCGCGAACCCTGCCTAGACCTTCATACCAGAAGCGAAAGGAGTCAGTCATGGCGATTTCACAAACAACATTTGAAGAACGCCTGGCGCGTATCAACAATGCGCAAACGGGTGGCGTCGCCGCCAAGATCAGCGGCAAAAAACAACGTCGCCCGCTGCGTGCACGCTGTCTGACATTTCCATTCTTCGTCGGTCTTGGAATCCTGACAGGCGGCGCGGCCTATGCCTTTGTCTCCAGCCAGCAGGAAATTCAGTGGGTCATCGCCCTCGCTGGCTGACCCAATCCCCATTCACGGACAAATCTGTCGCGCTGTTCCCCGTTGAACCCAGCGCAAACCTCGGTAAGCTGCGATGAACAGTTTTTACAGAGGGTATCACATGCGTAACTTTCGGACCTTTCTACTTTTCGGCCTGACCAGCGCCGTTCTTGCCGCCCCCGTTGCGGCGGCGCAATGTGGTAACAACGCCAGTGGCTTTGGCCATTGGAAAGCCGCTTTTGCTGCCGAAGCCAAAGCCGCAGGTGTCGGCCAACGCGGACTTCAGGCGTTAGCCAATGCCCAATATGCAACCGGCACAATACAGGCGGATCGCAACCAGAAATCCTTCAAATATTCCCTTTCAAAGTTCATGCAGGTGCGCGGCGCTGATACGATCGTCAGCCAGGGTCGCAAACGCAAAGGGCAGAATGCTGGCTTTTATCAATCGCTTGAACAGCGTTACGGTGTGCCTGCGGGAGTGATCCTTGCCATTCACGGGATGGAAACCGGTTTTGGCGGCTTTATGGGGAAAAGCCAGGTCGTTTCAGCGATCACCACCCTCGCCTATGATTGCCGTCGTTCTGCATTCTTTGTCCCCCATGCGGTCGGTGCTCTGAAACTGGTTGATCAGGGCGCGATCACCAATGCTACCAAAGGGGCAAAGCATGGCGAACTCGGCCATACCCAGTTTCTTCCGGGCAATGCATTGAAATACGGGGTCGATGCGGATGGCAACGGGCGCGTTGATTTCTACAATCAGGCGGATGCGCTGGCTTCGACTGCGAATTTTCTGCGCCAGAAGGGGTGGAAGCCGGGCAAAGGCTATCAAGAAGGCCAGCCAAATTTCAATGTCATCAAACAGTGGAATGCGGCGACGGTGTACCAACAGGCGATCGCGATCATGGGTGCCCGCATCGACGGCTGACATCTCCTTGCGTGACAAAATTGCCCCTGCCCGGTTCAAGTTGCGGCAGGGGTTGCGCGGCTTCACCCGTCTTCCTATATGCTGCGCCCAAGGGTCAGGCCCCTGCCGTCCGCATTCCGGTGAAGTCCTGTAGAATGATACCAAACTCTCAATCTCGCTGATTGGCAGGCAACGCGGACCCCTTTCTTTCATCTGCGAGCAGGAGTGTTTGACATGACGACCAACCAAATTCCCTCCCGTGACGTGCTCAAGGCACAGGCAAAACGCCTGCGCGGCGATCTGAAGGAACGGGGCCAGACAATGAGCCATGCTCAAGCGCTGGAAACTGTCGCCCATCAATGGGGGGCCCGTGACTGGAACACACTGAGCGCCAGGGCAACGGCCTCGCCGCTTGGCTGGGCACCCGGACAACGGGTTTCGGGCCGCTATCTGGGTCATCCCTTTACCGGCGAAGTGAAAGGCGCGCGCCAGTCATCCAACGGATTCTGGTCTTTGACCCTGCGCTTTGATGCGGCAATCGACGTTGTGACATCTACGCAATTCAGTGCATTTCGAAGACAGGTCAACACGACCGTAAACACCGAAGGAATGTCACCGCAGAAAACGTCGGACGGACAACCCCACATGGTGCTGCGCCAAGCCTGACACATCCGAGGTCGCCGTGCGACGGCGACCTCACTTCGCCTAAAACGACATTGCAATGCGTCGCTCTGTAACATTCACAACTTGGAAAATCGGGCAGGCTGGTGATCAGTCAGATCACGAGGTCCATCATGAACCCGCATTACAGCAATATCCGCAAGATCGACCCCGACAAGGGAAGCCATCTGCCCGACGGGACGCCCAATGACGCCAATAGGGTCGAGATCGGCCCCACGTTGCTGGCCTTTCGCGAATGGGAAGCGGCGGGATTGGCTCTTCCCAACCTTGACGCCATGCGCCGCTACCGCTGGAAACGGTTGACAGAACACGTTGTGGATCGCGGGCTCGGCGGGCTGTTGATGTTCGACCCGCTCAACATCCGTTATGCCACCGACAGCACCAATATGCAGTTGTGGAATACCCATAATCCGTTTCGTGCGGTGCTGCTCTGTGCCGATGGTTATATGGTGATCTGGGATTACAAGAATTCCCCTTTCCTCAGCAAATTCAACCCGTTGGTGCGTGAACAACGGTCAGGAGCGGATCTTTTCTACTTTGACCGCGGCGACAAGGTGGATGTCGCGGCCGATGTCTTTGGCAACGAGGTGCGCCAGTTGATCAATGAACATGCCGGCAGCATCAAACGCCTAGCCGTGGACAAGATCATGCTGAACGGATTACGCGCGCTAGAGGCGCAAGGCTTCGAAATCGTGGATGGTGAGGAAGTCACGGAGAAAAGCCGCTCTGTCAAAGGCCCGGATGAAATACTGGCGATGCGCTGTGCCAGCCATGCTTGCGAAACCGCGATTGGCAAGATGGAGCGTTTCGCCCGAAACGAGGTGCCAAAGGGGCAGACAAGCGAAGACGACATATGGGCGATCATGCATGCCGAAAACATCAAACGCGGTGGCGAATGGATCGAAACGCGTCTGTTAACCTCAGGGCCACGCACCAATCCCTGGTTTCAGGAATGTGGACCGCGTATCGTTCAGAACAACGAAATCGTCGCCTTTGACACGGATCTGGTCGGCAGCTACGGCATTTGCGTCGATATTTCACGCACCTGGTGGCTGGGGGATGAAAAACCCCGCCCTGATATGGTCTATGCCATGCAGCATGCCGTGGAACATATTCAGACCAACATGGAAATGTTGAAACCCGGTGTGATGATCCCCGAACTGAGCGCAGGCACACATGTTTTGGACGCGCAGTTTCAGGCAGGTAAATACGGATGTCTCATGCATGGTGTCGGCCTGTGTGATGAATGGCCACTGGTGGCCTATCCGGATCAGGCCGTTGCCGGTGCATATGATTACCCCTTGCAGGCCGGGATGGTTTTATGCGTCGAAGCCCTGGTGCAGCCGGAAGGCGGCGATTTTGCAATCAAATTGGAAGATCAGGTCCTGGTGACAGAAGACGGTTTCGAGAACCTGACCACCTATGAATACGATCCTGTCTTGCTTGGCCGCACCGGACCCAAGATGCGACCATAGGTAGAATGGGCCATTGCCGCCAAAAATACTTTGACCCGCGTTATCGGGAGTCTGTATAAGGCCGAGATACCACAAATACATAAAATCAGCGCTTTAGACGCTATATGTGGTAGAAATAACCAGGGGGAAAATGAAAACTTTGCATATAATCGCAACTTTAACCTGTAAATCCAATGCAATTGACGCCCGTAGGGCATGACGATTCGTCAGTCGTTTGGCGGTAACAAACGATTCGCTAGGACAGTGGCGCATAACAGCGAAACAAATTTGAAGGCTGTGATCTGCTACCTGCCCTGCCTCAGCGTGCGGGTCGGGTAAATAGTGCAATCCGCAAGCCCAAATCGACACCGCTGCGCCCGGTCGCAAGATCTGGTCGCTCGACACCGCAAGAAAAATTCAGACTGCCCTTCACGAGCAACGGGCAAGTTCCAAGACATTAACGTAAGAAAGAGGTTCATTGAAAAATGCGTAGCTATCAGGCCAAAGCGCCCTCAGATAGAAGTGATCGACCAGGTCTGTTTGTGCTCCTCACCGTAGGCAGTGGCGCATTTGCAATCGGGATTGCCCTGGCTGTTGGCTATGTCAAATGGGACTCACAACAACAGCAATTGGCACTGATGACCCAACTTGTCGAAGGGATGGCACAACGTCCCGTTTCCCAACCGCGTGAAAATGACACCGTAACACGCGACCAAAAAGCTGATCTTCTGGAACTCCGTCCCAGCCCCCCCGCCCAGACAGATCCGATTGGGCAAACCGCCTTGGTGCCGGTTCCAATCCCCAAATTCCCTGCAACCGCCGGACGATCCACGGTAGACAAGTTGCGCGCCCTTGTATCGGCCAGGCCGGGCGCTGTCCCTGCCCCTGTTCCCGCGGTAATGGCCGGAAAGGACAAAACCGCGGTCGCCACGCTGAACCGTCTAAAAACATTTGCCGCCATTCAGGAAGCTGTGCAGGAACTGGCCGATCTCGTTGTTGCCGGGACATATGATATTCGCACAAACAACAAGGACTCAACCCTCCCAGGGCGCATCCGCTTGACCTTTGTTGGCCGCGAAAATGATCAGATCGAACTGGAGCGTTTGCTGTCCAGCGCCGCGGGCGAGGGTATCGTTACGCACAGCAAGGCCGTGGTCAACGCGGACGGCACCGTGAACGGAAATATCCTGCTGTTCGATCTGCTTGAACGTGTCATGCTCGACGGCAACGACAAAGAAAAGGCCGCAGCGGCAAGGTTCAAACGCGAAACCGTCGCCATGCTGGCCCAGGGCATCAGCGGCACTCCGGCGGCCACGACTTTGGGCGCGCGTTTCTATACGGTTGAGTCCGGCGACAGCCTTGCCTACATCGCATTGCAATTTTACGGCAACACCAACGGATATACCCGCATATTCGAGGCAAACCGAAGCAAGTTGCAATCCCCGGACAAGATACAGGTCGGCCAGCGTCTGGTGATCCCAAAGGCATAGCTTTTCAAACCGACAGGGTGCGGGCCTTGGCCCGCCAGTCGCTCTGGGGCAAAGGCAGCAGCCGGCAATGGCGGGCGGTCTGTCTTACTGCCCCAGCGCCTGTGCCAGATCCATTTTCAAGTCCTCCACATCTTCAATCCCGACAGACAAGCGCAACAAACCCTCCGGAATACCTGTGTGCGGCTCGATGGTGAATCGATGTTCGACAAGGCTTTCCACGCCACCCAGTGATGTGGCGCGATGAAACAATTGTAACCGCCCTGCGGCGCGCAAGGCTGCCGTGCTGCCGTCACGCACCACAAAGGACAGCAAGCAACCGAAGCCGCCGGTCATTTGTCGTGCTGCAACGTCGTGCCCCGGATGCGCGGACAATCCAGGATACATCACGGTCTCGACCTGGGGATGATCCGAGAGATATTGAGCCAGCGTCATCGCACTGCGCGACATTTCCCGTATACGCAGTGGCAATGTGCGCATACCCCGCGTCAACAGCCAGGCCTCCATCGGAGCCAATACCGCCCCCGCCATATTACGATCGGTGCGGATCATCTCCCACATCTCGCTGCCCGCGTCCGCAACGGATAGGGATCCGGCCAGAACGTCGGAATGACCGTTGATCCCTTTGGTAGCGGAATGCATGACAATATCCGCACCATGGGCCAGCGGCTGGCTCAGCACCGGTGTTGCAGCGGTGCCGTCAACCACCAGTTTCGCCCCTACGCCATGCGCAATATCGGCCGCAGCGGCAATCTCGGTGATACGCAACCACGGGTTCGACGGGGTTTCGACCCAGACCAGCGCCGGGCGCAGACTGGCGCATGCCGCAGCCAGCGGCTCCGGATCAGAGGCTTCGACCTCCTGCAGGGTGATATGGCGTCGTGCACAGAAATCGCGGATCCATGCGGTTGTCCCCCAATAGATCTGACGCTGCACCAATACGCTGGCACCGTTCGGTATGCTACGAAACACGGCCGCCACAGCCGCCATGCCAGAGGGAAACAACAAGGTCTCCGCCGCCCCCTCTAGCGCAGACAGCAACCGTTCGGCGATCCGGGTATTTTCATTGTGCGACCGCAGGTAGATATTTTCAGAGTTCATCGGCGCGTAATCCGCATCGCGCACAAAGGTCGTCGCCATGTGAATTGCCGGGACAACGCCACCGGTTTCCGTGTCAATCGCACCTGCGGCCTGGGCGGCAATCGTGGCTGGGTGCAACTCTGGTTTAGGGGGATGGGTCATCTGGATTTCCTCGCGCTCTGGCCTGCCTGTTGCTACACTTGCCTCTGGGCACAGGCAATCTCGTTATCATCGCCTGTCCTCCCCTGCCGCCGGGGTGAATTGCACCGGGTTTGCGTCACGCCCGCGTGAGCCTCCCGTCACAGAGCTTGCACAGCGACACCACCTGCCCCACTCTTGATACAGTCAAAGGAGCCAGCCATGGTCACAGAGCACATCACCTTTCCCGGACATGACGGCACCACACTGGCCGCAGGGCTCGATCTGCCGGAGGGGCCTCACCTGGCCACCGCCCTCTTTGCCCATTGCTTCACCTGCGGCAAGGATATCCTCGCCGCCCGCCGCATCTCTGCGCGTCTGGCCGGTATGGGCATCGCGGTCTTGCGTTTTGATTTCACTGGCCTTGGCCACTCGGAGGGCGAATTCGCGCAAACCTCCCTTACCTCCAACGTCGAAGATCTGCTTGCGGGTTGTCGCTATCTCAATGACAAGGGCATGCCGCCCGCGCTGCTGATCGGGCATTCTCTGGGTGGTGCAGCGGTTCTCAAGGCGACAAGCCAGTTGGACCAGATCAAGGCCGTCGCCACCCTGGGGGCTCCCTTTGATCCGGAACATGTTACCGGCAATTTCGCCGATGCCCTGACCGAAATCAAAGCCAAAGGCAGCGCCGAAGTCTGCCTTGGCGGGCGTCCCATCAAAATCGGCCAGCGACTCATTGACGATCTTGCAAAGGGCGACATGGCCACCACCATTGGCACGCTGAAGGCGGCGTTGCTGGTACTGCATGCCCCGCTGGACAATATCGTGGGCATTGAAAATGCCGGTCAGATCTTTGACGCGGCCAAACACCCAAAAAGCTTTGTGACACTAGATGATTCCGATCATCTCATTACCCGCGCCGCAGATGCGGAATATGCAGCAGATGTCATTGCCACCTGGGCCAGGCGCTATGTCAAACTGACACCTCCCGCCCCGCCGCCCGGTGCACCCGAAGGGATCGTGCGGGTATCCGAAGCCGACAAGTCCGGCTTCCTGCAGGACGTGAATGCCGGCCCCGCACATCATGTACGCGCCGACGAACCTCTGGCCTATGGCGGCACCAACCGCGGCATGTCCCCCTATGGTTTCCTCTCCGCAGGCCTTGGTGCATGTACCTCGATGACCATCCGCATGTATGCCCGTCGCAAAGGCTGGCCGCTGGAGCATGTCAGCGTCGACGTGAGCCACGACAAGGTCCATGCACAGGATGCGCAAACCGGCCACGGGGACAAGATCGACCAATGGCACAGGCGCATCAAACTGACCGGCGACCTCAGTCCGGAACAACGCGATCGCCTGCTGGAAATCGCCGACAAATGCCCGGTTCATCGCTCCCTTGAACGCGCCTCCAAAGTGGTGAGCGAAATCGTCACCTGACACCGACCGGCTTTCTTTTTGGCCGTAAATACCGCGGGGGGATCGGCCGCAGGCCGATCGGGGCAGCGCCCCTCCCGCGGCCGTGGCCGGGTGCCGGGACTGCGATTCTGGCAATGGACAATCTCCTGCGACCTTGTCCTCACAGCCGCATCGGTCTATGCCGCGCCTGATCCCGACAACAGCCACAAAAGGTGCGCCGCAGATGATTCTCCGCTATTCCCGTCCCGAAATGGTCTCAATCTGGTCCGCCGCGACCAAGTTCCGTATCTGGTACGAGATCGAAGCGCATGCCTGTGACGCCATGGCCGACATCGGCGTGATCCCCCGCGAAAATGCAGAAGCCGTCTGGAAAGCCCGGGATGTCGAATTCGACGTCGCCCGCATTGACGAGATCGAAGCCGTGACAAAACACGACGTCATCGCCTTTCTCACCCATCTCGCCGAACATGTCGGTGCCGACGAAGCCCGTTTTGTGCATCAGGGCATGACCAGTTCGGATGTGCTGGACACCTGTTTCAATGTCCAATTGACCCGTGCCGCCGACCTGCTGATCGCGGATGTCGAAGCTTTGCTGGCCGCCCTGAAACGGCGCGCGCTTGAACACAAGGACACCATTCGCATCGGGCGCAGCCATGGGATCCATGCGGAACCCACCACCATGGGACTGACCTTTGCGCGCTTTTATGCCGAAATGGACCGCAACCTCGCGCGTCTTCGCGTCGCCCGCGACGAGATTGCCACCGGGGCCATCTCTGGCGCAGTCGGCACATTTGCAAATATCGACCCCTCGATCGAGGAACACGTCTGCGCGCAACTGGGGTTGAAGCCGGAACCGATCTCGACCCAGGTGATCCCGCGCGATCGTCATGCTGCCTTCTTTGCCTGCCTTGGCGTTGTCGGTTCTTCCATTGAAAACATCGCCACTGAAATACGCCACATGCAACGCACCGAGGTGCTGGAGGCAGAGGAATTCTTCTCCGCTGGTCAAAAAGGTTCCAGCGCGATGCCCCACAAACGCAACCCCGTCCTGACCGAAAACCTCACCGGTTTGGCGCGTCTGGTACGCATGGCCGTAATCCCCGCAATGGAGAATGTCACCCTCTGGCACGAGCGCGACATTTCACACAGCTCGGTAGAGCGCAATATCGGGCCGGATACCACCGTAACTCTGGATTTCGCCCTTGCCCGGCTGACCGGCGTGATCGACAAACTGGTGATCTACCCCGACAATATGCTGGCGAATATGAACAAGTTCCGCGGGCTTGTGATGTCACAACGCGTGTTGCTGGCCCTCACGCAAGCCGGGGTTAGCCGCGAGGACAGTTACAAGCTGGTGCAGCGCAATGCCATGAAGGTCTGGGAAAAAGGTGCGGATTTCAAAACCGAACTGCTTGCGGATCCCGAGGTGCTTGAATCGCTGAGCGCGGAAGAGATCGAAGAGAAATTCGACCTTGGGTATCACACCAAACACGTGGACACGATTTTCGCTCGCGTATTCGGCGATTGATTGCCCGCCCGGGGGGCTGACTGCCTGCCGTCAGTCCTGCCACCACGCCCAGGGTTTGAAATTTTGTAAAAAATCATGTAGGGTCCAGCAATTCACAAAGGAGATTGACCATGACCATCAAGACCCTTGTTGCCGCCCTGATCCTGACCACCGCGCCCGCGCTGGCTTTTGCAGAGGGATGCAACTACAGCAAGCAAAAACAGGCCATGTCATGTGCCGCTGGCACAACCTATGACTCGGTGTCAAATTCCTGTTTGCCTGTCAGCACCTAACCACCTTTTTTGTTCGATTGAGACAAAGCGTGGGCCGGTTTCGGTCCGCGCTTTTACATTTATTTCAAAAACCAATGCACGATTTCACAAATGCGTGGCTTTCTTGAAAACCTGTGCCCCTTTCAGGGGCAATAGGATTAGACTGCGACACAGTAACGGCCAAAAGGAAACTGTCATGAAACAACTTATTCTCGCCACCACCCTCGTCCTGCCATTTGCCGCAACGGGCGCATTGGCCGCGGGAGGTGGCGAAGAAACTGCCCCTGAAAAGCCAAAGTGCAAGACGGGCGAGATTTACGACAAAAAGACAAAGACCTGCGTTCAGGCAGAAGAAAGCAATCTGGATGTAGACAGCCTGTACGAGAATGTCCGCGAACTGGCCTATGCCGGGCGCTACGTTGATGCGCAGGTCGTATTGGCGCAAATGCCGGCACAGGATGATCGTACGCTGACATACCTTGGCTTTACCAATCGCAAGCTGGGCAAAATCGACGTCGCGATGGACTATTATGCCAAGGCGCTGCGGGTGAATCCCGCCAATGTCCTTGCGCGATCTTACATGGGACAAGGCCTGGTCGAGCAGGGAAAGATGCAAGAGGCCATGGCGCAGTTGCGCGAGATCCGTGCACAGGGCGGCAGTGGCACTTGGGCCGAGGCGTCACTGCGTACCGCGATTGCAACGGGCAAAACCTTTGATTATTGAGATCGCCACGGTTTGATCCCGTGACGCCAACCGGCTGCAAGACCACTACAGCGCGGCTGTTGCGAGATCGAACCACCTGAAACGCCTCCTGACGCCGCTGTCCGGCATTTCCGGCAGCGGCGTATTTCTGCGTAAGCACATTCTCACGTGATGTGTCGTCCGCCGCTGACAATACTCCCGCCGCGGGCAATGCCAGCCTCGCGGCGCTGGATGGCGCAATCAGGCAATCTATACTGGACCGGTTCAACCACAGGATGCCCGGGCGCGGTGAAGCTCACTTGTTGCGCGGACGACGTCAGGCTATGTCTGGCCCATTCGTCCCAAACAACAGAGCCTCATGTCAAACCAGACCACTTCCGACGACCCGCATGCACAGCCCGTTCAGCGGTTTTGGGACTTTCTCATCAATGCACTGATCGTCGGCATCATCCGGCTGGCCTTGGCGTTGCCCTATGCCACCCGCATCCGCTTTGTTGGTTGGCTGGTGGAACGTGTCATCGGGCCTGTCGCCGGCTACCGACGTCGGGCGTTGCAAAATCTGAGGATGATCTGGCCGGACATGTCGGGCGCCCGCCACGCTGAAATCGCCGGCAAATGCCTGAACAATCTGGGACGCAGTTTTATCGAAAACTACTCCGCACAGGATTTCCCCGCCCGCATGGCAGAAAACACGCCCACAGGTCCCGGTGCCCGTGCCCTGGAACAGGCCGTTCAGGACGGGCGCCCTGTCATCCTTGTCTCTGGGCATTTTGGGAATTACGAGGCGACACGCGCCACATTGGTGGCGCGGGGATATGACATCGGCGGCCTGTACCGGGATATGAAAAACCCATATTTCAACGCACATTATGTAAAGACGATGGAGGCTTTTGGCGGGCCGGTCTTCCCGCAGGGGCGCAAGGGAACCGCCGGTTTTGTACGCCACCTCAGGAAAGGTGGACAGTTGGTCTTGCTGTTCGATCAGCATGTGTTGTATGCGCCGATCCTCGATTTCATGGGCGAACCGGCGCGCACTGCGCTTTCCGCCGCTGAACTTGCCCTGCGGTATGATGCGTTGCTGATCCCTTTTTACGGCATTCGCCAGACAGACGGGCTGAGCTTTGAGGCCATTCTGGAAGCGCCCATTCCACATTCCGATCCGATGACCATGACCCAGGCCCTGAATGACAGCCTGTCAGAACGGATCAAGCAGACGCCGGAACAATGGTTCTGGGTACATCGCCGCTGGCGGGCTGACGAAGATTAATCTGACACGCCCGCGCTCTGCTTTTATCGCAGCCGTGCTGCGGCAACGATCGGGCCGCTCTTTTCTTCCTGCAGGATCACAACCACCGGCTTCTCCCCCGACAGAGGCACCGACATCGACAGGGGTGCGTGACCATCCCAGGTCCCCAGCACTTTCCAGCCCTCGACCACATTGGCATAATCCAGCGTCTTGCCACGGTTTTCGCCACGTTTGATCTGGGTCGTCTGGATCGGAGTATAGCGCAACATATGCACCGTCATCGGGCCGCCAACCGCCGCCAGGATGCGCGATTCAATCGTCAAGGTATCACCGCTCCGACCAAGGGTAATACTTACAGGCCGTGGCCGACGGGCATGATCCGCAATGGCCTCGGACAATTTCATTGGCTTTGCGCCTACGATGTCTGTTGCGCCGCCAACGATCATTTCAGGGGTATAGACCGATCGGCGTTTGCCCGCAGCCGCATAAGCCCGCTGACGGGTCGCATGGGCCGGATCGGCAAAGGGATCCTTCCACCCGATATAGTCCCAGTAATCTACATGCAGGGCCAATGCGATAACATCTTCCCGCGCCGCCAGTTCATGCAGGATCGCATCCGCGGGCGGGCAACTTGAACATCCCTGCGACGTGAACAGTTCGACAACCACTGGATTGTCTTGCGCGGCAACAGGCGAGGACAACGCAATTACAGCAGCGGCAAGGGCAGCAAAAAAATGTTTCATGTGATTCCGGTGTCAGAGCAAATATGTGTTCCCAAACCTAAACAGGCCAGTGCGAAATAACCAATCAAGGATTGTTGAGCCAAATGTAATCAGTTGTTGAAATTTGGCCGTTTTTTTGTATACCATGGTGTACAAAAATGCCGAAACCCCACGAATAGTGGTTGATTAGAGCCCCCGACAGTGGCATCTAGGCATCAACATCCTATCGCCATCAGCCAGAAAGGGAGCCATCCATGACAATTCAAGTAGGTCAGGACACAGCCAATACCCGTAAAACGATAACCGCAGGTGATCAGACGGTCGCCTATTATTCCATTCCCGCCGCACAAGAAGCCGGGCTTGGCGATTTTTCAAAACTCCCCGCCGCGTTGAAAGTGGTGCTGGAAAACATGCTGCGGTTTGAGGATGGCAAGACCGTGAGCGTCGATGACATCAAGGCCTTTGCCGAATGGGCATCCAAGGGTGGCAAGAACCCACGCGAAATCGCCTATCGTCCGGCCCGTGTGTTGATGCAGGATTTCACTGGTGTACCGGCTGTGGTTGATCTGGCTGCGATGCGCGACGGTCTGGTGGCACTGGGTGGCGACGCCGAGAAAATCAATCCATTGAACCCTGTGGATCTGGTCATCGACCACTCCGTCATGATCGACGAATTCGGTAATCCCCGTGCTTTCCAGATGAACGTTGACCGCGAATACGAACGCAATATGGAACGCTATACCTTCCTCAAGTGGGGCCAAAAAGCATTTAACAACTTCCGCGTTGTGCCTCCGGGAACGGGTATTTGCCACCAGGTTAACCTTGAATATCTCGCGCAAACCGTCTGGACCGACAAAGACCAGAACGGCCAGGAAGTCGCCTATCCCGACACATTGGTCGGCACCGACAGCCACACCACAATGGTCAACGGCATGGCTGTTCTGGGCTGGGGCGTTGGCGGGATCGAGGCCGAAGCCGCCATGCTGGGCCAGCCGATTTCGATGCTGATCCCGGAAGTTGTCGGTTTTGAACTGACAGGCCGGATGATGGAAGGCACCACAGGCACCGACCTTGTGCTGAAGGTTGTTGAAATGCTGCGCGAAAAGGGTGTGGTCAGCAAATTTGTCGAATTCTATGGCGAAGGGCTGGACCATCTGCCACTGGCAGACCGCGCCACAATCGCCAACATGGCACCGGAATATGGCGCGACCTGCGGCTTCTTCCCGATTGACGGCGAAACCCTGCGCTACATGCGCACCACGGGCCGCGACGAAGACCGCATCGCATTGGTCGAAGCCTATGCCAAGGCCAACGGCATGTGGCGTGGCCCGGATTATGCGCCAATCTACACCGATACGCTCAGCCTTGACATGAGCACCATCGTACCCGCGATTTCCGGTCCGAAACGGCCACAGGATTTCATCGCACTCGACAAGGCGGCCGAAACCTTCGAAGCCTATATTCACGGCCAGCGTCATCAGAAAAAAGTACCGGCCTCCGAAAAGGACGAAATGACAGCCGAAGGCGGGCCTGTCTCGCCGGGCGACATCCCCGGAAAATTCGGTCCGCAAAACTCGGCACCGGTTGAGGGTCGGGATTACAAGCTGAACGACGGCTCGATCGTGATTGCCTCCATCACCTCCTGCACCAATACGTCGAACCCCTATGTGATGATCGGGGCGGGTCTGGTGGCGCGCAAGGCGCGTGAACTTGGCCTGAACCGCAAACCCTGGGTCAAGACATCGCTGGCACCGGGCAGTCAGGTGGTATCCGCCTATCTCGAAGCTGCCGGGTTGCAAGAAGATCTCGACGCCATCGGGTTCAACCTTGTTGGCTATGGCTGCACAACCTGCATCGGGAACTCGGGCCCTATCGCACCCGAACTGAGCAAAGCCATCAATGAGGGCGATCTCATCGCCACTTCCGTCCTGTCGGGCAACCGCAACTTTGAAGGGCGCATTTCTCCTGATGTGCGCGCCAACTATCTGGCCTCGCCACCGCTTGTTGTCGCCTATGCCCTGGTCGGTGACATGAATCACGATCTGGCAAACAGCCCCTTGGGACAGGACAAGGACGGCAATGACGTTTACCTGCGTGATATCTGGCCAACGACGCTCGAAATCGCCGAACTGGTCGAAAAGACCGTCACCCGTGAAGCCTTTCAGACCAAATATGCCGATGTCTTCAAAGGCGATGAGAAATGGCAGGGTGTCGAGACAACAGACGCCAAGACCTACGACTGGCCACCAACCTCGACCTACGTTCAGAACCCGCCCTACTTTCAGAACATGTCGCCCGAACCCGGCGTGATTACCAACATCGAAGGAGCCAAGGTTCTGGCCCTCCTCGGTGACATGATCACAACTGACCACATTTCGCCTGCTGGTTCGTTCAAGGAATCAACTCCGGCCGGCAAGTATCTGACAGAGCGGCAGGTTTCTCCGCGTGAATTCAACTCATACGGCTCGCGCCGTGGCAACCACGAGGTGATGATGCGCGGTACCTTCGCCAACATCCGCATCAAGAACGAGATGCTGGACGGTGTCGAGGGCGGCTATACCAAAGGTCCGGATGGCAAACAGACGTCCATCTTTGACGCTGCAATGGCGCATCAAGAGGCCGGCACACCCCTGGTTATCTTCGGTGGCGAACAATATGGTGCTGGCTCGTCCCGCGACTGGGCTGCAAAGGGCACGGCGTTGCTGGGCGTCAAGGCCGTCATCGCCGAAAGTTTCGAGCGCATTCACCGCTCCAACCTTGTCGGCATGGGCGTGATCCCCTTTGAGTTTACAAATGGCGATACACGCAAGACCCTGGGTCTGACGGGCGAGGAAACAGTATCCATTTCCGGTCTCGACACCATCAAACCCCTGCAGGAAGTGCCCTGTACCATCACAATGGCAGATGGCACCGTAAAAGAAATCACGTTGAAATGCCGCATCGATACCGCAATCGAGATCGAATATATCGAACATGGTGGCGTGCTGCACTACGTGCTGCGTGATCTTGCAAAATCCAGCGCAATTGCCGCTGAATAAACCGCCCCCCCGTGACCGGTGATCAGGCCCCCATCTGCATGTTGCAGTGGGGGCCTGTTTCGTTCACCCTCGCCCGAAGGCCAGTCAACAAGGGATCCCGCCATGAAACCAGTCCTGCTCGTAACCGGCGGTGCCCGTGGCATCGGCCGCGCCATTGTTGCGGAATTCCTCAAAGATCACGCAGTTGCCGCCACCTACCATACAACCGAACCGGATGATGCACAGGATGCCACAGCAGACCTGCTGATGATCCAGGCCGACCTGTCGTTCCCCGAAGCCGCCCGGACCGTCATTGACAGAACCATTGCGCGATTTGGCCGGTTAGATGTCATCATCAACAACGCCGGCGCGATAAAGACCGATGCCCAGGACCAGGGCGAAAACCACAGCATCAATCTTCTCGCGCCCATGGCCCTGCTCGACGCAGCCCTGCCCCATCTGGCAAGCGGTGCCAGCATCATTAACATTTCTTCCGTCAACGCCGTGTTCCCGGCAATGGGGGCCCTGTCCTACTCTGCCAGCAAGGCCGCGCTCAATACATGGACAAGTGGCATCGCTAAAACACTTGGTCCCCGTGGCATTCGCGTCAACGGCATCGCACCCGGGGCCATCGAAACCATCGATTCACCCCGCCCCGCCAGTCAGGTCAAGGCTTTCGTGGAAATGACAGCATTGGGTCGCATCGGTGTCCCGCAGGACATCGCAAAGGTCGCCCGTTTCCTCGCTTCGGAAGCAGCCGGCTTCATCACCGGCGAAACCCTCACCGTGTCAGGCGGGTACAGGCTTTGAGCGGGGGCAACGGGTTCTCCTCTTTTTGGCCTTATATACCGTCCGCACTCTCGCCCCGCACCCCTGCCGGTTATGGTTCCATCGCTGCCTTCAAGGCCGGAAGAAACCGCTGTTCGTAATCACTGCCGACCAAGGGTCCGGCAAAGCGAAACAGCACCTTGCCCTTGCCGTCCAGAATAAAGGTTTCCGGCGGGGCAGTCACACCCCAGTCGATCGAGGTGCGGCCACGCGGATCAAATCCAACGCCGATAAAGGGATTGCCGTCATCACGCAGGTATTTACCGGCATTTGCCTGGGTATCACGGATGTTGATACCGATGATTGGAATGCCCTGCGCCTGCATTTCCAATAACTTCGGGTGCTCGGCGCGACAGGGGGGACACCAGCTGGCCCAAAAGTTCACCAGCGACACCTCTCCCGAGGCCAGCATCTCGGCGGTTGCCTGCGGGAAACCTTCAAGCTGTTCCTCGCTGATCCCCGGTGCCAAGCGCCCAACCATTGTCGAGGGAAGCCCGTTTGGATCGTCGCGAAACATTCCGACAGCCGCCAAGGCAACAAACCCTGCAAAAACCAACGGCGGAGCCAGCATCAGGGGACGCATCTTAGCCATGATCCGCTGCCTCGGCCTCTGCCTTGGCCAATTCCGCACGTGCCCTTTGTCCGCGTCTCAGGCTCAGGCCAAGCAACAGCGCCAACAACAGCAGCGATGCGCCATAGGCCGATACAACCTCGACCGCATATTTGCCCAAATCCGGCATCACAGCGTCCTTTCCATTCGTGCCCGCAACGCCCGGATGCGGCGCAGCCTGATTTCAGTTCCCGTCCGATATAAAACCAGGGCGGCGAACAACAAGCCAAAGCCGATCATGCAGATCAGCAAAGGCACAAAAAAAACATCCGATACCGTGCGTGCCCCGGTGGTGACAGGGATCGACGTGCCTTGATGCAGCCCCTGATTCCAGAATTGAACCGCATAGCGTGACAGGACCGCAAAGACTGACCCGACAAGGCACAGAACAGAGGTCAGATCAGCAGCGGTATCAGGGTCTTCGATCGCTTCCCAAAGCGCCATATAACCCAGGTAGAACAGGAACAGGATCAGAAAGGAGGTCAGGCGCGGATCCCATTCCCACCATGTTCCCCACATCGGCTGTCCCCAGATCGCGCCGGTGATCAAGGCAATCAGCGTCATCACCAGCCCTACGGGAGCCGCCGCCTTGGCCGCCAGCGCGCTGACGTGATGACGTCGGACCAGCCAGATCAATGACGTGATCAGCATCATGAACCAGGCGTTGATCGCCATCAGGGCGGCAGGCACATGCAGATAGATGATTTTGACCGTCGATCCCTGTCGAAAATCATCTGGCGTCGCAAAAAATCCCCAAATCAGACCTGTTGCCAGACAGATCAAGGCGGCGGTCCAGAGAAAGGGTTGCACGCGGATGCTGAGGGCGAGAAACTTGACAGGATTTGCATAAGACCAAATAGACATAACCGCTATCTAATCCGCCCGCTGCGTCGCCTCAATGGGCAAATGATCACAGATTGCTGCGCCATGTTATCTCAAACCCATGCGCAGGACCGCGGCACTGGCAAATGGCATCAATGCAATCACGCCCAGGGTAATCCCTGCAAGCATCAGCAGCGGCGTTGAAACATCCAGGCCCGAGGCACCGCGTCGCGCAACCTCCGCCCCGAAAACCAGGGTCGGGACATACAGGGGCAGCACCAGCAGCGACAGCAACAACCCACCCCGCTTGATGCCCACGGTCAAGGCCGCACCAAAGGTGCCAATCACCGACAATGCAGGCGTTCCAAACGCCAGAGACACCACAAGCCAGCCATAGCCGGCAGGCTGCAGGTTCAACAAAACCCCCAGGACGGGCGCAGCAAGAACCAATGGCAGGCCTGTCGTTAACCAATGTGCCAGCGCTTTGATGCTGACCGCTGCCTCCAGCGGCAGCGGAGCGGTCAGCAGCAGGTCAAGCGTTCCGTCTTCATAATCGAGAGCCAGAAGACGGTCGAGCGACAGCAGACATGCCAACAGCGCCCCCAACCACAAGATTCCCGGCGCAATGACACGCAGCAGGTCAGTATGCGGACCGACACTGAAGGGCACCAAAGTTGTCACGATCAGGAAAAACGCCAGCCCAAGGCCAAACCCGCCTCCCGCCCGCAAGGCAAGACGCAGATCCCGTGTCAGCAAGGCGATCACAGAAAGGCCTCGTCACTGGCACCGGCGCGCTGACCGGCGGTGACGCGAAAAGGTGAAATGTCCAGCACTTCCGCCTCGATTCCCAGGTCTATATGCGTTGCCATCAAAGCTGTTCCGCCGGCTTGCAAATGGTGGCGCATAGCCTCTGCAAACATCGCGACTGCCTCCTTGTCCAGCGAAACCGTCGGTTCATCCAGCACCCAGACGGGACAGCCAGTCACCAACAACCGCGCCAGTCCCAGGCGGCGTTTTTGCCCTGCGGACAGGGTACCTGCCAGACGGTCTGCCAGAGGATGCAATGCATAGGCATCGAGGGCTTCGGCAATATCGCTTCCCCCAAACACCTGCGCCCAGAACCTCAGGTTCTCGGACACGCTCAACATCGCCTTGATGCCATCGGCATGCCCTGCATAGGCGATCCGTTCCGCAGCGCCAGAGATGTCGCCCGCAAGTGGTGGCTGCAACCCGGCAATGCAGCGCAGCAATGTCGTCTTGCCGGCTCCGTTCGGCCCCCGCAGGATCAACGCCTGCCCCGGCCCCACCGCGAAACTCAGGCCTGCAATCACAGGCAAACCGCCCCGCGCAAGGGTAAGGTTCTGGACGCGCAGCAGCATCGCCGCTCAGACCGGAAGCAGCGCAAGCGCCACCCTGCGACCCTCGCTGAGTAGAACGTTATAGGTGCGGCAGGCGGCAGGAGATGACATCGCTTCGACCCCGATGCCCGCCGATTGCAGTGGGTCAAGCAGGGCGTCGGGCAAATGGGAAACCTGCGCGCCTGTGCCGACGAACAACACATCGATCAGGTCTTTGAACAAGAGCAGTGCATCCACGTCTTCCAACCCTGCCCAGGTACGGGTGCCCGTGGGTCCCGTGATAACCGGCCCGTCAAACAGGTCACCGCCAATGCGGAAAAAGCCCGGTCCATAACCGTCAACGGGTTGCGAATCATTATACTCGATTTCATTCAGACGCATGGGTCATCCTTTCCACGGGGATCGCTCGACGATAACCGGGGCTACGATCGCGATACAGGTCTCGGGGCGAAATAACACATGGCAATCATCTTCGCACCGCTCTTTACCTGGCCTAGGGGGCAACATCGCCCGGCGGCGCGACATTGCAACCACAACGCACCGCCCCTGTTGACCAAAGGGCCGCTGCAAAGGCTTACGCGTCGATATTGGCGTATTGGTTGCCCGCATTTGCATCCGGTTTCGACCAATCACGTTTGACACCCAGATACAACAGGATCGCAGAGGCGACGAAGATCGACGAATAGGTTCCCACGATCACCCCCCAGATCATCGCGAAGACAAAGCCGCGGATAACATCCCCGCCCAACACGAACAAAGCGATCAGCGCAATCAATGTGGTGAAAGAGGTCATGAAAGTACGCGCCATTGTCTCGTTTATCGACAGGTTCAACACCTCTTTGAGGTCGCGCTTCTTGTATTTGCGCAGGTTTTCCCGAACCCGGTCAAAAACAACAACCGTATCGTTAAGCGAATACCCCACAATGGTCAGAAGCGCGGCAATGATGGCCAAGTCAAATCGGATCTGCAGTTCCGAAAAGATGCCGATGGTCAAGATTACGTCATGCACCAGCGCCAGCACCGCACCCGCCGCAAACTGCCATTCAAAGCGTAGCCAGATATAGATCAACACCGCACCAATCGCGAGAGCAACAGCAATGACAGCGGTCTGGATCAATTCCCCAGAGACCTTTGGCCCGACGGATTCAACCGACGTGAACTTGATATTGGGGCGCACTTCCTTCAGCGCCCCTTCTATGGCGTCGATGACATCTGTTGTCACCGCTTCCTGACCGTCCTGCGCCTGGATACGGATCATCGCCACATTCTGGTCGTCGCGAAACGACGGGTCAAATACCTCTGTGATACTGATATCACCCAATTCCAGCGCATCAATCGCCCCCCGATATTCCGCAATATCCACCGCCAGGGGACTTTCACTGCGGATCGTCGTGCCGCCGCGAAAATCAATCCCGTAGTTCAGCCCCTGAATCAGGAAGGACGCAAAGGCCACAACCATCATCAGTGCGGAAATCCCGAGCCAGATTTTCCAGCGTTTGAAGAAATCGAAATTCGGCGCTTCATTGAACAGACGCAAGCGCATGGATTATACCTCAATCGTTTTGGGACGTGCCCGTTCAAACCAGATGACCACCATCAGGCGAGTCACGAAAATGGCTGTGAACACCGACGTAATGATGCCGAACCCGAGCGTGATCGCAAAACCGCGAACAGGGCCAGAGCCTATGGCAAACAGAATGACCGCGGTGATCAGCGTTGTGATATTGGCATCAATGATCGCACTCAGTGCCTTTTCATAGCCCAGGGAAATGGCGCGTGCCGGTCCCTTCGCGGTTTTGAGTTCTTCGCGAATACGTTCAAAAATCAATACATTGGCGTCCACCGCCATACCAACGGTCAATACGATACCCGCAATCCCCGGCAAGGTCAGCGTCGCACCGACAAGGCTGAGCAGACCAAAGATCATCGCGACGTTGATCATCAGGGCAATATTGGCAAAAACACCAAACAGCCCATAACTCACAAACATGAAAAACAACACCGCGACAAAGGCCACGACGGTTGCAACCTTACCCGCATCAATACTGTCCTGGCCAAGTTCTGGACCGACGGTGCGTTCTTCAAGGAAATCGAGGCCCGCAGGCAGCGCACCGGCGCGCAGCAGAATTGCGAGGTTGGTTGACTCTTCCAGCGTGAAGTTGCCGGTGATGATGCCCGATCCACCGGGAATATGGCTCTGGATGGTCGGAGCGCTGATCACTTCATCGTCCAGAACAATGGCAAAGGGGGCACCGATGTTGGCAGCCGTATAGTCACCGAACTTACGGGCGCCCGAGGTGTCGAACCGGAAATTGACCGCCGGGCGGCCGTTTGAATCATAAGCAGGTTGCGCATCAACCAGTTGATCACCGGTTACAACCGGTGCGGATTCAACGACATAGAATGCGCCCGGTTCGTCAACTGACGGGATCACCTTGTTGCCGATGCCCGGATTGGCGTTGCCATCGGACCCGCGTGACACCACAGGATTGAAGCTGAGCTGGGCCGTCGTCCCGATAATCGCCTTTAGCTCCGCCGCAGATCCGATACCAGGTACCTGGATCAGAATACGGTCTGCCCCCTGACGCTGGATCGTCGGTTCGCGTGTACCAACCTCGTCGATCCTGCGCCGAATGATCTCCAGCGATTGCTGCATTGTACGTTCATTGGTCGCTTGTTTTTCTGCTTCTGACAGTGTGATGATGATCACACCGTCTTCGCCGCGCACGTCGATGTCCGTTGCGCCAGCGCCGGTCAGGGTCTGAACGGGGCGCGCATTGGCCCGCACGATTTCCATCGCCTCAGCCATCTTGGTTTCGTCATTCAGACGCACGCGCAATTCGTCGGCAGGGGATTGTTGGCGGCGCACCGGTGTCAGGCTGCGCAGTGCATCGCGCACCTCAGGCCATTGTGCTTCCATCCGGTTGGCGTAGACATCTTCGACTTTCACTTCGGCCAGCAGATGTGCACCACCGCGCAGGTCCAGCCCCAGATTGACCAACGACGACGGCATCCATTCGGGCCACAGTGCCTTTTGCGCTTCAAGCTCCGCCGTGCTGCCGGATAATTCAATCTCGGCGACGGCATCATTGTGCTGTTCGACCGGCGCATAGAACGCATTCGGCAGTGCAAGCCAGATGCCCAAAGCACAAGTCAACGCGATCAAAATCCGTTTCCACAGATCAATCTGGAGCATATCTGCGCCCTCTCCTAGGCTGGAAATGTCGTCATTTTGACAGGCGGTTTACTTCGCCGGCTCGGTCTTGGAGACCACTGTGGCAATGGTGGATTGCACAACGCGCACCTTGACGCCATCAGCGATCTCGACTTCGATCTCGCCGTCGTCCTTGACTTTGACCACCTTGCCGATCACGCCGCCCTGGGTGATCACCTGATCGCCACGACGCAGGGCTGCGACCATAGCAGCATGTTCCTTGACCTTCTTTTGCTGCGGGCGGATCAGCAGGAAATACATAATCGCAAAGATTAGGATAAGGGGGATGAATTGCTCGATACCGGCCATCGGATGGGTCCTTTTGAGTGGGCTTGGGCACCGTCTGGCACCCTGATTTGGCGTTTGGCAGAACCTATGTGCCCATACGGATGGGCGCAAGGTCGAAAGGACGGTTTTGGACGGTCTATCAAGGAATGACAGGCGATCCAGCTTGGCTTTGTTGCTTCGACCGATTTGAAACCCGTTGCACGCGCACTGGCCTGCAGCGCTCGCCGACAGATCAGAACAAGGTGATTCACTATTAACAGCCAGGCCCCCGCACCGGGAAACCGTTTCGGCGCTGATAGCTCGATGGCCTGAACCGGCCGCATCGCGTCACCATCAAGGCCCCCAACACAGCAAGAGCGCATCTACCCCTCCTCGCCACAATCCGGCATAAGGCATCAACTCGATTCATATTCAAGGACCGCCCCCATGCACGACATCCGCGCCATCCGCGAAAACCCAGCCGCCTTTGACGCCGCACTTGCCCGCCGCGGGGATGCGCCTGCTTCGGCCGAAGTCTTGAAACTTGACGAAGCACGTCGCGGTAAAATCGCCGCGGCAGAGGCGGCGCAGGCCGAACAGAACAAGGCCTCGAAACTGGTCGGTGCCGCCAAGGCCAAGGGTGATGAAACCGAATTCGAACGTCTGCGTGCCTTGGTCGGAGAGAAGAAAACAGAGGTCGCCGCAATGCAGGCCGCGGCCAAGGAGTTGGACGCCCAACTCACCGACATGCTGGCCCGCATCCCCAACAGCCCAGCCGAGGACGTGCCGCAGGGCACCGACGAGGCTGACAATGTTGAAGTCAAGAAATGGGGCCACATTCCCTCATTCGATTTCACACCGGTCGAACATTTCGAGATCAAAGGTGTCGCATCCTCGATGGATTTCGAAACCGCGGCCAAGACCTCCGGTGCACGCTTTGTCATGCTGAAAGGCGCCGTGGCTCGTATCCACCGTGCTCTGGCGCAATTCATGCTGGACACCCATGTGGATCAGAACGGGCTGACCGAAGTGAACACCCCCGTACTGGTCAAGGACGAAGCCATGTATGGCACCGACAAACTGCCGAAATTTGGCGAGGACAGCTACCAGACCACCAATGGCTGGTGGCTGGTGCCGACCTCCGAGGTGCCGCTGACGTATACGGCAGCGGATGACGTGCTGGACGAGGGCGATCTGCCCAAGCGTTATACCGCGCATACGCTGTGTTTCCGCTCAGAAGCCGGCAGTGCCGGACGCGATACTTCCGGCATGCTGCGTCAGCACCAATTTGAGAAAGTCGAGATGGTCAGCGTAACCCATCCTGATGAAAGCGACGCAGAACAAAAGCGCATGCTGGGCTGTGCCGAGGGCATCCTCGAAGCACTTGGCATTCCCTATCGCACCGTAATTCTGTGTACCGGCGACATGGGGTTCGGGGCGCGGCGCACCTTTGACATCGAAGCATGGGTGCCGGGGCAGAACACCTATCGCGAGATTTCCAGTGTTTCGACCACGGGTGATTTTCAGGCCCGTCGTATGAATGCACGTTTCAAACCAAGGGACGGTGGCAAACCGCAATTCGTTCATACCCTGAACGGATCCGGACTGGCCGTGGGCCGTTGCCTCATCGCAGTACTGGAAAACGGGCAGCAGGCAGATGGTTCGGTCATTCTGCCCGAGGCACTTGGCCAATACCTTGGCGGCAAGACAAGACTGACAACCGAAGGTGCTCTTGCGTAAACCACGCTCTTTTAGCCTGCGGGACTGACATCGCTTTGCATTGACGCGCTTCAATGGCAAGCTATCTTGCGTAGATGCAAAGCGAAAGGTTTTCCCATGCAGCGCTCTCGCCCGGCAATTTCAGTGCTCTGTTTTGTTCTTAGCATTGCCTTTGCGGCCGCGCCTTTTCTGGTCAGTGGCTTTGCGGGATTCGACCCCGACCAGTTTCCGGTCCCGCAGGAAAACCCGCCGGTTCAGCCTGCCGGCTATGCATTTGCGATTTGGGGCGTAATCTATGGCTGGCTGATCATCGGAACCGGCTGGGGAGCGATCATGGCACGGTTTGACGGGCAATGGCACGACATGCGCAAACCCCTGTGCCTGTCCCTGGCAGTCGGCACCACATGGCTTGCGGTGGCGGTGTCCAGTCCGGTCTGGGCCAGCCTGCTGATCTGGATCATGTTGGGTGCTGCCCTTGCCGCCCTGTTCCTTGCGCCCGTAAACGATCAGACGTGGGCGGCATGGCCTGTGGGCCTCTATGCCGGATGGTTGTCGGCCGCGGCCTGTGTGTCGCTGGGCCTGCTGGCAGCCGGATATGGTTATATGGATCAAACCACCGCTGCACTGGTCTTTGTCGGACTTGCAATTGTCATCGCAGGATTGGTCCAAGGGGCTCTGGGCCGCGCGCCTACCTACGGCATCGGCGTGATCTGGGCACTGGTTGCACTGGTGGTACAAAATATGGAAAGCGCGCCGCTTGTCGCCTATGTCGCAGGCGGCGGGGCGCTGGTCCTGTTGGTGCCGACCCTACGGTCCTTCCGAGCAATGTAACCCTGGCATGTTTTCATGACAACGGATGACACAGCCAGAGTACCAGTGCAGCGTTGACCGCAGAACCAAACGCAAGCGACAAGAACCGCAGCTCAGTCGCGCCGCCGCCCGGCGGTATGCTTGCGCAGTTTGGACGGCGGAGCCTTTTTGCGCCCTTTATAAGGGTTGGCGTCATTCTGTCCGCGCATCCAGAGTCGGATCGGCGTGCCTGGCATGTCGAAATCTACCCGCAGATTGTTCACCAGATAGCGGCTGTAGCTTTCAGGCACTTTATCAGGATGGCTGCACATCACGACAAAACCGGGTGGGCGGGTCTTGGCCTGCGTCATGTAGCGCAGCTTGATGCGTTTGCCTTGCGGTGCGGGAGGGGGATGTGCCTCCATCATGCCTGCCAGCCAACGGTTCAGTTGTGCCGTTGTCACGCGCCGGTTCCAGGTTTCATAGGCCCTCATGATCGCCTCATGCAAACGGTCGAGCCCACGGCCGGTCCTGGCGCTTACCGTGATCAGAGGCGCACCGCGCAGTTGCGGCAGCAGACGCTCGAAACTTTCCTTTAGGCCCTTCAGCTTTGCTTGACGGTCCTCTTCCACGTCCCATTTGTTCACCGCCACCACAACGGCGCGCCCTTCCCGTTCTGCCAGATCGGCAATGCGTAGATCCTGTTGTTCGAATGGAATCTCCGCATCCAGCAATACCACCACGACCTCGGCAAACTTTACCGCCCGCAAACCATCGGAAACACTGAGCTTTTCCAGTTTTTCCTGCACCTTGGCCTTTTTGCGCATACCTGCTGTGTCAAAGATACGCATGGGAACGTCATTCCACACTTTGCGCAGGGAAATCGCATCTCGCGTGATGCCGGCCTCTGGTCCGGTCAACAGGCGGTCTTCGCCCAATATCTGGTTGATCAGCGTGGATTTACCGGCGTTCGGGCGTCCGACAACGGCAACCTGCATCGGTTTGGCCTTGGTGGGCATGCGCACCGCGTCGGGATCTTCGGCTTCATCTTCGCTCAGGTCCACATCGGTTTCAGGTGCGTCATCATCGGCGCGTTCGGCGTATTTATCGGCCAGTGGCACCAGCATCGCATAGAGGTCGTTCAACCCCTCACCGTGCTCTGCGGACAGGCTGATCGGCTCACCCAGACCCAGGGAATAGGCTTCAAGTGCGCCCGCTTCGCCCGCTTTGCCTTCAGCCTTGTTGGCTGCCAGAATCACATTTGCGGACCGCTTGCGCAGGATGTCGGCGAACACCAGATCAGAGGGCGTGATCCCCACCCGCGCATCCACCATGAACAGGCAGACATCCGCCATATCAACGGCGCGTTCCGTCAGACGGCGCATCCGGCCCTGCAGGCTATCGTCGGTGACTTCTTCCAGGCCGGCTGTATCAATCACGGTAAAGCGCAGATCGGCCAGTCGTGCCGCACCTTCGCGCAGATCGCGTGTGACACCGGGCTGGTCATCGACCAAAGCAAGGCGCTTGCCAACAAGACGGTTAAACAACGTGGATTTACCGACGTTCGGGCGGCCCACGATGGCGAGAGTAAAAGACATTTCACGGCTCCAAAGGCCAAAATCGGCCCGGTCAAGTCCGCGCTTTAGACCATTTCACGCTCAACGGAAAGCGAGCAATTGTCCCTTGCGGGAAACCACGTAGAGGGTGCCCCCCACCACAATCGGTGCTGTCGTCGCTCCACCCGGGATTTCAACGGTGCCGGTAACTGCACCGCTGACGGGATCGAAACTGCGCAACATGCCGTCATTGGAGGCCACGATCACCCGTCCCCCAGCAATCACCGGACCATGATGGGCAAACACCTCGGCACGGCGCAGGGGGCGGTCCTTGACAAAATTCGGCAGTTGCACGCCCCAGATACGGCTACCGTCCGAGGCATCCAGACGCAGCAATTCGTTCAGATCCGAGATCAAGAAGATGCTGTCGCCCGCAGGCCAGACCGGCGTGATCGCACCGCTGCGCGCCGACCAAATCCGGTCACCACTGCCAAGATTGAGTGCGGACAACCGTCCCGACTGGTTGCCGACAAAGATCCGTTCCCCCGACACAACGGGGGGGGAAGTCACATCAGAAATCGACGACAGGGCGCGGCCGGGACGCTTGCCCACAACAGAGGTCGTCCAACGCGACAGACCACCTTGACGGAATACCGCCTGCACCTCGCCCGAGCCATAGGAAAATATCGCCAGTTGATTGGTGACGACGGGCGCAGGCGTGCCAAGCACATTATTGATGCTGGTGCTGCCACTGGTCTGCCATTCAACACGGCCGTCGGTCTTGTTGACCGCCCAACCGGTATCATCGCCTGCTGTCAGATAGACCAGATTGCCGAATACTGTCGGCACGCCCGACCCGGAGGCGTCAAGGTCTTGTGACCAGCGCGGCATGCCCGTCGCCACATCCAGCGCAGTCAGAACGCCATAGCCGATGGAAACATAAAGCGTGTCGCCCTCAACCGCGAGACCGCCGCCCGACCCCTGACCCTGCCTGTCGCTGGCCGGTGTCAGATCGCGCGTCCAAAGGGTTGCACCAGAGGTCGAGGTCGCCGTCACTTGTGCACCCGAGTCCAGGGTGAACACCCGCCCCGCATCGGCAACCGGATCAGCCGTGATGCGCAACCGGCGGCTGTCGCCATTGCCAATATCCGCAGACCAGACGAGTTGTGGGTTTGTACGCAGTGCGGGATGGGCGTTGCGATATTTGGCAGTGCCTGTGGCATGGGTCCAGCTGGCGTTGTTCTTGGCAGCGCCCAAAGAAATAGGGCGGCTGATGTTTTCACCGCCAATTTCGTCTTCGGGGGTAACCAGTTCCGGATTTTGCAGCACCGCGCCGACATCCTCACGCGGTCCGGGCAGATAGGTCTCGCGTTCGTTACATCCTGCCAGCAGCAAACCTCCTGCCAAAAGCGGTATGATCCAAAACTTTGACTCAAACGCCTTGGTTCCAAAAGAACGCGGATAGATCATGGCCCTGCTCACTTCTGCTTTGTCGCTCTTTTACCCGTTTGGCCTGTGCCGCTGCGGGTCGTCGATTAATTCGCAACCAAATCGGTCTGTCAATTTCCCTGGATCAGAGCGTCATCTTTCACCAGATCACCTGCATCTGGCACCTCCGGCGCCCCGCCCAAGGCTACAATCACCTGTAGGGCGCGTTGTTGCAAGTCTGTGCTGACCTCTGCATCGTCGATTATCGCTTGATAGCGGTCGATGGCAGCCTGCGTGTCACCGGTCTCGATGTCAATCAGCGCCAGTTGCTCCTGCGCCAGAAGGCGCAGCGCATTGCCAGGTTGGGCCATCGCTTCAAACGACTGGCGCCGCTCCCCAGCGGGTACATCGGTGCCTTGCAGGGTAAGCGCTTTGAACCCGGCCAACTGACGGTAGATCTGTGGAACATCGCTGTCGATCGCCAGAGCATTCAAAGTCTCTGCCGCGGCTGACTCATCCCCCGCCTGCGCCTGCTCCGCGGCGGTCATCATCCGCACTATCGCGGCTGATGTCGGAGTTGCGGGATCAATCGCCGTCAATGTCACGGCCCGCTGAGAAGGGTCGTCCAGCGACAGCGCAGCAAGCATCGCATCCCCCAATTCTTCGGCCTGAGAACGGGCTTGCGCCTTGTTGTATTCCGTATAGGCAGCCCCGCCCACGATTCCAAGGATCGCCAGAACCGCAATCCAGCCGTAGCGGCGCAGCAGCCCATAGAGCCGGTCACGGCGGACCTCTTCGTTGACCTCTTCGACAAAGCCGTCTGTATTACTCATGAATTCCTGCCCCTGGCACCGCTGGTTTGCCCCCTCTTATCGTGCAGGACCGCCCAAGCCAAGTCCCAGCGATACCTGCCCTGATTCAGTAGGCAAAGAGGCCGGGTTGGCCGACATGTCGCAGGCTAAAATTTTTTTTATCTAAACTGGTCTGTTTACTTGTCATACTTTACATAGCTCCCAACGACGTTGGGTAAGGTATCCAGCGGATACGACGCGAGGATAGACATGCGTGTTTTCTCCATACTGGCCGCACTTGCGGTGACGGTTATTCTGGCCATGTCAATCCTGGCTCGACCACAGCTTGCGGCCTTGTTTGGTGCCCCGTCCACTGAGGCGGATAATGGCGGGCCCCTTACCCCAACGGCAGAAAGCGGCGCACCGGCGACCGACCCAGAAAACACTGTCAAGGTCATGGTGCGAAAGGTTCAGGGGCGCGACGTCGACAGCGCCGTGATTCTGCGCGGCGAAACCAAGGCCGCCCGCGAGGTGGACGTACGCTCCGAAACCTCCGCCATCGTGATTTCGGACCCCCTGCGCAAGGGCACAGAAGTCAAGGCAGGCGACGCCCTGTGCGTATTGGACCCCGGCACACGCGGTGCCGCATTGGACGAAGCCCGCGCGCGTCTTTCGGAAGCAGAATCGCGTGTGCCCGAAGCCGAAGCACGGGTCGAAGAAGCCCGCGCCCGTCTGGAAGAAGCCGAAATCAACCAGAATGCAGCGTCCCGTCTGGGGCAGGATGGTTTTGCAACCCAGACCCGGGTGGCAGGTGCGGATGCGGCGGCAGCCGCCGCCAAAGCCGGCATCACCTCGGCCTCTTCCGGGCTCAGTGCGGCACGGGCGGGTATCGAGGCAGCTACCGCCGCCGTGGCCAAGGCAGAAAAGGAAATTGCGCAACTCACCATCACCGCCCCGTTCAGCGGACTGCTTGAAAGCGATACCGCCGAACTGGGCAGCCTCATGCAGCCTGGATCGCTATGTGGCACGATTATCCAGTTGAATCCGATCAAGCTGGTTGGATTCGTCCCTGAAACAGAGGTGCATCGCGTCACCCTCGGGGCGACGGCGGCGGCGCGGCTGGCGGCTGGCGGGCGCGAGGTGATGGGTAACGTTACCTTCCTGTCACGCTCTGCAGACCCTCAAACCCGGACATTTCGCGTCGAGATTGATGTCGATAATTCCGACCTTGGCATCCGCGACGGCCAAACCACTGAAATTGCCATCTCCTCTGAAGGGGTAAAGGCGCATTTGATCCCGCAGTCCGCACTGACGCTGAATGATGACGGTGCCCTGGGCGTGCGGTTGGTCGATGCGCGGTCAATGGTCGCCTTTGCCCCCGTCAACATCATGCGCGACACGGTCGAAGGCGTTTGGGTCACGGGCCTGCCCGAGGAGGCGGATGTGATTGTCCTGGGGCAGGAATATGTGACCGCCGGTGTCACGGTCGCCCCAACCTGGGAAGAGGCTGTCCAATGACCGGGATCGTCGACTGGGCCGCCAACCGCGCCCGAATGGTGCTGGCCTTTATTCTGTTAAGCCTCGTTGTCGGGGGATACGCCTATTCCACCCTGCCAAAAGAAGGCGAACCCGACATCGAAATCCCCGCACTGTTCGTTTCCGTACAATTCCCGGGAATTTCAGCGGCTGACAGTGAAACGCTGCTGGTCAAACCGATGGAAACCGAATTGTCCGATCTGGATGGATTGAAAAAGATGTCCGGCACCGCGGCCGAAAATTATGCAGGCGTGGTGCTGGAATTCGAATTCGGTTGGGACAAGACCAAGATCATGGCCGATGTGCGCGATGCAATGTCGACAGCCGAATCGCAGTTCCCTGATGGTTATGAAAAATATTCGATAAACGAGATCAACTTTTCCGAATTTCCGATCATCATCGTGAACCTGACCGGCCCCGTGCCGGAACGCACGATGGCCCGTGTCGCGCGCGATTTGCAGGACGACCTTGAGGGGCTGGATGCGGTGCTTGAAGCGGGCCTTGCCGGGGACCGCGACGAGATGCTGGAAGTGATCATCGACCCCCTGCGCCTTGAAGCCTACAACGTGACCGCGGGCGAATTGATCAATGTGGTGCAGAACAACAACCAGCTGATCGCGGCGGGCGAGATCGAAAATGCGCAAGGTTCGTTTGCGATCAAGATCCCATCAAGTTTTGACGAACCGCGTGACGTCTATGCCCTTCCGGTCAAGACAAACGGCGACCGCGTGGTCACGCTGGGCGATCTGGCGCAGATCAACCTGACATTCGAGGATCGCAAGGGCACGGCACGTTTCAACGGTGAAAAAACGCTGGCGCTTCAGGTGGTCAAACGCAAAGGGTACAACCTGATTGATACATCGACTCTTGTAAAAGAAATCGTGGATGAACGGTCCGCCGACTGGCCTGAGGGTCTGCGGGCAGCGGTGACAGTGGGTACCTCGAACGATCAAAGTCGCGTCGTGGATTCAATGGTTCAGCAGCTTTTGGGTTCGGTCTTTACCGCCATTGCGCTGGTGATGATTGTGGTTCTGGCCGCCCTTGGCATCCGTGCGGCCCTGCTGGTCGGTTTCGCTATCCCGACATCCTTCCTGCTCTGTTTTGCTTTTCTCGCGCTGATGGGCATTTCGGTGTCCAACATCGTGATGTTCGGCCTGATCCTTGCCGTGGGGATGCTGGTCGATGGTGCCATCGTCGTGGTGGAATACGCCGATGCACGCCAGCAACAGGGGGACGGCCCGATGCAGGCCTATACCGTGGCCGCCAAGCGGATGTTCTGGCCGATCATATCCTCCACCGCCACCACGCTTTGTGCGTTCCTGCCGATGCTATTCTGGCCCGGTGTGCCGGGGCAGTTCATGGGGATGCTGCCGGTTACGCTGATCTTCGTGCTTTCGGCTTCACTGGTTGTCGCGCTGATCTACCTGCCCGTCATGGGTGGCGTGACGGGACGTCTGGAACGATGGATGGCGGACAACATGGAGGCGATTGCAGGCCTGCGTTGGTATCTTCATTCCCTGCTGTTCCCGGTGGCGATCCTGATGATCATGCTGCCGTTCGCCGTGATGGCGCCCCTGTTCGCTGTGATTTCAGCGCAATTTGCCGGAATGGACGGATTAAACGTCCTTGGCTCCGTGATCCCGACATTTGCCACCGTCTTTCTTTGTATCCTCGCACTGGCGGCGCTTCTGACCATCGGTCTGTCCGGTGGCATGATGGCCCTGCTTGCCTTCTTTGCTGTCTTTACCCGTGCGGGACGTGGCGGACGCTGGCTCACTGCGAAACTGTTTCGAAACGTGCCCGCCCGGATCGAAGCAGGCTACCGGCGCAACGCTTTCGGCAGTGTGATGGCAGCAATTGTCGGCAATCCCGCGATGCCGCTGGTGATGGCGGGCCTTGTCTTTGTCTTTGTCGGCACGGTGATGATTTTCTTTGGCAATAACTCCAAGGGTGTTGAATTCTTTGTGGAATCCGAACCGGAACAAGCCATCGTGTATGTTCTGGCACGTGGAAACCTGTCCCTGAGCGAAAAGGACGCACTGCTCAAGCGCGCCGAAGCCATTGTGCTGCAGCACCCCGGAGTACAGACCGCCTTTGCCTTCGCCGGCGAAGGTGGGCTGAACAGCAATACGGGAGGCGCACAATCGCCCAAGGACAGCATCGGCCAAATCCAGTTCGAGACAATCCCATGGGAAGACCGGCCCCACAAGGTGACCACATTGTTCACGATCCCCTTGCTTGGTTTCGATGTGAATCGCGACATCCAGGATCCGGCATTTGACGGGGATGTGATCATCGCAGAACTTACCGAACAGATGTCAGAATTGCCCGGCATTCGGGTCGAAATCCTGCCCCTTGCGATGGGGCCAGCCTCGGCCAAGCCCGTGCATATGCGTATCAAATCCGACAGCTTTGTTGATCTGATGACCGCGACCGCACAGGTACGGGCATTTTACGAACAAGTGCCGGGTCTCACCCTGATCGAGGACACGCGCCCCCTGCCGGGCATTGACTGGCAGATTGACGTGGATGTGGAAAAGGCCGGTCGCTATGGTGCGGATGTGGTCACGGTCGGTGCCATGGTACAACTGGTCACGCGCGGTTTGCTGCTTGATAACATGCGAGTCGACAGTTCGGATGAAGAGATCGAAATCCGCGTAAGGCTTCCCGAAAAAGATCGTGTGCTCAGCACATTGGATACGCTCAAGGTACGCACGGCGGACGGGCTTGTGCCCCTGAGCAATTTCATCACCCGCACACCAGTGCCCAAATTGGCTGAAATCAATCGGATAGACCAAAAACGCTATCTGGACGTCAAGGCAGATGTGGCACCGGGATTGATGAAAGTGGTAAAGACCACCCGCGTCGACGGTGAGGATGTTGACACCACGCTTGCCACCCTGCGCCCCGCGGGCAACGACCCCGATCTTCTCTCGCCTGATGGGGTTCCCTATAAAATCACCCGACGTACCGAGGCAGCCCAAGATGTTGATCTGGGCGGCGGAGTGAAAGACAGTTCACTGCGCCTGCTGCCGATCAATGCCAACGAACGGATTGACGAGATCACAAAATGGCTGGATGAAAAACCACTGCCCTTCGGGGTGACCACCGAATGGACCGGCGATCAGGAGGATCAGGCTGAATCACAGGCGTTCCTCAGTTCCGCCTTTACCGCAGCACTTGGCCTGATGTTCATCATCCTGCTGGCGCAGTTCAACTCGTTCTACAATGCGGTACTGGTGTTGCTGGCAGTAGTCCTTTCAACCACGGGGGTTCTCATCGGGATGTTGGTGATGGACCAGACGTTTTCCATCATCATGACCGGCACGGGGATTGTCGCGCTTGCGGGGATCGTGGTAAACAACAACATCATCCTGATTGATACCTATCAGGAATACGAACGCTATATGCCACGGATCGAGGCGATCATTCGTACGGCTCAGGCGCGCATCCGCCCCGTTTTACTGACGACAATTACAACCATGGCAGGGCTGGCCCCAATGATGTTCGGCCTTAGCCTGAACTTTGCGGATGGTGGCTATACCATCGACAGTCCAACCGCCCTGTGGTGGAAACAACTGGCAACTGCTGTGGTTTTTGGCCTGGGTATTGCGACGGTTCTGACCTTGTTGGTGACGCCGTCGATGCTGGCCATTCGGGTCTGGGCCACGACCTACATCCGCTGGATCGCACGGTTGCTGGCCAAAATGTCGATGGGACGCGCCAGCATGGCCGCCCGCGATTGGGCACTGCAACGCGACGCCCGACGCAAGACGGCGGATGAAATCATCTGGGACGACGACTCTGTCGTGGCTGTCACACCAATGACCGCCCCCCAAGTGTCACCCGCGGTCAACGCCACGGCAGCACAATAACGCCGATCAAGAGAATGTGAGGCTGCCGCCCCCTCACATTCGTCCTGTCCCCGGCTAAGGTGGTGCGGAAACATCAGGAGGAACCCGCAATGATCCGTGCCACCCTGTCCGCCGCCATCGTAAGCGTTGCGATGACCCTTCCCGCTTGTGCCGCTGACCTGATTGAAAAGATCAGCCCACACAGTGTAACCACCACCATGGATCGCCTTGCCGCTGCTGTTGAGGGCGCGGGTGCCACGATTTTCGCCCGCATTGATCATGCAGCAGGCGCAAGCTCGGTCGATCTTGACCTGCGGCCTACCGAGCTGTTGATTTTTGGCAACCCCAAACTGGGAACACCCGCTATGCTGGACGGACAAAGCGCCGGTCTGGACCTGCCTTTACGGGTCTTGGCCTTTGCCGATAGTGAGGGCATGGTGCATATCAACTATCATGCACCAGAGAGCCTTGCTGCGGCACATGGGCTGCCTGCGGACGCTAAATACATCCAGTTGATGACCGGTGCCATGGACAAACTCACATCCAAGGCAATTGCGCAAGATTGACCGGTTATGCTTGGACGGCACGACCCTCGCGCCGCGCCGTTGCAGGCCTCTTGATCAGGCGACTTCCTCTGATTGCTGCCGCTGCCAGAGTTGCGCATAACGGCCATCCCGCGCCAGCAGATCGTCATGGGTGCCTTGCTCAACAATGACACCCTTCTCAAGCACGACAATCCGGTCAGCCTCTGCAATGGTGCTGAGCCTGTGCGCGATGGTAAGAACAGTGCGCCCCTGCCCTGCCCGCTGAAGCGCGTCCTGAATTTCATGCTCCGTTTCGCTGTCCAGTGCCGATGTCGCCTCGTCCAGCAAGAGAATCGGCGGGTCTTTCAAAAGCGTCCTTGCAATGCCGACACGCTGCTTTTCGCCCCCCGAAAGCTTCAACCCGCGCTCCCCCACCGTCGTTTCATAACCATCGGGCAAACTGACGATGAAGTCATGGATTTGTGCATCTCGCGCTGCTGCTTCGACATCCGCCTGGGTGGCACCGTCACGCCCATAGGCGATGTTGTAGCCTATGGTATCGTTGAACAACACAGTGTCCTGGGGTACCACACCGATGGCCTTGTGCAGGCTCAGTTGCGTCACATCGCGCACGTCCTGTCCGTCAATCTTTAGCGCTCCGGCTCCGACATCATAAAACCTGAACAACAACCGCCCGATGGTGGATTTGCCCGACCCCGTGGAACCGACAATGGCAACAGTTTCGCCCGGCTTGGCCTCAAGCGTGACACCACGCAGGATCTTGCGGTCGGGATCATAGCCGAAATCGACGGATTCCAGCGTGACCTTGCCCCCGGTGACAACCAGATCGGGCGCATCTGGTTTGTCGGAAATCTCGGCGGGTTGCTCCAGCAACCCAAACATCTGTCCCATATCCACCAGAGCCTGCCTGATTTCGCGGTAAACCGTTCCCAGAAAATTCAACGGCACGGTGATCTGCACCATGTAAGCGTTTACCATCACAAAATCGCCCACCGTCAATGTTCCGTTCTGCACCCCGATCGCCGCCATGACCATCACCGCCACCAAGCCGGCGGTGATGATCACGGATTGACCGAAATTCAGGAACGCCAGCGACAGGCTTGTCTTGATCGCGGCATCCTCGTAGTTGCCCATCGCGGCATCATAG
Source organism: Sulfitobacter sp. F26204 (assembly GCF_026410305.1). Classification (GTDB taxonomy): domain Bacteria; phylum Pseudomonadota; class Alphaproteobacteria; order Rhodobacterales; family Rhodobacteraceae; genus Sulfitobacter. Next base: position 79,687 of record NZ_JAPMLQ010000006.1, on the reverse strand, counting down.
CGACCTGCTTCGCGGGACTCGGCTCCGAAATATTTGACAGTCTCGTAATTCAAAAGACTGTCGACAGCCTTTTGATTGGCGTCTGTATCCGCCGCGTTCATTTCGCGCCTCTGTCGTACCCGCCATTCGGTGACAGAAAAGGTGAACCAGACATAGAACCCGATCGTGACAGCAACGATGACCAGATAGGTCCAATCAAACAGATAGGTCAGGACCGCACCGATCATCACAAGTTCAAGGATCAGCGGCCCGATACTGAACAACAGAAACCGCAACAGGAATTCGACGCCCTTGACCCCGCGCTCGATAATACGACTCAACCCGCCGGTCTTGCGGGTGATGTGATACCGCATCGACAGACGATGAATATGCTGGAAAGTTTCAAGCGCAAGCATGCGCAGAGCACGCTGCCCTACCCGGGCAAAAATTGCGTCGCGCAATTGCTGGAACCCTACCGTCATCAAACGCGCCATGCCATAGGCAACCGTCAGGCCGATGGCACCCAAAGCCACCATTGGCACCGCATCCCCAGCAAGGGCATCTACCGCATCGCGGTAAAACAACGGTGTCGCAACCGATACCAGCTTGGACACAAAAAGCGCGATCAATGCCCAGACAACACGCCGTTTGACCCAGGGCATTTCCGCAGGCCACAGATAGGGCGCAACCTTGCGCAGGACGAGGAAACCGGACTGGCGTTCCTGTTCATCGAGGTCTGGCGTCGGAGTGTTTGACTGTTGAGGGGTCTGGGCCGCATTGGCTGCGGTGTTTGTCGTATCAGCGGGCATGCGGGTTCCTGTCTCTTTGAAGGCTACATACCCCCCCAGGCAAGCCGTTGCCAGCGGATGCGCAAAATTCCCAGGCTTCTTGCGAAAAGACTTAATCCGGCAGGTCGAATATCTGCCCGGGATAGATCAGATCGGGATCTCGGATGGCGTTGCTGTTGGCCTCGAATACCCGCACGTAAAGCGCCCCATCGCCATAGCGTTCACGGGCAATCGCCCATAGCGTCGCCCCTTCCTGCACCGTAATCGCCTTTAGTGGACCATCCTGCTGCGCTGTTGCCGCCGCAGCGGCCAGCACCTGACTCGACTCTCGCTTGAAAGGGGTTTCGACACGGCTCGTGATCTTGCCGCTGGTGGATATTTCATCAACCCGCAGGGTATAGATTCCCTCGTCGATGTCCGGCAGTTCGCCGCGCCAACGCCCGTCACCATCCACAGGCAGATTGGTCACCGATGCATTGTCGAGGTATACCCGCACAGACGCCGTATCGGCTTGAGCGCGCCCCGCAAGTTCGACTTCGCCGACTTCTGAATAGCTGATGGTGTCGATGGCGACATTGCTCATCGCTTGCGGGGAGGGTGTATTCAGCAGTTCAACTCCTTGCGCTGTGGATTTCAACACCGCAACCGGCGCAGTCTCCAATTCCGGATCAGCGTCCGGCAGGTCAGATGCCAGCCCTGCGGCTGTGGCAATATCAGTGCCGCTGACCGGAGCGGGCAGCGCAGGTGCCGCCGGTGCATCCGGTTTGGTCTGCGCCTGTTCGGTTGGTGCTTCGCTCTGTGGCGGAACACCAGAGGGCGCATTGGTATCCTTTGCTGCCGTGCTTGCACCTTCACCCACCTGCACTGCCTCTTTTTGATCCAGATGCGCCTGCTGCTGGGCTTCTTCACCTGGCTGGGTCGTGACAACCATTTGATCTGCAATCGCTTCTGGGGTCACGGTGCTGCTGTTGCCGGTGTCCTGCCCCAAGGCTGCAGGAAGATCTTCCGCTGTTTCCTTTCCGTCTGGCACAACGGCAGGCCCGGCATTTGCCACGACAAGCGGCTGGATCGGAGCAAGGATGATCTCATCATCAGAAAGCCTTTCATTGCCATCAGACTTTTCCAACAGGCTCAGGACATGGCCTTTGCCATCCGGTGGCGTCAGCGCAACGGTCGCAAATTTTCCCGATGGATCCGCTGTGGCGCGTGCAATGACGCTGCCGTTCTGCAGGATGTTCACTTCGGCACCAGGAGTCGCGCGCCCCGCAATAACGGTCACCCCGTCGGCCTCGCGGCGCACCTCGTCAAACTCCGGTGCGGCCTTAAGCCTGGCCGCCGGCGCGGCAGAGGCATTATCCTTGTCGGTTTTCTGTACCGAATCAGGTGTTTGCGGTGAATCCTCGACCGATTTTTCCTCAACCGCCTTGCCCGCAGCAGGAACCGTCTTGCCCGTCTTTTCCGGCACGGCGACAAGCCCCAGTTTGGTTGAAACATCTACAGATTTGCGGGCGGATTGAATATAAAATCCGGCCGCGATCAGCACCACGCAGAGCGCAGCCGCAGCAATGGCACCTGATCCACTCCCCAGTCCCGAAAAAAAATTGCGCATCTCACACCATCCCCAAAGGTTGAGCCTTATTAGCAAGCAGGCTAACACGGGTCAAAACACCTCCCACACAACTTTGCGATTTTACATCGAAAAGGCCGCGTCATGTTCAACAAATCCGTCTGCGTCTTCTGTGGCTCCCGCCCCGGCAACGACCCGGACCATGCGCAGGCAGCCGAAACACTGGGGGCAGGTTTGGCCAAGGCAGGCATCAGACTGGTCTATGGTGCAGGTGATGTCGGCTTGATGGGAACGGTGGCGCGCGCGGTTCAGCAAGCCGGAGGCGCGACCTTTGGTGTGATCCCGCAACACCTTGTGGATTGGGAAGTCGGCAAGACGGATCTGACCACCTATGTCGTGACCGAAACCATGCACGAACGAAAAAAGGTGATGTTCATGAACTGCGATGCAGTTGTCGTTCTGCCCGGTGGCGCAGGGTCATTGGATGAACTGTTCGAGGTGCTGACATGGCGTCAGCTCGGACTTCATAAAAAGCCTATTTTCATTGTCAATTCAAACGGGTACTGGGATTCTCTCTTGGGGCTTCTTGATAATGTCGTAGCAGGTGGGTTTGCCGATGTCAGCCTACTTGACTACATCACCGAAGTGGCCGATGCGCCATCGGCTCTGGCCGCGCTGCAAGACTGCCTGGCCTGACGCAGGATAAGCAGACGCAGGCTCGCGCCCGGCCGACCTGCGCTTAATTGACCTCATGGCCGACATTCGACCTTGCAGCAACCACAGGCTTCCTGAACACCTCCCGGACACTGCCCCGAACCAATCATGGCGCAGCCTTGCACCGCGCATTGGCTATAGCCGGCAGGCCGGACACCAACCTCAAACCCGTCCTTTCCGTGCTCAGACAATGTCTTCGGGATCGTGATACCCATGTGGCTCTATTGTCACAGAAAACCCCGCAGAATCCCTGCGGGGTTTAGCTGTTTCATACCTCAGTCTCGCCTGCACTGCATCTGAAGGCCAGGAATTGCCGCCTCATCCACACGGCCACAAAGGCAGCCTCAGGACCACAGGCGGTCAAAGCTATCCTCACAAGCGGGAGGCGACGTTTTCCCAGTTCACGAGATTGTCGAGGAAGTTGGTCAGATAATCCGGACGCGCATTCCGGAAATCGATGTAATAGGAGTGCTCCCATACATCACAGCCCAGCAGCGCCGTTTGACCAAAGCAAAGCGGGTTCACGCCGTTCTCTGTCTTGGTTACTTTCAGACCGCCATCGGTGTCTTTCACCAACCATGCCCAACCGGATCCGAACTGACCGGCCCCGGCTGCCTTGAACTCGTCCTTCATCTTGTCGACAGATCCGAAACTCTCGGTGATCGCTTTTTCAAGCTCTCCGGGCATTGCCGAGCTTTTGGGCCCCATCATTTCCCAGAACTGGTTGTGGTTCCACAACTGGCTGATGTTGTTAAAGATTCCGTTTTGCGCAACGGCCGATTCATCATAGGTCCCCTTGATGATTTCTTCGAGGGATTTATCCGCCCATTCGGTGCCTTCAATCGCCTTGTTCCCGTTCACGACATAGGCATTGTGGTGCTTGTCGTGGTGAAACTCCAGCGTCTCGGCGCTCATGCCTTTGCTGGCAAGGGCGTCGTGGGCATAGGGAAGATCGGGAAGTGAAAAAGCCATTTCTGGGCCTCCTTTATGTGAATGTTCTCACCATCAAATGAAGCGCTGATGGGGGGTTCGTCAAGGCCAGCAGCCTGAAAAGCCGGCTGAATGGCGCTAATGGGTGCGCCTGGCGCAGGTTCCCTGGCTGCGCAGGCCGGAATCAAAGGTGCGAGGACCTGCCGTCAGATCGATCTTGCCGGTGGTTTTGCTAATGGATGCACGATAGTCGAAATGCGCGAAACTGCGCCCCGAATCCGCACGTACGTTTTCCAACGTCCATTTGACAATAAACCGGCTGTCGTTGTCGCGCAGGATCGTACCCGCCACCGGACCCTTCAAGAACGTCAGCGTCATCGCATCGACAATCGTAGCCCCCCCTTCCTCGGGCAGGACGATCGCGATTTTGGGTGACAGCCAGCCGCGCCCGTATTCGGTGCCATCCATGTCGCAATCATAAAGGAATGCAGGTGCCGAAAACGCCAGCCCCGGACAGACCAACGCCAAACCCAGACCCGCCACAATTCTACGCATGCCCCTTGTGACCGTCATTTTTTCAATACCTTGCAGGTACCACTGCCCCGAATGACGTTGTCATACCCGTGCAGCCGCCCCTTCATCGTATAGGTATTGGCGGCCGTGTTCAGAATCAATGAATGGCTCAGGATGCCCGAGCCTTCATTGCTGATCTTCACATTGCGCACTTTCCAGCTCAGTTCATAGGAAGTTTCGCCTCGCTTCTCCGGCGCGACGTCGATCGGTTCTTTGTGCACCTGATTGATAAAAAAATCATAGACCGACGCCCTCTGTTCGGCGGCCTTGAATTCTATGAATATCTTTTCCGGGATCCACCCCCCCGCGCCACGGTTGGTCACGTTACATTCATAGGTTTGGGCCGCCAAGTGAAAAGGCAAACCAGACAGCAGCGCACAAAAAATCAGCCGCTTCATGAAAATCCCCAGTACAACATATCTCACAAGCCTAGCAGCCTGCCCGAAAGCGGCAAGTCTTGATTCTTTATACCTGACCCGTCCGGCTTGCGGCCCCGTTATCCGTTGAATGCAGGGTTTACCGGGCCTCAGGCGTTGAAATACCCAACTTCGGATCCGTCCTGCGCTGCCACATTCAACACGTCAAACACATATTGCGCAACTGAACGGAAACAGATGATGCGCACCGATTGCGCATCCGGCATCCAAAATGCCGCAGGAACCTGGGCAATGCGGCTGCGACGGAACATGCCGGGTGTGAAATGATCCGGTGCCAGGTCGACTGGTGCAAGTTTCGCCAGTACCTCACGTGCCTTTGGCCCGTTGACCTGAAACAGGGCCCGTGCATCCGACACATTCACCGCAAGGGCGTGAATTTTGGCCAATCTGGACTGCATATCGGCAAGCCGCTGGTGAACCTCTTCGTAAGCACAGAGGATCAACAATTCGTCCGGCGACATCCAGGCCAGCCCACCTGTACCTTCGGTGGCACAGTGGTTTTTCTCTGGCATGGTGACGCCGCTCGCCGTGACGGCAGCCTTGATGACCGGCTTTGCCGACAGATCGCCGCGCAGGGTGATCATCCCTGTCGGCCCCAGCTCGGTAACAACAGCGATACCACTGGTGTCGCTGGCCCCTTTGAGAGCAGTCACTGGTTCAGACATTCTGCTTCTCTCCCTCCAGGTCATAGAACACAGGGTTCACGATCTTGGCTTCATAGTCCTTGCCATCGGTGCCGGGAAAGCTCAGGATTTCTCCCATCCGTTCCGGTCCATTCAACACCAGCCCCATGGCAATCCCGCGCCCCAGGGTGGGCGAATGATAGGTCGATGTGACCCGCCCGATCATATTGCGCTGTCCATTGGCATTGGTTCCTTCGCCCACTGCATAGGCCCCGTCAGGCAAGGTTGATTTATCAACGGTTTCAAGCCCCACCAGCTTCCAGCGATCCGGGTCGGTCATATGCGACCGCTCCTGGGCGCGTTTGCCAAGATAATCCGTCTTCTTCTTGGAAATCGCCCAGCCCAGCCCAAGATCTTGCGGGATCACCGTGCCATCGGTTTCATCCCCGATCATGATAAATCCCTTTTCCGCCCTCAGGATATGCAGGCACTCAGTACCATAGGGCATCGCGCCAAGCTCCGTTCCCACAGCCAGCAGCGCGTCCCAGAAAGCCTGACCGTAACCGGCATCAACCGCAATTTCATAAGACAATTCGCCCGAGAAGGAGATGCGATAGACGCGCACCTTGAAACCGCCCAGCGTTCCGTCAACCCATTCCATAAAGCCCAGCGCCTCTTTGGAAACATCCATGCCCCCCAGCTTTTCCAAGGCTTTGCGTGCGTTTGGGCCGACAACGGCAACCTGTGCATATTGTTCGGTGACATTGGCAACATAGACGTTCCAGTCCCACCATTCGGTTTGCAGCCATTCTTCCATATGTGCATGGATGGTTTCTGCCCCGCCCGTGGTGGTGTGACAGAGCCATGTGTCCTCATCAATCCGCGCGACAACGCCGTCGTCGATCAGAAATCCATTCTCCGAACACATGAGGCCGTACCGGCATTTGCCAATCTTCAGCGTCGACATCATGTTGGTATACATCATGTCCAGAAAACGCCCTGCATCCGGCCCCTTGACGATCAACTTGCCAAGGGTCGAGGCGTCCAGCAGCCCCAGTTTCTCGCGGGTGTTGGTCACCTCCCGCATCACAGCATCATGGGTGCTTTCAAGGCCACGCTTATAAGCATAGGGCCTGCGCCATTGGCCGACAGGCTCGAACTCTGCTCCGTTTGCCGCGTGCCAGTCATGCATCGGCGTCCGGCGGATCGGTTGAAAGATATGCCCCTTGGCCTCACCCGCGATCGAGGCCAACGAAATAGGATGATAGGGCGGGCGAAAGGTTGTGGTGCCGACGCTTGGAATATCCTTGTCCAATGCCCCTGCCAGGGTTGCCAGACCGTTGATATTGCTCAACTTGCCCTGATCGGTCGCCATACCCAGCGTGGTATAGCGTTTGGCATGCTCCACCGAGACAAAACCTTCCTGAGCCGCCAGACGCACGTCCGAAACCTTGACGTCATTTTGATAATCAAGCCAGGATTTTTCGCGCAGCTTCGCCGATGCGCCCTGCGGCATCATCCAGACAGGTGCCATAGGCGATTCCTCTCGCCGTTCGGCAGTTGGTGAGGTCACATCCCTGGGCAGTTTGAAATCAAGACAGGTCGCCGCACCCTCAGCTGCGGCATGGGCATCATGCAGGACGTCATCCAGTGCAAAGACACCCGCCGCCGCCCCCGCCGGCGTGACAAATCCCATTCCATCCGCGCCTTTGGGGGGGTTATCTACATCCGGCGCGAAACAGGCTGTCGCACTGTCCCAGCGCAATTTGCCACCGCAATGTGACCATAGGTGCACAACCGGAGACCAGCCGCCCGACATGGCAATCGCGTCGCAGGGGATTTCTTCCAGAACCGACCCCTCGCCCGCCTGGGAACAAATCTTTACCCCCGTCACCCGCTTGCCCCCCATGACCGAGGAAACCGCATGGCCCATCAACACGCGAATACCAAGTGCCCGCGCCTGGGCAACCAGCCCGCGGTCTTCCGGCAGAACACGCGCATCCAGAATGACAGGTACGTCAAGTCCCGCTTTTTTAAGCGTAATTGCCGTAAGGTAAGCATTGTCATTATTGGTGACCACCACGGTCCGGTCACCGACGGAAACACCGTAATTCACCACATAATCGCGCAGGGCCGAAGCCAGCATGACCCCGGGAATATCGTTGCCCGCAAAGCTGAGCGGACGTTCGATTGCACCGGTTGCGGTGATGACCTGCGCGGCGCGGACACGCCACAAACGATGGCGTGGGCCAGCCTGATCCGGTGCATGGTCGCTCAGGCGTTCATACCCCAGCACATAGCCATGATCATAAACCCCGGCCCCCATGGTGCGCAGACGGATCTGGACATTGTCCATTAATTTCAACGCCGCCAGGGTTTCGTCCACGTAGTTGTCCACAGGCGCACCATCGACCATGCCACCATCGACAGGTGCACGTCCGCCCCAATGGTCGGTCTGCTCGAATAGAATGACCCGCGCGCCCGTGCGTCCCGCGGTCAGGGCCGCTTGAAGGCCCGCTACACCACCGCCGACAACCAGCACATCACAAAAGGCGTAAAAGTGTTCGTAACTGTCTTCATCACGCGATTTCGGAGCCTTGCCTAGGCCAGCGGAATGCCGGATCACCGGTTCATAAACATGTTTCCAGAAAGCCCGCGGATACATGAACATCTTGTAATAAAAGCCGGCAGGCAAAAAGCGGCTGAGATGTTTGTTGATTGCACCTACGTCGAATTCGAGACTGGGCCAGTGGTTCTGGCTTTGCGCTTCAAGACCCTCGAAAAGCTCGGTTGTTGTGACCCGCTGGTTGGGTTCGAACCGCCCGTCGCGGCCAAGATTGACCAGTGCGTTCGGCTCTTCCGCTCCCGAAGCGACGATGCCACGCGGGCGGTGGTACTTGAAGGAACGACCAACCAGCATCTGGTCATTGGCCAAAAGCGCGGAGGCCAGCGTGTCACCTGCGTAGCCGCGCATGTTTTTGCCGTTAAAGGTGAAATTCAGCGGTTTGTTTCGGTCGATAAGTCGACCGGGTGTGGCAAGGCGGGTGCTCATGAACGCGGTTTCCTGTGCAGGTCGAGAGTGCGGACGGTATATAACGCCAAAAAGAAGGGATAGCTCATGATGCCTCTGCCTCTGCTGACCAGTCTGGACGGCGGTGTTGGATTTTCTCGATGATCTCTTGGGGCGGTGTATAGGTTTGGGCCGAATAGCTGCCGAAAACTTCCAGGGTCATGGTGCAGCGGGCAACATGGAACCATTTGCCGCAGCCGTTCTGGTGGCGCCAGCGTTCGAAATGCACACCCTTGGGATTCTTGCGCATGAACAGGTAGGATTCGAACTGATCATCGGTCGAGCCGGGGCCAAAGCGTTTCAGATGCGCTTCGCCGTGGGCGTGAAATTCGGTTTCTTCTGCGGTGACGCCGCAGTTGGGGCAGTGGATGTTTAACATGAAGCGGCTCCAGACTTGGATAGTGTCAGGGCCAACCTTGGGTCAAAGGCATGGCATGGATGATGTGCTTTCTTCTCGCGATGGCACCTGGGGCGGTCATTCTGGCGATCTACGAGCGTCGCAAGGGGCTTCGCATCATTCTTGATGATGCTCAGCGCGCCCCTCAAGATGGCAAAGTAGCGGCAGTCACCAAGGCTGAGAGGAATCGCTCCGAAGCGATCGTAAAGCACCTGCATACAGGCGGCCCGCGCTTTCATTATGAATGGGGCATAGGACATCAATGTGCCACCCCAGCCGCAACGCTTTCATCAATAAAGCGCCCCTCGATAAACCGTTCCAACCCGAAGGCATCCGTCAGCGGTGAGTGACCTTTGGCCATCAGTTCGGCCATGGCCCAACCAGACCCCGGAATGGCCTTGAAACCGCCTGTACCCCAGCCCGCATTCATGAATATGCCCTCAACCGGCGTTTTCGACAGGATTGGCGAACGATCCCCTGTCACGTCTACAATACCGCCCCATTGGCGCAGCATCTTGAGGCGCGACAGCATCGGGAAAGTCTCGATCAGGGCGCGCACGGTTTCCTCGATATGATGAAAGGATCCACGCTGGGTGTAGTTGTTATAGCCATCCGTGCCGCCCCCGATGACCATCTCGCCCTTATCGGACTGGGACAGATAGCCGTGGACCGTGTTGGCCATCACCACGATGTCCATCGCCGGTTTGATAGGCTCTGACACCAGTGCCTGCAGTGCGACGGATTCGATGGGCAGACGAAACCCTGCCATGTCGGCGAGATGACCGGAATGTCCCGCAACAACCATGCCGAGCTTGTCACAGGCGATGTCGCCCTTGGTGGTGGTGACGCCGGTGACCTTGCCTGCTGTCTGACGTATGCCGGTAACCTCACATTGCTGGATCACATCCATGCCCATATCCGAACAGGCCCGGGCATAGCCCCAGGCGACGGCATCGTGGCGCGCCGTGCCGCCGCGGGCCTGCCACAGGCCGCCCAGCACTGGATAGCGCGGGCCATCAATGTTCATGATCGGGCAAAGTTCCTTGACCCGTGCGGGGGTGATCCATTCAGTCGGGACCCCTTGCAGTGCGTTGGCATGGGCGGTGCGCTTATAACCACGCACCTCATGTTCGGTTTGCGCCAGCATGATCACGCCACGCGGGCTGAACATCACGTTGTAGTTGAGGTCCTGGGACATAGTTTCATAAAGCGAGCGCGATTTTTCGTATATCGCGGCAGAGGGATCCTGCAGGTAGTTTGAGCGGATGATGGTGGTATTGCGCCCGGTATTGCCGCCCCCCAGCCAACCTTTTTCCAGGATCGCCACATTGGTAATGCCGAAATTCTTGCCCAGATAATAGGCAGTGGCAAGCCCGTGCCCCCCTGCCCCGATGATGATCACATCATATTTTGCCTTGGGCTGCGCATCACGCCAGGCACGTTCCCATCCCGTGTGGTGACGCATCGCCTCGCGGGCCACGGCAAAGACTGAATATTTTTTCATGTCACGAATCCTTGAATGCAGCACTCTGGGCGGGCAGCACCCGCGATATGCCCTGTTCTGGCCGGATCGCCGGAAAAGAGGATACTCTCCGCGGCATTTGCTATCAGTTTTGCGACATCTGCCGCAATAGGGCGTCGATGTCCTGGTGCCCGCGACATTTGCACCCTTTTGTCGCGTCGCTTCTGGGCATAGATACACAGCATATATTCGACGCAGCGGAACAGAACAGGCGAAACATGATTTTTTGGATTATCTGTGGGGCAATGTCGGCGCTTGTGGTCGCTCTGTTGGCGCGGGCCCTGACGGCGTCGCAAACCGGCGGTGCCGAGGATGCTGTAGCATATGATCTCAAGGTCTATCGCGATCAACTGGCCGAGGTGGACCGCGATGTCGCACGTGGCGTGCTGGGAAAAGAAGACGCAAAACGCGCCCAGACAGAGATTTCACGCCGCATCCTTGCGGCTGACGCCGCACCACGTGCCACCACGGGGACAGACGCGGCACCGCAACGGGTCATTGCCCTGATACTGGTGATCGGGCTGATTGGCGGGTCAATGGCCATCTATGCCGCTCTGGGCCAACCCGGCTATGGTGATCTGGCCCTCGCTGACCGCATCGCCTATGCCAAGGAAGTGCGCGAAAACCGGCCCGACCAAAAGACTGCAGTCGACAGTTTGCCGCCCTTTGCACTGGAAACGGAAACGACAGAGGAATTCCGAGCCCTGATGGAACGGCTGCGCGAAACGGTGGCGGCGCGCCCCGGCGATTTGCAGGGTCATCTCTTGCTGGCCCAGAACGAGGCGCGAATGGGTAATTTTGTCGCTGCGGCTGAAGCACAGGAAAAAGCCTTGCGGCTTCAGGGCGACGAGATGACCGCCAATGACATTGCTGATTACGGTGAATTGCTGGTCCTGGCGGCAGGCGGCTATGTGTCGCCCGAGGCCGAAGCAGCCTTTCGCGCCGCCCTTACCCGGGATGAAACCGACGCGCGCGCGCGCTATTATCTTGGCCTGATGATGGTACAGACAGGGCGACCTGACATCGCCTTTCGCCTGTGGGATGCGCTGCTGCGCCGGGGGCCGGAAGATGCTGCGTGGATCGCGCCGATTCTGGCACAGATCCAGGATGTCTCGCGTTTGGCCGGTGTCGATTATACCATCCCCGCTATTGGTGCCGGAGCGGCACCTGGCCCTTCGTTGGAGGACATGCAGGCCGCATCTGAAATGACGGCCGAAGACCGCATGGCGATGATCGGTGGCATGGTCGCGGGATTGTCAGACCGATTGGCAACTGAGGGCGGACCGCCACAGGACTGGGCGCGTTTGATAACATCCCTGTCGGTGATGGGAGATCCGGATCAGGCACGTGCGATCTTTGACAATGCGATGGAGGTATTTGCAGGCGATGCGGCTGCCTTGGACATCATTACCGCTGCCGGGAGTCAGGCAGGGGTCGCCGAATGATCCTTGATGATATAGAGGAATTTGCTGCGGTCCTGCCCCCAATGGGGGCCTTGATCGGGTTGGATCTGGGTGAAAAAACCATCGGCGTTGCGGTCAGTGACAGTTTCCTCAGTGTCGCAACCCCGCTTGAAACAATCCGCCGCAAGAAATTTGGCGTCGATGCCGCCCGTTTGGCCGAGATCATCAAGAACCGGCAGATCGGAGGTCTGGTGTTGGGGTTGCCTCGCAACATGGACGGAACCGAAGGGGCGCGGTGCCAGTCGACCCGCGCCTTTGCCCGCAACTTCGATCGCCTCACCCCCCTTCCGATCACCTTTTGGGACGAACGCCTCTCTACCGTTGCGGCCGAACGTGCCTTGCTTGAGGCGGATACGACCCGAAAACGTCGTGCCGAGGTGATTGATCATGTCGCCGCGGGGTATATCCTGCAAGGGGTGCTGGACCGATTGGCGGTGCTGCGCAGACAGGATGTGGATAGATGAGCGATGAGGTCTGGAAACGCGACGAGGTCGAAAGCCCCTGCATCAAGATCTGTTTGGTGCATCCCGAAGCACGGCTCTGCACCGGCTGTTTGCGTTCCATTGATGAAATTGGCCGCTGGTCGCAAATGTCGCCCCAGGAGCGGCGCGCGATTCTGGCGGACCTGCCGAACCGCTCGGGACAGATCACCAAGCGGCGCGGCGGGCGCGCGGCACGGCTTGCCAAAGGGTGAAAGCTACTGTGTGGCTTTGCCGGTTAACGCGCGCCCGCGATCCTAAAAAGCAGGTCAATGCTCGCATCCCAGCAATCTGAGATGTCATACCCCGACGGGGCGTGATTGCTATTATCTGCAAACAGGCTGACCCGCGCAAAACTTGTCACATCGGGTTTGCGAAATCTGCCCTGTAAATCAAAGGCCTTGCCGCCAAGTGAATGGGGTGAACCTTCCCAATATGCGATGCTGCCTGTTGCGTCGGTGATGAGTGCTGCCATTGCCTCGGTCCTGATACATTGTTTCTTGTTAGGCATCAGTATCGTTGCCTGGATGGCGACAATGGGGCAGCAACGCGGTCTTTGTTTGAATTCCGGTCACAGGCACGGTGCAATGCCATCCGCAATGGCCAAGATCACGCAGCCAGCAATCGCTGCACCGGATCAACACCCGCGCCCCCATCGCCCGCGGTACTTGGGTTCAAAGCAGCACCTTGCGCAGCATGTTCAGGGCAACCATGATCAGGAACACCGCAAATACGCGTCGCAGTGGTTTCGGGTCCATCGCATGTGCCAGTTTCACACCCAATGGAGCCGTGATCAACGTCATCGTGATGATGATCGCAAAGACAACAAGGTTGACGCTGCCAAGGGTCAAGGGGGGCGCCCCTTCAATGTCAACCAACAGAAATCCGACCACAGCCGGAACGGCAATCAACATGCCAAAGCCCGCAGCAGTCGCCACGGCACGGTGCATCGGCGTGTTGAACAGCGTCATGACCGGCACGCCAAAACTGCCCCCACCGATCCCCAACAGCACTGACAAAAAGCCCACCGTCGGGGACATCGCCGCCCGTGCAGCGCCTTTTGGCATTGCCTGACCCAACCGCCAATCCGTCCGGCCAAGCCCGAGGTAGAAGCCAACAGTCAATCCAAGCAGTCCAAAAATCACCTGAAGTGTATCCGAACGCAGTGTTGACACCACAAGCACACCAATCACCGCACCGATCACGATCCCCGGTGCCCAACCGCGCAGGATCTCCCAATCGACCGCATTCTTCTTGTGATGGCTCAGGACCGACCGGATCGAGGTGATCACGATGGTCGCCAGAGAAGTCGCCAGACACATTTGCATCATCTGCGGCCCGTCATAGCCAAGTGTCTGAAATACAAAAACAAACGCGGGCACCAATATGATACCGCCGCCAACACCCAACAATCCGGCCAGGACACCGGCAAAGGCTCCAGCGGCCAGCAAAAACAGACCCATCTGGATCAACAGCAACGTGTCAGGCATTATTTTCTCCGGTTTGACTTTGCTTCTAGCTACACGTCTTCCGGTGTCAAAGCCAATGCCTCAACCTGCCTCATCGCCTCGAGAACCAATTCAGGTCCGGCACCGGGTTTGGAGGCCTTTTCCGATAACATTCGACGCCACTGCCGGGCACCGGGGCGACCTGCGAACAGCCCCATCATGTGGCGCGTGATCTGGTTCAACCTGCCCCCCGATGTCAGATGCGCCTCAATATAGGGCAGCATCGCATGCACCGCTTCTTCGGCGCTGGTGTCCTGTCCCTGCCCAAAGATGCGCCTGTCCGCCGTGCCCAAGACATCCGCTGGCTGGTGATAGGCTGCACGGCCGACCATCACGCCGTCCAGACCGCCTGCCAACAGGGCTTCAGCCTGCTCCAGTGAGGTGATCCCGCCATTTATCGAGATGTGCAAATTCGGGAAATATCCTTTCATCCGCTGCACCAGAGGATAATCCAGCGGCGGTATGTCGCGGTTTTCTTTGGGACTCAGCCCTTGCAGCCACGCCTTGCGGGCATGGATCTGCACCCGCGTGCATCCTGTTGCAACGATCCGCGCCAGAAATTCCGGCAGAATCTCCTCAGGGTTTTGATCATCCACACCGATGCGGCATTTCACCGTCACATCAACGTCAACAGCAGCACGCATTTCGGCAACACATTCCGCGACCAGTTCGGGTCGTTCCATCAACACCGCGCCAAAGCAACCCGATTGCACCCGGTCCGACGGGCAACCGATATTGAGGTTGATTTCGTCATACCCCGCATTGGCACCAAGTTTGGCCGCCTGCGCCAACTCACGCGGGTCCGCCCCGCCAAGCTGCAACGCCACCGGATGCTCCGCATCATGATGCTCCAGCAAATGCAATGCGCCCCCCCGCACCAAAGCAGGTGCCGTGACCATTTCGGTATATAACAAAGTCTCGCGGCTGAGCTGCCGATGCAGGTATCTGCAATGACGGTCGGTCCAGTCCATCATGGGGGCGACAGATAGGCGCGATGCGGTTTCTGTCTTTCTTTTCACGTTCATACCCGAAATTCCTCAATCTCGAAGCCTGTCTTCATATCCTGCGGTTGCTGCAGGGATCCGGCATGCGCCGAAAATGCCTGCCTTCAGGTAGCAGCTTGTGGCACGCCTCGGGAGCCCTGCGCAGACAATTTTCAGTTATTTTTGCCGCATGAGGCGGGATGAGTCCATTTCTGGGGTCAGCCCCCAGTGTTTCAGGCCCAGCGACCGGTCAGAGATCGCCAATGATCCGGCGCAGCTCTGACGCCATGGGACGCTACCTCAACCAGATATGACCTGCCAGCTGCTCCTAGCCTGCGAGAGAGGGCAGCCACAAGACGATTCCGGGGAAGGCGACCAACAAGGCGATGGTAATACCGTCGGCAATAAAAAATGGCGTCACACCACGAAACACATCCTGCACGGTCAGATCATCACGTACCCCGGCTACGACAAAGCAATTCAGCCCGATGGGCGGCGTGATCAGACAGAACTCCGCCATCTTGACCACCAGAATACCAAACCAGATCGCGCACATCGGACCCGACATGCCAAAGGCAGAGTCTGCAGCAGCAACAGTTTCACCGCCGTTGAGCGCCATAACCGCAGGATAAACCACAGGCAGTGTCAGCAGCAGCATGCCGATCGCATCCATGAACATCCCAAGAACGGCATAGGCAAGCAGGATACAGACCAGGATTGTCAGGGGTGCCATATCCAACCCGGTGATCCAGGTCGCAAATGCATCAGGCAATTCCGCAAAACCGAGGAAACGCACGTAAATCAGCACACCCCAGATGATCGTGAAAATCATCACAGTCAGCTTGGCCGTGTCCAGCAAGGCGACCTTCAACTGATTCCAGCGCATGCCTTTGTACAAAGCCATCAGAAAAACGATGAACGCCCCGACCGCGCCGCCTTCGGTGGGTGTGCCCCAGGCATCCCCGAAAGGGTTGTAGACAAAGAAGATGATGATCACGACAACCAAGACGATGGGCGATGCGGGTGGCAAAGCTTCGAACCTTTCGCGCCAGGTAAAGCCCGTGACGGGCGGCCCGACAGATTTCCAGATCATCGCGATACCAATGATCAACGCCGCATAAACGACGGCTGAAAAAGCGCCGGGAATGAACCCCGCAAGGAGCAACTTGCCGACGTCCTGCTCTACGATAATCGCATAGATCACGAGAATCGCCGAGGGCGGGATCAAGGATGCAAGCGTCCCGCCTGCTGCAACAACGCCAGCAGCAAATTGTTTGTTGTACCCGATCTTCAACATCTCTGGGATGGCGATACGGGCGAAAACGGCAGCGGTTGCTACAGAAGCACCAGAGACAGCGGCAAAGCCCGCGGTGGCAAAGACGGTGGACACCGCAAGCCCGCCAGGAACCCAGGCAAACCAGCGTTTGCAAGCCTCGAACAATGCCGTCGTCAACTTGGCGTAATAGGCCAGATACCCGATCATGATGAAAACCGGGATCAGACTGAGCACCTGCGCCGATACCTTGGAATGTGGCGTCAGGCCCGCTATTTTTACGCTGATTTCAACGGCTTTCCAAAACCGGTCGGGATCGTAGTCAAATCCGTTCCAGCGCAGCCACACCAGCCCGACAAATCCGGCCATTGCAGCGGCAAAAGCCACGCGCATACCCAATACCACAAACACCAGCATCCCGATGGATACCCATATGCCAATCTCAATAGGTTCCATCAATCGGCCCCTTCCAGCGCATGCGCCTCGATCATCGCCTGTTCCTCGACGGTCAGGTTCAGCGGCACGGCCACCGGACTTTCAAGCCCCAGAACAAGGGCACGGCCATAGCCCCAGACTTGCAACAGCAAGCGTAACACCAGTACCGCAAAGGCAATGGGTACGACCAGTTTGCTCGGCCAGATCGGGATGCCGACATCAATCGAACTGTCCCGGCTGCACAGCGGGCGCGCACAATCGAATGACCGGCTGAAATGCTCCCATGCGCCATAGGTCAGCGCGAACATCAGGACCAGGATCATCACGACCGAGATCAGTTCGAACAGCCACAATGTGCGCCCTTTCAAGGCACCAACCAACATATCCATGCGGATATGTGTGCCGTCACGCTGGACATAGGAAACGCCCATAATCGCGATGATCGGCATCGCCGCTTCGATATAGTCGACATATCCCATCATCGGCGTGCCCAGGAATTTGCGCGTCGTGACTGAATAGGCGGCTAAAAACATCAGCGAAAAAATCGCAAGCCCAGATAGAAGTGCGCAGAACCGTTCAAGCGGCAGCAACATGCGATCAAGTTTACTTAGTAGGCTGGAATCCTCCAACACAGCTGCTGATCCAGCCATCGCACATCTCCTCAATGAATCTCTGGAAAGGTGGGCGTGACACCGCCCACCTTATATCACGGCTTGACGACAAGGCGGTGCATGCCCGCCTCGACTGGCCGGTTTAGCTGCCGTTAGCCTTGGCGTCCGCCAGGGTCTTTACAACCAGATCATAGAGTTCCTGACCCGGCAGGCCTTGGGATGCCATATCGGCAATCCAGGCATCCCGTGCTGGTACCGCCGCCGCCGCCCTGAACTCTTCAATCACTTCAGGAGCAATCTCGACCTTTTCGACACCTTTTTCTTCCAGCACATCGTCCCAACGCTTGAGCAATGCGGCATAGTTGGTCAAATAGTGGTCCAGAGCTTCTTCTACGGATGAATCAAGCGCTTCGCGCTCTTTGTCCGACAGGGATTCATAGGCATCGATATTCACCACAACAGGGCAATTCACAGTGCCGGGGTTCAGGTTCGCAGTCCACCAGTCAGCCTGGTTGATGGTACCAAAGGACAGATGGGCGTGCTGCGCAAAGGCAACCGTATCAACCACACCGGATTCCATCGCCTGATAGGCTTCGGTCGCGGTCACAGAGGTTGGCACCGCTCCGACAGCTTCAAAGGCACGACCCAGCCCCCCAGTTGCGCGCACCCGCATGCCCTTGAAATCATCCAGCGTTCTGCGAGGTTCGCCAGTGCCGACGATATTGTATTGCGGCATGGGCGAGGTCATCAATAGCTTGGCATTCCACTGCGCCATCTCTTCGGTGGCAGCGGGGTGTGAATAGACCGCTTTAGATACCGCACGCTCCTGCTCAAGGTTTTCAACCCCGAGAAAGGGCAATTCCAGCACGGTCACAACACGGTTTTTATCTGCATGATAACCCGCACAGAACTGCGCCATCTCGAAAGCCCCGATCGAGATGCCATCAAGGTTCTCGCGGTTCTTGGACAGCCCACCGTAGCTGACGTTCATGGTGAATTCGCCGCCGGTCTTTTCGCTGACAAGTTCGGCCAGCTTTTCAACATGTTCGGTAAAGGCGCGGCGCTTGCCCCAGACGGATACATTCCATTCTGTGGCCGCAGCCTGTGATGCAAACGCGAAAGAGATGGCGCAGACTGCCGCGCCGCTCAAAAACTTGGTCATTGGTATTCTCCCGTTAATGCGCACCCTCCTCGGCGCGCTTGCCAAGACGCTACCGCGAGGGGCAAGCGCTGCCAACCCCCGCCGCACTTTCGAACAGCGCCTTTGACGCCTTTCTCCGGCCATGGCTGTTGAAAAAGGGGTTGCATCGCCCGTTTCTCGCGGGATCATGCAGGTGAGCCGGCTGGAAACAGCGCCTTTGCCTCGCGCCATCGGCCGCAAATTGAAAGACCGGGAAAGCTCGCCCTCCTGCGAGGAATTGACAAAAAAAATGCGTGAATAAAGAAGAAATCAGCGGCGATCAGGCAGGAAATTTACAAAATTTACCAAGCTGCGGAAAAATTTTTACAAGGGAATCGCCTCTTTCCAGTTGCTTATTCCCTTCCGTTCACAGCCCGCTATGATCGCGTCGAGGAGCGGGCGAAGGACATGACCGAATTCATGCATTGGCCCGAAAGACTGCCAAGGGAGGGACCTACATTGTCTGATACAGCTGCAAAAACTTATCCACCATCGGATGCCATGGCCGCAGATGCACATGTGAACGCCGAGACCTACACACGCATGTACGACGCCTCGATCAAGGATCCTGACACGTTCTGGCGCGAGCAGGCAGCCCGTGTCGACTGGATCAAGCCCTTCACCAAGGTCAAGGATGTCGATTTCACCCTCGGCAATGTACATATCAATTGGTACGCCGACGGCGCGTTGAATGTCGCCGCCAATTGTATCGACCGTCATCTTGAAAAACGCGGCGACCAAACAGCGATCATCTGGGAACCCGACAGCCCCGATGAATCCGCCCAGTACATTTCCTACAAGGAACTGCACGCCAATACCTGCAGGATGGCAAACATCCTGCGCGACCTCGGGGTCGGTAAAGGCGATCGCGTCATCATCTATATGCCGATGATCCCCGAAGCGGCCTATGCCATGCTGGCCTGTGCTCGCATCGGCGCAATCCATTCCATCGTTTTTGCCGGCTTTTCGCCAGATGCCCTTGCCGCTCGGATCAACGGTTCCGATGCCAAGGTGGTGATCACCGCTGACGAAGCTCCGCGTGGCGGGCGCAATACCGCGCTGAAAAGCAATGCGGATCAGGCCCTTGCGAATTGCAAGGACTCAGTCAAATGTCTGGTGGTCAAACGCACAGGCGGCAAGATCAGCTGGGTGGACGGACGCGACTTTGACTATAACGCGCTGGCAGCGGATGCCGCAGACACCTGTGAACCCGAGGTCATGAACGCCGAAGACCCCCTGTTCATCCTTTATACCTCCGGGTCCACCGGACAACCGAAAGGCGTGGTGCATACCACCGGTGGCTATATTGTCTACGCCGCCATGACCCACGAGATTTCCTTTGATTATCACGACGGCGATATTTTCTGGTGCACTGCGGATGTGGGATGGGTCACCGGACACAGCTATATCGTCTATGGCCCCTTGGCCAATGGTGCGACCACCGTCATGTTCGAGGGTGTGCCCACCTACCCCGATGCCAGCCGGTTCTGGCAGGTTTGCGAAAAGCACAAGGTCAACCAGTTCTATACCGCGCCGACCGCATTGCGCGCATTGATGGGCAAGGGAAATGCCTTTGTTGAGGGCAACGACCTGTCCAGTCTGCGGATTTTGGGCACCGTGGGCGAACCCATCAATCCCGAAGCATGGAACTGGTACAACGAAGTTGTCGGTGGCGGGCGCTGCCCGGTCGTCGATACATGGTGGCAGACCGAGACCGGTGGCCACCTGATGACCCCTCTGCCCGGTGCCCATGCGATGAAGCCAGGCTCGGCGATGAAGCCCTTCTTCGGGATCAAACCGCTGATCCTTGATCCGACTTCTGCGCAGGTGCTCACAGGTGACCCAGTCGAGGGTGTCTTGGTCATCGCAAACAGTTGGCCTGGCCAGATGCGCACCATCTGGGGTGATCATGAACGGTTCGAAAAGACCTATTTTTCCGACTATCCCGGCTATTATTTCACCGGTGACGGCGCAAAACGCGACGCAGATGGCGACTACTGGATCACCGGACGTGTAGACGATGTCATCAATGTTTCCGGTCACCGCATGGGCACGGCAGAAGTCGAATCCGCGCTTGTTGCCCACGCCAAGGTGGCCGAAGCCGCTGTGGTTGGCTATCCCCACGACATCAAGGGCCAGGGCATCTATTGCTATGTGACCCTGATGGGCGGCGAGGAACCCTCTGAAGAGCTGCGCAAGGAACTGCGCGACTGGGTGCGCACGGAAATCGGCCCCATCGCATCCCCTGATCTGATCCAATGGGCACCGGGCCTGCCGAAAACCCGTTCCGGAAAGATCATGCGCCGTATCCTGCGCAAGATTGCCGAAGACGATTTTGGCGCATTGGGCGATACCTCGACACTCGCCGAACCTGCGGTTGTGGACGATCTGATCGAAAACCGCATGAACCGAAGCTGAACGCCCTTTTCGGCAAATCGGCGCAAAATCGCCATGATCCGGGCCTGCAAAGGTCCGGGTCGTGTCATAGGTTGCGACCCTGGGTATGCGTCGGCCTCTCTGTTATCAGACAGGCAATGCGCGCATGACGCGTCAAATAAGGATCGCTAGATGGGCATCTCTGGACAAATCACTGCCGCCGTGGCACCGCAGGCCGCGATGAAGAGCGAAATGACACCTTTCCCCCCCACCGATGGGCAGGCTTTGCGCAGCGCCTTCGGGCGTTTCGGAACAGGCGTGACCATTATCACCACCCAGACGGCCCAGGGGCCACTGGGGATGACGGCAAATTCCTTTTCCTCTATTTCGCTCGACCCGCCACTGGTGCTCTGGTCGGCGGCACTGCGCTCCAAACGCCATGATGCCTTTGCACAAGCCGCGACATTCTGCATTCACATTTTGGCCGAGAATCAGCACAGGCTTGCGAACCATTTCGCCAGCCAAGGCCATGATTTTACCGGATTTGATTGGTTTCCAGGGCCAACAGGCTCACCCCAGCTCAAAGGTTGTCTGGCTGCCTTTCACTGCACCCGGTTCGCCGTTCATCCCGCCGGTGATCACTCAATGATCGTGGGCAGGATCGAACATGCGGCAGAACGCGGCGGGGAAGGTGCGGGTCTGTTGTTTGACCAGGGACGTTTCGGCACGTTCACCCCGAAGTAGGACCGGCCCTGCGGTCAATAATCTTTCTCGAAAAAGATACCGATTCCCGAATTGCCGTCTGACCCCAGGGTCGCCTTGCCCTTGAGATGCGTGGTTATGTCGAGATTCAGCGACACTTCGCCGGTACCATCCGACGCTGCCGTCACGTCGGTATAGATGTTTTCGGAAATGTATTTTCCCGCCCGCACCGCTGTCGCACCGCTGTCGGTTGTGGTCACATCCAGATCATCCAGACCAAAGTTGCTGCGCAGATTCGCAATCACACCCGTACCTCCCCGTCCTGCCAAGGTCGCCACCGCATTGGCCAGTTGCAGTGCCTGAATGGGGGAAATCTCGGACAGGTTGCGCCCGAAAAGAAGCTGCGCCAACACTTCGTCCTGAGGCGCTTCGGGCGTCGCCTCAAAGGTGACTTCGGGCGCATCCGCAGGGCCCTGCACCACAACCCGGACTTCGCCCGTCGCTGTGGTCGTAGAGGAAACAAAGCGGATGTAGGGAACAAGATCCCCCTGGAATTGGATCGCACCCTCGACCAGATCAAACCGCTTACCCAGAATATCCAACCGCCCGCGCAGCAAATCGAACCGCCCGGCAGAGATGATGCGGTTGGTGGTGCCGGTCAATGTCAGGGCGCCGCCGAGTTCCGCATCCAATCCGCGTCCACGCACAAAGATTCGACTGGGGGCATTCACGCGGACATTCAGACCAAGCCCGACACCACGGTCTCTGGCCGGATCGGCACCTGCCGCCGCATCTTCAATACCCGCCTTGCGGCGCGTGGCGATCACCGGGCGCGTGGCCCCGATGTGGTTGATCGGGGGAATGTCCCCGATGCTGGTAATGCCGGTCGAAGGTACACTGACTTCGGTTTCCCCCACGTCGACACGCCCGGAGATCTGCGCCGCACCGGTCAGGGGTCCGGCAAGACGCAAGGCACCGTTCAGGGAGGTGCGGTAAAGTTTGGGGTCGATCAGCACCAGGTTCTCAATTGCGATGGCCAGATCCGCAGACAATGCCCCCGTCAACACCACTGAGCCCCCGACACGCAGGTTCCCCCCGTTTACCGACTGTCCTGTCACATTGATCTGGGCGCGGTTATTGGCCAAACGAATATCGGCATTGATCCCTTCCAGCGCCACCCGCAGGTTCGGCGCGCTAAGTGTCGCGTCGCTGGTCTGAATGTCTCCGGTGACCGACGACAGCGCAGCAGGGCCGTTGATTGAAAGATCAAATCGCGCCTGCCCCTGCAGATCACGTGGCCCCAAAAACGGACCTGCCAGGCCCAAAGGCGCATTGCCGGTGACATCAAGGTTCAGACGTCCGTTTGCCGCGACCGTACCGGCCACCTGTGCCTGGGTGCCTGCCGGGCCGCGGGCGTCGGTCTGGACGGCCCAGGCATCGCCTTGTCTGCGGGCCGAACCCTCGACGGTCAAAGGGCCGTTGATCTTGTCCACAAGCGCGCCGATGTTGGGCATCGACAGATCAAACTGCACGTTGGCCTGCGGCCCCGTGACCACACCATTCACCCTTGCGCGCGAGGAATAAGGACCACTGGCATTGGTCTCAACCTGAAGGCCCTGTGACGTTTGGCGTATCACACCACTGGCCGCCAGCGGTCCGCTTACACCGGGCGCGAGGGGTGCAACATTGGGTACCGACACATCGAAAGAGAGCTGCATCTTCGGCCCTGTCGCCAGCCCTTCGATGGCGGCCCTGGCACCATATGGGCCGCTGACCTGCGTATCGACTACAAACCCATTGTCGGTCTGTTGCAATCGGCCCGCGGCCCGTAATGGACCCTTTAACTGGGGGACAACTGGGCCCAGATCGGGCATCGACAGATCAAACCGAAGATCGATTTCCGGCGCAACCAAACCCTCGATGGCGGCGTGGGTCTGGTAGGGGCCGGTTGCATCCGTCGTGATCTGCCAGCCTTCGTCAGTGTTGCGCAGGGTGCCCTCGGCGCGCAGGGGGCCCTCGATCTGATCGGCAAAGGGTTTGACATTGGGCAGGTCGGCGGAAAAGGTCAGTGTCGCGTTCGGGCCAGTGACCAGACCGCTGGCCGTCAGGGCTGCGCCATAGGGTCCGTCGGTCTGCGCATCGACGGTCCACCCACGGCTGTCTTGTGATGCGATGGCCGATACCTGCACCGGCCCGTCATATTGTGGCACCACCAACGAGATGTCTTTCAACAGAAACTTCGCGCCTGCGCTGCTGTCCTTGGTGCGCAGGGTGGCCGCACCAGTCAGGCTCAAGGCATCATTCTCCAGAACCACATTGCGCAAGAGCGTGCCCGCTTCGGTGCGTTTCACCGTCAATGTCAGATCAGTGCGCCCCGCCAGAACCGCATCGGCCTGTTCGATGCCCAGCGCCAGATCGGTCGTGCTGCCAGCGGCTTGCAGGTCAAACTGACCGCTCAGCAGGCCCACTTCGCCCTTCAGGGCGAGCTGCGTCTGACCATCCAGTTCTCGGCCCGCCAGGGCGGAAAAGCGGCTGAGATCTCCAGCCTCCAGAAGGGCATCCACCTGACTGAGCAGGCCGGTCTCGATGCCACCGACGACCACATTCCCCGTGAGACCGTAATCGGTGCCCGAAAGATCCAGACCGGAAATGCTGAGAGGCTGGTCCTCGACATAACGTATCGTGGCACGCCCCTTGATCAGGCTTCCCAATGCTTCGGCCAAGGCAGCGTCACGCGGTGACAACCCCGCAACATCAAAGATAATGTCGCCGTCAAACTGCCCGACACGCCCTGCATCGGACTGCAGCTTTCCCTCAAGTCCAAGTTTGCTGCGCGCGATCTCCATATCCTGCAGCGACAGGGTGGCCATATCGAAGGACGCTGTGATCGCCTCGCCGTCTGCTGCGTCATAATCAACCCGCAGATCAACGGTCTCAACAGTTGCCCCCTCGCCCCCCAAAGGCAGCAGGATCGGCGTACCGTCTGGATTGGCAACCCGTCCCGAGATGTCGATCAGGGTCGGCCATTTCGCCGCGTTCAGTGTCACTTTCCCCGCCAGATTGGCAGCCTGGGCCTGCAGCGCAAAATCACTGACTTCAATTGCCCCGTTGCCTTGAACCAGTGCATCGATTTTCAAGGCAACGTCTTCGCCGAAAAACTCCCGGTAGCGCGGGGCAAGCAACGCGGTAATATCGCCCCCAATATCGGCCTGGATGCGCCGGTCCGGCTTGTCAGAGGCGCGCTGAGGTGTTTGCGCGCTGAGGACCACTTCACCGGCCAGCCGTTCCTGTCCGTCCGTTGTAACCTGAACGTCAGCCGTGAATTCATCGACCGGCCCCTTGCCTGCAACCGTCATGTCAACAGACGGTGTCCCCGGCAGGTTTAGCAGCCGTGCCGCTATCCCGTTTTCGCCTTCGCTCAACCGGAGCAGAACATCAAGAATGGTGTCGTCGCGTTCAAAATTCGCTTTGATTTCAAAATCGCCCTGCTTGCCATCGGTGCGGCTGGCCTCCAGATCAACTTTACCCAGATCGTCGTTCAACTGCGCAGAGGCCGTAACCGTCAGTGCGGCTTCCTCTCCCAGAATGGGCGCACCCAGAGCGATTTGACCGATTGAAAATGTTTCAATTCGGATCGACACAGGTAATTCCGGCAAGCGGAATGGCGCGGCCTCCGCTTCGGGCAAGGCATCCGGCTCTGCGACGGGCAAGCGCGGCAAATCGAGCCGCTCCGCCGTCAGACTTTCGACCTCGACCCGCCCGCGTAACAAGGCAGAGCGGTTCCAATCCAGCACCACATTTTCCAGAGTCAGCCAGATGCCGTCATCATCCGCGATGGTCATCCGGTCAAAGGACGCTTCTGAACTCAGCGCGCCGCGAAAACCGTCGATGCTGACGAACCGCCCGCCGCCACTCAAAGCTTCCTGAATCTTGCGGGTCAGGAAACCCTTGTCATCTTCTTGGGCAGAGGCCGCAACCAGCGTGCAGAGGTACAGTGCAGCCGTGAGGAGGAAAGAGCAGATAAAACGCATCAGAACGACTGCCCTATACCGATATAGACCTGAAAATTCTCGTCCGTTTCCGGCCCCGAGGTGGGCACGGCAATATCCAGCCGGATCGGCCCGATACCGGTGTGATACCGCAAACCCAGCCCAGCCCCGGAATGCCAGACGCCCGAGCCGTCATAGAATTCTTCTGCTCCGATGTAGCCGCCATCAACAAAGCCGACGATCCCGATGTTGTCGGTTACAGCCAACCGCGCTTCGGCAGAGACAGCCAGAAAACTGCGGCCACCAGTGACATTGCCACCACCCAGATCCACACCCAGCGCTTGATAAGGCTGACCGCGCACCGTTCCGCCACCACCGGAGTAAAACAGGTAGTCCGCCGGTGTCGCGCTTAGTTCAGGCCCGTAGACCGACCCCAACTGACCACGCAAAGCAAGGGTCACCGGGCGAGTGCTTCCAAAGGTGCGATAGGCACGGGCATCAACAAAACTGCGCAATCCGTTATCCGAGCCGCTGACTGCCAGAAATGGCGTCAGACTGGCATTGATATAATAGCCGTTCTTGGCATCCAGCCGGTCATCGCGATAGTCAAATTCGGCCCCCAGTGGCAATGTCAGCAAGGTATAGTCGTTTTCACCAAAGGCATCGCGTGTCTTGGCACGGCGCAGCCCAAGGCCAAGTCTATAGGTACGTTCTTCGCTTGCGATCCGTTCAATTCCCGCTTCCAGATCAAACTGGCGCGAAAAGAAGTTCACCTCATCCAATTGTTCAATCTGCGCAAGCGCATAAAAGTTTGTGTCTTCGTTAAAGGTCGCCGGCCGTTCGAAACGTGCAGAAAGGGTGTAGTCTTCGCCGCCGGAATTGCCGCCAATGCCGCTGATCTCACCAGCAATCCGCAACCGCTCTGCGCCGCCCAGAAGGTTCCGGTGCAACCAGAAGGCGCTCAGTGTCAGCCCTTCCAGCGACCCAAGCTCGGCACCAAAGCCAAACCGGCGCGGCAGGGCTTCGGTGACCTGCGCAGTGATCGGTAAGCTGTCGCCAGGGCCGATCCGCTCTGATTCAAGCAGAGCTACGGCACTGAATGCCCCTGTCCGGCGCAGTCGTCGGGTGGCAAGCCGCAGTTCGTCCGGTGAATACACCTCGCCTACTGGCAAGCCTGCAATATCAACGATACGGTCACGCCGCACAGCTTTATTGCCCTGCACCGACAACGGTCCAAACCGCAGTTTCGGTCCGGGCGCGAGGCGCAATTGCGCGTTGATTCTGCGATCCGCATGCCGCGCCGTCAGCCTCTGTGAGTCCAGTTCAGCCTTCGCATGTCCCTGGGCGCGCCAGCCGTCAACGCCCGCACTCACCGTGTCTTTCAACACACTCAGGCTTGCTGTTTGCCCGCTTGCAAAACCTTCCGGCACCTCTGTTCCTGCGGCCAGTGGCGCAATCTCGGCCTCGCCAAATCGGAATTGCGGCCCAGTATCAACACGGATCACGGCGCGACTGATACTGCGCGGGGCCTGCACCGGCGGCACTGCCGCTGCATCCGTCCCGTCCAGCGTGATCTGGATCACTGGCCCGAAATATCCATTATCGTATAAAACCGCCAACAAGCGTCCGTAATCAGCCTGCGCTGCGGCGACAACTTCCTGACTGGAGGGTATATGTTCCTGCCCGGCCTGTTCAAAAAGCAACGACCCGCCGGAAAGGGTTTGGTATAGGTCGCTGTCCTTTGGAATACCCGTCAAGGAGACATCCGCCGCCTGAACCACAGATGCCACACACAAACCGGCAACGGTCATGTAAACCCGGGCCAAACGGCGGGGCCCTGTCACTGCATTACTTGTTCTCTGCTCAACCATCACACACCGCACACCCTTGTTTGGCATCAGGCAGCTGCGATTTTTCGCAATTCTTGGCTGATACTTGGGTTGGAAACTCGTTTCTATTATCTAGCGCGACCTAGAGGAGCGACGCAAACAATCAATAGCGGAAGCGGAAAAACATCGCCGAAACATTCTATCTTCTTCTCAGGTGTTCAACCCGATCAGGGCGATGCCCAAAGCCATCAGAACCGCCGCGCACAATCGACGGGTCAGATTGCCCTCTTTCAGCAGAAAGTACCCAATCAATGTCGCAAAAACCACCGACGTTTCGCGCAACGCGGAAACAACCCCAAGTGGCGCAAAGTTTTTCGCATATAGAACAAGGCCATACGCCATCATTGACACCACCCCTCCGGCGATACCAACAGCCCAGATTCCGGCCGGCAATTGCGCCAGGGTCCGACGTTTGCGCCAGCCTGCAAATCCGGCGATGAACAGATGTAAAAACGCCCCCCATGCCCAATAGCTTAATGTAGCGCCCGACAGGCGTACACCGATCCCGTCCACCAGTGAATAAAGCGAAATACACAATCCCGTGCACAGCGCGAATCCAAGCGCAGAAGTGCCGATCCCCGACCTAAGTGCGCGCCAGTTGCTCAGGACGATCCCGGCCACAATCAACCCGATCCCGGCCCAGACCAGCGGGGCCAGCACTTCGCCAAGCAACAGGGAAGCCCACAGAGACACCAGCGCAGGCACAATGCCGCGCGCGATCGGATAGACAACCCCAAGGTCGCCATGGGCATAGGCGCGCCCGAGAAAGTAGAAATAACCGAAATGAATCACCGTCGAAAGCGCGATATAACCAAAACTCTCGATGTTCGGCAAAGGCAAGAGGATAACCATCACCACGCCTGGCAAGGTATGTCCAAGGGCGACCAAACCCAATGTCGTCGTACGGTCCGCTGCCGTTTTCACGATTGCATTCCAAACAGCATGCAGCATCGCGGCAGCAAGGATAATCGCGATGATAGAAGGGGCCATGACCGTCCTTGATCAATCTGAACTGGGCTGCACGAAACCAATCGTAATCTTGGGACAGTGTTAACAGATTATTTCGCCATTACATGCCCTCTATTGCCCCGAATTCAAATCACCCTTTCCAGAGCGCCGTCTTTGCGAGTTATCTGGGAACGACAACAAAGAGGATTCGCGTGATGGGCCCACGGAAAAATGTACTGTTCATCGTGATTGACCAACTCAGAGCGGATTGCGTCTTTGGCGATCTGGCCCGTCATATGGAAATCCCGAACCTGCGCGCATTGATGGCCGATGCGGTCACCTTCGATCGCCATTTCTCTGTCGTAAACCCATGTGGGCCGTCGCGGGCGTCCTTGTTGACAGGCCAATATGCGATGAACCACCGTTCAGTGCGCAACGGAACCCCGCTGCGCCATGACACCCCCAATGTGGCGACCGAAATGCGCAAGGCCGGCTATGTACCAATGCTGTTCGGCTATACAGACACGGCGCAGGACCCGCGTGTCCGGCATGAAAACGATCCGGCGCTGCGCAGCTATGAATACCCGATGAACGGCTTTCACGAAGTTGTCGAAATGCGCTTTGAGATGTCCTTTCCATGGCGTTCCCATCTGATCAATCGGGGATATGATTTCGACACTTATGCGGATGTCTACAAACCTGTTGCACCCGAAGGGCGCAGCCGCCGCATCAATGACCCGGCATTCTACCGCGCAGAGGACAGCGATACCGCCTTTCTCACCGATCGATTTCTAGAGGTGATGCCCGCTTATCGCGACGCCAACTGGTTTGCTCATCTGACCTATATCCGGCCGCACCCGCCGCTGGTGGCACCTGCGCCCTTTAACGATATGTATGATCCGGCCAGCCTGCCCCTGCCCCGACGGCTGGACACACCAGAGGACGAGATCGCGAACCATCCGTTCTTTGGCCCGACCATCGCGGCCAAAACCCCTGCGGACAATGTTGTCGGCTTCCCCGAGCTCGCAGCCACGGATGACACCATCCAGGCCCTGCGCGCAATTTACATGGGATTGATCACCGAGGTGGATCAGCACATCGGACGGGTTGTTCAATTCCTGAAAGACAGCGGGCAATATGACGACACCCTTCTGATTGTAACAGCAGATCATGGCGAGATGCTGGGGGACCATCATAGCTGGAGCAAGTTCACCGTCCATGACGCGGCTTTTCATACACCCTTGATCATCCGCCAGCCGGGAAATGTCGCACGCGCAGGTACGGTGGTAAACCAGCCGGTCGAAACCATAGACATCACGCCCACCATCCTTGATTGGGTGGGCCAAGGGGTGCCAAACTCAATGGATGGCAGGTCGCTCTTGCCCCTGTTGCAGGGCGAAACGCCGCAAGACTGGCGCATTCAATCATTTTCGGAACTGGATTTCTCGGAACCACAAGCCCCCACGCTCTGGGAACAGGCGCTTCGTACCGGGCCCAGCGATTCCTCTCTGTCGATCCTGCGCGATGGGCGGTTCACATTGGTCGAATTCGCCGCTGATTTACCTCCGATCCTCTACGATTTCGAGGCCGGAGGAGACTCTGTCAATGTTGCCGATCGCCCTGAATATCAGGCCGATCTGGCCCGCATGTCCAGATTGATGCTGCGCCACAGAATGAAAAACATGGACCATACGCTTGCGCTGGTGTCGATCACACCAGACGGTCCGCGCGAAGCCTTGCGAAACCGCCAGTAGCCTCCCTCCGCGAGGCGGACAATAGGTGTATCACCCGGCCAAATCAGGCCCTGCACCCGCCGCATTCAAACCGCGTAAACTTAGAATCCGTTGACTCAGTTGGATTATTATTGGCTACTGCGCCAATCTGCTGGGAAAATTAATGCCAGATCCCTTCTCCGGCTGCCTTGTCAGGGCCGCGCCTTTTTCGGGCGAAACCGTTGTGTGTCTTTGAAACGGCCGGACCTGTGTACCCCATTCTACAACGGGGAATTGTACATTATCGCCTGTCACAAAAGGCTTACAAAGCTTTGCTAACCCAGACAGGATTCCCCCGCGCCGGGGCATCAAATCGGGCAAGATGCCCACTGTAATGAATCGTGGAAAAACCGCGAAAACCAACAAGGAGATACCTATGAAGAAAATCCTATTATCCAGCGCGGCCATGGTGGCGTTTGGCGGGGCTGCACTGGCCGCCTGCCCTGCTGTCACCGTAGCCGACCCGATGGGCGTTGCACCCGGTGCCTTTCCGCAGCAATACGAACTGGCAGAGTTCCAAACCGCCGCCAATTGCACTCTTGAACTGTCAGAGAATCCCGACATCGCCGCAATGAACGCCAAGATCCGCGGCAATCCGGACATGCCTCCCCTGGCAGAGCGCTTGCCCAGCGAACCGCTGGTTGTCGCCCCCTATGACATGGTCGGCAAATACGGCGGCACCTTCAATGCCTTGTCCAACGCCACCGAGGCAGGCACGTCGGATTTCATGTCCGTGCGCCATGTGAATCTTGTGCGCTACGCCGACGATCTGACAACCATCGTACCCAATGTCGCCAAAAGCTGGTCCTGGAATGACGACTTTACCCAGCTCACTTTCGTTCTGCGCAAGGGTCACAAATGGTCCGACGGCGAGCCCTTCACCGCCGAAGATGTCGAGTTCTGGTATGAGAACCTGCAACTTGACCCGAATGTGATCGAAAGCCCCAAAGACTATGTCCTGGCAGGTGGCGAGCCGATGACGGTCGACGTGATCGACGCACAGACCGTGCGCTTCAACATGCCGGTGCCCAAGCCTGGCTTCCTTGCACATTTTGCTAACCATTACGCCCAGGGTTTCCAGCCCAAACATTTCCTGGGTCAATACCATCCTGCCATCAACCCTGATGCGGACAGTTTGGCACAGTCGCTCGGGTTTGAGGACGGTTATGCGCTGGTCAAGGCTTATTACGGATCTTCCGACTGGATGGATACGCCAACCCCGATGCTGGCCCATCCCGACAAGGTTGCAGGCCTGCCCCTTGATGCCGCCCCCACACTGGAAAGCCACATCGTTACATCAGAGACCACCGAAGGGCGCACCTTTGTCGCCAACCCCTATTATTTCAAGGTCGACACGGCGGGAAACCAGCTACCCTATATCAACGAAATGGACGAGATCTTCGTAAGTGAAAGTGAAGTGCGCCTGCTGAAACTGGTCAACGGTGAAGTCGATTACAAAGCTCAGGCCTTGCAGATCGATTATGTGCCGCTTCTGATGGAAAATCAGGAAAAGGCCGGATTTGTCATTGATCTGAAACCGGACATCACGATGCCGACCTTTGCATTCAACGTTACCGCCGAAGATCTTGAAAAGCGCAAGGTCTTTGGAGACCTCAAATTCCGTCAGGCCATGTCGGTTGCCATGAACCGGGAAGAAATCAACGAAGTGGCAATGTTCGGCCTCGGCACACCGCAACAATATGTGGGCTTTTCCCCAACCCCGGATTTTGTGACCCCGGAATGGGAACAGCATTTTGCGCAATATGACCCGGACCTGGCAAAGCAATTGCTTGATGAAATCGGCGTTGTCGATACGGATGGTGACGGCATGCGCGAATTACCAAACGGAGAGCCGCTGGTGCTGAACCTGCAGGTTGCAACGCAAGGCATCTCGATCAAGATCGTCGAACTGGTCGGACAAAGCTGGCGCGACGTGGGCATCAACAACACGGTGAAAGAGGTCACAACGGACGAATACCGTTCGTCACAGTCCTCCAACCAGCTTGATGTGACCATGTTCGAGAAATCCGTACCGCTGGCAGTCGTACTGGGCAACGGTGAGATATTCATCCCGCCCTATGACAACTATTTCAACATGCGCACCGCGATGCTTTGGGGCGAATGGGTCGATTCTGATGGCGCATCCGGTGTCGAACCACCTGCTTTCGCAAAGCAAATGATGGAGGACATCAAAGCGTTTCAGGCATCACCAGTGGGCACGCCTGAATCCGACGCGCTTGGCCTGAAACTGGTTGAAAACATGACCGGCAATCTGCTGTTCATCGGTACTGTGAAAGAACAGAAACCGATCTACAAATCCGCCGCGCTCAAGAACGCACCACCGTTCAAGACCGCGTCCTATGCCTATTACCGGACTTATCCCTACCGTCCAGCTCAGTGGTTTCTTGACGAATAAACCCCTGATCTAGCAAGGATATTGCGGGTTGCCTGGGCTGCCCGCAATGATGACCAATTTCGAGGCCCGCAAGGGTCATAGTTTCCACGGGGCGCATGAAGGCATGGTTCAATTTCTACGTTTTGCGGCCATCCGCGCGGTTCTGGCCTTTTTCACGCTCTGTCTTGTCTCTTTTATCGTTTTTTCCCTGATGGAGCTGGTGCCCGGCGATTGCGCCGAACGCTACCTCGCTTTCAAGAATTCACAGGGAGCACAAATATCCATCGCCGATATTGAAGCCGAACGCGTGCGTCTTGGCCTCGATCGCCCTTTCTTTGAACGCTGGGTGAAATGGATTTTCAACGCCTTTCAGGGGGAATTCGGCGACAGCTGCATCTTACGCCTGAACATCAATCAATTGCTGGGACAAAAGGTTTGGCTCAGCATCGGCATCTGCCTTGGGTCGCTGCTGCTGGCCTATGCCATTGCGATCCCGGTCGGCATCATTGCCGCAACTTCGCGCAATCCCTTCCTCAACAACGGTCTGCGCATCATCAGCTACCTTGGCCTTGCATTGCCAAACTTTCTGCTGGCGCTGATGATCATGTTGTTTTCCACGATGGTTTTCGGCAACAGCCTGACCGGGCTGTTCTCACCCGAATTTCGCGATGCCGCCTGGGACTGGCCCAGGATCAAGGATTTCCTCAGCCATGTATGGTTGCCGGTGTTCATCCTTGGCTGGTCGGCAACCGCCTTTGCGATCCAGACCGTAAGAGCACTGATGTCGGACGAGATTGGCAAGCTTTACGTCACCGCGGCCGCTGCACGAGGGGTCTCTGGACGGCGTTTGCTGATGCGCTATCCGGCGCGGCATGCGCTTAGCCCGATCATCAATTCGCTGGGGTTTGACCTGAACCGCATCTTCAACGAACTGCCCATCGTGGCGCTGATCCTGACGCTGACCGAAGCAGGCTCGCTTCTGATCGAGGCGCTGGCCCGTTCCAACGATCAACAGCTTGCCGGCGCGATTATTTTCTTCCTCACGGGCAGCATTGTCGCGATCAATTTCATCACCGACATTACGCTGGCCATTGTCGACCCGCGCATCCGCCGCAGCATTCTAGGGTAACTACATGACCGAAACAAATATCTATGATGCGAACGTCGATCAATCCGCCAAGGACGCCTATTTCACGGCTGGACAGGGGCAATTGATCTGGACCCGCTTCAAGAAACAAAAGGCCGCGATGGTCGGAGCCTGGGTGCTGGTTATCCTGATCTTATCGGGCATTTTCGCGTCGTTCCTCACGCCCTATGATCCGACGATTGCGGGGCGCGACAAGGATTACTTGAACGGGGCACCGACGATCCCGAAGTTCTGCGACGACAATGGGTGCTCCTTGCGACCGTTCGTTTATGCACTGGAACGGGAACGATCCGCTGCGACAAATTTCCGCTGGGTCACAACCGTCAACAAAGACAAACGCCAATACCTGAAATTCTTCGTTCAAGGCGCTGAGTATCAGCTGTTCTTCATGACCTTTGATAGGCATCTATTCGGACTGGATGAAGGCTATGTACATCTTTTCGGTACGGATTCCACGGGCAAGGATATATTCTCGCGCACCTTCCATGCCATCAACACGTCGCTGGCCGTGGGCACGATCGGCGTATTCATCGCCTTTGTCCTCGCGCTCATTATCGGCGGGGTTTCCGGTTTTTACGGCGGCTGGGTAGATTCCATCATACAAATGATCACCGATGCCGTGCGCACGATTCCCGCTATCCCGCTGTTCATGGCGCTGGCCGCTTTCATTCCTGACACCTGGAGCGCGGAAGAAAGGTTTTTCTTCATCTCGATCATCCTTGGCTTCATCGGCTGGCCGACATTGGCGCGGCGCGTGCGCACCCATCTGCTGACCGAAAGAAATCAGGAATATGTACTCGCCGCGCAGCTTTGCGGTGCCTCATCGGGTCATGTCATCCGCAAACATCTGCTGCCCAGTTTCACCAGCTATATCATTGTCGATCTGGTCATATCCTTTCCCTATATGGTGCTGTCCGAAACCGCACTCAGCTTTATCGGACTGGGACTGAAGGACCCTGTGAACTCGCTCGGCGTGATGCTCCAAAACGTGACCAGCGCCGACGTTCTGTTGAATTATCAATGGTATTTCATTCCGGTGATCTTTTTTATCGTTCTTGTCATGGCTTTTGTTTTTGTCGGTGACGGGCTGCGCGATGCAGCGGACCCCTACGGAGACACCAAAAAATGAGCCGTCTGATTGATGTCGAAAACCTGACCCTGCAATTTGACACTGACGAGGGGCGCATCACCGCTGTAGAAGACGTGTCCTTCAGCCTTGAGGCGGGCGAGGTCATGGGGTTGGTGGGCGAGTCCGGCTCTGGCAAATCCGTGACCGCCAAGTCGCTGATGAAGCTGAACGCGGGCAATGCCATCTACGGCCCTGACAGCCGGATCACCCTACATCTGGAGGATGGGCCGGTGGATGTAATGTCCCTGAAAACCGATACCGAGATGAAGGTGGTGCGCGGCGGAGCCATATCGCTGATCTTTCAGGAACCCATGGCCAGCTTTGCACCTGCAATTTCAATCGGTGAACAGATGGTGGAACAACTTATGATCCACACCGATTTCTCCAAAGCGCAGGCCAGGGAGTTGTCCATCGAGATGCTGGACCGCGTCGGGATTTCCGACGCCTCGACGCGCTTTGGCCAATATGCCTTCGAACTCTCCGGCGGCATGCGCCAACGCGCCATGATCGCCATGGCGCTATCAACCAAGCCGAAACTCCTCATCGCCGATGAACCGACAACGGCGCTGGATGTCACCATTCAGGCGCAGGTGATTGACCTGATGAAAGACCTCGTGAGCGAGTTCGGCATGGGCATCATTTTCATCACCCATGACCTTGGCGTGATTGCCCAAACGGCGGATAAGGTCGCGGTAATGTATCTGGGCAGGCTGGTCGAGCAGGGCACCGTACGCGACGTGATCCGCCGGCCGGCGCATCCCTATACCCGTGGATTGCTGGCCGCTTTGCCGACGCTTGAGGACATCGACGCACCGCTCACGCCGATACCGGGCGATATTCCGTCGCCGCTCGAACGGCCTTCGGGCTGTGTCTATCACACGCGCTGTCAGGAAGTGATCGGCGCGCGGTGCGCCAACGAAATTCCGAAGTTTTCGCAAGTAGATACCGACCACGCCGCCGCCTGTCATTTGCATGACGAGCAAGGGGAAACGGCATGAGCGAAAAACCCCTCATCACAGCGCAGAACCTTTCCGTTCACTACCCCCAGCGCGGCGGATTGATCGGACCGAAGCCCTATGTCGGTGCGGTCGAAAACGTCACCATCGAAATCGCGCCGGGCAGTTTTTTCGGCCTTGTGGGCGAAAGCGGGTCCGGCAAAACCACGCTGGGCCGCGCCATGCTGCGCGCCGCGCCGATCACCAAAGGGGATGTTCTGTTTGACGATGGTGAAGTGTCCTATGCGCTTAAGGGCCTCGGCAAAAAAGAACTCAAGGATTACCGCAAACGGGCGCAGCTGATTTTTCAGGACCCCTACGCTGCCTTAAGCCCGCGCATGACAGTCCGTGACATCATAGCCGAACCGCTCGACGTGATGAACCTGACCGGATCGCGGGCCGAAACCGACGAACGTGTGCGCGAGATTGCTGCAAAATGCCGCTTGAACATTGAACACCTGCGCCGCTTTCCCCATGCGTTCTCTGGCGGGCAACGTCAACGGATTTCGATTGCGCGGGCCTTGGTCTCCGGTCCCAATTTCATTGTTGCGGATGAAAGCGTCGCTGCCCTTGATGTCTCTATTCAGGCAGATGTTTTGAACCTGCTCAAAGCGATTCAGGAAGAGATGGGGCTGACGTTTCTCTTTATCAGCCACGATCTTAGCGTGGTTGCCCATGTTTGTGATCATGTGGCTGTGATGTATCTGGGCCGTCTGGTGGAAACAGCACCGACGCGCACATTGTTTTCAACGCCGCGCCATCCCTACACGCAGGCGTTGCTGTCGGCGATCCCCTCGCTTGATCCTGACGATCGCGGCAAAGCGCAGAAGTTGGAGGGCGAGATCCCCTCGCCCACCAACCCGCCACCGGGCTGCAAGTTCCAGACCCGCTGCCCTATGGCAATTGATCGCTGTCGCGTCGAAGAACCAAAACTGGAAACCGCCGGTCCCGAGCACAACGTGGCCTGCCACCGCTGGAAGGCACTGTCCGGTTGAACAAGACCGAGGCACCCCGCCCCACAGGCCCGTGATGAACCAGACAGGCCCAGTGAACCACATCTCACCGGTATGCCGGGCAACTGCGCCGTTTCTACAAAACTTCTGATTGACCTCCTCACTGATGGCATCACGCATAACCCGACCGGACTCACCGCAGCGGCAATTGGCGCACCGCGAGCAATACATGCCAGGGGAGACTAGGCCGGCGACCCAAGCCTACCCGCCATCTAAGCACCAACCACGCTGCGGCTTCCCCCCTTGGGTCAGGGACGTTGTAAAATGAAATCAGGCCGAATTCCCGATGCCTCAATGGCCACATCGACATCATGACCAGCAAAGAAGCCGTATCCTGCGATCAAGGCGGTTCTCACCCCCGCGGCCTGCCCACCTAAAATATCGGTATGAAGACTGTCGCCAACCATCACCGTCCGTTCCCGGTCGACCGTGCCAAGCTGCGCAAAGGCCAAGTCAAAGATATTTCCAAAGGGTTTGCCGAAAAACTGCGGCTCGACACCGGTTTGATCCGCCAGACGATGCGCAAAAAGACCCGGCTCGACTGAAAAGCCGTGCTCCCGCGGGGCCACGATATCGGGGTTGCCAACATAGACAGGCCGCGGCGCTCTTTTCAACGCAGCCTCCAGCAGGGATTGGCGCGTTTCGGTCCAGTTGGCACTGCCCAAAAGAACAAAGGCCTCAACCTCGCCATAGGCTGCGGCATCCTCGTCCAGATAGCGCATGTCAAACGGCTCTATATCGCCGCGCCCCAAACTTTCGGTGGCCATCAACCCCCAGGCACCCGGTTCCGTCTGATGCAGGGCATGCAGTGTCGCCTTGCGGCTGGTGATGACATCCTCCGGGGCAAAATCATAGCCAAGTCGTTTGTATTTCTCCATCAACATGGCATGAGGATAGCCTGCGGCATTAGAAACGACCATCACCCGCTTGCCTGCCTTCTGCAAGGCCGCCACCCGTTCCGGCACCCCGGCAATCGCGGTCTCACCGATGTTCAGAACCCCAAAGGCATCCAGCAGGAAAACATCCATGTGCTCGGCAAGGAAATCAAGGTTTTCAACCTTTTGGCTGGTCACGCCTGCCTGGACCATCGGCAAACGGTGGCGCACGGCCTCATAACGGGCAAAAGCGTCGGTAAGGTTCAAATGATCGCGCCCCGAACTTTGGCAGATACCCATTCCGAAATCACGACCGCAGCAAGGATCACCAGCAGGATCAAGGAAACTTGCGGCCAGGCCAGCACGTTGAGGGACGAAGAGAGCTGCAGACCGATGCCACCAGCACCGACCAACCCCAATACCGTAGATTCGCGAATATTGATGTCCCAGCGGAATACAGCAATGCCTGCGAAGGCTGGCAAAATCTGAGGAACGATACCATAGGCCATCACCTGCCAACGTGACGCACCTGTTGCCGTGATGGCCTCGACCTGGGTCTGGTCGATCTCCTCGATCGCCTCATAAAGCAACTTGGCACAAAACCCGACAGAGCGTATCGCAATTGCGATCACACCAGCAAAAACACCAGGCCCGATTATGGCGATCAGCAGCAATGCCCAAATCAGCGAATTGATCGAACGCGTCGACACGATGATCAGCAATGCGATCGGCCGGATCAGAAACCGCGACGGCGTGGTATTGCGCGCCGCCAGAAAGGCCACCGGCACGGCAAGCACCAGCGAAAAGATCGTGCCCAGCGTGGCGATGTTCAGCGTGTCCCAGATCGGTTTGCCCAATTGGGATATGTACTCCCAGCGCGGCGGTGTCGCGCGGGTCCAGATGTCATGGGCAATGCGCGGGGCATCCCAGACAAAAAACCATGTGGTCGAGGCCGAAATCTGCTGCCAGCAATACGCGAAGACGGCGACACCGATCAGCCACAGCACCCAATGGAACAGACTTTCGCGGCCTGTACGTCGCTGCCATATCTTGCTGCCCTTGAGATCTTGCACCGGCATTATTGTACCCTCGCCCGGATCACCCCGGACAGATATTCCAGCGCCATGACGATCAGGATGATCAGCATCAGGATTGCCGCTGCCGTGTCATATTCATACCGGTCGAAGGCCGTGTTCAAGGTGGCACCAATACCGCCCGCACCCACAAGCCCGAGAATGGCACTTTCGCGAAAGTTGATGTCGAGGCGGTAGATGCTGAGGCCGATCAGACGCGGCATGACCTGCGGTTGCACCCCATAGTTGATCCATTGCGTCCACTTCGCTCCCGAGGCCTTGATCGCTTCGGCCTGGACCTTGTCCATGCTTTCGATGTCTTCGGCAAGGAGTTTGGAAAGGAATCCGATCGTGGCAAAACTCAGCGTCAGAAACCCTGCAAGCGGCCCGAACCCGAAAATCGCAACCAAAAGG
The DNA here is from genome assembly GCF_026410305.1 of Sulfitobacter sp. F26204. Taxonomy (GTDB): domain Bacteria; phylum Pseudomonadota; class Alphaproteobacteria; order Rhodobacterales; family Rhodobacteraceae; genus Sulfitobacter. The sequence goes on along the minus strand of NZ_JAPMLQ010000006.1, from coordinate 40,438 downwards.
ATTGCCACAATGATCTCTTGCAATGCGCGGCTTACTGCAATGATGCCGCGGCAGATCAAATAGACCGGCAACGGGGCGATATTGCGCGCGGCACCCAATGCAATCGGGATGGAAATGGCGATCCCCACCACAGATGCGGCGATCGTCATGATGATACTTTCCAGCATCCCATCGTAAATATCGGAAGAACGAGAGGTGAAATCGGGGCTGGTGAAGGCCAGCACAAATTTCTTGCCGCGCTCCAGACCTTCATAGACCCGCACCCAGTTCACGTCGATCGTCATATAGGCCGCAACAAGATAGGCGAGCGCCCCGAGTATCAGCGCCCAGCGCAACCAGCGCCTTTTGATAAACGACGGTTTGCGCCAGGTTTTCCCGATCAGGGTATCAACCTCGCTCATTGCGCGGCCTCAAGCGTGTCATCCTCGTCGACAGGTGCGATGGTCGCTTCCCAGTCTTCCTCGCCATAGATCGATGTCAGAACATCAGGCGTCAAACCTTCGGGCGGGCCATCGAATTCAACCGCGCCCAGGCGCAGGCCGATGACACGCTGCACAAACATCTGCGCCAGTGCGACATCATGGATGTTGATGATTGCCGCCAGGCCCCGCTCCTTGCACAATTCGCATATCAGACGCATGATCTGACGCGAGGTCTTGGGGTCAAGTGAGGCCGTGGGTTCATCCACCAACAACAGCGCCGGATTCTGGATCAATGCACGGCAAATACCGACCCGCTGGCGCTGTCCGCCGGACAACTCATCCGCACGTTTGTCCGCCATATGGGCCAGACCGACACGGTCGAGCAAACGAAAGGCTTCGTCCACGTCCGATTGCGGGTAGCGTCGAAGAAAGCTGCGCCAGAATCCGACATAGCCCAACCGCCCGGACAGGACGTTTTCCATGACGCTCAACCGCTCCACCAACGCATATTCCTGAAAGATCATGCCCATCCGGCGACGCTCGCGGCGCAGATGGCCCGAAGACAAACCGGTCAGGTCGACATCGCCAAGACAAACCTTGCCCGATGTCGGTTCGACCAGCCGGTTGATACAACGGATCAGCGTCGATTTACCCGCTCCCGAGGGGCCGATCAACGCCAGAACCTGGCCTTCCGGCACCTCCAGATCAACGGCCTTGAGCGCCTGATCACCGGTCTTGTATGTCTTAACTAGCTTCTCAAGCCGCAGCATGAAAGCCCCCCCGCCCCTGATGTTGTCGTTGGATCAGGCAGACCCCAAGGCCTGCCTGATCAGTCTTCACTCGCAAGAATAGCTGACGCCATTTGCGGCATCGATCTTGCGGATCACTTCCCAGAATTCCTGGTATGTGATCGGCAGGAACTGGCCTTCGTTGGACTTTTCGAATTCAACCTGCAGCGAGGTCCCGTCCCACTCGAAGTTAAAGAACGCATTGCGGATCTTTTCTTTGAGCTCGGGCGTCAGGTTATGCGCGGTCCCAAAACCGGTCGTCGGAAAGGTCTGCGATTTATAGATCACCTTGACGTCTTCTTCTTTGATCACGTCGCGGCTGATCATCCGGGTCTTGACCGAATTGGCGATTGAGGCCGCCGGATAATCCTTGTTTGCCACACCAAGGATCGAGTTATCGTGCTTGCCGGAATAAACAGGCTCAAAGTCGCGCTCGGGCAGCAGATCGAAATCACTTTTCAGGATCGCACTTGGTGCCTTGAACCCCGAATTCGATGTCGGCGAGGTAAATGCCAGTTGTTTCCCTTTGATGTCTTCGACCTTTTCGATGCCCGATCCCGGATAGGTGATGATTTCCATCTCATAGCCGAAATTGCCGTCCTTTGAGGCCATGATGGTAAAGGGATTGAACCCCGCACAGTTCACCGCCAGCGGGTTTGACCCGGTGTTGAAACCGGCAATATGCAAACGCCCCGATCGCATCGCCTCAATCTGGGCAGCGTTGTTTTGTACCGGAAAGAACACTACAGATTTGCCCGTTTCCGATTCCAGATGTGTCAGAAAATCCGCCCAGGCCGCCTTGTAAACGGCCGGGTCCTCGACGGGTGTATAGGCAAAGACCAATGTGTCAGGATCGACCAGTTGCGCGGGGTCGGTGGGCGTATCAGCAATCAGATCGCCATCAACATCGCAAAACCGCGCATCCAGATCCCCGCGCGGACATTCCTGCGCGAAAACCGGCCCGGCCAGCGAAAAAGCGAATGCCACGGCAACGCCGGACAAAAGTGAATTCATTAGTTTCATGTAAGTACCTCCCAGAGGCGCGAGGCTAGCCGGAACCCACAAATTTGCAAGACCGTTTGTACAGAGCCGTTGCCGCCCCCCCCGTTGCGCCGCACGACAACCATGATACGTGGCCGAAAAGATTGTATGGAACTGGTGCCAAAGCCTTAAGGTTCAAAGTGTGTCACATAACTGAAACCGGCCAGGCCTTTATCGCGCCAAAAGCGCGTTTACAGCTCAGCCCAATCGGGTAGGCTGAGTTATCGTTCCACTGCGTGAAAGGATTATGGTGCGGGCGGTGGGACTCGAACCCACACGGGCACAAGGCCCAACAGATTTTAAGTCTGGTATGTCTACCATTCCATCACGCCCGCATCGCGGCGCAGATAAGCGCAACCGGCACCCCATGTAAATGGTCAGCGTCCCGGTTTTCCAGCCGCCGGAGGACAGGGCCGCCCGTCAGCTTCCGTCAGACAACATCGTCTCTTTCACCGCCTCCATCGCAACATAGGTCGAGGTATTCGACACATGCGGCAGTGCAGATATGGTTTCGCCCAGAAACTTGCGATAGGCGGTCATGTCACGGGTCCGCACTTTCAGCAGATAATCAAAATGGCTGGCGATCATATGCGCCTGTTCAATTTCCGGCACTTTGACGACCGCAGCGTTAAACGCACGCAGGGCTTTTTCCCGGGTGTCGGTCAGTCGCACCTCGACAAAGGCCACATGATCAAGGCCCAGCCGGATCGGATCCAGCATCGCGCGATAGCCCAGGATCACACCCTGTTCTTCCAACCGGCGCAGGCGGGCCTGCGTTGGCGACTTGGACAGACCGATGCGTTTGGCCAGATCGGTGATGCTGATCCGGCCGTCTTCGGCCAGAACCGACAGAATCGCATAATCGAAACGATCCAGCGCAGATTGTGCATTTTGCATCAAAAAACCTTTCTGAACATAACATTTTATCTGCGCTTGAGGCCAAGCTAAGGCAAAACGCCTTTATTGACTAGTGTAATGTAATAATAACGCCTGATGGAGGACGCCATGACCAAAACCACCCCGACGCTGCGCCACCTGATTGATGCCGACGCCTATGCGGCACCCGAAACCGTATTGAAAACCCTCGTCGCAGAGGCCGAATTGAGCGCGCAAGCACGCGCACAGATTTCCGCAAATTCGGCCGATCTGGTACGCGCCATCCGTGGCACCACACAGCCGGGCCTGATGGAGGTCTTCCTCGCTGAATACGGCCTGTCCACTGACGAAGGTGTCGCGCTTATGTGCCTCGCCGAAGCCCTGCTGCGCGTGCCCGATGCCGATACGATCGATGCGCTGATCGAGGACAAGATCGCCCCCTCCGACTGGGGCCGCCACATGGGCCATTCAACCTCTTCGCTGGTCAATGCTTCGACCTGGGCATTGATGCTGACAGGGCGGGTTCTGGACGACGATCAACCCGGCCCGGTGCGCCATCTGCGCGCTGCGATCAAACGCCTGGGTGAACCGGTAATCCGCACCGCCGTCAGCCGCGCAATGAAGGAAATGGGCCGTCAGTTCGTGCTGGGCGAAGACATCACATCGGCGATGGAACGTGCCGCCGGGATGGAGAAGAAGGGATTCACCTACAGCTACGATATGCTGGGCGAAGCTGCCCGTACCGAGGCGGATGCCAAACGCTATCACCTCAGCTACTCCCGCGCGATCAGCGCCATCGCGCTTGCCTGCACCGACAGCGACATTCGCAAGAATCCCGGCATCTCCGTCAAACTTTCTGCCCTGCATCCACGCTATGAGGTCTCCCAGGAAGAAGCGGTGATGACCGATCTTGTCCCGCGTCTTCGTGCATTGTGCCTGCTGGCGAAATCCGCTGGCATGGGGCTGAATGTTGACGCCGAGGAAGCGGACCGTTTGGCCCTGTCCCTGGACGTGATCGACCGCGTGATGTCTGAGCCCGCCCTTGCAGGCTGGGATGGTTTCGGCATCGTTGTTCAGGCCTTTGGCCCTCGCGCCGGCACCGTGATTGATGCGCTTTATGACATGGCTACCCGCCACGATCGCAAGATCATGGTACGTCTGGTCAAAGGGGCCTATTGGGACACCGAAATCAAGCGTGCCCAGGTCGAAGGCATCGACGGGTTTCCGGTTTTCACTCAAAAAGCAGCGACAGATGTCAGCTATATTTCAAACGCACGCAAACTTCTGGGCATGACCGACCGGATCTACCCGCAATTTGCGACCCATAATGCGCATACCGTCACTGCCGTCCTGCATATGGCAACGGACAAGGAAGCCTTCGAATTCCAGCGCCTGCATGGCATGGGCGAAACCCTGCACACATTGGTGATGAAGGACCACGCCACCCGTTGCCGGATCTATGCTCCCGTCGGGGCACACAAGGATCTGCTGGCTTATCTGGTGCGCCGTTTGCTGGAAAATGGTGCAAACTCCAGCTTTGTAAACCAGATCGTCGATGAGGACGTACCCCCGGAAGTCGTCGCCGCCGATCCCTTTGAACTGCTTGAGCTGCCGACAAATCTGGTAATCCCCAAAGGCCCCGAGATCTTTGCCCCGGTGCGCGCCAATGCAAGAGGCTTCGAATTGTCCCATACCCAGACGCTGGACAAGATCGAAAAGGCCCGTGCCCCCTTTGCCAACCATCAATGGCAGGCGCGACCGCTGCTCGCGGGCAAGGCCAAACCACAAGCCGCAGTTGCCGTGACCAACCCTGCCGATCTTGGTGCCTCCCCCGGCACTGTCTGCAATGCGTCGATGGCGGATGTGGCCACCGCACTGGACAAGGCCGCACCCTGGCTGGCCCCCTTGTCAGAACGGCGCGCTGTCCTGCTCAAGGCTGCCGACCTGCTGGAAGACAACTTTGGCGAAATCTTTGCCCTGTTGACCCGCGAAGCCGGCAAAAGCCTGCCAGACTGCGTGGCAGAATTGCGTGAAGGTGTTGATTTCCTGCGGTACTATGCCGCTCAGGCCACCAACGAACCGCCTGCAGGCCTCTTTACCTGCATCTCGCCCTGGAATTTCCCGATGGCGATTTTCTGTGGCCAGATTTCGGCGGCCCTTGCCGCGGGCAATGCGGTGCTCGCCAAACCCGCAGAGCAGACCCCCCTGATCGCCTATGTCACCGTGTCGCTGATGCACAAGGCTGGAATCCCGGTTTCAGCACTGCAACTTCTGCCCGGTTGCGGGGACATCGGCGCCGCCCTGACGGGCGACAAACGCATCAACGGCGTGGCCTTTACCGGATCAACGGCAACCGCCCAGCGCATTCGCGCCAACATGGCCGACCACTGCGCGCCCGGCACTCCGTTTATTGCGGAAACCGGGGGGTTGAACGCAATGATTGTGGACAGCACCGCCCTGCCCGAACAGGCGGTTCAGGCCATAATTGAATCCGCATTCCAATCGGCTGGCCAGCGTTGCTCGGCGCTGCGCTGTCTCTATGTTCAGGAAGACATCGCCGAAGACCTGATAAAGATGCTGATCGGGGCGATGGAATGCCTCAAAATGGGTGATCCCTGGGAGCTGAGTACAGATGTCGGTCCCGTTATTGATGACCTTGCCCGCAAGTCCATCTTGAACCACGTCCAGACCGCCCGCGCCCAGGGTCGTCTGGTCGCGCAACTGCAAGCACCGGCAACCGGCACTTTCGTGGCTCCGGCCATCCTGCGCGTACAGGGCATAGCCGACATGAAACAGGAAATCTTCGGACCGATCCTGCACATCGCCACCTTCAAATCCCATGAACTCGATACCGTGATCGACGCGATCAATGCGACTGGCTACGGGCTGACCTTTGGTCTGCACACCCGCATTGACGACAGGGTCCAGCATGTGTCCGAAAGGATCGAGGCAGGTAACATCTACATCAATCGCAATCAGATCGGTGCCATTGTCGGCAGCCAACCTTTTGGCGGAGAAGGCCTGTCAGGCACCGGACCCAAGGCCGGCGGCCCGCACTACCTGACCCGCTTTGCGGCACCGGACCGTCAACAGACCAAAGAGGCCTGGAGCGCGCGCCAGTCCGTCCTTCCCCCCTTGCCCAAGACCACCCATAACGCGTCCATCGAAACCCTGTCGATGCCCGGCCCGACAGGCGAATCCAACCGCCTGACCACCCTGCCGCGTGCGGCCCTCCTGTGCATGGGACCGGGTCAGGAAGCGACCGAGGCACAGGCCCGTGCCGTCGAGGCACTGGGCGGCACTGCAATCCGCGCAAGCGGGCAGATCGACCCGGCCACCCTCAGCAGCGGAGCAAATTTTGGCGGCGTCTTCTGGTGGGGTGATGCGGATACCGGTCGCGCCATCGAACAGGCTCTGGCCAAACGGTCAGGCCCGATCATCCCGCTGATCCCGGGCCTGCCTGATCCTGCTCGCGTGCGCGCGGAACGCCATGTCTGCGTCGACACGACGGCCTCGGGCGGAAATGCCGCCCTTTTGGGGGCAGCCAGCTAAAAGCGCAGCAGCGCAGGCGGAGGCTCTTGACCCCGCCCGCGCAATCACCCAGCGTGGCAAAATGTTTCCGATACGCGATCATAACCCGTCCGGGCGGGTACCCTATGTCACTTATATCCTGATGGCGTTCAACATCGGCCTTTTCCTCAGTTATGTGCCCCTGTTGCCAAACGATCCTGCGCTTTATGCCTTTTATGACTCCTACGCCATGGTGCCTCTCCGCATCAGCAACGGATACGGTTTTCATAGCCTGCTGACCTCCCAGTTCCTGCATGGCGGCTGGATGCACCTGGCGGGTAACATGCTGTTCCTATACATTTACGGCGATAATATAGAAGAAGAGATGGGGCATCTTCCCTATCTGGTATTCTACCTTGCCGCGGGGGTGGTCGCGGCCCTGACACAGGTCGCCTTTGAACCCTCGTCGACCGTGCCAATGGTCGGGGCTTCGGGGGCCATTGCAGGGGTGATGGGCGCTTATCTGCTGCTGTTTCCCAAGGCCAAGATCGACATCCTGATCATCTTCATCGTGTTTTTCCGCATTTTCCCGATCCCCGCCTGGATCATCCTGACCCTGTGGTTCGGCATGCAGTTCCTGGGAGGACTCGGCGCTGATCCAGATGCCGGCGGCGTTGCCTTCTGGGCCCATGCCGGTGGCTTTGTGGCCGGGCTGTTGGGTGCACTACCGGTCTGGTTCAACCGTGGCGGCCCGGCTTTCTGGCGGCGCACCGACGGTCATCCTCCGCATCCAGAGGCGACCTACCCCGAGATCAACAACAGCCGTATTCCAAAGGTCAGACGCAAATGAACGCTTCCTGCGACATCACCGCCTCCTGCCACTGCGGTGCAGTGACACTCACGGCAACACTGCCTTTCGGCTTCTCTCGCATCAGCCGCTGTACCTGCTCGTTCTGCGCCCGAAGACAGGCAGCCGCCGTCACAGCGACAACCGCATCGCTGGTGGTGACCAAAGGCGCGGACAACCTGTCACTTTATTGCTGGGGTACAAAAACAGCCAAACATTACTTTTGCAAAACCTGTGGCATTTACACGCACCACCAACGCAGATCAGACCCCGCAGAATGCGGCATCAACCTGGGATGCATCGCTCAGGCAAAGCCCTGGGACTATGAGCCGATCCAATGGACGGACGGCATCAACCACCCATCTGACGCCGGTTGATTACCCGCGCAGGGCCTTGGCAAACCCTGAAAAGATCGGCTCGTTGGCACAGATCACCTGACCATCCGCCAGAATATCGCGCCCTTTGTCCAGCGGTTCGACCAGGCCACCGGCTTCGCGCACGATCACCAGACCCGCCGCCAGATCCCACGGCTTCAACCGGCGTTCCCAGAAACCGTCATAACGTCCGGCACCGACATAGGCCAAATCAAGCGAAGCCGCCCCGAAGCGGCGCACGCCCGCGCATACCGGCAGTATGCGCGCCAGGTCCTTGAGTGTCTCGGGCAGATCGGCGCGCCCTGCAAAGGGCAATCCCGTGGCAAAGATGCTTTCGATCAACTTGTGGCGGCCCGACACCCGCAAACGGGTCTCATTCAACCAGGCACCGGCACCCTTTTCGGCAAAGAACATCTCGTCCTTTGACGGGTCATAAACAACACCTGCGACGATTTCGCCCTTGTGTTCCAATGCGATGGACACCGCCCAATGCGCCAAACCATGCAGAAAATTCGTCGTGCCATCCAGCGGATCGACAATCCAGCGGCGTGTCGGGTCCTGCCCTTCTTCAAAGCCACCCTCCTCGGCCAGCCAACCATAGGTCGGGCGGGCGCCCATCAAATCATCCTTGAGGATCTTTTCCGCGCCAATATCCGCCTTGGTTACAAAATCACCCGCCCCCTTGACCGAGACCTGCAATTGCTCAACCTCGCGGAAGTCCTTGACCAGCGCGCGGCCCGCCCTGCGTGCCGCTTTCATCATTACATTGAGATTTGCGCTGCCAACCATGGTAAGTCCCTTTGTCTTTCAGATGTTCCTTTAGGCCGCAGACCGCCGAATGCCAAGGGCAAGATCGCGGCAAGGCCATTTCGCCCAACCCAGAGCGCAACGTCATTTGCCTTATCCCTTGTCATTTCGAACACACAGGTCACGGTAGCGCCAACATCTTTCATCAAAGGAAATGAACATGAGCACCCAAATGCAACAGATCGTTCTGGCAAGCCGTCCCGACGGCGCGCCCACATCTGAGAATTTCCGCCTGGAAACGGCCGATATGCCCACCCCCGGCGAAGGCGAAGTCCTGGTCGAAGTCCACTACATGTCGCTTGACCCCTACATGCGCGGGCGCATGGATGACGCGAAATCCTATGCTGAACCGGTGCCGATTGGTGGCAAGATGGAGGGCGGTAGCGCGGGCAAGGTCATTGCTTCCAATTCATCCCACCTCAAGGAAGGCGACATGGTCTTTGGCCCCTTTGGCTGGGCAACCCATGCCGTTGCAAATGCCAAGATGTGCCGCAAGCTGGACCCCGACCAGGCGCATATCACTACATCGCTGGGTGTTCTGGGCATGCCGGGTCTGACCGGGTGGCACGGCCTGATGGCCTATGGCAAACCCAAGGCGGGTGAAACGCTGATGGTTGCCGCCGCCACGGGGCCAGTGGGCTCCATGGTCGGACAAATCGCCAAATCCTTGGGCCTGCGGGTCGTGGGCATCGCCGGCGGCGCGGACAAATGTAAAACCGCTGTAGATCACTTTGGCTTTGACGCTTGCCTTGACCACCGCGCCTATGAAGACGCCAAATCCCTGCGCGCGGCGCTCCAGGATGAATGCCCCAAAGGCATCGACATCTATTTCGAGAATGTCGGGGGCAAGGTTCTGGAGGCGGTACTGCCACTCATGCGTCCCCATGGCCGCATCCCGATCTGCGGCATGATCGCCTGGTACAATGCAGGCGGCCTTGGCGAAAACGCTGGCGGCGCAGGCCTTACCGCCCCGAAACTCTGGCGCACAATTCTGGTAAATTTCCTCTCCGTTAACGGGTTTATCATCTCCAACCACTGGGACCGTTTCCCCGACTTCCTCAAGGAGGTCGCCCCAAAGGTCGCCAGCGGCGAGATCGCCGTACAGGAAGACATCACCGAAGGGCTTGAGAACGCGCCACAAGCGTTCATCGACCTGCTGACGGGTGGCAATACCGGCAAGGCGATTGTGAAGGTGGGCTGACCCAACGGGGGCGGGATCAACCCCGCCCTACGGAACGCGTGGGGCTGGGCGACCTGGGATGGCCGACTTGGTGCCGAATGCCGGGTGTGCGGACAAAGCCGACTTCGGCGCAATGTCCGCTTTCAGTTTATTTGAGTGATTGCGCGTATTCCTCAAGCTGAGTAGCGACCGTGCCCCACCCATCATAGAAGCCCATGTCCTCATGGCTTTGACGGGCTTCGGGCGAACGATGTCTGGCAGTAGCAGTGTAGGTCGTGCCACCATTCCCATCGTCAGCGAACTCGATGATCGCCGTCATGAACGGATCGGCGGCGGGCTTCCATTCTTCGCTATAGGTGTCAGTGAAAACCAGGCGTTCGCCTTCGACGACTTCGAGATAGACGCCTTCGTTTTCCATCGTGTTGCCTTCGACGTTCATCGTCGTGTTGAACTTGCCGCCGACCCGAAGGTCGATCTCGCAGGTGTCGATCCCGTGCGGCTTGGGCACAAAGAAGTGCTTGATATGCTCCGGTGTTGTCCAGCATTCCCACAGAAGCGCACGCGGTGCGTTTATTGTGCGAGTGAAGGTCAGGTCAGTTTCCGGGTTGAGTTTCATTTGCTGCGCTCCTGCATGAGGTTCTTGATGTAATCGTCAAAGCGGTCGAGCCGTCCTTCCCAGATTGCATTTTGTTCGGTCAGCCAGTCCTTCGCAGGCGTGAAGGCATCAGGGGCCAATTCGCATATCCGCGTCCGCCCTTCCTTTTTCGACGTGACGAGGCTGGCCGCTTCCAGTTTCTTCAGATGCTCCATGAACGACGGCAGCGCCATGTCATGGGGCTCCGCCAGTTCGCTCACAGTCGCCTCGCCGCGAGCAAGACGTTGAAGGATCATACGCCGTGTCGGATCACCGAGCGCTGAGAAACAGAGATCGAGGTTCGAATCATACTTAGACATATCCCTAAGTAATGCTTCGGGAGTATACGATCAAGATATTTAGGAAAAAGCCTAAGTGAAGGAATAGCTGCCATTCGTCATCATGCAGAATTCGGTAGGTTGGGCTCACAGCCAAACCCTCGACGACACCACACCAGCCCGGAATCAAGGCGTAGCCGCCGGGCCATCGCCTGCCCCCCGCTTGGGCAGGCGATTTCGAGAGGCCGGGTGGTGCATCGGCAGGACACCCCAAGGCCGCACCACAAAGTGGCAGAGAACAGGCCTCTGATCGCCTTCCCGGAGCAGGCGCTGATCCGTCGCGCGCTGTGTTGTTTGGTCAAGGCCGGCTCAAACCAGCCTTCCCCCTCAAACCGCCTGCAGCTTCCGCGCCTCGTCCCCTGCCAGTTGCAACAACTGATCCATGAACGGCTTGCCCAGATCATCCGTGCGCACCGCCGCATAAAGCCGCCGTGTCACCCCCTCAGCCGTCAGCGGGCGGGTGACATAATCCGAAGAATACTGTACTTCGCGCACCACCCAATCAGGCAGTACAGCAACACCGCGATTTGATGCCACCAGCAACAGGATCACCGCCGTCAATTCCACCTGCCGGATTGCAGCAGGGTCCACTTTGGCAGGAATCAGCAACTGGCTGAAGACATCCAGCCGCGAGCGTTCCACCGGATAGGTAATCAAGGTCTCACCGCGAAAATCGCCAGCTTCGACAAAGGGTTTCGCAGCCAGTGGATGCGTGCTTGCCGCGACGAAAACTGCTTTGTAATCAAACAGTTCCACAAAAGTCACCCCTGCCAGATCTTCCGGGTCCGAGGACACGACCAGATCAACCTCCTCGCGCAGCAAAGCGGGCAAGGCATCAAAGGCCAAACCGGGTCGAATATCCACATCGACATCCGGCCATGACCGGCGGAAATGTTCCAGCACCGGGAACAGCCACTCGAAACAGGCGTGACACTCGATCGCAATATGCATGCGCCCCGTGCTACCGGCCCGCAATCCGCTGAATTCGTCCTGCAAGGCCTGCACCTGCGGCAACACCTGATGCGCCAGTTTCAAAAGACGTTGCCCCGCAGGCGACAGCTTCAACGGTTTTGAGCGCCGCACAAAAAGCTCAACCCCCGCCTGATCTTCCAGGCCTTTGACCTGATGGGACAAGGCGGATTGCGTGATGTTCATCTGCTCTGCTGCGCGCGCCAACCCACCGGCCTCGTGGATGGCCTGAATGGTCCGCAGATGTCTGAACTCAATATGCACGTGAGGCTTTCCTCATGTTGAAGATGAAAGTTATGAGTTTGTTTCACAGCTCAAGGTGTGAAACAAGAGAGAACGCGCAGCAAAGGACAACACCAATGACCACGCCTCAAGTATCTTTCGAAGTATTCCCGCCCCGCAATGTCGATGCAGGGTTCAACCTCTGGGATACGGCACAGACCTTGGCGCCCCTGAACCCACGTTTCTTTTCTGTGACCTACGGTGCAGGCGGCAGCACGCGCGACCTCACCCATGACGCTGCCCATGTATTGCGCCGGACATCTGGCCTTCCGGTTGCGGCGCATCTCACTTGCGTCGGGGCAAGCAAGACCGAAACACTTGAGGTTGCGGAAACATTTGCCAAAATCGGCGTGACCGACATCGTCGCTCTGCGTGGCGACCCACAGGATGGAGCTAAAACCTTTACTCCGCACCCCGAAGGCTTTGCTGACAGCTGCGCCCTGATCGAAGCTCTGGCAGAGAAAGGCACCTTTAACATCCGCGTCGGTGCCTACCCCGACAGCCACCCCGAAGCTGCGGACATGAACGCCAATGTGCAATGGCTGAAGCGCAAATTCGAAGCCGGCGCTGACGAGGCGATCACGCAGTTCTTCTTTGAACCCGAAAGTTTCCTGCGCTTCCGTGACGCCTGCGCCAAGGTCGGCATCGACAAACCGATCACCCCCGGCATCATGCCTGTCCTGAACTGGAAATCCGCCCGCAACTTCGCTACGCGTTGCGGCACGCCGGTCCCCAAATGGGTGGACGACGCCTTCGAAGCGGCAATCCGCGACGACCGCCATGATCTGCTGGCCACCGCAATGTGCACCGAAATGTGCGACACGCTGATCAACGAGGGCGTCGAGAACCTGCATTTCTACACGCTCAACCGTGCCGAGTTGACGCGAAATGTCTGCCGCGCATTGGGCGTTACACCAGAGATTGCCGTACGGGACGTGGCGTAACCGCTTGGCAAGTCGGGTCTATGCCCCCTAGCATCCGGTGACACCCAACCGGAGACCACGCACATGCCCCGCATTGCCACCAAACCGCAAGACCTGCTGAGCCAGTCCGAGGCCCTGGCGCTCTCGGGTCTGGAATTCATGCAATCCATCCTGGACGGCACCAATCCCGGTCCGCCGATTGGTGCCACCATGGGCTATACCCTGCAGGCCGTTGAAGAGGGGCGCGCAGTGTTTCGCGGTACACCGGAATTTAACGTCACCAACCCGATGGGCACCGTGCATGGGGGCTGGTACGGCACGCTTCTTGACAGTGCGATGGCCTGTGCCGTGATGACAAAGGTGCCACGGGGATCGGTCTATACAACTCTGGAATACAAGATCAACATCCTGCGCGCCCTGCCCCTGGGGACGCAGATTGATTGCATCGGCGTCACCGATCATGTGGGTCGCTCAACAGGCGTGGCACATGGTGAAATCAGAGGTGTCCAAGACGGCAAACTTTATGCCACAGGCTCCACTACCTGTATCGTGATGAAGATTGCCTGACCCAGCCGCCAGAGGCGGAAACTCAACTTCCGCGGTCAGGATTTTTCAAACCTTCGGTTTTCGCCTCACCCTGTCGCGCCAGCACACTTTCATGCAGCCGCTCTGACGGGTCGCGGCCGATGATGCGCTTCTTGCGCGACATCAGAACTCTGCCATGGCCCCGCCAGGTGCCGCGTGCAGGCGCAAGGGCATCCTGTTTATAGCGGTCCCGCCATCCCTTCGGCAGGGGAAGACCTGTTTTTTCCGCCTGTTCCAGCATCCAGACCAACGGGATATTGGCAAGCGGACGCGCCGCCTCGAACCCTCCCAACTGGCCGCCAACGTCGCCATGGGCACCGGGAAACCAGACCTGTTCGACCTTTGCGGCGTGGTCCGTGTCAGTGTGCCATAACACCGGCGCGAATGCCGCACGCGTTTCATCATGCGCCAGAGCATGAAACCCGTGCTTTACGCTTTGCCCCAGATCATGATTGTGAAAGGCGTGCAGATGCTCCGAAAAACGCCACAGGACCGGCGCATTAAGTCCCAGGGATTTTACCGTATCCCAGACACCGATCATCTCGATCTCGATCTCAGCGTGGCAATGCAGGGAGCTGAATACCTTGGCCACGTCGCTGTCGGGCGCTCTTTCATAATGGCGATAGGCGGCGCGGATGTTGCGTTCTGTCGCACAGTCATTGCGCAACAAACCGACCAGATCAATCACACCGGCAAGGGACCGGACAGCATAGGCACCACGGGAGTAGCCGAACAGGAAAATCCGATCCCCCGTGCGATACCGTGAGGCAAGCCACCCATAGGCGCGGCGGATTTGCCGGTTGATCCCCTTCCCTGAGGCCACATCCCAGATCGTGCTCCAGTTATCCCACTGAAGCCCCGGTTCGTAATAAAGGGAAACCGCCGCCCCCATTTCGCGCAACAACATATATGTGCGCCCGGCGTTGGTCTGGTAGAGTGGCTCAAGCGAAGACAATGTGCCGTCCAGCACGATGACATGGCTGACGGGCGGGCGGGTCGCTGGCCCGCCTGTCGTCGACTCATTATTCTGCGGCGAGGCGTCCCTCATTCAGCATCTCCCAGACCCGGTGCGGCGTGAACGGCATATCCGCCTGGCGCACGCCATGTTCCCACAATGCATCCTGCACCGCGTTAGCAACGGCTGCCAAAGCGCCAACAGTGCCTGCCTCGCCGCATCCTTTCATCCCCATGACATTGGCAGTCGAGGGCACAGGTTCCGAGGTAAAGGAAATATACGGAAGGTCAGCGGCGCGTGGCATGGCATAATCCATAAACGAGGCCGTGAGCAGCTGCCCGTCTTCATCATAGACAACGCGCTCTTGCACCGCTTGTCCCACACCCTGGGCGACGCCGCCATGCACCTGCCCTTCGGCAAGCATCGGGTTGATCAGATTGCCGAAATCGTCAACGACCGTATAACGCTCTGTCGTGACAATCCCGGTTTCCGGGTCAATCACGACTTCGGCAACATGGGCACCATTGGGAAAACTACGGGCCGGCAGCGTATCGCGTTCGTGATGCTCCAGCAGGTCACCACGGCCCTTTTCCCGTGCCATTTCGGCCACTTCCAGCATCGTGGGCGTCAGATTCGAGCCCTCGGCGCGGAACCTTTCATCATCGAACATGATCTCGCGCGCCGGCACGCCAAGTTCATCAGCAAGGAAAGCGCTGAAGACCTCCGTGATCTTGGCAACTGTCGCCAGTGTCGCATTGGTCTGTGTCGTGACAGAACGCGACCCCCCGGTACCGCCGCCTGTTTTGATCAGGTCGGAATCCCCCTGCACGACACGTATCCGGTCTGCCGGTATGCCGGTCTGATCGCTCAGGAACTGGGCATAGACGGTTTCGTGCCCCTGTCCCCCCGATTGCGTCCCCACGTAAATCGTGACATGGCCTTCTGCCTCGAATACCACCTTGGCCCCCTCAGATGGATCGCCCAGAATGCTTTCGATGTAATAGCACAGACCCATACCGCGTAATAATCCGCGCCTGGCATCGGCGGCCTTGCGCGCCGCAAACCCCGCATGGTCAGCCTCTTCTGCGACCCTCTGCAACAGTCGCTCGAAATCCCCCACGTCATAGGTTTCCCCTGTGGCCGCCTTGTAGGGGAACTGCTCCGGCTTGATAAAGTTGATCCGACGCAATTCCCATGGATCAACCCCCAGTTCGCGGGCGGCACGGTCCATCAGACGCTCCAGCACATAAATCGCCTCGGGACGCCCGGCCCCGCGATAGGCATCCACCGGCACGGTATTGGTATAAACACCGTCCACCTGAAGCCATGTGGTCTGCACATCATAGACCCCCATCAGGACCCGGCTGAACAACTGGGTCTGAATGAACTGGGCAAACTGCGAATTATACGCGCCAAGGTTACATATCGTTCGGACGCGATAGGCCGTAATTCTGTGATCGGCATCAAAGGCCAATTCCGCCAGAGAGGTCAGGTCACGCCCGCCATTGTCGGTCAGCATCGCCTCTGTGCGCTCGGACATCCAGCGCACCGGACGCGCCAGGACACGCGCCGCCTGCGCAACACAGAAATATTCGTTATAGGTCATCGACTTCATGCCAAAGGCACCGCCGGTATCAGGGTTGGTCACATGCACCAGTTCAGGATCGAGCCCAAAAGCCTTTGCAATATATCCCTTGTGAACCCAGACACCCTGCCCGTTGTTGGCCACATGCACACGCCCGTCGTGCCATTCCGCATAACAGCCTCGCGGCTCCATCGAGTTCACGATGATCCGGTTGTCCTCCACATCCAGCACGACGGTTTTTGCCGCAGCGGCAAAGGCGGCCTCGGTCGCGGCTTCGTCGCCCATGCCCCAGTCAAACGCCTTGTTGTCCGGCGCTTCTGCATGCAGGGCCTCACCGCCAACCGCGCGATCCACCTTGGCGGGCAGATCATCCACCTCAAACATGATCAATTCCGCAGCATCTCGTGCCGCAGCCAGCGTATCGGCTACGATCATCGCCACTGGCTCTCCCACATAGCGGACGCGCTCCCGTGCCAGCATCGGGCGCAAGGGTTGTGCCCCGTCAGAACCGTCCCGGTTCTTGACCACCGCCCCCGCCATCGCAATATCCATGCCCGCCGCCTCCAGATCGGCACAGGTCAATACCAGATGCACCCCTTCGGCCGCCGCGGCATCGCTCACATCCAAGGATGTAATCACACCATGGGCGACAGATGAGCGAAAGAAATAGCCATGCAAGGCCTCGGTCGGCGCAATATCATCCACATAACGCCCCTCACCGGTCAGGAACCGCAAATCTTCCGTTCGAACAACCGATTGGCTCTTCCCGAATTTTTCCATGAAAACTGCCTCTTTCTGGGTGGGGTACGAGAACAGAGACTTAACCGCCCAGACCGTGTTGTCCAGCCCGCCCTTTCCCTCGGTCGCAACCTCCGTTAGATCAACCCTCAAACGTGATTGAGGATCAATGACCATGGCTCTGGAAAAGAATTTTGACTCTGGTGAGGCCGAAGCCCGCCTTTACGCCGCTTGGGAAAAGGCCGGTGCCTTCAAGGCTGGTGCCAATGCCTCCCGCGATGAAACCTTCTCCATCATGATCCCGCCGCCCAATGTGACGGGCGTCTTGCACATGGGCCATGCCTTCAACAACACGCTTCAGGACATCCTGACCCGCTGGCATCGCATGCGCGGCTTTGACACGCTTTGGCAGCCTGGCCAGGATCACGCGGGCATCGCGACGCAAATGGTTGTGGAACGCCAGCTGGCCGCGGACGGCAAACCGCCGCGCCGCGAGTGGTCCCGCGAGGACTTCACGGCTGAAATCTGGAAATGGAAAGCTAAATCCGGCGGCACGATCATCGACCAACTCAAACGCCTCGGTGCCTCCTGTGACTGGGACCGCAACGCGTTCACCATGTCCGGTGCCCCAAATGCGCCAGCAGGTGAAGAAGGCAACTTCCACGACGCCGTGATCAAAGTCTTTGTCGACATGTACAACAAGGGCCTGATCTATCGCGGCAAACGCCTCGTCAATTGGGACCCGCATTTTGAGACCGCCATTTCCGATCTCGAAGTTGAAAGCACCGAAGTTGACGGCCACATGTGGCACTTCAAATACCCGCTCGCGGCCAAAGAAAATGGAGAACGCGCCACCTATACCTATGTCGAGAAAGACGAAGACGGCAATGTCACGCTCTCCGAGGAACGCGACTATATCTCCATCGCCACCACGCGCCCTGAAACCATGTTGGGCGACGGCGCGGTTGCGGTACATCCCTCGGACGAACGCTATGCCTCCATCGTCGGCAAACTCTGCGAAATTCCGGTTGGACCCAAAGAACACCGCCGTTTGATCCCGATCATCACCGATGAATACCCTGATCCGACATTCGGGTCCGGCGCGGTCAAGATCACCGGTGCCCATGATTTCAATGACTACGAAGTCGCCAAGCGTAACAACATCCCGCTTTACGCGCTGATGGACACCCGTGGCGCGATGCGCAGCGATGGTCTGCCTTATGACGCTGCCGCCTCCCGTGCCCAGGCCATCGCAGAAGGCCGCGAAGAAGCCCCCTTTGATGCCACCGAAATCAACCTTGTGCCCGAAGACTACCGTGGCCTTGACCGCTTCGATGCCCGTGAAAAGGTGATCGCAGACATCACCGCCGAAGGGCTGGCCGTGATGACAGCCCATGACGATCCGCGTTTGGGCAAACCTGCGAAGAAAAAGAAGAAGGGCGATGAAGAAGAAATCGTTGATACGGCCCCCGTCCCGCTGGTCGAGGCCAAAAAGATCATGCAACCCTTCGGCGACCGCTCCAAAGTCGTGATCGAGCCGATGCTCACCGACCAATGGTTCGTTGCCACCGACAAGATCGTGCAGCCCGCGATTGACGCCGTGCGCAATGGCGATGTGAAAATTCTGCCCGAGCAGGACAAGAAGGTATATTTCCACTGGCTGGAGAACATCGAACCATGGTGTATCTCACGCCAATTGTGGTGGGGGCATCAGATACCGGTTTGGTACGGGCTTGACCTGAAAGGGCGCGGCTTTACCGATGACGAGGGCGACGGCGCATTGGACATGGTCGAATTGTCCCGCCTCTTATTGCAGCAATCCCTGCCGGAAAGCAGCGATCACCATCACTGCGCCGCCGATTTTGATGCGGTCACTGACAGCTTTGCCGATGTATTGGTCAAGCTGCCAACCCCGTTGAACCATGCCCGCGTTGTCGAAGTCGCCTCGCGCAGCGAAGCCATGCATGTTCTGGCCGAAAGCCTTGCGGTTTACACTGGCAGTCAGGATCCGACCGATGTTGTTTATCCCGTCTGGCGCGACCCCGACGTGCTTGACACATGGTTCTCCTCCGGTCTCTGGCCTATCGGGACGCTTGGCTGGCCCGAAGAAACCGAAGAGCTCAAGAAATACTTCCCCACCTCCGTCCTTGTCACAGGCTTTGACATCATCTTCTTCTGGGTCGCCCGCATGATGATGATGCAATATGCCGTGGTTGATCAGAAACCTTTCGACACCGTATATGTCCACGCGCTGGTGCGCGACGAGAAGGGCAAGAAGATGTCGAAGTCCCTCGGCAACGTCCTTGACCCGCTGGAACTGATCGACGAATTCGGCGCGGATGCGGTGCGTTTCACCGTGACCTCCATGGCCGCCATGGGGCGCGATTTGAAATTGTCCACAGCCCGCATCACCGGCTACCGCAACTTCGGCACAAAACTGTGGAACGCCCACCGTTTTGCCGAAATGAATGGCGTATTCGAGATGCACCAAGGGGTGCATGGGGGGTGCACAGGGGGTGTACGCCCGACGCAACCCCAAGCCACACTCAACAAATGGATCATCGGCGAAACCGCCCGCGTGCGTGAAGAGGTCGATGCCGCCCTCGCCAATTACCGCTTTAACGATGCCGCCAACACACTTTATGCCTTTGTCTGGGGCAAGGTCTGCGACTGGTATGTGGAACTGTCCAAACCCCTGTTACAGGACGGCGCACCGGAAGCAGAGGAGACAAGAAAAACAATGGGTTGGGTGCTTGACCAATGCCTGATCCTGCTGCATCCGATCATGCCTTTCATCACCGAGGAACTCTGGCAAACCACCGTCGCGCGGGACAAGATGCTGGTCCACGCCGACTGGCCGACCTACACCACCGCTGACCTGTTGGATGCCGAGGCGGACCGCGAACTGAACTGGGTGATCGGTCTGATCGAAGGTATCCGATCCGCCCGCGCCCAGATGCACGTCCCCGCCGGCCTCAAGGTACCGATGATCGTCACTGAAATGGACGCCTCGGCCCAGGCTGCATGGGATGGCAATGAAACCATGATCAAGCGCCTTGCACGGGTAGAAAGCCTTGAAAAAGCGGAAAGTTTTCCCAAGGGTTGTGTCTCTATCCCGGCCCCGGGTGCGAGCTTTGGACTCCCCCTCGCCGGGCTGATCGACATCGGTGAAGAGAAGGCGCGTCTGCAAAAATCACTTGATAAACTGGCCAAGGAAATAGGCGGTCTCAAGGGGCGTTTGAACAACCCTAAATTCGCTGCCTCCGCCCCCGAAGACGTGGTCGCCGAAGCCCGCGCCAATCTGGATGCGCGCCAGGAAGAGGCCGACCAATTGCAGGCCGCATTGGACCGTCTGGCCGAGATCGACTGATGCAGGCCGGCTGCCCCCTGCACAGCGTCGTCCCTGCGCAGAGGTCGGAAATGAGTTTAAGGGCAAGATGAAGCCCGCGCCTGCTGCCTCTTTGAAAGGCGTCAGGCGGGTCTGGCCTTGGGCTATTTGAAAACCGCCGGGCGCTTTGCCATCTCGGCAGCGATGACTTCCATTTGGTGCGGCTTGCCGATGAGCTCGGATTGAAGGCGCGATTCTGCTTCGAGAACCGATGCGGCATCATTGGATTCCGCAATTGCAATCAGACGCTTGGCTGCGCGGATGGCCGAGGGGCTTTTGCCCGCGATGGTCGTGGCAAGTTCAGTTGCCGCTGCCAGCGGATCAGCCGCCGCTTCGGTGATCAGCCCCCAGACGAGCGCCTGGTCGGTATCTATCTGTTCGGCAGTATAGGTCATGCGGCGCAAAACGTCCGAACGCACCAGTTGTGGCAACAGAACCATCCCGCCCATGTCCGGGACGATACCCCATTTCATTTCCATCACTGCAAATCGTGTCCCCGGCGCAGCGATGCGAATGTCCGCCCCGAGGGCAAGCTGCATGCCTGCCCCAAAGCAAACCCCATGGATCGCAGCAATGACGGGAATCTCCATTCGGTGCCATATCATTGCGACTTCTTGCCATTGGTTGGTCGTACCCGCACCATGGGTGCGGGGCATGATGACGTCAGCGGGGTCTTTGCCCATCATGCCTGCAAGGCTGGTAAGGTCGATGCCGGCACAAAAGGCCTTGCCCTCGCCCGAGAGCACGACGCAACGCGCATCGGAGGCGGCAACCTCTTGTCCTGCCGCGATAATTCCGTCGATCATTTCGGGATCAACGGCATTCATCTTGTCCGCGCGGGTCAAGCGAACAAAAGCGATATGGTTGTCATAGGTTACGGTAACGCGGGCCATGGAATCCTCCGGTTTGGTCGGAGTTATCTGAGCCGATCAAACCGGGACAGGCCAGCGAAACGTGACGGCATATCAGGGTACCAGGCGGTCGATCGCACGCATCATGCCAAGGCTTTTGTCATAAACCAATGTCAGGATACGCCGTGCAGGCGGTTTGCCAAGCGTCACAGGCACGCTCCGCAGGGCACCGGCGGCAAGGGTCGAGGCGATAAAGCCACGGCGGGTGAGCCTGGTCATGTTCCGGGATCCTTCCGAGATACAGCTTGCCCCCTTATAGGTGCGCACCCCGTTTTTCCAAGCCCTTGCCCAAATGCGACGGGCCGCTTAACACAGCGGTATGACCCAGTATCGCCTTACCCCGCTTGCCCGTTCCCTGCCTGCCACTGTCCCCTTTGTCGGGCCTGAGACCCAGGAACGTGCCCGCAACCGTCGCTTTGATGCACGCCTTGGCGCGAATGAAAACGTCTTTGGCCCTTCGCCGCATGCGCTCCGGGCAATCGCCGAGGCGGGGCACTGGATGTATGGCGATCCCGAAAGCCATGATCTACGCTGTGCTCTTGCCGCCCATCACGACACAACGATTGATCATATCATCGTGGGCGAAGGCATTGACGGATTGCTGGGCTATGTCACGCGGTTGTTCGTTGCGCCGGGAGATGCAGTTGTCACTTCTGACGGGGCCTATCCGACCTTTAACTACCACGTTGCAGGCTTTGGCGGCGCGCTGCACAAAGTGCCCTACCGCGACGATCATGAAGATCCGGAGGCCTTGTTCGCGAAGGCCGCCGAGGTGGATGCCAAACTGGTCTATCTGGCCAATCCCGATAATCCGATGGGATCCTGGCACCGGGGCAGCGACATCATGTCAGCCCTGCAAGGGTTGCCGGAACAGACAGTTTTGGTCCTGGATGAGGCCTATGTTGAAACTGCGCCGGAAGGCACTGCCTTGCCATTGGCATGGAGAGACCCGAGAGTCATCAGGATGCGTACCTTTTCAAAGGCTTACGGATTGGCCGGGGCGCGGGTGGGTTATGCCATTGCAGCGCCGGAACTGATCACCGCCTTTCACAAGGTACGCAATCATTTTGGCATGAATCGTGCAGCGCAGGCCGGGGCGCTGGCCGCGCTGGAAGACCAGGGCTGGCTGGCAAAGGTCTTGGGCGAAATCAAGAACGCCCGCGAAGGCATTGCCGGTATTGCGCGTCGCAACGGGCTGGACCCTTTGCCTTCGGCAGCCAATTTCGTTACGATAGATTGCGGGCGGGATGGCCATTTTGCCAAGGCTGTTCTGGATGGTCTTGTCGCGCGGGGTGTTTTCGTGCGCATGCCATTTGTCGCCCCGCAGAATCGATGCATCCGGATCAGTTGCGGCACACCTGCTCAACTGGATCAAGTCGCCAACGCCCTGCCTGATGCCCTTGCCGAAGCAACAAGAAGCTGACCTGCAAAGTAATCAAGCTATAGTTGGCCGTATAGTGAAGGTGAGATTTCAATGCGCAATACTTTTGACCGCCCTGCCGCCCCCAATTTTACCCATGCCTGCGTGGTCATGTTCGGTGTGAACATCACCTGGGTTTTCATCGTGATCTGGGCCATCTGGGGCATACCTGCCGTTGCTGCCACCGGCTGGCTTCTCAACAAGCTGATTACGCGGATTGCGATCTTGCGGGACTGACGACTTGGGCCTGCGCAATCTGCGTTGCTGCGGCATCCAGTGCGCCGGGTCCATGTGCGATCTTGAGTGCCTGCATGCCGGCTTCGATCCCGCCCAGCATCCCCATGATCATCTGCCCGTTCACATGCCCCATGTGACCCAACCGGAAAAAGCCGTGCCATGCCGGATCACCTGGTGTCGCCATGCCAAGACCGATGCCCAGCGTCAGGCCAAGCTGGCTTTCTACCCAGTCACGCAGGGCCGTGGCATCGGGTGATTGCAGCCGCAGGGAGGTCACCGCGTTGCTGCGATGTGCCGGATCGCTGACGTTCATGGCGAAACTCCCGACCGTGCTCCATGCTTCGCAGGCGGCCCAAACGGCCCGGGCAAGTACGGCGTGGCGGGACCAAACGTTTTCAATGCCTTCGGCGTGGATCAGATCAAGTGCTGTGCGCAGGCCATAGAGATGGTGCGTCGGCGCTGTGCCCGCGTGATATTGAAAAAACTCCTCGGCATGGGCGCGCGGGGTCCAATTCCAATACCAACTGACGCGGGGCAATCTGGCGCGTGCGGCCTCTGCCCTGTCGTTGAAAAAGACGAAACTCATCCCCGGTGGCACCATCAAGCCTTTCTGGCACCCGCTCACCATCACATCGACGCCCCAGGCATCCATCTCGAAACGGTCACAGCCCAGAGACGCAATGCAATCAGCCATCAAGAGCGCCGGGTGTCCGGCGGCGTCGATGGCCCGGCGCAGGGCGGCAATATCGTTGCGGATCGAGGTTGAGGTATCCACATGCACGGCCAGCACTGCTTTGATCTGATGCGCCCGATCCGCACGAAGCAATTCTTCGATGCGGCCCATGTCCATCGGGGATCTCTTGCCAAAGTCGATGGTTTCGACCTCGGCCCCAAGGCTTGCCGCTGTTTCCCCCCAACCAACGCCGAAACGGCCCGTGGCCGGGACCAGCACCTTGTCACCCGGTGCCAGGATATTGGCAAGCGATGCTTCCCATGCGGCGTGGCCGTTGCCGGTATACATCGCAACATGATGCTTTGTGCCGGCGACCCTTTTCAGATCGGCAGTCAAGCCTGGCATCATGTTGACAAGTTCACCGGCGTAGATATTCGGCGCGGCGCGGTGCATGGATTGCAACACGACATCCGGGATGACGGAAGGACCGGGAATGGCCAGGTAGGACCGACCATGTGCAAGCGAGGGAGGTTTCATAACAAGGCCTTCTGGCAACATCAATCAGGGCGACCTTAGGCCTGCGCGGGCTAGCGTCAACACCAGAACGCTTTGCTTGCCCCGAAGCGGTCACGGGACTAGAGGTTGGGACAGTTTTTTCGAACCGGGTGGTGTGTTTCCCTATGAATGATCAGAGCTATACCTCCAAAGAGTTGCTGAGCTGGCTGTGGCGGGACTACTTGAAAAAGCACGTTGGCATGATGGCACTTGCGCTGGTGTTCATGGTGATCGAAGGCAGTAGCCTGGGTGCCCTCGCGCGTTTGATGGAACCGATGTTCGACAGGGTGTTTGTCGCAGGGCAGGAAGATGCGTTGATCTGGGTCGGACTGACCTTGATCGGGATTTTTGTCTTGCGCGCAATTGCCGGGGTCAGCCAGAAAGTATTGCTGAGCAAGGTGGCGCAGCACACGGCGGCTGATTTGCGCATTGATCTGCTGGAACGGATGATGCGTCAGGATGGTGCCTTTCATCAAAGCCATCCACCCGGTTTTCTGATCCAGCGGGTTCAATCGGACGTAAATGCGGTTGGTGATGTCTGGCGCGCCGTGATCACCGGTGCAGGCCGGGACTTCATCGGCCTGATGGTCCTATTGGGCGTGGCGGTTTCAATTGATCCGATCTGGGCGCTGATGGCCTGTATCGGCATTCCGGTGATGGTGTTGCCCGCCGCTATGGCGCAGCGGTTTGTCCGCAAGCGTGCGCGCGAAGCGCGCGACCTCGGTGCCGATCTTGCCACACGGCTGGACGAGGTTTTTCATGGGATCGTTCAGGTGAAACTCAACGCACTTGAAGCCTACCAGACGCGACAGTATCGCAGCCTCACTGCACGGTTCATTGACACCGAAGTCCGCGCTGCTTTTGGCAATTCCGCGATTCCGGGCATGGTCGATATTCTGTCGGGGATCGGGTTCATGGCCGTGATCCTCTATGGCGGATCCGAGATCATCTCGGGCGATAAAACCATCGGGCAGTTCATGACCTTTTTTACCGCGATGGGGTTCGCCTTTAGCCCGTTGCGCCGGTTGGGGGGCATCGCCGGCCTTTGGCAGATTGCTGCTGCCGCGCTGGAACGCATTCGTGAACTGCTGGACGCGCCGGTGCTGTTGCAGGACCCGGCCACCCCGATTGCAGCCCCGACAGGAACACCGGAAATCGTATTGGACAATATCGTTTTATCCTATGGCGAGAGCAGAGTCTTGAACCAGCTCAGCTTTACCGCAAGAGCCGGAGAAACCACCGCGCTTGTCGGGGCGTCAGGTGCGGGGAAATCGACGGTTTTCAATGTCCTGACACGCTTGATCGACCCACAGGCCGGTACCGCCACGCTCGGCGGTGTGCCCACGACGGACCTGTCGCTGAACGCCCTGCGCGGGTTGTTCTCTGTCGTCACGCAAGAGGCGCTCTTGTTTGATGCGACCCTGCGCGAAAACATCGTTCTGGATCACAAGGGAGTCAGCGAGGCACGATTGCAAGAAGTGTTGGACGCCGCACATGTTGCCGATTTTCTGCCCAAACTGGAAAAGGGGCTGGAAACCCTTGTCGGCCCGCGTGGCTCCGCCCTGTCAGGCGGTCAGCGCCAGCGTGTCGTCATTGCCCGCGCCCTGTTGCGCGATACGCCGATCTTGTTGCTGGACGAGGCAACCAGCGCTCTGGATGCGCAATCCGAACAAGTTGTTCAGGCGGCGCTTGATCGACTTTCAAAGGGGCGCACAACCCTTGTAATCGCCCACCGTCTGGCGACAATCCGCAGCGCGGACCGAATTGTCGTGCTCGACAAAGGCCGCACCGTGGACGAGGGCACACATGAGGAACTGCTGGAACGCGGCGGCCTCTATGCAGATCTGTACCGTTTGCAGTTTCGGGACGGGGCACAGCCAGAAGCTGCGCCCAAAAGCCGGATGCGCATTCAAGGCTCGCAACAGGGCAAACCTGCTGCAAAACTCAGTCTGTGGCGCAGGCTCTTTGGCTAGGGTCGATAACCAGCGGCGAGCTTTTCAACATCGACACCTGCAAAATACCGGATCAAGGTCCAGAGGTTTCGCGACCCGCGCTTGATCCAGCCTTGCGCGATGTATTTGTCTGCACTGGTACGGGCAACGCCCTCGAGAGGTGTCAATTTCCCGGAGAGTTGGCGCGCCATTGCAACGTCCTCCATCAACGGCTGGTCGGGAAAGCCACCAATCCGGGCGTATAGCTCCGCCGAAATCAGCAGCCCCTGATCACCGTAAGGCAAACCCAGCCGGCTGCGAAGATTGGCCCATCCCGCAACCAACCTTCCGGCGACACCGGCATGTTCAAAGGCAAGGCGGAACCAACCTGCGCGATCGGGATCTGTCAGATGAAGACGCACTGTTTTGCACCATCCATGCTGCAACACCGAGTCTGCGTGAATCACCAACATCCACTCCGCCTGTGCCGCGGCACAACCAAGCCGCAATTGCCCGCCACGGGATGCGACGCCTTGCAGGATCTCGGCCCCCCATGCCTGAGCGATGGCACCGGTGGCATCACATGACCCCCCGTCCGCGACAATCAATTCACGGATCAGCCCGGCTTCTACCCCTTCCATCAAGCCTTCCAGGCATTTGGACAATGTCTTCTCGGCGTTCAGCGTTGGAATGATGACAGAGATTGGCGCGCGCATGCTTGCCCCTTTTGACGTGACGTGGGAACACTATATGCGATCTGAACCTTGAAAGGACAGCCCATGACCAAGCGCCGTATCCTACGTCTAAGCGGGCCAGACACACATGATTTCCTGCAGGGCTTGATCACAAACGACATCGCCAAACTAACGCAAGGAATCGTCTATGCAGCGATGTTGACGCCGCAGGGGAAATACCTTGCAGATTTCTTTTTGGTATCCAGTGCCGATGATGTCCTGTTGGATGTGGCTGAGAGTCTGGCTGACATGCTGGTTCAGCGGTTGTCGATGTATAAACTGCGTGCCGCTGTCGAAATCGACACGACGGAACTGCATCTGCACCGTGGACTGGGCGCGCGCCCTGCCGATGGATTTGCCGATCCTCGGTGCGAAGCATTGGGTTGGCGCAGCTATCGGGCCGCACCCCAAACTGACGACAGTACTGACTGGGATGCTTTGCGTGTCGCCCATCTGGTGCCGGAAACCGGGATCGAACTGACTCCGGACACCTTCATCCTTGAAGCCGGGTTTGAACGGTTGAACGGTGTCGATTTTCGCAAGGGATGTTATGTCGGTCAGGAGGTTACAGCACGGATGAAACACAAGACCGAGCTGCGCAAGGGGTTGGCGCAGGTCGATGTGCAGGGCAGCGCGCCCGTGGGAACCGAACTGACAAGCGCGGGCAAAACCGCAGGAACCCTGTTCACACAAGCCCGGGGAATGGGCATTGCCTATTTGCGATTTGACCGCGCAACCGGCCAGATGCAGGCAGGAGATGCCGTGGTTACGCGTGCCGATGTCCCGTAAAATGTATAGGATTTCATGAAAAGCGTCTTTCCAACCTCGATCCGTGACGCTTTTTTAACGTTAATATGATTTACGTCGCGTCAGCAAAATCCGCCAGCTTGGGCATATATCAGGCGCGTTCGACGTATTCCATTGTCTCTGTATTTACCACGATTTCTTCGTCCTGACCTACGAAAGGCGGCACTGAAACCTTAACACCATTGTCCAAAACCGCCGGTTTGAAGGAATTCGCCGCTGTTTGACCTTTGACCACAGGTTCTGTTTCAGCGATCTTGCAGACCACTTTTTGCGGCAATGAGGCGTTCAACGGCTCATCTCCGTTATACTCTACCACAACCATCATCCCGTCTTGCAGGAAGGGACGGCGTTCGCCCAGCAGATCCGAAGGCAGCTGAACCTGATCATAGGTATCTGTATCCATCAGAACCAGCATCCCATTGTCTTCATAGAGAAATTGCTGATCCTTTTGTTCCAGACGCACTTTTTCGACCTTGTCCGCGGAGCGGAAACGTTCGTTCAGTTTGGAGCCGTTGCGCAAATTGCGCAGCTCTACCTGAGCAAAGGCACCGCCCTTGCCGGGCTTAACGTGGTCCACTTTGACCGCGGCCCAGAGGCCTCCGTTGTGTTCCAGCACGTTACCGGGGCGAATCTCGTTTCCGTTAATTTTGGGCATGTGGCAAAACCTAGGCAAAAGGTTGATGAAATTATAACGCACCCTATATCTGGCGTTAAGGAACCCTGCAAGCTCGCGATATATTGTCGGACTTCATCATCGGGCATGCGCTCTCCGCATGGCTGCTATGCGAATAAGATGTATCCGAATCGATGTATATCGGTCATAAGAAGCGTCACGCCCGAATGACAAGAGCAAGAATAATCGAAAGGACGACGAGTTGAGAGATTTCGTTGACGGCACCGCTTTCAATAATGAGCAAGGCAATCGCGCTCGCAAGCTTTTCGCCGCTGTTGTACTGGCAGCACTGGATGATGCAATCGCTGATGACAAGAAATATGGCAACGGCCCAGAGCAGATCGCCCGCTGGGCACGCTCCCGCGATGGCCGCGAAGTATTGAGCTGTGCGGGCATTGACCCGAACGAGCGCGTTGTGGCCGGACTGATGGATTTTGTCGGCAAAGGCGTCCGTACATCCGTTGCTCTTTCACGCGAAGAATCGGAACGTCGCCACGCTGCCCAACAGGCAGAAGCCGCTTAATAGGTATCCCAGTACGGGAGAAAAGACGCAGCCCTTTGGGGCTGTGTTTTTCGTTTGTGGGCAGGACATGATCACCAGCCTGCTGCCAAACTGAATAGGCTTCCACATGACCAAAGCCATCATGATTCAAGGCACCGGCAGCAATGTCGGAAAATCAATGATCGTGGCTGGGATCATCCGCGCCTGTGTGCGCCGTGGCATGAAGGTGCGCCCTTTCAAGCCGCAAAACATGTCCAACAACGCAGCCGTCACGTCGAACGGTGGTGAGATCGGCCGCGCCCAGGCGTTGCAGGCGCGCGCCGCCGAGGTTGCACCACATACGGACATGAATCCTGTCCTGCTGAAACCTCAATCCGCTACCGGGGCACAAGTCATCGTTCAAGGGCAGATTGCCGGCCATCAGGAGGCCACAGCCTTTGGCAGGAACAAGGCAGCCCTGATGCCACGGGTTCTGGACTCATTCAACAGGCTGGCCACACAATGCGATTTGATTGTGATCGAAGGCGCAGGCAGCCCTGCGGAAACAAACCTGCGCAGCGGCGACATCGCAAACATGGGTTTTGCCACTGCAGCGGATGTGCCGGTGATCCTGATGGGTGACATTGATCGCGGTGGTGTCATTGCCCAGATCGTCGGCACCCAGGCAGTGATGCAAAGCGCTGACAATGCGCAGGTGCGCGGCTTTGCCGTAAACAAATTTCGCGGAGACCGAAGCCTGTTTGATGCCGGTCGCGATGACATTGCCAAAAGAACCGGTTGGCCCTGCTTGGGCGTGATCCCATGGTTTGACGGCGCACATCGGTTGCCCGCAGAAGACGTCATGGACCTCCCCGCGCGGTCGCGTTCAGGCGGCGCGGGATGTGTCATTGCGGTGCCGCGCTTGCCCCGGATTTCCAATTTCGATGATCTGGATCCTTTGGCAGCGGAATCTGGCGTTGATCTGCGTATCATCATGCCCGGCAGCCCGCTGCCTGGAGATGCCGATCTTGTCATACTCGCTGGTAGCAAGGCGACAATTGCCGACCTCGCTGCGCTGCGGGCCGAGGGATGGGATACCGATCTTGCCGCCCATATCCGGCGGGGTGGTCGTGTATTGGGTCTCTGCGGCGGTTATCAAATGCTGGGTAAACGCATCGCGGATCCCCAAGGGATCGAAGGCCCACCCTGTAGCGTCGAGGGATTGGGACATCTGGACGTTGAAACCGTGATGGCACCGATCAAACATTTGTCGCTCAAGCAGGGCAATCACCCCGCTAGCGGTACATCCCTGTCAGGGTATGAGATTCATATCGGTGAAACAACCGGACCAGACACTGCAGCGTCATGGTTGACGTTTGACGGCAAGGACGAAGGTGCCACCAGCCTGAATGGTCTGGTTCAAGGATGTTACATGCACGGGCTTTTCAGTTCGGACAGCTTTCGCGCCGCCTATCTGGCGCAATTCGGCGTTGCTTCGTCGGTGGCGTTTGAAACAGGCGTTGAGGCAACCCTCGACGCCCTTGCGGCACATATAGAAGAGTATTTTGATATAGACCTGATGTTGGAAATGGCTGGCGAGGTATGATCGCCAACCGGGAGTATTCTCTTACTCAAGCTCCTGCGCGGTCAAGGCGCGGTGAATCTCGCGGCGCACCAATTTGCGCACATTGCGGGTGATGCGTTCGCCCAAGGCACCCTGCAATTCCTGACGGACAATATCTGACACCAGATCACGCAGCGCTTCTTCGTCGATCAGTTGATCTTCATCGGAATATCCCAAACGGTCTTCAAGCGGTGCGGCCGTAAATTCCGGGTCTTCATCTGCAGATTGCCCAGCATCCGGTTCTGGCTGGGCATCAGTGTCCTGCCGTTCTCCGGCGTCTGTCATATGCTCATGAAGCATATCGGCCTTTGCCGGGCTTTGCGCATCCGGTTGCTTCTTGGCGAAAAACTCTTCGGCAGATGATTGCGTGGTTTCTGGACCGGCAGAACCGGCATCGTCGGCAGCCAAGTCGGCACTGGCGCGGTCTTTGCGTCGCAGCGACACCTCCTGTTCATCGTCTTCCCAGGCCATCGCCTCCGGTTCGCTGCCAGCGTAATCGCTTTCGCCTGCGTCGTCGGGTTCCCATGTCTCGGAAATCTGACCGATCGCCGTTTCCAGCGCGGCGATCTTTGCCGTCAAGGTAGCGGCCTTTTGCGCAGCCTGCGGTGACTGGGCCATGGACGTATCGGTCGTCGACTGCTCTCCCGGCGCTGATTCCGCCTTTTCCATCTCTGATCCGGTTTCGTCCAGCCGTTCGTTTTGCGCCCTCTGATTGGACTCAGCGACCTCTGCCTTGTCCGCTTTCAGAATCTCAGTCTCGGAAACCAGAGTTACGTCGTCGTCCTGATCGTCTTCGGGTCCTTCGGGCGGTCTCTGTTGATCCGTTGAATGGCGCAGGTTGAAATCATCATCGCTGTCGCCATCGTTGTCAGAATCGTCGTCAAAGTTATATGGATCAGTAGAATAATCCTGCGACAGATCATCGAAAAATTGATCGTCTTCATCCGCCGAGACATCGGCTTTGTCTGTGGCCTGTTGAGTTGAGGACAAGCCACCCGGCAGGTCGAGCGGGGAATCATCGCTGACCAGGCTGTTGATTTCAATTCCATCATTTCTGTCGGTCGCACCCAGTCGGTTTTCGCCGTCACGAGGTGCCTCAAAAAGGGATTCTTCGGTATCAGTCTCTTGCGAGGCTGCGGTGCTGTTGTCTGGGGTGGCGGTATCTCGCGGCGCATCAGTGACACGCAGCGCCGGTGTCAGAACCAAACGATCCTTTCTCGGTTCCACAGCAGGCTTGACTGCGGCGCTCTTGGCCTCGTTCAAAGGTACCTGTACAGGACGCTTGTCTTCGGACACCAGACGGCGGATCGAAGATAGCACATCCTCTACCTCAGCATTTGTGACTGGGTCGGACATAGTTTTTACCACTCTTTTCTCGTGATCAAACTAACCTCGGATTGTTTTTCACACAATGGGGCGCGCAAAATTGTCAGTCTTTTTGCAGCGCCCGCAACACACGGTCCAGTTTCTGCCCTTCCTTGGACTTCTTCGCTGGGCTGTCTTTGACCAGATTGTAATAGGCTGCGGGATCGTAGATCTGGACCGGCAAGCCCAGCTGCTTGGCTGTCAGACGGCCTGTGCTGACCAATATTCCATAGGCGGCGACATAGACGCTGACGCGCGCGGAAACCTGTGATGAGCGTGCATTCAGCAGCGCCTGTTCGGCGTCCAGGACATCCAGCGTTGTCCGCGCTCCCAATGTGGCCTCTTCGCGGATCCCGCGAAAAGCGATGCTTGCTGCCCGCACCTGACGTTCCGATGCCTCCAGTTGAGCCTTTACCGTGGTCAACTGGGCATAGGAATCTCCAACGGTTTGCTGAACATCGTGACGCACCACATGCAGGTTGCCGCGCTGCGCATCCGCGCGTGCGCGTGCCTGGCGGGCTGTCGCCGACAATGATCCACCCTGATAGATTGTCTGACCCGCTTCGATCCCGATTGATCCACCACGATTGAAATCCCTGGCATTCAGGTTTTCGGTCAGGCCCAGACGACCCGTGAGATTGACGGTCGGTTTCATATCTGCTTCGGTTGCGCGGACCAGCAGATCAGCCGCAGCAACCTGATGTTGTGCCCCCAACAAGGAGGGATGCCGGCGTACGGCAATCGCCTTGGCCTTGTCCACGCTGGATTCGATTTTGGGCAATCCGGGAGGCTGTTGCAGACGACCGGGTTTGCGCCCGATGACATTGCGGTATTCTTCGGTTGCAGAAAGCAGGTTACCCTCTGCCTGGGCCAAACCGCTGCGGGCTTGTGCCAGTTGGGCCTGTGCCAACGCGACGTCAGTGCGCGTCACTTCGCCGACTTCGAATCGGTCCTGGGCGGCACGTAATTCCTGGGTCAACAGCCGCAGGTTGTTCTGGCGGAGCGCTACGAATTCTGATGCTTCGATGACGCCCATATAGGCCCGCACCGCGCGGAACAAAACCTGTTGTTCGATTTCGATCAGTGCTTCGCGGGTGGCCAGAACGCTTTCTTTGGATGCTTCGACCCGTAACTGGCGAGATCCGAAATCATAAAGCACCAATTCACCGACAAGGTTGACCGCGGCGGTCAGGTTATCATTGTCGATGGTTACCGGTGACGATGAGGTGCGCACACGCCCGAATGCCTGCGTCAGACTGGCAGACCAGCGCAGGACGGGTTTCAGCGTGGCCGCTGCAATCGCGACATCCTCATCCGCGGCGCGCAACAAGGCGCGGTTCTGTTCCAGCAACCCCGAATGATTATAAGCTCCGACCAGGGCATCGGCCAGCGTTTCAGCCGCGGCCCCTCGAGGTGCCAAGACCGCCAGACCAAGGGCACAGACACCGGCCAACAGATGCTTTCCGAATTGTATTTTGTCGATCCGCATGGGTCTCGTGACCTCTTTGTTATTACACCACTGCCTGCGTCGCGCAGACCTCAAAACGTCAAAGGACAAAAGCACTCTCGCGCTGGAACCCCTCCAGAACCGGTGCCGCCGCATTAAAGGCCATGCGCCAACTGACCTCCCCACCGCGTTTATAACCGACACGGACTTCGCCCAGTTCTCCCTGCATAAAGAGTGCCGCGATCCTGCCCCCATCCTTGAGCTGGTCCACAACCTTTTCCGGTACCTCGCTGACGCCCCCTTCGATCACGATCACATCATAGGGACCATGTTCGGGCGCACCTTCGGCCAGAGGACCGGTATGCACCACAACATTGTCTGCGCCTGCATGCACCAGGGCTTCCTGCGCTTCTACGGCCATGGCCTCGTCTTCCTCGACGGCGACGACCGCCTCTGCCATATGGGCGATCACCGCGGCAGAGTAGCCCATGGCACAGCCGATATCGAGCACCAGTTCGGTATTTGAAATGGCCAAAACGTCGAGCATCTTTGCCAATGTGCGCGGCTCAAGCAAAATGCGCCCCTGCCCCAGATCAATGTTTTCGCCCATATACGCCGTTTCGCGTTTGGCCGCGGGCACGAATTCTTCGCGCGGTACGGTAAGCATTGCATCGATGATCGGAAATTTGGTCACATCGGACGGGCGCACCTGCGTATCAACCATCATTATGCGTCGGGCGGTGAAATCATTCATTTGGCTAGACTCATCCGTTCAGATTCTAATCCCCCAGATGTGCCACATCACGCGACCCTCAGCAACGCCCTCTTGGTGCAGTTTATCGCATCATCCGGCTTGCAGCGGGAAAGGGGATCATATAGCAAGCAAAAACCACCGGTCGGCGAGTTGGCGGAGTGGTTACGCAGCGGATTGCAAATCCGTGTACACCGGTTCGATTCCGGTACTCGCCTCCAATATTTTCAATGACTTGCGTCATCCTTCCTCTCCTTCACTGCCATTTTTGAAACAACCGTTGAAACTTTCACGTTTCGGTCTTGCTTCTTTCCATTTGATTTCTTGCCTCTTGAGCGCGCTTCGCCAGTTCCCTTTGCCGGATCGGCCCACCGTAATTTTTGAGCATCTCAACGCCTGAGTGACCGGTGACAGCCTTGACCATTTCGTCATCACACCCTGCCAAGTAGAGCTCGATCGTCGCATTCTTCCGCAGACCGTGGGTTTTGTAATAACCAGCCTTTTCGTGTTTCATCTTCCTTTTGATCGCACGCATTTCTTCGGCAACGATACGATAACTGATGGGCTGCCCTTTGGTATTGGTTACGACCGTGCCCTCACCACGCTCGCTGACGTTCAGATGCTCTCTGAGCCGGTCTGTCAAAGGGATCCAAAGCGGTTTGTCGGTCTTGCCCTGTGTGAAATCGAAACCTTCATCGGAAAAGTGCTCCCACTTCATCTTCACGACATCGCCAATACGTTGGCCTGTGCCAACGCAAAGCTCGTAGATCAGCCGTGCCCGTTTTGAAGCCAGCGCTTCGAACTCAGCGCGAACATCGTCTGGCCACGGTTCCCAACCTTCGCTTTGCTGCTTGAAAAGCGGAATACCCTTCGCCGGATTGCCGTGCTCTTTCTTGATGAAGCCGATCAACCGGGCGTGATTCATCAAGACGACCATGACCTGGACAAGATAGTTGGCTTGCCGCCAATGATCCGCATTTGCCCGGTGCAATTCATAAATGTGATGGGTTTCGATCCTCGCTGGGTCTTTCTCGGCCCAGATTTCACGAATGTGGCTGATGTACCTCCGATAGTCGGATCTCGTGCGGGGCTTCAACTTCTTGTAGGCATCGCTCTCATAATAGCTGAGGATCAGTGCTTCGAAATTTCGCTTCACCGGCGCTGGCGCTGGTTTTCCCTTCAACAGGCGATTGTAGTGATCCCAAAATTCCGGCGTGCCCGCTTCCTCGTGCATCATAACGGAGATGCCGCGCGATCGCCGGATGAACCGTAGGTAACCCCTGTCATTGTAGACGTATTTTGGCAGGCTCTTGCGAGTCATTCGCCCATTCTCAAATCACCATTGAGGAAGTCGTCAGCTGCCTCCGGCGCGACCATGTTGGCATCGACGATGACGCTGCCATCGGGCTTGATCTCGAACTTCGCACGCTGCCATCCTGCCTCCCGCGCCTCGCGGATAAAAGCCGAGGCCGCTTGCTTTGCCTTCGTCTGCACACTTGTTTTGGTCATGGTATCGACACCCCTCTCACACAGTTAACAACGCGCATTATCGCCCTGATCCATAGTGATATTTCCAATCACACCAGGGCCGGAACGCCTGTCCTTCGCCGCTCGAATTGCGCGGATTACTTCAGAGTTTTGAGAGTTACCATTTCGATCGGACTCCGCCTTGATCCACTCCTTTAGCTCTTGTGGAAGCCGAAGCTGCATTGGTTTACGATTGTTCATGAAACGCCTCCAGATTGAAATCACACCCCAATAGTGGCATTTAGCCATTATTGCGTCAATTCAAATTTATGGCACAGTGCCACTATGCCAGAACAAAGCTCTCAAAATCAGGAGAAATTCATCGTGCGGCTCCCCGACGGCCTGCGCGATCGGATTCGCCTCGCGGCCGAAGCCAACCACCGCAGCATGAATGCTGAGGTCGTTGCCCTCCTCGAAGAAAACTATCCAGCCCCTGTGCCGGAAAAATTAGAAGATCCCGCCGCGCGGTTGCTCTTCTGGCTCGCCAAGCGCATCCGCCGGAGAAACCCAAAGCCTGGGACACCTCGAGACAAGCAGGCCGCCCTGTATGAGCGCATTGCGGGCGATATCGCGGAACGTATGAAGGACATCGGCGAATAGCCTTAGTAGGCCACCCACTCATATCCGTGGTTGCCCTCATGATCTACCCATTCGACACCTACTCCACGCCGCCAATTCGATGACGAACAGCGCCGTGACGGCAGGACCCATTGAGGAGCGGCCGCTGGTGTCGTGCGCTGCCAGCCGAAT
This sequence comes from Sulfitobacter sp. F26204, assembly GCF_026410305.1. Classification (GTDB taxonomy): domain Bacteria; phylum Pseudomonadota; class Alphaproteobacteria; order Rhodobacterales; family Rhodobacteraceae; genus Sulfitobacter. The sequence continues at coordinate 4,310 of NZ_JAPMLQ010000006.1, read as the reverse complement.
TCGCCCTGCGTGCCGTAGGTCCCGAGGCGCATGTTGTAACTTTCAGAGCAATCATCGTCGCGACCGCGTTCACGGTGGCTGTAATGCCGCACATCCCAAACGCGGATCGAGCGTACGAAGTCGAATTCCAAGCCACTGATGTCGATATCGGCTCCGCCTTCGACCACCTGTGCCAAAATGACTTGGCCTAGCGCCTGACCTGTTTGGTTGCTGGCCTCCAAAATTTTCGGGGCCGTACTTTGTAAAGGCGCACGCTGAGAAACACCCATCGGACAACGCCAGATTTGCAACGGCGGCTCAATCGGCCAGGGCGTGATCCGACGGATGAACACGGCACGGGCATGAGCGCATTCTACTGACGCAGGCCACCCACCAGCCAGGCAAAGCAGAATGGCGCAGTCGACCTGATAGGCTTTCGCCATTTGCGGCGAAAATAGAGCAATTAGAGCAGCAAAGAGTATTCCACCACCGTTTCTATTAACTGCAGATCCCAATTGGACCTCCGCGCCCATCAAGGTTATAATATTGATAAGTGCGGTGTTCACGGCCGAATAATCAAGTCTAGTGATCGTCCAGTGATATTTTGTTGGGTATTTTCCGCTAAAGTCGCTCAGTTCTATATCATTGGCGCTGCAATCACATGTTCCACAGGTTTTTTTGATCAACAGACTAGAAGATTGCTAGGCCTGTGTTTTATTGTCTACGATAGCAAATGCGCGCTTGGCGGCTGCAATTCCGTTCATGCATGCCGGGACTCCCGCGTAAACTGCCATTTGGAGAATGATTTCGATGATTTGTTCTTTTGTCACCCCCACATTCATCGCAGCACGAATGTGAAACTCCAACTGCCCGCTGGCTGTTCCCATAGCGGTTAGCGCTGCGACAGTACACATTTCGCGCGACGCAAGGTCCAAGTCAGGCCGCGACAGGACATCAGCGAAAGCAAAACCCAGGACAATTTCGACCAACTCTGGTGCGACTTCATCCAGGTTTTGCGCAACTTTATCCGGTGCCCCAGCTTCAAGTTGTTCGAGAACCTGCAAAGCAGCCGTGCGGCGCGTAGACCCAACGGAATGGTTCATGCGTTTACGCCCTTCATACCTTCTTCGGTATAACGTTGCCCGTGCACTTCGACATTCTCCAATGTGTCTTCCAATCGCCTAATCTCAGTCTGGGATAGGTTAACACTGATCGATGCCGCGTTCTCTTCTAGATACTTTACACGTCGCGTGCCTGGGATGGGTATGATATTGTCACCTTTTGACAAAACCCAAGCGAGCGCGAGCTGTGCCAGTGTGCAATCTTTGTCTCGCGCCATTTCTCGCAGGACCTGAACCATCCCACGATTCTGTTCTATATTGTTTGGTGCGAACCGTGGCAGCCCGACCCTGAAGTCACCACCCTCAAATTCGGTCGATTTATCAAATGTCCCGGTCAAGAAACCGCGCCCGAGTGGAGAGTAAGGGACAAACCCAATCCCGAGTTTTTTGCACATCGGCAGGATGCTGTCTTCGACATCTCTGCTCCACAATGAATACTCGGTTTGCAGGGCAGATACAGGGTGAACCGCATGGGCGCGCTGCAAGGTTTCTGCACTCACCTCGCACAGGCCGATATGGCCAATCTTCCCTTCTTCAACCAAACGCGAAAGCTCTCCCATCACATCTTCGACCGGTCGGCTCTGATCAAGGCGGTGTACATAATAAAGATCAATGTGATCCAGCTTCAATCGCTTCAGCGAAGCCTCACAGGCAGCGCGCGCGTAAGTCGGGCTATTGTCCAATGAACGGGCATATTCGCCCGGATCGCGTCTGATGCCGAATTTGGTCGCGATTGTGGGTTTGGCATCGGTTTGTCCCAAAAACCTTGCCAATAGCTCTTCGTTGTGACCCGATCCATACATGTCAGCGGAATCGAAAAAGGTGATGCCCAAATCAACAGCTCGGTGCAAAACTTCTAGAGATTCGTCATCGTTGCGCGGGCCATAGAATTCACTCATGCCCATACAGCCAAGGCCAATGGCGCTTACCGTCAGGTCTGGCGAAAGAGTTCTGTTCTGCATTTTGTTCTCCATTTCAAAGACCTAACTCGCATTTCCGCAAACGAAAGATAAATGGCTGGATGTGGAAGTCTGGTTTCCGTATATGGAACCCCTATGGACCGCTTGAACCTTGATGACGCCCCGGCATTTTTAGCCATCGCTCGCACCGGCACGTTGACGGCAGCGGCCAAGCTGCTGGGCGTGGGCATTGCCACAATCTCACGACGGATAGAGCGGCTTGAGCACGCTTTGAGTGTGCCCTTGTTTGTGCGTCACCAATCTGGCTACAAACTGACCGACGAAGGACAGGCATTGCTGCCGCGTGCTGAAGCCTTGGAAGAAGCAGCGCAAAGTTTCCGTGCCGATGCCGCATTCGAGGCAGAGGCAACAGGCCATGTCAGACTGGCAACGGCTGAAAACCTAGCAAACCAGTTCATCATTCCGAGTTTGCCGGAATTGCTGGAAGCCAATCCGGGGCTGAGCATTGAAGTCCTAACTGATATTGCGACGTCTAACCTACACCGACGCGACGCCGATCTGGCAGTGCGCATGGTCAGGCCCGAGCGTGGCAACCTGACAGTGCGTCAGATAGGTATTCTTGGATACGGCCTTTATGGATCACGGTCTTTTCCTCAAGCTCCCAAAGCGAATGCGGAGGCAACTCAAATGCCTGGCAACCCAATATCTCGCGATCGATATGTCGGCTGGTCAGAGCGGCAACAGATGTTACCTGCTGCCCAATGGATCGAACGCCAACTAAAAGGCGATGCTCCGGCGATTGTGACAACCTCGCTGCTTGGACAGGTTTCTGCAGCAAAAGCAGGGCTAGGGCTTTCGGTTCTGCCACATTTCATTGCAGCGGACGCTGGGCTGAAAGCGGTCAAGAAAGATGTCGGACTTGACCAACCGATTTGGCTGGTGGTTCATAGTGACCTTGCCGCTTCTCGGCGCGTAAAGGTGGTTGCAGACCATGTCGTTGCAGTCATCAACCGCCACTCAGATCAATTGCAAGGCCTGATCAAGACCGCCCCCTAAGGTTTCAAAAATCAATAAGTTTTGGGAAATTTTGGCCATCATTTTCCGATATTGAAAATCCAACTTCCACATTAACCTATTTCTTTCTGATTTCGCAAAACTCAACATGAACCTCGAATAGGCAAGAACCGCGACACCAAAACAACTGGTTTCGCCACATTGCCGCAAATGATGTTTCACGGGAGGAAATGCGATGCTGGATAAGCGATCAGGCGCAGTTGAAGAATTAAAAATGCTCATTGGTGGTGAGTGGGTTGGGGCTCAATCTGGAAAAGTGCTCCCATCCGAAAACCCATATGTTGGCCAGGTTTGGGCCAATGTGCCTGATGGTGGTGCGCAAGATATTGATGCGGCTGTGACGGCAGCCAGATCCGCGTTTGATGGCGAATGGGGTTCGATGAGTGCACAGGCGCGCGGCAAACTGATGCGCCGCCTCGGAGACCTTATTGCAGAGAACGCAGAAGAAATTGCCCAAGTTGAAAGCACCGACAACGGCAAACTTTATAAGGAAATGCTTGCACAGGCAAAGTATCTTCCAGAGTGGTTGTACTATTTCGCGGGAGCAGCGGACAAAATCGGCGGCGAGTTCATCCCTTCTGAGCGTCCTAACTTTCACATTTACACGCGCCATGAACCGATTGGTGTAGTCGGTGCAATTACCCCTTGGAATTCACCGGTTCTGCTGTTGGGGTTTAAACTGGCCCCTGCACTGGCTGCGGGTTGCACGCTTGTCGTGAAGCCATCCGAGCACACGCCAGCCTCGACCCTCCGGTTTGCTCAACTGTTCGAAGAAGCTGGCTTTCCCCCCGGCGTGATCAACATCGTGACTGGCGGTGCCGAGGCCGGGGCAGCTCTCTCCAAACATCCGGGCATCAATAAACTCGCGTTCACCGGATCGGACGAAACTGGCAAACGTGTGATGCAAGCTGGCGCTGAAAATTTCACGCGTGTGACACTGGAGCTGGGTGGAAAATCACCGAACATCGTATTCGAAGACGCCGACATTGAAGCCGCGGCCAATGGCGTGATTGCAGGAATTTTTGGCGCTACCGGTCAGACATGTATGGCGGGTTGAGCAAGGTCTTTGGGTATATCAGATGCCTCATCCCCGGGCAAAGAACGATCCACGACAGTTGCCAGCGCCTCACGGGTGCAGTCATCTACAATGCATAACACACGGAACCGCTGCCCATCTTCGAAGGCGTCGGAGACAAAATCCAACGACCAACGCTGG
>NZ_JAPMLQ010000005.1 GCF_026410305.1 Sulfitobacter sp. F26204 | reverse complement strand
CCGTTCCATCGCGTTAAAATTGACCCGCGGCATTGCCAGAAATACAGGTGGTCCGCCGACTCTTGCCAAGTATTCAGTAATCAAACCTGTGCTTTGAACGTGGTTGGTGCCAATAAAGTCAACCGTAGACATGGTTTGGGGCCGTGAATCCACAAGTACAAAGGGCAGCCGTGAACGGAGACGTTCATGCACATTCAGATCACTGTGATTGCCCAGAGGTGCCACCAATGCACCATCGACATTCATTGCCATGAAGGTTTCGGCAGCGCGGGCTTCGATCGCCGGGTCAGAGTGAGAGCATTGCGTCATGACGGTGTAGCCTGCTTCCATCGCGGCCCGTTCAATGGCTTCTAGCAGACGGGTGAAGAACAGGTCGTTCAGATAAGGAATGATCACACCAATCATCCCGGTCGATTTCCGGTTCATGCGGGTGGCAAAGAAATTCGGAACGTATTCAACCTGATCAAGGCCTTGTTGGATGCGTGCCCGTGAGGTGCGGCTGACAAGTTCGGGGTTTTGAAAGTAGCGCGAAAGGGTGGGCCGCGAGACTCCGATAGCAGCCGACAATTGCTCCATTGTGTCGATCCGCGGCTTCGTGTCCGAACTGCCCTTGGGGTTGTCTTCCCGGCTCATACGGTAAACTCCATGTAAAATTCCTATTCCTATTTTAACGCATGGTAAAATAATTGAAATAACTCTGTCAAATTTACAAGGCGAGAAAATGAGATGCAGAGTAAACCATCGCAAGTCGAATGTACCTTCAATCAGGGCATCATGATTTGTACAGAGTTGTTGATCAACCCGATGCGCGTGGCGTGCCAGAATGTTCGCTCATGCGTTGGATCGTGACAGCCTGAGTCTGGACGCTTACTGTGGCTAGGAGAGTAGTGTTTTAGTCAGATAGGATATGCAGTTGGAAAAACCGGAATTCATTGAAAAACCGGGGCAGGGTGACCCCAGACCTTTCAGCCGTGTTTGCAAGGCTGGTGGGATGGTTTATGTTTCGGGGCATAGTGCGCCTCATAACCCGGATGCCGGGATCTATCGGGGAGATACACCAGCCGAGGAAGTGCGCAACGCTCTTACCTATATCAAGACGCTGCTGGAGCAAGCGGGCAGTGACATCGACCATGTCGTTCAGGTGACCATGCTGATTACCGATCCCGCCGATTATCATGCGTTGAATGCCGAATATATAAAACACTTTCCCAACGGGTTGCCAGCGCGCCATACTGCAAGGTTCGGTGTGCCAACACAGGCGCGTGTTGGTTTCGCCTGTATCGCAATGGCAGCGAAGGGCAACTAGAGCGCGTTCAGGAAGCGGTCAATCTCGGTTTCGGTGTTGAAGAAATTGGGGCTGACACGCAAGGATCCGTGGCGTAACGAAAGCTGCACATTGGCCTTTTGCAAAGTGTCAAAGATTGCTTTGTTCGCACCATCGTCACCGGCGGTGAACGCCACGATCGCAGAGCGCTCTTGAGGGTGGGCAACGGGAGTGAGAATGCGCTGTTTGGTGTCCTTCAGCCCCGTTATGATCCGATCGGTCAATGCACGGTTGCGCGTGGCGATGTTGTCGATACCTATTTCAGCAAGCAACGCGAGCCCCGCTGCCCAACCATGCATCAGCGTATAGGCGATGGTTCCAGTTTCATAGCGACGCGCATCTTGGTGAAAATCCAGCTCGGTAAAGCTGTGTTTGGCTGCAAACATCCCCGGCGATACCGGTGCTATCCGGTCTTGTGCACGTTGGTTGACGTACATGAACCCGGTGCCTGCCAATCCCATCAACCATTTGAATCCGCCGCAACATAACACATCAATGCCGTCGTCGATGACATTCATGACGTTCGCGCCCGCACATTGCGTGCCGTCTACAACCAATAGGGCATCGTGGGCCTGTGCCAATTTGGCAAATTCCCTGAGATCGGCGCGAAACCCTGTGTCAAAACGGACCGCAGTAACGGAAATGACACGCGTTCGATCATCTACTTGCGCTGCCATGGCTTCTGGTGAAACGCGGTTATCCGCTGCGGGTGGCACGGTTCGGGTTTCAACGCCCTGCGTGGAGAGATTGAACCATGGAAATGTGCTGTTCCAATGCTCGCCTGCTGGCAAGACCACGTTGTCGCCAGCTTGCCAAGACATCCCCGCAGCAACTGTGCTGATGCCTGTGCCGGTGCTGGTGGTTATGGCATAATCATTAGGTCGTCCCCCCAACAATCCTGAGAGCAAACGGCGCAAGGGTTCGCGTACTTCGGGGCGCGCATCGGTTTCGGTGGATGCCCAATCCAGATATTGGTCAAGCGCCGCACGGCTGCGCAGGTTCAGGGGCGATTGTGCGGCGTTTAACAAATAAGTGCTGTTCTGCGTAACAGGATACAATCCACGAATGGTTTCTAAATCACGGTCCAGGCTCAATGGGTTGCTAGGGGTCATCCTGAGGCACCTCGTTCAACGTGCATTGGTGAACTGGTCAGAGGCATCCGAATTCAGGCTTTCCGAGGGACGGAAGATCGCAGTGGCCGGATCGCATGTATAAGCAAGCGCCTGTTCGACTGCAGAGTCGGCAAGCTCCAGAACCGAAGAGATTATCGCATCGACTTGCTCATCCGAGGCAAGGAAACTGAAGTTCAGGCGTATGAATCCGGGCTTTTCGATTTCATTGCCAGAAAGGATTTCGTTGCGCATTGCATCCGAGGTGTTTTGGTCAATTCCGAGAACGCGGTGCACATAGGGGCCGGCACAGGCACAACCACCCCGCGCCTGAATGCCGTAACAGTCAGAAAGCAGACGTGTTGCCAGTTGCTGATGAACGAAGCCGCCCTTGCCATCACGCAGTCGGAACGAAAAGATCGGAAGCCGTTCACATTCGGTATTGCCAAGGATTTCGATGTTTGGATGCGCGGCCCAGGCCTTCATTCCCTTGGCCAGGTTTTCGCGGTTGCGACGATCGATGTATTCCTGAGTGATGACGTCTTTGACGATAAAGCACAATGCTGCCCGCAGGTCTCCAATGACATTGGGTGTGCCTGCTTCTTCACGCGCTTCGACATTGTTGGAATAATCATGCGCTGTGGGCGATACAAAACGTACGGTTCCGCCGCCCGACAACGAAGGGGTCTTGGCCTTGATGACGCCATGCCGCAGGATAAGAACGCCCGTACTTTGAGGGCCGCCAACAAACTTGTGGGGTGAGATCACAACGGCATCGATCAAGGCATCGTCTGCAGGACAAAGGTCGATCGGAAGATAGGGCGCTCCACCGGCGTAGTCCCAGATTGCCAGTGCACCGGCAGCCTTGAGCATGCGGGTGACAGCGGCAATATCGGTGACGATGCCCGTCACATTCGATGCTGCCGAAAAGGCCCCGATTACTGGTCGATCTTTTACTTTGGCCAATGTCGCAGCAAGGGTCCGCATACAGGGGCCGCCCTCTGCAGCTTCTTGCACCTCGATCACTTCTGCCCCGCTTTCACGCCAGGGAAGGATATTGGAATGATGTTCATATGGGCCGATCAAAACCACGGGTGATTGCCCTGCTGCGACCATCTCTTTCAATCCAATCAAATGGACGATTCGGTTAATACCCGCAGTCGCCCCGGAACCTGTAAAGATAACAGCGTGCTCGCCCGTAGCGTTGACCTGTTCACGGATCACATCACGTGCCTGTCGCCGCAACCGAGTCATGATGCCACCGACATAGGATGCCTCCGTGTGGCTGTTTGCATAATAGGGCAGCAGTTCGGTCAGGACAAAATCCTCTATTTGGCGCAATGCCCGCCCCGAGGCGACATAATCGGCATAAATAAGAGGTTTTTTCCCAAATGGGCCGTCAACTGTTGTGTGATGGCCGATCAAACCGTTCGCAAGGTCGCCCACAATGTCATCGGACATCAGGGTTTCGCGGAATTGAACGAATAGGTTTTGCTGGTCTGTTGCAGTCACGGATAGGGCCTTTCGCGTTTTTTGGTAATGTACCCTCGTGCGGATCAATTTTTTCACTTGTTTTTGCCTTTTGGGCGTATATTTTGGGTCATATGATTGAAGTTGATACATTGGACCGGAAAATCTTAAGCGTGTTGCAGCGCGATGGGTCTCTGTCCCAACGCGATGTTGCGGCTGAAGTCGGCCTTTCGCAGAACGCCTGCTGGCGACGAGTTAAACGTCTGCGCGAAGTTGGCGTGATCGAAGGTTATTCCGCCAAGCTGAACGCGAAAAAGGTTGGTTTGGAGCTGACCGTATTTGTGATGATCCGTACGCGGCAGCACAATGAAACCTGGATGCGTCATTTCCGCACCCATGTTGCGACCATTCCAGAGATTGTCGATGTCCATCGTATCGGTGGGGATTGGGATTACCTTATCAAGGTCGTCACGAACTCGATGTCTGGATATGACAAGGTCTATCAGCAACTTACATCAAAGTTGGACCTCGAAACGGTCACGGGGTTGTTCGCTATGGAGACCATATTGGAAAACAGACCGCTGCACCTGCCATGAGTTTTGGCTTTTGCGGTCCGTTCTGTTCGCCAATTCGTTTTATATCGTGCAACCTGCTGGTGTGCATCCAGCGTCTGATGTTTTGTCATGCCCGGATTTTTCGACAGCATTGCCTTGTGCGATCAATGTGGCGATCTCCGCACCGATCTGCATGGGGGAAACCTCGCCATAGTGATGGGCGCGCAATTTGCCCTTTGAGTCGATGATCAGCAAGCTGGGCGTGCCACGCATCCCGTAGGTTGCCATCGTCAAAGGAATATCCGTTGGACCGGCCGCATCAATGGCAACTGGAAAAGTGATCCGATATTCGTGCAGGAACGCCCGCAGTGATATGGGCCCCATGGCGTCATGGTGTTCAAATACGGTGTGTAATCCGATGACCGCAACATTTTCAGGTGAAAATGTGCGTTGAATCGTTTGTGCCAGCGGTATGCCGTGAATGACGCAGCCCGGGCACAGCATCTGAAAGGCTTCGATCACGACGACTTTCCCGCGCAGATCGGCAAGCGTCAGGTCTTTGTCGGTGTTCAGCCACCCCGAAACCTGAAGGTCGGGCGCAACATCGGTAGATGTGTTCATGTATCTCTCCAATAATTATTGGCTGCTGCCACTGTTTGGAAATGGGTTGCAGTCACGGCGGAGACCGCGATCAAAGCATTGGCGTCTTTTTCATAAACCTTGCGCAATTCATCGCGTGTCGTTGCATCCGGCTGGGTCAATTTGACAGCGACACGTGACAATTTGACGGCCAGAGCGAAACCTTCTTCGGGTGTTGCAGTGAGGAGGCTTGGGAGCCAAGATTCTGACATGGTGTTTCCTTTCATGGCGGTGGTGCCGCGCAGTTGCGCGACACCTATTTGAGCTTAGTTGAGTTTGCCTGGCAGGCTCAAGTCACCGGACGCGACATCAAAGACATCCGTGACACACAAAAGCGGTGCGTGGATGTTGGCGTTGACCCGCAACGCGGCAGTCACGCCGTCATAGCTGATGTTCTCCAAAGCGACATCGCTGGAAAAACCGACAGTAACCTTGATTTCGGGGCCGTCAAACAATGGCGTAAAGCCGGGGCTATCAAGAAAGATGGGCAGCCCTGGCCATGTCGCGGGCATGCGCGGTGTTTCCCCTTCGGGAATATCACGCACGGCCAGCGCACCTGCGCCGCAAGCTTCAGTCGGAGTGAGTACGACCCAATGACTGTGCCAGATAAGACCGTCGTTGGTTGGGTCTCCATCACGATTTTCATCGACAAGCGGAGTGTCATCAAAATCCGGGTGGCTGGTTGCGGCGAGGGCAAGAATGCCTGTTTTGCCTTCAAAGCCTACGGCGGCGGGATCCAGTGAAGTCGGCCAAACATAGGATTGCACGGGTGCGCCCCCCAATGCACCTGCCGGGTCGGGTGTTTCGGCGCCAGCAATGCCGTTTGTTGTCATATGGAAGGTGACTTGATTTCCGTTGCGATGTGCATGGGCTGCCAAAATATCGAAGGCCGCTACAGCGGCTTCGTTCGCATCAGAGAGGACCGCACCATCCTGGTTGATCGCGTGGTCTGCATGATTTCCGTCGGCAAATGCGGTTGTCGCGATGAGGGAAAAGGCGACAGTTGAAAGGGTTTTCTTAATCATGGGCTTGTCCTTTGTCAGATTGCCCGTCCTGTTTAGTAGTGAGTCGCTATTATTGCAATGCTCATTTTGAGTCGCTATCAAGTAGACATGGATACAAGAGATCAAATTCGTGCGCTCATCACGCGCCTCGCACGCCTCGAAGCGGCCGGGGGGTGGACGCAGGACCTCAACCCGGCGCAGCGAACCGCGCTAGAGTATTTGGCACGGGCAAACAGGTTTTCGCGTTCGCCTTCTCAAGTGGCTGATTTTCTGGGCACTACTAGAGGTACGGCATCGCAAACCCTTAAGGCGTTGATGCGTAAAGGTCTGGTGAGAGAAGAAGCGAGCGGCTCTGACAAGCGTTCAATCAGCTATCAGGTAACCGATGCGGGGCTCGTTCAGTTGAATGCGCCTTCGCTTTTGGGCAGATCGCTTGAAGAATTACCGGGAGATACCTTGCCGGATCTAGCCGAAACACTGAGATCACTTTTGGCCACTGCTGCCGACCTTCACGGTGCAAGACCATTTGGTGTGTGCAAGGAGTGTCAGCATTTCAGATCTCGAAAGCACGGGGGGCATTGCGCGTTATTGCAATTGTCGCTTTTGCAGCATGAAACTGGACAGATTTGTCATGAACAGCAGCCAGGGCATCGATGATTAGAATCGGAGCAAAAAATTCGCGATTCTGGTATTCTACCACAGGTTGGTGAAAAGCCAAAGCTGACTGGTCGAATTTTTTGGCAGTCTTCGAAAAAGTGCAAAAATCTACCACAAAGACCTTGACGTTGTGGTCAAATACTCAGCTATTTCACGAATAGTCTAAATTTTAGGTGAAATAATTGCTCATCTTGCTTGTAACCTCATCAAAGGAGGATCTAAAATGAAAAAACTCATCCAAACACTTGCCTTTGGCGCAACCGCTTTGGGCATGGTCGCAACTTCTGCGGCTTCAGAAGAATGGCGCTTTAATAACTTTTTGCCGGCCACGCGGCCGGAATCCGCAGAACTGGAAAAATTCGTGGATGAAGTTAACGCCGGACTAAGCGGCGAAGACAAACTTACGATTTACAGTGGTGGGTCACTGGGTTTGCCAAATACAGACACATTGCGTTTCCTGCCCAAGGGTGCAGTTGAGATGAGCCTAATGTGGGCCAACTATCTGGGTCGTGATGCACCGGCGCTGAGTTCCGTGGTTGTCCAGGGAACCATCGGATCAATCGAAGAATTCGAAAAGGCAATCCCGACAGTTCGCGAAATCTACGAAGAGGAATTCGCTGATTGGGGTGTTTCTTCGGTTGGCTATGTTGCCATCCCGATGTTGTCGGTTTCTGTATTCTGCCGGGAAGAGCCTGTACGCACAATTGAGGATCTGAAGTCCAAGAAGTTGCGTGTCTGGGCGCGCGATCAGGTTGAAACCTTCACACGTCTTGGTGTCGCAGCACAGATTATTCCGCAGGAAGAAATGTATGTGGCGATGAAGACCGGTGTCGTGGATTGTGCCCTTTATCCGGCGCTCTATGCACATACCGTTTCGTTGCAGGAAGTGGCCAAATATGCTTCTTTCCTTTACCCGATGGCATCGGGTCCCTACGTGATCGGTGTGTCCACCGAAAAATGGGAGGCGACGGACGAGGCCACCAAAGAAACGATCACTAAAGCCGCCGCGGATTTGTGGGATCGTACGAACCAGTATGAGGACGATTTCAAACGTGAATTGGAAGCACGCGAGAAGTTGAGCGAACAAGGGGTGGTCTGGGGCGAAGACTTTTCTCAGGAAGACCGCGACCTCTTTGTTTCGTCGGTGACCGAAACCTGGAAAATGCTCGCAGAAGAAGCTGGTGGCAACGCACCGGCCTATCGTGAACGCGTTCTCACCGCGTTGGGCCGCTGATCCGATGATGATACGGATTGTGAAACACTTGACCGCCCAAGGCAAAGCGCCAGCATTCCGTGAAGGCCGCCGTGCTGTTTCGGGTATCGTTTCCTAAGATGGCACGAGCATTAAAAAATCTGATCGCGCAAGGGCTGGACCGCCTGGCCCTTGCATGCGCCGTAGCTTCTGCCTTGGGTATGGTTGCCATCGTTGGCGTCATTGTGACCAGCGTATTGATGCGCAAGTTCGCAAATACGCCTCTACACATCACTGAAGAGGTCGTAGGGCTTTTGCTTAGCGTTTCGCTGTTCCTGGGATTGCCGATGGTAACTTTGCGAGCCAAACATGTGCGGGTTTCGCTGTTGGCGGATTTGTGCAAAGGCAAGGTAGACATTATCATGCAGATTGCCGCTCTGCTGGTTGGCATCGCGTTTTTCGTCTGGCTGATCGTGGAAACGATCCCATGGTTCGAATTTGCTTTCAAACGCAATCTAAAGACTGAAACAGTTCGCATCCTGCTCTATCCATGGATGGCAGCGATGCCGATCTCTCTTGCGCTGACGGCGCTGATTTATGTGGCGCGACTCCTGGGTATTATTGATCGCGTCGACGCCAGTGCGGCAGGCAAAGAACAAAAAAATACGGGCGAGGTTTCCTGATGAGTTTCTGGACTGTTCTCATTGGCGGTATCCTTGCGACCGCCGGTACCGGTGTGGCACTTGGGGCTGCACTTGGCCTTACCGGGCTTGTGATCCTTCACTTTTTTTCAAACGGCGCTACCTCATTGGCCGTGGACGCCATTTGGAGTGTGTTCAATTCATTCACCCTGAGTGCGGTACCGATGTTCATCCTGCTGGGTGAAATTCTGCTGCGCAGCGGTATTAGTGAAAAGGCCTACTCCGCTTTCTCTCCGCTCTTTCGTCGTATCCCCGGTGGCTTGCTGCATACGAATATTGCCGTCTGTACGTTGTTCGGGGCCGTCAGCGGGTCCAGCCTGTCAACGGCCGCAACTGTCGGCTCTGTCGCCTATCCCGAGATGTCAAAACGTGGATATGACAAGGATACGATTGTTGGCAGTATCGCAGGCGGCGGCACCTTGGGTCTGCTCATCCCGCCAAGCCTTTCTTTCTTGATCTACGGTGCCCTTACGGAAACTTCCATTGGACGCCTGTTCGCTGCGGGTATCATCCCCGGATTTCTGGTTGGATTGATGTTCATGGGCTACCTTTTTGTCAAAAGTGTACGCAATCCGGCCATTGCACCACGTGATGACAATCCGGTTTCGCTATGGCAGGCCTTGGCCAGATTCAAACAGATCTGGCCCTTACTGGCTCTGATCTTTGCTGTAATTGGCAGTATCGTAGCAGGTATCGCAACCCCAACTGAATCTGCGGCCGTTGGCGTCGTGCTGGCGATATTTGTCTCATCAGTCTGGGGCGATCTGACATTGGCAAAGCTTGTTGAGGCGGTTTATCAATCAGTTCTGCTGTTTGCTGCCGTCGGCTTTCTGGTTCTGGGTGCAACGATCCTTGCCAAATCGACCAGTATTCTGGGCGTGCCACAGCAAATTCTCCAGATTGTCGCTGAAAGCGGGATGACCACCTATAGTGTGCTGTTGGTCGTGGTGCTATTCTATCTGATACTGGGTTGCTTTTTTGATGGTCTGTCACTGATGATCATGACCCTGCCTGTTGTGTTTCCGCTGCTGACAGGCCTCGGGTTTGATCCGATCTGGATCGGGGTCATCATCACGATCGTCATCGAAATCGGACAGATCACGCCTCCTGTGGGTCTTAATCTGTCGGTGTTGACGACATTGACCAACAACGAGGTAAGCCTTGGTCGTGTTGCCATCGCGACGGTTCCCTATTGGCTGATACACTTGTTCGCGATCCTGCTTTTGACGGTGTTTCCGGTTCTCGCACTCTTCCTTCCCAACCTTTTGTTCTGAAAAGGAACCTGAATTTATGGCTTTGAAAGTCAAACCCAAAAGTTTCGGACCTGTTTTTGTGCTTTTTGACGGCAGTCCAGAATTGCAATACGCCTATGGCGACGTGAACGATACCAGCCCCCACCCACCTGGTGGCACACCGGTAGACACGATGATCGCTTCGCTGGGGTCCTGTATCGTGCGTTCCGTGGAATGGGCCGCAAACCAGAGCAAAGCGCAGTTAAACCCATTTCAAGTCAGGGTTGTTGGCATTAAATCCACTGAATTGCCCGGCCGTATCGAAAAGGCCGAGATTACCATAATTGGGAATCTGGTCGACGAGGAGGTGCAGGCACTCAACATCCTGAAACAGGCCAAGGCGATTTGCACTGTATCCAATTCTCTGAATACGACAGTTGAAATCAACATTCAGGCGATGTGATTGGCAGCGACCTTTCTCCAGAAAGCGGCCAGAAACAGGAGCGGACGGGTGAGCATAAACCCCCAGGTGGAACGTGAGGTTCCAGTCAATTCAGACATAACAATTGACATGTTGGACAGAGATCCTGCCGCCGTTTACAAACGCCTGCGGCAGGATACACCTGTGGTGCGTATCGGTGCGATTAACCGCATTGTTCTGACCAAGGCCGATGATGTCTATCTGGCCAAGACAGACACCCGCCATTTCCATTCTTCCGATGAAAAAACGGCCATGCAACGTGCCTTTGGCGGGCACACCTTGATGCGCAAGGACGGAGCCGCGCATATCCGGGAACGCGAGGCCATGACCGCCACATTTCATGCCCGGCACATGTGCGCGACATGGCAGGCCATGTTTCAATCCATTGCAGTATCCATTGTTTCTTCGCTTCCGGCGGAAGGCTCTGTTGATCTGTTTCACCACCTGGCCGCACCGTTGTCGGCGCTGTATCTGCAAAAGGTATTGGGGATCGAACCCAACAGCAAAGATCAGTTGTTCGAATGGGCAGGCGCGCTGATCACCGGCGCGATGAACGCAGGCTTTGATCCTGCTGTCTTTGCGACCAGTGATCATGCCAATGCTGAAATGAATCTTTGCATGGATCGCATGATTGAACACCACCAGGAACACCCCAATCCTTCGGTTCTTTCCATAATGGCCAATGCGCCCGAGCCGCTTTCGCTGAGTCAGATACGTACCAATATGAAGATTTGCATCGGCGGCGCAGTTATCGAAAGCCGCGATGCGATTTTGACCACAATTCTCGGACTTTTGCAGAATCCGGATCAATTGCGTTATTGCATTGAATCCGGGCGCTGGGACCTGGCCTGTGAAGAGGGTCTGCGCTGGTGCGCACCAATCCAAGCAAGCCCGCGTATCGTTGCCCGAGATATGGCGCTGCGCGGTGTTACCTTGCCCGCCGGTGAAACCGTTATGGTGATCCAGGGTTCTGCCAATTATGACGAAGATTATTGGCAGGATCCGCATGTATTCGACATCGGCCGTCAACCCATTGCCAACCATACTTTTGGCGCAGGCACGCACCGTTGTCTGGGGGCTGACATGTATCGCCTTCTGGTCAGCAAGGCACTGCTGCCGCTTCTGTTTGACCGTTTCCCGTGCATGACCGTTGATTCCACACAGCCTGTGGAGTTTCGCGGTTTTGTATTCCGTGGCCCAACTTCTCTCGCGGTCAGGCTTAATGAGACTGAATAAAAGACGCTAATTCTTCAGAATAGATTGCATGGGAAATCATAGATATGCCTCTCGGCAAAGCGCCACTCTCTACCTGGGAAAAAAGAATCCGAATGGGCGGTTGTGAAAGGGCATTTTAGCTTTGACCGACAAACTTTCCTATGCTTAATTCTGGGCGCACATACTACATGTAGTTAATTTGCGAATCGCAGAGCCAAGACCATGTGTGGTTGTCTTTGGGGGGGAGATGCCATGAACACGCAGTCGATGCGTGTCGTCTTGTTGTACATGATCGCTACAATTGATCGCAAACGAAATGCGACGCGGCATCAATGTTCAACTACTTGACCAGTTTATTTTCCCAAAATCCTACCCCGATTTCTGCATTACGCGGGGCTAACTTGACCGAGGCCAGGAACGACAAAATGAGAACTGAAAAATGATGGGTTCGACCGATATATATGGCAGACCACGAACGCGACAAATGGGTCTATTTCAGATATTTGCTGTTGGTTGTGGGGCCTTCGTTGTCGGGATCAGTCTGACATTCGGTTATTTGCAATGGAAGATGCAGCAGGGGCAGCTTGCCCAGCTCGCCCAAACCATTGAAGAGCTGCAACTGGCCAATCAGAATAATCAAAATGAAATTGTCACGCGCAGTGCAAACATAGAGCTGACAACAGTTGCACCTCTTGTGGCGGATCAATCCTCCGCTGCGCTAAGGCCGCTGACGCCTACGGACAGTAAAACCCTGGATACGCTTGTCCAACAGGCCGCAAAGCCTGAACCAATCCCACAGAAAATGGTGGCAGACAAAGCCCGCTTTCAAACGCTGGCGATGGCTATTCAAGGCGTCAACCAACTCACGAATATTGCGAAGACCGGAAATTATGTTCTAAGCGAAATTCCGGATGCCTTGACCGGCAAAACGTTGGTTGTCTTTCCGGATCATGCCAAGGATCAAGAGCGGGTGGTGCGACTTTTGGAAGTTGCCGCTGCGGACGGCATGATACCTTATGATGAAACCGCACGACGGCCGGATGGTTCGTTTGATGGCCACGCAATTCTTACAGAGCTGATGCAAAGCGCGTTGTGAACGATTTCCCTGACGATATAGATCTGGCAGTCGCTCCCGTGCAAGCGGCTCAACACGCTTCTTCATGGCAGATGTTGAAACACATCAAAACCGGAACCATACCAAAGCTTCGATCTTTACGGGTTCCCGCGCTCGACATTTTGCCTCACTAGAAATGGATTTCTTCGAATGAACCTATTGAAACAAAATATGGTCCTGGCGTTTTTATTGACGCTGATGCCCTCTGCAGTTTTGGCAGATCAGGTCACGATTTCCAGTCCAGATGGCGTGACATCCATTGCTGGTGAACTGATGTCATTTGACGATGAAACTTATGTGTTGTCGACAAGCATTGGTGAATTGCGTCTTTCACGCGCCTGGACTGTCTGCACGGGGCAGGCATGCCCGGACGTCGCAAAGGAACTCGAACTTGCGATTTCAACGAACGAAATCGACGCCTCCGGACTATTGCGCGATTTGATTGACGGGTTTGTTGGCACCCGGAACCTTTCGGGGACATCAACCTCTGATGGCGGTGATACCGGTGTTCATATCGATCTGAAGGATAAATCAACCGAGGATAACGCAGGCAGTGTCGATGTATCTATCCAGCCTTTCGATGCGGGATTTACGCAGTTAAGCGATGGTACCATTGACATGTACCTGTCAACGAGCCGCGTCCCGGACGCAATTGCCGAGCAAAAGGTCGCAGCCGGTCAGGTTGATTTACGCGACGGCGAACGTGAACGCGTTATTGCGCTGGATGCCTTGGTGCCCGTTGTGCACCCGGACAATCCAATTCGTTCTGTATCGCTTGATGCGCTGGCGCAGATCGCAGCGGGCAGGATCAAGAACTGGTCAGAGCTGGGTGGTCCAGACGCCGCAATTCGTATGGTGCTGCCGGCCGCAGGGTCCCATCTGGATCAGGCTTTCTCCGAACTGGTTCTCGAGCCTAATCGCGTCCGTCTACGCAGTAATGTTGAGAGGTCCGAGAGTGAAACCCAGGCCGCTGCTGACGTGGCTGCTGACCTGGCTGCAATCACAGTTACCAGCCTATCAGGGCGCGGCAGTGCCGAGGTGCTGCCCATCCGTCAATCTTGCGGCCCGCTGGCCTATGCGAGTGACTTTGCCATCAAGGCCGAGGAATATCCCTTGAGCCTACGTGTCTACGCTTATACTGCGGAAGACAGCCAAACACCGTTCAAGGCCGATTTTCTTGACTATATGTCGTCACCCGATGGGCAATCCCTGATTGAGGCAACGGGCTATGTTGGTCAGAAAATCGTGACGCAGCCAGTCAGTCTGCAAGGCACGCGGATGGCATCGGCGCTTTTGTCGGCGGACACCACTGAAACGCTGGCGTTGTTGAAGAACTTTGCCCGTGATCTGGGGGCGGCGGACAGGCTGTCGACAACCTTCCGTTTCAGTTCTGCTTCTTCAGACCTTGACACAAAATCGCAAGCTGATGTCGAGCGTATGGTTAGCTACCTGAATAATGCTGACGTAAGAAACCGGGATATTCTTGTAATTGGTTTTTCTGACGATGTCGGGCGTTTTGATTTGAATGAACGACTTGCCATGTTGCGGGCGACAAGTGTGCGTGATGCACTGGTTGCCGCGCCCGGAGGAACCGAATTGGCCGAGCGCATTACAATATCAGCTTATGGCCCACTTGCGCCGGTTGGATGTAACGACTCTTCCAAAGGACGTGAAAGCAACCGACGCGTTGAAATCTGGATTCGGTGAATTATTGCGGATGAGAAAACGGCCCGGCCAGTCAAAAACAATTCGCGTATTGAACCACCCAACACAGTTCTACACGCAGCTAAGGAATGACGTGATATGAAACGCAGAACATTTTTGGGCTCAGGTTTGGGTGTTACTACTGTCGCGGCGGTCCCTGCTGTGGCCCAGGACAGCTTGTCATTTTCGTTGGTTACCGATCGTGCAGCGGCTGCGACAACATTGGCTGCACGTATGGCGGCAATGTCTGACGGGCGGATCATCTTTGAAGTTAAGGCCGCAGGGACCGAAGCAGCCCCTGGATTTCTGGACAGTGTTGCGTCGGGCGAAGCTGATTTGTTTCTGACCTCGCAAGACGCATTTGTCGCGCGCAACCCGGCTTTTGGCCTGTTTTCATCAATGCCGGGCGGCATGAGCGCAAGCGAGTTGGAAAGTTGGATCATGGTCGCCGACGGGCGGATGATGTGGGACGCGCTGGGTGAGGAATTCGGTATCAAGAGCTTCTCTGCCGGGGACGACGGGGCGATGCCTCTTTGGTCCCGAGAGCCTATTAATGGTTTGGCCGATCTATCTTCCGGGCCTGTCGGTTCAACAGGTCTAGGCCTCCAACTGTTAAATGAACTGGGTATCGGCGATGTTGTTGATGTCATGTCAGGGCTGGATTTCAAAAATCTGGTGGCTTTTGATGGCTTCACTCCATCCCAGATGGCGGCATCCGGTTTGCTATCCAGCTTTCCTCACATGACAACGCCAAATGCAGGCCGGCCATCTGCGACGCTTGGTGTCGGTATCAATCTGTCACGTTGGACGGCTTTGCCGGAAGCAGACCAGTTCCTGATTGAACGCTGCATTATGGCTGAACATGGCACACAACGTGCATTGGCCCTGCACAACAACGTCTTGGCACTCAACGAAAATGCATCGGTCATTATTGAACATGAGACAGCCCAAGATGTTTGGGATGCTCAAATTGCTGGGGCCAATGCCATTCTGTCGAAAATGTTTGATGCGGGTGATCTGGCCGCTGATGCTGCTGATGCCTATCTTTATTTCATTAACGATGTCGCAGGCTGGAGCGCAATCGGTGAAACCGCCTATTTTCTGGGCCGCAAGGAGGCGCTTTCGCAGTGACCCATAAATCAGAACTTAAAACCAGATTGAACAAACCAACTCATATCGACAGGATTTCACGGCGCCGGGCGCTGTTGGCGGGAGGCGCGGCGCTGACCGGTGGGGTTGCCCTCGCGGCACCTGCCCTTTCGCAGGGGGGCAGTCGGACAATCCGGATGGCAACGTCCTGGCCGCCAAATCTCGGGGGGCTTGCGGAGAGTGCGGGAAGGGTAGCAGCGGGGATCACTTCGGGCAGCAATGGTCGTCTGAACGTCGAAATTCATACCGCAGGGCAGCTTGTTCCACCACTAGGTGTCCACGATGCTGCCGGGGCAGGTGAAATCGAAATGTACCACTCGGCTGAATATTACTTTCAGGCAAAACACCGTGGATTGAACTTCTTTGCGACCGTTCCGCTTGGGTTGACTTCCGTAGAACAGGCGGCCTGGCTGCGATTTGGTGGCGGACAGGAACTTTGGGATGAATTGAACGCCGGCTTTGGTGTCAAATCGATGGCGGTGGGCGGCACCGGCGTTCAAATGGGTGGCTGGTTCAATAAGGAAATCAAAAGCATCGATGATTTCAAAGGCTTGAGAATGCGGATGCCGGGCCTTGGTGCGCAGGTGATCACCGAACTGGGTGCTTCCGCGGTTTCATTGCCTGGCGGTGGAATCGTCGATGCGCTTTTTGATGGTACGATTGATGCGACTGAATGGGTCGGCCCTTACAATGATCTGCAATTTGGGTTCCAGAAATTACTGACGACCTATATTTATCCCGGCTTCCATGAACCGGGCACAATGGCTTCCGTTGGCTTTAACCTCGATTTCTGGAACAGTCTTTCCGCCGCGGACAAAGCCATGATTTCTGGAATTGTCGATGCAGAATTGACTTATCAAACCGCTGATTTTTACGGAAACAATGGCCTTTCGCTTGTTCAGTTGCTAAAAGAGTTCGGGACCAAGCCAACCAAACTACCAGAGGATGTCTGGGCTGAACTGGCACGGGTTTCCTTTGAAGTGACGGCAAGTGTCGCCAAAGACGACGATATGGGACGGCGCATTGTCGAAAGCTATGATGCCTATCGTGCCGTGATCGGTAGTGCAGGACCGGCAAGTCAGGCCGAATATCTGGCAAAACGCGGCGCAACAAACCTTTTTGCGGATGTATGATCTGATCTGAGATCTGGTCCTTGAGGCGATCCAGAGTGGCGCCAGAGATCTGGTCCCTTACATGGTTCCTGTGCCGACCTTTTGAAACACGCATGAATGCGTAATGTATGCTGCGCCTTGGGCGAGAGAGCTTGTCTGATCCTTCGTCAATTTCTCTGTTTCCTGAAAACATCTCCGGGTTGGTGAAGGGCGTGTCTGCTCTGTGGCACGACATGTCATGCCCGTCAGCCACAATCTCATATCAAACCTATGCGGTGGAAAGACACGGGTATCGGGTCAATCGACGCGTAACAAAACCGTAACAAAACCTTTGCACAACCGTCACAGAATCTCGGTAGTCCGACCGCAGTGGCCAGCAGTTACGGCCCAATCAGTTAATCAGGAGATATCATGTCCATTCGCAACTATGCCGTTTCGGCACTGGCCCTTATTGCCGTATCCGCATCTATGGCTGCCGCCCGTGACGAAATCCGGATTGTAGGATCGTCCACCGTTTTTCCATATACACAAGCCGTTGCTGAACAATTCGCCAACAATACCGGTGCGCCGTCCCCGATTGTTGAATCTACCGGGACCGGCGGAGGCATGAAGATTTTTTGCGGCGGCATCGGCGAACAGCATCCTGATCTGACGGGTGCCTCTCGAGCCATGAAACCTTCGGAATACGAATTGTGCCAGACCAACGGTGTGACAGAAATCACCGAAGCTCTGATCGGTTTTGACGGATTGTCCATGGCCATTTCGCGGCAGAATGAATTTGCATGGGATCTGACGTTGTCCGAGATTTATCTTGGACTGGCAGCCCAGGTTCCGGTTGACGGCAAGTGGGCTGATAACCCCTACAAGATGTGGAATGAAATCAACCCAGATCTGCCAGCGGTTGAAATCCTTGCCTACGGGCCGCCGCCAACTTCAGGGACCCGCGATGCATGGGTTGAGCTGGCCATGCATGCAGGTTGTGAACATCTCGAATTTGTACGGTCATCCGGTTTCGAAAGTGATTGGGTTAAAGAAAACTGTTCGCGGATGCGCACAGACGGGCCGTTTGTTGAAGCAGGTGAGAACGACAACTTGATTGTTCAGCGCCTCGAAGCGGATGCAAACGCGCTGGGTATCTTCGGCTATTCCTTCCTCTATGAAAACCTGGACAAGTTGAAGGGTGTGATGATCGAAGGTGTAGAGCCGAAGATGGAAACAATTGCTGACAAATCCTACCCCGTTTCGCGTCCCTTGTATTTCTATGTCAAGAATGCCCATCGCGGCGTTATTCCCAACCTCAATGAATTTATCGAAGAGTATATGTCGGATGACGCATTGGAAGCTGGTGGGTATTTGGCGGAACGTGGGCTTGTTGCCCTCGAAGAAAAACGGCGGATGAAGCTTCAAGACACTGTTTTGAACGCAACTGCGATGACGCCTCCGGAATAATGTCCCTTCTCATACTGGACGGCCCGGGGTCCTTGCGGACCCCGGGTAAATCCCTTGAAAGAACAGGCATATGACCACGCTACCATTTATCCTACTCATTGCTGCAGTCCTGAGTGGCTACATGATTAACCGACTGGCTGCCAAGGCAATCCGTGATAACGGTATCAAAATGCACTCCATGATTTCCTATCATGGTATGTTCTCGGCCCTCTTGATCCTCGTCCCTGTCCTGACGTTGATACTGCTATGGTTGGTGTTTAAGGGCCCTGTGACCGACAGTATCATCATGAATGGTTTGCCTGATCTTGCGCTTGTTGGCCGGGATGTCGGAGGTGTCCAACTGGTCCTGGCCGAAATCAAATCCGTAGCGAGCGGGCGTATATTTGGAACCCCTGAGCCATGGAAAATCGATGCGGCGGGCCGTTTTCTTGAGATCAGCAACACGGCGGATCGGCTTTTGATTGGGGTGGTTGCTGCACTCGCCCTTGTTTTGTTGTTGTTTGCGAGGTCGCGGGTTTCACATGATTTTCGTGCGCGTCAGGGCGTTGAAGGCATTGTATCGGGGTTGATGATCTTGTGCTCGACGATTGCGGTTTTTACGACCATTGGCATCGTGGTTTCCCTGACCTACGAAACCATTCGTTTTCTGGATGCAGTGCCGCTTTCGGAATTTTTGTTCGGAACAAACTGGGAGCCACAAATTCCCCTGCGCGAAGACCAGATTGCCGCAGAGGGGGCGTTCGGCTGGCTTCCTGTCTTTCTGGGAACACTGGTGATTACGGTTATTGCCCTTTTGGTTGCGGTGCCTGTCGGGCTGTTTTCGGCGATTTACCTTAATGAATTTGCCCCCAAAAAGATGCGTTCTTTCGTGAAGCCGATGCTTGAAATACTCGCGGGTGTGCCAACGATTGTTTATGGCTTTTTTGCAATTCTGGTGGTCGCGCCTGCCATGCGTAGTTTTGGCCAATCAATCGGTTTGGATGTCGCGCCCAATACTGCGCTCGCCGCGGGTGGTGTAATGGGTGTGATGCTCATTCCCTTTATTTCATCATTTGCCGATGATGCGTTGTCGGCCGTGCCGCAATCACTTCGTGACGGCGCTCTTGCTCTTGGCGCAACGCGTGGTGAAATGATGACGACAGTTCTGTTCCCGGCGGCCTTGCCTGGGATTGTCGGTGGTGTATTGCTGGCTGTCAGCCGTGCAATTGGCGAGACAATGATCGTCGTGATGGCGGCGGGACTGATCGCAAAGATGACAATCAATCCATTGGATAGCGTGACGACGGTTACAGTTCAGATTGTTACACTTCTGATCGGCGACACTTCCTTCGACAATCCGAAAACCCTCGCGGCATTTGCCCTCGGCATGATGCTGTTTCTTGTCACTCTGATGATCAACATTTTCGCTTTGCGCGTCGTGCGCAAATACCGCGAAGCCTACGATTGAGGTATCTGTAATGACCGATATGACGATTGGTGACGTGACCCCCTGCAGCAGATCGCTGAAACGGGTTGCCGCGACCTTGAAGCGGCGGCGCCGCAAACAAGCGCTGCTGCAATGGATTGGTCTTGGTGCAATATCCATCGCTTTCATCACGCTTTTCATTCTAATTTCCTCTCTTGTCTCAACGGGATGGCAAGCTTTTTCACAAACACATCTGACCTTTGAGGTTTTTGTGGACCCAGCAGAAATATCCGCTGCGCGACTGCCGCGCGGAGGATTTGACGATGCCCTCGTTGTTTCTCTTGGCAAACTTTTGGAAAACGCTGACATGTCTGACCGGGATACGGCGCGCGCTGTCGAAGGTGTTCTGTCCAATGGTGCACAGTTCCAACTGCGTGATCTGGTTGTGGCGGATCCTTCATTAATCGGTCAGACCATAACCCTGAAAGTGCCGGTAGCGGATACTTTCGACCAATTGAACAAGGGGTTGATCGACCGCGACACGCCAGAGGCGCTTCGCCGTGTCAAGAACAGAGAGATCGCGTGGTTTGATGAACTGAAAGCACAGGGTGCGATAACCAAACCGTTCAACCTTGGCCTGTTTGTCAACGCCGATTCACGTTTCCCGGAACTCGCCGGCCTAAAGGGCGCGCTTGTGGGATCTTTCTGGGCTTTGTTGGTCTGCTTTCTGATTGCCTTTCCGCTGGGCATAGGTTCTGCGATCTACCTTGAAGAGTTTGCCCCAAAGAACAAACTGAGCGATTTCATCGAGGTAAACATCAACAACCTGGCTGCGGTGCCCTCTGTCGTTTTCGGCTTGCTCGCGCTTGCGGTCTTTATCGGATGGTTCGGATTGCCGCGTTCCGCGCCCTTTGTAGGTGGTTTGACACTTGCACTAATGACGATGCCGACAATCATCATTGCCACCCGCACCGCACTCAAGGCTGTACCACCTTCGATCCGGGAGGCGGCATTGGGGCTGGGAGCATCACGACAGCAGGTGGTGTTCCAACATGTTCTGCCACTTGCGATGCCCGGTATTCTGACAGGGACAATCATCGGACTTGCACAAGCACTGGGAGAAACCGCGCCGCTTCTGCTCATCGGCATGAATGCCTTTATTACTTCCGCCGCCAGCAGCCCGTTCGATAGTGCAACCGCGCTTCCAACCCAGATTTTCATCTGGGCGGATAGTCCTGAACGGGGCTTTGTCTCGCGGACCTCGGCAGCGATCCTCGTGCTGCTCGGTTTTCTCGTCATGATGAATGCAGTCGCAATCTATCTAAGACAGAAATTTGAACGCAAGTGGTGAGCGCCGAAACCAAGGAAACAGAAATGAATGATATGCGAAAAATAGAACCGGACGTAACGAAGACCGCTGCGAAAATCACAGCAAGGGAAGTGAACGTTCACTACGGCGATACCCATGCAATCAAGAACGTCGATGTTGATATAGCTGACAAAACGGTGACAGCCTTTATCGGGCCCTCTGGCTGTGGCAAATCGACATTCTTGCGCTGCTTGAACCGGATGAATGACACGATCGACATCTGCCGCGTAGCGGGAAGGATCGAATTGGATGGCCGAGATATTAACCATAAATCGGTCGATCCGGTACAATTGCGTGCGCAGGTGGGCATGGTATTTCAAAAGCCAAATCCATTCCCGAAATCGATCTATGACAATATTGCCTATGGCCCGCGTATTCACGGATTGGCGCACTCCAAAACGGACCTTGACGAGATTGTCGAGAAATCGCTTCGACGCGGGGCGATCTGGAACGAAGTCAAAGACCGACTGAACCAACCTGGAACTGGACTCTCCGGTGGTCAGCAACAGCGTCTTTGTATCGCCCGTGCGATTGCGACTGAACCGGAAGTATTGTTGATGGATGAACCCTGTTCGGCACTTGATCCTATTGCAACAGCGCAGGTTGAAGAACTGATTGATGAGCTTCGCCAAACCTATTCCGTGGTGATTGTGACCCACTCCATGCAGCAGGCCGCGCGCGTTAGCCAGAAGACGGCTTTTTTCCATCTCGGTAGTCTGGTTGAATTCAACGATACCGACCAGATTTTCACCAACCCTCAAGATGGCCGTACAGAAAGCTATATCACTGGCAAGATCGGTTGAGGAATTGATCCATGAATGAAAAACATATTTTGACAGCCTTTGACCGCGACCTTGATGTGATTCAGGGTGCGATGATCAAAATGGGAGGGCTGGTGCGCATCTCCCTTTCCGACGCTGCAACTGCGTTGATTTCGGAAGATACGAACCTGGCCGAAAAGGTGCGTGCCGGCGACCGTGCCATTGACGCTCTTGACCAGAAAGTGAAAATCGACACGGCCAAACTACTTGCTTTGCGTGCGCCAACTGCGGGTGATCTGCGTTTCGTATTATCGGTTATGGAGATCAGTTCACATCTGGAAAGATGCGGAGACTATGCCAAGAATATTGCCAAACGAACCATTGCGATGGCGGGCGGCTGCGAAATCAACGGAACGCCGGCTGCCTTGGGGAGAATGTCCAAGTTTGCCGAAACGATGATCAAGGATGCACTTGAGGCATTTATTCAGCGCGATGTTGAGAAAGCCCGTGAGATTATCGCAAGGGATGTAGAAGCTGACCAAATTTACAACACGCTGTTTCGGTCGCTTCTGACACATATGATGGAAGATCACCGCAATATCACAGTCGGAATGCACCTTCACTTCATCGCCAAGAACATCGAGCGGGTAGGTGATCATGCAACCGGTATAGCAGAGCAGACTGTCTATTTGGTGACGGGTGATATGCCAGAGGATGATCGCCCGAAACAAGATTTTGTAACACCGGCATCCGAAGGGGCGGAGAACTAATGCCGGGACTTGTTGGCCAGCGCGTTCAAAACCGCCTTGGCCGACCAGCAAGGTCGGCGTTTGTTGTCGCTAACGGATCAGCCGCCTGGCTTGAAGAACGGTCATAACCTCTGGATGATCGCAACTTTATTCGATGGCAATCATGTGTCCGTTGCCTGCATTTTCCAATGTTACATGAGGTACCGTTTCACTGATCAATCTGACGGGGCTGGGCACATCGCCGACAAGCCGGGCAAGGGTTTGGCGTTCACGGGTTGGATCCGCCGTCGGCACTGCAGAAATCAACCGCCTTGTGTAGCTGTGGCGCGGCGTGCCAAAGATCTGTTGACAGCTTCCCATTTCGACAATTTGTCCGAGGTACATCACGGCTACGCGGTCCGATATGTTTTCGACAACGGCCATGTCATGCGAAATAAACAAGAAGGACACGCCTAGATCTGATACCAGTTCTTTCAACAACACCAGTACCTTGGCCTGTACTGTCACGTCCAATGCGGAAACGCTTTCATCGGCGATAATCAATTTGGGATTAAGTGCAAGTGCTCTGGCGATACAGATGCGCTGCCGTTGACCGCCCGAGAACTCGTGAGGATAGCGTTCAATCTGATCACGTGACAGTCCCACACGTTCGAACAGGTATTCGACCCTTCGTTTTTGTTCAGCGACGCTGCCAACGCCATGAATGACAAGAGGCTCGCGCACAAGTTCACCAACACGCATACGCGGGTCAAGAGAGGCCATGGGATCCTGGAACACCATCTGGATTTCGCGTCGGACTTGATTGTCGATGGTGCCGTAGGGCGGGCTGATGTCGATGCCATTGATGCGAATACGTCCCGAATGTTTGACCAGTCCAACCATCGCTTTGGCGATGGTTGATTTGCCACATCCGCTTTCGCCGACCAGCGAAAAAATTTCTCCCTTGCGTATGTTCAGGCTGACGTTTTCTACTGCGTGGACACGGTGGGTTACGCGACCGAGAATGCCACTGCGCACGTTGAAGCGCACAACAACGTTTTCAAGTTCTGCAACATAGGGATCTTCATTGGGCTTGTTGGCGGAAGCTGACGCCAAACCGTCGCCCAGACAGGGCACAGCGTTGAGCAGATCGCGGGTGTAGGCTTCGCGAGGTTGGGAAAACAGCGACACAACGTCATTTTCTTCGACAAAATGGCCACCCTTCATAACCAGAACGCGATCAGCCATTTCGGCGACAACGCCCATGTCATGCGTAATGAGGATCAATGCGGTTCCCATCTCGCGTTGTAGATCACGCAAGAGATCCAAAACCTCTCTTTGGACGGTCACATCCAACGCAGTGGTGGGTTCGTCCGCGATGAGTATGTCGGGTTTCAGCGCAAGTGCCATTGCAATCATGACCCGTTGGCGCATACCGCCGGACAATTCGTGGGGAAATTGGTTAAGCCGTTTTTCGGGTTCTGACAGGCGGACAGATTTTAATGCGGCCAAGGCGCGGGCGCGGGCGTCTTTGAAAGAAATTGACTCATGCGCGCAGATCGCCTCTGCAAGTTGGGTCCCTATTTTCATGACCGGATTGAGAGAAGTCATCGGTTCTTGAAAGATCATGGCAATCCGGTTGCCTCTGATCTGCCGCAGCGCACTTTCCCCAAGTGTAGTGAGCTCTTGTTCGCCAAAATGGATCGACCCGCCGGTAACGCGCACGGCAGGGGGCGGCAGCAACCCCATAATGGCCAAAGAAGTTAGCGACTTGCCCGAACCACTTTCACCCGCGATGGCCAGGGTTTCACCGCGATGCAGATCAAAGCTGAGGTCATGAACAAGCGGGCGTAGACCATCCTCTGTGTTCACGGATATATTGAGATGATCAAGCCGCAATACAGGGCCAGACTCCGTGGAGGTCTCTGGGGCCTTGGCCCCAGAGCGTTTGATATTTCCATCACTCATTCGAAAACGCACCTTGGAAAGTAGAATGAGACAATCCAGTTCGGCATATCGACGATCTCAGAAATGCGCAGATCACCACAAGTGGACACCAGCATATAAGCGTCAACCGCAGACAGCCCTTGCGTTTTGCAGAGAAGGTCAACCATGCTGGAGACCGCATCTCTTGCACCTGACATGAGGTCGGGGCCGACGCCGGTCGTAACGTCATACCCTTTCGCATCCAGATGCCGCGTGACCGGGCCAGGTGTCGTGAAACGCGGCATTTTGAGCTCCGCGTTCTTGACAAGATCGACAGTCATCACCGCATCCATGGGCGATTCAATCGCCGTGCCGCAGACCTCTCCGTCGCCCTGCGCTGCATGGGTATCCCCGACTGACAACATCGCACCTGCAACTTCGACAGGCAGGTAGAGTGTCGTCCCTGCCGCAAGATCCCGGATGTCCATGTTGCCGCCAACTCTGCGCGGTGGCACAATTGAGTGCAGCCCGTCTTCGGCAAGCGCATTGCCGATTGTGCCTGCAAATGGCTTGAGGGGTACCCGCCCGTATGTGCCAAACAACGCTGGCTCCATTGTGTTCGCATCATACTTCCACAGCGTCAAAGCGGGATCGGTGAACTGGTCAGCGAGCAGGCCAAAGCCTGGAATATTGGCCGTCCAGCCAAAGCCCGAAGGTTTGAAGCTGTCGATCGTGATCTTGAGCGCATCACCCGGTTCCGCGCCTTCAACAAAGATTGGCCCGTTGACCGGGTTAATCTTGCCAAAATCCAGCGTTTCAACATCTTTCACAGTGCTGTCAGCCGTAAGTTGCCCCGCAGAGCTGTCAACACAGTGAAATTCGATTGTGGAACCAGGGGCTACCGTTTCAACCGGGACAAGCGCGTTGTCCCAGCCAAAATGGTGTTGATGGTTATGGATTGTATAGGAACAAGCGTTACACATCAGTCGGTCACATACACATAGTCATAGTTAACAGGAATAGAAACCGGATCGACATAAAGCGCATCCGCACCGCCCATACGCGGCGACCTCATGGTGTAACGCTGTTCATTGAACACCGGCACCCATGGGGCATCTTCCATGACGCTCATGTAAATTTCGCTCCACATTTCCAAACGTTCGTCCGCACGGGCGGGATCAACGATGGCATCTGCTTCGGATGCTTTGGCGTCGAGGGCTTCGTTACAGTACCAGGACCAGTTCCAGCCTCCCTGCACGGCTCCAGAGCAGCCAAGGATCGGGCCATAGAAGTTTGCGGCGTCTGGAAAATCGGCGATCCAAGCCATGCCGCCAGACCAGATCATCGGCGCTTGATCAGCTTCGCCGCCGGCCGCGATGACATTGGCCTGAGCCAGTGATTTGATGCCGGCGGTGATCCCAATACTTGCCAGATCCTGTTGAATTGCCTGTGCAATGCGTGGGTTTGGATCCGTATTCATCACATAAAGTTCGGTCTCAAATCCGTCAGCAAAACCGGCATCTGCAAGCATTGCCTTTGCGGCCGCCTGATCAAAGGCATAACCTTTGTAGTCCTTCGTATAACCGGGCATGGTCGGTGGCAGAGGTTGTGTTGCTGGGATGGCCCGTCCGTTGATGATCTGGATGATCCGTTCCTTGTTGATTGCCATATTGACAGCTCTGCGGACATCAGCGTTATCAAAGGGCGGTATCTGTGTATTCAGTGTGATATATCCCGTGTGCAGCTGGCCGCCTTCAACAACACGTTCCGCCTGAGCGGGATCGTTCATCACTTCCTGGAACTTTGCAGGTGGAATGCCATCACCTGGCACGTCGACTTCTCCGTTCTGCAGACGCAGCAATGCAACAATTGGTTCCTGACCTACTTCAAATGTAATCTGGTCAAGATAAGGGACGCCATTGCGCCAGTAATCCTTGTTCTTGGCAAAAACCAGGCGCTGACCGATGGTCCAATCGGCGAGGGAAAAGGCACCGGTACCTACGGGCTTTTTACCAAAGTCATCACCGGCTGCTTCGACGGCTTCGCGTGGGACAACCGACGCAAAGTTCAACGCCATGACATGCAAGAATGTAGCATCCGGGCGGCTCAGTTCGATCTGCACCGTTGTTGGATCAGTGATCGTCACACCTTCGAGCGTTTCAGCCTCACCGCTTGCCACCTCGTCAAAGCCTTTGATGGACCAGAAAAATCCGGCACCGGGGCTTTGTGTGGCAGGATTGGTGACACGGTTCAGGGAGTAAACCACATCTTCTGCAGTCATTTCGCGGCCATTATGGAATTTCACACCGCTTCGCAATTTGAAGGTAAAGACCTTGCCATCGTCCGAAATGGTGTAGCTTTCTGCCAGACCCGGACGGAGATCGGTTGTTCCGGGGGTATAATCCATCAGCCCGTCAAAGATCGATTTGATCATGGACCAATTTTGCCAATCATAACCGATGGCAGGATCAAGGGTGGCAACATCATCCTTATAGGTAATGACAATATTGCCGCCTGACTGGGCATTCGGATCAGGCTTATAGCCATCGGCACCCGCTGGCAGCGCAAGACAAATTGCCATCGCGGTTGTTGCAATTAAATTCTTCATAGTTTCCTCCAGTTGCAGTGAATTGTTAGGTTTTTGTTGTTTTGTTTTCATCTTGTGCGGATACGGGGATCGACCAGCAGGCTGATGAGATCGGCAAGCAGATTGCCGATGACGATCGCGGCCGCCGATACAAGGGTCACTCCCATGATGATGGGAATGTCGACACGTTGAATCGCCTGCCATGCAAGCTGCCCAATGCCGGGCCAGCCAAAGACACTTTCGACGACTACGATCCCGCCCATGAAGATGCCGATGTCGATACCGATCATCGCGATGATGGGCAGAATTGCATTGGGTAACGCATGGCGAAAAATGACGCGCAGACGGGTCAGTCCTTTGGCGCGTGCCGTGCGTACATAGTCCTGCCGCAGAACCTCAATCATGGAAGAACGCATCATTCGGCTGTACCACCCCGACCCTAAAATCCCGAGGGTCATGGAGGGCAGTACCAGATGTGCAAAGGTGCCATATCCGCCAATCGGGAACCAACCCAACTGAACCGCGAAAACGTAAAGCAATAACAGGCCGACAACGAACTGTGGGGCCGAAACGCCGATGAACGAAACGATCATCAAGGATTGGTCGGTCGCAGTACCGCGGCGCAAGGCAGCGATGACACCCATGCTCAATCCGATCAGGAGTTCGGCAAAAATGGCTCCAGCCATCAGCAGAAGAGATGCAGGGAGGCGCGATGCGATCAAGGTGCTGACCTCGGTTTTCTGGAGATAGGAACGCCCCAGATCGCCCTGAACCAGCCCGGTCAGATAGCGCCAGTATTGCACCCAAAGCGGTTGATCGAGTCCAAGCTGTTGGCGAATGTTTTCGACGGTTTGTGCGGTGGCTGAGCGTCCTGCGATCTGGCGTACCGGGTCTGCCGGCAGCCAATACAGCAGCACAAAGGTTATGAGGGAGACACCAAGCAAGATCAGCAGGGATTGTATGACCCGGCGAAGAAAGAAACCAATCATCAGTCACGCCCCCGCTGGGTCGGATCGAGAATTTCGCGCAGGGCATCTCCGACAAGGTTGAAGGCAAGGGCGAGCGTAACGATTGCAAGACCGGGAAAGAAAACCAACCATGGCGCCGCCTGAAAGTATGTCTGGTTTTCGAATATGATATTGCCCCAGCTGGGTGTCGGGGGTTGGACGCCAACACCAAGAAAGCTCAGGGTTGCTTCAAGCAGAACGGTGGTGGAAATGCCGAGAGTGCCCCAAACTATGATGGTAGGAACCAGGTGCGGAAGGATGTGTTTCACCAGAATGCGGATATGGCTTGCACCCAGTGTGCGTTCAGCGGCAATAAATTCGCGTTCAGCCAGAGAGGCGGTTTCTGCATAGAGTACCCGCGCGGTTTGAACCCAATAGACGATCGCAATGACCAATGCGACGATCCAGAGCGACGGTTGAAATATCGCCGCCAGACAGATGGCCAAGAGCAAGGCAGGAAAGGCCATCATCAGGTCGGTCAAGCGCATCAACACACTGCCGATCCAGCCGCGAAAATAACCGGCGGTTACCCCGACGATGGTACCGATCAGCAGGGCTAGGCCGTTGGCCGCGACACCAATGATAAGAGATGTGCGTGCGCCATATAGAATACGCGTAAGCAGGTCGCGGCCAAGCAGGTCAGTGCCAAGTAGAAATGCGCCTCCCGGCGGCATCGGTGCGCCGTGAATGGACAGACCATCAAACATTTGCTCGTTTGGCTCGAACGAAGTGAGCCAGGGGGCAAAGACCGCCGCAAAGACCGTTAGCAAGACCAGAAACAAGCCAAATAAAGCAAGTTTCCGCCGTGCGATTTGAACCAGAATCCCGGGTTCTTTTCTTGCGGTGACGATTGGATCAATACTCGTTGAATTGGCCATGAAGCCCTCCTTCATTCTGGGCATCGTGAACAAGTCGATGAGCGGCTTCTTCGATGGTTTCGCGCCGTGACATGGCGAGGTGGCGTAACAGAGCATATGCTTCGTCTTCACTTCGGCCCGTTGCAGCGAGCAGGGTCACTGCCTGGACAACGGTCTGTCGCTGGGACAAACGCCCCCTCAGGACATTTATTTCATTGCGCATGGTTTGGCGGACTTCGAAAGCGCGGCGCGCAATCAAGAGGGCGCTAAACACCCCTCCGTCCCCGACGGGTTTCAGGATTTGTGCATCGGCGCCCTGCGACAGGGACCATTCGATCCGTCCCGGTGCTTCTGACCCGATAAGCGCGATCATCGGCATCGGTGCCTCGCCCGATTTCCATGGAAACTGAGCATCATACCCCATATCAGCATCAAAAAAGACAAAATCTGCTGCCAGTGCCTTGGGTGGCAATTCAGGCCAGCAGTCGAAAGCCTCCAAACCGATGGGTTTGCATTGGCGGCGCAGAGATTGAACCGTCGTGTGCGGACGGTGCAGGATCGCGACCCGCAATTTACTGAGGTCCGGGATATGCAGGCGAACCTTCATTTTACGACCCGCAGGCTAGGTTGACGGACGCCCGTGCGCCGCTCGGAGTAAGACAGGTAAGGATCTGCTGGAATGTCTTCCCATTGTTCAAGGACGTGAAACGAACGATCTTTGACCTGCGCCACCAAGACGGGCAGGGCGGTATGATGGGTTTCCGTATCGATCATGGTGCGCTGCCTGTTCACCTTAAGCAGTTCGGAAATGGGGGCATGTTCAAAACCGGGATTGGCGCGCAGTAGCAGCGAAAGCTCCATCACTGCGGCCCATGAGGCAGCTTCGAGCGAAGATTCAAATTCTCGCTTTCCCTGGCAAGGCCAGCCCTTGGCTCCATGAAAGTAAGGCCCTGTCGAAATCAAACCTTCTGCGGCATCGCCGATTTTCGGGAACTCGCTTTCGGTGAGGTTGCATGAAAGGATGGGGCAGCTTTCGGGTGTGAAATAGCTGTCCCGTTTTGCCAGCGCGGCAAATGCCTTGAGAAATGCATACGAGGATTCCCCTACCAGTGAATTGAGAACGAAATTTGGCCGTGTCGCGCTGATTTCCTCGATCAGGCGATCAACATCGGTGTCATTCAAAGCAAGGTGGCGTTCCCCCAGAATCTCACCACCTGCTTCTTGAATAAGTTCGCGAGCAACCCGGTTGAGTTCCCAGCCCCAGATATAATTTGAGCCCGCCAGATACCCACGATCGCCAAAGCGCGGCAGGATCCAGCTTAACAAGGGAAGCAAGTGTTGATTGGGGCAGGCGTGTGTATAGACTACGTGATCGGAGGCTTCGAAACCTTCGTATGGCAGACTATACCACAACGTTGCCCCAAATTTTTCCAGCACAGGAATGACTTCTTTGCGGCTCCAGCTGGTGACGCAGCCAATGACATGAGAGACAGATCCTTCCGCCAGAATTTCAGTGCAAAGTGGCGCATAAAGATCGATGTTGCCTTCGGGATCCCGTTCAATCGCGTCAAAAGTAAATCCAAACGAATCGTCTTCATTTACCGCTTCGATGGCGCGTAATGCGCCACGTCTGCTTGCACGCGAAAGCCGTCCATAGCTGCCGCTTTGGGAATATAAGATGCCCAATTTCAAGGGTTTTCGCGCCAGCTTCATTTGTTCCTCCCAAAACAAAAACGCCCTGCATCATGGCCCTAAAAAGGGAGGATACAGGGCGCGAATGCCATCTGACAAAGGTCAGTATTTGAGTTCAGATTAAGCGGAAGCGCCTATTTGTCAACGTAACATTGTGACAAATTTCAGGCTTGCCCGGTGGTCCGGGGCCTGACCTGCGCCATGAACGACCTGCAGCAACGACCGGTTTTTTCGGCGGTCGCGGAACGATCAATCCATCACGTTGCGGCGTGAGAAATTGATCTGATGGACGCATAGCAGAGGCTGAAAATCATTCTGTTGACAGTGAAAACCAAATCTGCAACCAATACCGAATTGGTTCAAAACGAGGGTGTCGTGTCACACAGTATGTCCAATTTGTTGTCCGTGAAGGGCCTCGGATTATCCTTTTCGGAGAAAGGCCCGGACTTCCTTCGAGACGTCAATTTTGACCTTAACAAAGGCGAAACCCTGTGCATCGTCGGGGAATCTGGCTGTGGCAAAAGTCTTACAGCCTTGTCGTTGATGGGACTGCTGGCACCAAGCCTCTCGCGCCGGGTAAAAGGCGAGCTGAGCTTTGAAGGGCAAAGCCTTAGGTTCCAGGATCAGAAAAAACTGCAGCAGATGCGCGGTGGACGTCTGTCAATGATTTTCCAAGAGCCAATGACATCTTTGAATCCGTCATTCCGAATTGGCGATCAGATCAGCGAAGCATGGCAATGCCATCACGGTGCCGGTGGTCGCGAGCGGGCGCTGGAGATGTTGGAACGTGTCGGCATACCAGATGCCAAATCACGAATGAACGACTACCCTCACCAACTTTCAGGTGGCATGCGCCAGCGGGTAATGATTGCAATGGCGTTGGTGAATAACCCATCCTTGGTCATCGCGGACGAACCTACGACTGCGCTGGATGTGACGGTGCAATCGCAGATTCTGAAATTGATGAACGATATGCAGAAAACGCTGAATATGGGGATCATCCTGATCACCCACGACCTTGGCGTTGTTGCCCAGGTCGCGACCCGCGTGGCGGTCATGTATGCCGGTGAAGTGGTCGAGCACGCAAGCGCGGAGGCGATCTTTAATGACCCACAGCATCCTTATACGATTGGACTGATTGCTTCTGTTCCACCGATTTCCGGCCCGCGGGAACGATTGACCGTTATTCCCGGCCGCGTGCCATTGCCTGGTTCACTAGGCAAGGGTTGCCGCTTTGCTGGCCGGTGCCCCTTTGCAACCGAAATCTGCCAAACTGATCCGCCTGTGCAACTTATGGAGGGGTCGCATTTTGTGCGCTGTCACCATGCTCCGATCGAAAACATGAAAGAGTCAGCCGCATGACTGCGATAGTAGAGGCGATTGATCTTGTTAAGGAATTCGATGCCGGCGGTGGTATGCTGGGCAAAGGGAAGAAGGTCTACGCGGTCAGCGGAGTTTCGTTTGAAGTACAGCGCGGCGAGACCTTTGCAATCGTCGGAGAATCCGGGTGTGGAAAGTCGACATTGGCGCGCACGCTGTCGCGCTTGATTGCGCCGACCTCGGGTGATGTTCTTGTTCAAGGAACCTCTGTTGGCGCCTTGAAAGGGCGCGGGTTGCGCGATCTGCGCAGCAAGATCCAGTTCATCTTTCAGGACCCGTTTTCCTCGCTCAATCCGCGCATGTCAGTGGGTGCCTTGATTGCCGAGCCGATGGAAGTACATCGACCAGACCTGAACGCGAAACAGCGTCGTGCGGAAACGGCACAGCTTCTGCGTCAGGTGGGCCTGCGGGCCGCGCATATGGATCGTTATCCGCATGAGTTTTCTGGTGGACAAAGACAGCGGATTGGAATTGCCCGTGCCTTGGCTGCCAAGCCTGAAATCCTGATCGGGGACGAGCCTGTCTCGGCACTGGATGTGAGCGTACAGGCACAGGTTATCAACTTATTGGCTGATCTGAAGACGGAGTTCGGCCTGACGCTGATTATTGTCGCGCATGATCTGGCGGTTGTGCGGCATATGAGTGACCGGATTGCCGTGATGTATCTGGGCCGGATCGTTGAAATTGGAGATGCCGATGCGATCACGGCAAACCCGCGACACCCGTATACCCAGGCGCTGATGAGTGCGGTACCGGAAGCCAGGATTGATGCCAATCGCAATCCGATCCTGCTGGAAGGCGAGATCCCTTCCCCGATCAATCCGCCATCCGGTTGCCGGTTCAGAACACGCTGCGCATTCGCAAAAGCAATCTGCGCCGAGAAGATACCCTTACTTGAAACCACCAAGGACGGTCGTGAGGTTGCCTGCCACTTCCACAAAGAAATCCCTGTTTCCGACTATGGATCAGAGACCCAAGCGTTGCCGGAGGCGGCGAAAAGGCGTTTCGCCCTGTTCCGCGGGGCGGTCAACGCAAGAAAAGAAAACAAGACCCAACAAGGAGAATATCAATGAAAAAAACACTTCTTTTAGCCGCATTGCTGGGCGCGACAGCGTTCAGCGCACAGGCGGGCAATCTGCGCATCGGTCTGGAAAGCGACCCTGATGCGCTTGACCCTGACAAATCGCGCACATTTGTTGGCCGGATCGTCTTTACCTCGCTCTGCGACAAGCTGTTCGATATCACCCCGGAACTGGAGATCGTCCCACAATTAGCAACGGCCTCGACGACTTCTGATGACGGCAAGACAATGACTCTGACGCTGCGCGAAGGCGTGACATTCCATGATGGTACCCCTTTTGATGCAGAAGCGGTAAAAGCAAATATCGAGCGGTCAAAAACCTTTGACGAAAGCGTGCGAAAGTCTGAACTGACAAGCATCGAAACCATCGATGTTGTTGACGATCTGACCGTCCGGTTCAACCTGAGCGCACCTGACGCCCCCTTGATTGCCCAGTTGGCCGACCGCTCCGGAATGATGATGGCACCCAGCGCGCTGTCGCCGGAATTTTCAAATGCGCCGGTATGTTCGGGCCCGTTCAAATATGTTGAACGCGTGGCGCAGGACAAGATCGTTCTTGAAAAGTACGAAGACTACTGGAACGCAGATGCAATTGATCTGGACGGTGTCACCTATACGATTATTCCTGACAGCACCGTGCGTTTGGCAAACCTACAATCCGGCGATATTGATATCGTCAACCAATTGGCGGCAACCGATGCCGAAGCGGTGCGAAACGCCAAAGGGATCAGTTTTGCCAATATCACCGGCCTTGGTTACCAGGGATTGACCTTTAACCTCGCCAACGGTGAAATGGCGCAGACCCCCTTGGGACAGGATGCAAAAGTTCGCAAGGCATTTGATCTGGCTTTGGATAGGGCCGCCATCAGTCAGGTTGTGTTTGACGGTTTGTTCCAACCGGCCAGCCAGCCATTTTCACCTTCCAGCCCGTACTACAACCCAGATTTTCCACCCGTCGAGCGTGACATTGAAGCCGCCAAGGCATTGCTGGCCGAAGCCGGAGTCGCGGTGCCGTTGAAGGTGAAAATTCAGGTGCCGAATACACCTGTGACGATGCAGCTTGTTCAGGTGATTCAGTCAATGGTCGCAGAGGCCGGATTCGAGGTTGAAATCATCGCAAAGGAATTTGCGACCTTGCTGAACGATGCGGATGTGGGTGATTTCCAGATCAGTCAACAGGGCTGGTCCGGTCGTATTGATCCGGATGGAAACATCCACCAGTTTGTGACAACCGGTGCCGGTTTCAACGATGGGCAATATTCCAACGCAGAAATCGACTCCTTGCTGAACGAGGCGCGGACCGTTTCCGACCCGGCAAAACGCGTTGAATTATATCAGAAAGCAGCCGCGATCTATTCCGAAGACCGCCCTCTGCTGTATCTCTACCACCTCGCCTGGCTCTATGGCATCGACGATAAAGTGCAGGGTTTGACACTTTATCCAGACGGGATGCTGCGTCTCGAAGGCGTGAGCGTGGCGGACTAACTCCCCCGAACCGCAACTACCACGCGGTTCAACTCTTCCCCGCGCCGGACCGGCGCGGGGCTTTTGAAAGACAGAACCCATGCTCCGCTTTTTCCTGCGCCGCCTTTTGGTGGCGATCCCGACGATCATCCTGATTTCGATCTTCGTTTTCATGCTGCAAAAACTGTTGCCCGGAGATCCGGTGCTTGCAATGGCCGGAGAAGACCGCGATCCTGAAACTCTTGCACGCTTGCGCGCTAAATATCGTCTGAATGATCCGTTGTTTGTTCAATACTGGACATGGATTACGGGCGTTCTTCAGGGAGATTTTGGCAATTCTATTCGCACAGGCGAGCCGATTGCGAAACTGATCGGGCAAAAATTGCCGGTCACGTTGCAATTGGCCGCGATGTCCATGTTCTTTGCTACATTGATCGGGATCCCGATGGGGATCATTTCCGCCGTCAAAAAAGGTACAAAGACGGATTTTGCGGCAAATGTCGTTGCCCTGTCAGGGTTATCAATCCCTAATTTCTGGCTTGGCATCATGATGATCCTGTTGGTTTCGGTGCATTGGCAGCTTTTGCCAGCCAGTGGCTATGTACCACCGACCGAAGACCTCGGGCAGTCACTGCGCACAATGCTGATGCCTGCCTTTGTATTGGGGACGGGCCTGGCTGCTGCATTGATGCGACATACGCGCTCAGCCATGCTTGAGGTATTGCGCCAGGATTATGTGCGTACGGCGCGGGCAAAAGGATTGATCGAACGTCGGGTCGTCTTGAAACATGCGTTTCGCAATGCGCTTACTCCGATTGTTACGCTCCTCGCCCTTTTGTTCGGCGAACTGGTTGCGGGCGCTGTTTTGACCGAGCAAATTTTCACCATCCCTGGATTTGGGAAGCTGATCGTCGATGCGGTTTTCAATCGTGACTATGCAGTGGTGCAGGGGGTCGTATTGGTCACTGCCTTCGGCTTCATCCTGATGAATCTCCTCGCTGATATGGCTTACATGCTACTGAATCCGCGCCTGAGGAAGAACTGATGACCAATATTCCGACGACTGATACGGCGGTCGCTGACACCGTTTTGGACCGCCCGTCCGAGAGCCGTGCCTGGCGCAAGTTCCGGTCCCATTCGATTGGCAAAGCCGGCGCGTTCATGGTCGCGTTTTTTGTGATCCTCGCGGTTCTTGCGCCTGTGCTGCCGCTTCAGGATCCAGTTGCGACAGATTGGGGTGCCGTTCGCAAGTCACCCTCATTCGCACATTGGTTGGGCACAGATGAAATCGGGCGTGACCTCCTGTCCCGCATGATCTGGGGCGCGCGCGCCTCCCTGCTTGCTGGGGTGGTCTCTGTTGCAATTGCCGTCATTCTTGGTGTGCCACTTGGTATTCTTGCCGGCTATTTCGGGGGATGGACGGACGCAGTTATTTCTCGCTGCACGGAGGCTTTGCTGGCCATGCCCTTCCTGATCCTCGCCATCGCGCTTGCGGCCTTTCTGGGCCCCTCGCTCACAAATGCCATGTTGGCTATTGGTATCGCAGCGATGCCGGTTTTCATCCGGATCACCCGCGGTCAGGTGTTGACCGTTGCGGCCGAGGATTACGTTGAGAGCGCGCGGGCCGTAGGCCTGTCAACGCCCAAGATATTGCGGCGCTATGTTCTACCCAATGTGTTACCGCCGATCCTGGTTCAAGCAACCTTGACCGTCGCAACCGCCATCATTGCCGAAGCCTCTCTCAGCTTTCTAGGCCTCGGCCAACAGCCGCCATCCCCGTCCTGGGGTTCAATGCTGAACACAGCGAAAAACTTTCTTAGCCAGGCGCCCTGGATGGCGCTCTGGCCTGGCATAGCGATTTTCATCGTTGTTTTGGGATTCAATTTACTGGGTGACGGTCTGCGCGACGCGCTTGATCCGCGCTCTGACTAACAGGAGAAATCATGGACATGTTCACAACGCGCCCCGACATTCGGGGCAATTTCGGAGTTGTCACGTCGACACATTGGATTGCATCAGCGGCAGGCATGCGGATGCTGGAACTTGGCGGGAATGCGTTTGACGCGGCAGTTGCTTGTGGTTTGACACTTCAGGTTGTCGAACCACATTTGAACGGACCTGCTGGCGATTTGCCTGCAATTGTGCATCTGGCAAAAACGGGGGAAACGCGGGTGTTATGTGCCCAGGGGATCGCACCGGCCCGCGCGACGATAGATCACTATCGTGCCCAGGGACTCGAACTTGTGCCCGGGTCCGGTTTTCTGTCGGTTGTCGTGCCGGGTGCTTTTGACGGCTGGATGTTGATGTTGCGTGACCATGGTTTGTTGGACCTGCAGACGGTCATGGAACCTGCGATTTCCTACGCCCGCGACGGGCATCCGGTATTGCCACGGGTCGCCGCAACAATCGAAAGTTTGAAAGAGTACTTCAAAGAACACTGGCCAACCAGCGCAGAAACATGGGCACCGGACGATAAATCACCCGAGCCTTGGGCCTTGTTTCGCAACCCGGTTCTGGCGAAAACCTATCAGCGTCTGGTTGATGACGGTGCCGCCGCCGGTGATCGTATTGCGCAAATTGAGGCTGCACGCACAATGTGGCGTGAAGGGTTCGTAGCCGATGGCATTTTTGATTATCTCAAAGATCGTGAGGTTATGGATGTATCAGAATCCGCACATGGCGCTGTTCTGGAACGTGCCGATATGGCGAATTGGCGCGCAACCTGGGAAGTGCCCCTGACAGCGACCTATCATGGCTGGACTATCTCAAAAACCCAGAGCTGGTCGCAGGGACCGGTACTGTTGCAAGCGCTTAAGCTGTTGGAAGGATTCGATCTTGCCTCAATGGATCCGCTTGGGTCTGAATTTGTGCACACTGTCGTCGAAGCCATGAAACTGGCCTATGCTGATCGAGAAGCCTATTACGGTGACCCGGATTTCTTTGAAGTGCCGATGGCGCAACTTTTGTCCGAAGACTATGCGGCAGAGCGGCGAAAGCTGATTTCAGACACAGCCAGTCAGGAACAAAGGCCAGGTCGCATTGCAGGCTTTGAACATCTAGCAGATGGTGCGATTTCACGTGCCGCCAGAAATTTTTCGGTTGCCAGTGGCGTGAGTGCCGGAGAGCCGACAATGTCTCACCTCTCCGAGAAACGCGGGGATACTGTACATATCGATGTAATTGACCGTTGGGGCAATATGGTTGCAGCGACACCTTCGGGTGGGTGGCTGCAATCGAATCCGGTTATCCCGTCGCTTGGGTTTGCGCTTGGCAGCCGTGCTCAGATGTTCTGGTTGGAAGATGGATTGCCGACCTCGCTGAAACCCGGCGCGCGCCCACGCACAACCCTAACGCCAACGATTGCCGAAAAAGACGGGCAGCGGATAGCATTCGGAACGCCAGGTGGCGATCAGCAAGACCAATGGCAATTAATCTGGTTCCTGCGCTTTGTTCACCATGGCTATGGCTTACAGCAAGGTCTGGATGCGCCATTGTTCCATTCCGAACATTTCCAAAGCAGTTTCTACCCGCGCGCTGCACGCCCCGGAGAAGTGACCATAGAACCCTCATTTGGTGCGGATGAAATCGAGGCCTTGCGCCAACGTGGACACAAGCTGGTGATAGCAGAACCGATGACTGTTGGACGCCTGACAGCCGCAATCCGCGATGCAGATGGCAGCTTGCGGGCAGGGGCAACACCGCGCTTGATGCAAGCCTACGCGATGGGACGTTAAAGGGAAAAGGAGTAGTGTAGATGACCTATTCGATCGTTGCCAAAGACCCCGAAACCGGTGCAGTCGGGATCGCCGTTGCCAGCCGCTTCTTCGCGGTGGGGGCAATGGTGCCACATGTTAGTGCAACCCATGCTGTCGCCTCGCAAGCATGGGTAAATCCGCTTTGGGGAACGCAAGGTCTGGCGCAGATGCAAGCAGGAAAATCCGCTCAGTCGGTGTTGGATGGGTTCCTGAGCCGCGATAGCGGACAGGCATCGCGACAATGCCACATGATTGATCCAGAAGGAGGTTTCGCTGCCCACACCGGGCGCGATTGCATCGACTGGGCCGGTCACGAGATCGGTGATAGGTTTTCGGTTGCCGGAAACATGCTTGCGGGGCCTCAAGTGATAACCGCAATGGCAAATGCCTTCCGCCAGGCTAACAACGAACCGTTTGAAAGCCGCATGCTGACCGCACTTGAAGCAGGTGAAACAGCGGGAGGAGACAAACGTGGCCGTCAATCCGCCGGCATGGTCATTCACCGAGGTGAAGATTATGCGTGGCTTGATATTCGTGCCGACGATCATGCTGATCCCTTGGGCGAATTGCGCCGGTTGTTGGCGGTTGCCCGCGAACGTTATTTGCTGATCGCGGACGATCTGCCGACCAGTGCTGCGTTTAGCGGATTGCCAGATCGCGATGATCTGGATGCCAGAATCGCCGCTGCCGATGCGCGCCGTAAGGCC
This sequence comes from Sulfitobacter sp. F26204, assembly GCF_026410305.1. Lineage (GTDB taxonomy): Bacteria > Pseudomonadota > Alphaproteobacteria > Rhodobacterales > Rhodobacteraceae > Sulfitobacter. The sequence continues at coordinate 212,803 of NZ_JAPMLQ010000005.1, read as the reverse complement.
GAAGGCCGGGCTTCAGCAAGCCATGCACCGGAACCCTTTGCATGAGCCTTGCGCGTCGCGCTGACAGAAAGGGGTGTAGGTCTTGAGCGATCCCATGATGTTGATTTTGGTTTCAGCCGGTGCTGGCGTGTTTGGTGGATTGCTTGCAGGGCTTCTCGGCGTGGGCGGCGGTATTGTCATCGTGCCTGCCTTGTATTTTGCACTGTCACTGACAGGCATGGAACCGGATCTGACAATACGCATCGCCGTCGGTACGTCACTTGCTACTATTATCTTTACATCCTTGTCGTCAGCACGGGCTCATCACAAGCGCGGCGCCATTGATTTTCAGATTCTGCGGTATTGGGCGCCGTCAATTGCGATCGGGGTGGTCATTGGCAGTTTGCTGGGTGGCTTCGTCTCTGGGCAACTGATGCTGGGGGTTTTTGCATTGACCGCCTTTGCCGTTGCGATGGATATGATCATGCGCAACCCGGCACCCAGAGAGGCCCCGCGCCAGTTTCCTGGCGCTGTCTGGTTCAGCCTGGGAGGTGCCGCTGGCATCGTTTCCGCGATGATGGGCATCGGCGGCGGCACGGTCTGTGTCCCGATGTTGAGCTTTTTGGGTTATGATATTCGCCGCGCTGTCGGGACAGCTTCTGTCATTGGATTGGTTATCGCGATCCCCGGGGCCGCCGGATATGTTTTTACAGGTCTCGGCGTGCCAGGACGATTGCCCTATTCGATCGGCTATGTAAATCTGGTCGCTGTGGTTGCGATCATCCCCTTGACGGTCACGATGGCTCCGCTTGGTGCCCGGCTGGCTCATGCCATACCCCGCCGAGCATTGCGGTTGGCATTCGGGAGTTTTTTGCTGATAACGTCCCTTCGCATGTTATGGGACATTTTATGAGTACTAAATTGAGCGGTGACGAAAAAGATCTTGAGCTACTGAAAAGCCTGCGCGAAGGATTGGCCTCCGAAGCCTTTCTTCGCGATGGCCGCCTGATCGGCGAACGTGACCTCGCAAGCAAGATGGATGTTTCCCGTGCCAGATTGCGCCGTGCGTTGGATCAAATGGAAAAAGATGGGGACATTTTTCGCAGACAGGGGCAGGGCACCTTTGTCCTTCCCCCGCCTTTGACACATGCGCCTCGCGTGCGCAGCCTGGCAGCAGCAGTCACACCGCATGATGTCATGGAAGTGCGCCTGGAGATCGAACCTGCGCTTGCCGCCCTTGCAGCAGAACGCGCGACAACCAAAGACCTGCACCAACTGGAAAGTTTTTGCGCGGCGACCAAATCACGCCCTTCCGCCGAAGCCTATGAACGTGCTGATGACATTTTTCACTACAAGATTGCAAAAATGGCAGCTAATCCGCTGTTCCTGTCGATCTTCGAAGAAATTCGGGCCGTTCGGCGGGAGGCGGTATGGACCAATGTGCGCGCTGAAAGCTATTCGCCCATGGTTCTGGCAGAAACCTCGGCACAACATGACGAGATCTGCATTGCCATCGCCAGCCAGAACCCGCATTCGGCAGCCTCTGCAATGCAACGCCATCTTGTCCATGTCTCGAACGCGCGCTTACGTCCCAGATGGTATGACGCAGATCAATGAATGAAACCTGTGCAACCGTGCGATTCAAAGCGGTATTTGCCTGCGCCTAACTCAATTCCTTTAGTCCTTTGGAAATCGCGCGATTTGGGTTTTTTTGCACGATATGCGCCCCCAGGGATTTTGCGAGGTCGGTATGGCCCTTGGCGATGGCGCGTTTGAACAACTCGCGTTGATACCGCGGGCTGTCCCTGCGTGCACGCAACAATTGATAATAGCTTTTAGAGGTCAAGGTCCCGCTCAGCGCCCCAAGAATGATCGGACTAAGAATTCCCATCTGATTCAGCGAAGACCCCAGACGGTGCCCTAAGAGCGGTGCGCGCAAATGCTGAACGTTATCCCCTGTGAAACGCGCCGCATGTCTTGCATCCAGAGGTTCATAGGGATCATACAGGATCGAAACGCGATGTGCAGCTTCACTGACCTTGGCCGCATCGCCGTATTTACCGGTAAAATCACGATCCCAGACAACCTTGTAGCGGCTTTCCCACGGGACGACCTCCTTGTCCACGGTGCTTTGTGGTGAGACCGCAATCACGTCGCATCCGGGTGCGGCAGGAGAGAAAGCGCAGGCGGCATAACCCCCCATCGAAGCGCCGTAAAATACCACCCGTTTGAATTGCTTGAAAAAGCCTTCTTTTTTTAGCTGGTCAAATTGGTCATACACCCAGGGTTCTCGATACCAGGTCCAACCACCTGCAAGAACACCAAGCATGGACCAGCCTTGTTCCTTGATAAAGCTATAGCCCCAAGGTCGGCGGTCGTCACGTTTGGTCATCGCAATGTCGAGGTTGTCAAATGTGACAACCAATGTGTCGGGACAACGCGGCATATAAAGAAAGCTGTGACCGTTGGTGCCGGGGCGATACCAGCCTTCCTTTCCAGCCAGTTCTCCTGCCAGATTGCTCCAGTCTTCTTCAGCTTCGGATAGAGGTTCGGGTGGCTTTGGTTCCAAACGGATGCGTGCAACAGTCTTTCCGTCTTCCTCGCGGTCGGAAAGATGGGTGTTGGTTCCATAGGCGCGGATTAGGGGAAAAGCCCCCGAGCCTTTGCGAATATCCATAAAAACGCGGCTGTCCGAATGCATCATCTTATCGAGAAAGATCTTGAGCGCTGGCACCTTGTAACGGTCGCCAAAGCCGCTGAGATTACAAATTACATCCACCGGCTTGAGCTTGCTTTTGTCGCGGATAATCTTGATGCAGTCTTCGTCAACCTCGTGCTCGGTCAGAAAGGTGACATAATCCGCCAGCCAATCCTCGTCAGTGTCATTGAACTCGCCTGCGCGGTTGGTGTTGACCAGATGAATGTCGCAGTCGAATTTGTGATGCAAAGCCAGTGTAAATGCGCGCCCCTGTCCGGTTAGATCGGCAACCGCGCTGACGTCTTCCAGATCCACATGATCTATCAAGGCGCCATCAAAGGTTGATTTCCCGCGGCTTTTTATCGGCGCAAGATGGGGATTGATGTCGTGTTTTTTGACCAGCAATTCCAGATAGCTACCGCTTGGCGGCAAACCATCGTGGATATTGCCCAGTTGGCGTTTGTTCGATGCCCAAAGATGAAGAGCCGTGGTTTTTTCGGTGATCAACTCTTCTACCTTGCTGGCACGGCGCATGAACTTGAAACGTTCGCGAAATGTGATGGGATAAAAAGCATCAAGAGGCTGTACCTGCTCTTGGAGTTTCAGATCGTGCACAAAATGTGTCACCATCATCGGTCCCCAGACTCCCCAGGGTTGTTCGCTGACATGCACCGGTTTGCCCTTTGCAGCCATCTGCCGCATCTTTTCCTGGCGTTTGCGGGGGAGGAACGAGGCAATCGAAAAGCGATCGTCCGTAAACGCGATCATTTGTCTTAGCATTTCACTGTTGGCAGGCATACCTAGGACGGCGTTGTTCACACGATGTTCACCGGGAAGTTCAAAACCAAATACATAATCGCTGTCATATTCCATCGGGCGATGACAATAGACGTCTGTGTCGATCCAGATCATGCCGGGACACTGCTGGATCATATGCAGACGAAACCAGTCAGCAAAAAGCGCAAATGAATCCTTTTTCTCGTATTTGATGAAATCATCGGTGTCGATGATTTCGCGACCATCCCGGCGAATGACACCCTTCGGCACATTTGGAATGTCTTCATAGCTGAACAGGGTGATCTGCTGGCCCTTATCTACAAAAGACTTGAGACAAAGTTGTTCCATCCAACTCAGGGGGCCGCCAATCCATAGCGTACCGACCTCGCGTATGCGTGTCATTTCCTGCTCCTCATCCGTGCGCCGGACTTTGCCATTTGCGCCTCATTTATCCCAACCATAGGTTTTTGCGTCGTGTTTGGGTACCACTAGATTACCAATGACGTCGAAACTTGCTGGGCGTGGCCATGATGCTTGCGTGATTATGGCGCGTGGATATATTGCTTGCAAATAAGAAACAAAGCGTATGTAGCGGCACATGTGAGGCATGGCGATGAGCAGTGAGATGTATACGGTCGTCTCGACCATGAAAAACGAAGGCCCCTACATCATTGATTGGGTGGCTCATTACAAGACCCTCGGCTTTGATCACATCCTGGTTTGTACCAACGATTGTACCGACACCACCGTCGAGATTTTGCTGCGCCTGCAAGAATTGGGTCTGGTCACGCATCACCCGACCATCGTACGCCAGGCGGGCATTCACCGCTCTGCTCTGCGTCAGGCTTCGCGCCGATATGATATTGTGATCGATGCGAAATGGGTTTTTGTCTGTGATGTGGATGAATATCTGAACATTCACATGGGCGATGGTTCTGTTCAGGCTCTTGTCGCGGGTTCAGGCCCTGATGCGGATGTCATTTCTGTCCCCTGGCGCATTTTTGGCCCCAATGGGATCGAAGGCATCGAAGATATGCCAGTAACCGAACAATTCACCATGGGTGAATATGAATGGGACGAAAAAGAGCGCCCGACAACGGGTAAGTTTGTCAAATCAATCTATACAAATCAGTACAAGTTCCAACGCATGGGGCTGCATTCGCCTGTGTCGCTTGACGAACATGTATCGGATACCAAACGCGTCCTGCCGGGAGGTGCGGATTATGTACGTGACGGCGTACGCACCGAAAATCCGCCGCTTTTTACCCATGCGCAGCTGAATCATTACGCCCTGCGTTCGATGGACAGTTTCCTGGTAAAACGCGCGCGGGGCAGAGCAAATCACTCACACCATGTTCTGGGCAAGAAATACTGGGAAAAGTTCAACCTTAATGACGAGGTGGATACGTCAATCTCAAGGTATGCCGCCGCGTCTGGAAAACTGGCGGCTGAGTTGAAAAGCGACCCGATACTCGCGGATCTGCACAAGCGATCGGTGGACTGGCATTTGCGCAAAGCTGCCTCACTCAAGATGGATCCAGATATGGATGAACTGATTGATCACCTGAAGTCTGATATAGGCGTGCAAAACGTCAGGCATTACGGCTGAACCTGAAAACTAGAAAGAGTGTGCACATATGAAAGATACAATGAATGAGATTGAACGACCCAAGTTAACCTTTACCCGTGAAGTCGAAGCCTTTGTGCGAAGCCATTATGAAAAGGCCAAGGTCATCTTGGAATATGGCAGTGGTGGATCAACAGTTATGGCCTCCGAAATGCCCGACAAGACGATTTTCTCGGTGGAAAGCAGTCGCGTCTGGACAAAAATGATGAAACGCTGGTTTGACGAAGCGCAACCCGTTTCGATGCCAGACATGCGGCATGTAAATATCGGCCCAACTGGAAAATGGGGCACGCCGATAGATAGCAGAGCCTATCAACGCTACAGCCTGTATCCATTGTCGGTTTGGGACAGTCCCGAATTCAAGCATCCGGATGTGATTTTGGTAGATGGTCGTTTCCGTGTCGCCTGTGCTCTGACGGCGATGCTACGTTGCACCAAAAAGACAACTTTGCTCTTTGATGATTACGAGGGACGAAAAGGCTATCACGTCCTTGAAGACTATCTTGAAAAAGAGGAAGTCGTTGGAAAAATGGCACGGTTTACCGTGAGCAAAAAAGCCTTGCCTCGTGAACAGCTGACTCAGATCATAGGCATGTATGCACAACATTTTTGATGCCTTGAAAAGGAAGCTATCGGTTTAACAGATTTCTGAATAGCGTTTCGCCGCACAGGCGTTATTCGGCGGCTTGACGCCAACGGTTTTGGTAATCCGTTTGATAAACGTCCTCTCCTGAACTCAACTTCTTGAGAGGCTTACGCACAGCATAATTAAGAATGATCCCACCGTCAGAAAGCTTTCCCGACAAACGTGGTCGTTTTCCGGTTATATTCGGGTTGGTTGTCGCAACCACCTTATAGGCATGCATCGGCATCAGCGGCTGAAGATCACAGTGAAGAACTTCGTAGCCCATTGCCTTTTCCCAGAAACCATACACCATCTCTGGGTTGATCTGATAAAAGGAATGGTTGACCCAATTGTTGCAGGGTGAATGCCCAATCAGCACACCGCCGGGTTTTAGCATTTTGTCGATGTTGCGATATGCCGTCGGCAGATCAAAGATATGCTCACAAGTACCACCATCATAAATCACATCGAACCGTTGGTTGAGTGTTTGCGGTAAATCAGCGCTAAGATCCTGTATGATTGTTGCATTCTCGAAGTTTGAAAAATCCAGTGAATCTACCGAGGTAAACCCCAGTTTTTGAAAGAAGGTTTCGGAATATTCATCGTCGGTGTTCTGCAAATCTTTTTCTGCAGTTCCAGGTAGATATTTTGCAAGCACTTCATCCAGCAACATTGCAGACCGTTTCCGACGTTTGCCGACCCAGCGTTGGCGCCCAAGCATGACGAAATTTCCGCTAAGATCATTGTCTTTCACAGTTTCGATCAAACGCGCAGCAAGAGTATCGGGAAGGGCCATTTACTTACCATCCAAATTCAAGGCTTGATCAGGATCAAAGAGTCTTGGCGACCATAATTCGGTCAGCACTGTTGTTCGCCGCTTTTACAATTGCACGCACATAGCCAATTTCAGATAGCTCAAGCATTGCATCACCCAGGGTATGGGCGCGTATGTCTAAGATGATCCGCCCCTCATCCGCGACGGAATTCAAAAAGAAATCCCGATAGGTGTGCCAGGGAAAATGGTAGCCGCAGGAAATGAAACTGAACGCATAGTCGAGCTTTTTGTATGTAGCGACATCTGTTTTCTCGGGATTGACGGTCTTGACCGCCTTCGCGGGAATGCCGTTATCGGTAAGAAGTTTTTTTGCTGTCCCGAGATTGGAATAAGCGGCACCTTCGGATTTGAAACCGAAATGACGATTTTCGTTACTCTCCAAATCGATGAGGACAAGATCCGTGTCGAAATCCTTTGCCAGAAACAAATCAAACAGCGCATAGCCACAGCCAATATCGGCAATTTTCTTTGGCTTCTTCTTTTCGAAGATCGGGCGAAGTTGGAGATATTCCAGATAGATATAAGCCGCTGCACGGCGGGTCAGCGTTTCAACACCCATGGTGTCGATCAGTTCTTTCATCGGGGCATCATCGCCCTGCGTCCAGGCCTTGATATATCGGTTGAAACGATGCTGGTCCCGGATGATTTCAGAGCGTTGCAAGATCAGATTGACCATGTCGCTTTCATCAAGCGCAGAAATGTTCAGCGAAGTGATCGCATCATCATCGAGCACTCTCATTGCCTGTTCGAAAGTAATCATAGTCCTCAAATCCATTTTCTTATCCATTGTTCAACGATCTTGCCCAATGGTTTATTTTGGCTTTCTTTGTTTACCTTTTTTGTCTGTTTTCAAGGAAAAACACCACAATCGAGGAAACGAAACATGCTGTTGAGCATTTTATGCATCACCTGCTTACGACAATCTCATCCGCTTTTGGTGGTAGGGGCCACGTTAAGTAACCGGAGTCAGTGTTGGGTCTCTGTCCGCTCTACCGTAAACTCGAAGTCATCAGGATGTTCGCCTTCAATAATGTCATCAGGAACGCTGCGGGGGCCAGCAAGAAACACGCTTGCCCCGAAATAATGATGCATCCGCGACAGCTTCTGCATCCTTGCACTGGTCAGCACTTTGTAAAAATCCTGCTGCGCGGGCATCGTCATGAGAGAGTCGATTTTTGCTCTATGTGCATCGACGCAACGTTGATGCTGCGCAGCTATTTCAGGATCCGCCAAAAGTTTTTTCAACTTGCGTTCCATCATCGGGATGCGGCTCTGGATCGAAAGGTCTTCGGTGGCGTTGTTGTTCATGCGGAACCAGTAAGCTTCGCCCTGATCTCGATCAACGTGATTGACGCGCCCGCGGTCCCGCTTGACCAGAAAGCTTTCGGCATTGCGCACCGCATAATGATTTAATGAAACCAGGTCATATCCATATGTCGCCGAGGTCGAACGCCAGGAATTGCGAAATTCGTTTTTGGGGATCTCTTCGCCGGACCCATTGACCCAGTTTATCTGGTCCCAAAGTTGCGGGCGCAGCCCTTTCGGGCGATGCACACCGAACTTCTTGAACAAACCGACATTGCGAAACAACGTTTTGAAACCCCAGGCCTGATGTGGTTTGGGTGAATATTCAGGTGCACATCGTACATGCATGCGGATCGTATGGTCTTCTTTGTAGTGATCCAGATCGGAATTCCCAAACAATCGCCAGGTGCAGGAAATCATGTTTGCATCTTTTACCGCGGCGTACAGATCCCGCAGATGTCCATCCCCTACCTTGATGTTCAGAAACTCATCCACATCCATGCAGATGATCCAGTCCGCCTTTTTCATCATCTTTTCGTTTTCAGCCGCTTGCAGTGCCGCATGCTGCGGCTTTAGGTCCATTTCACGAAATGGGTTTTGCCTGTGTTGAACAATCCCTTTGGACTGGAGCAGGTCGAACATGGTGTCAGTGCCATCGTCACAATCATTGGTATAAACAAGAAAGTCCTTTACCCCGATGGCCTGATGATAGGCGATCCATTCCAGAATGAAGGGGCCCTCATTTTTCATCGTCGTCACAATCGCGGTGCGTATGGCGTTTTGTTTGGGGGGTTTAACACGGCTTAAATTCGGCGCGCGCACTGCTTTGAAACCAAAAACATTCTTTGAGATCGCCAGCAATTGATCTGCTTCGACAAGGCTGGTTTTAGGTACGATCTTGCTGGATTGCGATACCGGATGGCGGATCGCCATACAGCGATAAAAAGGTGCCTTTCCCCCGACTTCAACCTTACTGACACGGCGATATTTCATCAGATTGCTGGAGGTCAATCCTGCCGGGCTGACGCACCAACGGTTGCGTATTTTTGGCCGGTCGAACTGAATGCAACTATGATCGCCAAAACTTGGCTCCATGTTCTTGCGCACCCGCCAAGGATAACAATGCATACCTTCCAGATGAACCACTTTGCCGGGGGTCTGTGCGGCCATATCAAACGGATTCTTTGCGATCCGGGGGGCACCTTTTGGTCCCTTTTCTACTGCGGGGTCGTACAAAAGATCACAAAGATCCAAATTGGCGACCGCGCGGGCCTGTGCCAGAAAGCGGGCGCGCCCGATTTCATAGATAGATACTTCGCCCAATGGGGCGAGCCACGGGTCGGCGGGCGGCACTTCCATCCGATCATGTCCCGGTGCTTCGCTGATGCAATGAGGATGGTGTTCCGGGGGCATGTCCCCAAGACCCAAAGGCAGCGCAGATTCGACTATCACCACCTGAATCGGTCGCCCAGTTTTACCAAGTTCGAATTCCAGACTTGCCAAAAAATCAGCGTCTTGTCCTTGCTTTACCCGGTTGAAAATGACCGCGCCATCCATCCCAAAATAATCGTAGTGATAGGTAAGCCAGTCCATGAGCGTGCTGACCGGCTCTCCATTTCGCGTCCCGATTGCAACGTTGCGGCCGGCGAACAATTCCGGTTCAGCCTGTGCCACCTCTATGCCGTCAGGTACGTTTTTGAATTCAAAGATCGGGGCGCCGTTTATTGCGCCGAGCTTCTTGCCGCCCTGCGCCGACTTCACATCCCCCGCAGCAGTCTTGCGGGTGAAAAACACCAGATTGCCTGTCTTTGCCGCGACCGCATCAAGCACAGTGAAACCACCCAGGCTTCCTGTAGATAAGGCACGCACGGCAAGTTTTGCTTCGCTCATGTTAACTGGCCTTTCCTGCCGTCATCCTTTGGATTCTACGAACTTGGCCTAGGATGGCAATCTGTTCAGGGCAGATTTCTGGGGCGACAGGGCAAATTCGCAGGATGTCGAGCAATGCCATTTTGTAACGCAACTAACCGCTTCAGTCTGGATTTGACCATCTACCCGATAACGCCGATACCTATGCGGTTAACAAAGTTACTCCTTCAATCTTTGATACCTTTTCAAGATCAGCCGCATAATGTTCTTGCATCAGCCTTTGTTTTTCTTGGTTCCATCCGGGAATTGAAAGATTGTCCTGTTCTGTATCCTCCACTTTGAACTTGTCCAGAAACAGCGCGACGGCCCGGCTTCGCTTTTCCGGTGGCAAATCTTGATGCTGCTCCAGATATGCCGCCAATCGCTGACCCCCTTCTTCCGTCATCAATCGCTCTGCCAGATGTATGCCGGCCGCAAGCGGAACCTCTGACGGTTTCTGGGTCGCTGCATGTAGCACCTGATGCCAGATTAACGGAGATTCTTCGGCAGGCCATGCAATAACAGGAACATCAGGACAACACGCACGTACATCATTAAGTACGTCCGCCCATGACAGATCAAACGGATCAGGAGCTACAGCATCAAAGCCTGCATAATTACCGCTTGACCATGCATCAGAGAGCAGCGCCGCAGGATTTCGCAGGCTGATCATGATCCGCAGCGGCGAGGGTGAAAAAAGTCCGCAATAACGCGCTGCACGTTCGCCCAGCCCCCGAAACCACTTGCCCTCGGGGCAGAAATTCTCGCCAGATTGCATCAACTCCTTGACGCTTAAAAAACAACGGGACTGTTGCGCACCCCTTCCAAGCTCAACACCCAGTAACTCTTGTAGCTTTGCTGTCCCAGCCGGGGTGTCTTCATAGGCATGGGCCATTTTAGCCAATTCGCGGCGATACTTGCGGGGTCGCGGAATAATCAGGCCGCCATCGTGCGACGTTGCTTCTTTTTTCAAAGTCCAGATCAGTTCCTGACCATTGTCAAAAGCAGTACCGATCTGAATGGTAAATTGATTTTCTGCTGCCATAAGATTCCCTCACCTGTTCTATGCCACCTCCGGCTTGTTGGCGATACTTATCGCTTGTCTCTTCAAACATTAAAATTGGTTTGATTGTCGCGAACCTTTAAACGGCACGGTTTTCAATCTGTTCGGGTCGCATTCCCTAAGGGAACTGGCTTCTAATGGTGATCGGAGCCTGCCGACATTGGCAGCCATTTCCCTTTGCCAGCAATACCTTTGAAGTTGCCATCCCGCAGGGTGATTTCACCACGAGACATAACGGTAACGGGGATGCCTTTGACCGTTGTGCCGACAAATGGATTATACCCCACATTGTCGTGAAGATCATTGGCAGCGAAAGTATGTGTTCGTTCGGGGTCCCACAGGCAGATATCGGCATCAAAACCTATGTCAATCTGGCCTTTGTCCAACAATCCAAAGGCGCGGGCCGGCTCCGTCGCTGTCAGCCGCACAAAATCCTCAACAGAGGATCGTCCTTCGCTAACCATCGCATTGAACATCAATGGCAACCGGGTCTCAAGGCCCGGCATGCCGTTCGCAATGCGGTTGAACGGGGCATCGGGCCCATGGGCGAACTTACCAGTTTCATCCATGCGATATGGGGCATGATCGGAAGTCACGAGTTGAATGGTTCCGTCTGCAATTGCTTCCCATAGGGCATGCTGATCGTCAGCCGTGCGTTGAGGCGGCGAACACATGAAACGAGCAGGGTTTTCGCTTTCCAGAATATCAACAGTCATGAACAGGTAGTGCGGACAAGTCTCTGCCTGAACATTGACGCCTCGGGCGCGGGCACGCCGCACGATTTCTGCACCTTCACGCGTTGATACGTGAAAAATCATGATGCGCGCGCCGGTAAATTCGGCAAAACGGCACATGCGATCAATGGCTTCGATCTCTGCTTCGCGTGGATGTGACTCCGCATGGTATTTGGGCGCTGTTTTCTCTTCAGCCAAAAGTTTTTCCGTCATGTTGCGGATCAACCCATCATTTTCGGCGTGGAAACAGACCAATGCGCCATCGCGCTTTGCCAAATCAAGAATGTCGAGAATTGATTTATCGTCCTGGCGAACCTTGTCATAGGTAGTGAAAATCTTGATTGACCGATGGCCTTGCGCGATCAATTCAGGAATGTCGTGGGTCAGATTGCCGTTACCTGTATCTGCCACGATCATATGGAACGCATAGTCGATCATTGCACCTTTTTCAGCCAATGCAGCATAGTCCGAAACAACTTTACGCATCTGGTGGCCTGGGTGCTGGGCCGCAAAGGATACGACCGTCGTCGTACCCCCAAAAGCAGCAGATCGCGTGGCGGTTTCGAAGGTGTCAGCATTCAACAATCCGGCACCCGAAACCTGTTCTATGTGACAATGGGTGTCCACCCCACCTGGTAAAACCAGAAGGCCTTTCGCATCGATTTCTGTGGGCGCATTCCCTGAAATATCGGTATTGATCGCTGTGATCTTGCCTTTGGAGATACCGATGTCTCTGGCTCCGGTACCCTGTCCGTTGACGACGGTTCCACCCCGAATGATGGTGTCGAATTCTTCGTTTTGCATACAGCCCTCGGCATTGGTTGTGGGTATTTGTATACTTAGTGTATACCTATTAGTGCATCTTTAAAGGCGATTTGTATAATTGTATCACGAAGTTCCATTCCATTGGGAGAAATGACATGGCCGAAACGTTCCAGACCTTAGGTGATTCGACTTTCCAACGCCTGAAATCGATGATCCTGGATGGTTCGCTGGAACCGGGAACACGTCTGAGTGAAAAGAAATTTGCGGATATACTGGGGGTTTCTCGCACGCCTATCCGCGAAGCGATCGGACAATTAATCAGTGAAGGGTTTGCCACACGGTCCGCAGGCGGAGCGCCGGTCGTGAACAGTATTTCACTGGCTGACATCATGGAGATTCTCCACGTCCGAAGTCTACTGGAGTGCGAAGCAGCAAGGAAAGCAGCCCTTTCTGGCAAGTGTTCTGAAGAATTGGCGACAATCAGAGCCCAATTATGCACTTTTCTTGAGGGGAGAAGGCCTGGTGCGGCAGAACATTCCGCCCTGGATATGAAGCTTCATTTCCTTGTTGCACGTATGGCGGGATCGAAACTTCTTGTCGAACTGATCGAAAGCTTGAAGACAAAAACCTGCATGTACGACCAGGGATCCATTCCTGACCGCCTGGAACCGGGATGCAAAGAGCACCTGGATATTATCGATGCGATTTCAACTGGGTCGCCAGAGGCCGCAGCCGCCGCTATGAAATTGCATTTGACCAATGTACGCGAGGCAATCATCTCGCATATCTATCATCCGTTCTGAACATTCGTCAGGCGAAACGACCTTTTTTTAACGTCGCTGTTGACTCGGCATTCCGCGTGTATACCATTGGCATACCGTATAGCCAAGGAACGGATCCAACTGATGACAGCGCAAGACACTAAGCGGCCGGAAGACGGGATCGTTCTGGCGATCACATTTCAGTATTATCGTGACCTGCCGCGGGCGATGGCGTTTTACGAAGACATCCTTGGATTAACTCTGGCAATTGATCAGGGATGGTCAAAAATTTACCGGATCGATGGGCAAGCCCATGTCGGTCTGGTTGACGAAAGCCGTGGCATGCAAAACTGGGCAGAGCAAAAAACCGTGCAGTTATGCCTGCGCGTGCCGGATGTGGATGCCTGGTACTCTTGGGCAAAATTCAGGGAAGTGAATGGTCTGACTGAGATGTTTGACAGCACGGAGCTGGGCATCCGTGCATTCGCCATGAATGACCCCGAAGGATACCAGATCGAAGTGCAAACCGCAAAAACCGGTCACTAAACTGCAACAATCCGCGACAATTTCCCAAAAAGCAAACAAGGGCGGCACACCGCCCGACACACCCAAAAATTCGAAAACAGAGGAGTTTCCATGACATATCTATCTCAAACCGCGCTTCGTGCTGGTGCCGTGGGCGTCGCCATCCTGGCCGCAACCACGGCCTTTGCACAGGACAAGTCCGCGACCATCGGGCTCACCTCAGACCCAAGCCACCTTTACCCTTTGGCGGGTGAGGAGCTTTCCTCAAACATCATGTACTATCATCTGTATGATCCGCTTGTTAAACGCGGTGGTGACCTGTCCTTCGGTCCGGGACTGGCTGAAAGCTGGGAAAACGTGGATGATGTGACATGGCGTTTCAAATTGCGGCCTGGCGTAACTTTCCATAATGGCAACGCCTTTACCGCAGCCGATGTGGTTTACACGGTTAACAAGGCACGTGAATCCATCCGTCCAGATCTGGTTGCCAATATCGCCGAAATAAGCGCGGTTGATGATCTGACTGTCGAGATCAAGACACCAAAGCCCTATGCGGTCCTGCCCAATGATCTGGCAGAACTGTTGATACTGGATGAGGAATACACAACTGCCACTGGCGATGAACAGATGGACCTCAAGCCGATGGGTACCGGTCCCTATATGCTGGACGAATGGATCAAGGAAGAAAAGCTAACGCTGTCATCCTTTGATGATTATTGGGCCGGGCCTGCAAAGATCAAGAATGTCACTTTCCGTCCGATTACAAATCCGGCGACGCGAACTGCGGCACTGCTAACCGGTGAAGTGGATGTGATTCAGGATCTCGCTGTACGCGATGTTGATCGGGTAAAGCGGGATGATACCTTTAACGTGATTACACGGCCCAGCCTGCTGAATGTTGTGCTGGCGATGGACATGCGCGAGGATTCTCCGACCATCGAGGGCAAGAACCCCATGACGGATCAGCGAGTGCGCCAGGCGATTGCCCAAGCGGTAGATGTGGACGCGATAAACAAGATTGTCATGAACGGTTTGGCGACACCCAGTGACCAATATGTGCCGTCGTCGCATATCGGTTACGTTGACGGCATGAGCTTTCGCGACATGTATCCACTGGACCTTGAAAAGGCCAAGTCACTGATGGCCGACGCGGGCTATCCGGAAGGTTTTACGATGACATTGGATGCCACCAACAACCGCTATGTCAATGACGCGCAAATCGCTCAGGCATTGGCATCGATGTTGGCCAAAATCGGTGTAACGCTTGAATTGAACATCATGCCCAAATCGAACTTCTGGGGCTACATTCGTGTGCCAACAGAAAACTCAAGCTTTATCATGAGTGGCTGGGATGTCCCGGCGGGGGACGCAGGGTCGATGTATGGAGCGCTGTTTTATACACGCGATGTCAAAGACGGCTATGGTCAGGTGAACCGTGGATCCTATTCGAATCCGGAAATGGATGCCCTGGTTGACAAAGCTGACGCCACGCCCAGCATCGAAAAACGCGACGAATATCTTCAAGAAGCGACAAAAATCCTGATGGTGGATATTCCGATGATCCCCGTGCATTACGAACAGGACATCTATGCCGCGCGTAAAGGTGTGACCCTTGAACCGCGAGTGGACAAGTTCCTTTGGGCCTACGACATGGACGTTGAATAGGTCGTTCCGCGAACTGTTTCCGGCGGTCAATTGCCACCGCCGGAATCTCTTCTCCCTTGACATGATCCGAAGGTCTGGTTCCCGCACATGCTTGGCTACTTGCTTAAACGACTGATACAGATGGTGCTGGTTTTATGGATCGTCTCGGTCATCGTCTTTTTGATGATGAGTTTTACCGGCGATCCGGTGTTCATGGTTGTACCAATTGATGCAACCGACGCCGAGATTGCACAGGCACGGCGTTTACTGGGTCTCGATCAATCCATACTGGTGCAATACTGGAAGTTTCTCACCAGTCTTCTGCAAGGCGACTTTGGCCGTTCCTACGTTTTCCGCCAACCCGCCATGACACTGATCCTGGAACGTCTGCCTGCAACTGTCGAAATGGTGATTGTGGCCATGGTGCTGGCGGTTGTCGTGGCAATTCCCCTCGGGGTCTATGCCGGTGCCAACCCCGATGGCCGCCTGAGCAGGATGATCATGGCAGGGTCATTGATGGGCATTTCACTACCGGGGTTCTGGGTGGGCATGGTACTGATATACCTGTTTGCCGTCACCTGGGGCGTTTTCCCTTCCTCAGGGCGCGGGGACACGGCAGAAATATTCGGCCTGCGTATCAGTTTGGCAACCTGGGATGGATGGCATCACATCGCATTGCCGGCCATTACCCTGTCTCTTGGCACAATGGCGATTTTGTTGCGCATGACCCGCGCAGGCATGATGGAAGTAAGCCGTCAGGATTTCATGAAATTTGCCCGCGCCAAGGGGGCCACCCGCAGGGATGTCTTGTACAAGCATGGGCTGAAAAATGCCCTGATCCCCGTCGTAACGATTTTCGGTTTGCAACTCGGTGATCTAATTGCCTTTGCAACGATCACCGAAACGATCTTTTCCTGGCCGGGTATGGGCAAGCTGCTGATCGATTCCATCTATCGCGCCGACCGACCGGTGATTGTTGTCTATCTCATGTTGGTTGCACTGATCTTTGTAGTGATCAATTTCCTTGTCGACATCGTCTATACGCTGATCGACCCGCGTATCACGTTGAAATGAGGCGCTGATCATGACAGGTTTTCTTCGTTCCGAGTTCTTTCACAACTACAGACGCAGCAGTTCTGCAGTGATCGGGAGCGCGCTGATGCTTGGCTTCGCGTTTGCAGTGATGGTCGGGCCGTTTCTGGTAGCGCAAAATCCCTATGATATTGCAGCTCTTGATCTGATGGATAGCTACAAACCCCCAGTGTGGCTTGAAGGGGGCGATCCGCGCTTTCCTTTGGGCACCGACGGGCAGGGCAGGGATGTCTGGGCTTCCATTCTTTATGGAGCGCGCATTTCAGTCTTCATCGGATTGGTTGCAATGGTCGCCTCTTGCACGATCGGCACCTTGCTGGGTCTGGTTGCAGGTTTTTACGGTGGCATTGTTGATTCAGTCATCATGCGGATCGCCGACATTCAGCTGTCATTCCCATCCATCCTGATTGCATTGTTCCTGATGTCTGCCGTTGGAACCGGCGTTGACAAGGTTTTGATCGCCCTGACAGCGGTGGGCTGGGTGGTTTATGCCAGAACAGTGCGTGGATCGACCCTGTCTGAAATCGAAAAGGAATACGTTCAGGCGGCCAAGGTTGCAGGACTTCCCAATCACAAAATCATCCGCAAGCATGTGTTGCCCAATGTTTTGACGCCCTTGATCGTCATTGCGACCATACAGGTTGGCACCTTTGTATTGATCGAAGCATCGCTCAGCTTTCTGGGTGTGGGTGTGCCGATCACCCAACCTTCGCTTGGGCTTCTGATCAAGAACGGATTTGACGTGCTCTTTAGCGGTCTTTGGTGGACCTCTGTTTTCCCAGGAATTGCAATCATGATCCTTGTATTCGGCATCAACCTGTTTGGGGATTTCCTGCGTGACGAACTTAACCCGAGGCTGAAATGATGGCGAATACCGCACAACATCCGCTATTGGAAGTCCGTGACTTACACACTTATTTTCACACGTTTTCAGGAACGGTAAAGGCAGTGAACGGTGTCAGCTTTGCCATTAACGAAGGCGAGGTGATGGGGCTGGTCGGTGAAAGCGGCGGTGGAAAGTCGGTCGTCGGATTTTCCATACTTGGACTGATTGACAGCCCCGGCAGGATCGAAGCCGGAGAGATCTTGCTTGAGGGTCAGAACCTTGTTGCAGCAGGTGAGGATCGCCTGCGCGCGATCCGTGGCCGTGAAATCTCGATGGTGTTTCAGGACCCGATGACCTCCCTCAATCCCCTGCATACTGTAGGGAAACAAATGGACGAGGTATTACGTCTACACAGCGATCTGGATGCCGAGGCCCGGCATGCCGCCTGCGTCGAAATGCTTGAAAGTGTCGGGATAAGCCGAGCTGCAGACCGGCTCAAGGCCTATCCGCATCAATTTTCTGGTGGAATGCGCCAAAGGGTGGTCATTGCCATTGCCATGCTTGCGCGACCCAAATTGATCATTGCTGACGAACCCACAACCGCCCTTGACGTCACTATCCAGAGCCAGATTTTGAAACTGATGCGTGCCCAGATCGCTGACAAGGGTGCATCAATGATCCTGATCACGCATGACTTGGCTGTTGTCTCTGAAATGGCGGATCATATTACCGTCCTGTATTGCGGCAATGTGGTGGAACGAGGCAGAACCCGCGATGTCATCGAAAACCCGTCACATCCCTATACCCGTGGCCTGATCGACAGTATCCCCGACACCACAAAACGACTGGACCGGTTGTCCCAGATACCAGGTTCCGTTCCTGACATTCGCAATCTGCCGCATGGCTGTAACTTCCGTGATCGGTGCCCGCGGGCGCAGGCCCGTTGTGCCAGCGAAGAACCAAAGCTGATGCCCCAACATGCAAGTTTGATGGCCGCCTGTCATTTCCCGTTGGAACCGGGAGATACCGCATGACTGAGACACCCGTCCTTGAGGTCCGTGACCTTCAAATGCATTTTCCTATTGGTGGTGGCATTCTCGACCGGCTGAAGCTCGACAGCAATGGCATCAGGTTGGAGAAACCGGTAGTCCATGCCGTCAATGGCGTCAGCTTCAAGATCAACCGCGCCGAGATCATGGCGCTGGTCGGCGAAAGCGGCTGCGGCAAATCGACCGTCGCTAAAACCATTGCACGTATCTACAAACCTACCGCCGGTGAGGTGCGCATCGAAGGCCAGGATATTGCCGGTTACGGTTTTGCCGAAATGCTGCCGGTACGGGCCAAGATGCAGATGATTTTTCAAGATCCCTTTGCGTCGCTCAACCCCCGTCAGCGCGTGAGTGACATCGTCGCCGAACCCTTGTTAGAGCAAACCAAGACCACGCAAGAGCGGGCCGAAGTGCCAGAGCGGATCGGTCAGCTGCTTGCGCGTGTCGGACTGAACGCAGAACATGCCGGACGCTACCCACACCAGTTCTCGGGTGGACAACGTCAGCGTATCGGGATTGCTCGTGCATTGTCGGTGACGCCTGATTTGATCATTGCTGACGAGCCTGTTTCGGCACTGGATGTTTCCATTCAGGCCCAGATCCTCAACCTGATGAAAGATCTCAGGGATGAGTTCGGGCTGGCTTATCTTTTCATCAGTCATGATTTGTCCGTTGTCCATCACATCGCTGACTGGGTTGGCGTGATGTATCTGGGTCATATGGTTGAAAACGCCCCGCGTGATGTTTTGTTCGCACGGCCTCGACATCCCTACACCCGTGCCTTGTTGTCTGCGGCTCCCAGCATCAAGGCCAAGCGCGACATCAAGGAAATCGTGTTAAGCGGAGAGGTACCTTCTGCACTTGATCTACCATCCGGTTGTCCATTTCGGACACGCTGCCCCCTTGCCTGGGAGCGCTGCACAGCAGAACGCCCTGTTTTGCAAGAAGTCGGTGACGGACAAACTGTAGCCTGCCACCTGATTGACGCGCCGGAAAGAGACATCACATGACCGTAATTGCACAGGCCAGAGTCGGAATACATGACCCGCATGATTGCACAGATTCAAGTGATGAATTGCCTATCCTGCATGCAATTTATGATACTCTGGTGCGGCGTGTTGGACAGGGTTTCATACCGCATCTGGCAAAATCCTGGACTGTCTCCGAGGATGCACGTTTCTGGACGTTTTTCTTGCACGAAGGTGTTCTGTTTCATGATGGTTCCGTTTGCGACTCTGCCGCAGTCGCGCAAAATCTTGAACGTATGGCGCGCGAGGACAAAGGATATACCTTGGGCGCGCCCGCAGTCTGGCGACAATTCCTCGGTGGTGCCAGTATAGAGTCGATAACACCGCATAAATTGCAGGTCACCCTCACGGCCCCGATGGCCGATTTGCTCGATGTGCTGGAACAGGGATTTATCGTAGCACCCTCTGCTTTTTCTGCACTCGATGCGGGGAACTTTTCCGTGCAGATCGGAAGCGGACCTTATCGGCTGCTTTCCCTGGAACCAGAAGAAATCCGTGCAGCACGGATTGATACCCACTTTGCCGGATTACCTGCCAACAACAATGTCACCTGGCGGCTGGTACCCGATCCCGCTGAGCGGCTGCATTTACTTGAGCAGGGCGCGGTCGAAGTGGCTAACGCGCTTGATTTCGAAACCTCAAAAAGTCTGGGGGAAAGGCGTCATGAATACCTCTCGCCTGTTGCGATAATATATCTGTTGAACGCTGCCAAAGGGCCGCTTGTCGACCCACGCATCCGCCGTGCCCTAAGCCTTGCCGTGGACCGCGATGCCATCGTTCAAACCGTGATGGCTGGTGCTGCCGTGCCACTGACCGGGTTCATCAGTCAGAACCATTTTGGAGCAGGCCCGGAAGCCTCGACAGGGAGGGATCTCGAATTGGCGCGCGCTTTGCTGACGGATGCAGGATTTGGAAAGGGGCTCACACTTGAGGTGGATTGCCCAACGCGTTTACCAGACGAAGCAGAGCGGCTAACGACGGCATTGGCACTGCAACTGGCCGAAGTTGGCGTGATACTCAATGTACACATCCATCCAGAACGCGAAGAATATGCACATATGGTCCGGCGTAAGGAAATTCGCGACATGTGTGTCTTTGATTCCAGTCCCATGAGCACCTATCGCGTTCTCTATGAGAAGATTGACGCCCGCATTGCAGGCTCCTGGTGGCAAGGTTACGCCAATCCAAAAATCGAAACGCTGATAGATCAGGGGCGGTCGACCACCAACCGTGGCGCACGCGCCGAAATCTGGCGACAAGCCTATAGGCTGTTGCAGGATGATCCGGCATGGCTGACGTTGTATAACCCCGTGCGCGTAATCGGTTTGGCAGGCAATCATCCTGATTTCACCATGCCGGCGGACGGTGTCATCGATGTTGCGCGACTTCCCCGACTTTGCGAGGGCGCAACATGAAGGCAGATACACTAATCACCGGGGGCACGGTTATCACGATGGACCCTGATCGCGCGATTATCGAGAATGGTGCGATTGCCGTTGCAGGGGGACAGATCGTTGCCATTGGCACCGCTTATGCCCTGAAAGAACAAGTACAGGCAGATCGTATTGTCGATTGTGTTGGTCATGCCGTCTTGCCCGGCCTGATCGACGGACACGCCCATGCGGGTCATGGTCTGATCAAGACAATGGGTATGCATGGTGGTGACCGATGGGAAGACATCTGCGGCGAAGTCTACACCCAAGCGTCGCCACCAGATTTCTGGCATGCCGAGGCCAGCCTTGCCGCGCTAGAACGTCTGCGGTTTGGTGTTACCACCGGTGTATCGCTTTTAGGCGGCGGCGATACGATCATGCGGACAGATCATCCCGAATATGCCGCTGCGCATTGTCGAGGTGTGACGCAGGTGGGCACGCGCAGTGTTGTTGCCGTAGGCCCCACTCGTGCACCTCACCCGCGCACCTATGCCAGTTGGGTCGGGGGTGTGCGCCGCGAATATCCGGTATCCTTTGAACAGCAATTCGAAACCTGCCAGCAAATCGTCAACGACCTGCACGCAACACAGGGCAAGCGGATCAACATCGCGATGCTATATCCGGTTCTGCGTGATGAGCATGAACGCGACATGGCAGCCGATGATTACGCAATGGCTTGCGTCCAGGCAAAACGCGTGCAGCAATATGCATTGGACAGGGGTTTGGTGTTTACACAGGACGGGCACTGGCGCGGCTCTGTCCGGCGCGCCCAAACGCTTGGTTTGCTGGGGCCGCGAACTTTGCTGTCCCATTGTATCGATCTGCACGAGGATGAGATTACACGCATTGCTGCGACGGATACCAAAATCGCGCATAACCCGTCAGCGAATGCCTCGATCCTGGGGCGTTGTCCTGCGATCGAACTGATGGAAGCGGGGGCAACGGTTGCTCTTGGCTCGGATGCGACGGCACCGGACCGCTCGGCAGATATGTTTCGCCATATGCAGCAAGCCATGCATTATCATCGGACCTTCTTTAGGAACGCCAATGTCTTGCCTATTGGCAAGGTGCTTGAGATGGCTACGATCGGGGCCGCCAAAGCCTTGGGCATGACAGAGACGATCGGATCTCTGGAAACCGGCAAGGAAGCAGATATCATCACGGTCGATCTAAATCGTCCACACCTTGCCCCACCGAATATGTCCGTGCACCGCCTGGTCTGTTTTGCCAATGGAAATGATGTGAGTAATGTCATGATCGGCGGGGAACTGGTCTTAAAAGATGGCCAGGCGACGCGGGTCAAAGAAGAGGATGTGCTGGCCAGCGCAGCCCAGCAAGCGACCCTGATGATCGACCGGATCGGCGGCACGCAAGATCTGGCGCTACCGCATGATTTTTGGGGTAAAAAGAGAGCAAGCCAATGACAATCTACGTGATAAATCCCAATAGCAGCCAGCATGTAACAGCAGGCATTGACCGTGCCATTGATCCGATGCGCGAGGCCGCCCCTGTTCCCATCGAGGCCCATACCCTGTCCGAAGGCCCGCCAGGAATTGAAACACAAGCACATGTAGATGGCGTTGTCGGCCCGTTACTGGCCCATTGCGCTGGGTTGGAAACTCAGGCCAGCGCATTTGTTGTGGCGTGTTTTTCCGATCCCGGCCTCGCCGCTCTGCGCGAACAATCAAAACACCCGGTTCTCGGAATTGCCGAAGCATCGATCCTGACAGCGATGACCTTGGGACAGCGGTTCGGCATCATTTCCATTCTATCCAAAAGCATACCACGTCACATGCGTTACCTCGGTGCCATGGGTGTAATGGACAGGTTGGCGGGGGATCAACCGCTGGAACTTGGCGTGCTGGAACTGGCCGACAAAAAGCGCACCTTTGATCGCTTGCAAACCGTTGGCCGAAATCTACGCGATGGTGCCATGGCCGACGTTGTAATTCTGGGCTGTGCCGGCATGACGGCATTTCGAAGTGATCTGGAAAACTACCTTGGTATCCCTGTGGTTGAACCCTGCCAGGCGGCCACTTCAATGGCGATCGGCCGCGTTGCACTCCAAAAGACACAATAGGAAAAATACATGACACGATTAACGACTGAAGCCGCTGGCGTTTTTGTAATAGCGGTTACACCCTTTCATCCTGATGGCCGGATTGATGAAGAAAGCTGTGACCGGATGGTTGATTTTTATCTTGAGGCGGGTGCAACCGGCCTGACGGTTCTGGGAATGATGGGCGAGGCACCCAAGCTGACGGTCGAGGAATCCCGCGATGTTGTGGCACGTATTCTTGCGCGTGTTGATGGCCGTGTACCGGTGGTAGTTGGTGTGTCGGCGCCGGGCTTTGCCCAGATACAAACCCTGACAAAGATGGTAATGGATCTGGGTGCGGCCGGTGTCATGGTTGCCCCGCCGGCAAATCTGCGCACTGATGATCAGATTGTGACTTATTATACGCAAGTGGCCGAATTGATCGGCGACGTGCCCTTTGTCCTGCAGGATTTCCCTCTGGTCACAGGCGTTCAGATGGCACCAAGGGTGGTTGCACAGATCGTGAATGATTTGCCAACCTGTGTCTGTCTCAAACACGAAGATTGGCCAGGGCTAGAGAAAATCTCATATCTGCGTCGTGATGGCGTGCTGAACAGGCGTATTTCGATTTTGTGCGGAAATGGCGGATTATTCCTGCCCGAGGAAATGGCGCGGAATGCGGATGGCGCGATGACCGGCTTTGCCTATCCCGAAATGATGGTTGCCGTTGTCGAACACTATACCAAGGGCGATGTTGACCGAGGCTTGGACCTATTCAATGCCTATTTGCCACTTGCCCGATTTGAACAACAACCGGGCATGGGACTGGCCATCCGGAAATACACACTAGCGAAACGAGGGATCATTGCACATGACGCCTTGCGGCGCCCGGGGGCATCGCTTTCTGCACAAAGCCGCGCAGAGGTTGATGCACTCATTGAACGACAGGAAAAACGACTGAAGGAACTAGGCTAATGGATCTTGGGATCAAAGGAAAACGTGCGATCGTTCTAGGTGCGAGTCGTGGTCTTGGGATGGCGATTGCGCAATCACTGGCAGCAGAAGGGGTGCGCGTATATGCAGCTGCGCGCAGCCGTGACAAGATCGCCACCTGGGCGGCAGACATGGACAATGTGCATCCTCTGCAACTGGATCTCGGCAAGATCGAAGAGGTCGATCAGGTGGTTGAGGCACTTCTGAAAGAGGGAGGCGTCGACATTATTGTAAACAACGGCGGCGGCCCTCCTCCCGGCACGGCACAAACAGCAGAACGCGCAGCTTGGATCACCCACTTCGAAGCCATGGCTGCAAACCTGTTTCACATGAATACCCGCTTGTTGCCCAGGATGAAGGAACGTGGCTGGGGGCGGATTATCTCGATCACATCATCGGGTGTAGAACAGCCGATCCCGAACCTTGCCCTGTCCAACGGCATCCGTTCTGCAGTTGTGGGATGGTCCAAATCACTTGCCAATGAAGTCGCGGCAGATGGAATAACTGTAAATGTCGTCATGCCCGGCCGCATTCACACTCAACGGGTCGATGAGCTTGACGCTGCGGCGGCAAAGCGCACGGAAACAGATGTCACCGAAGTCGCGGCCAAATCACGTGCGGCAATCCCCGCTGGCCGATACGGCAAACCGGAAGAATTCGCTGATGTGGTCACCTTTCTTGCCTCCGAGCGGGCAGGCTATGTCACGGGCTCGAAAATTCGGATTGACGGCGGATCGATAAAGTCGGTCTAACCTCTGCACCCGGCACGCCAGCGGTGTTCAATCGCTGGCAACCTGCTACCATTGCACCGCGCCATGTGGAGTAGGGGGATTTATGAAAATCGCATGTATGCAAATCCGGCCTTTGTCATCGGATGTCACGGGAAATCTGGAAAGGCTCGAAACTTTTGCAACCAGGGCTGGTGCCACAGGCTGTGATATACTGGTGACGCCAGAGATGTACGTTACCGGTTACAACATCGGGGCAACGGAGGTTCGGCGGCTGGCGCAACCCGATGATGGATTCATCGCGGATCAGGTTTCCAGGATTGCCACAAGAACCGGCATTGCCATTCTTTATGGTTACCCCGAAATCTGCGCAAAAACAGATGCCGTTTTCAACTCTGTCCAACTCATCAGTGCGTCGGGAACTCGTCTTGGCGGCTATCGCAAGACCCATCTTTATGGCGCAGTTGACGCCCAACAGTTCAGAGCCGGCGATACGCGCTCAGCACTTTTGAAGATGAACGGATGGAAAATTGCTTTGGCGATTTGTTACGATATTGAATTCCCCGAGCTGGCGCGAGCATATGCGCGTGATGGTGCGGATATCATTCTTACGCCAACCGCCAATATGGCACCCTATGATGGTGTCGCCAAAAGACTGGTCCCCGCCAGAGCAGAAGAGAACGGCATCTTTGTGGCCTATGCAAACTACATCGGGAGGGAAGGTGGGTTTGA
Source organism: Sulfitobacter sp. F26204 (assembly GCF_026410305.1). GTDB lineage: Bacteria > Pseudomonadota > Alphaproteobacteria > Rhodobacterales > Rhodobacteraceae > Sulfitobacter. The sequence goes on along the minus strand of NZ_JAPMLQ010000005.1, from coordinate 187,638 downwards.
CTATAACGGATTGTCCTGTATTTGCGGTCCCGATGGCACGGACCGGGCACGTGGCGGTGACGAAGAAGTGCTGATACAGGCAGTTCTGGAGCGTAGTGAAATTGAACTAAACAGAAAAAACGCACCATATCTGATGAATATACGATCCGAAATCTACGTCGAAAAAAGAGCAGAGGCATCGCAGCATGACTGAAAGCGGCAGACCCAATCCCGAGGTAACGGCCTATGGACCTGATTTCACGTTTTCCTTTGATAACTGGATCAACAGCCCTGAGGGGATCGGCTCCATTCCTGCGGAAAACCATGGACGCAAAGTTGGTATTATTGGTGCCGGCATCGCGGGCATAGTCAGTGCCTACGAATTGATGAAACTGGGCCTTCACCCCGTCGTTTACGAATCCGGACAGTTTGGCGGAAGGTTGCGCAGCCAGTCATTCGAAGGTTCCAGCACCGCCATCGCCGAATTGGGAGGAATGAGGTTCCCGATCTCCTCGACTGCTTTTTATCGCTACGTCGATATGCTGGGTATCAAGACTCGGCCCTTTCCAAACCCTTTGACTGCAGCTGCCGGATCAACCGTGATCGACCTTGCTGGCGAACCGTTTTATGCGGAAACGGTTGATGACTTGCCGCCCTTGTTTCGTGAAGTCGGCGATGCATACAACCGTGCCCTTGAAGATCACGCAGATTTCGCCGCTTTGCAAACAGCCATAAAAAACCGCGATGCGCCACGGGTCAAGGAACTGTGGAACCCGATCGTACGCGATTGGGATGATCGCAGTTTTTATGATTTCATTGCGTCTTCGGACGCCTTCAGAAAATTGTCGTTCCGCCATAGGGAGGTGTTTGGGCAGGTCGGTTTCGGAACCGGTGGCTGGGACAGCGATTTTCCAAATTCAATGCTTGAAATTTTGCGGGTCAACCTGTTGCGGCTCGACGATGACCAACGGTTTATGGTTGGCGGTGTAGAGCAGGTTCCCCGCGGCCTGTGGGTGCGGTCGCCGCGCAAGATGGAACATTGGTCGCCCGATATGACCTTGGAAAAATTGCACGGCGGATCAACCTTTCCCGGAGTGGTGAAGGTCCAGCGTGAAGGCGATGAAGGGCCCTTTGTGGTCACGGATCGCTGGGGGCGCATCGAAAAATTTGATGCCTTGATCAGTACCTGCCAAAGTTGGCTGATGACCACATCGATGGAATTCGACGAACGTTTATTAAGTCAGAAGATGTGGATGGCGTTGGACCGCACGCGATACATGCAGTCATCGAAAACCTTTGTGATGGTCGATCGTCCGTTTTGGCGCGATCGTGATCCAGTTACCGGTCGCGAGAAGATGAGTGTCACGTTGACGGACCGCATGACACGGGGCACCTACCTTTTTGAGAACGGGCCGGACGAACCCGCAGTGATCTGTCTGACATATTCTTGGATGTCGGATGCTTTGAAAATGGAACCTCTACCTATTGATAAACGGGTTGAGCTGGCACTGGATTCTTTGCGAAAGATCTATCCTGACGTCAACATAGCTAAACATATTATCGGCAACCCGATCACAGTCAGTTGGGAAAGTGACGAAAATTTTCTTGGCGCATTCAAGGGGGCCCTGCCGGGGCATTACAGATATAATCACCGAATGTACGGCCATTTCATGCAGTCCGAAATGCCCAGGGAACAGCGCGGACTATTCCTTGCCGGTGATGGCATCAGTTGGACCCCCGCATGGGTTGAGGGCGCGGTTCAGACAGCCCTGAATGCTGTTTGGGGTGTAATGAACCATTTGGGAGGGGCATCGCCACGCTCTAATCCTGGCCCTGGAGATGCCTATCCAGAACACGGCCCGATTGACTTGGGAGAATAAGCCTGTATCGGTTTTGCGGGAGGTTTAGAAGCATTTCTAAACCTGATGAAGTCGCTCCGTTCACCGGCGACACGCAGATTGATTCACGCGGCGGCCTCCCGTGTTCGATCCATCGGAGAGGCCGCATGGCCAATAGGCACAAGCAGCACCCTTTGGTCAGACTGACCAACAATCCGCAATCCAGGGATTCAAGACATTTCTATTAACCTACTGGCGCTACTGCGCCTTTCAGCCTTGGGCAAAACGGCGGTATTCCAAATTTGCATGAGCGATTTGAAATTGGCATTGGCGCATCTGTCCCTGCATGTCTTAACAATCTGCCACCAACACAGGAGGCCAATGCTTGGTTTCCGACAAGGAGGAAACACCATGAATAAATTTATCCGCATTGCTGCTGCCGGCGCCGTCACCGCCGTCTTCAGCACTGTTGCGCAGGCGGAGGTTACCGTAAAAGTTGCCTATGACGCCGATCCGGTCTCGCTTGACCCGCACGAGCAACTCTCCGGGGGCACATTGCAGTTGTCCCATATGGTATTTGATCCGCTGGTGCGCTGGACGCAGGACCTGCAGTTTGAAGCCCGCCTGGCAGAAAGCTGGGAGCAGATTGACGAAACCACAACGCGCTTTCATCTGCGCGATGGTGTCAAATTCCACTCTGGTAACGAATTGACCGCAAATGATGTTGAATGGACCTTTGACCGCCTGAAAGAAAGCCCGGATTTCAAGGGTATCTTCAGCTTGTTCTCTGATGTCAAAGTCATTGACGACGACACATTCGACCTGATTACTTCTGAACCCTATCCGCTGGTCTTGCATACAGCGACCTACATCTTTCCGATGGACAGCAAGTTCTATACCGGTACGACAGATGACGGCAAAGACAAATCAGAGCTTGTCAAACACGGCGACAGCTTTGCGTCGCGCAACGTATCAGGCACCGGCCCCTATGTGGTAACCGAACGTGAACAAGGCGTTAAGATGGAATTTGACCGTTTTGACGGATACTGGGACACTGCGTCAAAAGGCAACGTAGACAAGATCATTCTGACACCGATCAAGGAAGATCCAACACGCGTAGCGGCATTGTTGTCCGGTGACGTTGATTTCATTGCACCGGTCCCACCAACAGATCTTAAGCGCGTTGAAGAAAACGAAGGCACGGATCTGATCACCATGGCTGGTACACGGATCATCACCTTCCAAATGAACCAGAACCGCGTCGAAGCATTCAAAGATGTGCGCGTCCGCCAGGCAATCGACTATGCCGTGAACAACGCGGGTATCGTTGACCGTATCATGCGTGGCTTTGGTACAGTGGGTGCACAGGCAAGCCCGGCTGGTTACCTTGGCCATGATGCCAATCTGAAACCACGTTTTGACGTTGAAAAAGCAAAGGCACTGATGGCGGAAGCAGGCTATGCCGACGGCTTTGAGATCACGATGCTGGCACCGAACAACCGTTACGTGAACGATGACAAGATCGCGCAAGCAGTTGCTTCCATGTTGTCAAAAATCAATATCAAAGTTGATCTGCAGACCGTGCCAAAAGCCCAGTACTGGCCCAAGTTTGACGAACGCGCTGCTGACATGATGATGATCGGCTGGCACGCTGATACAGAAGACAGTGCGAACTTCCACCAGTTTCTGACGGCCTGCCCCGATGAAGCGACTGGCAATGGTCAGTACAACTCGGGCAACTATTGTAACGCCGAAGCAGACGCTCTCATGGTTGCAAGCAATGGCGAAACTGATGCTGAAAAGCGTGGTGAAATGCTGAAAAAGCTTGAAGGTATTCTGTATGAAGAAGCCGCCTTTGTGCCGCTGCACTGGCAGAACCTCGCATGGGGTGCCCGCAAGGGTGTCAACGCAGCACCCATCGTGAACGCTCTGAACTTCCCATATTTTGGTGACCTTGTCGTCGACAAGTAAGCCAAGCGCAGGAACGCGTCCGGGGCGGGCCAACAGGTACGCCCCGGATTCTTTTTACAGGTTGTTTTTTCATGCGCGCTGCTTTGTATACCGCCCATCAGCAAACAACTCGACCATCAATAAAGTAACCAACATTTGGGTTTGGAATTATGCTCGCCTATCTCGTGAAACGTGTTTTTCAGGCCATTGCGGTAATGCTTGTCATCTCGTTGGTCGGCTTTGCCATTCAGGATAATCTGGGTGATCCGCTGCGCGAGCTTGTCGGGCAATCCGTTTCAGAAGAAGTGCGCCAACAGCTACGCGACGAACTCGGATTGAACGACAGTTTTTTCAGACAGTATTCGCGATTCCTGGGCAATGCGCTTCAAGGCGATCTTGGAACCAGTTACTTTTTCAAAGAGCCTGCGCTGGATGTTATCCTGAAAAAGTTGCCCGCCACACTTGAATTGGTTCTCGGCGCGACGCTGATCATTGTCGGCTTCTCTGTTCCGCTGGGCGTTTACACCGCGATCAAGCCGAATGCGCTTCTGAGCCGGCTCATCATGGGTGTGTCAATTGTCGGCATTTCCATTCCCGTTTTCCTAACCGCAATCCTCATGATCTTTGTCTTTTCAGTCGAACTGAACTTGCTGCCCTCTTACGGACGCGGGGATGTCGTGACCGTCTTTGGCAATTGGGATACCAACTTTGCCACGCTGGATGGTTGGGCCCATATCTTGTTGCCGTCCCTGGCGCTGGCGTCGATCATGCTGCCTCTGTTTGTGCGTCTTATCCGCGCCGAAATGATGGAAGTTCTACAAAGCGAATATGTGAAATACGCCAAGGCCAAGGGTATCCGCCCCTATCGGATCTATTTTGTTCATGCGCTCAAGAACACACTTCTACCGGTCATTACAGTGGGTGGTGTGCAAATCGGCACCATGGTCGCCTATACGATCCTGACCGAAACGGTGTTCCAATGGCCGGGTATGGGGTTCATGTTTCTGGAAGCTGTGAACCGCGTCGATACACCGTTGATCGTGGCTTATCTGATTGTTGTCGGCTTCATCTTTGTTCTGACCAATACAGTGGTCGATCTGATTTACGGCCTGGTCAATCCGACAGTTAACCTTGCGAGAATGGGCGCATGACAATGACAACAAACCCCGCAAAAGCATCCCGTTGGAGCCGGATCTGGAATTCCAACATGGGATATAGTTTTCGCCGCAATCCTGTCGCTGTTGTGTCTTTGGCCATCTTTGTTTTCATTACAGCAATGGCGTTGCTCGCGCCGATCATCGCACCTTTCAATCCTTATGATCCCGCGCAGATCGACATCATGAACAGCGAATTCCCCCCGGTTTGGATCGACGGCTCCGATGCGCAATTTGTCTTTGGCACCGACGATCAGGGGCGTGATCTGTGGTCAACGATCCTTTATGGCACTCGGCTGTCATTGCTCATCGGTCTTTGCGCGGTCATGCTTCAGGCCTTTCTTGGCATCTCTATCGGATTGATCGCTGGCTATGTCGGGGGGCGACTGGATAGTCTCCTGATGCGGATGGCAGATATTCAGTTGTCTTTCTCTACGCTCATGGTGGCAATTATTTTTCTCGCCGTGACGCAGGCGATGTTTGGCTCCGAAACATTCAATCAATACGCGATCTATTTTCTGATTGCGGTGATTGGCGTCGCCGAATGGCCACAATATGCACGAACCGTGCGCGCGACAGTGCTGGCTGAAAAAAAGAAAGAATATGTCGACAGCGCGCGCGTTCTGGGATTTGGACCGCTGCGGATCATGGTGCGCCACATCCTGCCCAATTCACTGTCGCCGATCTTTGTCATTTCCACTGTACAGGTCGCCAATGCCATCATTTCGGAAGCTTCACTCAGTTTCCTCGGCCTGGGCATGCCGCCAAGCCAACCTTCGCTCGGTTCGCTGATTTCCTCCGGCTTTGATTATATCTTTTCGGGCAGTTGGTGGATCACTGCGATCCCCGGGGTTCTATTGGTGGTTTTGGTGCTGGTGATCAATCTTCTGGGTGATTGGATGCGCGATGTCCTGAACCCCAAATTGTATAAGGGATAAACACCATGTCTCTGCTTTCCGTACGTGATCTGACAGTCAAATTTGCGATGCGCGATCACACTGTAACAGCGCTGGACAACATCAGCTTTGATCTGGCCAAGGGCGAGCGTCTGGGAATTGTCGGTGAATCCGGCGCAGGCAAATCCATCACAGGATTTTCGCTGATGAATTTGTTGAGCCGCCCCGGGTTCATTGACGCCGGAAAAATACTGTTCAGAGGCGAGGACATCGTGAAAATGCCACAATCGCGGATGCGTGGGATCCGTGGCAACCGCATGGCAATGATCTTTCAGGATCCGATGGTCACTTTGAACCCGGTTTTAACCATCGGGCAGCAAATGGTCGAAACCTTGATGGCCCATCGTACCCTCAGCAAAGCCGAAGCAGAGCAGATCGCAATCGTCAAATTGCGAGAAGTCTATATTCCGTCGCCCGAAGAACGGCTTGCACAATATCCGCATGAATTGTCCGGCGGAATGCGCCAGCGGATCATAATTGCAATTGCCCTATTGCTTGACCCCGAACTGATCATCGCGGATGAGCCGACAACCGCGCTCGACGTGACAATTCAGGCGGACATCATGGAATTGCTGCTTGAACTGTGCCAATCCAACAAGGTGGGCCTGATCCTGATCACTCACGATCTGGGTGTCGTCAGCCAAATGACCGAACGTACCTTGGTCATGTATGCGGGTAAGATCATCGAAGCGGGTCGTACCCGCGAGATCATCAATGATCCACAACATCCCTATACTCAGGGTTTGATCAACGCGCTGCCACAACAAACCAAACCTGGCATGCGGTTAAAGCAGATCCCCGGCAACATGCCGTCTTTGACAGCGATTCCACCGGGTTGTCCTTTTAGCCCGCGCTGCGAATACGTCCGTGACCATTGCCGCACAACACGACCGGAAACAGTGCAATATGCCCATGTCGAGGTTGCCTGTCATGAAGTGAGCCGCCTGCACCAGGAAAACACCGAGGAGCAACCCGCATGAAGGATATCGTCGACGATGGTCCCCTGCTTGATCTTCGGCAGGTCAAGAAACGCTTTGATCTGGACCAAGGGTTTTTGGAAACCATCAAATGGCGCAAGGGCAGGGTTATCCGTGAGCGACGGTCTGTCCATGCGGTGAACAATGTTTCACTGAAAGTAGACCGTGGCGAAGCACTCTGTGTTGTCGGGGAAAGTGGCTGTGGAAAATCTACAGTTGCCCGTTTGATCGCCGGCCTGCTCAAGCCAAACGCAGGTGAGATCCATTATGCCGGGGAACGCATTGATGACATGTCACGCCGGGCACTGATACCGTTGCGTAAAAAGATGCAGATGATTTTCCAAAACCCTTATGCATCGCTTAATTCCCGGATGAATATTCAACAGGCCTTGGAAGAGCCCGTGCGCTATCACAATCCTGGTTACAGCCGAGCCGAGATACGTGATAAAGTGGCAGAGGTCATGACCTCTGTTGGTGTCGATCCCAGTTGGTCAGCGCGATACCCGCATGAATTTTCTGGCGGTCAACGGCAACGGATTGCAATTGCCCGCGCTCTGACTGTCGATCCGGAATTCATAATAGCGGATGAGCCGATCTCGGCGCTGGATGTCTCCATTCAGGCACAGGTTCTAAACTTGATGCTTGAAGCCAAGGACCAACGCGGCCTGACCTATCTGTTCATCACCCATGACCTGAGCGTGGTTCAGCATTTTGGTACCCGTGTCGCGGTTCTTTATCTTGGGTCGGTCTGTGAATTGGCAGACACGGCAACACTGTTCGAGAATCCAAAACACCCATACACCCGCGCATTGCTGTCGGCGGTTCCACAGCTTAAGGACGACAAGCCCAATCACATCCGGCTCAAGGGGGAAATTCCGACACCAATCAATCTGCCGCAAGGGTGCCCGTTCGCAAGCCGATGCGCCTATGCAAATGATCGGTGCCGCATGGAACAACCCCGACCGGTGCAACAACCGGATGGCTCCATGGTGGCCTGTCATGCGGTTGAAGAAAACCGGATGGTTGATTAAACATCCGACGTCATAATACGGATTGCTCACTTGGATATTGCCTGGCTCAGGGACTTTGAGGCTTTGGTCGCGCAGAAAAACTTCTCGCGGGCTGCGGAGGAGCGCAATGTCAGTCAACCTGCATTTTCACGCCGCATTCGCGCATTGGAAGAAGAAATCGGCGTCAAGCTGATCAACCGCCAAACATTGCCGCTATCGCTGACGCCTGCGGGCGAGGTCTTTCTACCACAAGCCCGGATCATGCTGCGAACCTATCAAGAGACATTGGAACGCTGCCAGATCATTGATGCCGCGGGTGAGAACATAATCCGCTTTGCTACCTCGCAATCGCTTTACTTGACTCATTACAAAACCCACATAGCGCCACTTGTGGAAAAGGGTGGGCTGGACATCGATCTGAATTCGACCAGCTGGGCGGCTGATCAATTTGTGTCGGCGCTGCAGCAACAATATTGCGATGTGATCCTCACCTATTGGCATCCGGAAATGGATTACCTGGCACCTTTGGAAATCAGTAAAAGCGAATATCTGACACTCACAACCGATACCTTCATCCCCGTGTCAAAACCAGGCAACACCGGTCCATTACATGATCCCAACACAGGCACGAAAGATCCGGTATCCCTGTTGTCTTATGGTACGGTTTCTGCATTGCGTTCCGTGGTAGATTGTTCGCTGCGGCGCAAGGTCAACGGCCCAAAAATTCTGGTTGTCAACCAAAGCGCCCTCGCGATTTCTGTCAAGGCAATGATACTGGAAGGCTTTGGTTTTGGCTGGCTGCCGCAAGCATTGTGCCAAGAAGAACTGGATGATGGACGGCTACAGATTGTGGGCGACCCGGAAGACGTTCATCAACTGGAAATCCGATTATACTGGGACAGCGGCAATACCAAACCAACGTTAAAAAAACTTCGTTCGGAGATCGAGGATCTGGCACTCCGTGGAGCTCAAATGACGGCCTGAGCCATCCGCAAGTTTACGTCGCTGCAGTCCTGTCCAGTGCGCGTGCCTGCCGGGCGATCTACTTGTTCAACAATGCTGGTGTTATCAAGAGAGTTTGCCGAATACTGACAGGAATAGTTGGAGCCTTCATCTATTTAACATAAGTCTGATTATAGTGGTTCTAGGTCGCAACGGCTGCGCGCTGCCTTGAAGTGCGACTCCCCTTTCAAGATAAAGCCTCTACAATACCAGGGGCTATTCAATCCAGATCAGCCTCAGCTAAGGATTTGGCAATACCCATCCGGCTCTGGGCCGACTACACCATTGAAATGGTCGTGTGATCCGGCATGTTCAAAGCTTCACAAGTTGACGCAAACAACTTGGCAATAGGCCTTCGATCATTCAGAATGGTATCAAAAGGACTCCACAGTTGAACCGTTCTTCACGCCAGGCTCCGGCGTTTTTGCTTAACGACAGTCTGGGCTATCTGATCCGTTCTACCCATCATCAGTTTCAAAGCCTGCTTGCGGCGCGGATTGAGCCCCATGGAATTACATTGGGGATGTGGTATTTTCTTCGAGTGTTATGGGAAGAAGAGGGGCTGACCCAGCGCGAGCTTTCCAATCGGGTGGGCACCATGGAGCCCACCACCCTTGAGGCGATCAGGTCAATGGAAGGCAAGGGTTTGGTCCGCCGGGAAAGGGATTTGACGGACGGCCGCAAACGGCTGGTCTTTCTTACGGAAAAAGGAGCGGCGCTTGAAAAGGTCTTGCTCCCTATTGCCCGCGATCTCGTTGAGGATGCGGTAACCGATCTTACTACGCGAGAGCAGGCTGATCTGGAACAATTGCTTACACGGGTGCGCTCTAAACTGGTCCTGACCCGCCAAGAGACCACACAGACGGCAGGTCGCGCTTTACGCAATGACATGTCTACCCCGAAACAGGGCTGATTCAACAAGTACCAGCGCCTGCGTTCTCGAGATCCTCGGTGGTTATGCCCTTTGCGTTACTTTCCTGCGACTATGTCAACGGTGACCCTGCGAACGGTCAAGCCCTCTCGCCTGGGGATTTGACAGGCCCCAGAAACAGGAGGGTTCCGCTGCGCCACCACCAGATCCCCAGCCCGGCGGCGATACAGATCAGGGGCACGGAAACCATTGGGTAGGGAGAAACTACTGCTATCGCCACCAATAAGGCAGGCAAGCGCAATACGCCACGCATTTCCGCTTCAAGCACATGGGCCAGAATGATGACCGCGACGCAACCGCCTGCGGCGGCAATAGCGATCATGGGCAGGCTACTCATCGCCAGAAAAGCCGGATTCCAGACAAAGACAAAGGGCAGAACAAAGCCTGTGGCGGCAAGTTTGACCGCAGTGACCGCGATTTTCATCGCATCCTCGTCAGCTATGGCGGCGGCGGCAAAGGCGGCCACCGCGATGGGTGGCGTCAAGGCGGATAGCAGCGCGAAATACAGCAGGAACATATTTGCCGGAAGCACGGCAAGTTCCGCAGCTGCAAATGCTGGCCCAACCAACACGGCCGCAAGGATATAGGCGCTTGGTGTCGGCATTCCCAACCCGAGAATGATCGTGATCAAGGCCCCCAGCAACAAAAGCGGAAGATCGCCCGCCTCAGCAACCAGACTTACCAGCCCGCTGGCCTTCATTGACAGACCAGTCATGGTCAATCCGCCGATCACCAGCCCCGCTGCGGCGCAAGCACCGGCAACAGGCAGCATCCGGACGGTGGTTTCTCCGATCGCGCGCATCAGGGCCAACGGCCCCATACGTGTCTGGCGACGCAACATTGAAGACGCCAACAAGGAGAGCGTGCCAAAAACCGCCACAAAGGTTGGAGTGTAGCCGACCAAAAGAGCTGCGGTGATGACGATCAGCGGCACGATGAACACCCAGCCGGATTTCAGGGTTTCCAGAATTGGATCGGTTTCAGTGACCCCGCGCAGACCACGGCGCAGCGCGCGCAGATGTACCTGAATGTAGATGCCGAGATAGTAGAGGATTGCGGGGATAAGCGCGGCCAGCACCACACTGCGATAATCAATGCCGGTGTATTCCGCCAGGATAAAGGCGGCAGACCCCATAACCGGAGGCATTGCTGCACCGCCAGTTGAAGCCGCCACCTCTACCGCGCCGGCAAAGCGGGCGGAATAACCAAGGCGTTTCATGATGGGGATCGTCACGGAACCGGTCGTCGCCACATCCGATGTTGGACTGCCCGAGATCATCCCATACATTCCAGAGGAAATAATTGCGATTTTAGCTGGACCTCCCGGTGATCTGCCGGTCAAGGCCGCGGCCAGTTGAAACATGAAATCCGCCCCACCCGCTTTGCTGAGCAACGAACCGAACAGCACAAATAGAAACACATAGCTGGCCGCCACCTGAATAGGCACGCCAAAAACGCCATCTGTTGTATACATGAGGGTGTCGATGAAGGAGCTGAAATCGATATAGCCGTGGCCCAGTGGCGGCGGGATGATATGACCCCACAGATTATAGGCCATGAAAATCAGAACCACCGCTGTCAGCCCGAGGCCGGTCGTGCGACGGGTCGCCTCAAGGGTCAGAAACATCAACAGAGCGCCAAAGAATAACTGGCCGTCTGACAGCGGGTAAAGCAGGGTGATATGGGTTGCGAGAGACTCTCGGATCATGAAGAAATAGATCCCACAAGCCGCAGAAGAAGCGGCTAAGCCCCAATCCAGAAGCGAGGGTCTGTCCAAGGCATCATTGCTGCCTCCTACGGCCAGAAACAACAGCGTATATATCCCGCTTACAAAGAGAATTCCCACCAACAGGGCATCCGGCAGCGCATAGATATTCGCATAGACCACCCACAGTGCAAACACCGCGGAAACACCATAAAAGACATCACCCGAGGCACCGCCGAAAGACCGGCGGCGCCCTGTTCCAAAAAACCGAGAGATCACTCTATCAGACCAGCTTCACGATAGGCCTTTAACGCCCCCGGATGATGCGGTGCCGCGGTTTCACGGATCATCAATGCCGTGCTCAGAGCCTTCATCGCCGGATGCACGGAGCGAATGGAATCAATGTTGTCGATCATCGCCTTTGTCAGCGTATAGGCCTGATCCTCAGACATATCGGCACTAACCACCAGCACTGCCCCGAGTGCCAGCGTCTGGATGTCATCGGGTTGATTTTCATAGGTTCCGGCGGGAATTGTAAACTCAGCTATTGAGAATTCCTTGCCAACCGTGTTGCGGACATCCTCGGGCACATTGATCAAGCGCATATCAATCGCGTTTTCGATCTGCCGTATGGAACTATGGCCGACAAAGACTCCATTGGAAAACATATCCACCCGGCCGTTGGTCAACAGATCGGCCTGTTCCTTGGATCCTGCGCGGATAACCGCCCCGCCCCAGGCCTCGATCTTTTCAGGGTTGGCCCCGACCGCTTCCAGCATTGCTGCGGCTACTTCGCCGGTTATGTTGCCCGCGCGGTTGATTGTGATGGTCACGGGAACTTCGTTGGCGGCAATATCTGCCAGCGATTGCACACCATTTTCCTCTGCCCATTGATTGGTTGCGATGAATTGCATCGGTGCCCAGTCATAAAGATAGCTGATAGTGCGCAAGTTTTCGATTGGACCCTTGAAAGGAGCGCCCCCTGCCACTGCGATCTTCAATTCGGCATCGTGGATCAGGCCAAGTTCGGCGCGTGCAGAACTGACCAGCATGGCATTGGCAAACCCGCCCCCTGAAGTCTGATAGGTCACGGACGAGCCGTCCTCGTCGACCTTGAGCGCAGATTCCAGCCCTGCCCCCAGCAGCGTCCAGAGCCCGCCCGGACTTGCCCCGGCCAAGGTGACATTCATCTGCTCGGCCTGGACTGGCAGTGCAAAGGCCAACAGTGAAGCGGCTGCAAAAGACGTTATTCTGTTTTGTCTGTAGTGCATTTTGGTTTCCTCCCTAGATGCCACAATGCTGCGCAGTGGCGTGTGATGCGAACCGCGCGAGGATACGCGCAATCTGCGGTTTGTTAGGCTCCGCCCCTCCCGAAACCGGTCTTCTTCCTGCCTGGCATGTGCCAACACATCAGCACGGCGCTGTTGTTTGGGTTAGCTTCAGCAGGAATTGCTGCGCGCCGAGAACTTCTCGTTGCGGCATTTCTTCATGGCCTCCCTCCAGATTTACGTCATAGTGGAGCCCCTCTCCGTCCCAGTACCACCAATAGACAATTGCGCCCTGCTTATCGCGGATCGGCATCCTGAAAGTGGGAAAGGCGCGGGCAGAAGCAGGAAGCGCGACTTGGGCCACTACCTGTGTCTTAAGTCCAAGGCGATCCACCACGCTTTCCAGCGGGATCATCGCAACGAATGCGGGCGGCACGTCAAGCAGGGCCGACACATCCGCTGGACGCGTCTTGAACAATCCGCGCAGCGCCTTGATCACAGGGGGATAGCTGGGATGTTGATGGGTCAACTGAACATAGGCCAGGCCCGCATCGGTTTGCAGTTCGACAATATCACCAGGCGCGAAACGGGTCATTAGATCCACTCCTAAAGACTGTAGGTTTCGGCTGTGGACGGGTGAAACAACTCCGTCACAGCCACGTGGCGCGGCGAAAGACCCTGCCCGTGATGATATTCTAGAAACTTCTCCAGAACGTGTCGGTTCGGGGCAAGTCCATAGCTCCAGGGATCATCCCCCATCAAAGTTTGTGCCCGATTTAGCGTATCCTCGACAAAGGGCATGGTCACTTTGGTTGCCGAGGTGTCCGCCAGCGCGGTTTGAGCAAGTTGTTTGGCCGCGCTGAAACCCTTGAGCAAGGCACCAGGCAGCCAGGGATGGGCGTCGGCCAGACTGCGCCGTACCCCCAGCAGATGCATGATCGGAAAAATCCGGGTCTGGCGAAAATATGTCTCCGCCGCGCCAATTGTATCCTTCCAGAGCCGCCCCACATGGGGATGCCCCTCGGCAAAACAGCGGGGCCAGCGCGGGCCGATAAAACCGTCGATTTCTCCGGCGGCCAACATTCCGTTCAACGTGCTGCCTTCGGGCGCGTCCTGCATTGAAATATCGGGGGGCAGTGTCACTTTGATTTTTTCAGGCCGCCCTGGTGTATCCATGCCGCCCCGCACCCATTCGATGGCAGAACTTTTGACCCCATGGTGTTCATCAAGAATACCTCGCGCCCAAACATTCGCGGAAAGCTGATACTCCGCCACCCCGATACGCCGTCCCTTCAGATCTGCGGGAGTCTCGATTCCCCGATCAGTGCGGATATAGATCGAGCTGTGGCGAAACGCGCGACTGAGAAAAACCGGAACCGCGACGTAATGGGCGTCGCCCCGTGCGACAGAAATGGAATAAGACGACAGGGAAAGTTCGCTGATGTCAAAGGCCTGATGCCGGAAAGCGCGAAAGAACATCTCTTCCGGGCTCAGCAGCATCGGGATTGGGGAAACTCCATCAATGCTGACGCGGCCATCCACCAAGGCGCGGGTTCGGTCATAATCGCCCATGGCGAGAGAGAGGGATAAGGGACTCATGGGGTGCCTTTCCAAGACGGGACAGATATTTGATGTTTCAGCCCAACGGGAAGCCCCGTGCGGGCACTTTCAAGAATGGCCTGACAAGCTTCGAGACTGGCAAGCCCCCACTCACCGGTCTGAATGGGTTCTTCATCTGCACGTACCGCCCCCCACAGGGCATCGAGGACACCACCTCTGGGCCGGTCCGGTGCGGGGGCGGCGCGAAAGCTGCGGCTTGTGTCGGCGAAAATCTCGACCCCGCTTGGGGTCAATTTCAGATCGGCATGATCGCACAAGGCGATGACGGGGCCGAAATGTTCATGCTCTGTCGCTCGAGGTCCCTCGGTTTCACACATGTATGTGCGCGCCGTTTTCAGCGCGATTTCGTCCGGATGCGGAACCTGTGCAAGTGTGCGACGGGCGTTGCCATAGGCTGCGGGCGGTTTCTGTGTGCCCAGCTCGCTGATGTTGTTCATCCAGAGATCGCTGTCAAAATGGGCATATCCCGAATAGGTCAGTGTGGCGAAAGTGCCGGATTCAAACTGCATCAATGCGGAAAACGCGCCTTCTGTGGGGCGTGCGGCATCCCAGTTTCCGGTCATCGCCACCAACCGCGTCGCCTTGCTACCGGCCAGCAGGCGCACAACGTCAATCTGGTGGACCGCCTGACTGAAAATCACACCGCCCCCGGATGCCGTGGACAGTTCTTCGGGGCGGCGGGGGCGATAAAGAAAATCAGTGTAATTAAGGGCCTGAATCATGCGCAAGCGGCCAAATTCACCGCTCTCGATGATGTCCGCTGCCAATTTGACCGGAGCATCGAAACTGTGGCTTGGCCCTGTGATCAGATGAACACCGCCGGCCCGCGCCGCTGTGATGATACGGCCCCCTTCGGAAAGGTTGATGGCCAGCGGTTTGTCGACCAGAAGATGTTTGCCCGCCCCTGCCGCCAGCACTGCGTGATCGCCGTGGAATTCATGAGGGCTGGCAATATAGACCGCTTCGATGCGGGGATCTGTGCAAAGCTCTTTTATGTCGGAATAGGTTTTGCCGCCGAAATCTGATTCAAAGGCACTGCGGCTTTCGGCGCGAGGTTCGGCGGCGGCCACAAGCCGAAAGCGGGGATCGGCGCGAAACGCGGGCAACATCAAGACAAAAGCCCGGCCCAGCCCGACAACACCCAGACGGATCGGTTCAAAGGTCAAGGACCAGACCTCCTGATTTTGCGCGCGAAACGCAAATCATGATGTGATCTTCTTTCTCTTCCTCCATCAAAACCATGTCGCGATGGTCCACATTCCCGGCCAGAAGCTTGCACTTGCAGGTGCCACACGTACCGCTTTCACAGGAGCTGACCGTTGGAAGTCCGGCATTTCGCAAGGCTTCAAGAATCGACAGGTCTTTGGGAATGGTGACCTTTTTCCCTGATTTCTTCAATTCCACCTCAAAAGCGGTGTCGTCGGCCCTGACAACTTCGACAGGTTTGAAATCCTCAAAATTCACCTGACCTTCAGGCCAGTGCCCAGATATGGCGCGGATTTCTTCCATCAGGGGATTAGGGCCGCAACAATAGACAAGCAGTTTTTTGGGTTCTTCAAAATGATCCCAGAAATCGTATATCTGTTCGGGGTCGCCTTCGTCGTGGTACACCATCAACCGGCCTTCAAAGGCTTTGGTCAATTCAGGCAGATAGGCGGTTTCGGCCGCCGAGCGGGTGCAATACAGAATCTTGAATGGTTTGTTCTGGCGTGCCAGGGCATGCGCCATGGCATAGATCGGCGTAATGCCGATCCCCCCCGCGATAAGCAGATATTCCGCCCCCTCGCCCAGTTCAAAACTGTTTTCTGGCGGGCTGATCCGCAACTGGGATCCTACATCCGCCATATCATGCATGGAGCTGGAACCGCCACGGGACTGCGGTTCCCGTTTCAGGGCAATCTTGTACTGGCTCAGGTCTTGGCAATCGCTGGCCAATGAATAACGGCGCATCGCACCCGAAGGGGTTTGCACCGTGATATGGGCACCGGCGGTGAAAGCAGGCAACAGATTAGAAGTGACAGGTTCAAGGGTGAACTCACAAATTTGCGCCGTCAGGTCGCGGCGCGCGGCAACCCTGACGTCAATCATACCTGATTGGATTTCCGCCGTCATGTTATCGTCCCGATGATTCATCTTGCAATTACTTAGGATCCTAAGTAGTTAGAGTCAATAGGCGAGTTGATTCAGATCATCGATAGCCCGATTTTGAGACTTGGAGAGATCAATGCTGACACGCGAAGAAAACGACCTGCTGACCTCTGTGACGAAGGATGCACCGATGGCTCAGTTGATGCGCCAGCACTGGACTCCGGTTTGTCTGATTGAAGAAGTTGCCGAAGCGGATGGTAAACCTTTGAAGGTTGAGGTGTTGGGAAACAGTTATGTGGCCTTCCGTGATACCAAAGGGCGTTTGGGCATGCTTGATGAACTCTGCCCGCATCGAAAGGCATCACTTGTCTTCGGGCGGAACGAGGATTGTGGTTTGCGGTGCCTCTATCATGGCTGGAAGATGGACGTTGATGGCAATGTGGTGGCCATGTCTTCCGAACCTGAGGGCAGCCCTTTGATGTCCAAGGTCAAGGCGCGGGCCTATCCGGTCAAGGAATGGGGTGGTTTTGTCTGGGCGTGGTTGGGCGAACCGGATGACGTGCCAGCGTTCGATCCCCCTGCTTTTGCCCCCCGTGAAGACACCCCGATCGCAATTTTAAAAATCCGCATCCCCGCTAATTGGGCGCAGATTCACGAAGGCCAGATTGATAGCGCCCATTCCTCGTCGCTTCATTCTTCAGATATGAAACCCGCACGGGTAGAGGGCGCGGCTGCTGATGAAAAAGCCTGGTATCGCCCTTCGACGGATAAATCGCCCAAGATGCAAACCCAGACAACCAGCTACGGATTTCATTATGCAGCGATCCGCAAACCGATCAAGAATGCCGCGACCCATAACTATCTGCGCATCACAGAATTCGTAGCCCCCTATTATTCCCTGATCCCGCCGAACAACAACTATAACGTTGCCAGTGTCATCGTCCCGATCAACGACACTGAAACAGCCTTCCATTTCATCGCATGGGGCGATCGTCACACACCCACCACAGAGGAATGGCGCCGATTCAATCATGCAGTTCCCGGCGAAGATCTGGATGAGAAATGGCGTAGCAAACGCACCCTGGATAACAATTTCCTTCAGGACCGTCAGGCCATGAAGGACGGAAACTTCACGGGAGTGCCGGGCATCCCGAACCAGGATATCATCATGTGGGTCAGCATGGGACCACGGGTTGAACGCAGCACAGACATTCTGGGCGCATCCGATCTGGCCATCGTGGAATTCCGTCGCTTGATGGTAGATGCCGCCCGTAAGGTTGCCGAAGGCGGCACAGCTATTGGAACCGGATCAGAGCGGGTACGGCAAGCCTCTATCGCTTCCCATGAAGGGGTTTATGCCAAAACCGTTGACTGGCGCACGCTGGTCGGTTCAGAATAGACAAAACCGTTGCAAGACATGCTGGGTTTCGGCTCCGTCGGTCAGCGACGTTACTTGCGCCGTTCGTCCAGCCCCATGGCACGGCCGATAATCTCTTTCATGATCTCAGAGGAGCCGGCATAAATCCGACTGATCCGCGCGTCACGGTAGTGGCGGTTTATTTCATATTCATCCATGTAACCCGCCCCGCCGTGAAGCTGTAAACACGTGTCCACCACCTGCGCTTCCACGTCCGAGGTAAACAGTTTCACCTCCGCCGCCATTTCCGCGCTGAGGTTCTTTTCAACATGTTCGATCACGCAATGATCCACCATCGTCCATGCGGCATCAAGCTGGGTGCGCATCTCAGCCATTTTGAATCGCGAGTTCTGGAAGGTGCCGATAGGTCTGCCAAAGGCTTTACGCTCCATGATGAACTCTTGCGTGATTTCAAGCGCCCGTTCCGCGCGGGCCACGAATTGTATGGCACCCCCCAGTCGTTCTTCGGCCAGATTGATCATCAAAGCGCGAAAACCTTGCATCGGATCGCCCAACACATTTTCCTTGGGGATTTTCACATCCTGAAAAAACAGCTCGGATGTGTCCTGCCCGCATAAGCCCAGCTTCTTCAGATTCCGGCCACGATCAAACCCTTGCATACCGCGTTCTACCAGAAACAATCCTATGCAATGAGTCGCGGCGGGATCGGTGCGTGCCGCAACCACAACCAGATCGGCCAGTTGTCCATTGCTGATGTAGGTTTTTGCACCATTCAGAAGCCAATGATCGCCCCTGTCTTCTGCCCGGCTTGTCAGACCAGCAAGGTCAGAGCCGGTGCCCGGCTCCGTAAGGGCAATCGCGAGGATGCACGCGCCTGACACGATTCCGGGCATGAAACGGCGCTTTTGGTCCTCACTGCCTAGATTATGGATATAAGGAGCCACAATGCGGCTGTGCAGCGCCATCTGGAAGCTGCTGTCAACGCGGGTCAACTCCTCGATCAAAATCTGGTCAAAGCGGAAATCATCCAGCCCGAGCCCGCCATATTTCTCTTCTGCAAACATGGCAAGATAACCCGCCTCACCCGCCTTGAGCCAAATTTCCCGATCCACCATGCCTTGCGCGTGCCAGTGATTGATGTTGGGACGGATATACGCACCGATCCATTTGCGCACACTGTCACGAAAAAGGACATGCTCTTCATCAAAGATGCGCCGCCGGATCATGTCGCCAGCTCCCTGGCGATCGAACAAGGCCATGAGACCTGTCTGCTATTTGCAATTGTCAGACCCCAGGGCGTAGGCAGCGAGGCGTTGTTGGTGACCTTCTTCATTCCGGTTTCGTTCTCCATTGCGCTCCCAGACACTCAGCTTGACCTGCGTTCGCGCATCATCTGATCTGCGTTGCCGAAAGGCGGTGCCCGTCAGCAAGGCTATCGCGCGCTATAGCCGCCATCCATGACCAGTTCGGTCCCCGTCATGAAACGGGATTCATCGGAGGCAAGGAACAAAGCGCCGCTTGCAATCTCCTCTGCCTGCCCGATGCGTCCAATCAGGTTGCGCGTTTTCGACATTTGTTTATGCGCTTCTCGGGTCATGCCGCGCTGCGCGAGATTTTGATCGAACATCGCGGTTTCGGTGCTGCCGGGATGCAGCGAATTGCAACGAATGTGCAAACCGCGCTCCGCCACTTCCACGGCAACGGATTTGGACAAAACGCGCACGCCTCCCTTTGTCATGGTGTAAAGAGTGGTATTGGCCGTCCCGATCATCCCTGCCGTAGACGACACATTGATGATCGATGCCCAGGGCAAATCCCCATCGCGCTGTTTCATATGCTCCACAGCGGCGCGGCAACCCAGAAACACCCCCTTCAGATTGACCGCCACCAAACGGTCAAATTCTTGTACTGAAGTGTCTTCGATGGGCGCTACGAACAACAGTCCGGCGCAGTTCATCAGCACGTCAACCCGTGCAAAGCGCGTCAGGGCAGACTGAAACGCTTCCCGCCAGCTGTCAGCCTTGGTCACATCTAAACGCAGGGCAATGGCCGCACCGCCCTTGTCACGAATGGAGCGCGCAACCTCCTCTGCACCTGCGTGATCCAGGTCGGCGAGCACCACTTGTGCCCCTTCCTCGGCAAACATCCGGGCGCTGGTCGCTGCGATACCACTGGCGGCGCCGGTAATCATCGCTGTACGCTCGTCCAGTCTGCCTGTCATATTGGAGTCCTTTCCCGCGCGGACATCGTGTCAGGCATCCTGCTTTATCGCGGCCAGATATTGCGCCCGCAGGTCTTTTTTCACGATCTTTCCGGCAGCCGATAACGGCATTTCGCTCACGAATTCATAACTGCGCGGCACCTTGTACCCGGCGATTTGCGAACGGCAGTGGGCATCCAGCACTTCTGGAGACAACAACACGCCCTCGTTTGGCAAAATCGCGGCGTGAACCCGCTCCCCCCATTCTGCGTCGGGGACACCGATCACCGCACAAAGTGACACTCCGGGATATTTGGACAGTACGTTTTCAACTTCAATCGAATAGACATTCTCGCCCCCCGAGATGATCATGTCCTTGACTCGATCAACCACATAGAGAAACCCGTTTTCATCAAAACGTCCCGCATCGCCGGTGTGCATCCAGCCGTCTTTCAAGGCTGCTTGGGTCTCTTCCGGCTTGTTCCAGTAGCCAAGCATGACCGTAGGACCGCGCACCACGATTTCACCTACCATCCCCTGTGCTACTTCCTTGCCTGTCTCATTGACAATCTTGATCTCTGCGGTGCTGATGGGACGCCCCGCAGAGCGCATCTGCGCAGCGTCCGGGTCGGCAACATGATCCTGTGGCGCGAGAGTGGTCACCACCGGGGCGCATTCGGTCTGCCCGTAAACCTGCAGGAATCCCGCTTGAGGAAATACGTCCATGGCGCGCCGCAAGAGTGTGATATCCATGGGTGCCGCCCCATAGCGGATTGATCGGAGTGAAGACAGGTCGCGCGTGGCAATATCGGGGTGGTCCACCAGCCAACGTAGCATCACCGGCACCACGAAAATATCGCCGATTGCTTCCCTTTCAATCAGGCGCAGGGCTTCGCCCGGATCATAATGGGATGTGGTGACCTGCGGTGCTCGGCGCAGGGCAAATTGCCAGACGGCCGCCAGCCCACCCACATGAAACAGTGGCGCGATGTGCAGCCCGGGAGCGTCCTTGCCATGATCTGCGGCCGCAGTCAGGGCCAGTGCATCAGCGACCAGGTTGCCATGGGATAGCATAACACCTTTCGGGGCACCTGTAGTACCTCCTGTGTATAAAATAGCGGCCAGATCCGTACCCTGGCGTATTTCATCAGCCAGGGGCTGCGTCTCCGCAATCAGGGTTTCGTAATCTACCGCCTCTGCCACAGGGGTTTTGTCCAAACGGATAATAGTCAAAGGAACGTTGCACAGAGCTCGCAGGGTTTCGACCATTGGGGCAAAGCTGTCATCGACGATCAGGATTTGGGTGTCGCTGTCGTCAAGAGAATAGGCAATCTCGCGTGCGCTCCAGCGGGTGTTGACAGGATTGAGAACCCCACCGGCCCAAAGCGTGGCATAGATATATTCCAGAAAACGGTCGGAGTTATGGGCCAACATCCCCACACGCGCGCCAGGGACAAGACCAAGCCCGCGCAGACCCCCCGCAAGCAATTCCACCCGGCTTACAAACGTCTCATTGCTTTGACGGCGATCCCCGTGGATGGAGAAAATCCCTTGGGGGCATTCGCGCCGTGCCTTGTGCAATGGTTGCGTCAGATACATCTCACACTCCTTTGTTTCCTGATCCGACGACGATTGACCCCGCCGCCGCAGCGTCACACGTTCAGCGAGGATGCAAAAGCCTCTCGCATTTCCCGTTTCAAGACCTTTCCCAAGGCATTTCGTGGCAGATCCTCAACAAACCGCAGGTCATGGATACGCTGATATTTTGCCAGACGCTGGTTGGCCCAATCCTTGATCTCATCGGCTTGGCTTTTCATCTCGCGGGCGGGAATGACAAAGGCGACAGGCCGTTCGCCCCATTTCTCGTCAGGGCTTTCGATCACGGCAACGTCACGCACATCCGGATGTTCGCCCAATACGGCCTCAAGATCGGTTGGATAGACATTGAGACCACCCGAAATGATCATGTCTTTCTTGCGATCAAGGATCTGGACAAACCCTTGGGCATCCATTCGTCCAATGTCGCCCGAGCGCATAAAGGAACGCCCCATGGGATCACGCCAGATGGCGCTTTCGGTGGCCTCGGGTCGATTGTAGTAATGGGTCATCAAGCCGGGGCAATATCCGCATAACTCGCCATCGCTTCCCGGGGGCAGAACCGCTCCGTCCGGCCCGATCACCACAAACTCCGTTCCCAGAATAGGCGCGCCGACAGAGTTGGCACGGGTTGCGTGATCTTCGGGCCGCAGCAAGGTGGCTGCCCCTTCGGTAAAACCATACAGCTCGTAAAATGCGTTCCCGACGAAATCGATCCAGCGCCGCTTAACATCCGGACGCAGGGGTGATCCGGCGGACAAGACGGTGCGCAGGGAAGATACGTCATGTTTTTTAAGATCGTCTTCTTGAAGAACCATCAAGATCTGGCTTGGTACCAGAAAGGTATGGGTGATCTTTTCCTCTGAGACATTGTGCAAAAGTTCTGCCGGATCAAACCCCGCCAGCAACCTGACAGTGCCACCGGCAAAAAGCGTGGGCACAAGCATGATCCATGACGCAGCAGTATACAGCGCCGTGCTGATCGCGGTGCGGCTGTGCGGCCCGAACCCCATCTCTACCGCGTTCGAGATTGCAAAGAAACTGCGCGCCCGTTGGGAATGAACCACACCCTTGGGCAGCCCGGTAGTGCCCGAACTGTACATGATGCTGAAAGGATCGCCCGGCGCAAACCGGATCTCGGGGGTTAGAGGGCTTGCATCCCTGATAAACCTGTCAAAAGCCACCCAGCCATCGGCCTGCCACCCCAGCGCCACGCGCCAGTCTTCGGCGAGATCGGGCAGATGCCGCGCAACCGCCTTGACCTGTTCCTGAAACTCGGCCGAAGCGACCAATGCCCGTGCCCCGGAATCCCGCAGCAGCACCGTAAGCTGGTCATCGGTCAGCATCGTGCCACAGGGAACCAGTATCGCGCCTGCTCGAACGCAACCAAACATTGTGGCAATACATTCCACCGACGGACCCATGAGAACCGCGACCCTATCGCCCTTTTGCAATCCGTCGCGCAGCAACGCGTTGGCGATACGGTTCATCAGGGTATCGAACTCTTCCCATGTCAGGCTGGCATCGTCACAGACAATCGCTGATTTTTTCGGGCTGCGCCGGGCGTGACCAGCAAATACATCCGTAAGAAAGAGATGAGCGTCGTCAAACATGGTCGTTCTCTTGTCTTGGCGGGACATGGGACGCATGAGGTGGGTGGATTCCGTCACGCAACTGACGCACCGTTCGTCGTGCGATGGTGGTCGGGTCAAGACTGCCATCGGCCTGAAACCAAGCGGTGGTCCAGTTCAAAGAGCCCAAAAGCTGCATTCGAAAGATGAAAGGATCAATATGGGCTGGCAGGTTAAGCTCAGAGATCAGTCTTTTGATGATGGTCTCATAACTGTCCCGTTGCTGCACCAGTCTGGCACGTACGTCATCTGACACGTCGGGGAACTGGGGCGATATGATCGTGCGATAGCCTTCGGTGCACAGCAGGGCTTCGCAATGGGCAACCGCCGCCGCCTCTAACTTGTCCCATGGATCACTGGCATCCATCGTTGCAGCAGCCGTGGCCGTCAAGGCCGAAATGATCCGCAAGCCCCGCTCGTGAGTAGCGCAAAACAATTCCTCCTTTGACAGGAAATGATGATAAAGCGCAGGCGCTGAAATGCCCAGTTCTGCCGCGATCTGGCGCACCGATGTGCCATCATAGCCTTTGGCGCCGAATATTCTTGCTGCGGCGTCCAAAATCTGGTCGCGGCTCGAGGGTGGCGTCTCGGCCGTTGTTGTAGTTTCTGAATCTTTCATCTCGTGGTCCATGTCTCTTGTTTCCCGTCCAGAGCGATCAAGCGGCAACGCGCTCTTGAACCCATGGCAGCAGCCGTTCCATCAGCGCGTCTAACGAGGCGCTGTCGTTCTGGCCCTGTTCGGGTTCAAAATAATGCAGTGC
This sequence comes from Sulfitobacter sp. F26204, assembly GCF_026410305.1. Taxonomy (GTDB): domain Bacteria; phylum Pseudomonadota; class Alphaproteobacteria; order Rhodobacterales; family Rhodobacteraceae; genus Sulfitobacter. The sequence goes on along the minus strand of NZ_JAPMLQ010000005.1, from coordinate 163,594 downwards.
ATTCGGGAAATCCCAATAGTCTTTGTCCTTTGCGCCGAGCGACTCCAGAATGCTACGCGAATGAGTGTTGGGAAACACGTCGAGATCTTTACCCGCATGGATAACCAATGATGGGATCGTCACCTTGGGCGCGGTGAGATGGGTGTTGGCATTGGATGAAAGGCCCGACCAAGTGGACAACCATGCGTGCGGGGTCTGGATACGAGCAAAGCCACGGTGCTGGAAATTCATCAGGTCGGGGCGCTCACTCAACAGTGAACCGTAGTCCCTCGGCGATGGATCGAGACTGTTGTCAACATAATGCAGGTTTGCCATGGTCCGGTAGATGATCATCAGCGGCTCGAAAGCCTGCTGGCGCATTATCTGGCGCTGCATATCAGGATCGAGCCGGTTGAACCCCGCGTCCTGATGCACCGCCTCGGCCTGCTGGGCCTCTGCGATCATCTCATGGGCCAGATTGTCGAGCCTGCGAACCCGTTCCAGTTGTGCTGTGCGGTAGCGCTGCACAAACTCGGGAGAATAGCGGTTCCATTCGGGGGCCGGCTTGAACCCGTTGGCAGGGTCATACATATCCAGCGATCTGTCCGTAAGCATGGGGCGGCTTTCGTCGATCACCGCAGGGTCAATGGTCTCGTTTATTATCAACCCCTGCCCTGTATGGGCAGCCATATAGACAAGGGCATCACCCTCGGGCATTTCCGCGTCCACAAGTCCGGTCGGGCGGCCTCCGGGTGTGTATGCGATACGGTCCTTTGGTGCGGTGCTTGCCTGCGACTGGTAGAACGAAAACAGCGAACCGCCTCCGGAATTACCCAGCAACAGGATACGTTCAACTCCGCAATCCTCTTTGAGCCAACGCATATAGCGCGCAATATCAAGCAGGAGCTTTTCATGCACGCAATCCATGTCATTATTCACAGAACGAAGATTGGCACCAAGACAGCCATACCCGGCCTTGAGAAAGGCCGGATAGGTGTGATGGGTGGAAAAGTCGACCCGTGGATGGGCCGCAATGACCACCGCTTTGGGGCGCGGGTTTGACTTGGGCGTCCAGAAAACGCCGCGAATATCGGCACCATCCACTGCGTTCAGGCGAACCGGCGTGCCCGTCACATCCTGGGGTGGGATTCTGAACCGGATTTGTGAGCCGTTCCAATAAGTCTTGGACAGGAGCCGCATGATCTATGCCTCCACTTCTTTTGCGTTCAACGCATGGTTAACGGGATGGTGAGCGAGATGATCGGGAATGCCACCAACAAGGCCAGAACGATCAGATCTGCCACAAGAAACCGGGCAATTCCGGCAAAGATCGTATGGGTCTGAATCTGGTTGCCAATGACACTTTTGATAACGAAGGCGTTGAGCCCGACAGGCGGGGTGATCAGGCCGATTTCCAACAGCTTCACAACGATCACGCCAAACCAGATCAGGTTCAGGTCCATGCCTTCAACCAACGGGATCACGAAAGGAAGGGTTAAAAGCAGAATGCCGATGGGATCAAGAAACATTCCAAGCACCAGATAGATCAGGCAGATGGCAAACAGCATTTGCCATTGTTCAAGATCGAGGCTTTGCATCAGGTCTACGGACCATGGCATGATCCTTGTCAGGGCGACAAAGGACACGAACATCTTGGCACCAAAGGCGATCAGAAAGATCATTGCTGTCTGATAGGCCGTTTGACGCAGCGAATCCACGAAGGCGGCCCAGGACAACCGGCGCAGCACAACCCCGATCAGTACCGCCGCGGCCGCACTGACTGCCGCCGCTTCGGTGGCGGTGAAGAAACCCCCATAGATGCCGCCCAGAATGATGCCAAAGACTACAAGCGCGGGCCAAGTATTATAGAGCGCCTTCATCCGTTCGGCCCGTGTGAAGGTTTCTTCTGACATGGGTGCCTCGGCAGGATTGATGCGGACCCAGACCAAAACGACAATGACAAAAGCCACCAGGGACAATAGCCCTGGCAGTATCCCGGCCATCAGAAGTTTGGCGATGGATTGCTCGGTGAAGATACCATAAAGGATAAACGGGACGCTGGGAGGAATAAGAGAGCCGAGCGTGCCCCCCACCGCAACCGATGATGTGGCGATGCGCGGGCCATATCCGGCGCGCAACATCTCTGGTGTGCAAATCCGTCCCATGGCGGCGGCGCAAGCAACGCTTGACCCCGTCAAAGCCGAAAAACCACCACAGCCAACGATCGAGGCAATGGCCAGCCCGCCCGGAAGCCGGGACATCCAAATGCGGGCCGCATTGTAAATATCCGTCGTAATCCCCGAATGATAGGCAATATGGCTTAACCCGATGAACAGGGGCACCATCGACATTTGGAAAGAATGTACAAAGTTGAAACTATTGGCCGTCAACAGCGGAACAACCGCGCGAAAGCCAAATGCAAAGTCCACTTGTCCGCCCGGTGGCCACGCATAAAACAGGAAGGTACATCCTGCCGCGACAGCTCCGAGAGAGAATGCAATGGGCACGCGAAGGATCAATAGGACCAGAACCAGAACCATACCCATCCCGCCGAGAACAAAAGGATCCATATCAGTTTGCCTGTTCGTGTTTGGGCCCGCGTATTGCAAGCACTGCGTCGGTTGCAGCCAGAAAGACGAGTCGGATGGACATCAGCAGGAATGCCACGAAAAAGGTTGTGCGAGAGGGCCATTGTGGCCAGTGCAACAGCCCATCGTAATAGGTCATGATGATGATCGAGTGTTTCGCCATGGTCCAGGAAGCCCAGCACAGGGGAAAGATCATCATCATTCCCACCAGCGATGCCAGCAGACGCAACATCGCTTGGCCCCGCTCACCCACCCAGTTGGTAAAAACTTCAACCACGATATTGCCTTGCGTTGCTGTGACCGTTGCCCAGGACAGAGCGACGATAGCAACCACAAGATCGCCGATCATGATGTTGTCGTCGGGAATCGCGCGTCCTGTGAGCATACGCAACGAAATGGAGAAAACTGCCAGCGCACCCAAAATGGCAACCGAGGTTGCAGAGAACCAGAACGCCAGATTTTCAAAAATTCGAAGAATAGAATTGGCACGGGGAAAAACCGAATTGGCATTTGTATAATCAAGCTGCATGATCGCACTCCCACTGCGAAGGTTGGTCAAGAGACCGCTTGCGGACCAAGCGGTCTCTTTGGATCATCTTTCCCAGGGATAGCCTTTGGATTTCAGCTCGGCGTCGTATTTTTCCACCAAAGCCTTGAAGTTGGCGAATAGATCCTCTGCCGGATAGCCCGCTTCGGTAGTTGTTTCCAGCCAACCTGCGTTATAGACTTCACCCGCCTTGGCTAGCGTCGCAATATCAGCCTCCCCAAGCTCGGTAACCTGCATTGAAAAGTCGCTGTCAAGGGTGTTCATCTTTTCAAGGTTTGACTCTACGTCCCCCGCAAGTCGCTCGCTGTAATTGTCAACAAACTCCGAGCCGGCTTCACGGACGATCTTTTGCTGTTCCGGGCTGAGCCGTTCAAAACTGTCTTTGTTCATCACGATTCCGAAACCAAGGATTTGGCCGAGATTCAGCAGGATAATCTGATCGGTCACTTCGTGCTGGCGATAAGGAATGACGCCCTGAACATATTGCTGATTACATTGGACCAACCCGTTGTCGAGCGCCGAATAGACATCTTCCTGACTCATTGAAATGACATTGGCGCCAAGCGATGACAGCACTTCACCATAAGACCCCGATGCGCGGATTTTCACTTCCTTGAGATCCTCCAGTGTCTTGATGTCGGCTCCGTTGCAGATCAGTTGGACCGGACCGGTGGACTGATTTGCGATGTAAACGAGGTTCAATTCGTCAAACATTTTTTGCAAAGTAGGGTTTGTGGTGGCCAGCTCATACATGGCCCGCATACCGACCCAAGGATCAACGCCGACCAAGGGCAGATCCCCCACGCTATAAGCTGTAAGTTCCTTGGGCGTATAGGCCGCGATAACCTGTCCGATGTCCGCAGCCCCGCTGCCGATGCCCGATACGTTCGCCGCATGCCCCATCAGGGCACCCCCGAAGTAAAACTGGAATGAAATTTCTTCGCCGGTTCGCTCTTTCACCTGGTCCGCAAACCAATGATAGGTTGCCGCTCGCGACCCGCGATCGGCGCTTCCTTCGGTCCATCGCAGCAAGGTCTCGCCAGTAGCGGTTTGCGCCGCTCCAAGTGCAACCGCCAAGCAAAGTGGGGTTAGATACCGTCCTTTAAGCAGATTTAACATCGATTCCTCCCGTTCGATTAGAACTTATTAATAATTCACCTTAACAAGCGTTAAGTTGACTGCCAAGTAACTTGTTCACAGTTCCAGTGTTTATTTATTTTTCAATTGCTTAAACAAAGATAAGTTGTGCCGCTCCAAGGTGAAGCAGCCTTTATCGCCGACCAGATTCTGCGCAGTCCTACAGCTTAAATCGGTAACTTTTCCTCTTTGGCGCAGGGGTGTTCCTATTGACGGGGCTCAGGTCGTCCCTGTTTTGATCGGATTGATTACAGGCAATTCTTGTAGCTTTGTGCGAGTATGTTCCGCTGCGTCCAACAGAACGTTAAGGGAATCCCATGACCCACTGACCAGGCGTTGCTTGCGCCCTTCTTCCAGCGCCGCCGAAAATTGCCTTTGGCCCGCGAAGATGACCCCTTTGGCAATATCAACAGTGATACACTGAGTTGGAAATTCACGGCATAGATCTTGTAACTTCGCTTCATCTTTTGCGGCGACCTCTACACAGGGAAGCCCGATGGACAGGCAATTTCCAACAAAGATTTCGCCAAAGGATTGCCCTATGATGGCGCGGATCCCATACCGGTAAAGCGCTTGCGGCGCATGTTCGCGCGATGAGCCGCATCCAAAATTGCGCCCCACCACCAGAACCGATGCCTCTTTGTAGCGCGGATCATCAAAAGGATGGGGCGTCGCGCCCGCAGTCCGGGCCATTTGCCTGAGACTTTCAAAGACATGGGTCTCCATTCCCTGAAAACTCGTCAACTTGAGATAGCGGGACTCTATTATTTGGTCCGTGTCGATATTATTTCCCGGAAGCGGAAGGCCGCATCCCGTTACCGCAAGGATGGGACCTGTCATTTGTGGCCTCCTGAACCGGGTTCGGGCATCCGTCCATCAGTGATTTTGCCAGCAAGGGCAGCCGCCGCAACCATCACAGGAGACATGAGATAGGTGCGCCCCATGGGGGAACCCTGGCGCCCGCGAAAGTTCCGGTTGGACGAAGAAGCGCAAACCTGTAGCCCCACCAGCTTGTCGGCATTCATGCCGCAACACAGCGAGCACCCGGCGTCACGCATCTCAAACCCCCTGTCAGCAAAGAGCCGGTCCAGACCCTGCGCAATCGCCGCTTCACGCACGTTGCGAGACCCCGGCACAATCAGAGCCCGCACGCCAGATGCGACGCGGCGATCACTTTGCCGCAAAAAATCCGCCACCGCTTCGAGGTCGGACAACCGGCCATTTGTGCAAGAGCCGATGAAAGCAATATCAATAGGAATTCCCATGACCGACTGGCCAGATGCCGCCCCCATAAAATCCATCGCCGCGCGCCATCCGTCGATTTCTTCTCCTGCCTGAGCAAGATCAGGCAGGGGTTCATCCACCGGAACCGACTGATCGGGGGATGTGCCCCATGTTACCATCGGGCGGATGTCTTCGGCGTGGAAAACAACTTCGTCATCCCAATAGGCTTCCGGGTCTGAGGCAAAGCTCAGCCAACGGGCCGCCGCTTGTTCCCATGTGGCGGCACCAGGCGCATAGGGGCGGTTGCGCAGATAGACCAGGGTGGTTTCATCGGGGTTCACATACCCACACCGAGCCCCCCCCTCGACGGCCATGTTGCAAAGGGTCATACGTTCGTCCATCGAAAAGCCTGAGATGGTCGTGCCGCAAAATTCATAGGCATAGCCCAGCCCACCCTTGGCCCCCAGTCGGTGGATGATATGCAAGGCCACATCCTTGGCAAAAACTCCTGATGGAAGTTTTCCCTCCACCGCAATACGGCGCGTTTTCAATTTTTCGGCAATCAGGCTCTGGCTCGCCAGCACGTCCCGCACCTGAGATGTCCCGATGCCAAAAGCGATAGTGCCAAAAGCTCCATGGGTGGAAGTGTGGCTGTCGCCACAGGCAATCACCATTCCCGGCTGTGTCAAACCCTGTTCGGGGGCGACAACATGGATGATGCCATGTAGCCCTTTCATGGGGTCGAAATAGGTGACTTCATTTTCCTGCGTGTTCCGGCCCAACAACTGGACTTGGGCCTCGCACAAAAGGTCATCGAACTTGCGTACATCGCCACCGGTAGAGATCGAGTGATCCGCACAGGCGAAGGTGCGATGCGGCGCGGCCAGGGGCAGCCCCCGCTCACGCAGTTCGTCAAAGGCTTGCGGGCTGCTGACCTCGTTCACAAGGTGCAGGTCGACAGCCAGTTGATATTGATTGTCGGCCACTTCCCGCACCACATGGAGGTCAAAGACTTTTTGGTAGAGCGTTCTTGCCATCATTTTTCCTAAGCCATCAAACGCCGGATTGCCGCGGCAATTTCCGGTTTTTCCTCCAAGCCAAAGCCCGGCGCATCACTGGGTTGCACGGTTCCATCCGTCACGGGACAACTGTCGGGGTAGCCCCCGAACGGTTTGAATACGCCGGGATAGGCTTCGCATCCGCCAAGGCCAAGCCCGGCCACGATATGCAGGTTGATCAGATGGCCGCCATGGGGAAAGACCTGTGCGCGATCAAAGCCACGGCTTTCCAGCAACTCCAGAATGCGGAAATATTCGGTCAGCCCATAACTCAGTCCCGCATCCATCTGGAAAATATCCCTGCCCGACCGCATGCCTCCGAAGTTCAGCAGATTGCGTACGTCTTGCAGCGAAAACAGGTTTTCCCCAGTTGCGATCGGTCCATCATAGCAATGGGCCATTGCCTGATTGAGCGCATAATCCAGTGGGTCGCCGATCTCTTCGTACCAGCGCAGGTTATAGGGCGCAATTCGCCGTCCGAAGGCCAACCCACCGGGGAGATCAAAACGCCCGTTGGCATCCACCGCGAGATGGGCACCCGATCGGGCCAGCTTGAGCGCTTCTTCAATACGTGCCAGATCCTCAGACTCTGTTGCCCCGCCCACCTTGATCTTGAATGCATCAAAGCCAAGATCGAGATACCCCTGCAATTCATCGCCAAGGGTTTTGCCTGACCCGGTGCCGTAATAATAGCCGCCCGCCGCATAAACTGGGACAGGCACCAATTTGGCCGAGCGTCCGCAGGCCTCTGCAATGGCGGCATATGCAGGGCGGTCATCCAGCTTTGCGTTCAGATCCCAGACCGCCAGTTCCAGCGCACCTACAGCCGAGGCGCGATCCCCATGTCCGCCGGGTTTTTCATTCTTCATGGCCACCGCATAGACTTTGGCCGGATCAAGTTGACACCCGTCCTCCCCTAGCAGGCTATCCGGCGTGGCCGCCAGAATCCGGGGGCGAATCCGGTCAAGAAGGATGCCCCGTTGTGCGTATCTCCCGATCGAGTTGAAGCCAAAGCCCACCACGGGGCGGCCACCGCGCATAACATCACTGACAATTGCTACAAGTGAAACGTCGTGATCATCAAAAGAAACAACCGCATTAGAAATTGCGCCCTCCAGCTTGACACTGTGGGTTCGGATATCGGTGATTTTCATGCGCGAGTTCCCAGTGCCGGATGATGGCTCGATCCGGCCGACTGCTCAAGATTTCTGATTGGCGACAATTTTTCGCTCCTTCATCCTGACGAGCCGGGTCAGAGTCTCATTCACCGGTGCCTGCAGGCCCAGTTTGGCCGCCTCGCGCGGGATCGCACCGTTAATATAATCTATTTCGCTCAGCCGCCCGGCTTCGTGATCCAGCAACATGGAGGGCTTTGCCAAAGGCATACGCCCAGCAAAAGCGCGCACATGTGCAACAGGATCTGGTATGTCGATTGCAATCCCGCGTGCGATTGCGATCTGGGCAGCTTCAATCGCGGCGGCGCGGCTGATAGGCCCGAGTTCGGGGTCGTCCATGGCCTCGCCCACGGTCAGTCCTGTCAGAGCGCAGGGCGCGCTATAGGCGACGTTGCAGATCAATTTGTCCCATTGCATTGCAGAAATGTCCTGCGCCGCCTCTGTGGTGAAACCGGCACGTTGCCAAAGATCGACGACTTGTTCGATCTTTGCAAAAGCAAGCCCGGCATAAGCACCGATGCGGATAACCTGCATTCCATTGTGATGGGCCTGTCCCGGCCCAAGCAAGGCAGCGCCGAAACCACCCGCAATGCCAACCATAAGGCGATCGGGATCAAGTGTTCGGACAACATCATCTGCTGCCCCCAGGCCGTTTTGGATCGTCAGAACAAGCGTATGCTCACCTATCAGAGTTTGCGATATCCGCGCCGCTTCGCCAGCAGCGGCGGATTTCACTGCAAGAACCATCAGATCCACGGTTTCACCCTGTGGCGCGGTTTCAAAGGCGCGCACCTGCACCTTTCGATGACCGCTCGCACCGTCTACAACAAGACCGTTACGGTTAATTGCCTCTACGTGATCAGCCCATTTGTCGACTACCAGAACATCATTCCCGCAATCGGCAAGAAGACCAGCATAGATGGAACCCATGGCACCACATCCAATCACTGCAATCTTCATTTTCAGTCCTCCTTAAAACAGGGTGTACGGCGCCTCAGGGCGTCGCCCTCCCGCGGTCGCGCAGCACGCGGATAATTGTCGTTACCAAACTGAATCCCAAGAGTGAGAGAAGCACGAGAGACACAGGACGTGCTAAAAAGATCCACAGGTCTATCCGACCGAAGGTCTGATAGGTGCGCAGCAGTTCGGCATCGAGGATCGGACCCAGAACAATGCCCAGAACCACCGCAATCAGCGGGTAGTCAAAACGCCGCAACAGGATGCCAAGGGCGGCGAAAATCGCCATCAGCACCACATCGAACATCAGCAAGTGCACGGCGTAGGTGCCTGCAATAGAAAATATTGAAATCACCGGAATCAACACCTGCGTCGGAATGCGCACGATCTTCGCTGCCCAGAATGACACCAACAGCCCCATTCCCATCAGACAGATAGAGGTCACAAACTGCGCCAGCATTACCCCGTAAACCAGATCCGGCTGTTCCATGAACAGGCGTGGACCTGGGATGAGCCCTTGCAACATCAGGGCGCCGATCAGAACAGCCGTTGCCAGACCGCCGGGAATACCAAGCGCCAGCATCAACGCAAGCGCGCCGCCCTCAGAGGCATTATTGGCCGCTTCCGCACTGATCAAGCCCTCTGGTGCGCCCTTGCCAAACTCCTCTGGTGTGGCAGAGGCTCGTTTGGCTTCATTATAGCTCACTACGCTGGAAATCGTCGCCCCCGCACCGGGCAAGGCACCGATAATTACGCCCAATCCGCACGAGCGCAGCAAAGCCGCGGGATAGGCAAATGCGGTACGAAACCCTCTCAACAACTGGGAGAGCGCCGACCCAGGCACATTCATATCCCCATCGGCCTTTTCGGTCACATGGGATTTTTGCAGCATGTAAAACAGTTCCGAAAACCCGATCAATCCGATCAACGCCGGGATGATCGAGATGCCATCCATCAATTCGAAATAGCCAAAGGTTCCCCGGATGGCACCGGTTGAAGACATGCCCGTTGTACTGATCAGTACACCAAACATTCCCGCGATCATCGCTTTGAGAAAACTCTTGTCCAGTGAGGCAATGATCGTCAGTCCCAGCACCCCTACAAGGAACATTTCGGGCGGCCCGAATTTCAACGCCAATAACACGATCAGGGGCATCACCAGAATAAGGAAGAAGGAACCGACCAGATTTCCCGTAGCGGACGCCGCAACAGAAGTGCCAAGGGCCTCGTAAGCGCGCCCTTTCTGGGTCATTGGATAGCCCTCAAGCCCTGTCATAATGGCTTGAGGTGAACCGGGAATATTCAACAGGATTGCGGAGATCGACGCCCCGAAGTTTCCGCCCGCATAAACCGCCGTCAAAAAAACAATGGCCACAAGCGGACTCATCGGGAAGGTCAGAGGAAGCATCACACTGATCGCAAGGGGCGTACTAAAACCGGGTATGGCACCGGTCACAATACCAAACAGCAGACCCAGAAGAAGCATTCCGAACAAATGCCACTCCATCAACAGCGAAGCGCCCGCACCGATGGACCCAATATCAAACATTGAGTTCTCGTTTATTATTACAAGGGCGCAGGGGGACGGGCATCAGAACAGCATCCCGGTCGGCAGGCGAAGGTTAAGGTAATGTTCCATCCCCACCCAAAGGGTGCTGACCAAAATGCTTGGCGTGAACACAAGAACCAAGGGCGATCTCACACCCAGGGCAAGCAGCAAAGCCAGACAATAAGCGAAAGTGGTTGTGACAAAGCCAAACTGGGGAATGCCCCAGATACAAACGGCGGTCAGTACTACAAAGGCGACTGACTTCACCGGATCAACAACGGTTGACGGATCGGCGGGACTCTCGCGGTAATCGCTTTGGCTGGTGCGCAGAATTTCCAGCAGGCGAAACCCAGCGAAAGCCAGACAACACAGCAAAAGCAGCCAATAGACCGGACCAATCAGCAAAAGATTTGTCTCCGGGCGGGGCAGTCGTGCGACACTGATGTAGTATTGGGACGCATAGCCAAGCAACAACACGGGAACGATCATTTCACCGGCAAACCGCAGCCACGGGTTTTGAGATTTGGACTCTGTCATAATAGCCTCGTCAATCTATCGAACTGCTTCGGGGCTGGAACGCCCGAAGCAGAAGGTATTGCATCAGTTACTTATTGGTCAGGACATCCTTGAACCGAATAACAACGGTTTCCATGGATTTTGCCTGCTCTGTCGATGCATCCGGTCCCATATAACCAGAGATCACATCCGTTCCGGTTTCCTTCAGATAGGTCTGATAGACTTCACTTTCGAAGGTGGATTTGTAGCTCTCGACAAGTTGCGCAAAGGCTTCGGGTTGTTCTTGTGCAAATGTGCCATGAACCGCCACGAACCGGCTATCACCAATTTGCGGGATATTCAGCCCTTCAAAGGCTTTGGCCACCGGTGCTGCCCCGTCAAGTCCGGGGAAAGGTTCAGGGGAAGCAACCGCAAGAACCTTGACCTGATCCCCCAGAGATCTGTCTCCATAAGCGCCTGAAATCGTCGCATCGCTGTGGTTGCCAAGCATGTTTGTGCGCAATGCACCACCACTGTCAAAGGTGACGATACGAACGTCCAGATCAAGTTCTTGCAGCAAGGCCAGCCCAAACAACGAGGTACCACCGCCAAGGATCATCGCCACCGATAGCTCTCCGGGTTTTGCACGGGCTTCGGATACGAAATCTTCAATCGTATTGAACCGAGAAGAAGCGCTCACCACGACATCGCCAAAGTCACGCTGTTCAAAATTGACAAAGGCGAAGTCATCCAGGGAAAAATCCGCGTTCTGAACTACGGTATTCATACTTAGTGTTGGCTGAATCCCGACAAACAAGGTGTGGCCGTCCGCAGGCGCGTTCAAAAAGGTCTTTGCCCCCAGTAACCCGCTGGCACCGGGGCGGTTCTCGACGATGATGGACACCCCATCAAGGTTGTTTTCCCAATGCTGTGCAAGACCCCGCGCGAAACGGTCGATCGAACCTCCCGCGCCGAAGGGAACGATCATTGTGATATTCTTGCTTGGCCAGCTCTCGGCAAATACCGGGCCTACCATAGACATAATCCCAAACACCGCGGCAGCGGCTAATCCCTTTAATTTAAACATTGCTAAGTTCCTCCCATTCAGCATCACTTCGCAACCAAAATGGGTCGCAAACTAACGTTGCTATCATATGCACACGTGTGCATTGCTTTCAATATCCCTAGCCATCATGTTGTGTCAAGATGGAAACGCGAACCGATCTCAGCTTTGAGGCGAGAAGAAGAAGGCAAATAATGACCGACAGCGGCAGACGGGTTACAATCAAGGACATTGCGCAGCGGCTTGGCGTTTCCCACGCAACGGTATCACGCGCATTGAACGCATCGCCTCTGATCAGTGAGGACACCAAGGAACGAATCCGCAATATGGCCGCCGAGATGGGCTATGTTCCGGATACCGCAGCGCGGGTTATGCGGGGCGAACCATCCAATATCGTCGGCTTCATCCTGCCCGATGTGCAGAACCACTTTTACAGTGCAATTGCAAAGGTTCTTGCCGAGGCCGTCTCGGCCATGGATTTGCAACTGGTACTTGCCATTTCCGAAGATGATCCGGAACAGGAATTGCGGCATGTTTCCGAATTGCGCCGTGCACGGGCGCGGGGGATCGTGATCACCCCGGTCGCCGGAATGTTGGCTGAAACGGCTGCTATGTTATCGGAAATGCCGGTAGTGCAGCTGGTACGCTCCCACCCGAATATTACAGCAGATGTGGTGACCGCGCAGGATGAAAATGCCACACGCTTGTCAACGCAACATCTTCTGTCACTTGGTCACCGGCGGATCGCATACCTCGGTGGAGGCCTCGAAACCCTGAGTACCGGCAATCATCGAATGGAAGGCTATCTTGCGGCCATGGGTGCGACCGACGGGGCGGTAGCAGAATTCCGACTGGTGCCACCACATCCTGAAGCGGGATATCATGCCGCAATGGAACTTTTACGCCAGCGCCCGCCGCCCAGCGGTCTAGTGATTGGCAGTTCGCAACTTGCACTTGGCGCGCTGCGTGCGATTCGTGAATGTGGCCTGTCGGTCTGTGATGACATCTCTTTGGTCAGTTACGACGATCCGGATTGGCACCAGCTTTGGGGTCCCGGCATCAGCACCATTCAACTGCCCATTCGGGACATGGCTCTTTTTGCGGCGGGATTGGTCTGTGCACCGCAAACACCACCCGCAAATGCCGAAGCCAGTCGGGTCGAGCAATTGACCAGCGGTCGGCGATTTTCCTTTCCGGTAAAGCTGGTTGAACGAGGCAGTTGCAAAGTCCAGACTGCGCCCAGGACCGCCATGGTTGACCGCCCCTAAAAACAGCGCGGTTCCCTTGGCGCGCAGGTCACGCCCAGATCGGAATCACACTGCTTCGAGTATGGTGACATTGGCAATTCCGCCACCCTCGCACATGGTTTGAAGCCCGAGTTTCTTGCCCCGCGCATGCAATGCGTGAACAAGTGTGGTCATCAGTTTCGCCCCGGACGCCCCCAGGGGATGACCCAATGCAATGGCGCCGCCGTTCACGTTCAGCTTTGCTGGATCGGCACCTGTCACCTGAAGCCATGCCAGCGGCACCGGTGCAAAGGCTTCGTTGACCTCGAACAGGTCGATGTCGTCGATTTTCATGCCTGCACGTTCCAGCGCCCGCGCGGTGGCGGGAATCGGTTCTTCCAGCATGATGACCGGATCACCGGCGGTGACGGTCAGATTTACGATCCGTGCAACCGGCGTCAGGCCATACCGTTTCAAGGCCGTTTCGCTGACCACCAGAACCCCCGCTGCGCCATCGCAAATTTGCGATGCATTAGCGGCTGAAATGACACCCCCTTCCTGCAGCAAGCGGACACTACCAATGCTTTCCAAGGTCGCATCAGCACGAATACCTTCGTCCACACTATGAAGTCCTCCATCCACCGCGAGGGGCAGGATTTCCTTGTCAAAAGCCCCTTGTCGGGTCGCTTCCGCCGCGCGTTTATGGCTTTCCAGAGCAAAGGTATCAAGAGCCTCCCGGTCAAACCCATATTTCTGCGCGATCATCTCGGCACCAATGAACTGGCTAAAATCCCTGGTGCCAAAACGCTCAGCGATCCGGCCAGAAAACGGCCCCTGCCCCAAGCCCTCTTTCTGGTGCAGCGACACGTTAGAGAACATTGGCACCCGCGTCATGCTTTCGACACCCATGGCGATCACTACATCCTGTGTGCCTGACATGACCGCTTGCGCGGCGAACTGCACCGATTGCTGCGAGCTTCCGCATTGCCGATCGATGGTCACCGCAGGTACAGATTGGGGCAAACGGGACGCCAGGACGCAGTTGCGGCCAAAGGCGAAGGCTTGTTCGCCAGCCTGTGTTACACAGCCTACGATCACATCATCCACCGCTGCGGGATCAATACCAGAACGGTCCACGAGGGCATTGATCACTTCTGCCCCCATATCCGCCGGATGCCAACCCGCCACAGCCCCCCCGCGGCGGCCCCCTGCGGTGCGCACTGTCTCTACTATGTAGGCTTCGGCCATTTTAATTTCCTTTCATGTAACTTGGTTTACAGTGCGCAAGAAACGCGCGCACCCCACGAGGCGGCTTGTTTGAATATAAGATTGGATTGCGCCTTTAAGTAAAACACCTCAAGGGCCCCCATAAACCTTTGGCATTCCGGTTCATCCAGTGATCCAGCGCCCTAACATCGAATGCACAACCCATGCAGGCCGCCGTCACCCCGGTATTCGTTGCCGTGGTCATGACGGGTTCTTGCTTTTCCAGTCCCGTTTGATTTTCTTGGCGAGGGACCATTTGTGTACCTCTGTTGGGCCGTCATAAATACGAAATGCGCGGATCTCGCGAAACACCTGTTCGACGATTGTATCTTCGGTCACGCCCTGCCCGCCCATGACCTGAACACAACGATCCGCCACCCGCATCAATGCTTCGGAAACGGCAACCTTGGTCATGGAGCTTTCAGCCGTTCCCAAGACACCGGTGTCCAGTATATCCGCGCACCAATATATCATCAGTTCCGATTGTTTCAGGTCGATCAGGTTCTCAGCCAGCATGAAACCAACACCTTCGTGATCGACAAGCTGTTTTCCAAAGGCCATCCGGCGATTGGCATAATCGGTAGCGATCTCATTGGCACGAATGGCAGCGCCCAGCCAGCGCATGCAATGGGTCAGACGTGCCGGCGACAGGCGTACCTGTGCATAGCGAAAGCCTTCACCACTTTCACCCAGCATCTGACTGGCGGGCAGCCTCAGATTGTCAATCGTCACAACAGCATGTCCGCCGGGCATGGAACTGTCGATGGTGTCCATAACCCGATCAACCCGGATGGCCGGGTCCGGCAGATCGGTCAGGAACATACAGGCCCCCTGATCGGATTTCGCCATGATGATACCCATTCCAGCACCCATGGCACCGGTGATAAAGCATTTGCGCCCGTTAATGACCCAGTGATTGCCATCCGGATGACAGGTTGTCTGCATCATCATGGGATCCGACCCCGCGCCTCCGTCTTCGGCAGGTTCGGTCATGAAGAAGGCAGAACGTATCTTTCCAGCGACCATCGGGTCCAGAAAACGTGTTTTCATTTCGCCAGAGGCAACTTTGCCCAGAAGGTACATATTGCCCTCATCCGGTGCGCTGACGTTGCAGGCAACGGGTCCAAGCGGGGAAAGACCGGAACGGATCAAAACACAGGCTGTTTCACGGTGTGTCAGATGAGAGCCATCCGCGAGGATATTTGGCGTGAGCACCCCGGCGGTGCGCGCGGACTCTTTCATTTCATTGGCCAAAGCGTCACTGGGACCATGCCCGTCACGGCGCCGGTCTTTCTCATAAGGGACGATTGTCTGACGCACAAAACTTTCAACCCTGGACGCAATGTCCAAGGCTCGATCTGTCATGCCGGAATTTTCAAGTGTAAAGCTCATTCTGGTGCCATCCGTATTGCGCCGTCCAGACGGATCATCTCGCCGTTCAGCATGGGGTTTGTGATGATGGGCTCCACCATCTGTACAATTTCCTTGGGATCGCCAAGGCGCGGGGGGAAGGAAACTGCTGCCCCAGCCTGCTTGGCAGCGTGGCCAAAAGCGGTGTCAGAAACAACCCCGGAATGAGTGTCATGACCCGATTAGGGATCCTCGCATTAATCTCGTTTCTTGGAAGGGTTGTGGTATTGGAGATTGTGTCTGCCATAAAGCGATCTAACGACAGGCATATTCGAAAGACGGCCTTGCCGAGAAGTACTAACAATACCTGACATGTCATCGACGCAACCACAGTCCAACGAACATGCGTATGCATTTCAGACGCCAGTTTTTGAAGAATTGACCTGAAACCCCTCCTGATGTCGTCGGGGAGCGCAGCGGTTCAGTTCATCGGGGTGTGATCCGATCTTGTCTTGCAAGGCGTTCGGCCAGACGGCGGAAAAACAAACGAACTGTCACCACAGGGCTTTCCCTACAAATGGGTGTAGTGGCTCAACCCTCAAAACTTTAGGCCAATCCCCTAGTCGCCAAAAAACACATCGCCCGATCCAACAGTCGCACTGCCGCCGCAGGAAATACCGTCACCGACGCGCCCTGCAGGTTTTCCATTTACGAATACCGTTCCCGATCCGCCGGACAGGCTACGCGCATGCGGTGGTGCCGGACAGGTGGCGCATCCGTGCGGCGCATAGGGGTCGCCTTGCCGTACAACCGCGGTACTGTTTGCAAAGACATCCGGCGACGCGCCAATCGACTCTGTCGGTGGAAAATGACAGGAATGGCCTGAACCTATATCACCAAGGCGGGTAACTTTGGGCATGAATTCTCCTGTTTCGACCGGGTCACAAGCTTCAGGTTTAGACTCTGCCTAAATTGGTTCACCAAGATTAGCAGCTCTAACCCAAAGTTCAAATCCGACTGTAGCCCCGTTACCTGTCACATTGAATGAGCCTAGCGTCGAAACAACAACAAGGGCCCCAGAGCCGCAACCAGCACAGCCGGAACGAAGATCAACCAGACCTTAAGCGGTGCGCTCTTGTAGTCCGCAACCTCTGGTAGAGAAAAAACCACGACAATCATCGCAATACAAATCGCACCCACCAAGAGCACACGCCAGGCAGTAGAAAACAAAAGTCGCAAAAGCTTCTTCATGGTCCGAACTCAATCGTTTCATTCTGCGGCAGGTTGTTTAACGCTTCCGATGGGGAGGTGAAATATTCCTCGAGCCAAATCACAACCCGATTGATCAGCGCATATTCAGCATCATCAATCTGAATCGCTTCCGGGTGTTCCCGCAGATGGGCAATCAGTTGAAAATAAGTGGGCGGCCCAAGCATATGGGCAAGATTGAACATGGTGTCATCCCCTGTCAGCAGCGCATTTATCAGGAAATGCGGACCAACGATATGACCAGTCAAATCACCCTGCGTCCGGTTTTCAGCCACTGCGATGCATGCGCGCACCGCTGCACCGGCCATTGAAGCAAAAAAGTTATGCGATGCAAGCGCAGCCTTGGTGGCCAGGTTCGGGGCCAAACGGCCACCAAAGGAATATATATTGAAGGACAATATTGTCCCGCCAACCTGCCGCGCTGCGAGTTGCCACAGTAGTTTGCTGCGTAGATCTGTCTCATAGTAGAGCAGTAGCATCTGGATCGCTATTCGGCGGTCCGAGGCGCGGTGCAACGAGGCCGCGTTGTCCATAAAGATACGCGCAAGTCCCTCTGCATTTTCCCGGGGTCGGGTCGACCATATATCAAAAGCCCCCATGCGCGCGGCCGTGTACCACCAGGCGACATTCACGTCGATAGGATGACTGACTGCTGCCCGCATGCCGCTGCCAACATAATCGACCGCCCGGTCCAGCAGTGGTTCCGCCTGGCTACGCGCGGCGTCGATAATGAAATCATCCTCTCCTATGGTAACCGTGATCGTCCCGCCGTTGTCTGTGGGGATTTCCACGACAAGCTCATTCCCGCCATCTCCGCCCATGCTGCCCTCTTAGTTCAGATTAATCTTGGTTGCCCGTACGTTCACATTACCTCCGGCTGTGAGATTCATGTCGCCGCGTGCGTCGAAATGAACGTTGCGGCCGCGCACGTGGACATCACCCTGCTTTGTAATGACGATACGCGCGTTTTCGGTGTTCACATAAATGTCGCGGCCTGATCGCAACGACACGGATTTACCGGCCGTCATATCCAGATCACGGGTTGCGGACAGATCGATATCATCACCCGCTTCCAACTGAACATCCTTGCCTGCATGAGCACGCACACTTTTTGACGCACGCAACATGACACTCGCCCTTGAGACAATCGTAAGCATTCCCTTTGCCAGAATACTGAGCAAACCACCACTCTTGGGGCCGTCGAAAAGGGTTTTCGACTTGGACAACAACGGATCCCGCAACCCGTCTTCACCCAGATTCAAATATTGCTGTACATCCATATCCGCGGCACTGGTGCCAACCGAAATGATGGCGTCACCAAGGACGCGATTGGAAAAATCGCCTTTGATCGTTTCACGGCTGTCATGATGGACTACCTTAATATCGGTCCCTCCGATATTCTGGACCCTGTTCTCGCGAACCCGGACCGAAAAGTCCTTTTCTGCCCGCAAGTATACTTCTTCCAATCCGTTTTTGTCCTCAAATCGCAATTCGTTAAAACCCGTACCTTGATGTGTGTCTGTCTTGAATGTGGAACGGGTCTTATGTGCTGGCAGGGTGTAGGGCACTTCGTTCGCTCCATTATAGACACACCCCGTAACCAGTGGTTTGTCAGGATCGCCCTCGAGAAATTCGACAACCACCTCCATGCCGATGCGCGGGATGACCATCCCGCCCCACCCTTTCGAAGCCCAGTTCTGAGAAACACGACACCGCATGGAATAGGCTTTTTCCAAATCCCAATGGAAGTGCACCAATATGCGACCATATTCGTCGCAATCAATCTCGCCCTCGCCAACCACCACGGCGGTTTGCGGGCCGTACACCACCGGAACATGCGTCTTGCGTTCGGGTGCCAAGGGCACTGTCACAGGCATTAATATATATTCACCGGTGTAGGCGTAGTTCACCTCCGCAGATGCCCCGCCTGATCCATATCCGTCAGAAGTATAGGTGTGTCGCGCCACGAGACACAGTGAATTCGTTCCTGTAACCCCTTCAATAAGATCGCCAGTCAGAACCACTGTCATGCCCGCACGCAAAGAAGTACAATCACCCAAGGCGCGGTGGCGTGCACCTTGCCCGCGTTCTTGTCTGAGGCGCAGCCCCACAACGACACTGCCACGTTCCGGATCAAGATAATCACCGGGCCAGTCATAGCTTTCGGTTTGACCCTGAGCATAGGCCGCATCACCCAGACGATCTACTTCCTGAGCGGTACGAGGCGTCTTGAAATTATACTCCGTCAGGCGCATCGCACCGGTTGTCATCCTGCGTTCGGGCTGCCATTCCCAAAAATGTTCATGCCCCGTATTGGCCGAACCCAATGCAGGCTTATACTCTCGCTCAACACCTGGCAGAGGATCGTGACTTTCAATCGTGTCGGTTAAAACCAGAGTATGCGACCCCAATTTGTGGGAAAAATGATAGGAAATTCCAAACCGCTCCATCAATCTGGTCGCAAAAGCCAGATCGCTTTCTCGATATTGCACAGTATATTCAAGGCTAGGGTAGTCGTTGACCAACCGCACCAACATGGCCGGATCACCCAGACCTCGATAAGGTAACAGCAATTCCTCGATGATCTGAACCACCGTTTTGTTATGAAATATCCGCTGGTTTCGTCGTTGTCCCGCAATCCAGATCCATGGCCGCAGGGTCAGAACATACCGTTGACCGTTCTCTTCCACGCCCAACCAGCGAGTCTGTGTAACAATGCCGTCAAACAGTTGCGTGCTGTCATTCTGGCTGTCGATCTCAATACTGGCATGGGTGCCGATCAACTGATCAAAATCAATATTGGACTGCAACGACAGAGCTTCGACATGATATTCAAACAGGCCATTGACATAGTCGGACCCGTCAAAGCGCAATAACACCAACACATCCTTGCCAAGATCCGTTGTCAGGCGCCCAATCCGGGTATCCTGTTGAAAGAGGGCAGTCATGTCAGAACCTCGTCAATCAATTTAGCTAAAGTTCAACAAAATCTTATCAGTATGAAAGGTAATATCCACCTTCGGTTGCGGTGTAGAGAGGTTTTTGCCATCAGATGCAAAAGTCGACCCAGATTGCGGCATCATTTCAACCCTTGTGCTGAAAACCAGAAATCCAGTTCTCTCTATCATGGCTGGGCAACGACCGCGGATATTCAGAGGAGTTCGACCTGATCTAGTGCTGCCAGACACCCAATGAGAGCGGCGGCATCATCCAGGACAATCGCCTTTGGTATGGCATGATTCAAATTGCCTACCTTACCCGCGTTTGCATCGCTCTTTGTCAGGTTGGCGTGAAACTCTGGCCTTAAAACACCACGCGCCACACTTCCGGCAAAGTAGACGCCATTCATCGGCATATAATAATAGGCCAGTTCATTGCTAAGTATGCCCAGCAGCTCTGAATAGAGCGTCAGAGTATTTTCAGCCGCCTGATCCCCGGCCAAATATGCCTCAACGATGTCTTTCGCGCTTTTGGCTTCTTCTTTGCGTGCCTGATGAAATGACGCAAGACCTCCACCGGAGAACAGATGTTCCAATGTAGCAAACCCATCCGCGGCTTTGCCAATCACATCTTTCAGCGCAACTTTCAGGGGAACGGGCAGTGCGGCATGGCCCATCTCTACTTCCAGACAGGCCACTGTCCCGTTGCGCTGATGTTGGACCGGACAGAGATTAAACCCCGTACCGATCCCGACCACCAGGGACTGCCCGTTTGACACAGCCCCAATGGGACCGGCCAAGGCATTCAGGCTTTCTTTCGGCAGGCGCGGCAGGGCATGACCCAAAGCGGTGAGATCATTCATCAACAATGCCTTTGAACACCCGAATTCTGTTTGGATTTGGGTTGTTGCAATATGCCAATCGCGGTTGGTCAACCGCCCTTCTCCGCCGCGAACCGGCCCCGCCATCGCCACACAACACTCCTCGATCTGAGGTAGCTTTAATGAGTCTACATACTTTCTGATCAGGGAATAAAAGCTGCCAAAGTCAGCATTTCGATAGTGCCGCACGTTTGCAGCTGTACCATTTTCAGCAACAGCCACACGGGTATTTGTCCCACCCACATCAGCCAGCAACAGTGTCTTTGCACCCGGCGTCATGCGCGATACACTCCGCATGCTCTGATGCGAAAAAAGACAGACCATAGTTTTACGGATTCATACCACATCATGCGTCATGCCCTTTTGTTTCCCGTTCTGTTTCTGATCGCTGGAATGAGCGTTGCTCTGGGCGATCCGCTGCCTGCGCCGATCACTGACGATCTCTTTGCCCCCATTGATCCGGCTGAAGCCGCATTGGGCCAATTGTTGTTTTATGATCCGATCCTGTCGGGCAACCGCAATATCGCCTGCGCAACATGCCATCACCCCAAATTTGCCACCGCTGATGGTGTGGCGCTGGCAATTGGTGAAGGTGGCATCGGCCTTGGGCCAGATCGACATGCCGACCCAGCGCATATGCCTGACGAACGCATTCCGCGCAATGCACCCGCCCTGTTCAATTTGGGAGCCCATGAATTCACCACAATGTTCCACGACGGGCGCCTGCAAGCTGACCCTGCCCAACCCGGTGGATTTCGTACGCCGATGGACACAGATATGGTCACTGGTTTTGCGTCGGTTCTGTCGGCCCAGACCATGTTCCCGGTGCTGAGCAGTGCCGAGATGGCAGGCAGTTTTCGCGAAAACGAAATTGGCCGCGCTGTACGCCAGGGGCTGATCACCGGCAAGGGCGGTGCCTGGGATTTGATTGCGCGGCGGGTGGCCGATGTGCCTGCCTATGCACAACGTTTCCGGGCGCTTTACCCGCATATCAACAGTGGAACGGACATTGCCTTTACCGACATTTCCAACGCAATAGCCGCCTTCATGGCGTTTGAATGGCGCTCCGATACTGCTCCTTTTGATGCGGTTCTGCGCGGTGAAACCAAACTTGACGGTGCGGCTTTGCGCGGCATGAACCTGTTTTACGGACCTGCCAATTGCGCCACATGCCACAGCGGCCCATTCCAGACCGACCACCGTTTTCACGCAATGGGTGCGCCCCAGATCGGTCCCGGCAAAATCGCCCCTTTCGAAAACCATCATGGTGACGCGGGGCGCTATCTTGTTACCGGTGATCCCGCCGACATGTTTGCATTTCGCACACCATCCCTGCGCAATGTCGTGTTGACGGCGCCCTATGGTCATGCAGGCGGCCATGCAGAACTGCGTGATTTCATTGCCGCTCATGCAGATCCCCTGAGAGGTTTGCAAGAGTTCGACCCGGCCAATGTTCACTTGCCTGATCTGCCCAGTGATGATTTCACAGTGATGCAGGACCCCGAACAGGTCGATGCCATCGCCGCCTCTGTTACAACGCCCGCTGTCACGCTCACCTCGCAAGACATCGATGACATTCTGGCATTTCTTGATACCCTCACCGATCCCGTCGCCATTCGTGGACGGCTTGGTATCCCTGCGGCGGTACCCAGCGGTTTGCCTGTACCACGCCATTAACTGCCTTTCTCAAGCGTAGCGGTCTCGCCGGCCTGGACACGATAGGCACCGATGGAACCATCGGGCCATCTGACAACCACCTGCGCTGCAACGCCCTGCCCCAGACCGAAATGCAGCGGAAGTGCCTGACCTCCTGCATGCCCACCGCCGACCAGTTTTTGCATCGATTGAATGTTTTCACCAACAAACAGGTCCACCCGTGCTCCGACAGCGTCACGGTTTCCACCAAGCTGTTTCAATTTGATCCTGACCCAGTTTCCCGCATCAGGTGTTTTGTTGCGGTACAATTCCATCGGTGCACGCCTGTTCATGACCAGCAGATCGAGCTTTCCGTCATTGTCGAAATCCGCCAATGCGGCACCGCGTGACCGGGCCAACGACGCAACGCCTGCTTGGGCGGCGGCTTCAACAAAGGTTCCACCTGCTTGTTGCATCAACAGGTTGTTGGGATCACGCATCGCCATTCCTGGCATCTGGTCAACATTGCCTTTTGCAATGAACAGATCAGGCAAACCGTCATTATTCACATCCCCGAATTCCGCATGCCACCCCGTTGAAGGTCGCCCGTCACCGCCCATGTGGGGGCGGTGGGCATAGGTGCCAATGTCGAAAGGTGCAGCGCGATAACCATCGCTCTTCGCAAGTTGCAAAAGTTGATCCCCCATTGAAGTCAGCACAATTTCGTCACGGCCATCTCCGGTGATGTCGCGCGATGCGATGCCCATGCCCCAAACCGAAAGGTCTGGCCAACCGTCTTCAGTGGTCAGAAACCGCTTTTCAGCGATGTCCCACATCTGTTCTTTTCCGCCGGATACATAATAATGCCGGTCGTTGGAAAACCTCAGCCGGTGCAACCCCCAGGCATCCCGCGCTGCCAGAAGGGACAAGGTACAATAACCGGGTGACAGGGGGCTGCTCACATACCCCTGCGCAGCAGGCGTCAGAAGCGTATTGTCGTCACAAGCCTCAAAGGGCCCGT
This sequence comes from Sulfitobacter sp. F26204, assembly GCF_026410305.1. Lineage (GTDB taxonomy): Bacteria > Pseudomonadota > Alphaproteobacteria > Rhodobacterales > Rhodobacteraceae > Sulfitobacter. Next base: position 140,235 of record NZ_JAPMLQ010000005.1, on the reverse strand, counting down.
TGGGGTCCAGTCGATCGACATAATTGCCAACCGCCATTTGTGGGCGGTCGCCTCCTTCTTTCCACCAGGCGGTAAAGGCCGTGCTCCAGCGGTCTTCAGCCACAAAACCCATGGCCTGCGTCGCATTTTCGAAACGACAATCACCCTTGCCGCGCAAAACGACATTTGCACCCACCCGCAGAACAAAAAGATCCATGAACCCGTCCGCATCAATATCCAGTGGATAGGCACCACTCACCCCGGTCAGCCTGGGCGATGCAACAACCTCAAACTCAAAGTTCCCATTGTTATGCATCAATCTTGCCGGTTGCGTGCCACCAGCTGCATACAGGTCTGGCAATGCATCACCATCACAATCAAAGACCGCGACACCGCCGCCGACGAAATGTTCCCATCCGCCAGAATAGATATGCTCGGGCAATCCCTCTGAGCGATCCTCAAACTGAACCTGTGCAAAGGCCATTTGCCCCAGCATGCAAAGCGTGAATATGAACCAATTTCTCATATTGCAGCCTCGGTCTTGAAAATGGCGTCTGTGACCTGTGCGAGGGCGCGCGCGGTAGCACCGCGTGCCCAATCCAGATCAGCATGAGGATGCACTTCTACCAAACAAGGCATGTCGCCGCGCGATAACGTCAGAGCCTGCACATCCCGTAAAACATCACCATCATACATGAAATCATAGGTCATACGCTCACCTGACAGGATAACCAGGGCCGGATCAAACAATTGAACCACGTTTGACAATCCCAACGCCAGAAACCGGCCTGCCCGTTGGAATATCTTTTGTGCCGCGGTATTGCCTGCAGCAGCTTCGTCAAAAAGCGTCCCTAACAAGGATTGAAAGCTGATGTTCTTATCCAGGGGCAGATTCAACGCTGTTGCCGCCTCCCGTACCAAGGCATAATCTGAAATATAGGCTTCGAGGCAACCGCGCTCACCACATCTGCAAAGGGCACCATCCAGCTGGACCTTGGTATGACCCAGCTCCAATCCCATACCAAATGAGCCGCGATAGAGTCTGTTGTTCAACACCAGGCCCATGCCCACCCCATTTTCAATCGTAATAACGGCAAAGTCACTTTTTGCGCGCCCCGACCCAAACCACAGTTCCGCCAAGGTCAACATATTGGCGTCATTTTCAAGCACCACAGAACGACCAAAGCGTGCTTCGGCCGCTGCACCGAACGCCTGATCACGGGAGTTAAGCAAGGGTGACCAACGTACCAATCCATGCGCATGATCAATCAGGCCTGCCATACCAATGCCAATACCTTTAACCTTGTTCATGGGCGTATTGGTCTGCGACAGCAACATGTCAATCAGTCTCGCAACCTCGTCCAACAGCGTTGTTGCCGGGCGGCTGGTGGGCAAGGAAGGTAAACTGGCATTACTTATCATCGCACCTGTAAAATCAGCCAGAACCGCTGTGTGTCCTGTATCCCCCAGTTTGATCCCGATCACAAAACCCGCTTGAGGCACAATCTCAAGCGCGACTCGCGGGCGTCCCCGGCTATTGTCACGCTCAAGCCCTGCCACTTCGCGCAGCAACCCTGCGCGGATCAGATCAGCCGTCAATGTGGTCGCCGAACCTGGACTGATTTCAAGCGCGCGGCTGATATCACTACGGGCAGTATTGCCCTGCGCACGAACATATTCGAACACTCTTTGACGCAGTGGCTTTTGTTGGTGCGACTGATTGCCTAGCATGGGGCCACAGCCCTCAAGTTGAGTTTCGGCTGCGAAATCGCTTGTACCGCTCATAAGTTTCCCAACTAAAATAAATATCGGTGCATATGACAAAAGAAGCCAGTTCCTTGCAGATATTGATCTGAAATTCGTCGAAAAGAAAGCATTTTTCTCGCGGATTACTAAGTGCTCGTCATTTTTATTTTGACAACTGAAATAAATAAGACATTGTTAACCTAACCGGGCTACCGACTCGGGCTCTCTCCCCCCTTGGGAGGGAAAATGATTCTGGGAGGAACACATGAAAAAATTTATTGCAGCAGCTGCCGTGGCTGTCGCGGGCTTTGCGTCCGCCGCATTTGCTGACGGCCACAGTCTGACAGTCGGGGTCAGTTGGTCCAATTTTCAGGAAGAGCGCTGGAAAACCGACGAAGCTGCTATCAAAGGTGCACTCGATGCCGCCGGTGCCGCATATTTGTCCGCAGACGCGCAGTCGTCTTCGGCCAAACAGCTTTCCGATGTAGAAAGCCTGATCGCCCAGGGTGTTGATGCCTTGATCATCCTCGCGCAGGACAGCGCAGCAATCGGCCCTGCCGTCGAAGCCGCCGCAGCAGAAGGCATCCCCGTGGTCGGCTATGATCGCCTGATCGAAGACTCTCGGGCCTTTTATCTGACTTTTGACAACGTCGAAGTTGGTCGCATGCAAGCACGCGCCGTTCTGGCTGCTGCGCCAAAGGGTCGTTATGTCATGATCAAGGGCTCGCCGACCGATCCGAACGCTGACTTTTTGCGCGGTGGACAGCAGGAAGTGTTGCAGGCTTCAATCGACGCCGGTGACATCACAATCGTTGACGAAGCCTATACCGATGGCTGGCTGCCCGCCAATGCACAACGGAATATGGAACAGATCCTGACCGCAAACGACAACGGCGTTGATGCGGTCGTAGCCTCCAACGATGGCACCGCCGGCGGTGTCGTTGCTGCGCTCACGGCACAGGGCATGGAAGGTATTCCAGTCTCAGGCCAAGATGGTGATCATGCGGCCCTGAACCGCGTTGCTCTGGGAACGCAGACGGTTTCAGTTTGGAAAGATGCCCGTGAATTGGGCAAGGCCGCGGGTGAAATTGCTGTGGCTCTGTCAAAGAACGATGGCGACCTGACGTCAATTGACGGCCATGTTGTCTGGGAATCCCCGGCGGGCACGAAACTGACTGCCAAGTTCCTCGCCCCGGTCCCCGTGACCAAGGACAACCTGACCGTCGTGACAGATGCCGGATGGATTGACCAAGACAAACTGTGCCAAGGTGTCTCGGACGGCCCGGCACCCTGTAACTAAAGCCAAAAGGGGGCGGCCAATTTGCGTCGCCCCTATCCGGCCATGGTTCCAAGCCTGTACCAGACAGCCCCAGGCCTCTCCAAATCCTTTCCTGCATTTCAATCGCCCCTGGTTCCTATGGGGATCCTATCGTGCACAACTGCAAGGCCAGCCCGATGACTGATCAGACCTCTGATACAACCACCTCTGCCCCGCGCCGCAGCCTCCTTGCCACACTAGAGGTAGACACGCGCCTGATGGGTATGATCGGCGCCTTTATTCTTGTCGCTGTGGTGTTCAATATCCTCACCGATGGCAGGTTTCTGACGCCGCGCAACATTTTCAACCTGACAATCCAGACAGCATCAGTCGCCATCATGGCTACCGGCATGGTGTTCGTAATCGTTACCCGACATATCGATTTGTCCGTTGGTGCCGTGCTCGCCGCCTGTTCGGCGCTCATGGCGATGACACAGGTGCGTTTTCTTCCCGGTATGGGGTTCGAAATTGGCCATTGGGCCATTCCATGGATCGCCATTGGAGCGGGATTGATCCTTGGTAGTGCAATCGGTGCCTTCAATGGTTGGCTGATCGGCTATCAGGGCATTCCCGCCTTTATCGTCACACTTGGCGGCTTTCTGATCTGGCGCAATGTCGGTTGGTATCAAACCAGCGGCCAAACCATAGGGCCGCTCGACAAGACATTTATGACCTTCGGTGGCATCAACGGCACTCTTGGCGGTCCATTGAGTTGGGGACTTGGTATTCTTGCCATTCTTGCGAGCCTTCTGATGATTTTTCGCGCGCGCCAAACAAAGATCGCCCATGGTTTTCCTGTCAAACCTATGTGGGCGGAGCTAAGCCTTGCAGCCTTCTGTACGATCTCTATCGCGGGCTTTGTGGCGATTCTAACAAATTATTCCGTCCCCGAACGTGTCGTCGCCCGTGACCCTTCCAAATTCGGTTGCGAAGTCGCGGAGGGTTGCACGCCTGTCTACGGCTTGCCCATCTCGGTTCTTTTGCTCGTCGCCATTGCGATCATCATGACAATTATCGCACGACGCACCCGGTTTGGTCGCTACATTTTTGCTACCGGTGGCAATCCTGATGCCGCTGAATTGTCAGGCATCAACACGAAAATGTTAACCGTGAAAATATTTTCACTCATGGGTGCCCTATGCGCCATCTCGGCGGTAGTGGCCTCGTCACGGTTGGCCAACCACTCTAACGATCTGGGCACCCTGGATGAATTGCGTGTCATTGCCGCCGCGGTGATTGGCGGCACCGCGCTCTCTGGCGGGATCGGCACCATTTACGGCGCAATCCTCGGAGCACTCATAATGCAATCCTTACAATCGGGCATGGCCATGGTTGGCGTTGATGCCCCGCTACAAAACATCGTTGTCGGTGCCGTATTGGTTTTTGCGGTGTTTATCGACATTCAATATCGCAAACGCACAGGAGCAAAATAATGGAAACGCCCCTTGTCGAAATGAGAAATGTCTCAATAGCCTTTGGCGGTGTACAGGCGGTCGATAACGTGAGCATCAGTCTCTACGCAGGCGAAGTTGTCGGTCTGTTGGGTCATAACGGTGCAGGCAAGTCGACCCTGATCAAAATGCTGTCTGGAGCCTACAAGATGGACAGCGGCGAGATTCTGATCAACGGCAAGAAGGTTTCCATCACTAGCCCCCGCGATGCCCGCAACCATAATATCGAGACAATATACCAAACGCTTGCCCTCGCCGATAACCTGGACGCTGCCTCCAATCTGTTTCTAGGCCGCGAACTTACGACAACCCTCGGGTTTGTAGATGATGACCGGATGGAGGCCGAGACCCGTAAGATCATGTCCCGCCTCAACCCGAATTTCAAGAAATTGAAAGTGCCTGTCTCGGCGCTTTCGGGCGGCCAGCGCCAATCAGTCGCCATTGCCCGCGCAGTTTATTTTAACGCCAAGATCCTGATCATGGATGAACCGACAGCCGCATTGGGTGTACATGAAACCGCCATGGTTGCCGAACTAATCCAGGAATTAAAAAACCAGGGGCTCGGCATATTCCTGATCTCTCACGACACACGCGAAATGATGGATCTGTGTGATCGTGTTTCGGTGATGAAAAACGGCAGAATGGTAGGCACCGAACGCGTCGCAGACGTGACCGAAGACGACATCCTGTCAATGATCATTCTTGGCAAGAACCCGAAAGTGGCAGCCTGATGTTTATCGGTCTCGATCTGGGTACTTCTTCGCTCAAAGCGATCCTGATCAATGATGAACAGAACATTCTGGCTGAACATACTGTTCCCCTGACAGTTCAACGCCCACATGATGGTTGGTCCGAACAGGATCCTGCCAGTTGGTTCGATGCGGCCGAGAATGCCCTGAATGCCTTGGCCGCGATCACTGACTGCCGCACCGTCACTGGGATCGGCCTGTCGGGCCATATGCACGGCGCCACCCTCTTTGATGCTCAGGACGTGCCTTTGCGGCCCTGCATGTTGTGGAATGATACCCGTAGTTATGTTGAGGCCGATGAAATGGACAACACCGCATTGTTCAGACAGACAACCGGAAACATCGTTTTTCCGGGTTTCACGGCACCAAAGGTTGAATGGCTGCGCAGGAACGAACCCGATATTTTTGACCGGGCAACAAAAATTCTATTGCCAAAAGATGCATTACGTCTGTTCCTGACTGGCGAAAGCGTCTCGGAAATGTCTGACGCTGCTGGGACTGCCTGGCTTGATACGGGCAAGCGGGACTGGTCTGAGGCCTTGCTGGATGTCTGTCACCTGACCCGTGCCCATATGCCCGCCCTTGTCGAAGGCTCTGCACCTTCAGGCAAGCTGCGTCCTGCTCTTGCCGCAATCCTGGGTGCGGATAATGTCACAGTCGCCGGGGGTGCAGGGGACAACGCCGCCGCGGCAATCGGTGCTGGAGTGATCGATGACGGCACTGCTTTCCTATCACTTGGTACTTCCGGGGTGCTGTTTGCCGCGAATAATGCCTATCGCCCCTCTCCTGCCAGCGCTGTTCACAGCTTTTGCCATGCTGTTCCGGATACATGGCATCAGATGGGTGTTATTCTGGCTGCGACCGATGCTTTGGAGTGGTTGGCGCGATTGACCGGCCAGACGACCATGACCCTGACTGAGGATCTTGGTGCGCTAAAAGCGCCTGCACCAACCCTGTTTTTACCCTACTTGGGCGGCGAACGCACACCGCATAACAATGCACAAATCAGAGGGCAGTTTCTTCATCTGGATCACGCAACTGACGCTGCCGCTGCGACACGCGCTGTTCTTGAAGGTGTTGCATATGCCTTTGCCGATTGCCGCGATGCTCTGGTCGGTACAGGCACCCGACTCCAAAGTGCGCTCGCGCTTGGTGGCGGTGCAAAATCCGATTATTGGTTACAGGTATTGGCGACCGTACTGGACATTGAACTACATCGCCCTGCCGCAGGTGAATTCGGCGCGGCTCTGGGCGCTGCCCGATTGGCCATGATGGCAACAATCGGAGCCGACCAAAGCATCGCTACGATGCCACCGATCGCATCCAGTTTCGAACCTAATCAGACTCTGAAACAGGCGTTTGCCGAGGCGCACCATCGTTACCAATCTGCTTACTCGGTCGTCAAAGACCTCTGACCTACTCCAAGGAACCCTTTCCATGAGCCATTTTTTTTCCGACCTTGCCCCTCTGACTTTTGATCCAAATGCCGATGGCATTGCCTTTCGTCACTACAATCCGGACGAGATCGTTCTGGGAAAACGGATGGAGGATCATTTGCGGTTTGCCGTAGCTTATTGGCACAGCTTTGCCTGGCCCGGTGGTGATCCCTTTGGTGGGCAGACCTTTGAACGCCCCTGGTTTGGCGAGACCATGAAGGACGCCCGCCTCAAGGCGGACATCGCATTCGAAATGTTCGACATTCTGAATGCGCCGTTTTTCTGTTTCCATGATGCCGATATCCGGCCTGAAGGAGCCAGTTTTGCTGAAAGCGAACGCAACTTCCGTGAAATCACTGATATTTTCGCATCAAAAATGGAAAACCACAAAACCCGTCTGTTGTGGGGCACTGCAAATCTGTTTTCCAATCGCCGTTTCATGTCAGGTGCAGCATCCAATCCTGACCCCGAAATCTTTGCATGGTCGGCAGCAACGGTAAAGCTTTGTATGGATGCAACACATGCCTTGGGTGGCGAGAATTACGTGCTCTGGGGTGGTCGCGAAGGATATGAAACCCTCTTGAACACCGATCTTGCACAGGAAACGGAACACATGGGCCGTTTTCTCAACAAAGTGGTAGAATACAAGCACAAGATCGGCTTCAAAGGGGCGATCTTGATCGAGCCTAAGCCGCAGGAACCGACCAAACACCAATATGATTACGACGTGGCAACCGTTTATGGTTTCCTAAAAAGGTACGGGTTGGAAAACGAAGTACAGGTCAATATCGAACAGGGTCATGCCATTCTTGCGGGCCATAGTTTCGAACATGAAATAGCCTTGGCTAATACCCTGGGAATCTTCGGGTCTATCGACATGAACCGTAATGATTATCAGTCGGGTTGGGACACGGATCAGTTCCCCAATAATGTACCTGAGGTGGCACTGGCTTATTACGAAATTCTCAAGGGCGGAGGTTTTACCAAGGGCGGCACAAACTTTGATGCCAAACTACGGCGTCAGTCCCTGGATCCGAATGATCTGATTGCCGCCCATGCAGGAGCAATGGACGTTTGCGCCAGAGGTTTCAAGGCGGCCGCCGCAATGCTGGAAGATGGCCTTCTCGAAGCGGAGCGCGGCAAACGCTACGCCGGCTGGAAAACACCCGAAGCCGCAAAGATGTTATCAATGGATTTAGAAAGCGTCGCGAAACTTGTTGATGTTGATGGTCCCGGCCCGCAACCGCGGTCCGGACGACAAGAGATCCTCGAAAACATCGTCAACAGATATGTGTAGCAAAGAGGCAATCTTCCTCTTTCCTACAGGCTGTCAATGTTTCCATTTTCTCTGATCAAACAAAGCACTCATTGGGTTAAACAGATCTGCTCACGACATCGGCCCGGAACGATACTGTGCATTTCCATTTCTCGATCAAGACCTTAACCAAGGCCAAGCCAGTTTGGAAGCCATACGACCAATGCAGGCAGGAACAGGATCAAGACAACACGCACCGCATCAGCCGCGATAAAGGGTAGGATGCCGCGTGAAACCTTTCCTATGGTCAAGGTTGGCGAAACACCCTGGATAACAAAGAGGTTCATGCCGATAGGTGGCGTTATCAGTCCGATTTCCACCACCGAAACCAGGAGGACCCCAAACCAGACCGGATCATAGCCAAGACCCGTTACAACGGTGAATGCAGGGACAACTGTCAGCAGGATCATAGACAGACTGTCCATAAAACAGCCCAAGACCAGGTAGAACAGGAGCAAGATCAGAATAACACTTATCGGGGCAAAGCCCTGAGTTGTGATCCAATCGACCAAGGCCTGCGTCATGCCACTTGCTTCAATGAAAAAATTGAATAACGCTGCTCCGATCAGGATAAGGAAAATCATTCCCGTCATGGATGCGGTCTCAAGCATACCTCGACGCAGGACATCCAGCGTCAATCTCCCGCGCAGCGCGGTGAAGAGCACAGCACCACCAGCACCGACAGCGGCAGCTTCGGTCGGCGAGAAAATGCCGGCATAAATACCGCCGATTACCAGAACAATCAGTGCGACTGCGTCCCACATTTGCAGCAGATAAGGCCCGCGTTTCGCCCAGGCGATACGTTCGGTTTTCGGGCCGAGTTCCGGCTTGCGCCACACCTGCAAGCGGATCGATAGAACATAGAGTAACGCAGCCATGATGCCAGGAATCATGGCTCCTGCGAACAGCGCACCGATGGATTGCTCGGTCATCAATGCATAGATCACCAAAAGGATCGAAGGTGGAATAAGCACGCCAAGCGTTCCGCCTGCAGCAACGGCGGCACCCGCGAGGCTATCAGAATAATGCCGGCTTGCCATCTCTGGCAAGGCGACTCGCCCCATGGTCGCACAGGTGGCCAAGGAAGAGCCGCTGATCGCGCCAAAAACTGCGCAGGCACCGATGGTCGCTGAGGCAAGACCGCCGGGACGGTGACCGGCAAAGGCAACGATCCCTTTAAACAGGTTTTCGGAAAGGCCCGAATAGCTGGCAAAGACTCCCATGAAAATGAACAGCGGCACCACAGAAAGGCCATAGGGCTCAATCGCTTCGAAAGGCAGGCTGGCCATCACATAATTTGCGGTGGTCCAGTCTTCGAGAAGCAAGACACCAATTACACCAATGCCCGCCATGGCCAGTGCGACGGGTACCCTCAGCAAAACCAGAACAAGTGCCGCGAGGAAACCCAGGAGGCCAGACAGTTCAAGCGCCATCAATCGGCTCCTTTGCAACAAGAAGTTTGGCTGCACTCAGCAGACACACCAGAACTGAGAGAAACAGACCGATAACCAATGCGCTCCAATACAGGATCATCGGGATCGCAAGATCCTGGGATACATCGCCATAGGTATTGATCTCGACCGCCCGCCCCCATGTCAACCAGAGAAGAAATGACAACAGCACAGCCCCAAACAAGGCAGCGCAAACGTCAAGAAACACCTGCATCCGTTTGCTGAGAAAATTGCCCAGCAGATCGACCTTTACATGAGCACCTTTCATGAAGGCATAGGGGATGGACAGTGAAGCAGCGACAACAACACTGAGTTGTGTCAGGTCTACGGCACCAATGAACGACCCTCCCCCGATCCTGCGCCAGATAATGTCACCGACAACCACAATGATCGCAATCGTGAGCACGGTAATGCCAAACATTGCACCGATCATCGTGATCCTCTCAAGCAACCGCTCGATCCAGAGGATCGCCGAAAGTTTCGGCGATCCCGGTTCAGTCAACTGGGGTTGGGTCATCCTGTCTCTGCCTACGCCGCGTCGAACTGTGCAATCAGTTCTTGCGCACGCGCATAAATTGCGTGTGGGTCGGCAACGCCTTGGTCTTTCAACCCGTCAAGGAAGCTGTTTGTCATCGGCTCCAGGCTCGCCTTCCAGGCGGCACGGGTTTCTTCATCAACTGCGATAATCTCATTACCCCGGGCAATGGCATCTTCGCGGCCGCGTGCATCCCAGGCATTCCACCAATCGCCCATCTTTGCGACCAGCGCATCACCCGTCATATCGTCCAATACTTCGCGCACATCATCTGGCAACGAGGCATAGGTTTTCTTGTTCATCACAATGTGGAAACCAGCGGCGTAAGCATTCGCATCCGTATGGTACTTTAACAGTTCGTTTGCACGGATTGCGCCAACAAGATCCCAAGTGGTGATTGCACCGTCCAAGGAACCTTTTTGCAGGTTCTCATAAATCGCCGAAGGTGGCATCCCGACTGGCGAAGCGCCGAGACTCTCAAGCATGGCGGAAACCGCCGGGCTTGGCGTACGCAAGCGCAGGCCTGCGAGATCTTCGAGCGTCCGGACCGGTTTATCCGTGGTATGGATCAATCCGCCATTGTGGACCATCAAACCAAGCAGGTGGAAATTGTCATACTCGTCGCCAAAGGCACCTTCTTTGTACAGTTCCCACATCGCTTTGGAACCGGAGCCGGCGCTTTTCACAAGGAAAGGCATCTCCATGATCGAGCTCGCTACAAAGCGGTCACGTGGAATACCGTTCAAACCCAATGCAATGTCGACAACGCCGGCGCGTACCTGATCTGCCTGGCGATCAATCTTGCCAAATGCAGTTGTCGCATCCAGAACCTCGACCTCAACCTTGCCACCTGTCCGCTCCGTCAGCTCTGCGCCGAAAGGCGCCATGAAATCCTTGGTGAAACCGTGCATGGGCGGCAGGTAGTTGCTCATCTTGAGTTTGATTTCTGCCTCGGCAAATGCCGGCCGGGCGATTGCGGCAACGGCCAAGCTGGCTGCACCTGTTTTCAGCGCGGTTCTTCGATTCATTCTGAGTGTCATGGGTCTCTCCCTGTTCTGCCCCTTTTATAGGGTTTCAATTGTGCTGCTGCGGGGATGCAACAGACCGGTTCATGTGGCGTGACGCCGGTGCGGGTGCCCGATAGCAAGGTCACCTAATATTCGATGCATTGGCTGAAAATCCATCAATGAAGAATCTCCTCGCAATCTCCTCTAGCATTGCGTAATGTATATCGCAATGCGTAATCATTTTTCAGTTTCAATTTGGCAAGGCAAAGAGTTGGCAACACGATGGGCAAGAACCTGCAAACAGATAACCGCCGTAGCAGCGTCCAGGCGGTAGACGTCGCCGCAACGGTTCTGAATGCAATGTGTGACCTTCGGCGACCGGCCCAGTTGAAAGACATCGCCGAAATAGCCGGGCTTCAGTCGGCCAAGGCACACCGTTATATGACCAGCCTCGTCGCTGCGGGGCTTGCCAGCCAGAACAAGGAGTCGGGGCTATATAGTCTGGGGCATATGGCGCTACGCCTTGGCGTTGCAGCAATCGGTGGAAATGATCTCATTCGCCGCGCAACAACAGCCCTTTGCGAACTGTGTATTGAACACCAGACCTCCGGCCATCTGGCCGTCTGGGGCGAAGGCGGGCCTGTGCTGGTGCGCAATGAGCACGGCGGGCCACCAATCATCCTAACTGTTGGGTTAGGCGCTACGATGCCCTTGCTCCGGTCCGCATCGGGGCGGGTTTTTCTGGCTTATCTGCCACGAAAAGCAACCGAAGCACTGATTGAACAAGAAATGCGCTCACTTGACCTCAGCGACGCCAGCGTCAACGAAATTTGTACCCAGACGCGCAAACAGGGATATGGTGAAACGATAGGTGGCTTGATACCTGGTTTGAATGCTGTTGCCTTTCCGGTGTCGGGGATTGACGGAAACATTCAATGCACCCTGTCCTTCCTTTCCACCAATCCCGATTTTTTCGCACCAGAGCAGGGCAACCTCAAAAAGCTATTGGGCGCCGTCCAAAAATTGTCTGACCCGATGGTTTGATGTGGTCACGATCCGGGGGTTTGGATGAGCGGCATCATTGAAGCGCAAGATTTGGAGCTCGCAGCGCGAAAACGTCTGCCAAGATTTGTGTTCGACTTTGTCCATGGCGGATCAGGTCAGGAAAATGCCCTGCGCAATAATGCCGCCGTGCTCAAAACCATCCGCTTTGTGCCAAGGATGTTGAGCGGCAACACAGACCAATCGACATCTGTCAGCCTGCTGGGCAGGAGCTATGCAGCACCCTTTGGCATCGCGCCAATTGGGATGTTGGGATTGGTACGCAATGGAGCCGAGATCATGCTTGCCCGCGCTGCGCGTGCTTCTGACATTCCGATGATACTCAGCACCGCAGCAACACAATCCATCGAAGAGGTCGCCAAGGTTGCTGGGAAGAATTTCTGGTTTCAATATTATCCGACCCAACTGCAGTCCTTGAACCAAGAGTTGATCGAACGATCTCGCGCTGTAGGATGTCAGACCTTGGTTCTTACCGTGGATACACCCGTGCCGGGCCGCCGATTGCGCGACCTGCGAAACGGCTTGCAAATCCCCCCTCGCCTTACGACCAAAACGGTTGGCCAACTTGCGATGCGTCCACGCTGGGCCCTTGAACGTGCCATTGCAGGCGCTCCGGAACTTGCCAACCTCGCTGGCCTGCACGGCAGGACCCAAAGAAGCTTTGCCGAAACAATGAAATTACTCAGCGCTCCGTCGCTCACATGGGCGGAGGTCGCAAAACTACGAGATACCTGGAAAGGACAATTGGTTGTCAAAGGTGTGCTTCATCCCAAGGATGTCATGCGCTGCAATGAGCTGGGCGTTGACGGCGTCATTCTATCAAATCATGGCGGACGCCAGCTTGATAGCGCAGTGTCACCGATCGAGGTGCTTGCCGCCTGTCGTAAAAGTGCCGGCAAAAAACTGACCATTATTGTCGATGGTGGACTTCGGTCCGGCGACGATATTGCAAAATGTCTCGCGCTTGGTGCGGATTTCGTGCTGCTTGGCCGGCCCTTTGTTTATGCCGCGGCAAACGGGGAAAAATATATTGCGCAGCTTATAGATCTTCTCATTGCCGAACTGAAAAATACCTTGGCCTTGACCGGTGTTTCCATGGCGGAGCTGTCGCAAGTCATGGCGAATGATATGGCCCTGTAGATTGTGACGCGCAGCCACCCTGTGAAAGCTGTTCAGATCTTGTTCTCCCGCGTCTGCGACATCATCTGTTGCAAGACGGAAATGCAGGTCCGTAAATCACGCCGATCAATCTTTTCGGTGAGCGCGCCATAAAGCGGGTTTATGACCGCTGCAACTTCGTTCAGCTTTGCTACACCCTTCGTCGAGAGAGAAACCGTCCGCATCCGTTGATCCTGTTTACTGATGTTGCGTTCTGCCAACCCTGCGACCACCAATTGTTCGACCGCCCGGCTGACAGAAGATTGCTCTGTTACAGCCAGGATCGACAATTCGCCTATTGTCAGTTCGCCAAATGCAGAGAGACAGGAAAGAAGCCGCATGTTCGTGCCTTTGATGTCGAGGGGGTAAAGCCTTTCATCCTGATTCAATCGCCAACGATGCGCGAGTCTCGCAATCAGATAAGGAATGTACTGTTCCAACTCTTCAGGTGAAGAAAACGGAAGAGCAACAGGCTCCAAATCGCAATTATTCAACTTTTTGGCCTTTCAGTTTGAGTTTTCCTGCAAGTTTTCTAAGCGGCTCTGTGGCCTCTATCACCACGTCTTTTTCAACATCTGCCATCAATTTGGCCAAGGTGACTTGATGAATTTCCATTGCCGCCTGAAAGGTCTCCAACCCTTCGTTGGTCAGCTTCGCAGTAAAAGACCGACGATCCGATGTAGACATTTCCTTGCGAACCAAACCATCTTTGACCAGACGGTTCACCAGCCCGGAAACATTCCCGTTCGTTACCTTGAGCGCTGTGGAAAGATCACTCATGCTGATCCCGTCACGATGTCGCGCCAGCTGGGCCAACAGGTCAACCTTTGCAAGACCGATGCCAGCGTTTTCGCGCAGGTTTCTGTTCAACTCGGGAAAAATGGTGTTATGAACGCGCAGCAAGCTAAGCCAAAACCGCATTTCCCGTGTGCGTTGATCGTCGGGCGGAGATTTAATATTCAAATCCTCGATTTTATGTGAAGTTTTGCCGCTATATATTTGATGTTGCATAGGCTAACAATGCGTCTTTGATGTCATGCGGGATCTCGATGGATTGGTGGGTCTCAAGCGATGTCGTAACAATTGTGAAATCCCCCCTAAGGGCTTCGGTGTCACCTTTCATCGCGCAAAGCTCCAACTGGTAGGATTTGCGGCCGACCCTGCCAACCGAAACAAAAACCTCAACTTCTTCCCCCATCATGCAGGGGGTAAAAAAAGTTGCACTTGTCTGGACATATCCCAATCCGGTGCGCCGGCGACCCAGGATGTCATAATAGTTGATGCCAAGGCGCTCGCAAAAAAATGCTTCGATCACTTGATTGAAGACGTTGAAGAATTCCGGTGTGTAAACAATGCCTGCCGGATCACATTGGCCGTGTCGGAAGATTACAGAGCGCGACCAGGCATTCTTCAAGAAATCCGCTTTGGTCTTAGGGGCTGGATACAAAGAAGCAGATTGTGCTGACGTTTTCACTGGCTTGGTTCCTCTTGCTTTTGCCTGGGTGCCGCCGGCGCCCCTTCATTTATGCGCACAGGCAAAGCAGTGTTCCCGATGCCATGTGGCGTCAGGCTTCGTCGCCTTGCTTTATTCCACGACCGACTTTTGCAGAGCGGTGAGCCTGTCGCCCTCACGCACCTCCGAAAGGTTGACGCAGAACCCAACGGGATTGCTGGAAATATATCTATGGTAAATCATAGTTTTATATGTAAAGTAAATTGCGAAATGCATACCAACGGCGACGATTCGCGCAAAGGGTAAGAAAATGAGGATATAGTTTTCAAGAATGCACTTGGAAGTAAGTGCATGAATCAAAACACGAATCCAAGGAATTCCGTTGCAGTGGCCTTGATAGGATCAAAGGCCAACCCAACAAACAGGAGAGAGAAAAATGATGAAGGCAAACAAATTGAAGGTGGTCGTGGCCGCCGCTGCTGCAGCGCTATGCTTTACCGCTGCCAATGCTCAGGAAACGACACTGACGATTTCATCATGGGCACCACCCACACATGGGGTGAACGCCAAAATGTGGCCCGACCTGATCAGCCGCATCGAAAAGGCAACGGAAGGTCGGGTGACCGCCGAAATCAAATACAATCTTGCTCCTCCGCCCGCTCAGGCAGACATCATTTCGGATGGTGTCGCGGATATTGCCTGGGTCGTTCATAATTATACCGCTGGTCGCTTTCCTTCTGCAACCATGGCCGAATTGCCCGGGTTTGGTGGCGACACCGAAGCCTTTTCCGTCGCATACTGGCGGACATTCGAAAAGTTTTTCCAACAGGCAAACGAACATCGCGACCTCAAGGTATTGGCGCTTTACTCCCATGGCGATGGCATGTTGCATTCATCTACCAAGGTGGAGACGCTGGACCAGATCGCGGGCATGAAACTTCGTATTGGTGGTGGCGTTGCCGGGAAGGTAGGAGAGGCCCTTGGTGCATCATCCATCAATGTCCCTGCACCACGCGTTTATGAAACCTTGGATTCAAATGCGGCAGATGGCGTTTTGATGCCAATGGAATCCAAGCTGGGCTTTCGTTTGACAGAGGTTGCCGAACATTCCTACGCCATGCCAAGCGGGTTCTACCGTACGTCAATTGCGACGGTAATGAACCAGGACAAGTTCGACTCCCTCAGCAAAGCGGATCAGGCAGCGTTGGATGAACTTTTTGGGGAAGAACTTTCTCGCATCGCAGGTGCACTTTGGGATGAATTCGACGCAGAAGCACTGGCGGCTTTAGACGGTGCAGGGAATACCCTGACAATGGCCACCGAAGCGGATCAGGCAATCTGGGCCGATAAAAGCAAAGTGATCATCGACGAAGTCATCGCTGACATCAGTGAAAAGGGCATCGACGCTGCTGCTGCATATGAATTCTTCCAAGCGGAATTCAAACGTTTGAATGCAGAAAAATAAACATGAAAACGCTAACGCATGTTTCGCGGGTGGCGAGTCTGGCCAACAGGCTTGCCATCGGTCCCGCATTTATCGCCGGGGTCGCGCTGTTCTTCATGATGGTACTGACCTTCATTGATGTGATCTCGCGCAGCGTATTTTCTGCGCCTTTGAGCTACTCCGCAGAACTGACGGAAATGGCAATGGCTGTCATTGTTTTTGCCGCTTTGCCTATGGCTACTTTGAAGGGCAACCATATCGTCGTCGACTTGTTCGACGGGTTCTTCAGCACCCGCGGCGCGTTCCTTCGCGATTTCCTTGTCGATCTGATCTGCATCGTTGCGCTGGCTTTCCCGGCCTACCGCGTTTGGACAATTGGCACACGCAGCAAGAGTTACAATGAAGTGACCGAAATATTGAACATACCTCAGTATTACCTGATCTACTTTGTTTCCATTGCTCTGTTCTTTTGCTGCGGCATCTACTTTTTGCAAATCATCACACGTTTTGCAAAATCCCCCAAAACTGAAGAGGCCCTCTGATGCTCATTTCCGTTATCGGATTTTTCATGGTCCTGGCACTTTCCTTTTTGCGCATCCCGATTGCCTTTTCGATGGGGATTGTGGGGTTCTTTGGCACCGCCTACATGATCAATTTGAAAGCATCCCTATCGCTGACTGGGCGCTTGATCATCGACACTTCGCAGGATTACGGGTTGTCGGTTGTCCCTCTGTTCATCTTGATGGGCCTGTTTGTGAACAAGGGCGGGTTGTCACGGGAGCTATACCGTGCCGCTTATGTTTTTCTCGGCCATATGCGCGGTGGGCTCGCCATGACGACAATCACGGCCTGTGCGGGCTTTTCTGCCATCTGTGGATCGTCCTTGGCAACGGCAGCCACCATGTCAAAGGTGGCGATGCCCGAAATGCGGCGCATGGGCTATGCTGACAGCCTGTCGACCGCATCCATTGCAGCAGGTGGCACACTGGGCATTCTCATTCCTCCCAGTGTTATTCTGGTGATTTATGGTCTGCTTACGGGAACCAGCATCGGCAAACTGTTTATCGCCGGGATCATTCCAGGCCTCATCGGGGTTCTTTTCTATCTGCTGGCGGTTCAATACACGGTACGAACCAAGCCTGAAACAGGCCCTGCGGGTGAACGCAGCACTTGGGCGGATCGATTAACCGCATTGCGCGACATCTGGATGGTTCTTGCGTTGTTCTTTGTAGTGATCGGCGGGCTCTATGGTGCCTTCGACTTTTACCCGATCCATTTGACATTCTCCCCGACCGAGGCGGCGGGTATGGGTGCTGCGGGTGCTTTTCTCATTGCGCTCGCTCGCCGCGCCCTGAACCTTGCCTCCATCAATGAGGCCTTGCTTGAAACTGCGGTTACCTCGGCGGGTCTTTTCGCGGTCCTGATCGGTGCCTGGATGTTTTCGAATTTTGTCAATCTCGCAGGATTGCCTGAAGCCCTGCGCGCCTTTGTGCTCAGCGTAGGGGCCTCGCCCATGACGGTCATGTTGGTCATTATCGCCATCTACATCGTTCTCGGCTGTGTATTCGAAAGCCTTTCTATGTTGCTTTTGACGGTGCCGATCTTCTTCCCGCTGGTGACATCCCTGGGGTTCGATCCTGTCTGGTTCGGAATTATTGTTGTTGTTGTCACGGAAATCAGCCTGATCACACCGCCCGTGGGGCTGAACGTTTTCGTCTTGAAAGGTGTTGTCCCGGATGTGTCGACAGCAACAATTTTCAAAGGTGTCACCCCATTTTGGATCGCCGACATTTTCCGCCTGATCCTCCTCCTTACCTTCTCCGGTCTGGTGCTCTTCTTACCGAACATGATGTGAAGAACAGGGCGATGGCAGGGGCGAGATTGAGACAAACAAGATGGTTCTGCAGCAGCGATGCTCGGGTTTTTGACGGTCGGCATCCAGCAACCATTCAAGGAGCAGTGTTGTGACAAAAGCGGACAGGGTAAACCAGACCGATGCGGAGCGGGTCAGCACGACCACGAAGAAAGAAAACCGGCAGTTTCTAACCGGCAACGATGCCCTTGTGCGCCTGCCCATCGAACAGCTGCGCCGCGACAAGGCCAACGGTCTGCGAACCAAGGGGTTCATCACCGGTTACCCCGGATCACCCATGGGCGGTTACGACATGGCGTTACACCGCGCCAAGATCGCGCAATATGACATCATTCACCACCCTGCACAAAACGAAGAACTTGCCGCCACATCGCTTTTGGGCACTCAGATGCTTGACAATTTCGAAGCCGATGACACCGATGGAGTCCTGGGGATCTGGTACGGAAAAGGACCGGGTGCCGATCGCTCGGGCGATGCATTCAAACACGGCAATTTTGCAGGAACCAGCAAGCATGGTGCCGTCATCATCCTGAGCGGGGAAGACCATGAAGCGAAATCCTCGAGCGTTCCCTATCAACAGGAATTCGGGTTCGAGCATAGCGGCATTCCAGTGCTGTACCCTGGATCAGTGGCCGAGTTTCTCGACTTTGGATTGCACGCCGCCGCAATGTCCCGTTTCAGCGGTTGTTGGGTGGCGATGAAGCTTGTCGCGCCCCTGTGTGACGGCGGCGAAGTAGTTGATTTGGACCAGCTCGCTGTACCGGTCCTGCCGCAAGGCTTCAAAGTCGAGGGGCGCGACTTTGCAAAATCGACCGATTTCAATTTCTTCCCCGTAGTGAATGTGGGCACTGAGGCCAAACTCTACAACGAACGCCACGAAGCGGTTCTGGGCTATGCGCGTGCCAATGACCTTAACCAGATCGTCGAAATCTCCGGTACGGACAAGATCGGGATTATCGCCGCTGGCAAATCCTTTTCCGATACTCGTGCAGCATTGGCCAATCTGGGTCTAGACACTGCAACACGCGCCAAAAGGGGCATCCGCATGGCCAAGGTAGGTCTGTTGACCCCTCTCGACGAAAACTTTTTCCGGACCTTCGCCGAAGGGCTGGATCTGGTTATCGTCATCGAGGAAAAGCGCGATTTCCTGGAACGTCAGGTGGCCAAGGCTATCGCCGGCCACTGCAAAGCAAAAATTATCGGCAAACGTGATCTCGACGGCGCGCGGCTGTTCCCTATTGAAGGGGGCATGGATGTGGATGTCGTATCCGACCGTCTTGCCCGTGTTCTGGAAGTTGGAACACCTGCCCCAAGGGGTAAAGCCACGCCTGTACCGCAATTGAAACCGGCCAGCGCGCCAAGATTTGCCAATCGAACCCCAAACTATTGTTCGGGATGTCCGCATAACCGTTCAACCAGATTGGGCGAAGGACAGATTGCATGGGGCGCACCCGGTTGCCACGTCTTTGCTGCGATAATGGAACAACCCGAAAAACGTATTGAAGCCATGACACAATACGGTGGCGAAGGTTTGCCCTGGATTGGCCTGTCACACTACACCACCAAAAAACACATGGTGCAAAACGTAGGCGACGGGTCGTATTACCACGCAAGCCATCAGAACATCCGCTATGCCGTGGCCACGGACCAGACAATGACCTTTCGGATCCTGTACAATGGTGTGATCGCAAACACCGGTGGACAGGAATATTCCGACCACAACAGCATTCAGAACATGTGCCGCAAATTGGAGGTCGACGGCGTCAAGAAGATCGTCCTGGCAACCAAGACACCACATGCCTATCGCGGCACGGGCCTGCCTGCGATTGTGTCGCTGATCGGTCCAGATGCCATCCCCGCAAGACTGCTTGAGTTGGAAAAGACCAGGGGTGTGACCGTCCTTATTTATGACGGTGAATGTGCCAACGAACGGCGGCGACGGCAAAAGCGTGGCAAACTGGCCAAGCCCAGGACCTTTACCATCGTCAATGAAGATGTCTGTGAAAACTGCGGCGATTGCGGTCAGAAAGCCAACTGCATGTCACTGCAAAAGGTTGAAACACCTTTTGGGCGCAAAACCCAGATCCACCAATCTTCCTGCAATCAGGATACCGCCTGTATTGCGGGCGATTGTCCCTCATTCATCTCCATCCACGTCGACGAAGGCGGCGGCCCCGGCAAGGTCTCTCCACCCGCGCTGCCAGAGGTATTCCCGGAACCGGTTCTGCCCAACCTTGAGGGTCCCTTTTCGATCTATATTCCCGGCGTTGGTGGTACTGGGGTGCTTTCGTTGAATGCAATGCTGGCGCGGGCGGCGGTCAAGGACGGTCTGAACGTCAAAACCTATGATCAATCAGGTGCCGCGCAGAAATGGGGCGCTGTTTTATCGAGCCTCATCCTTGCCAAACCAGAAGAAGAAATCCTGAGCAACAAGGTGTCCCACGGCCAGGCAGATCTTTACCTGGCACTCGACATGGTTGCGGGCACAAATCCTGCAAACATGGCCGTCTGCGACCCCGCAAGGACCGTTGCTGCAGTCAATGCCGAGATGCTGCCGACGGGAGAAATGGCACGGGATGTGTATTTTCTGCCCGATCAAGCGGGCATGCAGAAACATATCAAAGACGCAATGCGTGGCGATGGATATGCTGCGGTACCCGCGCTAAGCATCGCCGAAGGATTGTTTGGCAACTATATCCTGTCCAATATGATCATCGTTGGCGCAGCTTATCAATCTGGCTTTCTGCCGATTTCCGCTGAAGCAATCGAGGAAACCATCAAGACGTCCGCCACTGCGCCTGCGTTGAATATCCTCGCCTTTCGCGCAGGCCGTCTGGCGGTCAACGATCCCGCAACGATGAATGATCTCATGCAGCGTGGTCCAAGAACCCTTGCCGACAGAACGTTCGAAGCTGAAGCACGTGTTGCACCAGATGTCGAAGACGCAGTGATGCGGATTACGGCCAAGCTGGAAATACACAGCGACGAAACGCGCGCGCTGATCATTGGATTTGTAAGGGATCTGATCCTTTACCAAAATCCAGGCTACGCCGAAAAATACCTGGAACAGCTCATGCCTCTCTGCCGTGCAGAGCAAGGTACGACCGGCGATACCCGTCAACCACTTTTGCAGCTTGCGGCACGTAATCTACACAAGGTCATGGCCTACAAGGATGAATACGAAGTTGCGCGATTACTGACTGATCCGGTCTTTGAAGACCGTATGCGCCGCGCCTTCCCGGGGCTCAAATCCTACAGTTACAACCTTCAGCCGCCCGCGTTGCGCTGGCTTGTCAAGGATCGCAAAATCGCGATTGGATCATGGTTCCGACCGGTAATGGTGTTGCTCGCACGGATGCGCGGCCTGCGAGGCACGGCGTTTGACCTGTTCGGCTACAACCACGGTCGGCGCGCAGAACGTGCCGCGGTCGAATGGTATGCTGATGTGTTGTCCAAATGCGCCGCGCAGCTCTGCCCCGAAAATGTTGACACCGTCACAGAACTCCTGCGCCTGCCAGAAAACATCAGAGGCTATGAAGAACTCAAACTCACGTCGCTCGACCGCGCCAAAAGGCGCGCGGAAGAGTTGCTGCAATCGATCTGAAACTTTGCGGCCCATCGAGACCGCCTGTAACACTTGGAGACTACAAAAAATGAACTATGTGTTCGACCCCGCCCCGATTTCCACTGTCGCTGTTCATGGCAGTGACAAACGCATTCCAGTGCGCCGCATTTTCTGCATCGGCCGCAATTATGCAGCCCATGCCCGTGAAATGGGTAAAGATCCTGATCGCGATCCGCCGTTCTTTTTCCTGAAGCCCGCCGATGCGGTCGTGGATGACGGCACGACAATCCCCTATCCGCCGCAAACCGAGAATTTCCATTTCGAGGCCGAACTGGTGGCCGTGATCGGCATAGGTGGCAAGAACATACCAGAAGAAAAATCACTCGATCACGTCTGGGGCTATGGGGTCGGCAACGATCTGACCCGCCGTGACCTGCAACTCAAAGCGCGCGAGCAAGGACGCCCCTGGGATTTGGGCAAAGGCTTTGACCGTTCCGCGCCTGTTGGTCCGATATTCCCCGTTGCTGCCGTCGGCCACCCAGACAAAGGTACAATCAAGTTGACGGTCAACGGCGAGGTCAAGCAAGAAGCAGATCTTGCAGACTTGATCTGGTCGATACCCGAGATGATTTCGACCCTGTCCCATTCAATGGAACTGAGACCCGGTGATCTGATCATGACCGGAACACCCGCCGGGGTTGGCCCTCTGGTCGAGGGTGATACCTGCGTTGTCTCAATCGAGGGTCTTGGTGATCTGACCACTTACATCGGGCCAAAAGAATGACATTGAAATTGCACAATTTCTTTCGTTCCTCGACCTCAACGCGGCTGCGTGCGGCACTGAACCTCAAGGGGCTGGATTATGAGTATGTCCCCTATGCCCTGCGCAAGGGCCAGACGCGTACACCGGAATATCTTGCCATGAATCCCCAAGGGCTGGTGCCGTCGCTTGAGCGAGAGGACGGTACGGTTTTGACACAATCGCTTGCGACCATTGAATGGCTGGAGGAAACCCATCCAGAACCGCCGCTTTTGCCTACTGATGCCGACGGGCGGGCAAGGGTCAGAGCTTTGGCCTATATGATCGCCTGCGAAATCCACCCCCTGAACAACCTGAGAGTCCTGTTCCGGTTGGGGGACCAGTTTGATGCGGATGAAGCGGCGCAAAAGGAATGGTTTACCCATTGGGTGACGCTGACCTTTGATGCGCTGGAGACAATGCTGGCTACCAGCCGCGATACGGGCCGCTATTGTCACGGCGACACACCAGGCCTCGCTGACATCTGCCTGTATGCGCAGGTCTGGAACAACCGCCGCTTTGACATAACAACCGACGCCTGGCCGACGATAGCGCGCATATATACCGAATTGGACATGCTGCCTGCTTTTCATCAGGCCGCACCACCCAATCAGCCGGACGCATCCTGAAACGTGTAACGTACACTATCCTGCAGAGAGGAAATGACATGGACCACGGAACCGACAATGTAATGCTCCCCGAAGAGACCCCTGAACTGAAGGCACTTTATGAAGGCTTTGAGAAAGAAAGCATCATCCCGCTTTGGACCCAGCTTGGGGATCTGATGCCCGTTCATCCCAAATCCAAGGCAGTGCCACATGTCTGGAAATGGTCCAAGCTGAATGCCCTTGCCGAAAAATCTGGTGATCTGATACCGGTAGGGCGGGGTGGCGAGCGTCGTGCACTTGGTCTGGCCAATCCAGGCTTGGCACCCAACGCATATATCAGCCCGACCCTCTGGGCCGCGATCCAGCATCTTGGGCCGCGCGAAACTGCACCAGAACATCGCCATGCCCAAAATGCCTTTCGCTTTGTTGTTGAAGGTGACGGGGTCTGGACCGTGGTCAACGGTGATCCCGTGCGCATGTCGCGCGGTGATCTATTGCTGACACCGGGTTGGCATTTCCACGGCCATCACAATGATACTGACCATACCATGACATGGATCGACGGTCTTGATATTCCATTCAGTCAACAAAACGACGTGGGCTTTTTCGAATTTGGCTCTGACCGTGTGACCGATTATGCCACACCGAACTTTTCTCGTGGTGAGCGGCTATGGTGCCACCCCGGTCTGCGCCCCTTGTCGGGGTTGCAGGATACGGTCAATTCACCGATCGGGGCCTATCGTTGGGAATTCACCGATCGTGCCTTGACCGAACAATTGCTGCTTGAAGATGAAGGCCATCCCGCCACGGTCGAACAGGGCCACGCCGCGATCCGCTATAGCAATCCAACCACTGGTGGCGATGTGATGCCAACAATCCGTTGTGAATTCCACCGGTTGCGGGCGGGTACTGAAACCCCGATGCGTCGTGAGGTCGGATCAACGGTATTCCAGGTATTCGACGGTGAAGGTGCTGTGGTCCTGAATGGAGAGACCCATAAGCTCGACAAGGGTGACATGTTCGTCATTCCCTCCTGGATCCCCTGGTCGCTTCAGGCTGAATCGCAATTCGATCTGTTTCGTTTCTCGGATGCTCCGATCATGGAACGGCTTGGCTTTATGCGCACTTTGGTGGAAGGTGCATGACCCTTTCACCAACCGAACAATCAGCACGTGACGCACTGCGCGCTCGTCAAGGTAAGGGCGCGCGCTATGACGCGCCCGAAGCCCCACATGACGACCTGCTCCTCGCACGCCGCGGGGCTGCGTTTTTTGCACGCAAACTCGGAGAACTGAGGGATGATGACCTGAGCGCGCCAAGCCTGCGTGACGGATGGACCCGCCGCCATCTGATTGCGCACGCCGGTTACCATGCCCGCGCGCTGGCCCGTCTGGTAGAATCCGCACGCATCGGAATTGAGCAGGCCATGTATCCATCAGATGCCGCAGGCCGCACCGAGATAGAATTGGGTGCCACATTGCCCGATCGCGCCCTGCGCAGTTTGGTCTATCACGCAACGATCCATCTGGATGTTGAATGGCGTGATTTGAAGAATGACCAATGGGTTACCCCAATAAAGCTGATTGACGGCACGCAGATTTCAGTACGGGACACACCACGCCTGCGCGCAAGGGAAGTCTGGCAATGCGCAGTAGATCTGGGCAACGGCGCACGGGCAACACATATCCCGCCTGAATTGAAAAGACGCTAAATACATCGGCAGGGAAGAAATGGTTTTGGCGGAGCTACGCGCCCGGCTTCTTCGCGCACTCCAGAAATATCCGTACCTTGCACGCTCTGCAAATGTTGTCATCCGCATCAAGAACCGCGGCGGCAATGGCCTCGGCCTTGTTGTTGTGAAGATTGTTTTCTCCAAGTTCATCAAAAACACGCAACCGGTTCAGCGTGGTCAACGATGGGGCATTTGTTGTAAAGATATGAAAGTCCGCCCCGGCCCTGCGCGCGCGCCTGATTTCTTTCAACAAGAGACTCGCACCGGACAGATCAATTTTCCACAAGCCCTTGAGACCCATAAGTTTGGTCTTGGGTACACTATTGCTGGCTTCCGCCTGTCGGAATTGTTGCTCCACGTTTTCAACCGAAGCAAAAAACAATGGCCCATCAACGCGTATCACTGAAATCTGTGGACATTCCGGCAAATTGTAGGTTGCGGCATTCTTGAACACCCGCCTGCCATTGACATCGGTAGGAGACCCGATAGCGACAACCGGATGCGCGCTGTCGTAGAGAAAAACGCAAAGCGACGTGATTACCCCAACGACAATGGCAAGGTCGAGTTCGGTAAAGATACCGGTCAGAAACGTAGCAGCCAAAATAGCCGTTTCGCTCTTGTTGGATGTCAGGACGTGACGAATTTCTTCGAAATTGATAAGACGGTAAGACACAAAAAGAATTACACCAGCCATGGCTGGCACCGGGACGAATTCAAGATAGGGTGCCAAAACCCAAAGCAATATGATCAGGAACCCAGCGGCAAAGACTGTTGAAAACGGCGTTTGCGCACCTGCCTCAGAGTTAAGCCCAGAGCGCGTGAATGACCCAGAGCCGGCGTAGCACTGAAAGAAAGATCCAACCGCGTTCGAAAGCCCCTGCCCTACCATTTCCTGACTGGAATCATATGCCTCGTCCCGACGTAGTGCAAAGGAACGGCCGATGGAAATCGCTTCAAGCAGGCCGACAAAGGCGACGGTAGCTGCGGCCGGCAGCAGTTCTGCCACCAACCCAAAGGAAAGCTCGGGTGCCCCGATGCGCGGGATGATCGACTGAAGAGGGGCAAACATCGCCACGCCCCTGTCGGATGCGCCAAGCAAAAAAGCCACCCCCGATCCAAGCGCAAGCGCGATAATATAGCTTGGCACTTTTTTGCTAAATCGCGACAGCACGACCAGCGACAGGATCGTTACACCCGAAATGATCACCGCAATTGTGTTGATCTCGCCAAGTTGCTGCGCCACATGCCACAAGCGTTCAAACACACCCCCGCCCCGGCCACGTTCAAGTCCAAGAGCCCCGCCAAGCTGACTTGCGGCGATTAACAAGGCCGCTGCAGCCGTGAAACCGATCAGCACGGAATGCGAAATGAACGAAATCAAACCGCCCATTTTGAAGATACCCGCGATGATCTGGATCGCGCCCACCATAAGCGTCAAGGTCAAAACCATGGCAATATATGTCTCTGACCCGGGCGGAGCGAATTGTGACATGGAGGCAAAGATCACCGCAGAAATTGCAGTTGTAGGGCCGGACACCATCACCATGGACGATCCCCAGATCCCCGCGATCAAAGCG
The DNA here is from genome assembly GCF_026410305.1 of Sulfitobacter sp. F26204. GTDB lineage: Bacteria > Pseudomonadota > Alphaproteobacteria > Rhodobacterales > Rhodobacteraceae > Sulfitobacter. The sequence goes on along the minus strand of NZ_JAPMLQ010000005.1, from coordinate 113,977 downwards.
ACGACAACGGCTGTAAACAGCCCGAATTCAGGAGGCAGGCCAGCGATGATGGCAAAGGCGACGCCCTGCGGCAACACAATCGCGGCATTGGTCAGGCCCGCAATCGCATCGGTCTTCAATGTATTCGAATTCACCAACCCGAACCAGGGCCGGACCGGATTAAGCGAAGACAAAAGAGCGGTCAGTTGATGCTGCATACATAAAATCCTGAGCGCTCGCGATTGGTATTGGTCTTTCGACGATAATGGGCAGGGCCAAAATTTATTGAACTGTCGTTGGCGTATCTCCCAAACGAAGATGCCTACACTTGTTTGCGAACACGCTCTCCTGCAAGTGCTGCGTGATAATCTTCTTCGGTGGCAAAACCGATCACGATTCCTGCTTTGGCTTCGTTCAGATCCGCGCCGCGAATTTCAACCTGGGCGTCGGATATGGTGGTGCGCTGACTGGTGCGGCGCGTCCACTGGAACAAAAGAGTTTTCAATCGATCACATTCGTCGGCAAAATCAGGGTTATCCCCCAGATCGCTCAGTTCCAGTGGATCCCGGTCTATATCAAACAACATCGGACGGAACCCCTCGGCAAAGATGTACTTCCACCGACCGTCAAAAAGCATGGTCAGCTTTGCATCGCTGATTTCGACCCCCAGACGACGGCGTGCTTGCCTGAAGGAATAATCATATTCTGAAATGACAAAGTTTCTGACCTTCTCCCGTTTGCCATGCATCAGCGGCAAGAGCGATCGCCCCTCGATGATATGGCTCACCTCTTGCCCGCCAAAAAATTCCAAAATGGTCGGCACAACGTCAATCGCTTCGACCATCGCGGTCGAAACCGTCCCGCGTGTTTGATCCGCTTCTTTGCTTGGGTCGACGACGATCAAGGGTATGCGCGCTGATTGATCGTGAAAGAGTTCTTTTTCTCCCATCCAGTGATCGCCAAGATAATCTCCATGATCAGAGGTAAATACGATCAATGTGTCATCGGTCAGGCCCTTTGAATCAAGGAATGACATCAATTCACCCATCTGGTCGTCAATCTGTTTGATCAAGCCCATATAGGCGCCAATGACCTTGGTACGCGTTGTATCATTGGCAAAGGCCTGTGAGACACGTTCATTCATAAACGCACCGAAGACGGGATGCGGGTTCTCTTGTTCCTGATCACTGCGCACAACGGGCAAATGCGTTTCAGGCGGATACATATCGTGGTAAGGTGCCGGCACGATATAGGGCCAATGCGGCTTGATATAACTCAGATGCAAACACCATGGGCTGTCACCGGCCTCATTGATGAAATCCATCGCACGCCGGGTGATATAAGGTGTTTCGCTTTCTTCATCTGCGGCACGTGCCGCAATATCGGAGTTATCCAGAAACCAGCCACTTAGGATGTTACCGTCGGCGTCCTCGCCGCTATTGGCAACACTGTCCCAGGGGTTTTCCTCTTCCCAGCCGCGTTCTTTCATGAAGGCATCGTAATTCTTGTTACGTTTGCCATATTTGGAATTCGGATGCAGACCATCATCGCGCTCATAAGGCTCGAATCCGCATTCCGACACCAAGGCACCAATCCGGCTGTCCGGCGCAAGGCCAAGACGTTTCATACCCTCAACATCAGCGGCCATGTGGGTCTTGCCACATAATGCCGTGCGAACACCCAGCGGGCGCAGATGGTCGCCAAGAGTCATTTCGCCGACTTTCAGCGGAATACCGTTCCAGGTTGAACCATGCGAACTGACATAGCGCCCTGTATAAAATGACATGCGCGACGGTCCACATATCGTCGATTGCACATAGGCGCGATCAAAACGCACGCCACGTTTGGCCAGTCCATCGATGTTTGGCGTTTCCAAAGTGGGGTGACCAGCGCAGGACAGATAATCCCAGCGCAATTGGTCACACATGATGAAAAGCACGTTTTTCGACATGGAATTTTCCAGAGTTGATATGGTTTTTTTGAGTAGCAAGGTCGGGGCCATGCCGGCCCCGACCCTTCTGGCTTAGCTTTTGGCCGCGTCTGGGATCTCGACGCCCAGTTCGGTCAAGGCACGCAATGCACCGGGATGCAGCGGCAGGTTGATGTCCTGAACCGCAGCCTGAGGTGTGACCGCCTTGAGCCAGGGTGCGCTTTCGCCTGCTTCGGCAACGCCGGCATAGAAGGCTTTGGTCATTTGATAAACCATTTCTTCATCGGCATTTTCGTTCGAGACGATGCCGACCGTAACACCCAAAGTGGTGACGTCGCTCTCGTTCAATTGGTTCGCACCATAGGTACCCGCAGGCAGGGTCGCTGCGCTAAAGCCGGGGCGGCCAACCAGTTTCTGCACAGCTTCTGATTCAAGCTTGTCGGCAGGAATACCCAGGAAGCGGATCTGGTTCGTGACCGTGATCTGGGTCAACGCAGGGCTTGGAGCGTTGGTCGGGTTACAATAAACATCAAGGTTACCATCCTGAAATGCCGCTGCTGCTGCGTCCCATCCCAGCTTGACCGCTTCATAGTCTGTGCCTTCCTCAAGGCCGCCCACAGCTTTGAAAAGACGTTTCATGGTGGCAAACGCCGCACCGCCGGGAGGTCCAAGGAAGACGCGCTTGCCTTTGGCGCCTTCTATCGAGGTGATCCCGGAAGACCCATAAACAGCGATATGATAGACGCCCATCGGAAAATTCAACACGGTGCGCAGTTTGTTCACCAGTTCAGGCGCTTGATCAATTTTGGCAAACATCGCTGCCTTGTTGCGCATCAGCGCATGAATGGCAGGCGAGGACATGCAGAAATCGCTGCGACCCATGGCCACCTCGAGCACATGACGTGTTGCGGCACCTGTCGCGTTCAGCTGGATTTCATAGTCGGGCAGCGATTTGTTGATGATATTTGCAAAAGTCGTCATCACAAGGTTCGGGCTGGTCCCCGGTCCAAGCGTCGACATGCGCAGCAGTTCTTTCGCAAAAGCCGCGCGTGGCAGACCCGCAAGTGCGGCAGCAGCTGCGGAACTCGCAAGAAGCGAGCGACGTGTTAGGGTTGTGTCAGTCATAGATGAATCCTCCTTATGGATTATGAATTTTCAGGGATCATTAATTTTCCGAACCTGACCGCCGACAACAGCGCAACCGCCGCAATGACAGCGATCCACGAAACCAGGGGTCCGAAAAACAAGAGAGCAAATGCGATGCCAAGCCCAATCGGCGCGTAACGCGCCTTGCCTTTGGCCGGATAGCAAGCGCGCGAGATCAACAATACGGCCAGCGTGACAAACAGAATGGACTGCGCCGAAGCCTTAAGATCGTATCCGGTACCAAGCAACATGGCTGGCTGATAGATAAATGCAAAAGGGATCACAAAACCGGGCAATGCCAGTCGCGATGCCTCAACCGCGGTGCGCATCGCTCCGGCGCCTGCAATTGGTGCCGCTGCAAAGGCCGCAAGTGCAACGGGTGGTGTGACCGCAGACAACACGCCGAAATAAAGCACGAACATATGCGTGTGGATGATCGGCACGCCAAGTTTCTGCAAGGCCGGACCCATCACCAGGACAATGATCAGATAGGCAGGCACTGTCGGCATTCCCATGCCAAGCAACAGACAGGCCAAAGCCATGAGAAGCAACGAAATGACCAACTGGCCATCTGCATAGCTTGCCACCAGTGAAGCAAAACGCAGCCCCACTCCCGTCAGGTTCAAGATGCCGATAATGATACCTACGGCACCTACAATCACCACCAGTTGCGCCGAAATCATACCAGCCGAACGGATAAATTTCAGCCAGGATGGCACATTGATCAAAAGGCCGGGTTTCAACGCAAAGCCAAGCACGACGGCAAAAGCAACGCCGATAAAGCCGGCATATGCAGGCGAAGAGCCACCAACCATGGCAACAACAATCGCCGTGAGAGAGATCATGAAGACGATGATCTGCGCCACTTCACGCCAAGAAAAAGTCAGCTTTGGCGGTTCGACAATATCCAGGTCCATGTCTCTGGATGCGCTGGAGATTGCCATGAACAAGCCGGCATAATACAGGATCGCAGGCACAGTAGCCGCAAGGCAAATTGTCAGATAGGGCTGGCCAGTTACGTCCGCCATGATGAACGCCACAGCGCCCATAATGGGGGGTGTAATTTGTCCGCCGCTGGATGCTGCGGCTTCGACGGCTCCCGCAAAATGCGATTTGAAGCCGCGCTTCTTGATCAGCGGTATGGTGATCACGCCTGTCCCCACGACGTTGGCAACAGCGCTTCCTGAAATTGTGCCGAACAATCCACTGGCCACCGTGGCTGCCGCGGCAGGCCCAGAGCGCACACGACCAGTAGCTGCCAGCGCAAGCTTTACCAGCACCAGATCGATCATAAGAAATTCCAGCACCGCACCAAAGATGATGAAAATAAGGATGGTTGATACAACCGTTGCCATGGGGCGCCCGAAAACACCGTCAAAGGAGAACCACAATACCTGAATCAATTCTTCGGAGGTCATGCCAGCATGGCGCATGAACCCGGGTGCGAGGTGACCAAAGGCACCGTAGATCAATACCACCGCTGCGACGCCCGCCATAACCATGCCGACGGATCTGCGCGTCAATTCGATTACAGCGATCAGACCAAGGGAACCCAGCCAAATGTCGGCAGAAGTCAGAAAATAGAGTCCTGTCTCGATCTCGGACGCGGCGCGAAAGTACTGATAGACCGCGACGCCCAGACAGGCGGCAGTAATCAACGCAAGGATCTTTCCAACCGGGCTTTCGGTGCTTTCGATCTGCGATAGCAAGATCAACAGACCACCTACAAGCAGCATCCCCACGCGCAGGTAAGATTCGCTGAAAACGCCAAAGACAGAGACATAAAAGACGACAACTATGATCAAGGCGGCCAAAGCCAGGCTCAACCCGTAGACGGATTTGGAAAGCATATTTTGCATCGTTTCCCCGTAATTCCCACTGACGGGGCAACACGCCTGCTGTCCTCCCCCTCCTATTAATAGATAAGCTAGACAGTGATCGTTTTTTGGTCGAGCATGCGTTTCACCAGGTGGAATGTATATGACGAAATTCAATCGTTCTGTTGAACGGAGCATGAAGATAATCGAAGTCATTTCGGGTAGCGGCGTGACTTCACTCGCTTTTTTGGCAGATCAAACGGGATTGCCCAAAGCAACGATTCTGAGAATTTGTGCCACGCTGGTCAAACAAAGATGGCTCACCCAAAGCCGCAGTGACAGCAGATACCGAATCGGCCCCAGTTTCCCCCGTCTGAGTGCAACGCCAGATTCGGTCGATGCGATAATCGACGCAGGTAAATCCGAGATCGTCGCATTGACTGAATCCACTGGACTTGCCGTCGATCTTGCCGTGTCGATTGGAAACGGCCGTGTCGAAATCGTCGATACGACGCGGCATTTCATTCAGCACGGTATTTTCCCTGACACCATCGGCTATCGCCCCTCGCCATTTCGGTCCGCATTGGGGAGTGCCTTCCTTGCGGCGCTGGATGCAGAGGAATTAACCACCTATTCGACAAAACTGGCCGAAAACACGCGTGGAAAAGACCGCGAAGCCGCGATGAATTTCCCGAAAAGGCTGCTAGAGGTTCGAAAAAACGGCTTTGCCTCTCGGGAAGAAGCCTATTGGGGTCGGGCCGTCGATTATGGTGGTACGCCAAGCGCGATTGGCGTTGCCATCCAGGCTGACAAGAAGGCACTAGGTGCCATGAGCCTGGTTTGGCTTGCCGAGAAACGAACAGTAGCTTCGGTTGTGGAGGCCCATCTTGACCAACTTTCCATGGCTGCCGTTTCTATCGGACAGCAGTTGAGTTGAGATGCTGCTTCATCACGACACCGGCTTTGACCAATAACCGCATCAGCGGACTTATTAAGCTGAGACTGCGGTCAATTTGCCGTTAAAACACCCCGAACCCCGGATCTGACGGTTCATTTTACCAAACCTCTGGGCCGGCCATCGGCGCGGGGTTTGCGTGGCATTGCATCTGGATACTTGTCCAGTTCATCATGCAACCGTTCAAGCAGCGCGTATAGCTGTGTGTTTTCCTCTGTGGAAAACGAACTCAGAAGTTCTTTCTCATATACCAAGGCCTTGGGGGTAATGTTGTTCAGCACCTCAATGCCGTCTTTGGTTAATTCAATATCGACAAGGCGGTGGTCGTCTTCGCTTGTCGATTTGATGAGCAATCCCGTCGCTTCAAGCTTGGTCACCGCCCGGCTAACGGCCGGTTTTTCAAGATTTACGCACTTATGAATGTCACGCACAGACATTTTCTCACGCCGCGCCACATGCACCAGCACCCGCCATTCAGGGATCGAAAGCCCGTATTGTTCGCCATACACCTTGGACAGCAACCGGTTCATTCGCGCCGATAGGACAGATAGCTGGTATGGTAAAAAATCATCCAGGTTGAATTCATTGGATTTCATCAGCGTATCCTCTCAAATTTTTCGTTTCAGATGAAATGATCTTGACATGAGCTTTCCACAGAACGATATTCGTTGCAAGTGAAACGAAATTGAGTTGCACCTGAAGGGATGGATAAATGAAAATCGAACAAATCCATCATGTCGCCTACCGGTGCAACGATGCTAAGGAAACCGTTGAATGGTACGGTAAGATGCTGAACATGGGCTTCATCTTGGCGATTGCAGAAGACAAGGTGCCGTCTACTCATGAACCTGATCCTTACATGCACTTGTTTTTGGACGCAGGAAACGGCAATGTGTTGGCGTTCTTTGAGTTGCCAACCAAACCTAAGATGGGCAGTGATCCGAACACACCCGCATGGGTTCAACATATCGCCTTCAAGGTCAAAGACCGTGATATGCTGATCGAGTTCAAAGAGCATCTTGAAGCGAATGGCGTCGAGGTTCTGGGCATTACAGATCACTCATTGTTTCATTCGATCTACTTCTTCGACCCAAGCGGCCACCGAGTCGAGCTGGCCTGCCCCGACCCCGAGGAAGAGGCGATGTTTAAACGGATGGACAGTGTGAAATGGGACATGCTTGAAGAGTGGTCCCGAACCAAGAAGGCCCCGAAACACGCCGATTGGCTGCATGCCAAAGAGCTGGGAAAATAACCTAAACCGACTTGGCGTGCGCCTGACCCCAACATGCACACGCATTACTGATTGAACGGAGTGTCACGATGAAAGATCTAGACAACAGCAAACTGGTGCAAGCAGACGGAACGACCACAACGCCCGGCTACATGCCCGGTTTTGGCAATGACTTCGAGACAGAGGCCTTGCCCGGTGCCCTTCCTCAGGGAATGAACAGTCCGCAGAAATGTAACTATGGCCTATATGGTGAACAATTGTCCGGCACTGCGTTTACCGCGCCTAGCCACCAGAACGAACGCACATGGTGTTATCGCATCCGCCCGTCGGTCAAGCATTCCCACCGGTACGAAAAGATCGACCTACCCTATTGGAAGACAGCCCCGAACGTTGTGGAAGATGTGACAAGCCTGGGTCAATACAGATGGAACCCGGTGCCGCATACAGATGAACCCCTGACCTGGTTGACGGGCATGCGGACAATGACCACGGCGGGCGATGTAAACACCCAGGTCGGCATGGCCAGCCACATTTACCTGGTCACGGAAAGCATGGTCGACAGTTACTTCTATTCCGCAGACAGCGAATTGTTGGTGGTCCCGCAAGAAGGGCGGTTGCGCTTTTGCACTGAATTGGGCGTGATCGACCTGGAGCCAAAGGAAATCGCCATTTTGCCCCGTGGTCTTGTTTATCGGGTTGAGGTTCTTGAAGGACCTGCGCGTGGTTTCGTCTGCGAAAACTATGGTCAGAAATACGACCTGCCGGGTCGTGGACCCATCGGCGCCAACTGCATGGCAAACCGGCGCGATTTCAAAACACCGGTTGCCGCCTTTGAAGACCGCGAGGTGCCATCAACCGTGACAATCAAATGGTGCGGCCAGTTCCATGAAACAAAGATCGGACATTCACCCCTGGACGTAGTCGCATGGCATGGCAACTACGCACCCGTCAAATACGACCTGCGCAATTATTGCCCCATCGGGGCGATCCTGTTCGACCACCCGGACCCGTCAATCTTTACGGTGCTGACTGCTCCCTCAGGTGTCGAAGGCACAGCGAACATTGATTTCGTGTTGTTCCGTGAACGCTGGATGACAATGGAAGACACTTTCCGCCCACCCTGGTACCATAAAAACGTCATGTCCGAGATGATGGGCAACATTTATGGTCAGTATGATGCCAAACCAGACGGGTTTGCACCCGGCAGCATAAGTTTACACAACATGATGTTGCCACATGGCCCGGACCGCAATGCATTTGAAGGCGCATCCAATGCCGATCTGAAGCCTGAGAAACTGGACAACACCATGTCTTTCATGTTCGAGACACGCTTCCCGCAACACCTCACAGAATTTGCAGGCAAAGAGGCCCCCTTGCAGGACAACTACATCGACTGCTGGTCCGACCTTGAAAAGAAATTCGACGGCACACCGGGTAAGAAATAAGCGTCTGCGTCGACGACAAACCTGGCTCTACCAAAAGGAATACCAATGACAAAGCTTAACGGCTCCTGGGTTGAAACCGCCAATTCGCCCGATACCGATTTTCCGCTCAACAACCTGCCTTACGGGGCTTTTCATTTTGCAGGAGGAGATCTGCGCGCTGGTGTCGCCATTGGGGATCACATTCTCGATGTGACCGCATTGGAAAAGGCTGGCCTGCTTGACCTGCACGAAAGCAATGTCTTTTCGCGAGGTACCTGGAATGATTTCATGGCGTTGGGATCAGGTGTCTGGGAAGGTTTCCGAGGTTTTCTAACCTCCGCATTGAGTGAAGGCGCAAAACAGCAATCCGATTTTGAACCTCATCTCGTGGCGATGGCGGATGCGACGCTTGAAATGCCATTCTCGGTAACCGAATTCACCGATTTTTATGCCGGACGCCACCATGCCTTTAACGTCGGCTCCCTGTTTCGTGACCCCGCGAATGCCTTGCCGCCAAACTGGTTGCATATTCCTATCGGGTATAACGGACGCGCATCTTCCGTGGTGGTCAGCGGTACAGACATCACCCGCCCCAATGGTCAGTTGAAATCACCCGACATGGATATGCCTGTGTTCGAACCCAGCAAACGGTTCGATCTGGAACTGGAAATGGGGGCAATCGTCGGCAAACCTTCAAAGGGGCGTGTTTCGGTTCAAGAGGCCGATGACATGATCTTTGGTTACGTGTTGTTAAACGACTGGTCTGCACGGGATATACAGGCATGGGAGTACCAGCCGCTTGGCCCCTTCCAATCCAAGGCAACGGCGACCACCATCAGCCCATGGATCGTGACCAAAGCCGCGCTTGAGCCGTTTCGATCTTCGACTCCTGCGCGCGAAAAGGAACTCTTGCCATATCTCCAAGAACCCGGCCCGATGTTGTATGATATTGATTTGGAGGTCGCCCTTGCACCTGAGGGCAAGAAGGAAACGATCCTGTCGCAAACCAATTACAATGTGATGTACTATTCGGCTGCCCAACAACTGACGCATCACACCACAAGCGGCTGCCCGATGCGGGTTGGTGATTTGCTGGGTTCGGGCACAATTTCGGGGCCAGAGAAAAACAACCGGGGAAGTTTGCTTGAACTCAGTTGGGGCGGGAAAGAACCCCTGACCCTGGATACCGGTGACAAACGCACGTTTCTGGAAGATGGTGATACCCTGACCTTGCGCGGTGTCGCCAGAGGCGACGGATTTAGAATCGGCTTTGGTGAATGCCGGGGCACTTTGCGCCCGGCACCGCCCCTGGATTAAGACTGCGCCGCAGCCTTTTGGCTGCGGCAAATTTTCAAAACTCAGTAGGAAAAATAGCCACGCGTGTTTGACGAAAACAAACCCGCGACACCTCGGCGACCATCATCCACAATTGAACCCGAACCGGAATGCCCACAAAATGGTTGGCTATTCCTTGCCCCGTGAAGCCAGCAGCGCACCTGATCTAAATTGAAACTTGCATACAACGCCAATTGATGCCTGAAATGTCTAAGCTTTACAGTTGGTGTCAGTTCACCCAAAGGCTTGAGCAATTATAAATTCGTAAGGTATCTGGAGGCTCCTGAAATGCGGATCAACCTTGACGCCTTGTTTGCGGCAGCACCGTCACCCTATGTTTTGCTTGACCCAGAGCTAAGAATCGTCTGGGCCAATGATGCCTATCTTGCTGTTACAAACCGGGAACGAGATGCCCTGATAGGTCGTCTATTGACCGAGGAATTTCCCGCACCTGCCGACTCGGTTCCCGACAAAATGTTGCGCGGTTCATTTCGCCGCGTGTTTGCGACCGGAAATGCCGATCACCTTCCTCTGATCCCCTACCCGATTGAAACATCGCAAGGCAAATTTGAAGACCGTTTCTGGAGCATAACGCAAAACCCGATCCACGATTCAAGTGGCACGCTGGAATATATCTTGCTCAATGTTATGGATGTCACCGATCTATATCTTGAAGAGAAATCCGCAAATGTGACGGAATTGCCGCAACGTGCGGCCCTGACCCAAAGAGCCGAAGCCGTTGCCACCGAAAATCTGGCACTTGGCCAAATGACCGATTTCTTTCAATCAGCCTTTGATCAGGCACCGAGTTTCATGGCGATCCTTAACGGACCGGAACATATCTTTCAGATTGTGAACCAGTCATATACCGACCTTGTCGGCGGAAGGGATGTCACAGACCAGCCGGTGCGCAGCGCCCTGCCTGATATAGAAGGCCAAGGTTTCTACGACTTGCTCGACAAGGTTTACCAAACGGGAAAACCGATTTCGATCAAAGGAATGTCCGCCCAACTCCAATCAAAAACCAGCAATAAACCCGAACAACACTTTGTCGACTTTATTTGTCATCCCCTCAAGGACGAGACAGGCGCAACAATTGGCATTTTCTTACAGGGTCATGACGTCACCGGTCAGCAAGTTGCGGAATCCGCCCTGACGGCTACCCGTGAAAAATTCAGAACCATGGCGCAAAGCATGCCGAACCAGGTCTGGACCGCAGACAGTGATGGCGGGTTGAACTGGCTCAATGACAGAACATATGAATTTACCGGATATGCCAAAGGCGAGCTATTCGGGAGCAACTGGGCGCGGGTGGTCCATCCCGACGATCTGGAAGCAGTTGTGGCACAATGGCGCAACGCCACTCAGCAGGGCAAGGGATATGAATCTGAATTTCGCATCCGAAAGGCTGACGGCAGTTTCCGGTGGCACCTGGTGCGGGCCTCACCATTACGCACAGAGGACGGTACCTTGGCCGGCTGGGTTGGCACGAACACAGACATCGAAGACCGCAAGAACTCAGAAGCCCACATTGCCAAACTCAACGCAACTCTGGAAACAAGAGTTGCGGCACGAAATCGGGAACTGGAAGAGTTGCACGCCACCCTCCGCCAAAGCCAAAAGATGGAAGCCATTGGCAACCTTGCCGGCGGGATTGCGCACGATTTCAATAATTTGCTTCAGGTAATCGCCAGCAATCTGGAATTGGCATCACGCGAAATGCCAAATGACTCTGCCGGCCGGACGCGGCTTGATCAGGCAATGAAAAGTGTCATGAAAGGCGCAACACTTGCGTCCCAGCTTTTGTCTTTCGCCCGTAAACAGCCCCTTGCCCCTGTTGTCCTGAACCTGCGCAACCTGCTGGAAAAAAATGACGAAATCTTCCAAAGTGCCATTGGTGATGGCGTCGCCCTAGAGTTTATTTTCGACAACGATCTCTGGAATATCAACGCCGATCCGAACAACCTTGAGAACGCAGTTTTGAATCTGGCGATCAATTCGCGTGATGCGATGGACGGACAAGGCAAGCTGACGGTCACGGCCCGAAACGTCGAACTGGATGAAACAACCGCGAAAAACCACGCCGAAGCAGCGCCGGGGCAATATGTGGTGTTGTCGGTAGAGGACACCGGAAGCGGGATCGACCCAGATACGTTAGAACATATATTCGAACCGTTTTTCACCACCAAGGGCGAGGCCAAAGGGACCGGGTTGGGCCTATCTATGGTCTATGGCTTTGCCCGACAATCCGGCGGCCATATGACAATTGACAGCAAGTTGGGTGTCGGTACCACGATGAGCATATATTTACCCCGCTCGCTGGAAGACATTGCCGAACTGAAGTCTCCCGAAGAAGGGGGGCTCTCAGGCGGCACGGAAACGATCCTTTTGGTCGAAGATGACGATGAAGTTCGTGAGACAGCCGTCTATCTGTTGGAAAACCTGGGGTATAATGTTCGACAGGCCGCCAGAGCGGATGCTGCGCTGGACATGCTTCGTGCCGATCCTCACATCGACCTGTTGTTCACAGATGTTGTTATGCCGGGAGAATTGAACGGACATGCGCTTGCCAAGAAGATGCATGAAATAAACCCTGACGTACCTGTGCTTTTCACCTCGGGATACGCGCAGGATGCGATCGTTCATGACGGACGGTTGGACGAAGGTGTGCAACTTCTCAGCAAGCCATACACGCAAATCCAGCTTACCAAAACGATCCGTGCCGCGCTCGGAAGGAAAGGAACACCCTTAACGGATATGCTGTGTGATCAGACACAGGACGAACAGGAAAATCCCTTGGGCGACGCGATCGTTTCCGAAGGCTTGGGTATTCTGGTTTGCGAGGATGACGTTCTCATTCGGACCGACATGGCCTTGGGCTTACAAGAAGCCGGGTATAAGGTTCACGAAGCAGGCAGCGCCCACAAGGCGCTCGAGATCCTGAATTCAGAAACCATTCACCTGCTTGTCACTGACATCGGGTTGCCTGATCGCACGGGTGAAGAACTGGCCTGGGACGCGAGAGGAATTAACCCCAGTTTGCCGGTGGTCTTTGCGACCGGTGGTGTCGATGTTTCCAGTGCGGACGCACTGGGTAACTGCAAGGTCCTGGCAAAGCCGTTTCGCGATTCAGACCTGTTGGATGCGGTTGTTTCAATGGCAAAAAATACCCAGAATTGATCACACGAAAACGCCGCCCCTCTTTGTTGGGACGGCGTCTTATCTCAAGTATCGATCAAGTCAGCAATGCGAGCAGGATAATAATCCAAATCGGCACGCCGATCAGCCAAAGCAGAATCGCTTTCATCTGATTGTCCTCCTATGTCCAGCGCCCGAAACGGGCGAATACGCGTTTCTCATCACGATGTTGGCCACCCATACCTGCGGCCCAATATGCGCCTGCCGCAGCCACCATCAGTGCCGCCGCCAGAACAAAGGCCGAAATTACCGAATATTTACGCGCCATCTCTGTAGCGGCTTTGGCCTCTGCTTCGCTTACTTGCGGTGCTTCGGGGGTGGTTGTCGCTGTTTGGGTCGACTCATTTGTAACAGTATCAGCAACTGTAGCGACAGCAGTGGCTGTTTCAGTGGTCGCTTGAACCGCTGTGTCGGCACTCGATCCCAAAAGGAACGCACCCAACAACACTGCCGCACCCCAAACAGCCAACCCATGAATGCCGTCACGAATGCTGACTTCATCGGCGCTGGCACTATCAATGCGGCGACGCATGCGCCCTGCGATATATCCACCTGCCATAAAGCTGGAAATTGTCGTCCACAGCATCCAGGTTCCAACAGCGATCAATGCCGCCAGTGCAGAACCTTCGCCCTCATAGGGCGAAATCAACGCAAGTCCCAAAGCCGTGCCAAAAGTAGTAAAGACAAACGCGATCGCCGATGCGACAACGGTGCCTGCAAGAATGGATGACCAATCAATATAACTGCCTTCATGGTGAAATGCAGGGGCAGATGCCTGAGTCATCGTCTCTGTTCGTTCTGTCATGTTAATGTCCTCCCGGTTGCTGAAATTGATAGGTTTAACCAAGGCCGATTAGAGACAGAATCGCCATCACGACGACCACGAGTCCAACGAGGTAAATTATTCCGTGCATTGCTATTCTCCATCACAATTAATTTGTTGATCGCCGTTTTTGATCCGGCTCCTGTTACAACCCGCTGATCACAAAAAAGTTCCCTCAAAGTGAAGCCGCCTCTTTAGTGGATGGATTTTACCAAAGATTTCTGCGGCCCATTTGGCTTTCGCGACGAAATTTCGGAACCATCAGGATGTTGAGCGCTTGTTTCATTAGAGCGCCTGTTGGCATCATCTTGGGTACAAATTCAGTATAGCCGACACACGCGACCAACCGGAAAGGGAGTTAAATCCATGTGGGATGAAGTAATGAACGAATTTGCTTTGTCACCCAGTTTGCCTGTTACCGTCATTCTGGCGCGTATGATGGCCACGGTGGTATTTTGTGGCCTGATCGGTCTGGAGCGGGAATCGGCTCAGCGCGCAGCAGGTTTGCGGACGCATATGTTGATTGGGCTAGCCGCTTGTATCTACTGCCTTCTGACCCTTGCCCTCCTTGCGCGCGCTGAAGAATTTGGAGATACAGTCCGCATGGACCCGCTGCGCATCATCGAGGCGGTAACAGGTGGGGTTGCTTTCCTGGCGGCTGGCATGATCGTGTTTTCCCAAGGCAAGGTTAGAGGGCTGACAACAGGCGCGAGCATGTGGGTAGCCGCGGCCATTGGTGTCGCCTGTGGTCTTGGCGAATGGGCTATTTCGGCGATGACCGCAGTTTTAACCCTGATCATCATTGCCCTTGTGCGCAAGCTGGAAAAACGGGCTGGTACCTACCAAAGCGATGACTAAACTCAGTCAGCCGTTAAATCGGCTGCTGTCATTCGTTCGGCCAGCCCTCTCCTTGCGGGTTGCGGCGGTATTCAAGCTGTCTTCCTGATTTCATCCAGCAATTTTTCAGGGTCAATCCCGCGCTTTTTACAGCTTTCTCCGACTGCGTCTTGCAGCGCAGCACTTTTTTCCAGCAAGGCGCGAAACCGGGCAATATCCAGCACAAGCAATGTCGTCGGGGCAATCGCACGCACCTCGGCACGCCGGGCATTCTTCATCAGCAGAGCAACCTGCCCGAACATTTCACCTCTGCCCAGTCTCCATGTTTGTCCAGCACTCGCCAGTTCGACCGCACCAGAAGCGATGAAGAAAACGTTCTTCATCGGGTTATCTCGACGCACGATAATATCGTCAGGGCTGACATAGCGGAATTTCAGCGCACGATCGAGCCTGCGCACGGCCCTGTCATCAAGATCCGCGAACAATGGGAATTGTCTGACCAGTTCCAACCTTTTCAGGCTGATGTCGAGTGATGGCCTTGCTTCCGCCTGTGCACGGCGGTTAGTGAGATCCTGCATAAGGGTGGTAAACACCTCCACCCCGATCAAACCATCTTCGCGCATTGATGTATATTCTCGCTCTTCCAGCCGCAATGCCGTGCGACGGATGAATCGACGCTCCAGTTCTTCGGCATAACCCGGATATTGAAGACGCAGACCTTCCAGACCGGTTTCAACCATTTCAATCCGCCGCAACAACAATTCGCGCAGCAATTCGGCAACGCGTCGACCGTGGATGCGTCTGATGCGTCCGTCAATGAAAGCATCCAGATCACGCAAAATCAGACGTTTTGACAACAGATGCTCAAACCGGTCCGCTGTCATTTTTACCAATGGGGACGACAGGCCAAAGCGCGCATGCAAGACCACCGCCACGCGCATCGCCCGGCTATAGGCCACTGATCGTCGCGCCGCCCGCTGATAGCCGCTGCGTCCGCCAACCCGTGCACCTTCGATCAAGCGGTCTGAATCCAGCAGGATCTTTTCTGCCATACGGGCAGAGATTGTGCGCTCGCGTACCTTTTGCAGGATCTTGTCGCGTTCAAACCCGGCAAGCGCCATCAGACCCAAGGTAATGCGATCCCGGTCTAGAATATCATCACTGTCCTCTGCCGCCCTCACCGCGTCATCCAATCGCTCACCAAACATCTTGGCTTCTGTCCGCACGACATCATGGGTCAGCGCGTAGTCCTCGGTCGTTCGTGCCACATCTTCGCGCACGGTTTGCAGCGCAACCGCGATTACCTGGCGCGACATTGCTTCATCAATCGGAGACAGACGATCAAGACCAAGCCAACCGATAACACCGCGTAGTGATGCCCCCTGAACGAGTAGTGTAAAAAGTGTGAAACCAGTGGCGAGGATACCGACAAGCCGCTTCACATCATGGGGCACCCGAATACTTTCTGTCACTGCCAGTGCCAGCGCCAATGTGACCGCACCGCGCAGGCCACCCCACAGGATTGCCGTGCGATAGGGGCGCTCGATCATCGGCGACAAACGGAAGGCGGTGAGCAGCGGCAGAATGCCAAAAAGCATAAAAGCCCGTGCCGCAACCGCTGCGATCACAACGACACCGATAAGAACAAAGTCATTGACCCGAACATCTTCGAGCAAACGGGGAATCAACAATGCCGCAAGGATAAAAATAAGGGCACCCGCCCAATGGGCCAGGAGATCCCAGATTTCGCGCAGGTTGACCCAAGACTGTGGTGGCAATCGACCCGGACCGGCCAGGTTCAGGGTAAGGCCCGCCGCAACGACTGCGATGACACCCGATGCACCCACCATTTGCTCAGCGCCGATATAGGCCAGATAGGGCAAGGCCACCGATACCGAAATCAATGCAAGTTCATGCGCACCGAACAAGGCCATAATCCAGATCGCAATGCGCGCAGCGAGCCATCCGGTCAGGACGCCACCGGCGATCAGAACCGGAAACTGGGCGAGCGCGCCGCCAAGTTCAGGGTTCGGAACACCGATCATCACATAGCCCATGAACAGACCGAACAGCGCGATGGCAGCGGCATCATTCAGCAGGCTTTCGCCTTCAATGATCCGCGACAGCCTGCGCGGTGCTGAAATCGACCGAAAAATCGAAACCACCGCCGACGGGTCCGTTGTAGAAACAATAGCTCCGACCAATAGACAGGCGGCCAATGGCAATTTAGAGGTCCATGACAGGGCAAACCCGACCCCCAGCGTTGCGACGACAACCGCCAGCACAGCCATGACGATGATTGGGACCCAATCATCCAGCATGCGCCGCAAATTCATCCCCAAGGTTGCCTGAAACAACAGCGTCGGAAGGAAGACATACAAGAAAACATTCGAACGGATGGGGAGTGCAAGAATGGCTTCGGCTACGGGGTTCAGCGCGTCGGTCAAATCGGTGCGCAAAAAGAAAATTGCCGCTGACCCGATGAAAATACCCAGCAAGGCAAGGATCACGGTAAAAGGCAGACGCAGGCGCACCGACAAAGGCTCGGCTGCACCGATCACCAGAAAAAGCGAGGCAATGATCGTTGTGATAAGTACAATGTCCATAAAAGCAGCTAACCTGTTTTGCCAGGCCGTGAACAGGTCTACTTGACAGGACTTGCATCGAGTGGCCCTTGGCCGGGCTTTCGAATAGGCTCAGGGTATTAGTTTTGGAACATGTGACATGATGCAACTTCCTGGGCGAACCGGTCTCTATGTCCTGCCTCTTTGTCTTGGGTTGGTGTTTCTTGCCGCATCGCTCACACCCTCATTGATTCCGCGGGATTGGCTGGTTCAAGGGATCCTCGGCGGTATTGTCATGGCCTTGGGCTATCTGATCGGGCGGACCTGCATTTCGATTTGGCGGCTGCTTGAGCTTCCTGAATTCCATGGCCGAATTGCATTTATCACGCGGGTCATTGCCTGTGTACCTACAGCCATCGTGCTGTGGCTATGTCTTGCCAATACCCGCCACTGGCAGAATGGCATCCGCGAACGCATGGACCTGGAATTGCTCGAAAACGCCCACACGATCCGGATGATGGCGCTGGCTTTGGCAATCTTCACAGTGCTGGTGTTGCTCGGCTTTGGTCTGCAATGGCTTTTTGATCGGGTCAGATTTCGCCTTTACCATATCATGCCCGCGCGCACGGCGAATGTTGCCGGATTTTTAGTGACGGCACTTGCCCTGACCATTCTGGCCCGCGATGGCGTGATGAACCGTGTCATCACGGGATTGGACAATTCGGTGACGGTTGCCCAAAAACTTTTTGCTGATGCCCCTCCCCCACCCGCTGCGCGCAATCTGACAGGGGGAGAGGCATCTCTGGTTGACTGGGGAGCACTCGGTCAGCCTGGGCGTGACTACGTACTGAACGGGCCAACGGCCAAGGACATCACCAGTTTTACCGGACGCGACGCCCTTACACCCATTCGCGTTTATGTCGGGCGTGCGCAGGCCGATACAGCGCAGGAACGTGCTGATGTGGCACTGGCCGAACTGATCCGGCAGGGCGGGTTTGACCGTGAAATTCTGATTGTTGCAATGCCTACGGGCACCGGCTGGATGGATCCCGGCGCGGTCGACACCGTGGAGTATATGCACGGCGGTAACGTTGCGACGGTCGCGGTGCAGTATTCCTATCTGCAATCCCCTCTGGCGCTCATTCTTGAAACACGTACCGGACTGGATCAGGCGGAAGCCCTGATCAGCACCATCCATACCTATTGGCGCGACCTGCCTGACGAGGACCGCCCACGCTTGTATGTTCATGGACTCAGTCTTGGCGCGTGGTCATCGATGCACGGCACGGATATGTTTGCATTGCTCGACGATCCCATCAATGGCGCGCTTTGGGCAGGCCCGCCTTTCCCGTCGATCCGCTGGCAGAACGTGGTCGCCTCGCGCAATCGCGACAGTCCCTACATTGCACCGCTTCTTGGAGAAGGGCGGTTGGTACGCTTTGCCTCGCACTTTCAAGATGCAGGAGGGCCAGAAGGTTGGGGCAACATGCGGATCATATATTTGCAGTATTCCAGCGATCCCATCGTTTTTTTCACATCCAGCTCACTGTTTCGCAAACCCGAATGGATGAAGGAACCGCCTGGCCCTGATGTCTCGCCGGATATGCGATTTATTCCAGTGGTCACTCAATTCCAGCTTGCTGTCGACATGGCCTTGGCAAATACCGCACCAGACGGACATGGCCATTCATATTTCGGCGCTGATTATGTCGGTCCCTGGGTGGCTTTGACCGATCCTGACGATTGGACAGAAACAGATACAGCACGCCTGATCGCTTATTGCAGGTCAGGGGTGAAACAAGGCTGCGATCACCTCAATTGAATTGTCAAACATGGGCCACTGGCGGCAGCATTTGACCACCTCAGAAAGTTCCGATGATGTCATCAGACCAATTCCCACATCCAACTGACGCCAGTGATGCCGGCATTCGCAAATTCCTGGACACGGCGCATCTCATCGACGTGGTCTCCTGGTTCGATAAATTGCCCAGTGCACAGGTCAGGCATCACCTTGCAGAACTGGGCCTGCCAAAAAGGGCGATGATCTTTGACAATCTGCCTCTTGAGATGCAGGTCGAAATCGCAATGGCACTCCATCTGTCTGATCTGACCGCTCTGGTGACGGCGATGCATGCCGATGACCGTGCGGATCTGTTCAGATTGCTGTCCAACAATGATCAGATCCGTTTGATCAAAGAACTCAACCCGGATGTCGCGGCTGACATCCGCTGTCTGTCGGCGCATAGCGCAGAATGTGCCGGTGCGCTGATGACATCGGATTATGCGACACTTGAAACCGACATGACAGCGGCGAACGCACTTGCCGCGCTTCGACTTCAGGCCCCCCAGACCGAGACAATCTATCGTTCGTATGTTATCGATGATGCCCAGCGTCTGATCGGTTCTGTCAGGCTGCATACGCTCATTCTCGCGACTGACAATACATTGATCCGGGATCTCATGGAACCTGAACCGATCTCCGTCACGCTCGAAACTGATCAGGAAGATGTCGGGAAACTGATCGCGCATTACAACCTTCTCGCTATTCCGGTTGTTGATGCGAGTGGCCGTCTCGTTGGTATAGTTACCCATGACGATGCCGCTGATGTGATGCAGGCCGAAGCGACAGAGGACTTTCAAAAGATGTCCACCGTTGTTCCCTTCTCACAGAGCATTCGCAAAGCCGGGATTGGAATACTTTATTCCAAGCGCATCGTCTGGCTGGCACTTCTGGTTTTCGGAAATCTGTTTTCTGGCGCTGGCATCGCCTATTTCGAAGAAATGATTCTTGCTTATGTTTCTCTGGTGTTTTTCCTGCCACTTCTGATCGACAGTAGCGGCAATGCCGGGTCGCAATCGGCCACTCTTATGGTGCGTGCTCTTGCCACCGGAGATGTGCAGTTGAAGGACTGGGGCACGCTGATTATCCGCGAACTGGCTGTCGCAGCTGCGTTGGGCGCAACAATGGCGGCAGTGGTCTTTCCGGTTGGCGCGTGGCGTGGCGGGACGGAGGTAGCCCTGACGGTTGGTCTCACCATGTTCGTGGTCGTGCTGATCGGAAGCCTTGTCGGCATGTCGCTGCCGTTCCTGCTCAACAAATTGAAACTTGACCCAGCAACGGCAAGTGGACCGCTGGTGACAACAATTTCGGACGCTCTCGGCGTGCTGATCTATTTCTCTATTGCACGTGTCGTTCTGAGCCTCTGAGCGCAGGTGCCTGCCCTCACGCCTGCGCTATCTTTGCTCTGCTTGCGAAGGGTGGCGGTTTGGTTCGGTGCGCGGGTCTAGCGCCATGGCAACCGGCGATATGTCAGGCAAGGGTACAAATTTCTCACGCCCTTCCACAGGTAATTCTGGCCCTGTCTTAACTATGACAAGGACAAAGAACGCATAAGCCACCGCAATCGCAGATTCGAAAAGAAAGAACGATCGCGGACCATATAGCGACATTAGAAATGAGGCGAGCAATGGCCCGGCCGTTGCGCCCATGGAGTAAACCATCAGCAATCGGCCTGATGCCGCAACATAATATTTCCGGTCCAGCCGGTCGAACGTCTGGGCCACACAAAGTGGGTAAACGCTGCTAATCGCCCCGCCGAAGGCTACTGCCATAGCCATCAACAGGATCAGTGGAACGTCGCCCGGGATCGAAATCGACAACAGCCCCCATGACGCCCCAACAGCGATCAGAATACAGGACATCACGATCCGGCGATCAAACCTGTCTGCCAGCATGCCAACCGGCACCTGCGCAGCAAGCCCGCCAAGCACTACCGTGCTCATGAAGATCGCGGCCTCCGAAACGCTCAACCCGATCTGTCGGGCAAAGACGACTCCAAGTGCATAAAAGGATCCGACCAAAATACCGGCAACCCCTGCCCCGATCACACCAACGCGCGAGGCTTCGAACAGCTTTTTCACACCCAGAACGCGAAGCTCGCTCAGGTTGGGTTCGCCCAAGCGAGTGAGAGCGATCGGAATAAGCGATAACCCGATCAACACAGCGGCGATCATCAAAAGGTCACTACCCTCGACGGGAGCGATGTTCACCATCGTTTGTCCAACAGCAATCGCAAGATAAAAGACCAGCATGTAATATCCGAGGACGCGGCCACGCGTTTCGTTGCTGCTGCGATCATTCAACCAGCTTTCAACCGAATTGGTCATGCCGGCGATGCAAAACCCGTTGATCATCCGTAGGATCACCCAGGCCACCGGATTGAAAAAGAACGCATAAGCCAGACATACAGCCGCTGTCAGCGCCGCAAATGTCGAGAAAGCCCGGATATGTCCGATCCGCAGAATTATGTGTTTTGCCTTGAACCCGCCAAAGGCCAGCCCCAGGTAATACGCCGCCATGATCAAACCGGTCAGCGCAATTGGATATCCGGCGGCCTCCATCCGAAGCGGGAGTACCACACCAAGCAAACTGTTCCCCGCCATAAAGGCTGACGTACCGCCAAGAAGCGATTTGACCGGGGCAAGCAGCATGCGCAGGGATTGGGCCATAGTATATCTGTCCGGTGATCTGTCCTTAAGCGCGGACGGGTGGGATTAACCTCCCCTCTGTCTAGCAGAAGTCGGCACTTACATGAACACAACAAAGTTGGGTCACAGGCTGGGCGACTCAACCATCGATGTCCTCTAGGCCTTTGGTAACAATTATTGACGCAAACGCCATACAGGCAAAGATCAACAGCGTGGCTTTGGCCCCCGCCAGGGATGCCAGCGCTCCAAACACACCAGAGCCCAACAAAACGATCCCGATCATCGTGTTCGAAACTGCCGTATATGTTGCCCTGTTATGCTTTGGAGCCATGTCCACAAGATAGATTACCCTGCCCTGACGGACCCCATGATAGGCAATCATGAGAACGAACAACACCAAGGGAAGAACCCAAATCATCTGGGTGGCACCGGCAAGATCCAGCACAATCGCTGCACCCAAGGCCAAACCACCGAGCATTCCGGAAAACATGAGCACACGTCGGCTGGAACTGTCTGCAAGACGCCCCCAAACCCACGAACTCAAGAATGAGGCGATCGAAGAGGCAAGCACCAGCGCCCCGAGCCTGTCGAATGTACCCTGCCCGGCCTGGGCACCCAACAAGACAATATAGGGTGGCGCAAGCGCAGTGGACGTCAATAACCCGCGCGCCCAGATAAAGCGGCGTAGCTGTGGATCATGAAACAGGATTTTCAACTGCGCAAATGTCGCTGAACGCTTTTCCCCCGGCACAGGCTCTTCCCACAGCGTCGAGAAAACGAGACCCGCCGCCAGCCACAAGAGAGCGGCAAGACCGATAGCCACCACGACGAGCACTGCGCGTTCGACCAGGCCCGACATCAAAAGGAGGGCGAACAGAACAACAGCCCCTGCCCCAAGCGATGTCGCGGTACCCGTCGCGGCACCGCGACGCGACTGGCCCACGGTTTTGCCCAGTACATCGCTGTAACTCACCGAACAAACCGAGCGCGCCACTGCCAGTACAGCCAGGAACGCACAAATCAGAGCACCGGCAGCCTCTGCTGACAAGGTCAATGCAACCAGAACAATACCCGCCGCCGCTGCACCCTGACCGATACTTCCGGCTACCCAGGCCCATTTTCGGCGCCTCATCGCCTGTACGCGCGGCGCAGTGAACAGTTGGGGTAATAGAGCACCTGCTTCTCTGATTGGAACCAGCAGGCCGACAAAGAACGAAGATGCGCCCAAGTGTGCAAGAAGCCATGAAAGCACCAGTTTTGGATCAATCAACCCATCGGCCACCTTATTCATGGAGAGAGAAACCGCATGGCGCAGAAAATTCGCCGGTTCTCGTTTCACCTGTGCCTCAGACAAGCCACCCGAGGTCGTGGTGTCCTCAACCAATGCTTTGAACAATCTTTTTTCCAGCTTCGTTACAGGCATACGCAGGTCTCTGGGGTTGGGTGTTGTCAAGCGGACAGGACTTCTACCTTAGAGTAACGATTTGCAGGCAAAACAATACCATAAACGCAGATCTGGCCGGCCGCGTAGAATGCAGATTGTAAACGGAGTAGCAATCACGCGAATCTTAACTTTCGCGCAGGATTACAAACCTCGTCCGGCCTTCAAACGTCGACCCCTTCAAAGAATCAATAGCATCAGAGGCCCAAAATCGCTGACATGCGGCGAAAATCAAATGAATCCTGTTCGAAGGAGTTTTAAGCCTCCGGCGGTAAGAATTCGCAGAAAAGTTATATATTTCAATTATCTAACAACTTCTTTCTACAGGATACCCAACTTGGTCTGTGGATAACTTTCAGTTACCCTATTGTTTTTTGTTGCCGGACTCACTCTTTCATGGCATTTCCATTCTGACGGCAAATCGCGTCAGGCGCGCCTTAGGCCGTCAGAACAACAAAGAGCCTTAGCAAAGGCCATGACAGGCGGCAGTAAATGAATGAACAGATCACAGGGAATCCGCAAGGTATAGGTTCTACTGATATAGGTGCCTTTGCGGACAATCTTGCCGGGTCTCTGGACCGGCAGATGAAGATTGCCTTTCAACCCGAAGAGCGAAAGTCGCTCAGACGCTTCAGTTCCACCGAAGTTGCGTCTCTGCTGCGGGTCAGCACATCCAATTTACGCAATCGTCACAAGGACGGAAGTTTCCCTGAAGTGTTTACCGATGGCCGCGGTCACCGGTTCTACACGGCAGAAGAGATAGGCAAATTGAGGAACATTCTGGCGCGCACCGGAAAAAACGCTGAATCCTATTTGCCCGGACGCCGCCAAGGAGATCGTCTTCAGGTAATTTCAGTCGTCAATTTCAAAGGTGGGTCGTCCAAGACCACTGCAACGATCCATCTTGCCCAACGCTATGCACTGCGTGGGTATCGTGTCCTTGTGCTTGATCTTGATCCACAGGCCAGCCTTACAACATTCTTTGGTTTTCGGCCCGAACTCGAATTTGCCGAAGGTGGCACGATCTACGACGCATTGCGATATGAAGATCAGCTCCCGCTGGGACAGGTTATTCAAAAAACCTATTTTCACAATCTCGACATGGTTCCTGCGGGTCTGATGCTCTCTGAATATGAGACCGAAACAGCCAATGCGCTTGCCCGTAGAGTACAGCCAATTTTCGCGGAACGTCTTTCCGTGGCTTTGGAAGAAGTCGAAGCCAACTACGACATCATCTTGATTGATTGCCCGCCTCAATTGGGCTTTCTCACGCTGACTGCATTAGCCGCATCGACAGGCCTTCTTGTCACTGTTGTTCCCGGTATGCTTGACATCGCGTCGATGAGCCAGTTCCTCAAGCTTGCCTCGGAAACGATCAAAGCCGTCGAAGAAGCCATTGGACGCAGGGTCACCTGGGATTTCGTCAAGTTCCTTATCACACGCTACGAACCATCTGACGGGCCTCAAACCCAAATGGCAGGGTATCTAAGATCAATTCTGGCGGGGCAGGTCATGACCGAACCGATGTTGAAATCGACCGCCGTTTCTGACGCAGGCATGACCCAGCAAACAGTTTATGAAGTTGATCCAACCCAATTCATCCGTAAAACAATTGATCGCGCGCTATCCAGCGTTGACGGTGTCGCGGATGAACTTGAGCAGACCATACAATTGGCATGGGGGCGGCGCTGATGGCACGCAATATATTCAACCAGCCGCCAATAGACGACAGCCAAGTCGCACCGCCCTCCCCTGCCCCGGCACCAACCACGAAACTGCCCGGCTCTGTCGGTGGACTTCGTGACTCCTTGCGCGAAATCACGGCCAATTCTATCCGGGATCTTCATCCTGACCAGATTGAACTGGACGGGCTGCGCGACAGGCTTGTTTTGGAAGACAGCAGCATTGATGAACTTGCCGAAAGCATTCAAAAGCATGGCCAGCAAGTACCCATCATGGTTCGCCCTTCGGCACAACATGACCGCTATCGTATCGTTTACGGACGACGCAGGCTTGCGGCAATTCGAAAAATTGGCGGTACGGTCAAGGCAATCGTGCGCACCCTTGACGACGATGCCTCGTTGATTGCTCAGGGGCAGGAAAACAACCTTCGCCTCGATCCGTCATTTATCGAAAAATCTCTTTTTATCAAAGAGATGAGCGAATCAGGCTATAAACCAAGCATCATTCAGGATGCCTTGGGCTTGACCCGACAAGGGGTTTCGAACCATCGCGTCGTGATCGAACAGCTACCGGATGAGATCGTCCACATGATCGGACCTGCTCATGGTGTTGGCAGACGACAATGGGGAGAACTGGCCGCATTGGCCAAGAAAGTCGCCCTTGTCGAGATTGCGAAAGAGACTTTGCCGTCCTTGCCTGCCGATTCCTCAAGTGCAGAGAGATTTCAAGCGGTCTACACGGCCTGCCTTCAGCGATCGAGACCTGCAGTTAAGCAGGCCGACCAGGGCGTCAAATCTGTCGTAGAAGACCGGAACGGCCGCCCCCTTGCCACGCTCGCAGTGGATGGCAAAGCCATTGCCATCAAGGTCGCCCGCAAGAACAATCCAGAATTCGGCCAATGGCTGGAAGAGCATGCAGAGGCCACAATTTTGCAACTCTTCGATCAATGGCAGAGTGAAAAAGGCCCGGCGTCCTGATCGGGTCAGAACTGAAACACGAGCAGAGGAGACAAACGAGACCAGAAAGAAAAGAGCCCCCCAAAGTATCCTTCGGAGAGCCCTCATCAGTAGTTTTGCACCTTTGATGTAGCAATCTCCAACACAACGGTCAAGAGTCACCATTTCGGTGGACGGCTTTTTGTTGTCTTTTCGCGCGGTACAATGTGCGACGAGCGGATAACCTGTGGGCCATACGGTCTTTGTCAATACATTATGGGATTCACAAAACTTTCCGTCAAAAACGCCGCGACACCCGCAGCGGGCGATTTAGCGCCACACGACACAGATCTCTGGGCAATCTTCAGAGCGCTCAGAGATGCGCGCAGCCTTTTCAACCTACGCCCCGGCCACATCCAGACACTCCAGGCAATGCTCAGCTTCTTGCGACCCGGCCACGGTGATACTGTGTTCGCCTCCAACAATGAAATTTGCCGCCGCGTTGGTGGAATAGACGAGAGAACACTGCGCAGGCATATCGATCGCTTTATCGAGTTAGGATTTATGAAGCGTGAGGACAGCCCAAACCGCAAACGCTATCGCGTGCGGTCTTCGGGCGGGTGTGCCATCAGCTATGGCCTGTCGCTCTCCCCTTTTCTTGCCCGTGCGAATGAACTATTTGCCGCTGCTCAAAAGGTCGAAAATGATCGGCGTGATAGGGCATTTTTGCGCAAGCAGATCCTGACAAAGTTGGTGTGCCTGGAAGGTCATGCACCAGAGCACCTTCTGCTGACAGAGGTGCGCAAAACACTTCGCAGAAAACTGACAGTAGCCGAATATCGTGGGTTGCTAACCAAGATTGACGCGGAAACCAATGAAATGTCCACCGCGGTGGACACACCGAAAACGATCAAAATGCCCGCCAATGACGGGCAAATTGTCCGCCACCATTCTAGGTCTATAAAAAAACAAAAAGAATTAGAAAACGATTTATCGGATAAAGCACCCGCAATCGAGAAACTAATGTCAATTTGCGATCAAGCAATGGCATTCACAACCAAACGACCAGATAATTGGACTGAAGTTAGAAATCATGCACGAACCCTGGCTCCAATGATGGGCATTCACACAACACTCTTTGACAAAGCAATTGAAGCTATCGGTGAGGAAACTGCATCAAGTGCAATCTTTATCGTCCTTCAACTGGGTGACCGTGTCAGAGACTTTGCCGCATATTTTCACAGTATCACACTTGGGAGACGCGTGATGAATTTCAACCCAACCCGGGCACTTGAAAAGCTGTCCATGCCGTCAACAGTCAGCACCTAATGTCCACCGCGGTGGACAAAAGAACAAGGACCCACATGAGAGTCGCAATCAATCATTCGCTATTTCGTAGTTTATCAAGTGGGTCTGACTCCGGTTCATTCACAGTGAAAGTTCGATTTGCTTCGAGCCAAACTCCGGCAGAATGCTATCGCACTACCTCGTAACAAGGCTGGCCTTTTGGGCGCCACGCAACCTAATACCAATTTCAATCAAAAGCATCGATCAAGTATTTTGCCGGAACCGATCAAAGGGCAGGGCAAGATAAGATGGGCGGACGAATGCGCAATATAGAGATATAACATTTCAAGCGACGGGGTAGGGGGCAACACCCCGTGTCTGCATCAAGAGAAAGATCTCTCTAATCAAGATCGGAGTTTTGTAGTCATGGTTTTCGACCCAGGCTTTGCGCTCATTCAGATCAGAGATAATCAACCGGATCTATATGCCAGCCATTATCAGGGGGAAGCAAAAGCAGCATCGCCAGGTACGTGCCGTGAACCTCTTTTCCCAGTTCATATGATCAGGCTTTATGTACCAATGGTCGGATTTCTATCATAGATAGGCGAACCCCCTCACCTGTGCCGCATCAAACAAATGTGTGCTACTTTATCCAGGGAACAAGGTGCGGCGGTTATCATGGCTATTTCCCATCAAAAGCGCCGCGTCACGATTGTATTGCGACAAGCCGATGGAGGTGGCGCGCAATTTAATTCGCTTATGTTTGCCGCTTTCATGTTGGAAATTTAAATGATTTAGAACAGATTGTTAATGCATCTAGCACTGTCTCGACATTTGGTTGAATGTGATGGATATGACCGGGTTTTATTTCCTTGGATCGTTTTGAACGTGGGCAAAATTCGGCAACCCCGTTTCGTACCAAAAACCCTGGCCCAGAACGGCAGCGACCTCGGCCTAAAGCAGGAAAAGATCATTTGGTCTTTAACAAGGCGTCGGTAATCCTAACCATCTTGCTACAGGGTAACATCATGCAGGGGCCGACTAATCACATGCGACATGCGCCCTG
Organism: Sulfitobacter sp. F26204; assembly: GCF_026410305.1. GTDB lineage: Bacteria > Pseudomonadota > Alphaproteobacteria > Rhodobacterales > Rhodobacteraceae > Sulfitobacter. The sequence goes on along the minus strand of NZ_JAPMLQ010000005.1, from coordinate 85,838 downwards.
AACTCTGCTTTGATCAGGTGTTTTTCGTCCGCTAGTCCACCAAGCGCCGCAACTGTACCAGATAAGTTGCCCCGCACATACGAAGAGTGCAGACCTGTATTTTGTTCGCTTAGCATCAATGTTCCTTGTCCACCAAGAAGGCTGGCCGCCATTTGCGGTTTGACCGCCGTTCTGGCGTCACCTGCGGGTGATGGTGCACTTTGCATGGTTTCAACAAAGATCTCTGGCACATCAAATGTTTCAAGCTTACTGTCGCGAACGCCTGGTCCAGTGCGAAATCCAAAGGATTTCAAGTCGCCCTCCGCGCTTTCTCTCAACCGAAACTCAAGTGAAAGAAAATCACGATTGCATCCGCCAGATAGCTCCACGTTGTCGCCGGAAAGAATGTAAGAACCTGATCCTTCGGTACCGAGATGTACAAGGAGAAATGGTTTTCCAGATTTATTCAACTGGTGGCCTTTACGCCGCTCGTCTTCTGGGTTGGACAGAGGTGCGTTCTCTACAGCGTGTGCTTCAGTTTGCGTCGTTGCAAACAAATTTGGTGTCGTGCCGGATTCGGTCGCTGGGTCTGATTTACCGGAAGCATTGGGTTCCATATCAACACTCTGCCTCGGATCGATCTGAGGATCTAACGAAGTCGAACCGTTCCTGCGCAAATCGGAAGTTTCCCCTTCGAGGCATTCTCTGACATCAAGAACCTTTCCAACACCCATCGGTCGTTCGTGACGCAGGCTGAACTTCACCTTTATTTCCAGGTTCTTCAATTCTGCGGGAAAGTCTACCGGCGTACCGGAAATCCACGCACTATCATAGCGTCGTGTACCTGCAATCCGCACACTCCCGGTGATCCAACGCGGTGTGATCGCATCGATCGTCAAGACGCCGCCTCGGGCACTGAATTGCTGACGATAACCCTGTGATAGGGCGTTGGCCGCGCCGATAACAAAGCCGGCTACGGGTTGGTTTGGATAATCTTCTGGAGACAGGCTGCCATCTTCGCCAATTGTCGCAAGGATGTATTCGCCGGTTGTTATGGGCCCGTCATGGTCCAGTTCAAACCCGAGCGAATCCCGCGTTATCGTGTTCCATAAATCTACTCGTAATGCGCAGGGGTCGGATAAACCGGCCGCAAGAGTATCGTCAGTCACATAGGGAGCAAGAAACGCGCTTCGTTTGTCAAAACTGATCTCGACTGGCTTGTCGATATCGGCAGAGCTGGGACCGTCTATGTCAGCTTCGCCAATTACGGCGTATTCACTGTACAAAGTGACAATCAGTCGGAAATCACGCGACCGATAGTCTATGGGTGTCTTAGATGCGTTGACGACACGGATCAAATACTTCTGTCCGACATTTCCCGGTTTCGCCTCTCCGATCTGATCTGAATAGAAGACATTCCGATCACCATCAAATCCGGTCGCGGCGGTATCGTAACGTTGATCGTCTACGATCAGATGAAGCCCGTCTGTGTCTGGTCCAGATAGTCGGATTTCAAGCGCGCTATTTGCGAAATCGAGAACAGTCAGACTAAAGGGTTCAGCCGCTAGCGGTCTGACCGTGCCATTGACCTGTAGGTTTGCGTCCCCCAACTCACGTCGAACAATCATCAAATTTGAGGAAGACTCGCTTGCGGATAGTGATTTGTAACGTCCTTGGTGGGAACCGAATTCCGCGATGAAATCCGGGTAGATGTCATACAATCCGGCCCCGGTCACCTTCAATAGCGCAATGTCCACCAGTTCCATTACCGACTTACTGTCGGGCAATTCATTGACGACATTGAAAAAGTTGTGAAAAAAACCGACGCCACTTGAAGTTGCCCCACCGTACTTTTTTGCCATGAAAGCCCAGAACGGGTAGGTGGCGTATTCTCCGGGTCCGCCACTTGTCGACTGCAAGTCATCGATTGGAAAATCAAGGTATGGCAATCCGCTGCCAACGTATTGTGCACTTCCTGATTGAAGCCATTCAACCGCAGTGGCTGTTCCTTCCGTAACCCACTTGGTCTGCTTGCCAGAACGCAATAGTTTTCCGGTCAATCCATAACTTTCCTGTACCGCGTGAAAAAGCTCATGGGCAGCGGTCCCGGAATAGCCGGATGAATTTGTGTCGAATGCAAAAAACTGACTGTAGTCCACCCACAATGTGCGAACATCAGGGCGATAATAGCCAGCTGCGTGAACGCTGTCGGCAAATTTGAAAAGCCCGTCCTGAAAATAGGCGAGATAAGGCGCTCCCACTGTATTGTCGGGGCGCGTGATCATTGAAGGAGGTAACAATCCAGCACGTGCCAGAAATTGACTGGCTTCACGCAATTGAGTGAGGAAAACGTCAACACCTTCGTCATTCGGCTTGCCGTTTTCGTCGACCTGGCAAATCACAGCGTCTTTGGCGCATTCTGCGACCCACTCGGTTGTTGGCCAGCCGTGACCTTGAGCTTCAGCAATTTGGAACTGCAATAAAAACGCCACCAGAGACGCCAGACAACAGCGCTGTGAAGACTTCCACATTTTTATCGTATCTGGATCTGAGTATCAAAACTGCCAGAAATATCTTTGCAGACGTCAAGATCCGGATCTGCGTACAATTCCTTAACCAGACACACTTTGGATTTGAACGTCCCCTTCACGGTGCCGATACTGTCTTCAGCTTCAAGCAACTCAATATCAACGGACATCGCGTCGGTCACACCTTCGCTGGTATAAAAAGGTTTTCGCATCCCATCGGTTAGATAAATCAACTCGGTCGTCATAGGGGCCTTTCCAGCCTCGTATTCGCCAAGAAAGCTCACCGAAATACTGAGAACACTTTTCGAAGAGAAGCGCGGCTGCGGATGAGCCTGAATGCTTAAATCAGAAAGAGTCTTACCCTTTCTGAAAGAGGCGGAAGCGGCCATGTTTTCACCGGCACCATCCGAGATCGTAAACCAATCTTGTTGTTCCCCATCCAAAACGGCGGAAACACTTCCGAACTGTTCTGCCTGTGCAAGGCACGGCGTACCAAACAAAGCTACCAGTGCAACAACCAACCTCATGTCAAGATTCCAGTTCACCTAAGGTAAAGTGAAACATTGACATAAGCGCCCCCCCGAGGTCAATCTAAGCATGTTTTTACTCTGGTCGTCATTCTGGGGAGATGGGACGTGCGGTTGAACAAAGTACACGTGCTCGCCTTGTTGTTCTTGACCCATCCAATTGCGGCTTTCTCACAAGATGCTTTTTCTCAACAAACTTCGAAAGCTCATGGCGGGGATATTGAGGCGCAGTTGAGCCTAGCCCAAGCATACCAATACGGGATTGGGACAGACAAAAGTGTTCCAGATGCAATTCTCTGGTACGAGGCCGCCGCAAGTCAGTCCAATCCACTTGCGATGTATGAACTTGGCAGCCTCGTCTATGCGGGTGTCGACCCCGAAGACAAAAGTGATGCAGCCAAGGAAGCGGCCGCTTTGTCGGTTACTTGGTTCACCAAGGCAGCGAGGCTCGGCTTTCCACAGGCGCAAAGTACGCTGGGTCTCCTCTATGCGTTTGGCGACCGTGTGGAAAGAGACCGGGCGCACGGGCGCATGTGGATCGCAGTTGCTAATATGAACGGCTTCGATACCAGCAAAACGATGCTCAACATGCTTGAAAAGCAAATGAGTGAAGCGCAAGTCAAACTTGCAATCGACCAGGCCGAAGCTTGCATTCTATCGAAGTATGAAAATTGCAAATCGTCCAACTGATTGGGTTGATTGATTTTATAATGAAGAAATTTATGAAATTCCTTACTCTTTGTGTTTGTGTGCTCTTGTGCAGCCGTACACTCAGCTATGCGCAGGACGTTTCTTCGGGCGAGTTTTGTGCATTGTCGCCGCTTCAGATGCTGACGCAACTGGACGGAACATGGACGCTGAAACAAGGAGCCGGCGGTGCCGCGACCTACCGTGGAATAGGCGTACCGCTCCCGCCTCAAAAGCCTATTGGGCTTAAACTGACTTACAATGAAAAGAGCGGTTTCGTCGAAATGCTCAGTGCATCTGGTGACAACAGGGCCGTTTTGTTTCCCTCGGAGAATTCAGATAATAACTGGGCTGCTGAAATGATCCAAAAGTTTCCTGAGAGTGCACCAGAGAATGCCGGATGCACTTGGAGCGAAATGCCTGTTTTCATTGGCACAAACGTGTATGATCTAAGCGGGCATAGCGGCGGTGGGGTCCACACATTGGAAACAATCAAAGATGGCTTGTTTGATGGACCACTTTCTTATAGCGAATGTAAAAACGTCGTCGAAATCGGTGGCCGAAAAGCGGCGCGACCAGAACATCAGCCTTTCTTTGACGCGGAATTCAAAAAGTGCGAGAGCCTGGTCGGCCAGTTAACGCCCGGCACGATGGTAATGACAATTTTCGCGCGTTTTTTGAATGCCGATACCGCTTCAGGAACAGTGACTTTCGAAGGCGAGCAGGGCGGGTATTGGTTTGCAGCGGCAGCGCCTCTGAAATTTAGCCGAAACTAGAAAGAGAACCGCCGACATTTGCAGCCATGTTCGAACGGGCGAGAAGGGGCGGTAGCATTGGGAAACTGGGGTAGCTAAGCGTCAGGAAGTTGCCTTGGCTCTCGCAGCTTCGAATCCGTCTATGGTTGTTTTGATTGATCGCAAAGGGTGGGTGGGTCGTGCCAATGGGGACGAACGCTGGTTGTCGATCGTATTATGTTCTGGCGTCAAACCAGCCGACGATCCAAGCCTTTGGCCGGATTTGGTGGATTGATCCTTTCCCCGCAGTCGGCTTGACGCATTCAATTCGACCCGCCAGACTGCCCTAGCGTAAATGGGGTATATTGTCCGTGGAGCAAATTTTTTAGACGGGGAAATTTAATGGGTGAATTTTCGGTTGAGGGGGAAGAGCTAAAAAAGCTTATCAGGGTAGCAAAGCAACGTCCGCTTGCCTTTGCAGCCAGTCCTGGCAAGGATGAGGCAGATTTTGTCTTTGCGCTTCACAAGAAACGCGCACCGGATGCTTTGAGCCGGGCGGTCAAGAAGGAAAGCACCACCAACAAGGTTGCCTACGGGCTTTGCGCTGTTGACGGCAAGCTGATGAGTCTGACCTGTGAGCAAGAACTGCCGGGTCTGGCCAAGAAATTGAAGAAATGGCTCAAGAAGCAAAAGGCACCATATAATATCAAGATCCTCGATGAGAACGGGAATGTTATCGAGGATGACATTGAAGACCTGCCCGATGATCCCCTTGATGAGGATGGTCATGAAAGCGACGCAGTTGACCTTTTTGATGATAGCGCACAGTCGGACCCGAGGGTCGAGGCCCTGCGCCAGAAGGTCATCAAACTGGTACCTCAAATCCGCGCACTGAGCGGGCCTGCACAGGCAAAACTGCAGGCGGCTGCAAAATCCGCCCTTGAGATGATCAACGCAGGAGAGCTGGAGACAGCGGCAAAGTTGATTGCGGCAATTGCGGCTGGACTGAAGAAAGCCGCTGGCACGCAACCGGCCAGTGAGGATGCAAAAAAGGCAACAGCCGATTTGGCGGACAAACTAAAGACCCTACGGCCGAAATGTTTGGCTGCGCCGGCTCCTGCAAATGAAAATCTCATGAAAGTCTGGGAGATTGCGGCGCAAAAGCTGCGCGGTCAGGATTTTGGCGGGGCAAGGGCGGCGATCAAGGGCATTGAGGATGCGCTGGCAAAACAAGATGACCAAACAGTTGTTGATCCACTGCAAAGTCAATGGGAGGCGCTTTGGGCGCGGGTATCGCCGGTGGTGCTGAAAGCCCTGAACGCGGATGTTCCCAACGCACAAAGACTGCGTGCGGTGATGATGGCGGCAGATGAGGCTGCTGCCAATGGTGACTACAAGAAGGCCATCACCATAGCGCAGCGGCTTGAGGTGGCTGTCAAGGAAGCACTGGAGGCGAAAAAGCAGCAGGCTGCTGAGAGACCCGTCAGTCTGACAGTCGACTTTACAAAAACCCGTCTGATGTGGGGTCGTGCGAAGGGGCAATTGCGCAGCGAAATGGCCCGTCTTGGCGACGCTATTGTAGCATCTTGTGACGGTGACGATTTTGAAGGGATCGAAACTGCGGTAAAGGACCTGCAAGCCTATCTCGACCCCATTGATGAGACATTGGAAGATGCTCTGGATGCATTGATACAGGAAACCGAAGCGGCCAAACGCGGTGATCTGAGGCAGAAGTGTCTGAGTGCGATCAATACGTACCGCGCCGAGATAAATTCGGGAATTTTTCTGGTTATTGACGACAAAAATGGATTTCTATCAGGTTTGAAGGTCAGGCGGACCGCGGTTGCAGCGCTGGATGCTGTGGCAAAGGAGCTTGAGAAAGAAAATTTACAAATAGCCTGATTTAGAAGGCTGCAGAGATTTTAAAACAACTGCTTTTGAAACTGCTTGCTGTTGTAAAGAATTGAAAAAACATAGCGTGCGTCTGCTCGCACGGTGCCCAGGGGAGGCGGGAACATGCCTGATGACGATGGTCCGATCACCGTAAATGAACTTGATGCCGACAAGCTTGTATTTCTGTCGAAATGGCTTGGCAAGAACGCAATTATCTCAAGCGGCCTGGCCAAAAGGCTGCGGCGAAAGATGGTCAGCAAAAAGAAGGTTCGAGAGTTTCAGACCAACATCAAAGAACAATACGTCATATATGTGAATAAGAAGAACGAGGTCGAGACCAAAGCCCGAGCACTGAGAACCGATTTCGCGGGCTATTGGGATGAGATGGACGACCTCAGAATTCGTTTCGAAGGTGTCGAGGGTGACATCGTTGACATAGATTCAACAGTGGTAAATGCCCAGGCCGATGATCCAAAATTCGATTGGGGCACTGATGAATTGGTGCTTCGCGACATTCGTCTATCCAGCATCCGAGATCGGGCACGTCAGACAGCCCAGATCATTGATGCACGAATGGAAGCACTGGCGGACGAAGTTCGGATCAAGACGCTCCAGGATAAGCTTCTTGAGCGGATCTTGGCCGCGAAGACCTCCTTGTCCGCGCTTGAAAATCTGGACGATCAAGGCACGTTGAGCCCTGCTTTGATCAAACAAGGCCTGGGCGATGTGGAACTGGACGGTACCCGCAGCTCAGCGGTTGATGGTTTGGCAGCCGCGCATGGGGCGCTAAAGGTCAAGCTAACGGAATTGCGTGTTGCGGCAGGCGCAGAGGATGTGAACGAAGACACACTCGTCACGCTTGGTGCCGAGTTGTCAACGGCCCTGGATGCCTGCGAAATAGCGCGTGCACCGTTTATCGAAACCTTACTCGAATTGGTCGAGGACATGCGCGACGCCGCGCTGGATGCTCTGGCGGAACTTGCGGCATCTGATCCGGTTGCCGGACGCGAAGTGGTACGTCAGGACAAGATCGATAGGACGACTGAAAATCTCGGGCGCGGAATCGATGCGCTGGCTGTCGAAATTGCCACCCTGACCCAGAAACTGGCTGATGCGGAGGGGTTCAAGGAAAAGCAGCGTCTTGCCAAACAGATAGGGGAAACCAGGGATCAAAAAGCCGCTTTAGAACAAAGACGCACGCAGTTGGCGGCCTATGAAAAACAGGCGGCGGATCGGTTGGAAAAAATCAAGGAGATCAAATTCGAGGCGGCTGAGATGAATCTTGTCATGGCCGGTATTCGAGACGGACGCCCCTCGACCGAAGAGGCCTTACAAGCCTATCTGGACACAAAGCCCGATGGCCAGCGGGTATTCCCTGAAGTGGCACCATCAGACAGTGATAGCAGCGCCTACAGGGCCGAGGCCATCAAAAATATCGAGGCGGACAAGGTCACTTACCTGGCCTCTTCACGAACCATCGCATCGGATGCAATACTGTTCCTTGGCGAGCCGCAGGTTACACAAATCAACGATGCGCAGCTTGCGACGCTCAATATGATTCTGGACAATGCCATCACATTGGCGGGGCAAGGGAAGTACAGCGAAGCGGCGCTTTTGCGCCAGGACGCGGCGAAGTTGCACCTTAAATTCAAGGGTTCGCGCAGCTTTGCACTGCCACCACCTCCTGTGCCGCCGGTTGATCCGTTCGAGGCCTTTGACCGGACGCTTAAATCCGTCAGCGTCTTACTCGACAAGCATTGGGGCAAAGGCGGGGACACTGATGGTGCGTTGCGCGCACGGTTGGACGAGGTCAAGGCGCTACGCGATGCGCAGACAACCGAAACGCCACCTGATTTATCTGCTGCAGATACGGCATTGGCCAGCCTTGAAAGCGATATTCTGGATGCGGATATTCCTGCCGTTGATCCGGCAATCAAGGAAGCAGACGATGCCGCCAAGGTTGCCGCACATGAAAAGGTAGACGCCATAAAACGCGAGTTGTTGGTCATCCACGATGCTCGAGAGATCACAGACCTGAGCCGTTTAGCAAACATTCCTGCAGATCACGTGCTGACAATTGAAGGAGCTGACGGCGAGAAAAAGTTCTACGAAATCGGGATGAAAGAGGCATCCGACAGTGCGCTGATGGTCGATAAGCGTGGCGCCGGTTTCAAGGACGTACCGCGCGCGGAAATGGCCAAGCTGCGCGAAAAAATGCAGACGCTTGAGATGCTCGCAGAGCTTGAGACACCGGGTTCAGCAGCGTTGATCGAGGCCGCGACCGTAGAGGCGCAGGAAATGCTGGATCAGGTCAAGGACGGCGATGCCTATAAAGCTGCGAAGGACGCAATCAAGGCTGTGGATGACTATCTGGCCAAAAAAAGTGTCAGGTCAATCTATGCCGAGTGGAGACCGGAAGGTTACGGGGCTGATCTTGACGCTTTTGACAAACTCAAGTCCGGCTGGGAGGGATCGAAGAAGCCAGCGGATGTCGTATCGGCGGTTGAGGCCTTCCTGGCAAAATTCGAAGGACCCCACAAAATTGCGGCCGAAAAACTGCGGACCGATCATGCCGCAGCGACCGAAAAACTGGATCGGATTGAACTGGATCTTTCTGCCAACAAGAAAGGTACCGAGGCAAATGTCGGTGCCAAGATTGCACAGCTGACCAAGATGACGCCGGAGGAACTTCTCCGCGGAAACATCATTAATCTCAATGGAAAGTCCGACGCGGAACAGGAAGCACTGCGTCAAGCAACAGAGACGATCAGGACCTCACTTGCCTATCTCAAGACCGCAGACAAGAATTTTGCCGGTGCACAGGGTAAATCACGCGAAACCCTGATGGCGTTACGCAAGGAGCTTGAGACGCGCTCACAACCGACCGTCGATCAGGTGATCAACAAAGCTGATAGGCTGATTGACGAGCTTTCCACTGCGCTGGTGGCGCTTGAAAAAATGATCGCTGAAAAAGGCACCAATCCTGAAGCTTTCTTGCTCGGCTTGGCGCGTTTTCTGGGCGAGGCAAGGGCAGGGACCGAAACCGCGACGGCAGACGCAGCCGACGTTATTGAGCAGAAACGGCTATGCAAAGAGGAGCGCGCCAAGGTCAAGGATTGGATTGATGATAATGTCAACAAGACCAGGCATCGCAATTACAAAGAATACAAATCCATCTTCGACGGGCTTGAGACCGCCTATAAAGCCATCGGAAAGAACCTTGAAACTTCTCACGACAACAAGCGTGCGGCACAGGAGTATAAGGACAGCGCCAAGAACTGGCGTGATCTGCATGCGGATGTGACTGACACGCAAAAGGAATCTGCAGGCGAATGGTTCTTTGATTTTGACGGCACCCAGGCAAAAATCCGGGCATCGGTAGCCAAGATCAGCGCCGCCGCTGCGAAAGTGCAGCAGATGCTGACAGAGAAATTTGCAGATGATGACCGTCGCGAAGACGATGAGGCGCAAGCAGCCGTTGCGGCAGTCAATCAGGTGCTGGCCCTCTGCCAGGGCGACAAGAACGGGTTTTTGGTACTGGATGGCACAGCAAAGACGAAGCTGGCCAATCTGAAAGATCCCCAGCACCAAATGGGACAATTGCCGGATAAGGAAAAGAAAGCAATCGTCGGGCAACTGCGCGAAGAGACCCTCAGGCAGTTGCGACGCATCCGGACCAGACTTGAAAGCGATCCGGCCTTCGAAATCTACCGCAACAACCCGATGGACCGTGGCCAGACCTGGGTGCAGCTGACAGCAACACTGCTAAATTTTGAAACGACCATTCTGAAAAACCTCGCTCCTTAGCGGTCGGTGCAACATCAGGTGGGGGAGTAAGACATGCCACTGACTGAAAACGAATTCGATTGGATCAAATACGTATCTGGCAAAAACCTGGATGACGAAGCCTATGCCTCAGCCGTTCAGAAAATGGCTGATCGCGAGGAGTTTCTATCGGGGATGGATGGATACCTCGATGATGTCCGCGATGAGATCATGGCAAGCCAGGACCTGATCATCAAGAATGATAACCACCCTTGGGCTATCACAAAGGCATGGCGCAAACTTGCCGGAACTGAAGATAAGAATTTTACCGAAATGCCCTGGCGGGCGACCGAAGAGGACTTGGAAGACGCAAATCTAGGTAAATGGGCGATGCTGGTTGACGTCGAAGTTGATACCATCGCTGACATCGGTGAAGACACCGGAGCGATTGATCCCGCTGTTATCACCAAGCTGAGAGAAGGTTACGAAAAAGCCCTGGTCGCCCAGCGAAAAATGGAAATGCAAATTGGTGCGGATGGAATGCCGCTCTTCACCGATGACGATATCCGCAAGGAGGTTTGGACACCCTTGGTGCGTGCTGGTGTGATCCCAGACAACATTGTCCCCGATAAATTCTCGGAACATGCTATCGCTTTCAATGGCGCGGCTGAGTTCTATGAAAAGAAAATCGAAGCCTTTTCGGCAACCACCACGACTGGGCGCGAGAACTTTAAGCTGGGGATGAAGATTGCCAAGGAAAGCGTGCAATTGGCGGGAACATTGACTGCCGGGGTACTGTCCGCCAAGGACGCGATGAACGTTGCGGAGACCAAGCAAGAAGTTATTGAGCTAAAAGCCGCCAAAGACGTAGAGACTGACCCGGTTAAAAAGGCTGAAATCGCTGCGCAAATCTCATCCAAGAACCGAGATATTGCTATCGCGGGCACCGATGAAATGATCGCCAAGGCGGCAACTGCAGTCGTTCTGGGTGGTCTGTCCTCTGCTGAATTGGTTGCCGATCATAGGCATTCCACCGCACCGCCGATCGACAAATGGACTGCGACGATAGGCAAGGCTTTGACCATTGCAGAAAGCATGACGGTTTCGGTTGTGCAATCGGCGATGGTGGCCAGCCAGGAAAACCCAGCCGACAGCCAGAACAAGGCCAAAGTTGCCTTTACCACCGCTGCCATCAGTACCGCGTTCAAAAGTGCCAAGGTGCTTCCACAGCTGGTTGTGATGGGACAGAAGTTTCACGAACGCAACTACGAGGGTGGATTTGACGAGATCATGAAGATCGTTTCTGGCCTTGGGGATGCAATTGCCACAGGGATCGTGGCGGCGGCAAACAAATCCGTGGCTGATATCAAAGAAAGCGATTACCCGGACAAGAATGCCTTTGACGATGCACTTGGGGAACAGCGCGACTATCTCGCGGCACAACAGCAGTTTGCTGCCGCGCTGAAACTGGGCATAACGTCGGGTGCCAACATCAAGGCGATCGGCAAGGCGATTTTTATCGACAAAAATCCCGGTCAGGCCGCGCCGCTTTTGGTGAATGGGTTGTTGTCGGGGTTCACCATCGGATTTAGCGAACAGATGTATGATGGCCTGCGCGCCGACATGACCGCAGAAGAGGTTGAAGAGCTCAAGCACTTTCAACGGGCGTATACCGAATCCGGCAGCGAGCGCGCAGTCGATTCAGGCACGGCCAAGGTCATGGGCGATGTTACAAATGCTCTGGGCAAGCTCAACTCCGCGTCTTCTGTCATGAAATCCGAGGATGAGGCCGCAGAGCTTGGCCGTGATCTTGAGGAAGAGATCGCGCTTGATCAGGAAATGACGGCACTTGCAGAACTTGAAAATGTCTTTTCCGAAGAAGGCATGCAAGCCATGCTGGAAGAAGTCGATGAAGAGATGGTCGGCTTTGAAGAGATGTATTCTGAGGCCTTCCCCGATCCGGAGATTACCGGCAAAACTGAAGAAGAACTTGTTCGCGCTCAAGAATGTATCGACCGGGCGATGGCCAATACCACCAAATTGCGCCAGCGAGCCGAATTCTGGAACAACTTGACCGCAGGTTCGCTCAGCGTCGTGGCGGCGATTGTCCCCGGGGCGGGCCTTGCCGTGGCTGTTCAAAAGCTGATTGTTGACTTTCTGAAGATGCGTAAAGCGGCTGAGGTTCACAACGCCTGGGTTGACAGCATGAAAACCGCCTTTGCCGCGAGGGCAGGCACGGCACCTGCGATTGAGAACACGCTTAACAATTGCTATGTTCACCTCAACCACGCAAGGATCAAAGTGGTCTTTGACAGCATCTCAGTCGGGGCGGAAACAGCCAAAATCTTTGACCCGTCCGGCGTTTCAAGCATTGTCGCCACCTCCAACAACATGGCCTCTGCTGTGGTTGAGTTCGGCTACAAGATGCATGCTGAGGTTACGATCAAGAAGGGGTGGAGCGCTTACCTCAAGGCGCGCGACAACCCCGGAAACCGCAAGGCAGCGCGGGCTGCATTGCGCATGAATTCCACGCTAGCCAAATGTTGCATCGCTTATGGTGCGTCGATCATGGGAGATGCATCGGCCCAGAACGCCCTGCGCACTTCGGGCCTGTCGGTGGAGGCGTTCAAGAACGATAAAGACATTTGCATCAAACTGATCGCCTTTCTTGAGAATGAGCTACAGGACGACCCAACCGTTTTGGGAGTAGAGAAGAAAATGGACGGCAACTGGCATCCGGGCAAACCGGCATTGACCGTTACCAGTTGGACAGCGTTCAAAGCTGCAGCAGAGAAATCCGCGACACCGAGACTGGACAGGGCCAGCCTTGCCACGCCGGCCATTGATCGTTGTCTGATTGAGTTGTCCAAACTCGAAGAATGGCAGAACGGCGATATCTTTAAGGCTGCCCGCGATATAGATAAAAATATGTCAGAGGATGAGGAGCCCGAAGCGAACGCGCTGATGCAGGAACAGGCCCAGTTGGTCGACAGGCTTGAGAATGCAGTCGATCTTCTGGAACGATTGGATGCCGCCGCAACAGAGTACAAACCACTCAACGATGGAAGCAGTACGGAAGTGCATCAAGGTATGCAGGCGGTGGCCAAGACCTTTGCAGCCCTGGCGCGTGGCAGGGCTGCGGGCACGCGCAAGAACGCTTCCTTGGTCAAGAAGTTCCCCGATCAGATCGCGCTGGCCTAGATTCCGAATGCAATTGTGTTTGACGTGTTGAATAGTTCAGGGCCGGAAAACCTCCAGTTCAAAAAATGTGAATTTGATTGGCTTTGCGGAACCTTCCCATGATGAGTTTCGTTTCTCTAACAAAGGAGGAAGACCAATGGCGAAATTCAAGATCGGTGATCATGTGAAATGGAATTCCGAAGCGGGCTATGTGACCGGTAAGATCAGCAAGATCCACACCAGCGATTTCGATTACAAGGGCCACACCCGCCGCGCCTCGGAAGATGATCCGCAGTATGAAATTGAAAGCGACAAGACCGACCATGTGGCCGCTCACAAGGAAGGCACGTTGACTAAGATAGATTGATGGCGGAAGGGTTTCTCTCGGTTGGCCTCATTTCCGTTCATGAGGATGTAATCCGGAAAAATACCGCGATGCCCGAACATATGTTCGATAATCTTCCACAGACAAGGGATTGGAAACGGAAACAGCGTGAATGACTGTCTTTGAGATCTCGCTTGGACAAGCGATCTGAAACTTGAACCACATTCGGCGGCCCTGACGTAGTTCCAGCATTCCTCGGATTGATGAAGGTCGTAGATTTCAGCGTCAAACTTGATGAACCCAGCGATAAGCGGTCGATCTACCGACAGTATTGTTGCGTTCAACAAGAAGATCGGCGACATTTTGATGGGGAAGCAGATAAAATGAGTATAAGCGCAGAGCACAGGGATGATATTTGAGCGGGGATTTACGCGGGATGTTGAACATCAAAAGGCCAAAACCGGCTTGTTTCACAATTAATGCAATGGTCCCTGACTTTGCGATCGTCGGCTAATGGCGAAACCTTGAGAAGCCAAACCAAACTTCCGGCTTGGGTTACCTCGGGACGCGCTGAAACCCTTGAAACCGTGGCTTTTCGATCCGGATCCGCGCTGACCCTGCTGGACGCATTGATGACCCATCCAGAGCATGGTGTCCCTGTGAAGCTTTTTGCGAATAGTCTTGCACTAAAGGCAGCCACAGCCACCTCGAAGCTGGAAGGGCGCCTGGCTCGGGAAGTTGACATTCGCGATGCGTTTCATCTGACACCGCCAGGTGATGCGCAGGGACCTGATGGTCAGCTCCTGGCCTTTTGGCGTGATGCAGCGCGGGTGCCATTGAAGGGCCTAGACAGACATGCCGCATGTTCTGTTCTTGTCGGCAAAGCAATGGCAGCCGATTTTGCCAACTGGTTGGAAATCGGGCAATCGCACAGTTTGACTCACGGTCCTTTGGCGGCGTGCGTTGCGATCATGCGTGCGGTTCTCGCCGTGGATGAGCGGGCCGAACGGATGGCCTGCCTTGCCTCGGATATGGTGCTTGCGCGCTATTTGAACTGGCCAAAAATCCTGCCTGTCTCGGCTCGGTATCTGACCAAAGCAATGTTGCGTGAATTGGGTGACGACAGGCAGCGCGGTGATCTTGTTGCTCAACAGTGTATTTTGCGCTCTGCCGAAGCGGGTATTCAATTGGCGCGGGATCTGGCTGAACGCAGTTGGGCACTTCGTGCGATTGCCCCAAAACTGCGGGCAAAAGGCGCAGCGCATGCGGTCTGCGTGTTTCTCTCAGAGGATGCAGTTGCTCCATCGGCGATGTTGTCACCGGTCATTCAGGGAAGCGATACGCCAATGACAGATCGTGCAGCACGACGTTTTTGCGACCGTCTGGTCGAACTGGGGGTGGCGCGTGAGCTTACAGGGCGTCCCACCTTCCGATTGTATGGAATTGCAAGTTAGGCGTTTCAGCCAAAGGTAAGGCTGTGCAAGGGTAGGGCGTCTTGCCTGCTCCCAGCTTGACAAATCGTCACATGACGTCTATTTCTGCGTCATGTGACTGGGACAATGGAACATTAAAATGGCTGCATTAGAAGCTTACATGACACCGGAGGCACTGCCGGGAACTGAATCCGGTCGAATTGGTAAACTGCTGGGTCTCAAAGCGAAGAGCCCGCTGGACGACATAGGCTTGGCTGACCATATTGCACGCGGTCTTGCCGTATCGGCTGCCGAAACGTTGAGCCTGGCTTTAGGGCGTGCCGCTGTTGTTGGCCCTCTTATCCCCGAAGCAACGCTGCGAAGGGCAAAAAAAGGTCGCAAAGCACTGTCCCGCGAGATGAGTGAGCGCCTGTATGAGGTCAGTCGCGTTGTCGATGCGGTCAGTCGTCTGTACCATGGGGACGAGGCCGCAATATCGCGGTTCTTGAACAGGCCACACAAATTGCTTGCCGGACGAACGCCTATGGAAATGGCGCAGTCTAATTCTGCCGGGGCGGAAGCTGTCATCAACATGTTGAGACGGGCGGAGTCCAGCTTCGCAGTATGACACGTGATCGAAAGCTGGAACAATCCATGTCTGCCTACCGCATTGGAGATCCCAGGGGCGAATTCCCAATCTGGGACGATGGCGGAGCGAGGTTGACGTCAGGCCGTTGGCACGAGGCAGGTGCAGCGGTCATTTACGCGTCAGAATACTATTCGACAGCACTATTGGAAAAGCTTGTTCATTACCAAGGCGAGATTCCATCTGGCCAGCACTTTGTCGAAATTTCAATTCCTGTGGGGATAAGCTATGAGGTCGTCAATACCGACCTGATAGAAGGATGGTCCGCGCCTGATGGTGAAACCGCAAGAAGATTCGGACGCAGCTGGTATTCCGAGAAACGCTCAGCGATTTTGATCGTCCCATCTGTGGTGGCGCGCATGGAAAAAAACATCGTGTTCAATTCGTTGCATGATGATTTCAAGTTGATTTCGGTCGGCTTGGAAATCCCGATTTGGTGGGACGAGCGCCTATTTGCCCAATAACGGCCATTGGTGACCCCTAGGTTGAATAGGAACAAGTTAAATAATGTCCCGCCGCGCTCGTCCCGTTTGATAAACCATGGAACCAGACCAATTGAAGTTTATTGGCCCATGAACGATATTTACATCTGATTACATTGCGGCTAACTCTGAGTTGCTCTCTCCGGGCAAGAAACAACTGCAAGTGAATGTTGGCCATCGATTCGAACGACGAATATAATGAGGTTCTCCCCGCTTTATTGAGAAGCAATTCGGTCTCGGATGCAGTCAATGAAGTGCGCGACTTGCTGAAACTGGATCATATCACCTATCATCTGGCCCACAAGATTGGTGACCCCTTGGACAATCCCTTTGTCCGAACCACCTATCCGCCTGAATGGGTTTCTCATTATTTGCTGAACAATCTCGCATCCATCGACCCGGTTGTTCAGGCTGGTATGACCTCGGCCGATCCTTTTTTCTGGTGTGATCTGGAGACAACGCCTGAAGCCGAAAAGATGTTCGTCGAAGCGTCGAAATTCGGTATTCCTTTGAACGGCTATTCGGTACCGCATCAAGACTCCAAAGGTCGCGGCTCACTGTTTTCGGCAACTCTCGGCGTTGAAAACGGGATGGAACAAGACCGGTTGAGGTCTCTTGCCGAGGTCTTGCAATTATTGGCCAAAGATTTCCACATCAAGGCGATTGCCGAGGTATATTCAAACGACGTCGATATGCCGCAATTGCCACCACGCGAGCTGGAGTGTCTCAAATGGTGCGCCGAGGGTAAAACCTATCTTGAAATTGCAATGATCCTGGAACTGTCCGAGCATACTGTGCGCTCCTACCTCAAATCCGCACGCTTGCGGTTGGATTGTGTGTCTTTGGCACAGGCCGCCAACAAGGCATCAAAGCTCAAGATCATCTGATCTGTCTTGAATGTCATGCCAACGGCCTGGGCGGTAAGGACAGGTTATTCGGCAGGGACCGGTGACATGGCGGCCGAGGGTGCAAGAGCCACCTGTAATGCGCGCCCCAGCAGACTGCCTGAAGCAAAGGCAACCACAACGGCATATACGACCTGGTTGGAAACCTGGGTGATCACATCCGGTGCAATGGCGCGGGTAACGCCATAGGCAAAGTTGCTCCAGAAGAGGATCATCACGACAGCAAAGGTCAGCCATTCACCTTTCAAGGTTACACGGCGATCGTGTTTTTCAACCAGCCAGCGCCGCTGCAGACCAAATCCCGCTACCGCAGCAAGGGCATATGCCGCCACATATGCGATCCAGACGGATTGTCCGCCCGGGGCGGTGATGATTGTCTTGAGCGTGATCAGACCCAGCAATGGCACAAGATAGACAGGCCAGACAGAGGTATCGCGATCCCGGCTGGCACGGATGCCATAACCGATCAAGAAAGCCAGCAAGGGCCAAACCCAGATCGGGGTTCCAAAGATGATGGCAAGAAACATGAAAACGTCCTTTCAGGTTGGTGTAACCGTGTTTTCGCAAAAGGATGGTAGTCACTCAATCCGAACAAATGAGTGTATTGACAGGGGGGGCGCAGCAATATCGACACAGGCGGCGGCCTGCAATCTGTGGGGAAATCCGTCAAAGTTCAGATCCAAAGACCCCAAATCCAGATCATCCACCCTTTTGCCGCCATCACGGGCACCTGGTTCTGTGCTGCCCTTGAAGAAAAACGACGGACCAAAGGCAAAGCCATATTCCAGCGCCTTGGCCCAGGCTTCGGCGCGCACAAAGGTCGCCATAGGATCGGGTGATCGTTGATCGAGGTATTCTGCCTCGATGATGTCATACCGCATGAGCCTGCTCGTGCGGGTCAGTTCCAGATCAACGCCGATCGAACGCCAGTCGGAACTGACAGCGATCAAGGCAAAGGGCCCGCTATAGCTGATCGACACAGGCGGGACCGGACTGCCATCCAGCGCGGCACATAACCGTTTGCCACTGGGCAAGCGCAAGGATTGCCAGCCGAATTTTTCAAATGTGCGCTCCACCGCCCCAACCAGACGCCTGCGTGCCGAAGGGCGGTGGCCACTTTGGGCGTCATATATCAAATGAAGTCCGCCTGATTGTTGGTGACTATCGACGACAAATTCAGATTGGTGTGCGGTCATCTACTATTCCTTTTCGGCTACAAGGGCTGTCGGGGTAAAATATGTTGGCGCAAATCCGGTGGATTCAGGCGGCGCATAGGTCAGTTCCGTAAAGACATCTGCCTGGGTAGGGTCCACAAATCTTGTGCTCAGGATCATTGCACCGGCCGGCGTTGGCTGTGGCGGATCAAAATTCAGAATCTTGAACGTCTTGCCGCTGGGAAATAGGAGAGAGGCACGGACAGGTGCCCCGGTTTGTGGATCGATCCAAAGGGTGATGTTATCGACCACCTGACCCTGCATATGAGCAGCCAGAACTATTCGGATCAATCCATTCTCTTCATTCCAGTTCTGTGCCTGGTAATCCTCGGCAAATCGCAGATTGCCAATATCGCCAAAGCTGGCCTGTCCCAAAACGCGTTGTAGCCGGTTCAGCCGCACCGGCTGCTTGATGCCTGTCATATAGAGCCAGTAGCCTTCTGGTGTTAGCAACACCCGTTGACCCTTGCGCGCCCCGCCAAGTGTCTCGATCCGGCGTTCGCGCTTGGCTGAAAATTCTATCCGCATTGGCAGGGTGCGGCTGCGAATGCCGTTCTTGACCAAGGTGATCCCGGCCAGGACGCGCCCTTGTTCCAGCGGCATGCGATAGGCATCTGCACGTTTCAAAAGCGATTGGATTTCGACCTTGGTCCATATGTGTTGCGCCTGGCCGGGTTGAGCCAGCAACATACAGGTCAGCACAAGAGAAAACAGATACTTAATCATGGCCCAAAGCTTCCACGATCGGCAAGGATGTGCCTTTGCGCGAGGGCCAGATAACGCCAAGCACGCCACTCAGCACCATCACCATCGCCACACCGGCATAGATCCGAAGGTCAATAAAGAAGATCAGCGGGTAGGGTGCGGTGCGCCCCGGTGCTGGGGGCATTTCGACACCTGCGACATTGATGGCAAATGAAAGTACCGCCGCCAGTGCCAGACCAATCAGCGCCCCCATCAATCCAATCAGCGCCCCTTCGATAGAAAACCCAATGCGCATTTCGAATTTTGAGAACCCGATGGCCCGAAGGGTGCCGATTTCGCGGATGCGTTCCATCACTGTCATCATCATGGTGTTTGATACAGACATCAAAACAACCAAGACGATGATCAGGCACAGGATCCCAAAGATGTTGGAATAAAGCGTCACAACCTGTTCGTAGAAAGGGTCAAGCTGCCGCCAGTCCCGCACCTCAAGTTCTGGCAAGGCCGATTGCAGTCTGGTCCGTACAAGGTCGGTATCTGCCGTGTCGTCCAGCACGACCACCACGCGACTCACGTTTTCCGTGTCCAGCAAGGCCGCTGCCACATGCAGGGGCACCATCACGGCACGGGCGTCTTTTTCAGGGACGCCGGTACTGTAGGCACCGGTGCTCAGCACATCCACAGCATTGATCGAACCACTTTCTGTAGTGCCCACAAGAGTCAGCAATTCGCGCGGTGCCCATTCAAGCTTCTGCGCCAGTCTTTCGCCAATCAGGGCCTCGAAATGAGTGCCTTCCACGGACATGAGCTGGCCTCGGGTGATCGGGGCAAAAATGCCGGACAAACGCATTTCCTGTAGCGGTTCCACACCACGTCCCACAATGGCAATGGTGCTTTCACCTTTGGACGTCAGTCCATCAAACAGGATGCGCCGCATGGAGAACCTGACACCCTCTGTCCCTGCGAGAACCTGTGCGATGTGGTCTTGATCTGTAGGGGTCAGGCCGTTGGCGATGTCCGTGTCGGCATCGAAACTACCGGGGGTCGTAATCTGGATATGTCCGACATCAGCACGGATCGTGCTTTCACCAAGGCCAAAGAATGTCGCCAACATAAAGCATAGTGTCATGGCCATCGCCGTCGTTCCGATGGCTACAACGGTACTGGCCATCAACGTCCGTCGCCGGTTGCGCAACACATTGCGCAGGGCATGAGCAAACCATTTCATGGTAAAATTCTCCCATCTTCAAGCGAGATAATGCGGCTGAACCGATCCATCAGGCGATTGTCATGTGTCGAGGTGATGAAGCTGGTGCCGATCTGTCTGCGCATGTCATCCATCAAATCCATCAGCCCAAAAGCCGAAGCCGCATCCAGATTTGCGGTGGGTTCATCCGCAAACACCAGACGTGGCTGGCGGACCAGCGCACGTGCCACAGCCACACGTTGCTGTTGTCCCCCTGACAACTGGTTAGGGCGGTGGTTCAACCGCTCGCCTAATCCCACGAGGTCAAGCATCTCGGAGGCCTGTTTTCGTTTCACGCCCGCCTTCATGGGCGCATGGAAAAGCGCCATTTCAACATTTTCGACAGCACTCAGGGTTTGTACCAGATTGAAACTTTGGAAGACGAAACCAAAATGTTTCTGGCGCAGGCTACGCACGGTTTTTTCGGATGCGCCCTTCAGCGTTTGACCGTCAAAAAAATATGACCCGCTATCAGCCTGGTCCAACAATCCAAGAATATTCAACAAGGTACTTTTGCCACTGCCCGACGGGCCACTGAGTGCGCAAAATTCGCCTGACTGAATGTGCAAGGTAATGCCATCCAGGGCCTGAACCCGACCTTCGCCTTCACCAAAACCTTTTTTGATCTCGGTGAGGGCCAGCAGGGGGAATGTTGTACCTATCGGCCCAACATCACTGGGGGCACATGAACTATGAGCGTTCATCGAACACACTCTGCGCTACCTTGGCGTTTGCCGTTTTGGCACGTTCCAGCAGAATTTTCGCGGATTCCCCGTTGCCGTCCTTATTGGCATAGGCCGCTGCGATCGACAGTGCCTGGGCGCGCAGCTCGGGTGCCAGGTCATCAAACCGGGGATGCTCAAGCAGTCTTGAGATGATCTGACGGGCCAAGGGTTCACGTTTGAACATCGCGGGCAGGCGTGCGTTGGTGAAACCGGCAACCATCAGGATTTCCAGCTCCGGGTCCAACCCGTGCGAAGGTGCGCCGGTCGAACTGGCCACGGCCTCGTCCAGCAATTCCAGTCCGACGTTCACATATTTCAACTTGTTCCACGGCATCAAGGCGTCGCCCCCCACCATGGTCAACAAACTGCCCTTGTAAGCCAGCGCCACGGCGTCACTGGCGTTGGATTTCAGCATTGCCTCGGCAGAGCCAAGGGCGCGCTTCACCGCGTCCCCGCGCTCCTCGACAGCGGTTGCATATTGGGTGCTGAGAGTCATGTAATTGGTATCCTTTGCGAATGTCGGCGTAGCGCCGGTCAAGAGAGCTGTGAGCAAGAGCGCGCGTGTTGAGGTCACTAAATTCATGATGGCTCCGTTGGTTGAGTGAGCGTTGCGATCCGCGCCGCCAGGTCCGCAGGCATGACGCAGGGCTCTTTGGTTTTGGTGTCGAAACAGGCTGTTGCCACGTCGATATTGGCTGCCAGATGCGCGCCTACATGCAGTTGAGATCGCCACCACACTTGACTGGCACCAGATTTCAGCACCTGCGTCGTCACCATCGCCGTTTCATGCAGCAATACGGGTCGGCGGTAGTCAGCGCGGACACGGTTTACCAGCAACCAGATGCCGTGTTCTGCCTCAATCTGACCCAGATCAATGCCCGCAGAGGCGACGAATTCTGTACGGCTGCGTTCCGCGATGTCCAGGTATCGTGCGTGATAGACTACGCCCATCGCGTCAGTATCGGCATAGACGACCTTGAAGGGCATTGGCTCGATCGGAAACGCCTGGGACAGACGGCCTAGGTTTTTCACCTCGTGAACTGGGCTCATGTCAGGTCCTCCGCAATGCGGCTGACCACGGCGGCAAAGGCCACGCCTGTAATGTCCAGACCAGCACACAGGACGTTATGCGGTCGGCTGTGATCGGGCAGACAGGCTTCGGCCACAGCACTTGCCCCAGCGCCAAGAATGGCAATCGGGGTATGTGCCGGGCCATATCCGTTTCCTGTCACAGGGCTAAGCCGTTTGACCTGAGCCTCATCGAAACGCGCGAGCGCCGTCAATTCCGCCTTGGCGAAATAGCCCGGTCCGGTGCCCCCCGCGACGACAAGATCAACATCTGCATCGCCCAATCCTGCCTGCAGCAATGCCGCGTCAATGGCACGGGTCAGTGCTGCACCCTTGCGGCCAATACCCAGATAGGTGCCATCCTGTCCTTCGGACCAGCCGGTTATCTCGGCCATTGGTGCGGTCTGCCGCTTTGTCAGGGATGCCTCGCTTTCAAAGAGAATAGCCGCCGCACCTTCACCAAAATTGATGCCCGGTTGATCGTCAAAAGGTGTCACAGGTTCCCCCGCCAAGAGGCCCGCATGATCATAGAACTGATCCAACAGGTCGGTGTGTTCATCCGCTGCTGCGCTGATCACGCGGTCCTGACGTCCATTGGCAATCAGTTCGATGGCATAACCCATACCCCCCGCCGAACCACAGAGCGTCGTGTTGTACCCTTTCAGTCCATAGGCGATTGAAACTTGGCCTGCAGGCGCATTGTTGGTTGTGTTGGGAAACTGGGTTGCGCTGGCAAAGCCGGGACCATCGATTGCAATGGATTCCATGTATTTTTCGGTAGATTTTTGCGCGCTGGTCACAACGGAATAGATCAATCCGGTTTCCGTCCGCAGGTCGTCGCTCAATCCTGCCCGGTCCAAAGCCTCACCCGTGGCCGAAACTGCAAATTTCACCATCGGCGAGGTTCGCCCGATCTGTCGCTTGAACGCCTTGGGCAGGCGATCATCCGTAACTTTGTAGATAGTGTTTTGGGGTTCATCCTGCGCGAACATCATGTTCACCAGATCTTCTGAACCGACCCGTCCTGAGGCGTTCACCGTGCTTTTGCCGGAGATAAAAACGCGGTTTTGTCTCTGTTTTGCAGATGCGCCGCGCACCTTGCGCGACACAGATCGCTGCAACACCACAGAGGCATTGTTCCCTCCAAAGCCATAGTTGTTGCACACAAAGGTATCGACCTGTCTGGCACGGGGCGCGTTTGGTACAAAGTCAAGGTCTTCGCAGCCTGCGCGCAAACCGCTAAAGCCCAGAGTCGGGGGGATCATGCCTCTTCCTGCAGCACCCAAGGTCAAGGCTGTTTCGATCACACCACTGGCCCCCAATGTGTGACCAAAGATGGATTTGGGCGTGGAAAGAGGCACTCTATTGCCAAAGATCGCAGCGGTGGCGCGGCTTTCGGCAACGTCGTTTGCATCCGTGCCGGTGCCATGGGCAGAAAGGTAATCCACCTCATCCGGAGCGACGCCCGCGTTTGCCAATGCAGCATTCAGAACACGCGCGATGCCGTCGCCATCATCATCCGGTGCGGTTGCATGATGGGCATCTCCGGATAGCGCATACCCCAGTATTTCCGCCTGTACCCCCGCACCACGCTCTGCAGCCTGGTCAAGACGTTCCAGGATGAACACCCCGGCACCTTCGCCTAATGTTATTCCGGGATTGGTGCCAAAGGGCGAACAGCCATCCGCAGCCAAGGCCCGCAGGCTGTTGAATCCTGCCAGTACCGCCAACGAAACAGTATCGGTTCCCCCCGTTATTACGACATCTGCCCGGCCGGAACGGATCAGATCAGCCGCCGAACCCATCGCCCCGGTAGAGGAGGCACAAGCAGAAGAGATCGTGCGGCGTACGCCCTTTGCGCCGGTTGCAGCTGCAACAGCGGAACAGATGTGGCTCGCCGGAATCGCCAGAACGCGCCGCGGATCGGTCTGTGCAAGTGTCTTGTCGCGCGAGGCTTCGAACAGATCCTCTGTGGTGACGAGTCCTGAATGGGAAGTGCCCAGAACAATCGCCACGCGTTCGGGATCATAAGATTTCAGATCCAGGCCAGCATCATCAAGTGCACGATCAAGCGCATCGAGAAGATACCACACAGCCCGGTCCATCCAAGAACGGCGCATGCTGTCTGGCATTGAATTGGCGTCATCAGCCAGATCAAAAGCACAGGCCAGATCGGTTTCACACCAGTCGGTGTCAAATCGATCGATCTTGCGAAAGGCGTTCTTGCCGGACAATGCCTGATCACACAGGCGGTCCAGATCATCGGCAACTGGCGTGACGACACCGATACCGGACAGAACCGGGCGACACTGTGCCGCTTCGAAAGGCAGGAACACTTCTTGTGCACTGTTCTGCGCTTGTTGGAAGGTTTGGTTGTTTGTATTCAAAGTCATCTGTGGAATCCCCCATCGATACGGATCACCGAACCATTCACGTAGCTCGACATCTCTGACGCCAGAAAGGCAGCAGTCTTGGCCACATCCTCGGGATTGCCCATGTCGCGCAGGGCAGTGCTGTCGAGAATGTGGGAATAGGCGCTTTCCGGAAGCTCATTGACCATGTCAGTGCGAATGAAGCCCGGCGCGATTGAATTGACGCGTATGCCATCCGTGCCCAGATGCCGCGCCAACATGCGGGTCATGCCGTTGATTCCGCCCTTGGTGGTGGAATAGACAACCTGACCCTCTTTGCCGGATACAGCTGCGAGCGAGGAAAGGTTCACAATATTGCCGCGTGTCTTGCGCAGCATCGGCACCGCCGCTAGTGCCAGACGTATTGTGCCCAACAGATTGGTATCGACAACAGGTTCGTAATCCGCCAGTTCCAGCGCGGCAAAAGCCCCATCAAAGGTCCGGCCTGCGTTGTTGATCAAGGCGTCCAACCGACCAAAGCGATCCTGAACAACACCCAATAGTGTTTTCGCGCCTTCGGAACTGGTCAGGTCAGATTGCAGAACCAGCGCTTCGGCTCCTGTTTCGGCCAAGGCTGTGCGGGTTGCTTGCGCAGCGGTTTCGTCGCCACGATAGGTCACAGCAAGTTTCGCACCGTTTCGGGCCAGATATTCGGCAATTGCGCGCCCAATGCCACGGGTGCCGCCTGTCACAATGCAGACGCGGTCCTTTAGAAATGCCTCAGACATTCGTTTTCTCCCTTATGAAGTGAGGTGGCCCTGCACGATACCCGTGCCGGTTCCGATGATGTTTCCTGAAAACTGCAGTTTCCCAGTGCCGACAAAATCGGTCAGCATATCGGCCACAGCGCCTGCGTCATTGGGCTTGTAGCGCATGGCATATGACTTCAATTCGGCCGAGGCTTTACGAAACATCGAAGCCGTGCTGGGGTCGGAAACCGGTTGTACCAACATCGAATTGACCGAAATTTTCATCCGAGAGTACTCTTTGGCAAGCGATCGTACTGCCCCGGCCCGGGCCTGCGCACAGATTGGCGCACAGGGGGTTTCCAGATGATAGGCAAAGCTGTCATCAAAGTCGGCAACCCAGAACTGGCCGCCGCCACGACCCATCAACAATTGCAAAGCGGCCTGGGCCTGTGTCAGGAACGCCTTGGTCTTTTTTCCGACCATTGCGATCAGGGCGGATGTGTCGGCGTCCAGCAATGCCATTTCGTCATGCATATAGGGGGTGAAAATGACCCGCAGCTCACCTTCGATCAGATCACGACAGGCGTTCAGGTCAACCGCTTTGACATCGGCGTCGAATTCAATGACCTTGTGGCCCTGGGCTTTTAGACTGGCGATCTGGCAGGCTTTCAGCGTGCCGGTCTCCCCAATGACAATTACAGTTTTAACAGACATGGATAAGGGTCCTTTTAGATTGAGGATCAGGCAGCCAGCTCAGCAACCGCATAGTTCCAAGAGGTTGTTTCAATGGAGAGAATCCCGATTTTGTCGCCGGGTTTGATACGCCCGCGCTCGCGCGCGAAATCCAGGGCCATGAACATGGCTGCTGCAGGAATGTTGCCAGTTTCATTGCCGTAATAGCAAAAGCCCAATTCCTCGGGAGAACTGCCCGCATCGGAAACTAGATCCACCATTGACTTGTTGACCTGCGGTATGATCGTGACATCAAATTCACCCGGGCCGCGGCCTGTGTGCTTTGACAGTTCTTCATAGCCACGGGCGACAACCATGGGCAGCGTGGCGCTGATGGCTTTGTGGTTATGACGGGTCTCGATCCGGCCATCTGATTTGGTGTGGAGCGAAAAGCCTGCCTTGTGATCGGCAAAGCAGGACTGCGTGCCGGAATATCCAATGATAAATCCGTCCTTGTCGCGCTCTTTCGCAACCGAAGACGCCTCGACCACGACGGCACTCGCGCCATCTGCAAAAAGCAATCCGTTTACAACATCGTTAAAACGCGGCTCCTCCATTTCGCGCAGCTTCTTGAGATAATATTGGCTCGTGCATTCCGAACTGACGATCAGCACATTTCGTGCCTTGCCAGTTGCCACCAACATCTGCGCCACATTCAGTGCCTGAATGGAGGCTGAACATCCGCCGCGTACATCGAGTAACTGTGCATTTTCAATGTTCAGACGTCGTTGCAGTTGCAGCGCAAAGGGCGGCAACATCCCATCGGGTGTGGTGGAATTGGTGATAATCGCGTCCACATCCTGCGCCACGAGGCCGGCAGATTTCAGCGCAACCAAAGCGGCCAGCGCGCCCATTTCTGTGGTGGTGAGTTCGACCTCATCACCATTTTCTGCAGTGACCTTGCGGCGTGCCCCTGTTGCGGGGTCCAGTACATAATGGCGGGTATCCACACCAAAGTACTGGTGAAACATGTCAATGGGTAGGGTCGGCATCGCCTGGGAAAGCTGGTCAGATCCGACCGGCTCCCCCGGAAGATACCGGCCCGTACCGGTGATCAATGCGGTCTCTGGTACGGGGCGTATCATTATGCGGCCACCTTCTGGGCAGAACGCTCGACAAAGGAAACAAGTCGGTCAAAGGTGCCAAGGTGATCTTCGAAGAACTCTTTGTTGGGGGCTTCGACATCAATGTTGAAATGCCGCTTCAACAGAGAAACGATTTCCAGAGCATCGACGCTGTCCAAGGCCAGACCGTCATCTCCGATGATGGTGACAGTGTCGGTGATTTCTTCCAGATCGATCCCGAGATCGCCCAGTTCAAGGCCGGTATACAGAACGTCTTCTTTCAGGATGTCAGCAATAGATTTGGTCATGAATTTTGTCCTAACTGTTGGTTGAGTTTATTTCGGGCCGGCACGACCCAGGTGGTTTAAGGGTTAAAGGTTGCGGTTGAAGGGTGGGCGGGGGTCTTCGTCAGGCCGCGGTGGCGGCCTCACGAATGGAGAGTTGAACATCAGCACGCGCCGCACGTTGGCGACCGATGAACGCGGTGCATTTCGCATTGGCAAAACCGGTGGTCAGTGTCTGATCCGTGTCCAGCAACACCGCGCGAATCCGCAGGTCCTGCGGCGGAATTACCGGCTTGGTAAATCGGGCTTTGCTGACTCCGGCCATAAGACCCGCTTTGCGTTCGCCGAACTGATGGGCCAATGCCACCCGCGCTGCCTGTGCCATTGCTTCGATGATGAGCACCCCTGGAAAGACCGGCTCTCCGGGGAAATGGCCTTCAAAAAAAGGCTCTGCACCGGACACATGGTAAATCGTTTCAATCCCACCGTCCGGTAGCGGCTCATATGAGTTGACAAAAAGGAAGGGCGGACGCTGACGCAGCAGCGAAAGAATGGGGGCATTCATTGGGGGTCTCCGGCGTTGGATCGGGTGGTAAAATCGACAATTGAAAGGATCTCGCCGTTTTGGCGCACCGTTCCGGTCAGCGAAAAAAGTGGAAATGAAATCTTGTGTATCCGAACTGAGAGTTCCGCGGGTGTATGGGGGTCAAGTGTACCCAACCATCTGGCATCCTCGACCGAAGCCAGGACACCTCCGGCGCGTGAATTGGTAAAGTTGCGCAGCAACAAACTCGACAATTGCGCAAGTGCCTCGATCAACAGAGGATTGCGAGAGGGCGGCAGGTAACGCTCCGGATGGGCAAAGGTCACAGCGCCCAGAATCTCGGTAAGGTCATCGGATACTGCACAGACTTTATCGACGTAAAGAAAAGGCAAGGTCTGGCGCAGTTCGCCGATCATCGTGTTCAGTTGATCCAGAGTGGGCGGGGAAGAGGCAGTCAAGGTCATGGTTTTTCCTTCACTCCAGAAATCAGGCCGCAAGGCGCGGGGACCGAGGTTGATCGATGCCAACGGCACGCAGGAAACCTTCGGGCTGGCGGAACAGGGGGAACGGGATACCGATCTTTTGCTGCATCTGTGCAATCACTGCGGGGGTCACCTCAAAGGAGGCACAAAAAACCGGTTTTTCCCCATAGCCATCCGCCTTGCCATGCAGGTCATAGCGAAGCCCGGCGCGACGGTAGATCCGGCTCATGCAGGCCTCAAAGTTCGAGACCAGCTTTCGAATGCCCAAAGCATTTGCAGCCTCGGCAAGACCCAGAAACAGGCGGTTGAAGGCTTGTGACGCGTCAAGACCAAAATCACGCTGGATCGCGGTTTCGTTGATGCACATGCGGGTGCCTTCCCAGACATCATCCGCAATCAGATCGGTGCTGCTATCGTGGGTGGCATGGAACACATCATGGAGCAATGTCGGCCCGGTCGTGACCATCAGACGCACCATGCCATACATGGTTTCACGATCCTCAGAGCACCAGACAACATAGGACGCACCCATCATGTCATAGATGTCATATTCCATGTCGTCCTGGACCGGCACATTCCATTTTAACTGGTCTGCAAACACCTGCTTGCGCAGCTTCATGGCCTTGATCAGCAGGTCCCTATTCTGGGCTGTCTGGTGTGGCTGGATCGTTGTGAACATCTGTTTCTCTCCCTTTTGTTGAGGAGAGGTATAGGGTTCAAAATAGGGGTCGGCATATTCCCGCACATTGAGGTACCGGAATGGATACGCGCAATTGAGGGGGTCCGGATGCACCGCCTGAGCCGTGCCAGCGTCTCAGTCAAGGACCGTTTCACATGCCCTTAGAAACAGGTGCATTTTCGGATAAGTCTTGTCTAAATCTTGCCTAATAGCGGCTCAGGAATAGGCGAAAACTGCAGTTCCCTTACACACAGCAGGAAAGCAAACAGGATCAAAATGCCAAAGGCACCCGCAGGGACGCTGGTTGAGAGGTTTGGGAAACCCGTGGTGCGGTCAATTCCTTTGACGTTTAATCAGGTAAAGGCCTGTTACCAGCCCGCGCATCACCACAGGTTCACAGCAAAATGACAGGGTCATTCAACCGATCCTCAGATTTCGCTGACTTGACCCACGGCAAGGACATCGCCCGTTGGCGCGCCGGTCGGGGATCCGCCGGAAGGTTCGTCACTGATTGCCAAGGTAGCACCGGCAATTTGTGGCGCGAGACTCGAATTGACTTGCAGTGCCGTCACGGCATCGGCTGAAAGCAGGCCAAGTGATACCGGTGCAGAGGCACCCTCGGCGATCAGCCACAATTCGAGTGCACGGCCATCAGCCGCTGCTCCGACCAGTCGGTCGATCTGCAACCTACCTGTTTGCGGGAAATAATTTGCGACAACAACCAGCGATGCATCTTCGGCTGCAACCTGTGCTGTGAAGGCAGGTTCTGCAGGGGGCGGATTGACAAAGGACAGGACGGCGATGATGGCAATCAATGCGACAGTCGCGCCCAGTCCGAAGCTGGTGAACCAGCGCCATCTTGACCCGGGTTTGTCGCCTGCAGTTCCGAATAACCTGTCGTCGATACGCACCTTGATGTCGGAAGACGGCACTACAGGCGTAAAACTTTCCGCCATTGCAGCAAAATGGTGGTCCCAGTCCCTCACGCGTTCTAGCAAGCGGGAGTCCGTCACCATGCGGTCTTCAAAGGCTTGGCGTTCCTCCGCATCAAGAAGATGCAGCGCATATTCACCCGCAAGGGCGTCGTCGTTGCTATGATCTTCTTGCGGGGTCATCGAGTCAGACATTCTTTCAATTTTATCAGACTGCGGCGCAGCCAGGTTCGCATTGTATTTAGCGGCACATCGTACCGAGTTGCCAGTTCCTGATAGCTATAGCCTTCAAGGTAAGCAGATTTCACTGCGGTTGCTTTTTCTTGCTCCAGTTCGGCCATACAGGCATCTATCTGTGCACGCTCCGATGTTGCGATGGCCTGAGCTTCGGGCCCGGGTTTGTCATCGCTGAGGTCGTACATTTCATCTATATCGAAAGTGCGTCCTTTTCTGGTGCGCAGTTTGTCAATCGCGAGATTACGCGTCAAAGTGATGAGCCAGGTCATCGGGCTATACCCGTTTGCGGCATAGCTACCCGACTTCTGCCAAATCCTCACAAAGGCTTCTTGTAGTGTCTCCTCCGCTTCTGCACGGTTATTCAAGATACGAAGACAGACGCCAAAGAGTTTCGCCGAAGTCGCCTCATACAAAGCAGAAAAAGCCTTGCGGTCGCCCAGACTGACCCTGGCAATCAGATCTTCGATTTCATCTCTGGTGGTCATGGGGCAGTTGGGACCTTTAATAACTGGGCTTTGTTGCAGTGCTTTTGTATGGATCAGGATATAGTGCGGTTTCGCAACCTGTCATGCGAATATAAAGCATTTACCCAAATTCCCTGTTCACAAGGGGCATCAAAGCGCCAAAAATGTATCAGAAGCCCCATGCTGACGGTAATTGCCGCTTTTGATCACACGCCCATTTGAGCAAAGTGAAGTTGGCTGGCGCTTTCCTTGAAACTCGATGGCTTTGGGCCACGTATCTTCATCAATACCGAATAACACGGTCCGCGGGAGTAAAGCCGCCTTGCCCGAATTCGATTTTGATCTGAACCTGAAAAGAAAGCCATTGAAAATGCACAAAGTCTGTATCGCCTTGATCGCGGCCATTGCCTTGAATGTAGCTCCAGCAAAAGCGCATGAGGTCTGGATCGAACCGGCACAGTGGACGATAAACGTCGGTTCGGAAGTCGCTGGACAGATATTGAACGGCCAGAACCTCAAGGGGATCAAACTGTCGTGGAATGACAAGGCAACGCTACGCGCGGAAAAATGGCAGGGTGCAGATATGGAACCGATCGTTGGTCGTCTGGGGGATGTACCTGCGCTCAGAACGGCTGCGACAGAGGATGGGTTGGTGACCCTACTTTATCAATCCGGGTTGAGCACGATTACCTACAAGGAGCACGAAAAATTCGCCAGTTTCGTTACTGAAAAGGGCCATCAGGCAATTTTGGACGCCCATGCCGCACGCGGCCTGCCACAGGCACCGATCAAAGAGGCCTATTCACGGTTTGCCAAAGCGTTGATTGCCGTTGGAACGGGACAGGGTCAGGATGCAGCGCGGGGTCTGGAATTGGAAATCGTCGCGCTCACTAATCCCTATCGCACGCCACTTGATCAGGACCTGCGTTTTCAACTGCTTTATCAGGGGGCACCTCTGGTAAATAATCGAGTGACAGTATTCGCCCGACAGGCGTCGGGTGAGGTCACTGAAAACTATTTGCAAACTGACGGGAACGGCGAGGTTTCGTTCAAGCAGGTTGCTGGGCGCATCTATCTTGTTGATTCAGTATTGCTGCGCGAACCAGCGCGTGAAGTTGTCGCAGAAACCCGTGGGGCAATTTGGGAATCCCTTTGGGCATCGCTCACGTTTCGAACGCCCGATGCTCAATAAAGCCCGTTAATTTCCAACGGCAAACGCTCCACCTTGCGTTCTTTCAACAGGCTCCGTGGCGGCTCAGAGGCGTCTGCCTTGCGAATTTTTTGAAACTGGCGGCGTGCAACGGTACTGGCCTTGTGCTGACTGTCGATCACCGTAGGGCGCATAAAGACAAACAGGGTGCGGCGCGTCTGGTTCTTGCTGCGCGAACGGAACAGCCCGCCGATTATCGGCGCATCGCCAAGGCCTGGCACCTTTCCATTGACGGAACTATTGTCGTCAGTGATCAGCCCGCCAAGGACAACAGTTCCACCGTCCTGGGCCTGAACGGTTGTTTCAATCACACGGCGGTTGGTGATCAAGTCCGCAGCCCCCTCGACATTCGCATCGACAAGGCTTGAAACTTCCTGCGAGATGTCCAATCGCACGATCCCATTGGAGGTAACGCGCGGCAGCACTTGCATTGTGATGCCCACATCGCGCCGCTCGATGGTGGTAAATGGTGTGGCTGTATTGCCATCAGTGGCGAATGATCCGGTGCGAAACGGTACGTTCTGGCCTACGACAATTGTTGCGGGTTTGTTGTCTGTGGTGGTGATCGACGGTGTGGATAAAAGGTTCGCCTGCGTCGATTGCGAGAGCGCTTGCACCAGGATGCCGAAATTGTCCGCGGAACCGCCCAAAGTCAGACCGCTGGCAAGACCGGCTGCCTGGCTGACGCCAAGTGCACTAAGGACATTGCCCAGCGATGTGCCACCGTTGCTGAACGATGTGGCCGCGATCCCGCCACGCGGGATGTTGTCCCCAAGGCCAAGCTGCACGCCAAGGCGTTCTGCGACTTCACCCGAGACTTCTACAATGGCTGCCTCGATCATGACCTGGGCCGGGCGCTGATCAAGCGCTGCAATCAGGTTGGAGGCTTCCTGAATCTGGCGTGCGGTGCCGCGGATGACGATCGAATTGGTCTCTGTCGAGGCTTGAACCGATACTTCGGGCGCCGGTCCAGAGGGCAGGGGGGCACCTTCGCCCTCTACCGCATCGGCGACGGGGTTAACAATGTCGGTGCCACCTTGCAGTGTATTGGCAACGATCTCGGCCACGATTTCGGCATCGCCGAATTTCAGCGCGTACAGATGCGTGCGCTTTTCTACCTGTGGGTTATTGCGCGGGGCAACATCCAGATCGCGCGCCAGCTGTCTTATCTGGCTGATGTCGCGCTCTGTACCGCGTACGAGCAGCAGGTTCGAGGCGGTATCAACCGAGATTCTTGCGCCTGTGCCGGATGTGCCCAGAACGTCGGACATGGCCTGGGCTACGGTATCAGCTTCGGCAAAGTTGAACCGGATGACTTCGGTACGTTGTTCTTCGGGGGTGTCGAAGGTGCGGGCGATGTTGACGATGCGGTCCACATTGGCCTGTGTATCGGTGATGATGATCGCGTTGGGATCTGTCAGTGCTTCGATGTATCCCGTCTGCGCGACAAGCGGGCGCAAAACCCGAACTGCCTCGGCAGAGGGGAGGCGGTCGAGCGGTACCAACTTGGTGATGACATCCTGATCCCCGCCGCGCCCTCCCGGCGGAGTGGTGCCGCCTTTGGCGATTGATTGCGTTTCAGGCACGATTTCCCAGATGACACCGGCTTCGACCGCTACAAAGCCGCGCACCCGCAGCATGGACTGAAACAGCGACCAAACACCCGCTTGGGTCAAGGGTTGCGCGGAAATGACGGTGACATCGCCGGTCAGCCCGGGATTGATGACCAAAGTGCGTTGCGTGATCTCTGATACCTGTTCAGCCAATACAGAGATTTCAGCATTGCGCAGATTGATGGTAAAATCGGCATCTGTATCGTTGAGCGGGGCAAGCTGTGCCGCAAGCGCCGTCGGCAACAACCATGCCAGAAGCAAGAGATGGGCAACAAATCTGCAGATTTTTCTGGTTTCCAAGCTCACTACCTCAACGGGAACGTCAGCAACAATGCTTGCCCGTCCCTCACCACTTCCAAACGCGCGATGCCCGATGCAGCCACGGTATCATATAGGGCGCGATCCTGATCCAGATCACCAACGGCTTGACCGTTCAACCGCGTTACCACATCGCCGGGCCTTAGCCCAGCCAAAGTGACACCAATGTTGGGCTCTGCATTGATACGATAACCGTTTTCCACCAATTCGACACCAACCGCATCCATTGCCGCCTGTGGATTCTGGGTGATCCGGTCACGCCACAGGTCGATATATTCATCCGTCGTTTCCGGCGGGGGTGCCTCGCGTAAATCAATAGATCCCTGTCCGGGAACGATGGCCGCTGCCAGCCTGGCAAAGGGATCGTTGTTGTCCTCGACCGTGGGTTCGGCCGTCTGCGTCAACGGGTCGTTGCCGTTTTCGATACCGTCAAACCCTATAACAAGCAGGCCGTCTGCATGTTTGAGTGTGATCGTATCCGAATTGATTGCAACAAGTTCGGCGGCTTGCACCGTTTCTCCGATGCGAACGACCGCTGTGCTGCCATTTACCAGGATAAAAGCGCGCGATTGCGCTGGATCAGGATCGACCAAAACGCCGCGCAGTGCTACGTCAGATTTCATTGCTGATGAGCCGGCTTGCGAAACTTGATCCGGCGCGGGGGTCTGTCCAAAAGGTGCCAATGCAAGGATCGTGTTGATGTCATGAGGGGTATCTTCCACTTGATCGGCAGGCGGCACGGACACCTCCAAAGGCAGCAGGCCGGTATAACCTCCCGCATGCCAGCCAAGCCGCAATGCAGCAAAGACCAGTGAGGCAAGCAAGCCCAGACCGACAAATAGGGTAAGCAGCCATAGTCGCCCGGATGTCATTGCACCGCCCCCATCAGGGCAAGGTAACCCGTCAATGACACAAGAGAGGCATTGGCTCCGGCTGCGGCATCCGCCACCTGTACCGTGACCGCATGCAAGCCGGACCCGGTCAAGGGACGGGCTTCTTGTGTGACGGACCATTCCACCCCAAGCGCCACGGTCCAGCGTGGATCAACCGTGATGCCCAATGTTGTGGCCGCCAGCGCATTTTCTGCCACCCACCGTGCTACAACGCGATCTGATAACCCTCTTGTGCCTGCCGCGTGACGTTCTACACCCGTCATCAACGTCATGGATCCGATCGCCAAAACCGCGAGAGCAACAAGCGTTTCGATCAATGTAAACCCCGCGTCGCGGCTGTGGTTGTCCATCAACGCTCCTCCTGCAAGATATTGGCGGCCGCACCGTCAAAGAGCACCACCCGACGAAACATACCGGCCTCCAACTGCAATCTGCTACCGCCTTGCGGCGCAGGCAGCAAATCCGGCGTTATCCGCAGATCACCTTGTCGCCTGCCGTCGCGGTCAGTCAACAGGGTGCTACCCGTCAATGTGTGATCCTGGTTCAGGGGGGCAGTTGATGCTTTGTGCCATGCGGAGTCTCGCCACTGCGCAAAATTGTACCCTGCAGCGGTCCAGTCCAACCGGTACTGATGCCCGCCGACCAAACTGCGCTCGGCGGCGATATTCAGGCGCGATGCAAGCAGCGCGGCTTCCTGATCGAGCGTGCGGGTTCCTGCGCCGGACGGCAGGGCATAGGTCACAATACCGGCGCTCACACCGATCAGTGCCAGTACGACAAGTACTTCGATCAAGGTGACGCCACTGTCCGTGATCCGCTCTTTACCCATTGGCGGCTTGCCTATTGCCAAAGGCAATGTCGGCATTCACACCTTCCCCGCCGGGTTGGCCGTCAGCACCCAAAGTGATCAGATCGAATTGCCCGCTTTGTCCCGGAGAGCGATAAACATAAGGGGTGCCCCACGGGTCTTGCGGCATGACACTGAGATAGCCGTCAGAGGCCCAACTCACCGGCTCTGGCGGTACTGTCGGGCGGTTGACCAATGCGGACAAACCCTGTGCAGTCGTCGGATAGGTCCGGTTATCAAGCCGGTAGATTTCAAGGGCACCCGCGATGGAGCGCAGATCACTTTGCGCGACAGTCACGCGCGCCTCGTCAGGGCGGCCGATCACACTTGGTACCACCATGGCGGCGACCACAGCGATAATGACCAAAACCACCATCATCTCGATCAGCGTCACACCGGCCTGCGCGTCACGTCGCTTTTTGCGTTTGCCAACTGCAGGTTTATTCAACATCATGAAACTCTTTTCCTGTCTGCACCGTTAGTAATGTAGTGTCGTCGTCACCAGACAGGAATGCCGCCAAGAATTCCCGTTTTGACCTTAACA
This sequence comes from Sulfitobacter sp. F26204, assembly GCF_026410305.1. Taxonomy (GTDB): domain Bacteria; phylum Pseudomonadota; class Alphaproteobacteria; order Rhodobacterales; family Rhodobacteraceae; genus Sulfitobacter. The sequence continues at coordinate 49,874 of NZ_JAPMLQ010000005.1, read as the reverse complement.
TAGAAATGCGTAGTGGAAAGCAATAAAACGTATTCAAATCAAAAAGATAAGGCGAAAGCGCGGGAAGGTTCCGGGCCCGAAGAAGCTGTGGTTGTGCCATTTCCAAGCACTGCCATTGCGGCGCAGGATCAGGCATTCACCTTCCTGCTTACGGCTGAGCAACACAATGCCATATATGTCGTTCCTGCTGAATTAGTCACGTTTCACGTGATTGATCTGCCAGTGCGATCTACCCGGCAACGTCAGGCTGCGCTCCCCTTCGCGTTGGAGGAACGTGTGGGTCAGCCGCTTGAACACGTCCATTTCGCACTGTGCAGATCAACACGAGAAGGCAAGACTCTGGCCGCAGTCGTTGATGCGGAACTCATGAAGAAATGGGTGACAGAGTGGCCGGACACACCCTTGATCCCTGAACAGACATTGATCCCCACGGGGACATCCGGCGTAGACGGGCGGGAAAGCTGGCGGACTTACCGCGAAGGCAACAGGGTTCTGGTGCGGGTGTCTGACGGGACGGGGTTTGTCGCGCTTGCAGATAAGTTGGGATTGCTGTGGCGTGCAGCGAACAAACCTGACGTGGAGAACTATGGAGCCCCCCTGCCTTCGGAAATGGTGTGGACCGACAGCTCCGATAAAGGAATTCCAACTGAACCGGCCCTTATCGAAAACGATTTGCGGCAAGGCATCCATCGACCTTCACGCGGTCTGTGGCGACCGCTGAAATACCTCGTCGCAAGTGTCATGCTGGCCGGCATCGTCCATCTGGCAATCGCCGTCGCTGATGCCCGCGCGCAGCGTGCCATCGCCGAGGGTTTACGGGAACAAGCCACAACAGCCATTGCGGCCCGGCTGCCCTCTGTATCGGTCGAGACCGCGCCGGAAGTGATATTGCGTCAATTGCATGCGCAAAGCCGCCCACAGCGGGGATCATCATTCTTGCCCTTGATGGACAGTGTTGCGCGTGCATTGTTGGGGGCGGATGATGCGCTCAGGTTTCGACAATTGAATTGGGACACTGACGGTTTACGCCTTACCGTAGAGGCCTCTGACCTCGATGCATTGCAACAGGCCGAGGCGCGGCTCAAGTCGGCGGGTCTGCGTGTCACAAGCGGTTCCGCAACAGCCGACGCCGGGGCTGCACGCGCTGAATTGACGGTGCAGAGATGAGGGCATTCCGTAACCTCACCCTGCGCGAACAGATCATGGTGTCATGCGGGGGTGCGATCCTCGTGGTGCTGGCACTTTGGTATTATGTCTGGCAACCGGTTATGTCGGACCGCAGCCTTCAGGCGGATCGGATCGCACGTTACCTCACGATTCTGGACATCGCCCGCACAACCCGCGAGGATGCCCCGCGAAAGGTAGTGTCTACACCCAGTAGCACACCATTAGCCCCCCTTGTTACTCAAAGTGCGCAGGCCGCGGGCATACCGCTGTCGCGTCTCGACCCCGAAGGTGCGCGATTGCGGGTGACAGTTGCCAAACTCGGCTACAACGAAGCGACCACTTGGATTGCAAATCTTGAATCCGCCAGCGGTCTGCGCCTGCTCTCGGTCGAAATGACGCGATTGACAGAACCTGCGCAGGTGTCCTTGCGCATGACTCTGGAGCAGGCGCAATGACCGTCACCACGTTAAGCTACGGATTTGCCAAGGCCAACGGCGTGCTGCTGGACAACACCGATGCCCCCGGTGGCCCGCCGGTTTGCCGTCATCTGCCAGACGCTTCCTTGTCTGCCCTGCTTGAAGCACAGCGGATCGCGGGCTGTCTGGTCAGGTTTGATCCGATGGACGCCCAGAACTTTGACGCGGCCTTGTCAACCACCTATCGAGACAGTGCATCTCAGGCCGCGCATATGACGGAGGATGAAGGCGACGATCTCAGCGCGCTGGCGGAAACTGCTGCATCCGTCGATGATTTGCTGGATCAAAAAGACGACGCGCCCGTGGTTCGTTTGATCAACGCGCTGCTGCTTGAGGCAGTCAAGGATGGCGCGTCGGACATCCATATCGAGGTTGAGGAAAAACGGCTTGTCGTGCGGTTTCGTGTCGATGGTGTGTTGCGCGAGGTTTTGGAGCCGCGCCGCGCTCTGGCTCCGCAATTGTCCAGCCGCCTCAAAGTGATGGGCAAACTCGACATCGCTGAAAAGCGATTGCCGCAGGACGGGCGTGTCAGCTTGCGGGTGGGCAGCTATGAATTGGATGTGCGCATTTCGACCCTGCCGTCGCAATTTGGTGAACGCGTCGTGCTGCGTTTGCTTGATCGGGGCCAGACCCAACTTGGCATTGCGCATCTAGGAATGTCAGAGCGTGACAGTGCCACATTCAATCAGATCATCACGGCACCCGAAGGTCTTGTTCTCGTCACCGGGCCAACGGGTTCGGGCAAGACCACATCGCTTTACGCTGCGTTGCATGCGCTGAATGACCGACAACGCAACATACTGACGGTCGAAGATCCTATCGAATACTCAATGGACGGGGTCGGGCAAATTCAGGTGAATGCCAAGACTGAAATGACCTTTGCGCGCGGGTTGCGTGCGATATTGCGGCAGGACCCTGATGTGATCATGGTCGGCGAAATCCGCGATGGCGAAACCGCAAAGATCGCCGTAGAAAGCGCGATGACCGGTCACTTGGTTCTGTCCACCCTTCACACAAATACGGCAATTGGGGCTGTGTCGCGATTGATTGATATGGGGGTGGAACGATTTCTGCTGGCCCCAATGGTGCGCGGGTTGATTGCGCAACGATTGGTGCGCAAATTATGCCCTGAATGCCGGACACCCCATCACGTAACCGCGGCGGATGCTGCCTTGCTTTCAGAGGCGCTGGTGGTGGGTGCGGCGGTCTTTGCGGCAAGGGGCTGTGACGCCTGCGGGCAAACCGGATACCGGGGGCGGCTGCCCGTCTATGAGATTGTTGCGATGTCGCCTGCGTTGGAAACCATGATCCACGAAGGGGCCTCTGAGGCGGCGCTGACAGCCGAGGCGCGTAAGATTGCACCAGGGATACTGCAAGACGGCGCTGCAAAAATTCGTGACGGGCTGACCACGATACAAGAGGTTGCGCGCGCCGTGCGCGATGACGGTCTGATTGGGGAAGGTTGAAGATGCCAGCGTTCCTTTATCGTGCGGTTGATCCGGCTGGCAAAAGATCGAAAGGCTTGCTTGAGGCCGCTAACGAAAGCGCGGTGCGTGCCGATTTGCGCAAACTCAACTTGCTACCTTTGACCGTCGAAGCAACACAACAGCGATCAGGGGTGTCCGGCGGTTTGCGCTCTTACCGGATGAACCTGAAAAAGCAGGTGTTGGTCACGCGCCAACTTGCCACGCTACTCGGGGCGCAGGTGCGGATCGAGGATGCGATCAAGGTCGTCGCGGAACAGATGAAAGGCGCACGCGACGTGTCGTTGCTGTTGAATATGCGCAGCGCTATCGTCGATGGCCGCAGCTTTGCCGAAAGCCTTGAGGAGGCGAGGGGAAGTTTTGACGAATATTATCGCGCTTCGGTGCGGGCGGGCGAAAGCGCAGGCAAACTGCCCGAAGTGATGGAACACCTCGCGCTGCATATCGAGGACCGCGCGCGCAATCGGCAGACCCTGCAACTTGCGTTGATCTATCCTGCGTTGCTGGCGTTTGTGTCGTTGAGCGTAATCGTAGCGCTGCTGACATTTGTGGTGCCGGATATTGTGCGTGTGTTCACCGCACGGGGGGCGGAGCTTCCGGCGCTGACGCGGGGATTGATCGCAATCTCCGACTGGCTACAGCGTTGGGGAGTGATCACGGCGGGAATTTTTGTCGCCGCGCTTGTAGGGGCGCATGTTCTTTTGCGTCAGCCTGCCTTGAGGCTCAATTGGGATAAATGGCTGACCCGTGCGCCGGGGATCAATACCTTGGTGCTGCGCCTGAATTCCGCGCAGTTTTCAGGTACGCTTGCCACGCTGGTCCAATCTGGTGTGCCGCTGGCTGACGCATTGGCGGCGGCGTCCGGGACCGTGCCCAATCGCTTTATTCGTGCACGGGTGGCGCAGATTACGCGTAATGTGCAGGACGGGGCAGTCCTTTCCAAATCCGTCCAGGCGGCTGGAGTCTTTCCACCCATGCTGGTGGCGATGATTGCCAGCGGTGAGGCGGGCGGCAAACTGGGGGAAAGTCTGGAGCGCGCAGCCAATGACCAGACGGCATCGCTCAAGGCAACTGTGACGGCGATTGTCGCTTTGGTCGAACCAGCAGTCCTTTTGATTATGGGCGGGATTGTAATGTTGTTGGTAATGTCGATCCTGATGCCGATTGTGGGGTTGAATGCATTGGCTGGATAGTCAGAATGTCAGGCTCAGGTTGATCGGGCCACCGCGTGGAAACTGCGGGAAAATATCCGCAGCCGTTGGTTGGATCTCAATGTCAAGGGTGCGGGCGCGGCGCAGTTTTATTTCTGCAAGTTCTGACGCTTGCCTGCCTGTGAGCGTCGCGATCGCATCGGTGCCGTCACCACGCAGGCGCAAGGCAAGTGGTGGCAGGGAAATCTTGCGCTGTTTCATTGCGCATGTGCCTTCGGCGGTTGTGATTACACCGCTTGCTGCTGCCCTGCGCCATCCCCAGAAAAATCCGACATCGCGCAGGTTGGCTGTCATGTCACAACGCCATGCTCCCGGCACCAGCCGTGCGAGGCCAGGGCCGGCTCTGCCTTGGACCCCCTGCAATGTGATGCCGCTAAATCCATATTGCACTTCGCCTGTCACCCGCGAGTCACTGCCATCCAGCGTGAAACTGGTGGCAAGATGAGGCAGAGCAAAGAAAGCGGGAGTTGTGGTCCAGGCAACCTGATAACCGCCAACCAGATCCGCACGACCTTTGCGCAGCGAACCATAGAGGGTGACCACCGCTGGTGCCAAATTCATGTTTCGTGTAAGCAGGCTTAGCGGCATCAAGACTCCCACCACACCAGCCAGTGAGACAAGGATCGCACATGTCAAAACCAACCCCAAGAACCAGCTCTTCAAGTGCCGAAATGGCTGTCGTCCCGTCGCGGCGGCGGGTGCTGGCAGGTCTTTCGGCGGCATCTATGATCTCCCTTGGGGCGGGTTGTGGTCAAATCTCGTTTCCCGCAAGCGGAGCATCGAGCAACAGCGGTAAGGCGCAGAAATCTGCGTTGCTATTGCCGCTATCTGGGGCGTCATCCGAGTTAGGTCAGACATTGCAAGCTGCTGCAACCCTTGGCGGCGGCCCCGGTGTCGGGATAGAGATTATTGACAGTGGATCGACACCTGAAACCGCCGTGGCGGCGGCCCAACGTGCGGTTGCGACAGGCGCGAAAATGATCGTCGGACCGGTGTTCAGCGCACAGGCCGCCGCCGTAGGCAAAGCCGTGCAGGTGCCGGTCGTGACGTTGTCCAACAACGAGTCGCTGGCGGGTGGGGGCACCTATGTATTTGGCGTAACACCTGCACAATCGGCACAGGCGATATTGTCGATTGCCGCGCAACGCAATCTGCGTGACGTCGCCATCGTTGTGCCACCCGGTGCTTTCGGAGCGCAATCAGCAGCGGCGGCGGTAAAGGTGGGCCGCGCTCTTGGTCTGTCGATGCGCGCGCCATTGGTGCAAGCCGATGGCAAAGGATTGCTGGCGGCCCTGCGCAGGGAAGGCGGGCTGCCCAATGCGGTTTACCTGCCTGCTGCCGATGCGACGTTGGAACCTTTTGCGCAGGCTTTACGGGGCCAGGACGTCCAGCTTTTGGGATCGACGCAATGGTCTGCCCTGGATCTGTCGGGGCGTGTGGCATTTCGTGATGCGTGGTTTGCCGCGCCCGACCCGTTACGTTTTGCGGCGTTTGACGACGCCTTTTCCAATGCCACGGGAAAACCCGGCGGCATTATCAGCGGGCTTGCCTTTGACGGGGTTGAGTTGCTGCGCATTCTGGGACAATCGGGACGGCTTTCGGCCAGAGGGTTGACACGTAAAGAAGGCTTTACCGGTGTAGTCGGCCCCTATCGGTTTCAGAAATCCGGCCTGTGTGAACGGGGCCTGGGCGTGCTCAAGGTCGGTGCCGGAGAATTCAGCTTGATCGGAAGCACCTCAGTATGACGCAAAAGCGCGGTGCCGACGCAGGGATAAGCCTGATTGAGGTGCTGGTGTCGCTGGCAATTTTCGCGGTTATCGGCATTGCTGGCCTGGCAGTGCTCAACACGGTTGCGCGCACGGGCGAGCGTACCGACGGGCGGTTGGACAGACTGGCCGAATTGGACCGCGCGTTTCTGGTGATCAGTCGGGATTTGGAACAGGTGACTATGGCCGAGATGGCGCTGGACGCCGGTATGCTGGCGTTTCATCGCACAGGTTCAGAACGTGATATTGAGATTGTATTTTTGTTCGATCAATCTGCATTGGTCCGCCGTATCGAGAGCAGGGTTGGGGGAATTGTTGATCAGCTTCTTCTTACAGGAGTTGCAGGATTGCAGTGGCGTTTGATGGATCGCAGCAAACGCTGGCACGAGAGTTGGCCGCCTGCAGGTACCGAAACCCCTGGTCGCCCTTATGCTGCCGAACTCACCCTTGATGTTTTGCGTGCTGAGAATATTGCACCGCAGAGAGTGACTCGTCTGATCCTTTTACCCGCGGGACAGGGCAGATGAACACCCGTCAGTCCGAAGGCGGTGTCGTTTTGGTCAATGTCCTGGTCGTGCTGGCCATCGCGGGGGGGCTGATGGTGTTGCTGATTTCCAGCCAGGAGGCGGCGCTTGACCGTGTTGCACGCAGCAGTGATGCTGCGATTGTACGCCAGATCGCGCTGGGGGCTGAAGCTTCGGTTGTTGATGCTTTGCGTCGTGATCTGGACGTGGCGCCCGAGAAGGATCATTTGAACGAAGCCTGGGCACTGGGCGTGATACAGCAAGAGGTCGTGTTGCCGACAGGCCGATTTTCGGTTGGTATAACTGATCTGCAAGCTAAGTTTGATGTAAACCTGCTGGCTGATCTGACTGCAGGAACGCAGGATTTTGCCCGTCGCCTGATGACGGCGCTGGACCAACCGCCGGCAATTGCCAATCAAATCGCGCGTATTCTGGGGGCAGTGGGTCCGGTCGCCCGACTGGAGGAACTGGAGACCTACGGTGTCGCGCCAGAAGCTATCGCGGCATTGGCTCCCTATGTCACGGTCCTGCCGGTGTCGGGCACGATCAACCTGAATTCGGTCGATCCTTTCTTACTGAACGTGATGTTACAAAACCGAAGCCAGACCGCGCAGCTTGTGCGTACCCGCGAAAGTCGTGGGTCGTTATCTCTTGAGGCATTGACTGCCATCGGTGCGCTGCGTCCGCAAAACAGCGGTTTCACCTCTAATGCCTATCTGGCGGATATTCTGGCCACCGCCGGAAATGCCAGGATCAGGATGCAAAGCGTCATCATCCGACGTAATGCGCGTGGGGTGAAAGCGGTCGAAGTTGCACAGAGGAGATTCATTTACGACGCCCCCACACCTTGAGGGATCGTGCGGACAGCAAAAAACGGCCCTCCAGTGATGAAGGGCCGTTCAACTCGTTACACGTTAAACCACTTACGGGTTAAAGGGGTCGTCTGTCAGACTCACCGCGATGTCGACGCTTTGGGCGTCTACAGGTTCTGCATTGCGGTCAGCGTCAAACATGGCACGAAAGGCGCTGCCAAAACTGTCGATGCCGGCAACCGTGACGGCAGAACCGCCACAAGCCGCAAGGAACAATGCGCCGGCCAAAACAACCGAGGATTTTGATTTCAGTTTCATATCAACCCTTCCTTAGTTTGTTGCGCCAGGCAGGGGTGTGTTCAGATATGGGAACACATTCTGCAACTCGGCCGCCGAGATGGGTGCACCGTCAATAAACGGTGCCGTGCCAACGGGTGCGTCCTCGGGGGCGCAAAGGCCAAGATTGACCATGTCACTGTCCGTGTCTTCAACAGCATCCGCGACCCCCAGTTCCGCACCTAAAGGCAGTGGGTGGCACAGGGCGCCCATGACCACGCGCAGGGCGATGTCAACGGTATCGTCACCCGGACGACGGCCGTTTGGAAAGCCTGCAAGGTCTTCTGCAACAAGGCCGTAGGGGTTTTGTGCATCACGTGGAGTTACCGGGAACGCCGTGTTCAGGCGCATCATTTCAGACCCCGTAACAGTCGCTTGCTGGTTCACACCCGGAAAGCCGGTCAGGAAGGCTGTAACCAGATCCTGACGTGGCAGATTGGATGGTGCAATATTGGACGTCGCGCCCAAGGCATCGCGGAACAGGATGTCGATCAGTGCCGGGAATGTCGGATTTGTGACATAGACGGCCAAGGCGCTATCCTGCGTCGGTTCTGCTGCGTTGAACAGATCTTTGTCAGGCAAGCCGATAACCACTTCGTTTACAAGCGGGGCAGACAAACGTGACTGCTGCACGTAGGCACCGCCATACTGTGATGTGGCGGCATAGGTCGGAGATGGATCTTCGACATTGCCTTGTGGCAAGCTGGCCGTTGTCCATGCGCCAATCACGCCGTTGCCGTCGCCCGTGACACAGGCAATTGGTACTTCGATTGCAAGTGATGTGACGTTGAAACGGTCCACCAGATCGTCGTTGGCACGGACGTTTTCAATTGATCCTTCGAGGGGCACCAGGTTCACAAGGTCAAATACCTGACCAAGGTTCACCGCAAATGCTTCTGCACGCTGGCCGACGAAAACCTTGCCGCCGACGTCACAGCCAGGAATGGTGATGTCGTGGATCTTGCTGTTGGCATAGCCTGCATAGTTGGGGATCGTTTTCTCCCCGACATTATCGAGCGGCTTGCTGAACGAGGTTTTGCCGCCTGTGCCGGTCACCGGAGTTGCGGTGCCAGAGCGCCGGTCCCCAGTGATATGTGTCAATGTATAGCTTTCGATTTCGTTCAACGGATCGGCGGCTGCACCTGTAATCGGACCAGCCGTTCGCAAGGGGATCGCGACTGTTGCATCACCGATTTGCAGTGCGATGCCAGCGCCGTCATTTGCCAGCTCGTTCTTGAAATCAAATTGGAATGTCACGTCTTCGACGGCGTCACCGTCATTGTCGATGTGAATCTCGTAAATCGCATCGGGGTCCATGGTGAAATAATTCGGGCCGCCATAGGGGGCCTGCAACGGAATGTAGTTTGCGATGAAGGTCACATAATCCGCACGGCCTGGTTCATAGCTGCGGAACATATAAAAATCTGTCGCATCGACCTTGGGTTGTTCGGTGATCCCCGGGGCTTCGCGGTGCGAAGACGCTGTCGCTGCCGAAGCAACAAGAGCCGCGGCGCTGACCGTCATTGCGAAATGTGCAGCTTTGTTCTTTAGTCGCATTTGTCTCTCCTGATTGGATGGCAACGCGGGATTTCCCCAAATATACCATTTTGGTAGAATTATTTTGTTCAGTAAGAGACACACGGATCACCGCCCGACATAGTTTCACATCGTCGCAAAAAAACGATATTTATTCTAAGGCATTACAATAATTGGTGTATTTTGAGTTTTTAGCTTTAACTGTGATTTTGATGCGTTTGGTGTGGCTCGATCTTCGAACTTACCGATTGCCAGACATTTACACATTGCCGCTGATGGTTGCCGGGCTGGTTTTGGCCGCGGGTGTTGACGGTATTGGTCTGATAAATGCGCTCACGGGGTGTTTGATCGGGTTTGCGTTATTCTGGGCAGTGGGCCACTTCTATTATCGCCGCACCGGACAAGAGGGGCTTGGGCTCGGCGATGCCAAGCTTTTTTCGGCCTGTGGTGCATGGCTGGGTGTTGGATGGCTGCCCTATGTTCTGTTGGTGGCGACGGTCGGTGGATTGATAATTGCCCTGATCCGTAAACCGACCACCAACCGGCAAATTGCCTTTGGTCCCTGGCTTGCCATTGGCTTCTGGCTGGTTTGGGTGCGGGTCCATTTCTGAAATCCTGACTGATGTCATGTTTGACAGCAACTCATCCCTAATGGTTCTGCGTCTCGGCTGATCGTTCGGCAAGGTTGGTCGACAGGTTGTGAACCGCGATCTTTCTGATTTTGTTCGGGTTTCCGTTGGCTTGCACCTTGGATTAACCACGTCATCATTTTGCCGTAGTTGTTAACATTTCGCTCACGTTAACCTTTGTTAACTGGTTAGCAAAAGGTAAACGACGTGGAAGCTTTCAAACATATGACCATGACTTTGATGATGGCGGCGGTGGCACACTCAGGGATGGCTCAAACACCCGAGAGAACGGGCTTTTCCGAAAATTTTCAGCAGCTATCCAGACAGGATTGGCATCTTGCGGAGTATGATTTTACCAATCCTCATTTTGATACGGATTGGAGGGCCAATCAGGTGCAAACGGGCGACGGGCTTGTCCTGCGGCTTGATCGTCAGAGCGGTAAGGAAAATGCTTTTGTCAGTGGCTCAGTCCGGCGCGAAACAATTACGGGTTTCGGCCGCTATGAGGCGACGATGCGCCCGGCCCGTGGCAGCGGATTGGTTACCGGTTTCTTTACCTATACCGGGCCAGCCTATGGTACCCGCCATGATGAAATTGACATCGAATTTCTGGGCAAGAACACAAGCCAGATCCACGTGGCATGGTTTGTAGATGGCCAACTGACAAACCACTTCATCGATCTGGGGTTTGATGCGGCCGATCGCGCGCGAAGTTATGCCTTTGACTGGTTGCCTGACCGTTTGCGGTGGTGGGCCGACGGGCAAATGATCTTGGAGGTGACAGAGCAGGATGCTGCTTTGCCGAAAATCCCGAGCCGGTTGTTCATAAACCTTTGGGCCGCGGATCCGTCAATCAGTGTCTGGTCTGGCGACCCCTTTCAAGGTGATCACGCCGAAGCATTGGTGGGTAAGGTCAGTTTCCGACCGCTACGCACCGGTGAATTGGGCAGTTGATAACCCGGGTTTAACCAGCCTGTGCGAAGTTGCGACCATGATCGCTCCTTTGAAATATCTTTCTGTAGGTTCCATGCGCGCTTTTGTTGTGCCGGCACTGGTTCTCTCCGTGCTGCCGTTTGGCGGACTGGGTGCGGATACGGGCTCATTGTGGTTGATCTGGGAACGTGGGCAGTCGTTGGATCCGTTTTGTGCCGGTCCTAACTGTGAAATCAGGAAGGCGTTTCGCAGTCATTTTATCTTGAACATGACGGATCAGGAATCTGCAGTGGTATTCAAATCTCTGGAACCGCTGGCGCAACGGTATGGTACCGCGAATATGGTGCATGAAAAGTTGCCGATCTGTTTGGATGATTTGGCGCAGGACGCGACGACTGCATTGGCTACTGCCGACGAAACCCTGCGAGCGATTGGCGGTGTCTTTGTCGATGTGCGCGGTGTTGCTGGTCCGCCGGGGTATAGCGGCAGTTTCGGAGCCACCGCGCAAGACAGGATTGACTCGGCATTACAGGCTGTTGGCCTGAAAAAACTGTCAAAGAACGAGATGACGCTTGAACCCGGTGCGCCCGAGTTGAAGCTCAGGTTTTCCCCGGCTGTTCAAGGGTGCAAAATGTGGTCCCTGTCGCTAAGCCTTGCCCAGAACCTGCTGATTGAACGTGACACTACACTGATGATCCGAGGGACCACCTGGAGTGGATCATCCGCGCAGAAGCAAGATGATTTTGATTTCAGCATTGACGATGCCATGACGGAGGTGTTGGAAAAATTTGTAGCGGCTTATTTTGCGGCGAATAATCCACGAACCGCAGATCCGAATGGCGGCTGAGAGGTGCAAAGTTCGAGTGATTGCCTGAGAAATCAAGAAGATCAGTATCTCATTAGGGGGTGTCGCGACATTTACGGGCATGTACGGCGACACGGCGATTTTCGCGGGCGGTGCCGGGAAATCCGGGAAGGCCGTTGGTTGCCCCCTCGGCCTGGATTTCGACGATGCGTGCCGGGTCGAGTAGATGCTGGCGCAAGAAGCTGGCAACCTGTTCGGCCCTCGCGCGTGATAACCGCAGATTACGCACAGGATCGCCGGAGGTATCCGCATAGCCCGTCAACCGCAGGCAAGCATCGAGTAGCGGTGCCGTTTCCAGTGCCTTTGACAAACGGTTCAGTTGATTCTGAGCATCGACATCCAGATCAGTCCCTCCTTTGGGGAAAAAAATGTGATTAATCTTTTGAACCCCACTCAGCCCATGTGTACCCGTCACCTGCGGTAGGGTGCTGACAGGTCCCTGGCATTCCGGCGGCGTCATGCCGTATTCATTTTGCAACAAATTACAATCTGTCGGTGTCAGATCGATGGCCTGTGCGGCATGCGCCACAAGGCAGCCGAGGATAATACATGTAAGACGTAAGGGCATAAAGTTCTCCATCGCAGCGGAATACCCGGAGAAGCTTAATAAAAACTTATAATTTCATTTCATAATAAATACTTACATTTAGTTTTTCTTAGAGCTTGCTCTCTAGATGCGTTCGTAACCAACAACGTGAAAGAGATACATGTCCTCATCAAAACGCATGATTTGGCTGGATGCGCTGCGCCTTGTCGCCGGGGTGTCGATGATCGGGTTGCATGCCACGGCTGACGCCACGGGACAGCCTTTTATCGCCTGGTCGCCCGAGGATCGCATCGCGCCTATGCTGCTGCGTGCGGTGATCTATATCGCGCGGACGGAATTGTTCATCATCATTGCACTGTTCCTGTTGCTCCTGGGGCTTGACCGGCGGCCACGGTCATACGGCGAGGTAATTGCCGAACAGGCGCGCCGACTGCTGCTGCCCTTTGCGTTCTGGACCCTCTTTTATGCGCTGTTTAACCTGATCAAAGCCAGCGCTTTTGGCTACTTGCCGACCCTTGTGTCGGGGTTGACGGATCCCGCCACCTGGGCACGCTGGCTGCTGCTGGGCGAGGTAAAATATCATATGCATTTCATCCCGACGCTTTTTTGTGTGCTGCTGTTTTTCCCGGTCTATCGCAGTGCCATGCGCCAGCCGGCACTTGCCCTGTTGGTGATTGCCGCTTTGGCTGCCAAGCATGAACTGGACGTCTTTATCTGGTCCACCTTTCACGGTGATCCGATTCTGCCCTGGCTGATCCGGGCGGTAAAGGTGTTCACATATGTTGGGTACGGAATGGTCGCGGGGGGGATGGTGATGTTGTGGCGCGAGGTACGTCCGCAGACCCGTATGGTTCTTTTGCCGGGGCTGCTCTGGGGCGGGGCTTTGTTGTTCATGATCAAGCTCGCCGCGACATGGATCACCGTGACATCAGGTCGTTGGCCGCACAGTTTCGTACCTGGTTTCTGGGCCGATTTCCTGATGCCGGTTGTTCTTTTCATGCTGTGTTTGTGCTTGTCAGACCGGGGTTGGCCCGCTGTGATCTCACGCATGGCTCCCTATTCCTTTGGGATCTATCTGTGCCATCCGATCTTTCTTGATATGGCTGAAATTGCGTTGGTAGGCACTGAATTTTTGCCGATAACACAGGTCTTGTTCAAGATTGGCGTCGCAGTTGTTGGCACGTCACTGCTGGTTGTTGTGCTGCGCCGCCTGCCGGCGCTGGCTTGGACAGTAGGTCTCGGCCCGCTGCCTGATTCAATTTCACGCCTTTTCTCTCTGTTTCCGTTTCCACGTAAGTCCAAGGTGTCCTGATGCTTTCCATGATCCAGAAAATCTCTTCTTCCCTCGTTGTTGTCAGGCTTACTGACGGCGCGCTTGATGCGGGAACCTTTGCCACTCTGCAACCAATCTGCTCGAGTTTGCAGGACAATGGCTGCGCGGCGGTCTTGATTGACCTTTCGAAACTGTCCCGCTGGAACCATGGTGGGCTTGCCGGTGTGGTTGAGCTTTACACTTGCTTCGGGGCAGAGCTGTCCTTGGGGTTTTGCGGCCTGGATGCCAAGGCGCGGGCCTGTCTGGCATCAAATGGCATCGCCCAGGCCTTGCCTTTGTTTGACCGGGTGGAGCAGGCTCTCGAAGTTGAGGTATTTCGGCGTCAACACCTGACTGGATTGAAGGCGTTGATTTTGAGTGCGGGCAAAGGGTCGCGCATGGCCCCATTGTCCGATGCTGTGCCCAAGCCAATGCTTGAGGTACTGGGCCGCCCTGTGTTGGCACATCTGGCGGCTCATTTGGGTCGTTGTGGCCTGCATGATCTGATCGTGAATCCGGGTCATCTGGGCTATCAAATCCCTGAATATTTTCAAAGGAACCAAAACAGCCAGCGGTTTCTGTTTGTCAACGAGGGTTGTTGGAACGATGGCGCATGGCAGGCCAACCCGCTTGGCTCAGCGTCGACCTTGACACAGCTCAATGCCAATCACAGCGCCTTTGGTGATGATACTGTCGTAATGTGCGGGGATGCGCTGACCGACATTGATTTCGTTGCGATGCTGAAGAAACATCGCGAATCCAGTGCCGGCGTGACCATTGCGGTGCAGGAGGTCGACAAATCGCAGGTCAATCAATACGGCATCATCGTCGCAAATCGCGGCGGCCAGATTACTGCGTTTCAGGAAAAGCCAAGCCTCGGGGAGGCCCGGTCGACATTGGCCAGTACGGGTATCTATATTTTCCGTGCGGATGTACTGCGCGCTTTGCGCGGCCCTGAATGGGAAGTTGAAGGGTTGGACATCGGTAACGATCTGTTGCCTACATTGTTGCGGGACGGCATCCGTTTGCAGGTGTTTAATGCGCCGTTTCAATGGGCTGATATGGGTAATCCGCAGGCCTATTATGCAGCAGTTTCCGATGCCCTGCGCGGGTTGGGGCCGGCGGTTACTGCTACCGGTGTGCAAAAACGGCCCGGTCTATGGATTGGCTCCGGGGCAAGAGTATCCCCTCGGGCACAGATCACAGGACCCTGCCACATTGGGGAGGGTGCCGTGATCGAGGCGGGCGCAAGGATCGATGGCCCCTGCATGATCGGGGCAGGTGCGCAGATAGCTGGTAAAACCTTGATCCGCAACAGTATCATCTGGGCGGATACCCGAGTGGAACAGGGCGGCCTTGTTGATCACATGATCGTGTCCGGAGATTGGGCGGTGGATCACCGTTTTGCCACCGGTGGTGCGGTCGAAAAAGGTGTTCTTGGTCAAGTCGGTCCCGTTGCTGCGGATTTGCCAGCGGTTGCCGCATTGACCCCGTCGACACGGCGTCACGAAGCTTAATCGAATGAGATACTGCATGAGGCCGGATGCATGCCCTTGGCCAGGGTAGTTCATTCATGAGGATCTAACGCCGACCCCTTAATCAAAATCCTGCCACAACCGGAGGGATCATGCCCCGACCTTATTTCCAACGATACGAAAATCGCCCCGTGCCGCAGATATCTCCGATGTCGGCGCAACGCGAAATGCTTTGGCAGTTTTTGGCGGGTATGACGGTGAGTTTTGCGCTTTACTATCTGCATTGGCGCTGGACCGCGTCCCTTAATCCCGACGCACTGTTGTTTTCGGTGGTTGTTGCCCTGGCTGAAACCCTGTGTTTTCTGGGTACACTATTGTTTTTCCATGATATTTGGCGAGAAGATGATACACCGCAAAAGCCGCCGCCGCTCACGCGGGCGGAAGCTGGACTATACGGTGAGGGGCCGATCAAGGTCGATGTGTTCCTGACCAGTTTTGATGAAACCGAGGATATTCTGGCCCCCTCGATTGCGGCATTGCGTGCCCTTGAAATCCCCGAGAATGTGCAACTTGAAATCTGGCTTTGCGATGATGGCGATCGATCGGAAATGGCTGAATTGGCGCGACGCACCGGCATACTTTATGCGCGGCGTGACGGGAACCGTGGGTTCAAGGCTGGCAATTTGCGTCAGGCGTTATTCCGGTCGCGGTGTGATTTCCTGGTCATCTGTGATGCGGATACCCGGGTTTTTCCCGGTTTTCTGGAACATACCCTTGGGTATTTTCGTGATCCCAGGGTGGCGTGGGTCCAAACCCCGCACTGGTTTTATGATATTCCGATGGGGCGTTCCTGGCAGGCAGCCCTGGCCCCGTTTTTTGGATCGCGAGGGGCTGCTGCACTTGGCTATGGCATGCGATGGCTGACCGGGCGCGACAAAATTGGCGTGGATCCGTTTTTATCGGACCCTGTTTTGTTTTTTGATGTCATCCAACGCCGGCGCAATCGGAACGGTGCCTCATTTTGTTGCGGAGCCGGATCCATTCACCGCACCGAGGCGTTGTTTCGATCAGCTCTATCCCGTCAAGGTGTGGATTTGGAAAAATTGCAACGACGTTGGCGATTGTCCTGGTACCTACGCTTAAAATTTGCCCTGTGTCGTTTGTCACGCCAGAGCATTGATCGACTTAAGGGGCGCAAATCATCTTTCCTGCCCGCCACTGAGGATACGCCGGGGCTGCTGTTGCCCGCGGTGGAGTTACAACCGTTTCGGTATCATGTATCCGAGGATTTGATGACCTCGATCCTGCTACACAGCGACCGGACGGCTGGGTGGAAATCGGTTTATCATCCTCAGGTCGAAAGCCGGATGTTGTCCCCCTGGTCTATGGAGGCCTGGGCCACCCAGCGTTTGAAATATGCTGGGGGCACTTTGGACATCATGTTGCGGGCCAACCCGATCTGGACCGCTTTGGGGCGTGGCTTGGGATGGCGGCACCGTCTGCATTATGCCGCGACCTTTTGGTCCTATCTCAGCATGCTTTGGGTGCCGGTCTTGATGCTGGCGCCAGTGCTGGTGCTATTTACCGGATGGACACCGGTCTCTGCATATTCTGCTGAATTTTTCAGGCACCTATTGCCGGTTCTGATATTTAATGAAATGGCGATGGCCGTAACCTGCAAGGGATACAACCCACATCAAGGACAGATTGGGTCGATCACTGCCTTGCCGCTGCAATTGCGGGCTTTTGCCTCGGTGCTGCGTGGACGCCATCCCCAATTTCCGACGACGCCTAAAACTCCGATGGTTTCATTGATGTTGCGTCGCGTTGCTCCCAATTTGTTTCTTGTTGGGTTGATGTCATTGGCCGCCATTTACGCTTTTGTCCAATTCTGGCTCGAAAACCCTGACTACGGTCTTCCCCTGATTGCAGTCAACTTGTTCTGGCTGGGTTGGAACGCTCTGGCTCTGGGTAGGATCGGGTTGGCGGCGTTTTGGCATCCTGACCAAGAGCCAGAGGTGCCTTCCTTTCCTTCTTCCCTAGCAGAGGACATAGATGTTCATGGCCCTACTCCAAACCTCACTTAAGGCCCATCGCGGCAGTTTGATGTTTCTGATTGGCTTGATCCTGGCGGCAGCGCTTGCTGTGTCCGGAGATGGCCTTGCCCAATTTGCACGTCGTTCAGGCAGCGGGATGATCAACCTTTCTGCCGCGCCGGAATTGTCTCCGCTTTCTCCCCGTGCGGTTTCCGCCATGGATATGGATGCGGCACGGATGGCATGGCGATATATTGCGGAAAACACCGACCCTGATACGGGACTTGTCACCTCTGTTGCAGGGTTCCCTTCAACAACGCTCTGGGATCAGGGATCCTATCTGTTGGGGCTGGTTTCCGCCTACAATCTGGGTGTGATCGACCAGGAGGAATTTGACAGGCGGGCGGATCAATTTTTGACGAGCATGGCCGCGCTGCCTTTGTTTGATGGCAAACTACCCAACAAGGCCTATGACACCCGTTCCCTGGCAATGGTGGATTACGATAACTCTCCCGCTCCTGCAGGAATAGGGTGGTCCGCCATCGACCTTGGACGCTTGTTGATCGCGTTTCGTGTGCTGGAAAGCCATGTGCCCTCTCTGCGCCTTCCGCTGCGCGAGCTTCTGAAGGAATGGGATCTGGCGGCGCTCAGCGAAGGCGGGGAGCTGATGGGCGCTTTGCGTGTCGGTAACGAAATCGACCTGTTGCAGGAAGGCCGGATTGGATATGAACAATATGCCGCACGCGGTATGGCACTGTGGGGTCTGGACGTCACGCAAGCGATTTCGGCAGCACGCGCTGTGCGCTGGGAAGCGCTGTCGGGAGTGGACGTGCCGGTGGACCTGCGCCGTCGCACCAGTTTTGGGGCGATTTCCCCCACCTTGAGCGAACCATATATGCTCCAGGGTCTCGAGATGGGGTTAAACAGCGAAGGACAGCATCTGGCGGCCAGGGTTTACCTTGCGCAGGAAGCCCGGTTTCATGAAACCGGACAGCCGACCATGGTGTCAGAGGACCATATCAATCGATCTCCCAGCTTTCTATATAATACCGTTTACAGCGATGGTCGTCCCTGGGCCGTACTGACCGAAGATGGCGAACATCATGAGGATTTGCGCACGGTCAGCCTCAAAGCCGTTTTTGCGTGGAATGCGCTCTATGGTACTGAGTATACAACCGATCTGCGCGGAAAACTGGTACCCCAACTTGGAGATACGGAGGCCGGATGGTCCGCTGGCTGGTACACGGCGACCGATACGGCCAACGACATCCGGACCTTGAACACCAACGCGGTCATTCTGGAAGCGATCCACTACATCGCTCAGGGGCCATTGTTGTGAAGGCGGTCATTGTCTCTTTCGGTTTTGTTCTCGCTCTTGTGGGTTGCGGGACCGACTTGAGCCGGACGGCACGGGATGCTGCCCAACCGGATGCTTTGCCGATCCGTAATATTACATCTTTCACCGAGGCGCTGATCTGTATGGATGGTCTCTTTGACGTGGCGAGGCGGCCCAAGGTCATTTTGTCTTCGAATGCCATTCCTGACATGACATATAAGTTGCCGATTGGTGGGAATGATATGTTGATCCACGCGATCAGCCAGATGAATCGCCGAAGCGGTGCATATGTTTTCCTGGATCAAGCGCTGGCTCGCAAGGATGGCGCGATCGATTTCCTGATTGCCAAATCGGACCGCAAGAAAGAACCCAAGCCCAGCTACTATATCCGAGGCTCGATCAGTCAGGTTGACCGCAATGTTCACACAAATGAAGTGGATATCGAAGTGCTCCCAAATCGCGGCAAAACCAGCCTGTTCGATGCGGCGCGGCGGTTATCGATCGTTTCGGTGGATCTGCATCTGGTGCGCTATCCCAGCCGGCAGGTTGTGCCGGGCGCATCGGTGGCCAATTCCATGGTTGTAGTGGGGCGTGACTGGGGCACCGGCTCTGAAGGCACAATCAATGCCTCAAAAGCCGGGATAACGTTGCGCATCAAAAGAGTTGAAAGCGAAGCACAGGCTGCCCGCAATCTGATCGAACTCGGGGTGATTGAACTCTTGGGCAGGCATTCGGGCGTTCCCTATACCAGGTGTTTGCAGGGGCCCTATAGTGGCGCCGGCGAACAGCCTGCGTCAGATACTGAAACATTTGAGGCTGCCCAAAAACACATAAAAATGGCCACGCCGAAAGTGCAGAGAGTGCAATCCGTCAAACCTTCCGTAAACAAGCAGACGCCCTTGAAACCCGCTTCCAAGAGTCGCTCCGCCGCTGTTCCGGTACCGGTTTCTTCTCCAGCCAAAAAGGTTGCACCGCTGACCGCCTTAACACCGTCGCCGGTCCAGGGCAGGGTGCCAGATCCGCTTCGGGCAACCAAACTGGGTTTGGTTTTGCTAGGTTATCTCGGCAATGTCTCGGGCACAGGGTGGGATAGCACAAGCCGAGCAGCTCTGTTGAAATTCCAGTCTGACGAAGGCTTGATCATGTCCGGCATTGCAGATCCAGATACGTTATCACGTTTGAAGTTGCGGTTGTTGCGGCGCAACCGGAAAAACTAGGCCACCTGGTTGGTACTTTCAGGAGTCGGGGGTTAAGGAATGTCCGCCCTGGCCGCGAATGGAAAATTCAATTTGGGGTTTTGTCGAAGGAACCAGATATTGCGGTGATGCGGTCTCTATCAGCTCACGTTGCAGATAGCGATCCAGTACTGCGGCCTCTGTTTCATTCAATTCCAACGTGCCTTTGTCCGGCCATAACCGTGCATCGCGCAGTACTCTTGCTGTTTCGCTTTCCACCCAGTGCAAATATCTGACGACATGATCTATTCCCGTGGTTGCAATGCGGATGGAGGGCAAGCCGGGTTCTTCGGCAAGCAGCGCGGCACCGGGACGGGACAATTCGCCGATGGCGAAATCGCTGAGCGGGCGCGAGGTGATTTCATCCGCGTTGCGGCGCAGGTTTTGATGTTGGATCCACAAGCTGCCCTGGATGGATCGCGCGACCAGAAGCCAAGGCGCGCCTGTGGCATCCAGATGCAGCACTGCCCCATTGGCGCGCGCAATACATCCTCGCAACGGCACGCGGCAGGTCACTGACCATACAGGCAGCCGCCCCTGCGATGTCACATTATAAAACATTGCACTTCCAGAAGCGCTGATGTCGTTTCCGATTTCGGCATGTGTTGCGCGCGGGAGTTCCATCGCCAATCCAATCAAGATCAAGCAAAAGCAGGCAGCAATCAAAGGGCACAGAGTACGGGTCATGCCTTTCAGATGGCGCAGAACCATGACCCAAAAGCCGCCAGAATACGTCAAGCATTGGGCAAATAGCGAAAAATTTAGGAGTCAAGCATCGTGAATTATGGGCAGAATGCTTTTTCCTTCATGATGGCACAAAAATAATCCGACAGGATCATATAGTCTGTCGTTGTGACCTGGGGAGCTTCCCCGTTTCCCACGCCGACGTCGCGCGTTGTTTGGCGCAGTTCACCCATGATGTCGCTCACCACCTGATCAGATGTGGCGAGATCGCCAACCTGGGTTGATTTTCCTTCCCTGAGCTGCAGCACCATGACAGCAGCACGCGGATCAAGCCCGATTTCCGAAATCAGATAGGCCAACCGACGCGCGATATCGTTACCATTTGCCGTGGTCGTGTGCTGCTCCTCTGCCGGTAGATTGTCTGGTCTCGGCGAGGTATCTAGCCCGGGACCTCCATAAACTGGTGCGGGCTGTCCGGGGTGTGTGCGTGCTTGGGCCAGTTGTCGTTCAAGATTGCCAATCGCGCTTTGAATGTCATCCATACGTTGTGTCGTGTCAGGATAAGCGGGTATTGGGGCGGGCATCTGACGACTATCTGATCCGGCCTGCGTCGAAGAGGTTTCCGGTCCAAGTGCTCTTTGCGCCAACAACGTGCGCAGCATGCTCAACTCATCACGGACGCGATTCAATTCCGGATCGGCAGTTGTCTGCGTTGCCTGTGGGACCATAGGCTGCGGCATAGGGGAGAGCCAGGCCGGGGTCTGGGTCAGGTTGGCGGAACCATTGCTGACTGCACCCGGCACCGGCCAGCCACGGGGCAGGACGGTGTAATCCTGACGCGCCACGATCCAGCGCAGATAGGCGACCACCGCGCCGAACCCTTCCAGTGAAATACGCGCTGCTTCGGCTTCGTTGCGGCGCATGATCAATTCTCCGCCTGAGCCAAGAAGCGTTTCCAGACCGTCTTCCAATGGTTGCAAGATTCTGTTGGGCAGCTGGATTTCGTTCAATCCTTCAGCCATGAAAAACTGATCTCCCGGCTGAGTGCCCTCAATGCGCAGTTCCAATTGCCCTCGGGTATTGAGAAACATAGAAAGCTCTTGCTTTCTTCCCATGCATGACAGGGTGCGCGGACGGCAGATTACTTCAAACACGTCTTCATCCAGTCGCGGCGTCGGGGCAAACCGGGCATAGCCGTCTGGGTCGAACCGGAAATAGACACCCTCCACCAGCCCTTCTTGGAAGGTTGCCCACCCAAAGGCACCGCGCAATTCCTGCCGCGCTTCGCGGGCACCAATGGCAAAAGGAATTGACGTGTCGAGAATGGCATTCTCCGAGGCAAAGGTGTCAGGGGGGCTCGACGCTTGCTGGGCCTGTGACCGCAGCGGCGCAAGGGTGAGAAGCCCCAGCATGAATACGGTTGCTATATGTTTGTATGCCATCAGAAATCATTCCCTCTGTGAAAGGTGTGCCGCAGCGCGGGAAGCCAGTCTTCCTCAAGCGGCGGATCGGGGTATCTGCGTTTTTCGCGCAGATCCTGATCGCGGTAGGCCGTGTACCAGACTTCGGTATTGCCGGTGTAAGGTGTCAAGATCGTGCCCTGCACCTTATGAAGTAGAGATGTCAGGATGATGCCGTTGTTGTTGGCGGTAAAGATTTCAACCCGTCCTTGTCCGCGTTCATAGAGACCTTCGTACATTCCATTTTCAGGGTCGTAGAGTTCAATGATCGCGTCATAAAGTACGTCGGTATATTCAGTGTCCCACAGTGCCCAAAGCCCGAGCGCCGCTTTTGCGGCAACAGCGGCATGATCCGGCACGTAATCCCCGCGTGGGGTGACGGTGTTCCAAGAGTATCCATCTGAAAAAATCGTGTCATAGGTGAAATATGGCGGCCCCTTGACGTTGTGTTCAGATCGGGCGGTCATAAAACCTGTCTTGCGCCAGCGGGCTTCCTGGACGCGGTAAATCCTGTCGGCAAATTCGGCGCGCCAACCATCAGAATGCAGCCATTCAGGAGTTGAATCGTCATGGGGCAGATCAAATCCCAGCTCTAGCCCGTCTTGCAGGTATGATTCAGTCACAACGTAATTCTGGGAATGGAAAATGCGTGGATCACGCCCGTCATAGGGCACCGGCACACCCATCATGGAGGCGGTCAGAAACGGCTCGGCCCGGTGGGCCAGCACAGGCCGGAATCCCCAAAGAGCAAAGCCCTTGGCCGCATATTCCTCGTACCCCAAACGTCCTTCCTGATTATATACTGTTTCGCCGGTCTCCTTGTCTATCGAAGCCCCGTACAGCAGCCCCTCATCGTCGATCACACGACTGAAATCCCATTTCAGCAGCACTGCATCGACTGTGTTGCCGAGATAGGTATAACGGTTCTTCAAAATGCGAAGCCATACCAACAATCGCCCAATATCAAGCGCAGAATAACCTATTTCACCGGGTTTGTTGGAGTAGTCGACCTTGTTCCCGGTTTTAGTATGATACACCTTGTTGGGCAGTTCGCCCCGGAACAGATCCAAACCTTTGATTGTGGTCAAAAGCTGGGTCATGCGACGGTCAAAATCGGGTTTTTCGATCAAGCATAGCTCATAAGCGGCGACAGCACCGGCAATGTAAGAAGCGGTATCCCATAGAGTGGTTGATGGATAATTGCCGACGGAGTTTGCCAGACCGGTTGAATCCTGAGTGTAAGTTTCGAAGTAATGCCAGGCGACCTCTGCTGCACGCATTTCACGGTCATTGAGAAACCCGCGCCGGCGCTTGTATGGGCTGACGTATTCGTTCCGCAGGGTATAACCGGGCTCACGTGTTGCTGTCAGGTCTTGTTTGGTGAACCAGTCTTGGGGCATTTCGCATTGGCGTGGAGGCTTCTCTCTTCTTGGTACATTTCTTACTGAACTGGTGGTGGCAGCGGCGACGTTGCCCCGCAGTAAGGCGGGCAAATCATCAAAATCCCCGCCGGCTATGATGGTGGTAATGTCTTCCTGGGCGAGAAATATCGATCGCGCCGCTGAACCGACCAAAGCGACGGTGCCGATAACGGACACTACCGCAGCCGACAAGGTAAACCAGCCGAAACCAGTACTCCTGCGTGATCTTCCCGATCTGGGTATTTCAACCATGGGCCGCCCGTAGAAATTTAGAACTACACTTCCATTAGCCGCTCTAGGTTAATTAAATTGGAACAGATCCAGGGCGAGGCAAAAACCTGCAGAAGTAAGTAATAAGCAAAGTAATTTGTTAATCACGTTCCCCTATCTAGGTGTCGCAATTATGATAGGGCCGTCATCATGCTACAAGACAATCAACTGGGTCATACGTCAGAAACTGGGCCTTCGCCCGAATCCCCGGTCGCCCAGCCTGTTGCCCATTTTCAGGACCGGGCGCTGCCACGTTCGGCGCATGTTCTGGCTTTCCTGTTCAAAAGCGGCGCTGCGGTCTGTTTGTTGTCGATTTCCATCCTGGCGATGTTTCTGGGTGATCTTGTCGCTACCCAGGGCGACACCCTGTTGGCCCCATTGTTGGGGGCAGTCGGCGTAGTGACTGTGGCCGGGGCATTGTTGTTGGAATACGGATACGCCAAGGCATTAGCCGGCTATCGCAGCCTGCGTGAAGGTGCTGGGCGCAAAGTAGACGCTGGGATGGCGTGCCTCGCGTTTCTGGTTCTATGCCTCGTGCACCCTTTTCTGGGTCTTGGCATTGCTTTTGCCGCGGCGTCGGCTGCACTTGTTGCGTGGCGCGACAGCAGACATTTGCCCGAACCCTTGTGGGATTTCAACACAGCTGAAGCTGTCGCGATACTGGCTGGCCGCGACCCGAGTGGTCTGCGAATGGCGCGCTCCCGGCCGGCTATCACCGCGCTCCACTACCCGCTGCTCCGCGCGATTACATGGCTTTCGGTCCTGGCCGTCGTTGCAACCAGCAGTGCGCTGGTCACGATGGGCGTGCTGAACAGCAGTGCGATGTTGGGGGCGACCTTGATTACGCTGTGGTCTGCTGATGCGCTCGCAGGTTTTATCATGGGACAGGGTCCCGCTGCACGGCAGGTTACAGGGTTGTCGGACCGGGTCGAAGTGTTGAGCCAGAATGAAACGCCAGATGCCCCGGGGCTGCGGGTTTCTGGATTGAATGTGCATTTGACCGGCGGGGGCAGTCTCTTGTCGAATATCTCGTTTGAGGTGCCGCCCGGAAGTGTGGTGGGCATCACCGGGCCAAGCGGGGTGGGCAAGACCCTGCTGTGTCAGGCGCTGGCGTCACCCTATGACCTCGTGGGCATGTCCTTGCGTGGTGAGGTGACCTTGAATGGCACGCCGCTTTGGGCGCGACAGGCCAAATTGCAAGCTCTGCCGATATTGTTCATGCCAGAGGTTCCGCTGCTGCTGCCGTCTTCAGGACAGGACAACCTGACCTGTTTTCACGAGGGGGCCGCCTTGCAGCGTGGTCAACAGCATCTGGAACAACTGGTGTTCTCGGTGGAGGATGCCCAAGCGATCTGTGACACGCCAGATGCAACCCGGCTACCGGCCATGAAAAGACGAGCATTGGCGATGGCACGGGCGTTCTTGTTGTCGCCTTCGGTCTATTTGATGGATCGGCCGGAAGACGGCGTTTCGGATGCATTTGTCGTCGCACTTTGTAGCAAGATTGCGCAGGAAGTCCGCCTGGGTCGAAGCTTCATGTTGATCACAGACAACCGCGCCTTGCTGGAAATGTGCGATAAAATCATGGTTTTACAGGAGGGGAGGTTGGTGGATTTTGGCGACGCACAAGAAGTGCGCGAAAAAATCTCGAACGGATGGTCGCGTCTGGTTGCTCTGCGCGCCCTTTCCCTTGAGGAACATCTTATCTTGTGGTGCCGTAATCTGTTCAAACGTCCCGGAGATGAAGCCAACCGTCGCAATGTCGGCCTGATTTGTAGCGAACTTCTGGCGTTTTCTTGCCAGACCGTGAGCGGACTTGAGGATCAAAACATCACCTTTGAATTCAAGCATTTCGAAAACTACGGCTTACTTCGCATGATCGATTCCGATCCTGTTTTATCCTCGGCAGCATTGGAAAGAGCCCGGATCGAGGCAGAGGCAGGCGATGATGTAACCAGGGTTTCGCCCTTGGCAACGGTGATGCGTGGGGCCGACTCCGTCGACAGCAGCAGCGAAAACGGCCAACGGGTAATCACGGTCAAGGTGCCCACCTTTGATCCACGCAAGACAAAAGGGGCGCGCGTCGATGATAATACGGCGTGATGAAAGCGGCTTTGCCCATTGTCCGGCACGGTCCTTGGGCTGGTCAGCGGTGCTGTGGTTGATATGGACCGCATTACTTTTGTTCACCTTGCTGATGGGCATCCTTGTTGGATCACAGCTGATTTCCGTGCCGTCACGTCAGACCTATCAGGGTGCTTTGGTCCCTGCAGCGGATCCTGTCCCCATAATACTGCCTGCTGGCGTGACTCTGGAGGCGGTGCTTGTCACTGAGGGTGATCATGTCGATGCGGGTCAAACGCTGGCGACTTTGGACCGCGAGAAAATCAAAGAGCGGTTGGAAGACCTTGACCGTGGCATCCTTGTTGCGGGCATCACCCGCGAATGTCTGCACCATGACAGCCGTGAAACGCCGCTAGAAGACCTGTTGCCCAACGATTTATCGCAAGAGACACGCCTTGCCGCTGAAAGCAGCTTGGGCGCCTGCCACGATCTGCACGCCAGGGCTGAGGTTGCCCAAGACAGGATTGCGGCCGAACGAAGGGTTCTGCAGGATCAGCTGGATGTGGCCACCAAACACAACCGTCTATTGCTACAGATACGGCCTCAGACCGACGCCCAGAAAATCCGTCAGGTTGAAGCGGCCATTGCTCTTGCGTCAAGGATGAACTCATTTGAGGCGCGGCTCACAACGCTTACGCTCGATGAGCGGAGCCAGCAGCTTGAGACCAACGTCGATCTGCGCAACCGGATGGACAAGATCATGCAAGAGATCGAGGCGGATATCATGGAACGCGCGCAGCTGTCGCTTTTGCTGAATGCACCGCGTTTGCTGGCCCCGGTGGCGGGAACAATCCACCGGCTGCGCCCGATTGCGTTGGGTACCCAGGCCCGAGCGTCCGTCCCAATCATGAAGGTGTTGTCCGACTCCGCGACCCAATATCTTGTGCATTTTACCGTGCCACGGCCTCGCGTTGCGCATCTGCCACCAGGCACTCCAGTAAGCATGCTGATCCGTCGCATGACGGATCGTCCGTTTCGGTTGCACGGACAGGTGACCAAACACCGCGATACCTTGCGCGCCGCTCAAGCTGGTCAGGTGCAGATGATAGCAGAGCTGACGCCTGAAAGTGCTGCTGTGTTGTCAGAAGGACGTATTGGCATGGCGCTTCATGGTGGTGTGGCAACCACGGAAATTGCGGTTTCCGTGGCCAATATTCCGCTTGGTGAGCGGATGGGTGCAAGCTGGCGGAACCTTTTGACAGCCGGGGCGTGCCAAAGGATGTCTGTTTTTTTCTGGTTTTCCTGTAACAGCCGTGCTCGGGACAAGATCTGATTGTTCTTCGGCGCGTTGCGATGACCCTGTTCAGGGGACATTGCGGCACGTGAATCTTTCAATATGGCATCTGTGACCATAGGGTTATCTCGGACAAGGCCAATTTGCCGCGACCTGCCGAACAGTCATTAAATCCGGAAATCGGATGGGCGTTACAGGGTCGCCGCTGGACATATGATGCCTGCATCCGAATATCGGGGAACAAGAGTTAACAGAGACTGCAGTGTATGATGCAGGTTTTGACAAGGTCGGTCAAAATAACTAGCAATTAAGACGGCCAGACGGGATATATGATGCCTTACTTTCAAGCTGCCAATAACAGGATTAGCGCTCTGGTCGACTGCGCCCTCACCGACCGGAGAAAAGCGGTGACAGGCTATGTTGGCGCATCTGACCAATTGCCTTGCATATGATTTACCTGTTTTGACCGACATCGACCGAGAATTGGCAGAGTTGTCGGATGCGCAGCGTTGGCAGATCTGGATACGCCGGGTCGAAGCGGTTTTATTTGCCTCAGCCTCGCCAGTGGGACGTAAGGATCTGGCGCGTGTGGTAGGCAAGGGTGCAGCGCTTGATCTGTTGATCGAAGATCTTAATGCGGAACTTGCAGACCGGCCTTACATGGTTACAGCGGTTGAAGACGGTTGGTTGATGCGTACACGTCCGGCTTATGCCTCGGTGATACGTGCGGCGGCAGATGTTGGTGGTCAAAACCTCGATCTGAAAGAGTTCGATGTCGCCGTGCTGGCCGCCGTGGCTTATCACCAGCCGATCACTCGTGAAGGTTTGCGTGATATTTTTGGGAAAAAAATCAACCGGGACTTGATTGCCCGTTTGCAAGCACGCAATTTGATCGCCAGTGGGCCCCGTAGTCCGCAGCGTGGCGCACCCTATACCTTTGTCACAACCGACCAGTTTCTTGTTGCCTTTGGGCTTGAAACGCTCAGGGATTTGCCGGATCGCGAAATGCTGGATGATGCGGGCTGAACAAGTTCTGAACCGCGGCAATCAAACCCTGATCGCGTGCTTGTCGGCCTGGCGGTTGTGCCCAACCGCGACGAGCAAGATTCTCACCTATTAAGGGAAATCCCAAATCATAGATCAAAACACCGCAAGATCGTCAAAAATTCATTCAAATGACCCAATAGTTAGATGAATCATTGAAAAAATGGTGAAAAATGGACGGTAATTGTCGTCTACGATGGACCTATCAAAGACCAGATCAAGCAGGTGTCACATGTGGTGAAACGCTCAGCCGACCCTGGTAATCGGTTCCTCGTGTCCTGGTGGTGTGAGCCTGAGCCAGGCGCGTTATTCGATCGATTTACATCAGAGAGCCACCATGACCTGAATGAGCCTATGGAATTTTCGTCGCGGCTGCGTGACGTCGGGCTTTATTGTTTTCACCGTCTTTGAACGTTTGCTTGGATGCCTTGGGTTTTGGGCGGCTGCAATCCTGAAAGGCAAGCGAATTGAAAGTGAGGTGGATTGGCCAGGACGAAATACAGTCAAATACCCAAGATAGAAGGTGCGAGGGGGATAAAAGTTTACTCAGATCAATAACTTGACGGCAAGGCCTCTCAACAGGAGAGATCTTGTATCAGATAGGAATGATCCTTCGCCAGCTGGGAAACTGTGCGGGATCAAGGAAAAACCAACTAACAACAGGGGAAATAGAATAATGACAACATTTGGAGTTTCCAACCTTGTGGCCTTGCTCCGCGCTGCTGCGGTGTCCGCTGCTGCCATATATGCAGGCGGCACGGCGAGCGCTGCGGATTATGACCCGGGTGCCATGATTACAGTGGGTTCAATGGCCGAGCCGCTGACTTTTGACAGTTCCATCGGCGTCCAGGGCATACAACAAGCCTTTTATGGCAACGTTTACGAGGCCTTGTTTCAGCTTACTGATGCCGGTGACGTGGTCAAGCAACTGGCGCGCGATTTCACCATCAGCGAAGATCGCAAGACCTACACCTTTACATTGCAACCAGACGTTCTTTTCCATTCTGGTGAACCGCTGACTGCAGCAGATGTAAAGTTCAGTATCGAACGTATTCGCGCTGAAGAATCGAAAAGTGCTCGCAAGCGTTCGTTGTCGTCGATTACGTCAATCGAAACGCCAGATGACTCGACGGTCGTGATCACCATTTCAGAGCCTTCGATCTCCTTGCCATACAACCTAAGCTATATTTTCATTGTCAATGATAGCGCTGGCGACCTTAGCAGTACGGCGGACGGAACCGGGCCATATTACCTTGATAGTTTCCGACGCGGTGCTTCGGTGGTATTGAAACCCTTTGCTGATTATTGGGGCGATGCTCCAACAAACGGAGGTGTGACCTTTAGCTATTTCAGCGACCCGACGGCGATGAACAATGCGTTGTTGACAGGCGCAATCGACATTTCGACTGAAGTGGGTAGCCCTGATGCATTGCTACAGTTCGCCAACAATCCCAATTTCACCATCGCAGAAGGGACATCAACAAGCCGTGAGGTTTTTTCGCTGAATGTCAGCGTCGAACCATTCAGTGACAAACGTGTACGCAAGGCGATCAGCCGCGCCATTAACAAACCCCGCCTGCTTAATGCCGTTTGGGGTGACCATGGTACCTTGATCGGTTCTTTCGTACCGCCCACTGATCCTTGGTTTGTCGATCTGAATGCGGTTGATGCATATGACCCCGAAAGTGCCAAAGCCTTGATGGAAGAAGCCGGGTATAAAGACGGGTTCAAAATGCAGCTCGAAACACCGAATGTCGAGCCCCATCAGATTGTTGCCCAGATCCTGCAGCGCGACCTGGCCGAGATTGGCATTGATCTTTCCATCAATCTCATAACGCCAAATGAATGGTTTACCAAAGTGTACAAAGCACGCGATTTTCAGGGCACGCTGATTACTCATGTAAACCACCGTGACATAGGATTTTACGGCAATCCTGACTTTTATTTTGGCTACAACAACCCCGAGGTTGTGAAACTGATTGCCGATTCCGAAACCATGGCAACCGAAGCAGAGCAGATTGAAAAGCTCACGCAAGCCAACAAGCTGATTGCCGAGGATGCGGCGGGCGTGTGGCTGTTTCTGAATCCGATCATCCTGGTGTCGTCTTCGAATGTTACAGGTTACCCGCGGAATGCTCTCAATTCGCAGTTCTTTGCCTACGACATAAAAAAGGCAAAATAACAGTTTGGGTTGAACAAGGACTCTGGCGGCTGTCCGCCAGAGATCCAGGGCGGCCTTAATAGAAGGAACTTCGATATTCTTAACTATCTGATGCGTCGTACCGCAATTCTGATAATGTCGTTGCTGGTTGCTTCTCTGGTGCTGTTTTTGTTGTTGCGCCTGCTGCCAGGTGATCCGGCTGCTGCATTGCTTTCAGTTGGTGCCGACCAGGCACAAATCGAAGCAGCAAGGGCGCAGGTAGGGTCGGATCTGCCAATTGCAAAACAATTCGCCTCCTTTCTGGCAGACATGTTCCGGCTTGATCTGGGCACTTCGTTTGTGAACAATGCTTCTGTATTGGATGAGATCGGCGCACGTCTGACCGTTACCATTCCACTTGCATTGATCGGGTTCATGCTGTCCATGATGATTGCTGTACCTCTTGGCATCATATCAGGTGTCAATACCGATCGTTGGTATGCGCAGGTCATCTCGGTTATCTCTCAGGTCGGACTGGCGGTGCCAGCGTTCTGGATGGGCATACTTTTAGTTCTGGTCTTTTCGATCAAACTGGGGTGGCTGCCTTCTGGAGGTTATCCCGCTAGCGGTTGGGACAAGCCGGGCAGCGTGTTAACCAGTCTGGTTTTGCCTGCAATCACCATCGCGCTGATCATTGCCGCCTCACAGCTGCGTTATGTGCGTTCGGCAACCTTGGATGTGCTTGGCAGCGATTACATGCGTACAGCGCGTGCAATGGGTGCCAGTTTTCCAGAAGCGTTCATGCGACATGGACTGCCCAATGGATCAATTCCGGTGATTTCAATTCTCGGGATCGAACTGAGCACAGCCTTCCTGGGCGCGGTCGTGATCGAACGGGTTTTCACTTTGCCCGGACTTGGGTCGATGTTGCTTACCGCGATCGAACAGCGTGACTATCCGAATATTCAGGGAGTTTTGATGATTTCGACGCTGTTGGTTCTGATTGTCGGCTTTCTAGCTGATGTGCTGCAACGGATTATTGATCCACGTTTGCGGCAATCAAAAGGGTTGATGCAATGACTGATGCAACCGACGTAGCGCACAACCCGGAAAGGCCCAAGGGTTCATGGGTATTCAGATGCGGCCTGCTTCTGGTCGGTGCGCATCTGTTCATCGCGGTGCTGACCCTGTTCTGGACACCATATGATCCGCTTGATCTGGTCGGACTGCGCCTTGAAAAACCTTCGCTGGCGCATTGGTTGGGCACTGACCGGCTTGGACGTGATACATTGACCCAGATTATGGTCGGCTCGCGTATCGCAATGATTGTGGGTATCGGGTCTGTTGCCTTGGGCGCTTTCATTGGCGTGACAATAGGTCTTTTGGCGGGATTTGCGACCCGCGTTTGGGACGATGTGCTTGCTGCGGTCCTTGACATTCTGATTGCCTTTCCGGTGTTGTTGCTGGCCATGCTGGTTGTCGCGGCCAGCCCCCAGCCAAGCCTCTGGACCGCTGTGCTTGCGTTAGGAATTGCGATGTCGGCCATTGTCGCTCGGCTGACTCGGATATTGGTCAAACGGGTTCTACAAAATGATTATATCACGGCATCCCGTTGTGCCGGGACGGGCTGGGTGCGGTTGGTATGGCTGCATGTACTGCCTAATATCTGGCCCTTCCTTGCAGTGAACTTTGCGCTTCAGTTCGGCATGGCGATCATTGCAGAGGCTTCGTTGTCCTATCTGGGGTTGGGTGCGCCTCTTCCGAATACGTCGTGGGGTCGATTGCTTCAGGAAGCACAAGGGACAGTTTATACTTCGCCGCTTGGTGCCATTGCACCGGGTGTTGCATTGGTGCTGTTGGTTATTGGTGCCAACATGTTTGCGGACGGTTTGCGCGACATTGCCGATCCAACACGGAGGAACGAGAGATGAGCGATTTGTTGACCGTCGTTGATTTGTCGATCAGGACCGCTGAGAAAGAACTGGTCAAGAATGTATCCTTTTCCCTTCCGGAAGGCGCGCGGATGGGACTTATCGGGGAATCTGGTTCTGGCAAGTCGCTGACCGCCCTTGCGGCAACGGGACTTCTGCCGCCTGCGATTACGGCTTCAGGATCGGTCATCATTGGCGCGCAGGAAATCATCGGCACTCCAGATCAGGCATTAAACCGGATGCGGGGATCCGATGTCGCAGTCGTGTTTCAAGAACCGCTGACTGCCCTCGATCCTCTAATGAAGATAGGGGACCAAATTGGCTGGCCGGTGCGCCGCCGTTTCCGACGTGAAGGACAGACGACAAACCGTGAAGCAGTGCGAAACGAAGTGCTCTCCCTGATGGAGCAAGTGCGCCTGCCAGAGCCGAAACTGATGTTAAACCGCTATCCGCATGAAATTTCCGGTGGTCAGCGCCAGCGCGTTGCAATCGCCATGGCGGTGGCCTGTCGCCCGAAATTGCTGATTGCTGATGAACCTACAACGGCACTGGATGTGACCACCCAGGCCGAAGTGTTAAAGCTTTTGGACGGGCTGGTTAGGGACTATGGCATGTCACTTCTTTTCATAAGTCATGACTTGCCGGTGGTGGCGTCTATCGTTGATGACGTGACAGTGCTTCGGCTTGGCGAAGTGGTTGAGCAAGGGACGACGCGTCAGGTTTTCGAGGCTCCTAGCAACCCGTATTCTCAAGGCCTGATGGAGGCCGCCCGCACCTTTGACTCCTATTTACAGGATATATGATGAATTTGCTCGAACTCAACAAAGTCTGCTTTTCCTATACGCGCGGAAACAAGGTTCTGAATGAGGTTTCCTTTTCGGTTGCCAGCGGTCGCACTGTCGGGTTGGTCGGGGAATCTGGATCAGGCAAGTCTACAATCCTCAAACTTTTGATGGGGTTGGCGAAGCCCTCTTCGGGCGCGATCCAGTTCGAGGGCGCGCCGCTGGACATTGGCAACCGCATCTTGATGAAAGGGTATCGGCGTGCAGTGCAGCCCGTTTTCCAAGACCCCTATTCATCGCTGGATCCACGCCAGAAGGTAAGATCGATCATTTCAGAACCTCTTAATTCTCTTGGCATCGCTGATCAGAATGCCTCAAGAGTGAAGCGGGCGCTCGCGGCTGTCGACCTGCCGGAAGATGCAATCGACCGATACCCCAGCGCGTTCTCAGGCGGTCAACGGCAACGGATCGCTATTGCTCGTGCCATCGTGTCAGAGCCGAGGCTGATCCTTGCTGATGAAGTTGTCAGCGCATTGGACCTTTCCACGCAGGTACGCATTGTCGAGCTTTTTCGTGAGATTGCCAGCCAGACGACGTTACTCTTTGTGTCACATGATCTGGCCGTCGTTGCCGCGCTATGCGATGAAATAGTGATCCTTGAGCGCGGCACAGTGGTAGAGGCAGGTTCGACCCGGTCTGTTCTGGCAAACCCTCAACATACTTATACGCGCAGTTTGCTTGACTCGATCCCGCGCATACCAGAGTGGGATCAAACCCATGATAACGTCCGGAGTGACCTATGAACCCTATCGCCGATTTTGCCAGCGCTCATGAAGCATGGCGCCAGACCCGTATGGCAAAACTTACCGATGTGCGCGGATGGCTGAACCTGATCGGGCGTTGGCCAATCTCGGTTGGCACCTATACATTGGGTGCATTGCCTGAGAATGACGTGCAGTTGGTTAATGCGCCCGATCATTTTGGTCAGGTGACACTGCACCCAGATTATTCAGCAAGTTTCTTGCCCGCTGGTGGCAAAGAAAACCTGGTCTTTCGCGGTGAGGGGAACCCCGAGCTTGAGATTGGCCGGTTCATCATGGAAATCTCGCGGGCGGGCACACAACTTGCTTTGCGCATTCGCGACAAGGAATCTGCGGCGCTTGCCACGACCGAAAAACTCCCTTCTTTTCCGTTGGACCCCTCCTTGCGCATCACTGCCCGGTTGGAAAAGCTGGACCCGCCAATGGAAATAACGATCGATACGATCGCAGGCCTGCCGAACCGCGCGAGCATTAGCTACGTCGCACATTTCGACGTGGTCGGGCAGGCGATGTCGATGCTTGCGACCTATGGCACGCCCGAGCGTCCGCAATTTGTATTTCGTGATATGACTTCACTGGACGACACCTATGAAAAGGCCAGATTCCTCTTTGGCGAGGAGGTGACGCAAGACAGTGTTGTTCTGGATTTCAACAGGGCCGTTAACCCGCCTTGCGCCTTTACACCCTTTGCCGTCTGTCCGTTGCCCCCACGCGAAAACCTGGTGTCAGCGCGGATTGAGGCGGGTGAGAAGCGCATCATGTAACGTTGCTCGATTGGGCTGTATTCATGTCAGTCTCAAGAGAGACGGAAAGAAGCAGCGCGAAACTCGGTGCACTTTTCGGGCCGGAATACCTGTCGATGCACACGCCACATAACTGACAGAGGACGCTATGAACCAGATCTGCTGTGGCCATTATCGCGCTGCAGCCATTGCAGTTTCCAGCATCCTGTGCGCAATTGTTTCAAGTGGCGATTGACCGCACAAATCCGAAAGACCTTTCGCTATGACGACTGCAATTCGATCCAGGACCTATCTTTCTGTTTTGGTTGTGCTGGGGTCTACGCATCTGCTCAACGATTTGCTGCAATCACTGATTCCGGCGTCTTACCCTATTCTCAAGGAAACCTACGCACTGGATTTCTTCCAGATTGGCATGATCACCCTGACTTTCCAGATTGCAGGTGCCCTGCTGCAACCGGTGATGGGCATGGTGACGGACAGATACCCGGCCCCTTATTCCCCTGTCGTAGGAATGATGTTTACTTTGTCCGGGCTGGTCAGCCTCGCCTATGCCCATAGTTATGCGGTGATCCTCGTTTCGGTGGCCTTGATTGGTATCGGCTCATCAATTTTCCACCCTGAGGCGACGCGGATGGCGAGATACGCTGCGGGGGGAAGGCAAGGGTTTGCGCAAGGAATTTTCCAAGTTGGCGGACAGGCAGGTGGGGCGCTTGGACCGGTGTTTGCCGCATTCATCGTTGTGCCCTGGGGGCAGCCCAGCCTTGCGTGGTTTGCTGTCCTTGCTCTGTTGGCAATGCTGCTGCTGGCTTGGATCGGCAGTAAGCAGCGCCAGATCAGTGCCGAATTTCTTGAAATGCGTGCACGACGCAAAGCGGAAATTCAGGCACCCACCCACACGCACCTGACGATCGGTATCGGTCTGTTTGTGCTGACTTTCCTGATGTTTACCAAGAACTTTTATGGGGAAAGTTTCCGGTCTTTCTATACCTTTTACCTGATCGAACGTTTCGGTCTGTCCATCCCCGCCTCGCAGTTGATGCTGTTCGTTTTCTTGTTGGCGGCGGCGGTGGGCGTGTTGATCGGAGGTATTATCGGAGACCGGATCGGTCGATACCGGATCATCTGGATTTCGGTGCTCGGGCCGCTGCCACTGACATTGATGCTGCCCTATGCTGATCTGTTCTGGACCGGAGTGTTGACGATCATGATCAATCTGATCATGGCCAGCGCCTTTGCATCCATTCTGATCTACGCGATGGATCTTCTGCCCAATCGTATCGGATTGATCGGTGGTTTGTTTTATGGCCTAAACTTCGGGCTTGGTGGTGTTGCGGCTGCGTTTCTGGGTCTGCTTGCTGAAAATTATGACGTGGAAACGGTGTACCGGATCTGTTCCTTCCTGCCTCTTGCGGGTCTTGCTGCCTGGTTTTTGCCGCGAATTGATGAGGGCGGATAAGCCGGAGTCAGCGCGGGTGTCCTTTGGAGCGGTGTTGCTTCACATTTACTGAAAAGGAACCCGGTGCCCTGCAATCTCACTGATCATAATTTCGCAGTAAATTGCGCACCAAGTTGATGTCGGCAGGCCGTGACAATGTCGGCGCGTGACCACAGTCACTGATTTCTGTTTTGCCTGGAAACGGGCCTGATTTTACCATTCTCGCCAGGATTTCGGCAGTCAGTAGGTCCGACTTTGCTCCAAAGATGATATGGGTTGCTGTGTCGATTTTTTGCCAACGGTCCCAGGATGTCAGCTCTTCTGCTGCATCTTTCAACTGCTCGACAATTGCCGGATCATAATGCAGCGTCAGCCGCCCGTCAGAGCGACGTCGCAAAGAGGTCAGTGTCAGACGTTCCCAAAAAGTATCCGGGGCGGGGCCAAAGGGTGCATAGGCACTGCGTAACCATTTCTGAGCCTGTGCAAAGCTGCCAAAATGCGGGGGATTGCCAACATAGGACAAGATACGTTCGATTGCCGATTGGGGGACTTCTGGGCCAATGTCATTGATCAAAAGGCAAGATAGCCGGTCATTGTGAGGACCGGATGCCAACCGCATGCCGATCTGACCACCCATCGAGGTGCCCAGCCATGCAGCACGGTCGATGACATAATGATCCATCAGATCCGAAGCGATCCCGGTGTAGTATTCGATCCGGTATTCTGCGGCGGGGTTGGCGGACCAACTCGAAAGTCCCCGCCCGATCATGTCAGGACATAATACATGATATTGGTCTGACAGCGCAGCGGCGATTTCGTCAAAATCCCGCCCCGTGCGCGCCAGCCCGTGCATCATCAGCAATGCCGGGGCACCGGGTGTGCCCCATTCTGTGACGTGAATTTCATGGTCCATGACCGGAACAAAGGTACTGCGCCCTTCCATCATTTGCGTATTCCTTTGGCCATCAGCGTCCCGGCGATCCCGCGCGGAAAG
This sequence comes from Sulfitobacter sp. F26204, assembly GCF_026410305.1. Classification (GTDB taxonomy): domain Bacteria; phylum Pseudomonadota; class Alphaproteobacteria; order Rhodobacterales; family Rhodobacteraceae; genus Sulfitobacter. Next base: position 13,111 of record NZ_JAPMLQ010000005.1, on the reverse strand, counting down.
AAGTATACCAATAGGATAAAGATCACGCCCAACCAAAGCAGCCACCGGTCGGGTGCCAATAATTCAGGCAGAAACGGCACGCCGACACTGGCAACGGCCTCGGAGGCGGCACCCATCAGATCGCGCAGGTAGTATTGCGCCATGACCATCAAAACCGCCCCGATCACCGCCCCCCACATGGTACCCATACCGCCGATCACCACCATCAACAGGATGTCGATCATGATCGCAAAAGACAAAGCAGTGTCTGGGCCGGTGTATTTCAGCCAGATCGCATAGACAGACCCAGCCAAAGAGGCGACGACGGCGGATAGGCAGAAAACAAAGGTGCGGTAAGCAACCACACGATACCCGATGGCTTCGGCACGCGCTTCGTTTTCACGAATGGCTTTCAAGACGGTGCCAAATGGCGAAACAGTTATACGTAACATCAAAAGAAACAGCAGCAGCGATGTGGCAAAGACAAAGTAATAGGCAGCCAGTTTGCCGTTCAATTTGACGCCAAACCAGCGCAACACCTTGCCATCCTCGTCCACCGCCAGTTTGGTCGCGGTTTTGAACAATTCGGGAGTTCGATAGGTGATCCCGTCCTCGCCACCTGTAACCTGGCTGAGTTGCGATGCCAGAACCAGAACGACCGAGGCGGCCGCAAGCGTGATCATTGCAAAGAAGATTGCCTTGACCCGAAGACTGACCAATCCGATCGCTGTCGCCACGACAAGCGATACGGCGATCCCTGCAATGGTACCAGCGGCGACCGCGTCCCATCCTGGACCCATCTGCTTTAGAGCGATGGCCGACCCATATGCGCCAAAGCCGAAAAACATCGTATGGGCAAAACTGACGATACCGGTATAGCCGATCAGCAAATCAAAGCTGGCCACCAGAACGATGAAAATACATATGCGTGCAGCGACTTCCAGGGCGCGTATGTCCTGAAACAGAAAGGGCGCAAAGAGTAGCAAGGCGGCAATGACCAACATCGTGGCCTTGACGGTTACGGTGCCGAATGAGTCTTTCATATCTGCCTCACTTGACCGCTGGTTTCAGGCCGCTGGGCCGCCACATCAAAATGGCCATCATCAGGATCATGTTGGACGCAAGTGCCAATTTGGGAGCGAGGAACCCAACATAATTCGCCGTCAGTCCTACAATGATCGCTCCCAATAGCGTCCCTTCGATAGAGCCCAGGCCGCCAATGATGACGACAATGAACACAACTATCATCATCTCGCCACCTAGTGCTGGGGTGATCAATGTTTCGTAACCCGCCCACATGGCACCGCCCAATGCTGCCAGGGCGGATCCAAGCATGAACACGCCGATGAACAAACGGTTAATCTTAAAGCCAAGCGACTCTACCATTTCGCGGTTTTCCACGCCTGCACGAATGAGCAATCCGATGCGCGTGCGGTTCAGAAGCAGCATCAACCCGACAAAGACGGACAATCCAAGAACAAAGGCAAATACCCGGTAGATTTCGATACTGACATCCCCGATGATCCAGGCCCCCTCAAGAAAGGTCGGGCGCGCTACCGTGAAAGGGGTGCCGCCCCAGATAGCGAGGATTAATTGCTCTGACACGATCAACGCGCCCATGGTAATCAGAATCTGGCGCAGGTGGTCGCGGTAAACCGGGCGTATGATGACGGTTTCAAAGAACAACCCCGCCGCAAGACCAAATGCGATTGACCCCAGCAGCGCCAAGGCGAGGGCAGCAGAAGCCAGGAACCAACCGCCTTCCAACCACCCGCTCAGACCGGCAAGAATACTTGCCGCGACAAATGCTCCAAAACTGATGAAGGCGGAGTGACCAAAATTCAAGACATCCATCAGCCCGAAAACCAGGCTGAGTCCGGAAGCCATCAGAAATACCATCATCCCCATTGCCAGCCCTGCGATGGTCAGGGTTACCCACGACGAAGGGGCACCCATCAGGATAAAGGCCACAGCCCCCAATGCCAGCGGCAGCAAGTAGACACCGCCGAACCGGCCCAGCGTATCTGATATTGTGTCCATGGAATTTCTCATGCCGAAAGCCCCAGCAGTTTTCCTTGCAAATCTGAGTCAGCGGCGAAATCCGCCATGGTCCCGCGATGCACAACATGTCCATCATCGATGACAGCCATGTCACGCCCAAGGCTGCGAGCGAAATTGAAATTCTGTTCCACCAGCAGGATTGTAGTGGTCAGAGCTATCTCTCGAAACGCTTCGCCCATGGCCGCAACGATGGACGGGGCCAGCCCCTTGGTCGGTTCGTCGACAAGGATAAGATCGCGGGGTTCAATAATGGCACGGGCGACGGCAAGCATCTGTTTTTGCCCGCCTGAGAGCGCCCATGCCTGTTTAGACCAAAACTGTTCGAGCGCGGGGAACAACTCATAGATTCGACGCAGGCGGATCTGGTCAAATCTGCCTTTCGTTGTGGCGAGGATGAGGTTTTCCTGAACCGTCAAACCGCCAAAAATCCCCATGTTCTCGGGTACGTAGGCGATGCCCAAACGGGCAATGTCGGCTGTGGTCATACCGGCAATGTTCTGACCCTTGAATGTGATGGAGGCGGGCGAGGGTTGCCACAAGCCCATGATCGACCGCAGGGTCGTCGTTTTGCCCGCTCCGTTACGGCCCAGCAATACGAAAACCCCGCCTTCGCGGACATCAAAGGTGACCCCGTGCAGCACATGATACTGTCCAATGCTGGTTTTCATGTCGCGGATCGAAAGCAGGACGTTCATGCGGTCTCCTCCGTTGCGGTGCCGAGATAGACATCGCGTACGATCTGACTGTCCATCACCTCTGCCGGTGCTCCGTCGGCAAGCAATTCGCCGTTGTGCAACACGATGATGCGATCGGCCAAGGCGCGAACCACGTCCATCTTGTGTTCAACCAATAATACGGTCTTTGTTGGGTCTGCCTTGATGGTGGCGATCAACTCAAGAATGGCCGGAGCCTGATCGAGTGACATGCCTGCAGTGGGCTCGTCGAACATATAGATGTCGGGTTCCATGGCCATCAAAAGGGCAACTTCCAGCTTGCGTTGATCCCCATGGGGAAGCGCGGCGGCAGGCATGGCCGCCTTTGCCCCCAATTGTGCGGCATCAAGATAATGTTGGGCCTTGTCGCGCAGATGGGTCAATGCAGCGGCGGAGCGCAATAGACCCCAACCCGCACCTGCACGTACCTGAACGGCAAGCCGGATGTTTTCCAGAACGGAAAGTTGTGGAAACAGGTTCGTCAGTTGAAAGGCACGACCAATGCCGCTGCGCGCTCGGGCGGCGGGAGACAAACGTGTGATGTCGCTCTTGCCCTTGATCACGCTGCCCGAACTTGCGCTCAACTGACCGGAAACAAGGTTGAAATAGGTCGTCTTGCCTGCACCGTTGGGACCGACAATCACAGTGGTTTCGCCGGCGTGGAAATCGCAGGTGACTGCGTTGACAGCGACATGGCCACCAAAACGGATCGTCAGATTACGTGTGGAAAGGGAAGGGGAGGGCATCGGATCCGCCTGATATTCAAATGTCCGTGCCCCACTCTGACAAGAGTGGAGCTGAGGATGTCTTACTGGCTGTTGTCGCGACCGACGGGGATGTCCATCTCGTCTGCTTCAATGATGCGCACCAGATCCGGGATGGCCCAATCAACGGCGTCATCCACGCGGATCTTGAAATGCACCATGGATTGCAGCGCCTGATGATCTTCGGGACGGAAAGTCATTTCGCCTTTGGGTGTATCCCAGGACATACCTTCCATAGCGGCGATCAGGTCGTCAGTTTCGTAGCTTTCTGCGGTTTCAAGTGCTTTGACCACGGCAAGCGCTGCAGACATACCACCGGCGGTAAAGAAATCCGGTGGGCCATCGAAACGCTCTTGATGGGTCTCAACCAGCCATTTGTTAACCGGATTGTCGTAGGCTTCGTAGTAATAGTAGACCGCACCCTCCATGCCGGGAAAGCGTTTGTAGGTTGGCAGCACTGGCAGGATATGGCCGCCCATCGAAATCTCGATGCCATAACGGTTTGGGTCCAGTGCCTGAATTTTACCGGGCGCATCACCGCCTCCGGCAACGTACACCAGGATAACCTTGCGACCTTCATGATCCTTCAATGCGTTAAACATGCGTTCGGTTGCGGCTGTGAAATCGGCCGTACCTTGGGGTACGTATTCCTCGGTGACGACGGTGGCACCGGTACCATCCAATGCGGCCTTGAACGCCGCGACACCGTCACGGCCAAAGGCATAGTCTTCGGCAAGCGTGGCAACGAAAAGGTTTTCGTCAGGTTGCAATGCGATCGCCTGAGCCTGCATATCCATTGATGAATTGCGCGAGGTCTTGAAGACATAGCGGTTGCTGTCCGGCCCGGTCAGGCTGTCTGCAACCGCAGGCTCCACAATCAGGATCTTTTCGTATTCCTCGGCAATGGGCAGCATGCCCTTGGTCACTCCTGAGGAAGTGGCACCTACCGCCAACAAGACTTCGTCATCGCCATAGGCCTCGGCCAGAACCGCGCGCGCAACATCGGGTTTGAACTGCGTGTCCTTGATGATCACCTCGATAGGGCGACCATTGACCGCGTTCGTTCCTTTGGTGGCATATTCCAGCCCCAGTTCGAACCCGGTCTGTGCCTGTTTGGAAAAAGCTTCAAAGCTGGAACCGGACAAGCCATGAACCAGCGCAATCTTGATAGGGTCTTGCGCCCACGCTGCCCCGGTCAGGGCAAGCGATGTGGCAAATGTGGCAATAAGCCGCTTTAGTGTATTCATGATATCCTCCGAGATCGACAGGACCGGTTGTTGTGCCGTTGCACCCCGTCGTTTTACGTGTGAGCGTATCATCGGGGAGAGTGCGGCATGGGACAAGATAGTGGAAATACGTATCAACGATTGCTTCGATCAGGGAAACTTTGGTGAACTGGCGTTTACCTATGCCCCGATCGGTTTGGTGGTGACAGAAAACCGGGTGATACGAGACTGCAACATCGCGTTCGCAGAGATGTTTGGATATGAGGATGGTGCTCTGCGCAACCAGGTCTTCTCGATCCTTTATCCAACGGATGCAGAGTTCGTGAACATCCGCGACCGCGGGGTCAAACAGCTGCGTGAGACAAATACTTATTGGGATGAACGCATCATGGCGCGCCGTGACGGTTCCTTGTTCTGGTGTCGGGTGCGCGGCCATTCCTTTACCCCCGATTCGCCCCTGGAACGCGCGGTCTGGAGCTTTGCAGATCTGTCTGCTGAGCGGCCCTATTCTCCGCTGACCCGCCGGGAGCGCGAAATCCTGAGTCTGTTGAGCGAAGGGCTAACCAGCAAGGAGATTGCTTTGAGTCTGGATATTTCCCACCGCACAGTCGAAGTCTACCGTGCCAAATTGCTGCGGAAATTCAACGTCAACAACACAAGCGGTCTGTTCCACTCACTTGGCGGAATTGACGGCGACCATGTGGTGTCAGCGACGCGTGAGAAATGAAAGCGTCCCAGTTTCCAAAAATTTGATGCAAGCGCCAAGCACTTTTATCAAGATGGACTCAGGGGCAATGATTACACCTCGGTCAAAACGGCCAACCGTGCGGATCGCTCTAGGTCCATCTACATCGCCCACAAGAACTTGATTTACAGCGACCGTTTTGAGGGCTGTAACATCGGTATTCACTTCACCGTTGGTACAGAACGTAATGTACCGATGGGTAATGGTTTTCTGGGTAATCGCAGGCAGGTCAAATATGTGGGTACAGGCCACATTGAATGGAGTTTTGAAGGAAAGGGTAACTTATGGTCGGATCATGCCAGCCTTGATTTGGGCGGTGACGGTATCGCCGACAGCCCGTTTCGCCCCAATGGCCTTATGGATCACATTCTGTGGTCCCAATCCTGTAGACGCCTTTGGTTTGTACAATTTGACTGCCTCGCAAGCGACGGCAGTGGCATCCGGAATTGGCGACGCGGCCGCTTGCATGGGTCAGTGACGGCTGTTCAGATTTCCAGGTAACGGCGTAATGCCATTTCTGTTCCCTCTATCCAAATCATGCGCAACCAAGTGTCGAAGGAGTCGGCAAAGCGCGGATTTTGACCCAGATCACCATAAAATTGTTGTTGGTTAATCCATGTCCTGGGGTCTTGCCGTGCGATTTTTGCCGCCGCGATCAATGTATCCCAGTAGGGATCATTGGCTTCGATCACGCTGCCGTCTTCGCGGGTACCAAAACACATGCGTGCCCATAAGGCCTCGACAAGAGCAAGCCCGGCAATCGGAGCGTCCAGCGCCAGCGCATCCCGCAGGATCGGGTGCAGGAAACCTGCATGTCGGGATGAGCCGTCGAACGCCACTCGACGGGTGGTATCGCGTATCTCTGGGTTCGCGAAACGGGTGCCGATCAAATCAACATAGTCCAGAGGTTTCATATCGGGCACCGCGGCGACAAGTGGCACGATTTCCTGGATCTCTGTCTTGCGGAATAGCCCCTCGATCAAAGGATGCGCCATGGTGTCTGCAATGGTGTCAACAGACAGCAATTCGCCCGGTGTCGCGATTATCTGATGTCCAGCATTCAACAGGCGCAGTTTCATCGCCTCATAGCTGTGCACATCGCTAGTAAAGGTCGCGCCCACTTTATCCCAGTCAGGGCGTCCGGCGCAGAACTTGTCTTCCATCACCCATTGCCGAAAGTTCTCATGCGTGACAGGGGCTGCGTCGCAGATGCCAAAGCTGCGCACCAAATTCATCTCTGACGGGCCGGTGGCAGGAACAATACAATCCACCATGGCGTTTGGGAAGGTGACGTTCCGGTCTATCCATTTAGCCAGTTCAGGATCCGACAAATGCGCAAGTCCCGATATTGTTTGACGGAAAACATCACCGTTTCCCTGCAGATTGTCGCAGCTTTGACAGGTAAAGGGACCGGTATTTGCATTGCGACGAATACGTAGCGCCGCAATGATCGCACCAAAGGCCGTTATCGGTGTCTCGGGGTGGGCAGCGTCATGTTGAATGTCGGGATGGGTCGTGTCAAAGCATCCGCTGCTGTTCAGGAAATAGCCGCCTTCGGTCACGGTGAGGGCAACGATGCGAATTGCCGGCTCGCTCATATGCGCGATAAGCGGGGAATTATCGGTTGCGACGGGTATGAAACCGATCATTGCACCTGTCACCTCGGCAGATTTGCCGGATGGGTCAAGTTCGATCAAGGTCGTCAGGCAATCCTGCGCCAACATTTTTTCTCTTTGTTTTGCATCCGCAGGTCGCACACCGGCACCAAGGATCGCCCAGTCCTGCGCGAGGCCGAGATCCATCAAACGGTGAAGATACCATGCCTGATGCGCGCGATGGAAATTGCCCAATCCAATGTGCACGATGCCAGCGCTGAGATCGGATCTCTTGTAAGAGGGGACACGTACGTCTTCAGGCAAATCCGCAAGGGTTTTGAGGCTAAGTTTCATCAGCTCATCCACTGACCGCCATCGACGTTATACGTCTGTGATACAATATAATCGGCGTCAGCCGATGCCAGAAACACAGCCATGCCAGTCAGATCGGCAGGCACTGCAAAGCGCCCCGCGGGGACACCGGCTGCGACTTCGGTCTTTTTCTGGCCAAGGGGTTTGCCTTCGAGTTCAGCAAACATTGCATCGACGTGTTCCCAATGTTCACCTTCAACCACACCCGGCGCGATTGCATTGACGTTGATACCATGCCTGATCAAATTCAGACCTGCGGATTGGGTCATGGAAATCACTGCGGCTTTGGTTGAACAATACACCAAGACAAGGCTTTCGCCGCGCCGCCCCGCCTGAGACGCCATGTTGATGATTTTGCCGCCATGTCCCTGGGCAATCATCTGCTTGGCCGCGGCCTGCATCGTGAACAATGTACCAGCGACGTTTACTGCGTAGAGCCTGTCAAAGCTGTCACGGGTAATGTCGACGGTTTCAGCAGCATCGAACAAGGCTGCATTGTTGATCAGAATGTCAAGCTTGCCAGTTCTGGCCACCACGCTGGAGATTGCCGCGTCGATGCTGACCTGGTTACTGACATCCAGGTTTACGGCATAGGCACCGGCACCCAGTTCCGAGGCTGTTTGTTCAGCAGCGGTAAGGTTCTTGTCAGCGATTGCCACAGTTGCACCCTGGGCAATGAAACCTTCTGCAAAGCCTCGCCCAATGCCACGAGCCGCACCCGTTATCAGGGCGGATTTTCCGTCCAGCCGTTTCATGCGATCCGCAGGCCTTTTTGATCAAAGCGGTGCATCTGATCGGCATCCGGTGTGAGGTAGATCGAGTCGCCATGGCGCGCTTCGATGTCACCGGTGATGCGGACGGTCATCATGTCCAGTAGCCCGGTGTCATGTACATGGATAAAGGTATCAGAGCCCAGATGTTCGGCAACGCCGACGCGCCCTTTCCAAAGACCTTCTGTTTTTGATACCGCGATATGTTCGGGACGGATGCCGATGGAAGTTGCATCGTGCTTTGCAGCCTCGGGTCCTTCGATCAAATTCATTTTGGGGGAGCCGATGAAGCCTGCCACGAATTTGTTACGCGGGGCATGATACAATTCAAGAGGGGAGCCGACCTGTTCAATAACACCAGCCTGAAGGACGACGATCTTGTCGGCCATTGTCATTGCTTCTACCTGATCATGGGTCACGTAGATCATAGTTGTTTCGAGTTTTTTATGGAGTTCCATGATTTCGAGCCGCATACCGACCCGCAGGGCGGCGTCCAGATTCGAAAGCGGCTCATCAAACAGAAAGGCGGCGGGTTCGCGTACAATTGCGCGGCCAATGGCGACACGCTGTCGCTGGCCGCCCGATAATTGTCCGGGCTTGCGATCAAGGTAATCCGTAAGGTTCAATGCTTTGGCCGCTGCCTCGATCTTGGCATTTTGTGTGGCTTCGTCCAGGCCTGCCATGCGCATCGGAAAGGCAATGTTCTTGCGCACGGACATATGTGGATAGAGCGCGTAAGACTGGAAAACCATCGCCAGACTGCGCTTGGCAGGGGGTAGTTGTGTGGCATCCTTGCCGTCAATATTGATATGGCCTGAGGTTGTGTCTTCTAGACCGGCGATCAGGCGCAACAGTGTTGATTTGCCACATCCGGAGGGGCCGACAAAAACCACAAACTCGCCTTCGTTAATGTCAAGATCCAACGGCGGGATGACCTGAACGTCGCCAAAGCTTTTGGTGACCTGATTGAGGCTGATGTTTCCCATTATTTCACTGCTCCGAATGTAAGCCCGCGAACGAGCTGCTTTTGTGAGAACCAACCCATGATCAGGATTGGTGCGATGGCCATCATTGAGGCGGCTGAAAGTTTGGCGTAAAATAATCCCTCGGGTGCCGAGAAGCTTGCGATAAACGCGGTCAGTGGTGCCGCATCGACCGTTGTTAACAGGATCGTCCAGAAGGCTTCGTTCCACGCGAGAATGATGTTGAGCAAGATGGTAGATGCAATTCCTGGCAGCGCCATAGGCGTCAGCACATGGATGATTTCAGAACGCAAGGTGGCACCATCCATGCGGGCTGCTTCAAGAATTTCGCCGGGAATTTCCTTGAAATATGTGTAGAGCATCCAGACGATGATCGGCAGGTTGATCAGCATTAGTACCACAATCAGCAAGATGCGGCTGTCCATGACGCCAAGCCATTTGGCCAGCAAGACCATTGGATAAAGAACGCCAACTGCTGGAAGCATCTTGGTTGAGAGCATCCACAGCAGGATGTCTTTGGTACGTTTGCCGGGAACAAAGGCCATGGCCCAGGCCGCTGGCACCGCAATCAGAATGCCCAACAGAGTCGATCCGACGGCAATAATGATCGAATTCATCAATGCCTTTGGATAGTTGGAACGATCCTGAACTGCTGTATAGTTCTCAAGCGTCCAGTCAAAGAACAACCAGACCGGCGGATCAGAGATCGCGGCGGCTTCGGTCTTGAACGATGTCAGGAAGGTCCAGAGGATCGGAAAGAACATCAGTAGGCCAAATCCCCAGGCAAGGGCGGTCCACATAACTTTTTTCTGAGTGGTAACAGCGCGCGCCATTTGCTTTCTCCTCTCTCAGTTATCGAGGTTCTTGCCAACGATCCGCATCAGGAAGATCGCGACGATGTTGGCGAGTATGACAGCGATAATGCCGCCGGCGGATCCGAGACCGATGTTCTGGCTTTCCAGCACGCGTTGGTAGACAAGGTAGGTCAATGTGCGGGTGCCAAAGGCACCGCTGGTGGTGACAAAGATTTCAGCAAAGATCGACAAGAGAAAAATAGTCTGGATCAGGATGACGACGGTAATGGCACGGCTCATATGTGGCAGGATGATGAATCGGAAACGTGCCAAGGCAGGAGCGCCGTCCATTTCCGCTGCTTCAAGCTGTTCGCTGTCGAGCGATTGCACCGCTGTCAGCAAGATCAGCGTCGCAAAGGGCAACCATTGCCAGGCCACGATGATCACAATTGAAAACACAGGTGATTGGCTAAGAAAATCATAGGGTTGTAGGCCTATGAACTTGTAAAGATATGAAAACAATCCGTTGTCGACGTTAAAGAACATGTTCTTCCAGACCAGCGCTGATACGGTAGGCATTACAAAGAACGGGGCAATCACAAGGATGCGGACAATACCTTGCCCGAACATGGGCCTGTCCAGCAGCAACGCCATCAACACACCGCCAATGATGGTGATCAGAAGGATCCCGCTGACCATCCAGAGCGTGGTCACCACGGATTTGAGAAAGGATGACGAACTGAAGAAGCGGATATAATTGTCAAAGCCGATCCAGGCATCAAAGGTTGCGCGCAAGGGGCGGTAGTCTGCAAATGAAAAGTAGAGCGTCATGCAAAGCGGGATCAGCATCCACACCAGCAAGAGGAACACGGCGGGTGCGATCATGATGCGTGCCGCTGATCGTGACTGTGCTGTTGCCATGACGAAACTCCGTGTTTTTGAGGTCGGGTAAGACGCAGCAGCATCTTGCGAAAATTCCAGGGGAATTTGCGAAAGCGGCTGCTCTGGATGTGCCGGCGGGAAATGGGGCCAGACCAGGCAGGCGGCGCGCGTGAGCGCCGCCTTTGGAAAGGATGTTTCGGAAGGCTTAGTAGCCAGCCGCTTCCATTGCTTCGGTTGCGATTTCCTGAGCGTTCTCCAAGGCTTCTTCAACCGTTTGCTGTCCAGCATAGGCCGCCGAGAATTCCTGGCTTACTTCGGTTGCGATGCCCGCAAATTCCGGGATCGCAGCAAATTGGACACCGACGTATGGGACTGGTTTGACCGTCGGATTGTTGGGATCAGCTGTTAGAATTGAATCCAGCGTCATCTGTGCAAAAGGCACTTTCAGGTATTCTGGGTTCTTGTACAGGGAAGTACGGGCACCCGGAGGGACATTGGCCCAACCTTCGTTTGCGGCAACCATTTCGATATAATCTTTCGAAGTGGCCCACTCAATGAACTCTTTGGCTTCTGCTTGCTTTTGCGTGCCGGCAGGAATTGCCAAGGCCCATGCCCACAACCAGTTGCCGCGCTTGCCCAGTCCAGTGTCGGGCGCCAATGCAAAACCGACATGCTCAGCCACAGTAGAATCTTCTGGGTTGGTCACAAAGGAAGCGGCGACAGTGGCGTCGATCCACATGCCACATTTGCCTTGCTGGAACAGTGACAGGTTTTCGTTAAAGCCATTTGTCGCATAACCGGCAGGACCCGAGGCATCCATTGTGTCCTTGAAGAAGTTGACCGTGTTGGCCCATTCTTCCGTGTCGAACTGGGGCTTCCAGTCTTCGTCAAACCAGCGTGCGCCAAAAGAGTTGGCTGTCGCAGTGATAAATGCACCACCCTCGCCCCAGCCAGCCTTGCCGCGCAGGCAGATGCCGTTGATTTCGTTTTCACGGTCTGTCATTGCTGCCGCTGCTTTGGCGATGAATTCCCATGTTGGATCTTTGGGCATTTCAAGACCGGCTTTTTCCATCAGATCCGTGCGATACATCACCATTGAGCTTTCGCCGTAAAAAGGTGCTGCATAAAGGGTACCATTGTGGCTCAGACCCCCCGCCATGGCAGGCAGAATGTCGTCAACATCATATTCAGCCGAGAGATCATCCAGCGGCACCAGCCAACCGTTTGCACCCCAGATCGGCGTTTCATACATGCCGATGGTCATGATGTCGAAAGAGCCGCCTTTGGTGGTGATGTCCGTCGTAACGCGCTGACGCAGGACATTCTCTTCGAGTGTCACCCATTCAACGGCGATGCCGGTTTCTTCGGTGAATTTATCCGTATAGCCTTGCATGCGGACCATATCGCCATTGTTCACGGTGGCGATGGTGATGGTTTTTGCATGGCTGTCTGCGGCTGCAATGCCTGCAGTTAGGCCAAGACTGACGGATGTGGCCAGCAATGTTCTCTTGATAGACATGATTGTCCTCCCTTTTACACGTGTCCATAATTAGGCTGTCATTTGTACATCCGTCAACATTTATCTTGAAAAGAGAAGGTTCTCGCGCAGCAATATTGCGATATTCAGGCGGATTCACGCACCTTCATTTCGCCATCGAACAACTTAACGACTTGTTCTGAGGCAGGTTTTTCCGCGTGTATGTTTTGTACCAGGCGCTGAACGGCTGCATGGCCGATTGCATCGACATTTTGCGCTACGGTTGTCAGGCTTGGTGTGGAAAAGGGGCAAAGTGGATAGTCGTCATGCCCTGCGATTCGCAAACCACCATTACGCAGGGCACCGGGTTGCAATCCGTGTTGCGCCGCTGCCCGCAAGGCACCAATTGCCACGCGGTCATTGGCGCAGAGGATGGATTCGTTGATCAACCGACCGCTGGCAAACTCCCGATCAAGCACGGCCAGGCCATGCGCCTCAAAGTGCCAATTTTCGCTGATAAGCTCGGTGCCGATCACCCGTGGATCGAGCCCCAATTCTTCCATTTTTGCGATATAGGCCTGTTCCCGTTCCATCGCGTTAAAATTGACCCGCGGCATTGCCAGAAATACAGGTGGTCCGCCGACTCTTGCCAAGTATTCAGTAATCAAACCTGTGCTTTGAACGTGGTTGGTGCCAATAAAGTCAACCGTAGACATGGTTTGGGGCCGTGAATCCACAAGTACAAAGGGC
>NZ_JAPMLQ010000004.1 GCF_026410305.1 Sulfitobacter sp. F26204 | reverse complement strand
TCTTCAGATATCTAATTTTCAAACAACGTCGAGACAAATAAAACCAGATGCGCCCTAACAACGGCGCGCCCCGCCTCATAAACCTCAGAATTTTCTCGTTACACCAAAGTGAACCTCAAGCTTCAAAACCCGATACCCACTCCAGCAACCCCTCAGAGCGTCAATGCCCTGCTGAGAATTGCTCTCTAAACCCAGCGCGCCGGACCCGCAACCCCTTTTTCGCAAAAACTCACGTCTAAGATCGATTTATTTGAATTCCTCCTCTGCAAATCGGGCTATCTCCTTATTTATATGGGGTCAGCCGATGCGTTTCCTATGGACCGGAAAAATAACTTTTCTTCCTCACAGGCGAGATCGCTTTGTTTCGGGCCAGTCTGAAGAGCAAAAACCAGTCAAACGGAATCACTCCGCCACGGGTTTGTCTGTTTTTTGGCATCTTCCCACCGATTCCGGTCTTTGAAATGGGTCGCAGGGTGCCGGACGCCTTCTTAAAGATGCCCGTTTTTGTGCTGCGGCTGCTTTTCAAGCGACAGGGGACACCCCCGCCTGCCCTGCCTTGGGTAGGTTGGGGCACTTCCTCCAAACTGACAAGCGAAGGTCCGGCTTCTGCCCGCTAAAATTGCAATTTCGCTCCCGGCAAGCTATATCCCTTTGCATAATAAAAGATATTGAGTGGTTTCTGAATGAATGCGGCACTTCAAACGGTATGGAAGTCGTTCCTTGTACCGATGCTGAGACGGCCCAAACGGCTACAGGTAGCTGCATTGTGTCATCGTGGAACAGGAAAGAACAAGGAGTACCTTCTGGTGACGAGCCGCGATACCGGTCGTTGGATCATCCCCAAGGGTTGGCCCATACGTGGTCTCAAGTCCAATGAAGCGGCCTTGCAAGAGGCCTGGGAAGAAGCAGGTGTGCAAAACAGTAATGCCACAAGTGAGCCTGTGGGCGCTTATACCTATCAAAAGCGCCAGTCGACCGGGCTGAAGATTCCTGTAGAAACTCTGGTATATTCGGTTGCGGTCAACGAATTGTCTGAAAGCTTTCCCGAAGCCCATCAGCGTAAACGCAAATGGGTCAAGGCAGACGCCGCCGCCGAAATGGTGAACGAGGCAGAACTGAAATCAATCTTCCGCAACCAATAGCAAATCGCATTCTATAATGAATGCGCGGTTGCCTTCCTCGCCATTGCAAGGGTAATCGTTTCTCCCAATTGGGGGAAGGTTACATATGACTCAGCAACAAGGCGATCGCCGCCACCTTGAAACTCTGGACCGCGATCTTGCACGCTATTCCAATCTAGAAATCGCAACGGCTTATGTCTCCCGTCCCATGATCGGTACGGGCATTGCGCTGGTGTTTGTTCTGGTGACGGGCATCGGCGCATTGCTCTTTCTCGGGCAGTCGAACAATTCGATCATTGTCGTAATTGCTGCCTGTCTGGGCGCCTATATGGCATTGAATATCGGGGCCAATGACGTCGCCAATAACATGGGCCCTGCGGTTGGTGCGAATGCGCTGACCATGGGAGGGGCCATCGCGATTGCTGTAATCTGTGAAAGTGCCGGGGCGTTGCTGGCCGGAGGGGATGTAGTTTCTACCATCGCCAAAGGTATCATTGCGCCTCAATCCATGGGCACCGCATCAATATTCATCTGGGCGATGATGTCCGCATTATTATCTGCAGCCCTTTGGGTCAACCTGGCGACCTGGATCGGCGCACCTGTATCCACCACACATTCGGTGGTTGGTGGCGTGATGGGGGCGGGCATCGCAGCGGCAGGTTTCGGTGCCGTCTATTGGCCAACGATGGGTGCAATTGCTGCCAGCTGGGTGATTTCTCCGGTGTTAGGCGGTGCTGTTGCAGCCGCCTTCTTGTGGCTGATCAAATCGCGTATCATCTACCGCGATGACAAAATCGCCGCTGCGCGCGTATGGGTCCCCATCCTTGTTGGTATCATGGCAGGGACTTTTTCCGCTTATCTGGCTCTCAAAGGTCTAAAGAAAATTATCAAGATCGATATGCCGACCGCGCTATTGATCGGGTCGATCATCGGCGTTCTGGTCTGGCTGGTCATGATTCCTGTAATCCGCAAACAGTCCCAGGGGCTTGAGAACCGCAACAAATCGCTCAAAGTTCTTTTTGGGATCCCTCTTGTTGTCTCCGCCGCATTGCTCAGCTTTGCCCATGGAGCCAATGACGTGGCCAATGCCGTCGGGCCGCTTGCCGCCATCGTACAGGCCTCGCAGTCGGGCAGCTTTACCGATGCGATCAGCATTCCGAACTGGGTCATGATTATCGGGGCGTTCGGCATTTCATTTGGCCTGTTCCTTTTCGGGCCCAAGCTGATCCGCATGGTCGGCGGCCAGATCACCAAGCTGAACCCGATGCGCGCCTATTGCGTTGCCCTGTCCGCTGCCATCACTGTCATCGTGGCCAGTTGGCTAGGCCTGCCCGTCAGTTCGACACATATCGCTGTCGGCGGAGTCTTTGGCGTGGGGTTCTTTCGCGAATGGGATGCTGAACGCCGCATCCGCAAAGCACGCATGGAAATGCCGGAACGCACCAATTACGCCCCCGAAGAGCGTCGTCGTCGCAAACTTGTGCGCCGATCGCATTTCATGACCATTATCGCGGCTTGGGTGATCACTGTTCCTGCAGCAGCAATTTTGTCAGGCATCATCTTTATCCTGATCAATTCCGCAGTAGACTGAGCAAAGTCGATACACCTCCGACCAAAGCGGCCTGTCAGACCGCTCAGCAAATCTTGCAAGGAAAAACATCATGATCATCTACGGATTAAGCACCTGTTCGGTTTGCCAAAAAGCCCGCAAGGCACTGGAGGTCCAGCGCAAGGATGTGCGCTTGCGCGATGTCAGGGCAGATCCTCTAAGCGAAGCGGAATTGAACACACTAATTGCCGAGTTCGGGGACCGTCTGGTGGATCGCAAGTCCAATGATTATCGCGCTTTAAGCGACTGGCTGAAGAATTCCGAGGCAGAGGCCCAGATCGCGGCGCAACCGAAAGTCATGGCCCGCCCGGTCATACACGACCAGAACACCTATTATCTGGGCTGGGATGACGAGATACAGGCGGCGCTGCTTGGCGAATAATCTGCGAAGTTAAACGCAGGTTGACACCCTTTGCGGCATCACCGGACCAAACCGCATCATGCTGCATCATGCAAAATTTGTACCAGCTCCGGTTGGGAAAGCGCAAAGGGGTTTGCACCCATGGAAGATGCCTTGGCCGCCAGGGCGGCCACCTCAGCAAAATCGCCGCTGGAAAGCCCCATTTCCTTTAGCCCACGCAGCCCCGCTTCACGCGACCAGTTGCGCAGTCCGGCCACCTCTGAACCAGTCGTCCCCGAACCGAAACAACCATCAATCTGATCAAGCACCCATTGTAACCGCAAACCGATTTCGCTGTGTTTTTCTGACTTGGCCAAGTGTGAATTCAGTACAGCAGGCAGCAAGGTACCACAAATCTCTCCATGAGGTGCATTTGTCTTGCCGCCGATCACACCGGCAAAACCATGCACCGCACCAAGACCCGCATTTGCCAACGCCAGACCGCCACAGGTGCTGACCCATGCCAGGCTATCCCATGCCTGCGTCGCATCCTTTTCAACCACGGCCTTCAATGCACCAAGACCTTTTGGAATTGCCCCGTGACACAATGCATCTGTCATCGGATTGGCCTTCAGGCACAAATAGGGTTCGATTACTTGTGTTACAGCATCCAACCCCGAGGCAAGGACAACAGCTTTTGGCGCACCCTGCATCAAAGCCGGATCGATGATGGCGATATCGGGAACCATGCGGGGATCCCGCAGGCTGACCTTGATGCCATGTTCCGGCACCGTTATCACCGCGTTCTTCGTGACTTCTGCACCTGTGCCTGCGGTGGTTGGCAGTGCGATCAGCGAAATCGGCGGAACATCCAGGGGGCGGCCGTCGCCCACCACTTCCAGATACTCAATGGGCTTGCCATCGCACCGGATCAATGCTGCCAGCGCCTTGCCAAAATCCATCACTGACCCGCCCCCAAGTGCGATCACCACATCAGGCTTGAACCCGTCCAGTTCGGTCAAGGCTGCATCGATGTCCGGCAGGCTCGGCTCATTAGCGCAACTCAAGGTCCGCAAGGTGAGTCCTGCAGTTGTACAGGCATCTTTTAGCCATGCCGCCCGTGTCGCCGAGGCCCCATGCACCAACAATATCGCCTGCCCGAAACCCGCTGCGAGACTCGCAGTTCCCGCGCTTTGCCCCCTGCCAAAATAAAGGGCTTTCGGACTGAAAAACGAAAACACTTTCCCTAAACGCTCAGGGTGGCCTGCACCGCCCTGCCCCAAGCCGCATATTTCGCCTGGCGGTCATCCTCATTCATCTGCGGAACAAATTGTTTGTCGCAGGCCCAGGTTGCGGCAAATTCTGCCTGGTCGGGATAGACACCCGCATGCATCCCCGCCAACCAGGCGACACCCAGAGCGGTTGTTTCCTGATTTTCGGGACGATCAACAGGGGCAGCAATGATGTCAGACAAGAACTGCATCGCCCAATCGCTGGCTGACATACCACCATCAACGCGCAAAGTTGGCTGAACACCAGTTGCGGCAGGCCAATCCGCCGCCATCGCCTCAAGCAGGTCACGGGTTTGATAGCCGACACTTTCAAGTGCGGCCTTGGCCATTTCCGCAGGCCCCGTCGCGCGGGTCAGACCGTACACCGCCCCACGGCAATCCGGGTTCCAATAAGGCGCACCCAGACCAACGAAGGCAGGCACGAGGATCACGCGCTGTTGCGCATCGGCCTGCTGCGCGAGGTTCTGTGTCTCTGCCGCATCCTTGATGATCTGCAAACCGTCACGCAGCCATTGTACAACCGCGCCGGCAACAAAGATCGAACCCTCAAGCGCGTAAACCGGTTTCCCATCCAATTGATAGGCAATGGTGGTAAGCAGACGGTTCTTGGATGTAACCGGCGTTTCACCTGTATTGAGCAAGGCAAAACACCCAGTTCCATATGTTGATTTCAACATGCCCGGTTCAAAACAGGCCTGACCGATGGTCGCGGCCTGCTGGTCACCTGCGACCCCGCAAATAGGGATTTCATGGCCGAACAGATCCGCCTGCGTCAAACCAAAATCGGCAGCGCAATCCTTGACCTCGGGCAACATGGCCACCGGAATTTCCAGTAGGTCACAAATCGTGCTGCTCCACCGCCCCTTGCGAATATCATACAACATCGTGCGGGCGGCATTTGTGGCATCGGTCACATGGGCCTCGCCACCAGTCAATTTCCAGATCAGGAAGGCATCAACGGTGCCAAACAACAACTCACCATTGGCAGCGCGATGACGGGATCCTTCAACCTTGTCCAGAATCCATTTAACCTTGGTGCCTGAGAAATAGGGGTCCAGCAACAGGCCAGTGCGTTCCGTGATCATCTTTTCATGCCCGGCGTCACGCAACACGCGGCAGGTATCCGCGGTTCGGCGATCCTGCCAGACAATCGCATTATGGATCGCTTTACCCGTGATTTTGTCCCAGACCACCACGGTTTCTCGCTGATTGGTAATGCCGATGGATGCGATCTGTGCCGCCGATATGCCCGCCTTTTCAATCGCCGCGCGGCAGGTGGCCAAAGTTGTGTTCCAAAGATCATCCGGATCATGTTCGACCCAGCCGGACTGAGGGAAATGTTGAGCAAATTCTTCCTGCGCATTGGCAACCGCCGTCATGCTGGCATCGAATACAATCGCTCGCGTGGATGTCGTACCTTGGTCAATTGCAAGCACATAGGTCATGGAAGGTCTCCACAAGTTGGATTTGGAAACAGCGGCCACTTGGGAAAGAGGCCGCTGTTCTTGATAAACTATCAAACGATTTACCCGAGGCCAATTACATGGCCGCGGATCCTGACCTTACTGCCAGGATTTGATCAGTTCGTCATAGGCAATCGTAACGGGCGCTTCGTCTTCGTTTTCCAGCTTTGGCTTCGGCGAACCGGGCTGGGACAGCCAGTACTCTGGATCCCGCTCTTCGTTCATTTTCGGACCAATATCACCCTGGACGCCAGCACGCTCCAAACGGATCAGTACCTTTTCCTGATCTGCGCAAAGTGCATCAAGCGCTTTCTGGGGCGTTTTAGCACCAGACATCGCATCGCCGATATTCTGCCACCAGAGTTGCGCCAGTTTTGGGTAGTCAGGGACATTGGTACCGGTTGGCGACCATTGTACCCGCGCTGGTGAACGATAAAATTCAACCAGACCACCCAGCTTAGGCGCACGTTCGGTAAAGCTCTCATGCTGGATCGACGATTCACGAATGAACGTCAGGCCAATATGACTTTTCTTCACGTCGACCGTTTTGGAGGTCACGAATTGTGCATACAGCCAAGCCGCCTGTGCACGATCCACCGGGGTGGATTTCATCAATGTCCATGACCCTGCGTCTTGATAGCCAATCTTGGTACCTTCGGTCCAATATGCACCGTGCGGAGATGGTGCCATGCGCCACTTGGGCGTGCCATCTTCGTTCATTACCGGCAAACCGGGCTCCACCGAAGCCGCCGTAAAGACAGTGTACCAGAACATCTGCTGAGCGACGTTGCCCTGTGCCGGGATCGGACCTGCCTCAGAGAATGTCATACCGGCGGCGGCTGGCGGGGAATATTTGTCCAGCCATTCGATTGCCTTGGTCACAGCATAGACAGCAGCCGGGCCGTTTGTCGCACCACCGCGCGCCATGCAGGATCCGACCGGTTGCGAATTTTCGTTGACACGGATACCCCATTCATCAACGGGCAGGCCATTCGGCTCTCCCACGTCACCTGCACCGGCCATGGACAGCCAAGCATCGGTGTAACGCCAACCCAGGCTTGGGTCTTTCTTGCCGTAGTCCATATTACCAAAGACTTCACCTTCGACGCCAAGATGTGTCAGATCACGACCGGTGAAGAATTCGGCAATATCCTCATAAGCGGTCCAGTTGACCGGCACACCGAGATCATAACCGTATTTGGCTTTGAAATCAGTCTTGTTCTTTTCATCGTTGAACCAGTCATAGCGGAACCAGTAAAGGTTCGCGAACTGCTGGTCAGGCAACTGGTAGACTTTGCCATCTGGTCCGGTGGTGAATGACAATCCAATAAAGTCTTCCAGATCAAGGTTTGGGTTTGTCACCGCTGCCCCTTCGCCCGCCATCCAGTCGGTCAGGTTGCGCGCTTGCTGATAACGCCAATGCGTACCAATCAGATCACTGTCGTTGATATAGGCATCATAGATATTCTCGCCCGACTGCATCTGAGTCTGCAGTTTTTCAACTACGTCGCCTTCGCCAATCAAATCATGGGTAATCTTGATACCGGTGATCGCCTCAAACGCAGGTGCGAGAACGGTGGCCTCGTAGGTATGGGTGCCGATGGTCTCGGACACGACGTTGATTGACATACCTTTGTAGGGCTCTGCCGCGTCAATGAAAAACTGAAGTTCAGCTTCCTGCTCGGCGCGCGAAAGCACCGACAAATCGCCGATCTCATTGTCCAGGAATGCCTTTGCGGCCTCCATGTCAGCAAAAGCAGGCGCGGCGAACATACATGTCGCCAGCGCAATCGCTGTGGTTCCTTTTAGTCGCAAGTTCATCTTGGTTCCTCCCTATATGAACACTGCGGGCCACCGGACATTTTGCCGGAAGGCCCATTCGATTAAACCCAGCGGAAAACCGCAAAGGCGTAAAAAAGACAGACCACCAGCGCACCCCATTGTGGTGCATCAAGCAGCCCAAGCCATGCCAGATTGATAAAGGCCGAGCCCAGTAGCGTGATGAACAGACGGTCACCCCGCGTCGTTTCGATCCCCAACACCCCGTGGCGGGGTACCTCGGGATACTTGATCGCCAGCACCGTGAAGGTGATCAGCGTGGCCGCGATGATGCCGAAGAAAACAGCGGTCGGCCATGTCCATGCCATCCATTCCATAGTGCTTCTCCTTTCTTAGACACGGCCCAGGGCAAAACCCTTGGCGATGTAGTTGCGGACAAAATAAATCACCAACGCTCCCGGTACGATCGTTAGAACCCCCGCCGCCGCCAGCACGCCCCAGTCGATGCCCGCCGCCCCCACGGTACGTGTCATCGTTGCGGCAATCGGCTTGGCATCCACGCTCGTCAACGTCCGGCTCAACAGCAACTCAACCCATGAAAACATGAACAGAAAGAACGCCGTCACCCCGATGCCAGAGGCGACCAGCGGCGTGAAGATACGGATAAAGAAATGCGGGAACGAATAGCCGTCGATATAGGCCGTTTCGTCGATTTCCTTGGGCACGCCGCGCATGAAACCTTCCAAAATCCAAACAGCCAAAGGCACGTTGAACAAGCAATGCGCAAGGGCGACAGCGATATGGGTGTCAAACAATCCAACCGAGGAATACAATTGGAAGAACGGCAGGGCAAAAACCGCAGGTGGTGCCATCCGATTGGTCAGCAGCCAAAAGAACAGATGTTTGTCACCCATGAAACTATAGCGGCTGAATGCATAGGCGGCTGGCAAGGCAACCAGAAGCGAGATCACCATATTCATCACCACATAGGCCATCGAATTGAGGTACCCGCTGTACCAGGAGGCATCGGTAAGGATTGTCAGATAGTTGTCAAAAGTCAGGTTCTGAGGCCAAAGGGTAAAGGTACTCAGTATCTCTGTGTTGGTCTTGAGGCTCATCATCACCAGCCAATAGATCGGCAAGAGCAGGAACAAGAGATACAGCCCCATGACAAGGGCGCTGCCCTTGAACCGTGGCAGGCGACGTGGCGGGTTATGCGTCACTTCAGACATCATTGGCCATCCCTTTTGTCGAGGTTCGTCATGACGGTGTAGAACACGTAGGAGACCAGCAGGATCACGAGGTAATACATGATCGAAAAGGCCGCCGCGGGACCAAGGTCGAATTGCCCCAGCGCCATCTTGACGAGGTCAATCGAAAGGAAAGTGGTAGAATTGCCAGGCCCGCCACCAGTCACGACAAACGGCTCGGTATAGATCATGAAACTGTCCATGAAGCGCAGCAGGATCGCGATCATCAATACCCCCATGATCTTGGGTAGTTCGATAAAGCGAAACACCTTCCAGCGACTGGCCTGATCGATCTTTGCAGCCTGGTAATATGCGTCGGGAATGGACTGCAGACCGGCATAGGCCAGAAGCGCGACCAGCGAAGTCCAATGCCAGACATCCATTACAATGACTGTGATCCAGGCTGCGTAAAAATCCTGAGTATAGTTGTAGTCAATGCCCATGGCCGCGAGCGTATGGCCCAAAAGACCAATATCGACCCGTCCGAAAATTTGCCAGATCGTGCCAACCACATTCCATGGAATGAGCAGCGGCAATGACATCAGCACAAGACACAGTGAGGCCCAGAAACCTTTCTTGGGCATGTTCAACGCCACGAAAATACCCAGCGGAATTTCAATGGCAAGAATGATAACCGAAAAGGAAATCTGCCGGCCCAATGCATCCCACATGCGTTCGGACGACAGCATTTCCTCAAACCATTCAAGCCCTGCCCAAAAGAACTTGTTGTTGCCAAAAGTGTCCTGAACGGAATAGTTCACAACTGTCATCAGCGGGATCACCGCGGAGAAAGCGACCAGCAACAGCACCGGCAGAATGAGAAACCATGCTTTTTGATTGACCGTTTTGTTCATCTTGACGCTACCTTTGGCGCAACACGCCAGTTGTCGGAATAAATGTTGATACCCGCAGGATCAAAAACGACTCGGTTCATCTCAGGCGAGAATTCAGCGCCCTCGTCGGCAAGGATATTGATCTCTGTTCCCTGGAAATCCGCCCGCACGATCTTGTTACGGCCAACATCTTCGACACGCTTGATGGTGACGGGCAGACCATTGTCACCTGCCCTCAACGAGGTGAATTCGGGACGTACGCCCAGTTCGACCTTGCCTTTGAGCGGCGCATAACCTTTGCCCAACGCAATTTCAAAGCCTCCCAAAACGGCTTTGTCACCGTTCACTTCTGCACTCAGGACGTTCATCCCTGGCGAGCCGATGAAATAGCCGACAAAAGTATGCTCTGGTGTCTCGAAAAGTTCCTGCGGCGTACCCATTTGCACCACCCGACCATCGTACATAACGACCACCTTATCAGCAAAGGTCAGTGCCTCTGTTTGATCATGCGTCACGTAGATCATCGTATGGCCAAACTCGTGGTGCAGCGACTTGAGCTGTGTGCGCAATTCCCATTTCATATGCGGATCAATCACTGTC
The DNA here is from genome assembly GCF_026410305.1 of Sulfitobacter sp. F26204. Taxonomy (GTDB): domain Bacteria; phylum Pseudomonadota; class Alphaproteobacteria; order Rhodobacterales; family Rhodobacteraceae; genus Sulfitobacter. The sequence goes on along the minus strand of NZ_JAPMLQ010000004.1, from coordinate 350,150 downwards.
AGCGGTTCATCGAACAACAGCGCGTTCACATCCTCGCGCACCATGCCCCGCCCCAGCGAAATCTTTTGTTTGGCATCCGCCGTCAGGCCACGCGCCTTGCGGTTCAGCGCTTCTTCCATGCCGATCATCGCCGCGATCTGCTGTACCCGTTCCTTGATATAGGTTGGATCAGCCCCCCGGTTGCGGAGTGGAAACGCCAGATTGTCGCGTACCGTCATGGTGTCGTAAACAACTGGAAACTGAAAAACCTGCGCAATGTTGCGTTCCGTCGTTGGTGCCAATGTCACATCCCGATCGTTAAACATAATGCGTCCCTGACTGGGATGCAGCAGACCGGAGATAATGTTGAGCAAGGTGGATTTACCGCACCCCGATGCCCCCAGCAGCGCATAGGCCTCTCCGTCAACCCAGTCGTGGTTCAGCTCCTTGAGCGCATAGTCGTCCTCGCTTGCGGGTTTTGGCAAATAGGAATGGGCGAGGTTTTCGAGGGTGATTTTGGCCATATTCCGTTCCCTCAGGCTGCGGTTGCATAAGAAGCAGGGGCAATCGAGGTGCCGTCCTGCGCGAAAATGTAAATATGGGCAGGATTGAGATAGACCTCCAAAGGTGCCCCGATCATCAACTTTTGCACCCCGTGTATCAGGCCAACCCAATTGTCGCCGTGATGGTCAAGGTGGATAAAGGTTTCAGATCCAGTAATTTCGGTCACTTGCAGTTTGGTTCTGAACGTCAGGGAATCCGCTGCCTGCTTTTCCAGTCTCAGGTGGTTGGGGCGAAACCCGGCCAAATAGCTGCCATCGTTCAAACCGGTGAATGCACCAAATGCCGCCGTACTCAGCCCGTCACCGAATTCAAGCCGGTCCCCCGCTTTGCGCACCTTAAGAAAATTCATCGGCGGGTCGGAAAAGACCCGCGCCGTAGTCGCGTTTATCGGCTTGCGGTAGACGGTTGGCGTTTTGTCAAATTGGGTGATCCTGCCTTCCCACAGGGTGGCAGTATTTCCCCCCAGCAACAATGCCTCCTCCGGTTCGGTTGTCGCATAAACAAAGATTGACCCGGCTTCTTCAAATATCTTCGGAATCTCGGCCCGCAGTTCCTCGCGCAACTTGTAGTCAAGGTTTGCAAGCGGTTCATCCAACAGGACAAGGCCCGCATCCTTGACCAAGGCTCGCGCCAGGGCGCAGCGTTGTTGCTGCCCACCCGATAATTCCAACGGCTTGCGGTCCAGAAAAGGAGAAAGCTGCATCAAATCGGCCGCCTTGCGAACAGCGGAGTCAATTTCTTTTGCGGATTTCCCCAGCAACCGCATCGGGCTTGCGATGTTTTCATAAACTGTCATCGACGGATAGTTGATGAACTGTTGGTAGACCATGGCCACGCCCCGGTCTTGCACCCGCATGCCGGTCACGTCCTGGCCATCCCAGATGATCCTGCCACTGTTTGGCACATCAAGCCCTGCCATCAGGCGCATCAGCGTTGTCTTGCCCGAAGAGGTTGGGCCGAGCAGCACGTTCATTGTACCCGAGGACAGTTCAAGGTCTGTCGGGTAAATATAGGTCTGGCCATTCATGGCCATGCAAACCCCGTCAAGTACCAGTGACATTACACCCTCTCCCTTGCAGTTACTTCTGCGCATTGCTGCATCTGGCCATTTGCCTGTGCCATCCAAACGTCGAGGGCGTCGACTTCATCCTGACCAAGGCGCAAACCCAGTTTTGAACGACGCCAGACCACATCCGCGGCCCTGCGTGCAAATTCGTTATGCATCAACCAGACGACTTCGCGCTCGGTCAGGCTGGCCCCGAAATCCCGCCCCAGGTCTGCCGCGCTTTTGGCGTCGCCAAGAACATCAAAAACATCAACGCCATATGCCTTTATCAGGCGGCTCATCCAGGATTCTGACAGAAACGGATATTGCCGCTCCAATTGTGCTTTCAGGGCCGGCACACCATCCACAGCAAAATTCCCACCCGGCAAAGCGACCCCGGCGGTCCAAGGTCCTGCCGCCTTTGGAAAGAACGGAACTATCTTTGTTAAGGCTGTTTCAGCGAGGCGTCGATAGGTCGTTATCTTGCCGCCAAAAACGTTCAGGATCGGCGCACCTGCTGTTTGGTTCAACGTCAATACATAATCCCGCGTTGCAGCAGTCGCAGAGGACGCTCCATCATTATAAAGCGGGCGCACACCAGAATAGGTCCAGACAACATCCTCTTTGGTGACCGGTTTTTTCAGGTAATTAGAGGCAAAGTTGATTAGATATTCTTGTTCTTCAGGGGTGCATACGGGTTTATCGCTCACATCCCCATGGTCGGCATCTGTTGTCCCAATCAGCGTAAAATCGGTTTCATAGGGGATTGTGAAAATGATCCGACCATCCTCACCCTGAAAGAAATAACATTTGTCATGATCATAGAGCTTGCGTGTCACGATGTGACTGCCCCGCACCAACCGGACCCCCTCGGTCGAATTGATGTGAACCGTGTTGCGGATAATATCCTCAACCCACGGGCCGCCGGCATTGACCAACATTCGGGCCGCAACAACACGTTGTTCGCCTGTTGCCTGATCTTGCAACGTCACCTGCCAGATGCCATCTGCCTGCTCTGCCGAAAGGACTTTGGTGCCTACATTGATGCGCGCACCACGGATCTGGGCATCGCGTGCATTCAACACCACCAACCGGCTGTCTTCGATCCAGCAATCGGAATATTCATACGCTTTTTTGAATCGTTCCTGCAGCGGAGCGCCTTCTGGTGTGTTGTCCAATTCTACCGAAGTCGTGCCCTTAAGGATTTTCCGACCACCCAGATTGTCATACATGAACAGCCCAAGCCGGATCAGCCAGGCGGGTCTACGCCCTTTCAACCAGGGCATCAGAACGCGCAATACCCTGGACGTCGGCGTATCACCTTCAAAGCGCATGTCTTCATGATAGGGCAGCACAAAACGCATTGGCCAGGAAATATGCGGCATCGCCCGCAACAGCGTCTCGCGCTCGACCAAGGCCTCGCGGACAAGCCGGAGTTCCCAATATTCAAGATAGCGTAAGCCACCATGAAACAGCTTGGTCGAAGCAGAGGATGTTGCAGATGCGAGGTCGTTCATTTCGGCCAGTTCGACCCTCAGGCCACGCCCAGCCGCGTCGCGCGCGATCCCACAACCGTTGATGCCACCGCCAATGACGAAAAGATCAACCATGTCATGATTATCAAGCCGACCCAATGAAGCCTCCCCGCATTCATTTTGCGCCGCATTCTCCCCGATTGCGGTCTTGTGATACCCAACATCAATTAGCGCAATGTAGCAATAGCGAATGTTCGGTTTCTTTCGTTTTGCTGTAAACCCTTGAATCCCTTGGGTCTATTTGTTCGGGTTCGATAGATTTTACAGATTCCGCCGCGAAAAAAGAATCGCCTATTGACGCAAGGGGCAGTCTGCTGATTGTCTCGGAGAACTGGACAGAGGCTTCCGTTGACGACGGAAGAACAAGTGACGTAAAAGGCGCGATGGTTTCGAATTTCAGGCAAAAAGAGATACTTGAGCTGGCCCGCAAGGACGGCAAGGTGACAGTTGACGGTCTTGCCGATCTTTATGATGTGACGGTTCAAACAATCCGACGTGATTTATCCGATCTCGCCGATACAGGACGCTTGGAAAGAGTGCACGGCGGCGCGGTCTTACCTTCCGGTGTGACCAATATTGTATACGAGGAACGCCGCAGGCTGAACGACACCGGCAAAAAGGCGATTGCGCTTGCATGCGCCCGCGCAATCCCGGATGGGGCGTCTGTGTTTATGAACATTGGCACGACAACAGAAGCGGTGGCGCGTGAGTTACGTGATCATGAGAACCTGCTTGTGGTGACGAACAACCTCAATATCGCAAACATTTTGGCCATCAACCACAGCTGCGAAATCATTCTCGCAGGTGGTGTGTTGCGCCGTGCTGATGGCGGGATTGTCGGCGGGTTGACCGTCGAAATGGTAAAGCAATTTAAGTTCGACTATTCGGTGCTCGGCTGTTCTGCCATAGATGCGGACGGCGACCTGCTTGATTTCGATGGACAGGAAGTCATGGTCAGCGGCACTGCAATCCAACGCTCACGCAAGGTGATGATTGTAGCCGACCATCTCAAGTTTACACGCAAGGCACCATTAACAATTTGTTCATTGAGCGACGTTGATGTGTTGTTTACGGATTGCGCCCTAGCTCCCGAACTCGCCGAAAATTGCAGGTCCTGGGGCACCGAAGTTGTAACGCCATAACCGCGTTTTGCGGCGGGTGGGATACGGTAATTCGAATCACTTTCTAGTGACGGCCAAGGAAAATGCGCGGCCACAATGCTGTAAAGTATGCCATGATCGTTTCCCAAATTGGCCGGAACCTTGCCTCAATTGGGTTGGTCATGAAAGTGTAACCTTCCGCGATTTTCAGATAAGACACTGTTAAAATTTACAAAATCACGATGTCTGCATTTCTCCTTTCTTGAATTTTGCTCTCGCTTCAGGTTTACCTCTTCAGCGACTTCCGTAATTCATCATGATGAGTGCGCCAAATGCCCCTGTTGAATCCCGCAGCATCTTCCATGTCGATTGTCGCCCATATCGACGACGATCTGCTGTTTCAGAACCCTGATATTCGGCACAGCATCAACGAAGGTGGCGGGCATACCACGGTCTATCTGACAGCCGGGGATGCAGGCCAAAGCGCGCTTTACTGGGAAGGGCGCGAAGCTGGTGCCAAGGCCGCATATGCCAATATGGCCGGCACTAGCGACTGGATAGATACAATCGCAACCTTTGGCGATGGTCCCAACCGCGTAGACGTCCATACTTCCTATCTGGAAAGCAACCCGGACGTTCGCCTGTATTTCCTGCGCCTGCCCGACGGCAACCCCAACGGGTCAGGTTATTCGGTAACTGACCAGCAAAGCCTTGAGCTGCTTTGGAATGGCGACATCGAAACGATTTCCACGGTTGATGATGCCAATACCTATGACACGGATCAGATTTCCGGCCTGTTGTTGGGGCTGATGCAACATCACCAGCCTGAGGCGGTAATGTTTCAAGATCACAGTTCGGATTATGCAGACAGCAATCATTCTGATCACGTGCATGCTTCTCAATTCGTTTATGATGCTCAGCAATATTACGATGTGGATCATCAACTGATCTCATATGTTGAATACGCAACATCGGATTTTCCCAGCAACCTGACACCCGAAGAGATTCAGCAAAACCTGGAAACACTTTATGCATACGCGGAACATGATCCGCATGTATCCAGCGCAACCGATGCAGAAGGTAATCCTGTTTTGCCCGGCGTCTACCGCGCATGGACCGAAGTCAGTTACGAGGTCGACAACCTGCCCACGCCCGGCACCGCGCCTATCCCAGAGCAGGTTTTTGAGACCCTTGGCTTTATCTCCGAGGTTGATCCACCTGAAATTGGCTTGTCTGAAATCATTGGCACTGATGCAGATGATGTGCTGATCGGTACCGAAGCAGACGACACGATCGCCGGCTTGAACGGCAATGATTCTATGACGGGTGATGCGGGCGCGGATTTGCTGACAGGAGGCGCAGGCCAAGACACGCTTCGCGGTGGTTGGGGTAATGACACGATTGCTGGGGGCGACGGTAATGACGAGATCGAAGGCCTCTATGGGGATGATGTGATCTATGCCGGTGCAGGTGATGACCACGTATTTGCCCGTGACGACAACGACCTGCTATTCGGGGAAGAGGGCAACGATACGCTGATTGGAGGTATCGGCATCGACACGATCTGGGGCGGGACCGGCAATGACATCCTTGCCGGCAGTCAGGGCAATGATGAAGTGCACGGTGGCGACGGCAATGATCTGGTCTTTATCGGTGTACACGAAGATTCAGACCGAATCTTTCTGGACGCTGGCAACGACTTTCTTGACGGCCAGACTGCGGGATCTTCTTTCTATGCAGAGGGCGGTGACGGCAACGACATCATGAATTCGGGCATCGGCAACGACACATTGATTGGTGGCGATGGCAATGACCAATTGGATGGTGGTAGCGGCAATGACATTCTTGACGGTGGCGCGGGCATCGATCAATTGACCGGTGGTGACGGCGATGATGTGTTCGTTTTACAAAACCTCCCCGGCAGTGTGCGGATTACGGATTTCGGGGCCAACGGCGCGGCCGACCTGATCGATATGTCGCAATTGCCAAACTACGCCAGCACCGAGGCATTGTCCGAAGTGATGCGCGTGACGGGCGATACCACAACCTTGACCCTCGGCGTCGAGGGGGGAACATTGGTTGTTGCCGTCGTATCCGAAACACCGCTGACCGCTGCTGACTTTGGTCTCACGGGCGACCTGGTTGCGCCTGTCGATCCGGTGGATCCTGACGGCCCGGCGGACCCCGGTATTTTGTATACTCTTGATGGTCCTGATGCTGGCCATTTTGATGTCGATCCCACCACGGGCGCGGTCAGTAACAAGGACTGGTTTGAACCGTCATATGATCAGGTCTGGGATACCAACGGGGATCACATCTATGAAGTGACTGTCACCGGCACAGCGCCGGATGGCACGCAAGCGAGGCTAAGCGATCTGGAGCTTGTCGTTACCGAAACCGAAACCTTCTGGCAGCCTGCCGGCACTGGTGAATCCCTAGACCCTATTGAGCCGGTAGATCCCGTTGATCCGATAGATCCGGTTGACCCCATTGAAACTCCCGGTCCGATTGCTGGACCTGACGGCGTGACCTATTCTTTGGCAGGCATTGACGCTGGACATTTTGATGTGAATTCAGCAACCGGTGAAATCAGCAACAAGACCTGGTTCAACCCGTCGTTTGATCAGATATGGGATTCGAACGGCGACCATATTTATGAAGTGTCTGTCCTTGGAACCGACGCTGAAGGTACCGAAACCAGCAACAGCGCGTTTGAACTGGTCGTCACCCAGGGCGAAACCTATTGGCGTCCCGCTGAATTACCCGACGACAACGACCCAACAACGGACCCTGTCTATCCCGTAGATCCCAATGATCCTGGCGACCCGGTTGTGAATGAAGACGGAATATCCTACGTGCTGGACGGGTCAGACGCGGGACATTTCGATGTCAACGCGCTGACCGGCTCGATCTCGAACAAGAGTTGGTTCACGCCGTCCTTTGACCAGGTTTGGGACACCAATGGTGATCACATTTATGAAGTTTCCGTTTTGGGCATGGATATTGACGGCGCAGAAGTCAGCCGCGATGCGCTTGAACTTGTCGTAACTGAAACCGAAACCTTCTGGCAGGATGCTGATGCAGATGCAGATGCAGATGACGAGGTCGGAACCACCGCGTCAGAAAGTGAAGCCGCCGTGAACGACAATGAGAGTGAAGACGTCATGGCCGCCCTGTTTATCCCCGAAGACCCGGAAGAGGCTGCCGTTCCCTTCGAAGCAGAAGAAGACGAGATGCTCCTCACCATGTTCTGACCGGGACTGTTGTACCAATTGAGTGAAGCCGAGTTTATTTACCTGTTATTACACTCGATCACACCGGGTACCGTCGAAATGCGGGCCCTATCGGTGGTTGTTCTCGCGGATGACGCGACGATCCCCTATCGTTTCTTGCGCCGTGATTGCGGTGTCTTGTTGCCTCGCGGACCGGTGGATATGGGCGTGTTGTCGCGGTTTTCTTCGGATAGCTTGCGCCAGCGATCAAGGCGCGCCGGGTCAAGATCACCCGCCGCCACCGCCGCCTGAACCGCGCACCCCGGCTCATGTGCATGGGTGCAATCGCGAAATCGGCAATCCGGCGCCAATTCGGTAATCTCCGCAAACAGCATCTCCAGACCTGTCGCGACGTCACTGACGTGCAGCGTGCGTATCCCCGGTGTGTCAATGACACAACCGCCGCCTTGAGTGCTGTGCAACGAACGCGACGTGGTGGTGTGGCGACCCTTGGCATCGTCTTCTCTGATCCCGCCGGTCCGTTGCGCGGATTTGCCTGATTTACCGGTCAGCGTGTTCAGCAAGGTCGATTTTCCTACCCCTGATGATCCGACCAGCGCCACCGTCTGACCGGGCCCGCACCATGGCGCAAGCGCCTCTGCCGCCTCCGGTTCCTTGGCGTTCAAACTGACCACGGTGAGGCTACGCTGCAATGCCTCGGCTTGCGTGCGAAAAGGCGTCACATCGACAATCTGATCTGCCTTTGTCAGAACAATTACAGGATCGGTACCCGCCTCGTTCGCCAGTGCCAGATACCTTTCCAAACGTGCGGAGTTGAAGTCTTCATTACACGACGTCACGACAAGCAGCGTATCGACATTTGCGGCAATCAACTGCGGCAATCGCGCGCCTTCGGTCTTGCGTTGCAAAAGCGCGTGACGTTCCAAACGGCGCACTACCATGTCGGATTGCGGAGCCAGCAATACCCAGTCACCAACAGCGAAATCTGTGGTTTTCACATTTCCGGGCAAATTCAGTCTCACAGGTCCGGTTGCGGATTCTCCCGTCATCCGTGAACGATGCACTGTACTAACACGCACCGGCGTCAGGTCCGCTTCAGCGGGATCACGTTGTTCTTCAAAAAATGCGGACCAGCCTAAGGCAACCAGCGACTGAGCAGTATCCATAACCATCCCGTTCACTCCCGCGTGTCGAGCGGCAAATACCTTTTCCCCCTCACGAAGCCAGACGCCGTTCGACGATACGCGCCATAATCGACGCGCCGACCGGCAAGATTTCGGGATCAAGAAAAAAACTGGGATTATGCAAGCCCGTGGTGCCGGAATGGCCTACGCGGCAATAAGCCCCGGGCACGACCCTGAGCATATCTGAAAAGTCCTCTGAGCCTGTCGCCGGCTGATCTGCATCCGATACATTCTCTTTGCCAACAATATCCGCTGCGGCCTCAAGATAGGCATCCGACAATTCCGCATCATTGATCAGCACATCAAATACATTTCGCAGGTCCAGATTTATGGTAACGCCATAGGCCTTGCCAAAGCCGTCGCAGAGTTCGCGCATCCGGCTTTCGGCCAATGCAATTACATCATCTTTGAAATAGCGGATGGTGCCCGCCAGGGTCGCGGTATCCGGCACTACGTTATAGGCTGAACCCGCATGAAGCTGCGTGACGGACAACACACAGGCATCCAGCGGCGCGATGTTGCGCGACAGAATGGTTTGCAGGCTGCCAACCAGAGCCGAGGCAATAACCAGAGGGTCGCGCGATTGCTGTGGCATCGCGGCATGACTGCCCTTGCCTTGAATTGTAATGTCAAAAAATGAGGCTCCCGCCATCGCCGTGCCTTTGCATATCCCAAAGGTTCCTTGCTGCCCGTTGGGGGAATTGTGCATGCCATAAATCTCGTCGCAGGGGAATTTTTCAAACAAACCTGCCTCAAGCATGCCACGGGCACCGCCCAGACCTTCTTCGGCGGGTTGAAAGATCAGAACAGCCGTGCCAGCAAAATCACGGGTCTGTGCCAGATGTTTGGCCGCACCCAGTAGCATGGTGGTATGGCTGTCATGACCACAGGCGTGCATGACGCCCGGATTGATCGATGCATAGCCAAGGTTGGTCTCCTCATTGATCGGCAGTGCATCCATGTCAGCCCGCAGCCCGATACGGCGTGTGCCCTCGCGCTTGCCTTTGATCAATCCGACAACACCGGTATGAGCAATGCCGGTATGCACCTCATCCACGCCGTATTCCTTTAACTTTTCAGCAACGATCGCAGCGGTGCGGGTCTCTTGAAAACCGATTTCAGGATGTTTGTGAAGATCTTTGAAAATGGCGGTCAATTCGTCAGTGCTGTCTGCGATAATCTCAAGAGTGGGCATGCATGTATCCTTGTTGCATTGGTAACTGGCTGCGATCTGGTTCTTTCGGCCCGGTCCGGGATTGCCGATTGTCCACACGGACAACAAGCAAATCTCCGGGCATCAGGCCTCGCATCTACTAGCGCTAGTTTGATCAGTGCCAACAAAGTGTCAATGATACCTGCAACCTCGGGCTTTTGATGGCAAAGCAAGATCTGTACTTTTCTGCACTACGTCCAACAGAAAAGCGCGGGCTTCAAATCTAACAAGCCCTGGGGTTGATGTTTGCTGCATTTTCGAAGCCGCATCATGCGCATCCGTCAAAGCATGACTTCAATCAAATTGGGACCCCCACAGGTCAGACCATCCTGCAACGCATTCTCCAATCCGTCGCAATCGGCGACACGCGACGCCTGCACGCCCATCGACTGCGCCATCTGGACCCAATCAAGCGCGGGTCGGTCAAGGCTGAGCATATCAACGGCCCGGGGACCCGGATTGCCAACACCAACATTGGTCAGTTCGCCGCGCAGGATCTGATAGCTTTGATTGGCGAAAACCAGCACTGTGATGTCCAGGTTTTCCCGTGCCATGGTCCATAGCGATTGCACCGTATACATCGCCGATCCGTCCCCGGTCAGACACATGACCTTGCGGTCGGGACATGCGATGGCGGCACCAATTGCCGCAGGAAGGGCGTATCCGATGGAACCGCCGCAATTGTTCAACCAAGTGTGTTTTGCGGCACATTTGGTTGCCGGTGAAAAGGCCCGTCCGGTAGTGACCGATTCATCGACAACGATGGCATCTTCGGGAATGGCACGCGCAATCAAAGCCGCAAGACTATCACGGTTGATTGGCCCGCTTGGTCGTGTCGGCACGGAAGGAGCGACCAGATCCGCCGGGGGGGTTTGCCCGCTGTCCGTCGCAACACAGAGCGCGTCCAATGCCCCAGTCAGATCGGCACCCGCACCGGCAAGCGGCAAGATTTCTGCGCCTTCACGGGTCAGGATTGCGGGTTTGTCAGGATAAGCGAAAAAACCGATGGGGGCCCGCGCCCCGATCAGGACAATGCGTTTGAACGGAGCAAGAACCTCAAGCGCCATGTCGATTGGATAGGGGACCCGGCCGACGAAAACCCGTCCTGCCCCGCGTTCAAGGCGCGCATTCGACCATTCCGACAATAGCTTGCAACCGGTCTTGGCAGCAATGCGCCCCGCGGTTTCAAGATTATCCTCGGTCAATGCACCACCGCCAAGCAGCAGCAAGGAGTCCGGTCCGTCAAGGGCAGTGACGGCTGCATCAAGATAATCGGCATCAAAGGGGGCAGGCACCGGCATGTCGACCGCGTCCTGCACGACACCACCTTCGTTCCAGGCTGTATCACTGGGCAGGATCAATGTTGCTATCTGACCGGGTGACACCCTGGCCGCCTGCACTGCTTCGGCCGCGTCTTTACCAACTGTTTGCGCTGTCGGAGATATACGCACCCAATGGGAGACCGGTGCCGCAATTCCCGCGATGTCAGAAGTTAGCGGCGCATCGAGGGCGATATGCGTCGAGGCGTGTTCCCCAACGATATTCACGACGCCAGAACCAGCTTTTTTAGCATTGTGCAGATTGGAGAGCCCGTTCGCCAATCCCGGACCAAGATGCAGCAATGTAGAGGCGGGCTTACCTGTCATGCGATAATAACCGTCTGCGGCACCGGTTGCCACGCCCTCTTGCAAGGCGAGGATCGACCGCATGCCTGGAATATGATCCAGTGCCGCTACAAAATGCATTTCCGACGTGCCCGGATTGGTAAAACAAACCTCGACACCGTTGGCCAGCAGGCTGTGTACCAGGCTTTCGGCACCGTTCATCCTTGTGGTGGGGGTTGTTGAATCTGTCACGGTTGTTCCTTTTCCCAGTAGGGCGCACGCAGGTCTTTCTTGAGTATCTTGCCGATGGTGCTGCGCGGCAGGGTATCGCGGACTTCGATCGCGGACAAACGCTGGCTTTTGCCCAGCTTTGCATTGGCGGCTTCCAGGATCTCTTTGGCGGTTCTAGTGGCAGCGACACGGAGGGTGACCAGACCGAGAGGAGTTTCCCCCCAGGCATCAGAAGGAACACCGATCACCGCGACATCCGTTACGTCGGGATCAGCCAGCAGTACCAATTCAAGATCATTGGCATAGATATTCAAGCCCCCCGAAATGATCATGTCCTTTTTACGGTCTGACAAAACCAGAAAGCCATCCACATCGAAGGATCCCATATCACCAGAACGGAAATAGACATGACCCTTTGCATCGCGCCAGATGTAAGCGGAGGTAAGATCGTCACGGCCATAGTAGCCCGCCATCATGGTGGGACCGCGGCCGCAAATCTCGCCCACCTGCCCTTGGGCAACTTCCCGGCCTTCGGAATCGATCAGACGGATGTCATTGCCTGGGGCCAACTTGCCCACCGTATGCAGCTTGTCGGGATGTTCATGTGCGGCCAGGACCGTCACGCCACCGCCTTCTGTCAAACCGTAATATTCCTGCAAAGTGCCTGGGAAACGGGCCAACACATCCGCTTTGACGTCAGCACGCAGGGGTGCAGATGTCGAAAACTTGACCCGCATGGACGACAGGTCAAATGTGTCAAAATCCGGTATATCCATTATGCGCTTGTATTGGACCGGCACCAGCATCGTGTGAGTAATCTGTTCACGCTCTACAATTTCCAGATAGGTGCGCGCATCAAATTTTGACATCAGATGCACGGTGGAGCCGCCGAACAGCGTGGGTAGGAACGAAACAATCGTTGTGTTGGAATAAAGCGGTGTAGAGAGCAAGGTGCGCGCATTATCGTCATAACCGTTGGGCGTCACCCGGTCCATTTGCGCAGCACGCATCAAATGGTTGTGCAGGATGCCTTTTGGTGTCCCCGTGGTGCCCGAGGAATAGATCAGGTTGAACGGATCCGACATGGCGATCGGAATCAGGGGATCGCTGGTCGATGCCTGGGCAAGCGCCGCTTCGTAATCTTGAAAATTCTCGTGGACAAAATCGATGGCAAATCGTTTGAGCGGCATCTCGGTGATAAACTCTGCCACCAACCCGAAGAACTGTTCTGCGACAAATACCGCGACGGCACCGCAATCGGTCAACATCTTTTGGAGCGCGTCGGACGAAGCCATCGACGACAGCGGTGTGACACATCCACCCGCCCGCAAGATACCCATGAAAAGTTCTGCATAGGGAATGGAATTCGCCGACAGGATCGCCACGTTGTCCCCCTTTTGCAGGCCGTTCAAAAGCAAGGTATTCGCAACGCGATTGATACGCTCCTCAAAATCGCCCCAGGTAACTCGTGCCGCGCCGCATACCAGTGCCAACCGGTCAGGATGCAGCGCTGCGTTGGCGCGCAAACGCGCGACAATTGTTTCGCCTGGCGGGCTGTCGCCTTGGGGGGGATTGATCGGGAGCATGTTTCTCAGACGGTATTGGGACCTGCGGCATTTGTCCGCCACGCAGCGAGTATTGGCAAGGCACATAGAACGGCACCGATTGCGAAAGACAACCCATAGCCCAAGTCGACCAAAGCATTCTGGGGCATCGCAATCAACACGCCGCCACAGAACAACAGAATGCGCAACGGCATCCCGGCCCCGCCTTCCAGAGGGCCGACAAGACTGATGAAGCCTTGCAGCGCAGATGAAATCATCGCGACTCCGATCAGGGCGCAACCAAGGGCGACGATGATCTCCCACGCAGGGGCCTGACCGATCAAAGCTGGATTCAACACAAAGAAGAATGGCGCAATATAGATCACACCGCCAAGGCGCATCGCCTCGAACCCTGTCGCTATCGGATTGGACCCCGCCATGGTGGACGCGGCAAAGGCGCCCAGCGCAACAGGCGGTGTGATGTAGCTGACCATGCCCCAATAGAGGATGAACAAATGCACCGCGAGCGTATTCAACCCGCCAGCTTCAAGCGCGGGCGCAAGGACAACGGCAAGGAAGATATAGCAGGCCGTGACCGTCATCCCCATGCCAAAGATAAAGGCCGTCAGCGCACCCATCAGCAGCAGCACCAGCGTGCTGTCACCCGCCATGAACACCAGCTCATTCACCAGGGTTCCGGCAAGACCGGTGGCGGAGAATGATCCGACGATCAGGCCCACCCCCAACAGGATCGCGGTAAGCTCTGCCAAGCCCATGCCAACACCCACGATCATATTGCCAAGCCGTTGCAGGTTCAGTCGAAAGCGCGCACGGAACTGGTTTACGAACAACAGCAATGCAGTTGAATAAAACGGAGCGGAAGACTCCTGTCGCAAGCCGACCATCATATAAAGCAACAAGGCAAACACAAAGATATAGGGCCAGCCTTCGGCCATGACTTCCTTGAGGCGCGGCAGGTCGGGCTTGGGCAATCCTCGCAATCCGCGTTTTGCAGCATAGGCATCAATGCCCGTGAACAAGCCCCAGTAAAACAGGATGCTCGGGATGGCGGCCGCCAATGCGATTTCCACATAGGGACGTGACAGAAACGACGCCATGATAAATGCCGTGGCACCCATGATCGGCGGCATCAGGACGCCACCGGTTGAGGCACATGCCTCGGTCGCGGCGGCCGTTTTCGCGCTGAAACCGGTTTTGCGCATCGCGGGGATCGATACGGCCCCCGTGGTCAAGACATTCGAGATGACAGATCCGGACATCGACCCCATGAAACCGCTGGCAAAAATGGACACCTTTGCCGCGCCCCCACGATAGCCACCAACCAACCCCAGTGCGAGATCGTTAAAGAACTGGCCGCCACCGGTGCGCTGCAAAACAGCACCAAACAGGATAAACCCGATGACCACACCGCCAAAGGCCTTCATGGGAATACCGAAAGAGCTCTCGGCGGAATAGATATGATAGGGCACCGTCTCCATGAAGGTGCTCTGAAATCCAGAGAACGGATCAGGCACTACACCTGCAAATGTGGGATAAAAGGCAAAGAAGGTGACAATGCAGAACAGCACCAGCCCACCTGCGCGACGTGTCGCTTCCAACGTCAGCAGGAAAAATGCCACGGAAACATATTGCGCGGTCTGCGGCGCGGCATATTCCCAGCCTTGCGAAAGATTTACCTGCGCTGTCTGCGCCAGATAGCCGGTACAGACAACGGCCAGCGCGAAGAGCGCCCAATCAAGCACCGTGGGCACACCACCTTTGCCACCGCGTATCTGGAAAATCAGAAAACTCAAGGCCAGAAACATGCCGCCAAGAATATAAAGGTATCGTCCTTCGATCAGGACGATACCGAACATGTGCAGGTTGAACAGTTGGTTGATCACCAGAACCAAGGACAGGAGCGTCCCGATCACAACCACCCACCGGGCTGGGCCGGCTATACGCTCGGACGGGGTCTCACCATCTATGGCAACCTGTTCGAATCCTTTGGCGTCCGGGGCAGAGGTGTTCTGATCGGTCATTGGCTTACTCTTGTGAAGGAAACAACAGGCAAACCGGCCTGCAACAAGACACAGGCCGGTTCACGTCAATGCGCGCGGTCTAGAATACGACTGCGAAACCGCCGTCTGCCAGTGCCTTGCGGCGTGCTTCACTCCATGCGGCAACCCAATCTGCCGGCGCGGCAGCCTTGGTTGCTTCCCATGCTGCAGAAAGCGCGGCCTGACGGGCAACGAGATTATCGTTATGTGCCTGTGCCGCGTCGTTCCATACACCGATTTCCTTATAATAGCGGATTGCGCCCTCATGGTAGGGTACAACCCATTCCATGTTCTGCTTGTCGAGAGCCCAGCCCCCGATGCCGGGTGAATTGCCGTCATATTTGGGGAACAGCTCGACCATCGCCTTGGTCATATTGTAAACCAGATCCGCTTCGGTTGCAGCCATCGCTGTCAAAACAGGATAGGCATATCCCGCCCCCTGATACCCGTCGGTGCCATCGATTGCAGCCCCGACTTTGGCTTTGTTGATCTGGAAGAACGGCGCGATGTCTGTCATGCGTTTGAACCCTTCTGTGTCCGCAGGGTCGATCGGGGGCCAATACAATCCGCGCGGACCCGCTTCAGCTTCATAGGTCTTGCCCGAGTTGGTGGCGGCAAAGGCGGCATCCACCTGCCCCTCGATCAGCCCATTCCAGCTGGCACCATAGCCGCCAAAATCGACACGCTCGACATCATCCCACGTGAGGCCGCCGTACGCCAGATAAGCCTCGGTGTTCACATTCAACGCAGGCGCGCCCACGATAAAGGCGACGCGCTTGCCCTTAAGATCCGCATAGGTTTCGATCCCCACATCAGCAGCGACACCCACGGCGAGGTTGATCGCGCCACCATTGTTGGCCATCAGCACACGAACAGGTTGCGGACCCCAGTTTTCAGCACCGAAATCAAACACACCTTCTTGCGCCATGAAACTGCCGCCAACACCAGTTGCCGAGAACTGGACACGGCCCTGACGCAGCGGTTCGGTACGCGAGACATCGTTCTTACCGGGCAACACGCGCAGGTTGACGCCGGTCGCGTCTTGCAGCGCCGCACCGATTGCGACTGATTGGTTATATCCTGCAGAGCCGGTGCCATACGCTGTCCAGCTGAGTTGTTTTGGCAAATCAATGTCGGCAGCCATCGCCATTGAAGCTGACAAGCCCACAACAGCAATCGCAGATGTAATGTAATTCATAGGTTCCTCCCAAAACGATGTCTGACCCGCGCGCGAGGCGCGACAGGCCAATTTTAGCAGCTGTGTCATTTTCCGAAACACTGTTCCGCTATGTGGAATACGATAAGTGGATTGCCTTTCCTGAGTCAACACAACTTCGGGATTGATTTGGCTGAAGCCTCTTTTGGCCCGCATTCCAGTAATTTTGGGACCAATAGGTGCCGCCGAACGTTGGTCAAACAGAACCAAAGAAAACCGGTGGCAATGGATACTCTTGCTGGATACTCCGCCCAGCTTTCTTCCGCCGTCATCCCATGTTCGGCGGTCATTCAATCCTGTCGCGTGCTAACCCGCTGCCGGACTTACGCCTCATTCGATCGTGAGTGTCCCGTCGCAACGCGGGGCATGACCAAAACGGTACCGCCCTTTGGCATAGGCATTCTGCACCTTTTGGTGCCTTAGCGTTCCAACTGGCTGGCAGCGCGCGCCAGAGCCTCGATCTCGTCCCACTTTCCGGCCTCGATCAGATCGTTCGGAGCAACCCAGCTGCCACCGGCACAGATTACATTCGGCAGGGACAAATAGCTTTCGGCATTTTCAGAGTTTATCCCGCCTGTCGGGCAAAAGGTAATTTGTGGCAATGGGCCGCCAATACCCTTGAGCGCAGGCACCCCTCCCACTGCCGCTGCGGGAAAGAATTTTTGCACATCATACCCGCGTTCCAGCAGCGCCATAGCTTCGGATGCCGTTGCCGCACCGGGAAGCATCGGCAGTCCCGCCACCTCTGTCGCGTCCAGCAGCGCATCAGTGGCTCCCGGGGAAACACCAAATTGCGCGCCTGCATTTATGGCCGCGGCGACATCATCAGGCGTAACAAGGGTTCCCGCCCCGGCATATCCTCCCTCGACCTTTGCCATTTCGGCAATCACCTCAAGGGCTGCGGGCGTACGCAACGTGACCTCAAGCACCGGCAGGCCACCGCGGACCAAAGCCTCGGCCAGAGGACGGGCATGTGCCACATCATGCACCACCAGAACAGGAATGATCGGTGCCAAGGCACAGAGTTTGCGGGTCTCGGTAGAGCGTGAATGCAATGTCATCATGACTTCCTTACCATCCAAAAACACTAGCGCCGGTTTCTGCCGCACCAACCGCGGCGCGGAACGGTGTAAACAACTCGCGCCCTACACCTGCTGCTCCGCCGCTCAGATCCACGGTCACCATAGGGCGACTGGCCGCATCCGGCGCGAGGTTCTCTAGCGTGCCTGCAACCGCATCGACGCGCAAGATATCCCCGTCCTGCACCTGTCCAATGGGTCCGCCATCCAGTGCTTCCGGGCAGACATGGATGGCCGAAGGCACCTTGCCAGAAGCGCCGGACATGCGCCCATCTGTCACCAACGCAACCTTTTGACCACGGCCCTGCAAAATCGCCAGCATCGGTGTGAGGCTGTGCAATTCGGGCATGCCGTTTGCCTTTGGTCCTTGAAAGCGCACGACGACAATCACATCACCAGTAAATTCGCCAGCCTTGAACGCGGCTTTTGCATCTTCTTGTGAATGAAACACCCGTGCTGGCGCTTCGATCACATGATATTCCGGTGCGACAGCCGAGATTTTCATCACGCCTGTACCCAAGGATCCCTTTAGACGTTTCAACCCGCCGGTTTTCTGGAAAGGTGCGTCAATGCTGCTTACGATCTTGGGGTTCAGACTTTGATCAGTTCCGGGCCGCCAGACAAGTTCACCATTCTCCAGGAAGGGCTCCTGAGTGTAATGATCAAGCCCCTGCCCCGCGACCGTTTGCGTATCGGGATGCAGCAATCCGCCCTTAAGTAGTTCCCCAACCACAAAACCCAAACCGCCCGCGGCATGGAAATGGTTCACATCCGCCAGGCCGTTAGGATAGACTCGCGCCAGAAGCGGCACGAGTTCGGATATTTCGGAAAAATCGTCAGGTGTTAACACGATGCCACCCGCTCTTGCCATTGCAACCAAATGGATCAGCAGGTTCGTAGAGCCACCCGTCGCCATCAACCCCGACATCCCGTTCACAAAGGCACGTTCGTCCAGAATGTCGCAAACCGGCGTATAATTATTGCCAAGCGCGGAAAGCGACAATGCTCGGCGCGCTCCCTCCGCAGTGAGGGCTTCCCGCATGTCAGTGTTTGGCGTGACAAAGCTGGAGCCAGGCAAATGCAAACCCATGAATTCCATCAGCATCTGGTTGGTGTTGGCCGTCCCATAAAACGTACAGGTGCCCGGACCGTGATAGGCACTCATCTCGGCTTTCATCAATGCATCGCGGCCAACCTCGCCCGTCGCAAATTTCTGACGCACCATCGCTTTTTCATCGTTGGCAAGACCGCTTGTCATCGGTCCGGCAGGCACGAACACCGCTGGTAAATGGCCAAAGGCTTGCGCCCCGATCACAAGGCCCGGAACGATCTTGTCACACACGCCCAGGAAAACCGCCGCGTCAAAGACATTGTGACTAAGTGCGACACCGGTGGCCATGGCAATGACATCGCGCGAAAACAGGCTCAATTCCATGCCCGCCTCACCCTGGGTTACTCCGTCACACATGGCAGGCACACCACCTGCAACCTGCGCGGTGCCGCCCACGCTGCGCGCGGCCTTGCGCAGGACATCAGGAAACAATTCGAAAGGCTGATGTGCCGACAACATGTCATTATAGGCAGTGACGATCCCGAGGTTTCCCCCGATACCCGTTGCCAGGGCATCCTGATCATCACCGGCGGCCGCATAGGCATGCGCCTGCCCACTGCAAGACAGATGCGCACGCGACGGCCCTTTGCCATTGGCCGCCCGCATCCGCGCCAGATAGCCCGCACGCGGCGCTGCGCTTCGCTCGATGATACGATCGGTAATTTCTTGGAGCCTGGGATGGACGGTCATGGCTTTCCCTCAGTTTGTTAGCGCTAACATCACAACATCTACACCCCTGGCCGCATTTAGGCAACCGCTTGACGTCTAGATACAGCGGCCGCCATCAACTTCCATGCAGACCCCGGTGATCATGCTCGCTTCGTCAGAACATAGATAGCAGGCGGCATTGCCCATGTCTTCTGGAGTCGAGAAACGGCCCAGCGGAATGGTGGCAAGAAATTTTGCGCGCATTTCGGGCGTATCCTCTCCCATAAAGCTCTTGAGCAAGGGGGTCTCACCTGCAACCGGGTTCAATGCATTCACACGTACGCCACTCGGCGCCAGTTCGACCGCCATCCCTTTTGTCGCATTGTTCATCCAGCCTTTGGATGCATTGTACCAACTCAGTCTTGGTCGCGGGCTAACCCCTGCTGTTGATGCGACATTCAGGATAGCTCCCGCCCCCCGTGCCTTCATCAGTGGCACGATGGATCTGGCGGTAAGATACACGGATTTGACATTAACCGCGA
The DNA here is from genome assembly GCF_026410305.1 of Sulfitobacter sp. F26204. Lineage (GTDB taxonomy): Bacteria > Pseudomonadota > Alphaproteobacteria > Rhodobacterales > Rhodobacteraceae > Sulfitobacter. Next base: position 330,262 of record NZ_JAPMLQ010000004.1, on the reverse strand, counting down.
TGACCCGGTCAAAGTCGTCCTCGGAAATATCCTCCATCGCGGCAGGTAAATGGGTGACACCCGCATTGTTGATCAATATGTCGATCTGCCCCCATGTCGCCATCGCATGGTCGGCCATCGCCTGAACGCTCAAACCATCGGCTACGTTTGTCGCAATCACCGCGACACCCGACCCAAGTTCAGAGGCAAGATCATGCCCCATTTCGGCATTCAAATCTGCAATCAGCACTTTCGCGCCCTCGGCGCGAAATTTACGTACAATGCCCGCACCAAAGCCCGAAGCGCCGCCAGTCACAATCGCTGTTTTACCATCCAACCTCATGAAACTCTCCTATCCGTGTAATGCCGCGACCGTTTTCAGGGTCGAAAATCCATAGAGTGCCTCGAACCCTTTCTCGCGTCCATGTCCGGACAGGCCGGATCCCCCGAATGGGAGCTCGACACCGCCGCCTGCACCGTAATTGTTCAGGAATATCTGCCCTGCCCGCAGGCGTTTGGCCAGACGCATTTGTCGCGCCCCGCTTTGCGACCAGACCGATGCGACCAGGCCATAGGGCGTGCCATTGGCGATTGCAACGGCTTCTTCCTCGCTCTCGAACGGGATCACGACCTGCACGGGGCCAAAAATTTCTTCCTGCGCCAAGGTATGATCCGCCGCGACATCTGCAAACAAAGTCGGGGCGACATAAGCCCCGCCACTTGGCGCAACTGCGATGATCTGACCGGTTGCAGCAATTTCAAGATCGTCACCTTTGCTCAGAAAGCCCTCAACGATCTCTTTTTGACGATGGGACACCAACGGGCCGACATCCAGATCTTGCATCGCAGGTCCGGCACGCAAAGCACGATAATGCGCGGCCATCCCGTTCACCACTTCGTCGAAACGACTGCGGTGCACCAAAATCCGCGAGGATGCGGAACAGGTCTGACCCGCGTTCTGTATTCCCGCATTGGTCAAAAACGGCAGAGCGGAGTCGACATCCGCATCTTCGAACACCAACTGCGGAGATTTACCACCAAGCTCAAGTGTAACCGGCACAACATTGGCCCCAGCTTCGGACTGGATCAACTTACCCACGCCCACAGAGCCTGTGAAGGAAATGTGGTGTACGCCTGGATGTGCAGTCAGAGCAGCACCTGCCTCCGCTCCCAGTCCGGGCACCACGTTCAAGGCTCCCGCGGGCAGACCTGCGTCATCGGCGATCTGGGCAAATGCCAGTGCCGTCAGACAGGCATCTTCAGCAGGTTTGAGGACGCAGGCATTGCCCATAGCCAACGCCGCACCAACAGAACGGCCGATGATCTGCATCGGGTAATTCCACGGAATGATATGCCCCGTCACCCCATGTGGCTCACGCAGGGTATAGACAGTATAGCCGTCAAGATAGGGAATAGTCGCGCCGTGAATCTTGTCAGCCGCCCCGGCATAAAATTCCATGTAACGGGCCAAAGCAATCACATCAGCGCGCGCTTGTTTGAGGGGTTTGCCGACATCCAGCGCTTCCAGCTCGGCCAGCGTTTCCAATTGCTCCAGTACCAGTTGGCCGATTTTCGCCAGCAAACGACCGCGCTCGAAATTGACCAACCTGCCCCAGTCAGACACCAAAGCGCCCTGGGCCGCGATCACGGCCTTGTCTATATCCAAAGCATTTCCTCGCGCGATGGCACAAAGTGTGCTGCCATCAGACGGATTAAGCAGATCCAACGATGAGCCGCTTTCGCAGGGCACCCACCGCCCCCCGATAAAACACTGGCCGGGATCGATCCCAAGGGGGCGCATTGTCATGATATGTCCTTCTGAGCGGGAATGCCGTCAGGCCAGATTAGACACCCAGAGCCTCGTGTCAAAGAAGATGTGCGTCCGGAAGTTTATCCGTCGATCAGACCCGCCATATGCGTCGCAGTATCAAGCATTCGGTTTGAGAAACCCCATTCATTGTCATACCAACTGACCACCCGCACCAAACCTTCGCCGGTGACACTGGTTTGAGCCGGTGCAAAGACAGACGACAACGGATTGTGGTTGAAGTCAGATGAAACCAGCGGCGCTGCCTCATATCCCAGAACACCTTTGAGGGGGCCGTCAGCAGCGGTTTTGATGGCTTCATTCACGGTCTCGATCGTGGCCGGCTTTTCAGGTACAAAGCTCAGATCCACCAGCGAGACATTCGCGGTTGGCACACGAATAGCCGAACCTTCCAGCCGCCCTTCGAGATGCGGCAATACCAGCGAAATCGCCCGCGCCGCGCCCGTCGAAGTCGGAACCATAGACAGGGCGCAGGCCCGAGCCCGGTAAAGATCGGAATGATCCCGGTCATGGGACGGCTGGTCCCCCGTGTAAGCGTGGATCGTGGTCATATACCCTGTCTTGATGCCAAAGGTATCGTCCAGAACCTTGGCAACCGGAGCCAGACAGTTTGTGGTGCAGGACGCGTTTGACACCACCAGATCTTCGCCCGTCAGTTCCGTGTGGTTCACACCGTAAACAACCGTACGGTCCGCTTTGGATGCGGGGGCGGACACCAGAACGCGTTTTGATCCATTTTCGAAATGTGCCGCTGCCTGCTCACGACTGTTAAACCGGCCAGTGCATTCCAGTGCAATATCAACATCGCCCCATGGCAGGTCCGCAGGTTTGGGTTCAGCGCTCAGCCGAATCCTTTGTCCAGCAATGACCAGCTTCCCGTCTTCGACCGACACATCCTGCTGGAAGGTACCATGTACACTGTCGTACTTCAGCAAATGTGCCATATGATCGGGGGATGCCAGATCATTGATGGCGACGACTTCCACATCACTGCGCCCGCTTTCGAACAATGCCCTAACTGTGCATCGACCGATGCGTCCAAACCCGTTGATTGCGATTTTGGTAGTCATGTCGATTACTCCTGCAAGGTCCGCCGTTCATTTGCGGCCATCGTTAGCGCTAACAGTGGCGACAATCAAGCGAAAGCTTTAAAAATGCCTCCTGAGACTGCATGTCGTTGGGCCGCCCACTCAATTCTTACTATTTCAATAAGAATACTTGCACCTGTCGCAAGGTATGATAGTTGATCAAAACAGTAAGATACTTTCAACCGGAGAGCCCGATGTCATTTCTAAAACAGACCACCACTGCTTTGCTGACTGCTTCAACCTTGCTTGGCGGGACCGTTGCCGCTCAGGCAGATGGTCAGTCCAAAGAACTGAATCTCTATTCCTCGCGCCACTACGACACCGACGAGCGGCTCTATTCGGATTTTACAGAGGCGACCGGAATCACCATCAACCGGATCGAGGGCAAGGCCGATGAACTTATCGCCCGGATGCAAGCCGAAGGGGCAAACTCTCCGGCTGATATTCTGTTGACGGTCGATACCTCCCGTCTGTCCCGCGCCAAGAACATAGGCGTGCTTCAGTCCATCAACAGCGCCGTACTGGAAGAACGCATTCCCGCCAACCTGCAAGACAATGACAACCAGTGGTTCGCTTTTTCCCAGCGTGCGCGGATCATCTTTTATGACAAGGCCGACGTGCAGGATCCCCCGATGGATTACCTCTCGCTCGCCGATCCAAAATACAAAGGAATGGTCTGCCACCGTTCCTCGTCCAACGTCTATGGCCAGACCCTTCTGTCGTCGATCATCGAGAACCATGGCAGCGAAGCTGCAAAAGAATGGGCAGCAGGCGTCGTTGCCAACTTCGCCCGCGATCCAGAAGGTGGTGACACTGACCAACTGCGCGGCATCGTATCTGGCCAATGCGATATTTCGGTTGCCAACACCTATTATTTCGCCCGTGCCCTGCGCACCGATGTCAAAGGCTTAAGCGCCGAGATCGACAAGATCGGCTGGGTTTTCCCAGCACAGGACGCTGAAGGTGCACATATGAACCTGTCGGGCGGTGGTGTCGCGGCGCATGCCCCGAACAAGGAAAACGCCATCGCCTTTCTGGAATACCTTTCCTCTGATCAGGCCCAGCAGTATTTTTCAGCAGGTAATGACGAATTCCCATCCGTTCCCGGCGTCACACTGAGCGAGAGCGTCGCGAAGCTGGGCACCTTCAAGGCAGATACAGTCAACCTCTCAGACGTGGCTGAGAACCTGCCGGAAGCACAGAAAATTTTTAATGAAGTCGGCTGGAAGTGAACCACATTTCCAACACTCCCCGGGGGGCGTACCAATGGTGCGCCCCTTTATTTTTGGCCGTGCTTTAAACCGGATTCGGCACGGGTTTTCCGTCAAAGAAGGCGCAAAGATTGTCGACGGCCATCAACCCCATTTCCTCTCTCACTTCTTGCGCCGAAGTGCCCAGATGCGGCAGCAAGGTCACGTTTTCCAACGCACATAGCGCCGGTGGCACGGTCGGTTCAAATTCATATACATCCAGACCCGCGCCCGAAATCTGTTTGCTCTGCAGCGCCTTTATCAGGGCTGCCTCGTCAATGATGTCGCCCCTAGCGATGTTGATCAGATAGCTGTCGGGCGACATTGCCGCCAAGGCTTGTGCGTCAATCAAATGGTGCGTCTGCCGGGTCGCGGGCAAGGCGATCACGACAACATTTGCCGCCGCAAGCACATCTGTCAAACTGTCCATCTGGTGCGCGTCAAAGGGCAAGCCCGTCACCTTGGAGCGGTTGTAGAATACCACTTTCATTCCGAAACCGGCTGCGGCACGTTTGGCAATAGCCGTGCCGATCCGTCCCATGCCGACAACACCCAGCGTCTTGCCGCCCACATGCATGCCCAACAATTGCGTCGGATGCCACCCCGGCCATTTGCCCGCACGCACCAGACGTTCACCTTCGCCGGCACGCCGGCATGTCATCAACATCAATGTGATACCAATATCGGCAGTGGCATCCGTCACTGCACCGGGCGTATTCGTCACCTCGATACCAGCCGCACGAGCAGCCTCTGCGTCTATATGGTTAAAACCCACACCAAAATTTGCCAGTATCCGGCAGCGTGGTTCAGCCGTAAAAGCATCCGCAGGAAAGGCATCCCCCAATGTCGGAAGAACTGCATCAAATTCGCTCAGGGCGGCACTCCGTTCAGCCAGGGTCAAGGGTGTCGTTTCCGCACGCACCCTCACGTCAAAGTTCCGTTTGGCCACGTCAATCACGCTTTGCGGCAGGGGACGTGTAATCAGGAGTTTGGTCATTTGGCACGCTCTTTTGCAGGTCCGGACGGTAAATGATGTCATCCTAGGACCGGCTTCATAAAATATCGACCCATAGGTTTGACGTTTCCACAAGCCGATGGCACAAAGTCGCTGACCTCGGTTTACCCGATACAGGAGCTGCATCATGACCACCCCAAACAGCCTGAAATCGGGGGCCATCCAGTCCGCCGAACTGGTTTTAGCGGTCAAAGACCTCAAGACCGAGATGCCGTTCTTTCTTGGTAAGCTGGGCTTCCGGCTTGATTTGATTTTTCCTGCGGATGATCCTTCCGTTGCGGTAATTTCGGGACATGGTCTGCGTCTTCGCCTGGAACGCGATGCGAATGTGGCACCTGTGGTGTTGCGCCTTTATGTCAGTGACTATGAAACACTGGCCGCGCAAAGCGCAACCTTGACCAGCCCCAATGGCAACCGGATCGAACTGCATGATGCAAACCCACCCTTGCAGATCCCCGAAACACGCCATTCTTTCATGGTGCGGCGTTTGGCCGACAGCGATTCCTGGGTCATCGGGCGTGCAGGCATGCGCTACCGCGACCTGATTACCGACCGCCTCGGTGGGTCGATCATTGCTTCCCATATCCGCATTCCGGATGGTGGTCCGGTACCTGACATGGTCCACTATCATACCGTCGGTTTTCAGTTGATTTTCTGTTATCGTGGCTGGGTGCGTCTTGTATATGAGGATCAGGGCGAACCCTTTATCCTGAGCGCCGGAGACTGCGTCATCCAACCGCCAAAAATCCGCCACCGCGTGCTGGAGGCATCAGATAATGTAGAGGTTCTGGAACTTGGCGTCCCAGCCGAACATATCACAACAATTGATCACGACATGGAATTGCCCAATGACACAGTGAATCCCGATCGTGATTGGGAAGGCAGCAAGTTCGTGCATCACAAAGAAGCAGAGGCGGTATGGAGCCCCTGGCGAATCCCCGGATGGGATGCGCGTGATACAGGAATCGGTGACGGCACTGCAGGCGTCGCTGGCGTCATGGTGGCGCGACCAGATGGATCGGGCGATCAAATATGGACAAGCCATGACACCGACATCCTCTTTACCTTTGTCAAGGAAGGCAGCCTGACATTGGAAGTCGATGCCGAAGGGCCAAAGACCCATGACCTCGTTGCGGGGGATGCATTTGTCCTGCCCCCGTTCCTCAAGACACGCTATGTAAACGCATCACCAGACTGTGAAGTGATCGAGGCGACCTTGCCTTCGGGCTTTGCCACCACGGTTCACACCTAAAGACATACACCATAGGTCGCGGGTCATCGGCCTTGCAAAACACATTCTGCGAAGGGGTGGGTTTGCGCGGGATGTTGGTCTTTCACTTATCTGATCCGACGCGCTTCGCAGGCAAAAATCTCCCTACCTACTGGCCACTGCGCCCAGCCAATTGATACTTGTCACAGGATCGTTCAGCCAACCAGCCCTCGGATCGGTTTCTTCAATCACGTCGTTACGACGTACCGATGCACCAATTCGGTATAGATCAAAGGCATCAAGGATATATCACTCTTTGCCCAATACGATGCCCCCATTGGCCCCATTGGCCCCATTGGCCCCATTGGCCCCATTGGCCCCATTGTCGCGGGTCAATTCGGCACCACCAAGGGTGTTTTCGGAACAAGGGCAATCAGTTCTTCGATCGGATACATCATGGGCGAGAGAGAATCATATTGTCGCAGATTACCAATTACTTGAGCTTCGATCGTGGGCGCGTTCAATGTCGCGGATGAGCGCGTGCTAAGGGTCTTGGCGGAACAGGCACGCCCTGGCGCCACCCATTTTACAGGCATTGGGCGACAGGTCATTCGTGCAACTGCTCAACCAGTTGGTAGACTGGGTGATTTCACCTTTCGCCCCTTTGGCAATACCTCCCCGCGCTGACCCACATTTCAATGGTGGCGGTCAGGAATCCGTATCATCGCTGCCAAATTTCTGCCGTACAGGACCCGTGTATTTGGCGATCAGTTCAGCGGGCACTTCGCTACCGTCATACAGAAACGGTAAAATACCCCGGCGCAAGGATTTGCCGCGCATGTTGATGATGTCCGCATCCGATTTCGTAACCCGTTGCGACATGCGTCGGCCCCATTGCCCCAACAAACGATATAGCCGCTCCAGCACCTCACCGTGTTCATCCGTTTTGGCAAGATCCTGGAATTCGTCAGGGTCATTTTGCAGATCAAACAGCATTGGACGGAAGCCACCCTCGGCATGCATCAACTTGTACCGCCCGTCAAACACCATGAAAAGTCGGGCATCTTTCGGCGCAACGCCTAATTTGACCGCATGCGGCGTTGCGGAATAATCATATTCGCTTACTACAAAATCGCGCCATTCTGGCCTTTCGCCCTGTAACCAGGGGATCAAGGACCGCCCTTCGATGATATGTTCGGGTACTTCTCCCCCAGCGGCCTCAACAAAGGTGGCGGCCAGATCAATGCTTTCGACCAGGGCATCACAGGTCGTACCACGGGTGCCGTCGGCCTGCTTGCGTGGATCGAATATGATCATGGGCACCTTAACCGATGCCTCGTGAAACAGATCTTTCTCACCCAACCAATGATCACCAAGGTAGTCGCCGTGATCAGAGGTCAGGACGATCATGGTATCCTTGATCCGGTCGTTTTCCTCAAGGTAATCTAACAAGCGGCCCAATTGATCATCGCATTGCTTGATCAAACCCATATAGGCAGGGATGACTTTTTCGCGCACTTCTTCGCGCTGAAATGCCTGTGCGACCTTGTTCTCCATATAGGCACCAAACACAGGCTGCGGATCATCGCGCTCCACCTCGCTGCGCCGGGCCTGCGGCACGTGGTTCTTGCCGTACATGTTGTGATAGGGTGCTGGCACGATGTAGGGCCAATGCGGTTTGATATAGCTGACATGTGCGCACCAGGGTGCTTTTGTCTGCTCCATAAAAGCGATGGTTTGCGAGGTCAGCCAGGGCGTTTCACTGTCTTCCTCGCGGATATTGGCGGGCTTGTCTGCATTTCGGAACATCCAGCCAGAGGCAATCTGTTCATCGCTGACCGCAGCATTGGCAAAATCCGCCCAGGGGTTGTCGCTGTCATACCCCCTGGACTTCAGGTATTCATTATAGGGAGAGCGTTTTTCGTCATAAAACCCTTCCGGCCCCTCCGCCCATAGGCCATCGTCCCTGATCCAGCTGTCAAAACCGCATTCCGCCTGTCGGGCACCGATAACGCTGTCGGGGGCGAGGCCCAGGCGTGCCATACCTGCGGCATCTGCCCGCATATGGGTTTTGCCAATCAGCCAGCAGTCCATGCCAGCCCGGCGCAGGTGATCACCAAGGGTATGTTCCCCCACCCGCAGGGGGAAACCGTTCCACTGTGCCCCATGACTAGAAGCATAACGCCCCGTGTAAAAACACATCCGGCTGGCGCCGCAGATCGGCGATTGTACATAGGCATTGGTAAAACGGACACCCATATTTGCCACACGGTCAAAATTAGGCGTTTCCAGATGTGGATGGCCCGCGCAGCTCAGATAGTCGAACCGCAACTGGTCATACATAATAAACAGAATATTCAAGACGCGTCTCCCTTGGCGCATTCTATCCATGCCGCCAGACCAATCGCCAGCCATTAGTTATCCTGCAATTGCCCGGCATTGCAGCGATGCACCACCTCAATCCAGTATGGAAAGCCGAAGCCACGGCGATATTGCCAGCCAGATACGAGTATGAAAGACATTGGGTTAAAAAAATCGAGGCTGGGCAGAGTTATGAAAATTGCAGTATTCGGCATTGGCTACGTTGGACTATCCAACGCTGCCCTTTTGGCTCAGCACAATACCGTCGTGGCCGTCGATATTTCGGGCGATAGGGTTGCGCAAATCAACGCTCGGGTCTCGCCTATTGATGAGGTTGGGCTGGCACAATGGCTCGCCGAACGCCCGCTGGAGCTGAGCGCAACAACAGATGCGACTTCGGCCTGTGTCGGGGCCGATTACATCATTGTCGCCACGCCAACCGATTACGACCCCAAGACTGACTTCTTCGATACCTCGTCTGTCGAACAGGTGCTGGCAACCGCACGTGAAACCAACCCGACTGCCACATTGGTTGTCAAATCCACGGTGCCGGTCGGATTTATCCGGCGCATGCGTGGTGTTCTTGGCACAGAAAACATCTTCTTTTGCCCCGAGTTTCTGCGCGAGGGGCAAGCACTTTATGACAACCTCAACCCCTCGCGCATCGTCGTGGGCGCAGATACAGAGGCCGCCCGCGGCTTTGCCCGATTGATGGCGGATGGCGCGACGGCCAGCAATATTCCGATGCTCTTTACCGGAGCGGATGAAGCGGAATCGATCAAGCTGTTTGCCAATACCTATCTTGCTTTGCGGGTTGCATTTTTCAACGAGCTTGACAGCTATGCCCTGAGCGCTGGCATGGACGCACGCCAGATCATCGAGGGTATCGGCTTGGACCCCCGCATCGGCGATCACTACAACAATCCGTCTTTCGGCTATGGTGGCTATTGCCTGCCCAAGGACACCAAACAAATGCTGGCAAATTTTTCGGATGTGCCACAGAACCTGATGCGTGCGGTGGTCCAGGCCAACAAGACCCGCAAGGAATATATCGCCTCAACCGTAATCGCGATGGAACCTCAGACCGTGGGCATCCATCGTCTTGTCATGAAGGCCGGGTCTGACAATTTTCGACAAAGTTCGGTGCGCGGCGTAATCCGAGACATCCGCGATGCAGGCATCCGGGTACTGGTCTATGAACCTTCGCTCGATAAAAAGAAATTCATGGGATGCGAGGTCGTCACCGATTTGACAGCGTTCAAGTCGGAATGTGATGTCATCGTTGCAAACCGTGCGTCAACCGACCTGAATGATGTCGAAGACAAGGTCTTTACCCGCGATATTTTCGGGGTCAGTTGACCCTTTCGGAGCGCTGATGCCAGATACCTCCCGCAAGTTCCTGAGCCATCTTTTTGAGCATGCGGTTGCCGCAGCGGACCCGTTCAAGGCCCTTGAGCATCGCTTGCCTGCCAGACCACAAGGCCGCACTGTGGTGATTGGCGCAGGCAAAGGTGCCGCGCAATTGGCACAGGCGTTTGAGGTGCTTTGGGACGGTCCGTTTTCAGGCGTGGTTGTGACGCGCTACGGCTACGCTGCCCCTTGCGAAACAATTCAAGTGTTGCAGGCTGCGCATCCAGTGCCGGACGCCGCAGGCATCAAGGCTGCACAGGCCTTGAAAGCGGCAGTGTCGGGCCTTGGCCCTGAAGATCTGGTGATCGCCTTGATCAGTGGTGGTGGGTCATCGCTTTTGCCTGATCCGCCGCAAGGGTTGGATCTGGCCGACCTGCAGGCACTGAACCAGGCGCTTCTTGCCTCTGGCGCACCGATCTCGGTGATGAATGATATTCGCAAATGTTTCAGTGGTATCAATGGCGGACGATTGGCAGAACTTGCCGCGCCAGCGCGGGTGTATAACCTCATTGTTTCGGATGTACCCGGCGACATACCGGGCGAGGTTGCGTCGGGTCCGACTGTGGCGGGACGTCCCTCCCCCAAAAACGTGCGGGACATGATAGGTGCCCGTGGGATTGCCTTGCCCGAGGGTCTGATGTCCCATCTTGACGGCCAAGAAGACAGTCCAGCAGCCGACATCAATGAACGGATTGAAACACAGATCATTGCCTCGGCCGCGATTTCCCTCGAAGCAGCCGCCCTAGCGGCACGCGCCAGAGGCGTGAACGCTTGGGTGATGTCAGATCGTATGGAAGGCGAAGCACGGGATGTCGCCCAGGTCCATGCTGCCATCGCCCGTCAGGTCGCGCAAACCGGCTTCCCCTACCCCGCACCTGTTGTACTGCTCTCAGGGGGCGAAACCACCGTCACCCTGCGCCATAAGGGCCGCGGCGGACGCAACAGCGAATTCCAGCTGGCAATGGCCCTGGCGCTGGAAGGCATGGATGGCATCCACGCTCTGGCCGCGGACACCGACGGTATTGACGGTTCAGAAGACAATGCAGGAGCCTTTGTTGACGGGACAACTACTGCCCGGATGCGCAGGGCAGGCTGGAATCCACAAGCCACCTTGCAGCAAAACAACTCATATGAAGCCTTCCAGGCCACGGATGATCTGTTTGTCACAGGTCCGACCGGCACCAATGTCAACGATTTCCGTGCCATTCTGATCGGCGCAGTGCCGTGAAGTCAGGACCGCTCTGCCACATGGCGATGGATCAGGTCTTTATACAAGGCCTGCAATCGCGCCGTCACCGGCCTGTCTCCGCTGCCGATCGCTTTACCATCGATCTTTGCCACCGGTGTCTGCGCCCCGAAGGTTCCCGTCAGAAACGCCTCATCCGCGCCATAGGCCTCATAGAGTGAGAAGTTCTTTTCAAAAACCGGAATATCATTGGCGCGGCACAGATCAATCACCTTTTGGCGGGTGACCCCGTTCATGCAGTAATCCCCCGTTGAAGTCCAAACCGCACGCTGGCGCACGATGAAAAAGTTGCAGGCATTTGTGGTGTTCACAAATCCATGAGGGTCAAGCATCAGCCCCTCATCCGCTCCTGCTGCCTCGGCCTGCAGGCAGGCGATGATACAATTGAGCTTGGAATGTGAATTCAATTTTGGATCCTGGGATGTCGGCAGACCGCGCACCTGTGGCACCGACGCCAATCGGATGCCGGTAGATTGCAGTCGGTCAACTGGCTTGGAATGTTCCATGATGATCACCAGCGTCGGCCCCGAGGTGCTGAGACCGGGATGCTGGAAAGGTTTGTCCTTGATCCCCCGTGTCAGCATCATTCTGCAATGCACGTCATCTGTCATCCCATTGGCCTCTGCTGTCAGGCGCAGCGCCTCTGCAATGCCTGCCTTGTCCATCCCGACATCCAGCGAGATCGCCTTGCAAGAATTGAAGAACCGGTCCATGTGCTCGTCAAAGAAAGCCCAGATCCCTTTGTAAAGGCGCATGCCCTCCCAAATTCCGTCACCCAGCATGAAGCCGCTATCATAAACCGACACTTTGGCCTCGTTTCGGTGAAGGATGTCTCCGTTTACGTAAATCTTGATATCGCGGTTACGGGCGTCTTCGTCCGCTTCATGTGTCGTGGTCATCTGCTGGCCCTCCTGCTGTGTCGGTCATTGATAGCAGGTTTGCATAGGCTGGCCAGCAGGGGCACCGGACCTTTTTGCAGATCCCGGTATACCGCAAATAGTGAAGGCAGCTGCCCAATCACCCTTTTACAAATGGTCCGCTTCGGCCTATCAGCCAGCATAACAACCCTGTTCAACTATCGCGAAAGAGGCCCGCTATGACCTTTGACAGATCGCTCAAAATCGCTCCTTCCATCCTCGCGGCGGATTTCGCCAATTTCGGCGCTGAATGTGCAGCAGTTGAGGCGCAGGGGGCAGATTGGGTTCATGTCGATGTCATGGACGGGCATTTCGTTCCCAACATCAGCTTTGGCCCGGCGACCTGCGCCGCGATCCGCCCACATATAAAAGGGGTCATGGACGTTCATCTCATGATCGCGCCTGTTGATCCCTATATCGATGCCTTTGCCCAGGCGGGTGCCGATTTCATCACCGCGCATATCGAGGCAGGGCCACATATTCACCGCACCCTGCAGGCAATCCGCGCCAGTGGTGCCAAAGCGGGCGTAGCGTTGAATCCCGGCACCCCTGCGGAAAGCGTGGCGCATCTGCTCGATCTTGTTGATATGATCTGCGTCATGACCGTGAACCCCGGCTTTGGCGGGCAGAAGTTCATCGACATGAGCGACAAGATCAAAAGCCTGCGCCAGATGATCGGCGAACGCCCTATCCACATCGAGATCGATGGAGGTGTTGATCCAGTGACAGCCCCTATTGTGACACGGGCGGGCGCGGATGTGCTTGTTGCAGGATCTGCCGTTTTCAAGGGCGGCTCTGCAAGCGATCCTGCGCCCTATGGCCACAACATCAAAGCGATCCGCGAGGCGGCCAACGGCGTCTACGTCTGACATCCAGTCGCAGCCAGAACAAGCTAGTCCAGTTGATCCGCAAACGCCTCAAGCAGTTTGTGTTTCAGAATTTTTCCCGTTGGCGCAGCTGGCAGACTCGTGCCCATCACAATGCGGCTGGGCCGTTTGTATCCAACCAGCCGTTCGCCCACAAAGCGCCGCAACTCTTCCGGCTCCAGACTGTCCCCGTCGGCGATCTGGACAAAGGCCAGCACTTCTTCGTCACCGTCCTTCATACGCCCGATCACAGCTGACTGAATGACCTGCGGATGGTCGTTCAGCGCCGCTTCTACCTCGGGCGGATAGACATTGAATCCTCCATGAATGATCAGTTCCTTAGAGCGGCCCAATATATGCAGATGGCCGTTGTCATCGATCATGCCCAAGTCGCCGGTGCGCAGCCAGCCATCCGGGCTTAGCGCCTTTTCGGTCTCGGACGGATTACGGTAATATCCCTTCATGACATGCGGGCCGCGCACCAGCACCTCACCCGTGCCTGCACCATTTCCTCCCGAAGCGGCATCATCAATCCTGATTTCGGTGCCCGGGGTCTTGGGCCCGACCGAAATATCCGGTGACCCCGGAGGATTGCGTGTAGCAGATGCGCCCGAGGCTGTCTCGGTCATGCCAAAACCGTTCTGCAATGGCAGGCCATAAAACGCTTCGGCCTTACGCTTCCAGGCGGGGTCAAGCGGTGCACCGCCCGACGATACATAACGCAGGCTGGGGGATCCGAGTTCGGTCAGTCCCTGCTCCTTGCTATATTGCATCACCAGCGCATGCATCTGCGGGACCGCAGGCAGAATGGTCACTCCTGCCATCACTGCATCATACAGGGACTTGGCCGAAAACCGTGCCTCTTGTTGCACTGTCGCGCCTGCGTAGATGGCCCCTGTGATGACAGAAACCAGCCCGAAAACATGGGTCAGCGGCAGAACACCATATATGACATCATCTGTTCTCATCTCGCGCAGGTTTGACGACGCGGTGCCGCCGAAACACATATTCCCATGGGTCAACATGACCCCCTTGGGATCACCGGTTGTGCCGGTGGTATAAAGCAACACTGCCACGTCGTGCAGATCCGCATCCGGATTTGACCGGAAAGAGGCCATATGCAGCGTCCCGAAATCACCGCTTACCTCTCGCGCGCCCAGTCGCGCCGCATGGATGCCCGCATCTGTGGAAACCGCGGTTGTCATCACAATTGCTACCGGTGTGGCGTGATCCAGAATGCGGTTCAATTCGCTTTCGGTCTGACGGGCATTCACCGGGATCACCACTGCATCGAGTTTCCAACAGGCAAACAGAACGGCAACCGCGCTCGCACAGTTTTCCGACAGCATCAGCACACGGTCATTCGCAGCGACACCCGCATCGCGAAACAGTTCGGCCAGTGCGTCACTTGCCGCGTCGAGATCAGCAAAGCACCAGCGCGTGCCGATGCTGTCGGTGATGGCCAACGCCGCTGGTCGGGTCGCCACCTGTTGTGCCAAAAATGCTTCTACCCGCGCCATCGCTCTATCCTCGCCTGCGCCTCTGCCTAGGGATAGGCTGGCGCGCGTTTTTCCAAGAAAGCCGCGATGCCTTCGGCGGCCTCGTCTTTTCCCGCGGCCGCGGCCATGGCATCACGTTCTGCGTCCAGTTGCTCAGTTTCGCTGGTTTCATAGGCTTGGGCGACCAATCCACGGATCACGCCCTGCGCCTCACGCGGGCCTGCCGCCAAATGATCCGCAATTGCCATCGCTTCCTCCATCGCCTTGCCCGGGCCGCTCAGGCGGTTCACCGCGCCAAGCTCTGCAAAACGCGTCGCCAGGACGGGACGGCCAAGCAAGCACATTTCCATCGCCAAAGGGCGCGGCAATAACCGCGCCATCGCAGAGGTCAATCCACCATCGGGGACCAGACCGGCCTTGACATAGGCCGCGGTGAATTTCGCATCCTTGGCAGCGACGATCAGATCACAGGCAAGCGCAAGACTGAGACCGGCGCCAGCGGCCCCGCCTTCGACCGCCGCAATCAAGGGCACCGGACTTGCCCGCATCGCGCGGAGCAAATCATGCAATTCATCAACCTTTTCGCGCCGTGCCTCTTCTGACATCTTACGGCGTTCAATCAGCACATTGAGGTTGCCACCTGCGCAGAAAAACCCGCCCTCCGAGGTAAGGATCACAGCGCGAATGCGCGGCTCCGTGGCCTGTACCAAGGCCGTGTTGATACAATCGTAAAGTTCGGGCGACAAAGCACCACGTTTGGCGGTATTCCCGTTCCAGATGATCAGTCGATCACCGGCGTCTTCAATACGTGCGTTCATTTTGCAGCCCTTTTAAACACACCCGAGGCCGAGGACAGCACCTGACCTCCGGCATCAGTTATTTCTGCCGTGGCATAAACAATCTTGTACCCGCCCCCTGTGACACGGCCCGTCGCCACCACGCGCCCATCGGCAATAGCCGCAACATAATTCGTGGTCAGCGACAGCGTCACGACCGGCACCAAGAGGCCGTCACCCGCCATAAACCGCGAGGCGGCGAAGCCGGCGGCTGCGTCCAACATCATCGCGTGGATGCCACCGTGCAATGTGCCGTTTCGGTTGCGGTGTTTCGCGTCGATGTCAAGCGTCACCGTCGCCAATCCCGAAGGGTCGGCAAGATTGATACGGTAACCCACCAACAGTTCCGCCCCGCTTTCAGGAGCTTCATGCGGCGGCAGTGTCTTGCTGGCTTCGCTCACATGGCACCAAGAGCGATAAAGCGCTCAAGATGATGATCCGTGTCTCCAAAACGGTGGTCGGCCATAACAATGCGTTTTGCGATATGGGCCAGTTCATATTCTTGGGTCATGGCAATGCCACCGTGCATCTGGATGCTGTCCTCACCCACCAGACGCCCGACCCGGCCTATCAGGTTTTTGGTCGCCGAGACATTGATCTCGCGCTCCTTGCGGCTGGCTTCCAGATGACCGGCTGCATTGATCACGGCGGAGCGGGCTTGCTCCATCTCGATCAACATCTCCGACATGCGAAACGCCAGTGCCTGAAACGTGCCGATGGGACGTCCGAATTGTTTACGTGTCATCAGGTATTCTTTGGTCAACGCTGTTGCGGTATCCATCGCCCCCAAGGTTTCGGCGCATTGCGCGATGGAAGCGGCCGCTATACGTGCCTCGATCGCCGCAAATGTTTCACCTGCTTTACCCAGGCGGGCGGACACAGGAATTGTCACTTCATCCAACATGACTTCGGCGGCGCGGCCACCAGCCAGCAGCGCATAGCCCTGTATTGTGATACCTTTGGTGTCTGCGGGTACCAGAAACAGAGATATTCCCGCTTCCTTTGATGGTTCACCGCCCTCACGGGCCGAGATGACCAAATGGTCCGCAGCTTCCGCATTGACCACAACAGCCTTATGCCCGTTCAGGACGATGGCATCACCCACGTTCCTTGCCGTAGTCTGAACGCGGTTCAGGTCATAACGGCTGGTCGGTTCGCCATGGGCAAAGGCCATCTGGCAGGTGCCCTCGATGATTTCCTCAACCAGTGTACGCTGACTCTCGTTGCCCAAATCTGCAACCAAACCACCGGCCAGCACGGCTGTATCAAGAAACGGTTCCACAACCCCGGCGCGGCCGAGTTCCTCAAAAACAACGGCAAGATCAAATCCCTTGCCGCCAAAGCCGCCCTGTTCTTCCGTGAACAATGCGCCAATCACGCCAAGTTCGGCCAGTTCCTGCCAGATTTCAGGGGACAGCCCGGTCTCACTGTCCAGGATCTTGTTACGTGTCGCAGTATCATAACGGTCACGCAGAAAACGTCGCAGCGTATCCTGCAGCATTTGCCGCTCTTCTGTCAGCTCGAAATTCATCGGCGTTACCCTCCCATGCTTACTTTGGCGATGATGCCTTTTTGGATCTCATTGGATCCGCCGAAGATCGACAGCTTTCGATTGTTGAAATATTTGGCGGCCACCGGTCCCGCGCCAAGCGGATCGGGCAGCCCCGCATTGGAGCCTTCAAGCGCTTCAGAGGCAAAAGGCATTGCGTAGACACCCGCCGCCCGGCGCGCCAGATCATTGATTTCCTGGCGGATTACGGTGCCCTTGACCTTGAGCATCGAGGCTTCGATCCCTGGTGTACCGCCGCCAGCAGCCTTTGAGATGATGCGCAGGTTGGTCGTTGACATGGCCCAGAGGTCAATCTCGACCTGTGCAATACGTGCCGCGAAATGCGGGTTCTCGATCAACGGTCTGCCATTGGACATTTCGGCCTTGGCCAAACGTTTGACAGTGTTCAGTCCAGCTTTGGAAAACCCGACGCCCGCGATATTCGTGCGTTCATGTGTCAGAAGATATTTGGCATAGGTCCAGCCCTTGTTCTCTTCACCCACCAAATTCTCGACAGGCACTTCGACGTCCGTGAACCAGACCTCGTTCACCTCATGGGCACCATCAAGCAAGATGATCGGACGAACTTCGATACCGGGCGTTGTCATGTCGATCAGCAGAAAGGAAATGCCTTCCTGTTGCTTCACATCCTTGTTGGTGCGCACGAGGCAGAAGATCATGTTCGCGTGCTGGCCCAAGGTCGTCCAGGTTTTCTGTCCGTTCACGATGTAATGAGTACCAGCTTCGTTCAGGACGGCCGTGGTCTTGAGCGACGCCAGATCGGACCCTGCCCCCGGTTCCGAATATCCCTGACACCACCAATCGTCACCATTCAACATCCGCGGAAGCCAATAGTCGTTCTGTTCCTGGCTGCCGAATTTGTGCAGCACCGGGGCCAGCATCGAAAACCCAAACGGTACAATGCGCGGGGCATTTGCGGCTGCGGCTTCCTCTTCAAAGATGTGCTTTTGCACCGCATTCCATTCGGCGCCGCCAAACTTCTTTGGCCAGTTGGGCACCAGCCAACCCTGATCGTTCAGAATGCTATGCCAACGTTCCATATCCTCCTTGGTCAACCCGTCACCATCCGTGCCTGCCACCTTGTCGCGCAGGTCTTTCGGCAACTTTTCCGCCAAAAAGTTTCGGACTTCGTCGCGAAATGCCTTTTCTTCGTCTGAATAGCTCAGGTCCATTGGGTCTCTCCCTTGGGGTCAGTTTCTGGGTTGCATGAAGTCAACCCGCTGCCTCTCTCAACGATCCAACGGGAGAGACAGCAAGTTTTCCAGCACATCCAAAAACAATCTAGTAGATTTCGAACAGGCCAGCAGCACCCATGCCGCCGCCAATACACATTGTCACAACGCCCAGTTTCGCACCGCGCCGCTTACCTTCCAAAAGCAGATGCCCCGTGCAGCGTGCGCCTGTCATGCCAAAAGGATGGCCGATGGCGATGGACCCCCCGTTGACGTTGTATTTTTCCGGATCGATGCCCAATCTGTCTCGGGAATAAAGGCACTGAGAAGCAAAGGCTTCGTTCAACTCCCACAGGTCGATGTCGTCAATTTTCAAACCGTGACGCTCCAGCAGCCGTGGCACGGCATAAATCGGGCCGATGCCCATCTCGTCAGGTTCACAACCTGCGACGGCAAAACCCTTGAAAGCGCCCAGCGGTTCAAGGCCCTGCTTTTCGGCCTGTTTGCTGTCCATTACCACCACTGCAGCGGCACCATCAGACAACTGGCTGGCATTGCCTGCGGTCACAAAACCACCTTCGCGCACGGGTGCAAGTCCTGCCAATCCCTCCAGTGTGGTGCCGGGGCGGTTGCATTCATCCTTGTCAACGGTCACTTCGTGATGCGTGACCTCGCCGGTCTCTTTGTTTTTCATGCCCATCGTGGTTGTCATCGGCACGATTTCATTGTCGAACTTGCCTGCCTGCTGCGCGGCATGGATCAATTGCTGACTGCGCAGACCGAATTCATCCTGATATTCACGGCTCAAGCCATAGCGTTCCGCCACAATATCCGCCGTTTCGATCATCGTCATATAGATCGCGGGTTTATGCTCCTCAAGCCAGGGGTCTTTTACTGCGATGGAATGCGGACCTACCATCGAGATACTCTCGACGCCCCCTGCAACCATCGGTCCGGCTCCTTCCTGGGTGATGGCGTTTGCCGCCATTGCAACCGATTGTAGTCCAGACGAGCAGAAACGGTTTACCGTCACACCAGATGCCGTGATCGGCAGGCCCGCGCGCAACGCGATCTGGCGCGCAATATTGCCGCCGGTCGCGCCTTCGGGTGTGGCGCAGCCCATGACCACATCCTCGATCTGATCCGGTGCCAACCCGGCCCGTTCGACCGCATGTTTGACCGCATGACCACCCATTGCGGCACCATGCGTCATGTTAAAGGATCCTCGAAAGGACTTCGCAAGCCCTGTACGGGCGGTGGAGACAATAACAGCTTGTTTCATTTTGCAGCATCCTTGTTCAAATCATCAAATGTACGGCCTTCTGCGACCAGCGTTTTCAACAGGGGGGCAGGTTGCCAGAACCAGGCATCGTCCTTGGCATAGGCTTCAATATCGGCGAGCACGGTCGGCAACCCAACAATATCGGCCCATTTCATCGGTCCCCCCCAATAGCGCGGAAATCCGTATCCAAAAAGCAATGTCATATCGACGTCCAGCGGACGGCGGGCAATGCCTTCACCTACGACTTTCGCAGCTTCGTTCACCATGGCACACATGTAGCGGCGCACAATCTCTTCGTCGCTAAAGGGACGTGGCGTAATTCCCAGACTCTGCTGTTCGGCCGCCACCAGTTCCGCGATCTTGGGGTTGGGTACACCGGCACGTTTGCCGGCAGAATAGATATAGTATCCCTCTCCCGTCTTTTGTCCGAAATGCCCCTCTTCGCAGAGTTTGTCGATGTAGGTCGGGACACGTTCTTCGGGATGACGGTCAGGGGCTTTTCGCTTGCGGGTCATCCAGCCGATGTCGAGACCGGCAAGGTCGGCCACCGCAAACGGGCCCATTGCAAAACCGAATTTGGTAAGGGCTGCGTCGATCTGATAGGGTGTCGCCCCGTCCAGCACCATGTGATCCGCAGCAGTCCGGTAACTGGCCAGAATACGGTTTCCGATAAATCCGTCGCAAACCCCGGCACGCACTGAAATCTTGCCCAGCGCCTTTCCCAGCGCAAATCCTGTAGCAACTACATCGGGGGCGGTTTTTTCCGCTACAACCACTTCGAGCAGTTTCATGATGTGCGCGGGAGAAAAGAAGTGCAAACCGATCACATCCTCCGGGCGCGAGGTGGCGGCGGCGATTTCATCGACGTCAAGGTAGGATGTATTGGATGCCAGAACACAGCCCGGTTTGCATACGGCGTCGAGTTTGCCAAAGACCTCTTTCTTGACATCCATGTTTTCAAACACCGCTTCGACCACCAGGTCGACATCGCTCAGACTGTCGTAGTCGGTCGACACGCTTAATGCTTTCTGCGTCAACGCATCGAACTGTTCCTGGCTAATCTTGCCGCGTTTCAATGCCCCCGATAGGTTGCCGCTGATCCGGTCAAGAGCGGCCTCGGCCGCCTCCGCCTTCATCTCGATCAAGACAACCTCAAGACCCGACAGCAAGGCGGCTGTGGCAATACCTGCCCCCATCGTACCGCCACCGATCACGCCGATTGCCTTCAGGTCACGCGGCGTGACACCTTTCAATTCCGCCAGATTGCCAACTGCACGTTCCGAGAAAAAGGCGTGGATCATACCTTGGCGCTGATCGGTTTGCATCAACTCCATGAACAGGTCACGCTCTTTTTTCAGCCCCTCCTCAAAGGGCAATTCACTCGCGGCTTGAACGGCACGCACGGCGATTGCCGGGCTGATCTGGCCGCGTCCCTTGGCCAGCACCGCGTCATAGGTTGCGTCCCAGTCAATCGCAGGGGCAGCGGGCAATTCACTCACAGGGCGGCGACTGGCGCCCTCAGCCAGCAGATCCCGTGTATAAGCAAGACCTACGGCTTCCGGCTCGCCTTCCTCCACACGGTCGACGACCCCCATGTCCAGCGCCTCGGCTGCCTTGACCTGGCGGCCACTAGTGATGATTTCCAATGCCTTTTCAGCACCGATCAGGCGTGGCAACCGCTGGGTGCCACCGGCACCGGGGATCAGGCCAAGATGCACTTCGGGCAGACCGACACGGGCGCTGGGCTGGGCAATTCGATAATGTGCCGACAGCGCAACCTCAAGCCCGCCCCCCAGCGATACACCATGCATCGAGGCGACAACCAGCAGCGGCGATGCTTCGATCCGGTTACACAGGACCGGCAGATGCGGTTCCAACGGGGGCTTGCCGAATTCGGTGATGTCAGCGCCTGCGATAAAGGCGCGACCGTCACCTACGATCAGTACGGCACGCACCCCACTGTCAGCCTCGGCACGGTCCATTGCGTCCCATAACCCCTGCCGCACGGCATGGGACAGGGCATTGACCGGCGGATTGCGAATGCACAAAATGGCTGTGTCATCGTGACGGGTATAGACTATCGGGTCGCTCATCATGTTCTCCTGGGGTTTCATCCGCGCCGGGCCAAAGCCGACGCATGTCCGGTGCGTTGTTCCAATGCACGCACAGTGTCTCTGAGGGCCGGTCCGACGTCTTGTATCATCCGTGCATCCGGCAAGTCCCTTGGCAATGCGCCGCAGGTAAAGGCGACGCTTTCTCCGAATTCTGTCGCGAAATAGGGGACGCTCACCGCATTGACGGTACTGGCATAACGCAAAGGTTCCGGCGCTATCGCAAAGCCCTGGCCGATCAATTGACCATATCCTTCCCGGCGCAGATCCATCATTTCGGCACTGTCGCTCAGCGCAAGAAACTTGTCTTCGTCCAATGTGGCCAGAACCGCAAGTCCCGAGGACGACCCAAAAAGCGGGATCCGTTGTCCGGGGTCCAGCCATATGGTCGCAGCCCCCACGGGCCGCCATGTTTTGACCAAGAGCATCCGATCTCCATCGCGCACCGCGATCAATGCAAGCGTACCGGTTTCATCAGCCAACTTCTGCATGGCCTCGGACGCCAGATCCACAAAGCTGATCGAAAGCGCGGCAACAGATCCAAGCGCGACCGATGCCGGGCCAAGCCTGAAACGTTCGTTGCGCCCACCATGAACCAGATAACCCAGCTCGCAAAGCGTATAGGTCAAACGTGATATTGTCGGCTTCGGCAGCCCCGTGCGCGTCGCGATTTCGGCATGGGTCAATCCATTGTCACTGGCGCGAAAAACCCGCAGCACGCCAAGGCCACGGGCAAGGGTATTGGCAAATTTGCGGTCTGCAACCTGATCCTTCATCTCAGCAAGAGCCCTGTGGCATATGGCCCGAATTGATGCATTGATAGGTGCATTGATGTGCTTCCAGTGTTTTGCTTGGCGAAATTGAATTTCACTTTGGCAAGGCAACACCTAAAGACCCCTCCCGATTCACGCAAGGGTACTTTGACCGGTGCAGTGTGGCAGGCAGTTTCAGAAGATCAACCGTAGATGAAGCATCGTCCCGGAACAGCATCAGACGGCAGCGGTTGTTCGCCAAGGGTTTCGAAATACATCCGGTCACTGGAGACCATCAGCCCGCCCTGTGCCAGCAGAGGCTCGATCAAGGGCGACACTGCACGCGCAAAAGCGTCGTTTTTTTCAAGGTTGTGCCCGCCCAGATCCGCATGGATCAGTGATGCGGTCGCACCAAAACGTGCCAGTGCCTGAATCAGCGTTTCGTTCACATCACCAAGGATCAGCATGTCATCTGGTGGTGTGCTTGACGGGTGTGACGCGACCGCACGTTCAAACACGAAGATGTCACGACCCGGCATCTTCTCGACCATATGGCTGTAGGTTCGCCCATTACCCAGCCCAAGTTCGAACACAGGGCCATTCATTGATCGGGTCATAGCGGCGGCATGGTCTAGGCAAGCCCGCTGCGACACCATACGGTTGATAAAGAGGTCAAGACGGCTCATGGCGGTTCCTTTGAATAAGGCGCGGGCAAACGCCCTGAACGCAGATCCTTGTGTAACCTGATTACACCGCGAGGGACCAGAGCGGTCCTTGGGCAAACGCCCAAGGGTATCATTGCTGGACGGTTGGGCGCAAATCGGCTTCACTCCGAATCCAAGCACCTGATTTTTCGGGTGGCCTTTCATTGTGTGGAATTTGATGACTTCTTTGCTGGACGTAGATGCACTTACAATCGGGTTCGGGAATGCGCCCCCGGTTGTGCACGACGTCAGTTTTTCCGTCAGCGCAGGCGAAACCCTTGCCCTGGTCGGCGAAAGCGGGTCGGGCAAGACACTCACCTGCCGCACGGCATTGCGCATCCTGCCAGAGACCGCACAGATCAGAGGTGGTTCTGTTACCTTTCACAGCGGCGACGGACCGGTTGATCTTTTGGGATGTCACGAACACCAGATGCGCCGTATTCGGGGAAACCGAATTGCGATGATCTTTCAGGAACCGATGCGCTCCCTGTCGCCGTTGCACAGATTGGGCAACCAGGTAGGAGAAGTGCTGCGCATCCACCGGGATATGGGTGCCGCCGAAGCCAAGCGCCGGGTCATCGAACAATTTGACAAAGTCGGTTTCGTCGACCCCGAACGCGCATTCAGCAGCTATCCCTTCGAGATGTCGGGCGGCATGCGGCAACGCGCGATGATCGCCATGGCGATGGTTGCACAACCCGAATTGCTGATCGCGGACGAACCGACCACAGCACTGGATGTGACGACACAGGCGCAGGTTCTGGGACTGATAAACAGCTTGCAAAAAGAGACAGGCATGGCGGTTGTCCTTGTCACCCATGATCTTGGTGTTGTTGCCAATATGGCCCAACAGGTTGTCGTGATGAACAAGGGGCGCGTCATGGAGGCGGGCCGCGCCGAACATATACTCGCGGCCCCCGCCCACGGTTACACTGCCAAACTGTTTGCCGCCGCGCCAATGATCCCCACCGTGGCCACACCTGCACCCGAACTGACCTATGATGACGTGATCCTCGATCTCAAGGATGTGACCAAGACCTATACGATGCGGGCAAGCGGCTGGCGGGCACCCGTGGCCATCACCGCCTGTCGTAACGTGAACCTTTCAGTGCCTCGGGGCAAAACCCTGGCCGTTGTAGGCGAAAGCGGATCGGGCAAGACCACCTGTGCGCGGGTTGCACTCGGGGCGGAGCGGCCAGATCCGGGCGGCGAGGTCCTGTTTCGTCCTGACGCCGGCGCGCCTGCCCTTCCGGTACACGACATGAACAACATGCAGCGCACAGCTTTCCAACGACAGGCGCAGATGGTTTTCCAAGATCCTTATTCTTCACTCAGCCCCCGGATGCGGGTTCTCAATGCGCTGGTTGAACCTATGGAGATCCACGGCATCGGCACTAAGGCAGACCGTCGAGACAAAGCCGCCGACATGTTGAAACTTGTCGGGCTTGACCCTGATATGCTGCATCGGTATCCGCATGCGTTTTCAGGCGGGCAACGCCAACGATTGTCGATAGCACGCGCGCTGACTCTGGATCCGAAACTCCTGATCTGCGATGAACCGACATCCGCGCTGGACGTTTCTGTTCAAGACCAGATCCTTACATTACTCGAAGACATCCGCGACCATGCCAACCTGAGTTATCTGTTCATCAGTCACGATCTGGCAGTTGTCGCCCGCATCGCCGACGAAGTCGCTGTAATGCGCGCCGGTGTGATCGTGGAAGAAGCCCCCCCGGACACGCTATTCTACAATCCGCAGCATCCCTACACACAGGCGCTGATCGCAGCACAACCCGAACCCGACATTACCCGACCCATCGATCTTGATCTGGTCGCCAAGGGCGCAGGCGCACCGACAAGCTGGCCCGAGATATTCCGTTTCGACGGGGCAAACGCCCCCGACTTGCGAGAGTTGGAACCGGGGCATAAGGTACGCTGCCATGCGTAACTTCATCCTCTTTCTCGCTTTGCTGGCGACTCCCGTCCTGGCGCAGACGACGTTACAGGAAACCAGTTTCTGGGCACAGGAGGTCCAGGCCGGAGACCTGCCCCCGATCGCAGAACGGTTGCCCGACCTGCCCTTGGTCGTTGATCTGGAGGCGAAGGGCCGTCAATTCGGCAAGCAAGGCGGCACCCTGCGTACCTTGGTGACACGGTCAAAGGATGTCCGTCAGATGGTTGTCTATGGCTATGCGCGGCTGATGGGCTATGGCACGGACTACGAACTTTATCCCGACATTCTGCATCGCGTCGACGTCATCGAAGACCGCAAATACATCCTGCACCTGCGCCCCGGGCATCGTTGGTCTGATGGTGCGCCCTTTACCTCGGACGACTTCCGTTACTGGTGGGAATATGTCGTCAACAATCCCGAAATCACCCCTTCCGGCCCGCCGGAATTCATGATCGTAGATGGCAAGCTGGGCAGCGTGACTTTTCCGGATGCCCATACGGTCGTTTTCGAATGGGAAACGCCAAACTCGAACTTCCTGCCGCTATTGGCCCAGGCCTCTCCCCCCTTCATCTATCGACCGGCACATTACCTCAAACAGTTTCACAGCGCATTTGCAGAGCCCGAAGCGCTTTATGAGGAAGTCCGTCGCGCGCGCGTCAAAAGCTGGGCGGCATTGCACAACAAACGCGACAACATGTACAAGTTCGACAACCCGCATTTGCCGACGCTGCAGCCTTGGGTGAACGCCAGCAACCGCGGGTCTCGCCAGTTGTTTGTGCGCAATCCCTATTATCACAGGATTGATTCTCGCGGGCTCCAGCTGCCCTATATTGATGTTGTGAATATGACAATCGTCGGCGGCGGTCTGGTTGCGGCAAAAACGAACGCAGGCGAGGTCGACCTGCAGGCGCGTGGCCTCGATTTTCCAGATGTTTCCATCCTCAAGAAGGGTGAAACAGATGGTGGCAATTATCGCACTCTGTTATGGGCCAGCGGCGTGGCCAGCCAGATTGCCATCTATCCAAATCTCAATTTCCGTGATCCGGTCTGGCGTGACGTGATGCGCGATGTTCGGTTCCGCCGCGCCCTGAGTATGGGCATCGACCGGCGCATGATCAACCGCGCGCTCTACTTCGGACTAGGCAAGGAGGGCGGCATGTCCGTTCTCAGCCAAAGCCCCCTGTTCGAAGTGCAAAACGCCTATCGTTCAGCAATTTATTATCCGGCCAAAGCCAACGCCCTGCTGGATGAAATGGGACTGACCGGCCGTAACCAGGCCGGGATCCGGCTGCTTCCCGATGGCAGGCCGATGGAATTTGTGATCGAAACCGCCGGTGAACGCCAAGAGGTCGAAAATGCCCTGGCCATCGTCACGGATACATGGCGTGAGTTGGGTATCAAGCTGGTGATGCGCCCACTCGACCGCGATATTTTGCGCAATCGGGTCTACGCGGGAATTAGCATGGCCGCGGTCTGGTATGGTTGGGACAATGGTTTGCCCTCGGCGGCCACCTCACCAAAGTACCTGGCCCCCACCAATCAGGAATTCTTTGCCTGGCCCAAGTGGGGGCAGTATTTCGCGACCTCCGGCAGCGCGGGCGAAGCCCCTGACATGAAACCGGCCCAACACCTGCTTGCCCTTGCAGAAGACTGGTCCCACACCACAGACCCGAAAGAGCGGCGTGCAATCTGGTCTGACATGCTGGAAATCCATGCAGATCAACAATATGCCATCGGCATCCTGTCCGAAGCGCCGCAGCCCGTCGTTGTCTCCAAACGCTTGCGCAATGTGCCCGAGCACGCGATCTGGGCCTATGATCCTGGCGCGCATTTTGGTGTCCACCGCATTGATGAATTCTACTTCGACGACGCCTTTGAACAGGTGACCCAATGATCTTGTTACTGCGCTATGCGGGCTATCGGTTCCTGACCATGTTGTTGACGCTTTGGGTGGTCTCGATCATGGTTTTTGTCATCATCAACCTCCCGCCGGGGGATTATCTGAGCAACCAGATCGCCGAGCTGCGTGCAACCGGTCAGGCCGAAGGTGTGGCCAAGGCCGAATTTCTGCGAACCGAATATGCCCTCGACCGCCCGATCTGGGAACAATATTTTATTTGGGTTGGCATGATGCCCGGTCCCAACGGGTTTTCGGGATTGATCCAGGGCGATTTCGGCTGGTCCTTCGAATTTGACCGCCCCGTGGGCGAAATCGTGGGCGATGCATTGTGGTTGACCGTTCTGGTCAATCTCGCAGCCGTCCTGTTTGTCTATGCTGTCGCCCTGCCACTTGGCGTCCTGGCCGCCGCCAGGTCGGAGACCTGGGTGGATTATACTGCGGGTTTTGTCGGATATCTGGGCCTCGCGACGCCCAACTTTCTGCTGGCGCTGATCCTGTTCTACTACGGTAATAAATACTTTGACCTGCCCATCGGCGGGCTCATGGCCCCGGCATTCGAGGGCGAACCCATGTCCTGGCTCAAGGTGAAATCCATCCTGTTACATCTGATTGTGCCAACCTTTGTTATCGGCACGTCAGGAGCGGCCGCCATGATGCAGCGGTTGCGGGCCAACATGCTGGATGAACTGAGCAAACCCTATGTTGAAACAGCCAAGGCCAAGGGGCTTGGCCCTGCCAAATTGCTGACGAAATACCCGCTGCGCATGGCCTTCAATCCTTTTGTCGCCGACATCGGCAATCTGTTACCCGCAATGGTCTCCGGTTCGGTTCTGGTTTCCGTGGTGCTCGGCCTGCAAACCATCGGCCCGTCCTTGTTGACCGCATTGAAATCACAAGATCAGTTTCTCGCCGCCTTTGTGCTGATGTTCGTCGCGCTGCTGACGCTGATCGGCACAATGATCTCTGATCTGTTGCTGGTCCTGTTGGATCCGCGCATCCGCTATGGAGATCGCAACGGATGAGCATTCAGCCCGACAACCGCTTTGTCGATCCTGCCCCGTGGAGCGACGAAACAGACCTCAGCGCCCCAGACCGCGCGGATATGGATGCACCCGGCTGGTTACTGACCTGGCGCAAATTCAAGAGACACAAGCTGGCGCTGGTATCAGGCATCTTTCTGCTCCTGTGTTATCTAATCCTGCCTGTCGCAGGTTTCGTGGCCCCCTACACGCCCAATGAACGCAGCGCGGATTACCTTTACGCCCCACCGCAAAGCATCAATCTGTGGCATGATGGCCACCTGGTCGGGCCTTATGTCTATCCCCTTACAGCCAAGGCAGATCTTGTCAATTTCCGCTGGACCTATACGACAGATGAAACCACACCGATGCCGCTGGATTACTTTTGCAAGGGCGAGACCTATCGCCTGTTCGGCCTGCTGCCCTCGAACACACATCTTTTCTGTGCTCCCGACGGTGCCACCGTGTTCCTGTGGGGCTCCGACCGCCTGGGCCGGGATGTATTCAGCCGCATCCTCTATGGTGCACAATTGTCGCTGACAGTCGGTATCATCGGCATCACTGTCTCCTTTCTGCTGGGCATTACCTTTGGCGCCATGGCCGGATATTTCGGCGGCAAGACCGACTGGATCGTCAACCGCGTCATCGAAATCCTGCGCTCCTTGCCTGAACTGCCGTTATGGCTGGCCCTGTCGGCGGCGGTGCCGTCCAACTGGGGACCAGTGGCGGTCTTCTTCATCATCTCGATTATTCTCGGGATTCTCGATTGGCCGGGACTGGCCCGCGCTGTGCGATCCAAATTCCTGTCCCTGCGCGAAGAGGAATATGTAAAGGCCGCCGAAATGATGGGGGCAAAACCCGGCCGGGTGATCCGCCGTCATCTGCTGCCCAACTTCATGTCACATCTGATCGCAAGTGCCACCCTGTCGATCCCCGCCATGATCCTGGGTGAAACCGCGCTCAGCTTCCTGGGCCTTGGTCTGCGCGCCCCCGCCGTCTCTTGGGGAGTCATGTTGAACGATGCACAGAACCTCGCCAGTATCGAAATCTACTGGTGGACAGCCATTCCCATGCTGCCGATCGTCGTCGTCGTGCTGGCCTTCAATTTCCTCGGCGACGGTCTACGCGCATCTCTCGACCCCTACAAAAGCTGACGCCTTATTCTGTCGCGCCAAGGCCGTTCCTCTTTTTGGCCTCAAATACCGCGGAGGGTCCGGGAGGCAGAGCCTCCCGAAAGGTGGTCGGGTGCATTCCGCACCCGATACCAGTTCAGCTGTACCAGTTGCCCAGCTTCACTTCGGTCTCCCCGCCAATCATCTTTGCAAAACTTTCGGGGTCCTGGGTTCCCCCGTCGCGGCCGCGGTAGTGATAGGGATAGACGTAGGTGGGTGCGAATTCGGACACGGCTGAAGCGGCCGCATTTGCGTCCATCGTGAACGGCAGGTTCATACAGACAAAGGCCAGATCAATGTCGGTGAGACTGCGCATCTCGGGAATGTCTTCGGTATCGCCAGAGATATAGATACGGAAATCTTCAAAGTTCAGGACATAGCCGTTGTCACGTCCCTTGGGGTGAAACTTCATTCGTTCCTCTGTGGTGTTATAGGCCGGGATGGCCTGGATCGACAGGGTGTTGAATTCGCTCACACTGCCATTTGCCACATCGCTTGCGCGCTCTTTCAATCCTTCGGTCAGTTTTCCCATCACCGCTGGGTTCACGATCATCTGGGTCTCATCTGTGACGAGGGCCTGTAGCGTCTCCTCATTATAATGATCACCATGTTCGTGGGTGATCAGAATCAGATCGGGCGCAGGCATGCCCTCGTATTGCGCCGCATCTCCGACCGGGTCGACGTAAATGGTGCCCTTCGGTGTTTCCAGCACGATCGAAGCATGGTTCACGGGATGGACGCTGATCTTGCCTGCAGGGGTGTCAAAGGTATCCGCCCCATGCCCCTCGGCACGCAGGGCGAAGGGCAGCAAGGTGATGGTGCCGGCGACAGCGGCACCGGTGGTGAAGAACTCTCTGCGGGTCTGGGTCATCGGGTTTTCCTTTCTGATATGCGATTACAGTTAGCGGTATCGGCAAACTTGTCAAAGTGTGGACCGGCAAAACCGGCTATCGGTCATCCCCTCCCGCGGAGTCATTCCCGGCAAGGGCATCCTCCTCGATCGAGCTTTGCGCCGCCGCCGTCACGGCCCGGCGCTCTTCATCAGTCAGGTCATCAACCTTGGCATCAGCCAGACGAACGGTGACTTCACGATGGGCAAATTTGATGCCCTCACGTTCGAACAACTCGCGGATCTCTTGATAGATCCGTTTGCGAATGACCCATTGGTCGCCCGGCTTGGTCATGAACTTGACCCTGATGATCATGGCAGAATCCTGCATTTCGATCACACCCTGCGACTTCAGCGGCTGAATAAAGTCTGCCCCGATGACAGGATCATCCAAAAGGTCCTGTCCCAGTTTCTTGATCAGTTTGCGCACATGTTCGACATCCGTGTCATAGGTTACGCGCAGCGGCAGCTTCATGATCACCCAGTCGCGGGAGTAATTGGTCATGACCTGCAATTCACCAAAGGGTATCGTGTGCAGGGCACCAAGGTGATGGCGCAGTTGGAAGGACCGCACAGAGATTTTTTCAACCGTGCCTTTGACACCGCCGACATCCAGATATTCACCCTTGCGGAAAGCATCATCAAACAGAAAGAACGCGCCTGCAAAAATATCACGCACCAACGCCTGAGAACCAAAGCCAACCGCAACGCCGACGATACCCGCCCCTGCAAACAAGGGGCCGACGTTGATGCCGACCTGCATCAGAACGATCAGCAGGATCGTCACCACGACAACGATCAATATGAAGTTGCGGAACAAAGGCAGCAAGGTTGCCAGACGGCTGGCGGAACTGCCGCCGCCCTCATCGCCCAGTTCGCCTTCTTCCTGGTCACCGGCTTCCTGTTGGATCTTGGTATCTATCCAGATGCGGAAGGCATGATAGACGATGTAGCCGATGAAAATGATGACCATGATGTCGAGCAGGCGGTCGGCAAAACTTTCGACCATTCTGGCACCATCATTGTCCCAAATGTAAAAGAATGCATATACCCCGGCTACAAAAGCCAGAATGCCGGCAACACGCCGTGCCAACCCTTCAAAACTGTTCATCTGACGGCGCGGGGTGGTAAGGCTGCGCGCCTCTTCTTCGGCCTTACGGCTAATTAGCAATGCCTCGCTCAATCGCGCCACTTCTTCCGGGTCGGCGTCATGGCTCTCGGCTTCGGCCAGTGCCTGTTCCTGCGCCTCTTCCTCTTGCATGATGTCATTCATACGCCGCAGGGCACGGGCACGGGCAAAACTGCGTTCAATCGCGAAGTTGATCACACCGTATACGACAATGATGGAAATCAGTATGCCATATGCCCCGGCAATTAACGGGATCGAACTGGGCACACCAAGCACAAGATCATAAGTCAGCTCGATCCAAGCATAGACAACATAAAGGATGACCACAGGTGCCCATATCTGGCTGAGTATCCTGATCGCCAGACTGGTATCCGCAGCACTTTCCCCGCCGCGCAAAGCGCGCGAAATCGCCCTGCGGTTGATGATCACCATGCCGATGTTCATCAATACGATCACCGCCGATAGAACTGAAACAAGGAAGGCATAGACATCATAGTTCAGCCCCAGTTCCGCAATCCATATCCCGAGAAGGATTGCGCAGATGTCAAAGGTTGCCAGCACCCAGAGCCACCAATGTAACCGCCTGGCGTCGTGATCGCTGAGGGCGGGAATGCGATATTGTGGCAAGTAGGGCGACAGGATCATGCGCCACAGTCCTGCAACAAAGCGGCACGAAAAATACCCGATGTTGATCAAGGTAACCGTGAATTGCATGGCGGTGTCTTCGAGCGTGCCAAAGACGATGGCCCCGATGATATAAGCGACGACCATTGACACCAGGATCCCTCCAACCCCTCCTGCGAACCGCAGGACAAGAAAAGGCATCTTTTCCGCAAAGCCTTGGGGGTTTTCGTGAATGCGCGGGACAATAATGTGCCGCATCAGCCGCTGGCCGTAAATCTTGCGTTCAAATAGAACGCCGATCCCGAACAACAACATGCTGTAAAGCAATGCCTTGCCAAAGGCGGCCAATGTTCCATCGGGACTTGCCGCCCGCAGGATGTACAATACTTCGTTGAAAGCATCGGGCATTTGCAGCAGCCGCGCAATCAGGGCGGACCGGAACTTTACCGTACGATCCTGCAGCGCCATCAAGGCAGAGCCTTTGGCATCCGTTTGCGCAATGTCGTGCGGTTCGGCCTGCGCAGCTTGGGTCAATAGAGTGCCGTTGCTATCGATAACCACGACGCCAACACCCGCTGCAGCTGCCTGACGCATGATGTCACTTATGTTGGTGTCGCGGTTTTCCGCCGCGCTTTCGTCCTGCGCATGCAGCAGCCCCAGTACCCCCTGCGCCTGAGCAGCCTGCGGCATTGAACCGGCCAGAAGGCTGAGGAACATGAACAACACAATCACAAGGCGCATCTCGGGTTCCTCAGCTTGTTGCAATCGAAACACGCTAAGCCAGCACCGGGCTCAATGCAATTGCGTCGCATCGCGTCTGAACCGATGCTACGCACATAACTGTGAACCGTGATGTTTTACAAAGCACTTCGGTTTATGCCATAGCGATAAAGGGGCTGCGCCATATTAGCGTCAAAACCGCGCGACACCGGTACGTTTCGGACCAACGGGTTTAGACCGCTATGGGCGGGAAAAGGTAATTTCTATGGGGCCAACACCTTCGTTTCACAACCGGAGCAAGACCCGGTCCCGACGGATCATGTTTTACAGTCACGACACCTTCGGGTTGGGCCATCTGCGCCGCTCGCGTGCTTTGGCGACGGCAATGACCCGGGCAGATCCGGATGCTTCGGCCATTATCCTTACAGGGTCGCCGGTTGCGGGACGGTTTACCTTTCCTGAACGGGTGGATCACATCCGCCTGCCCGGTGTCACGAAAACGCCCGATGGCACTTATATCAGCCAGACCCTGGGGTTGGACATTGACGATACGACTTCTCTGCGGGCGGGCCTGATCCAAAGCGCGGTTGAACGGTTCGAACCTGATTTGTTGATCGTCGACAAGGAGCCAACAGGTTTTCGCGGTGAACTGTTGCCGACACTGGAATTCCTGCGTCTGCGCGGCCGTACACGCACTGTCCTTGGGCTGCGTGATGTATTGGATGAACCCGAAGTCCTGGCCGCTGAATGGCAGCGCAAAGGTGCCCTGGCCGCCGCCGACAACCTTTATGACGAAGTTTGGGTCTATGGTGTGCATGATGTCTATGATCCGACAAGCGGCCTGTCCCTGTCCGAGGAAACCCGCGCACGCATGCATTGGACGGGGTATCTGCGCCGTGAAGTGACAGATGCAACCGACACACCTGACACGCCTTACGTCCTGATCACGCCCGGTGGCGGCGGGGATGGCGCGGCGATGGTGTCGCTGGTCCTGTCCGCCTATGAACAGGATCCCGATCTGGGGCCGAATGCACTGCTGATCTATGGTCCCTTTCTGTCAGGCGATGTGCGCGATGCCTTTGACGCGCGGGTGGCAAAACTTAACGGGCGAGTCACCGCTGTCGGCTTTGATAGCCGGATAGAGGCACTTTTTGCCGGTGCGGTCGGTGTGGTGTGCATGGGCGGCTACAATACCTTTTGCGAGGTATTGTCATTTGACAAACCCGCAGTGATCCTGCCGCGTACCAAACCCCGGCTTGAGCAATGGATCAGGGCCAGTCGCGCCGAGGAACTGGGTCTGGTGCGCATGCTGGACGAATTTCGCGACGGCATGACAACGCAGGCAATGATTTCTGCTATCCGTGCCTTGCCGGATCAACCCAAACCCTCAGCCGCCGGAGCCGATGGCTTGCTTGACGGGCTGGACATTGTGGTGGAGCGCGCCCGCATCCTGATGGATGGAGAGGGGCGGAAATGAGCGTGCCCCCCCGTTTGGCCGTTGTCGTCAAAGGATGGCCGCGCCTGTCCGAGACCTTTATCGCTCAGGAACTGGTCGCCCTTGAAGAGGCAGGCCTTGATTTTGAAATCTGGTCCCTGCGCCATCCGACCGACCGCAAGACACACCCGTTGCATGACAGATTGCGTGCCAACATCCGCTATCTGCCGGAATATCTGCGCGACGATCCAAGGCGTGTGGCGCGGGCCATGGGTGGCGCTTCTCAAATGCCGGGTTTCGATGCAGCAGCTGCTGCCTTTGTTGCGGATCTGAAACGTGACGACACGGCCAATCGCCGTCGCCGCTGGGGGCAGGCCTGTGTGATGGCACATGAAATACCCGCCGGCGTCGCTGGAATTTACGCCCATTTTCTGCACACCCCGTCATCGGTTGCGCGTTATGCGGCAATCTTGCGCGGGCTACCCTGGTCGTTCTCTGCCCATGCCAAAGACATTTGGACCTCGCCCGAATGGGAGTTGCGTGAAAAGCTCTCGGCGGCAACATATGGTGCCGCCTTTGGCGCGACCTGCACAAAATTCGGAGCAGAACATCTACAATCACTCGCCGACAGACCTGACCGCGTTGATCTGGTATATCATGGTCTTGATCTGGGGCGTTTTCCCCCTCCGCCCGAACGGCCCTTGCCAACACCGGGCGCTCCCTTTGCGATGCTCTCTGTCGGCCGTCTTGTGGAAAAAAAGGGCTATGATAACCTGCTGGACGGATTGGCCCTACTGCCTGAAACGCTTGATTGGCACTTTACCCATATCGGCGGTGGCGTTTTAGATGGCACCATGCGGGCACGGGCAGAACAGTTGGGCATCGCTGGCCGCATCACATGGCGCGGCGCTTGTGACCAACCAGAGGTGATTGCCGCCATGCGGGCAGCAGATTTATTTGTCCTGCCCTCGCGCATTGCGTCGGATGGCGACCGTGACGGATTGCCAAATGTCCTGATGGAAGCCGCCAGTCAAAAACTCGCCATCCTCAGCACGCCGGTTTCTGCCATCCCCGAATTCATCACGAACGGAATCCACGGTATTCTCTGCGACGATGCCCCCGCGGCACTTGCCGATGCGATGGGTGACATAGCGCAAGACCCCGCCCGCGCCAGAACACTGGCCGAGGCCGCCTTTGACCGGCTTACCACCGCGTTTTTGATGCAACCCGGCATCACGCATCTGGCCAAACGATTGACAGCCATGTTGACGGCGGCGCGCTGATGCATCTGGCCTTTTATGCGCCAATGAAATCTCCAAACCATCCGGTGCCTTCCGGTGATCGCAGCATTGCACAATCCTTGATTGTCGCACTGAATTTTTTAGGGGCAGAGGTCAGCGTCGCCTCGGAATTGCGTAGCCGGGACGGAACCGGCGACAGCGCGGTTCAGGCGCAGCTAAAGTGCAGGGCCGAGACCGAAATCCAACGATTGATCAAGCTGGGGGAGATCGCCAACTGGCAGGCCTGGATCACCTACCACAACTATTACAAGGCACCTGACCTGCTTGGCCCCGAGGTGAGTCGTGCATTGGGCATTCCCTATCTTCAGGTTGAATCAACGCGCGCCCGAAAACGGTTGACCGGCACCTGGTCCAGTTTTGCCGAGGCCGCAGAACAGGCAGCGGATGCAGCACAGGTCATATTCTATTTCTCGACCAGGGACGCCATTGGCCTGCGCCAATATGCAAAGCCGCAGCAACGGTTCATCCACCTGCGGCCTTTTCTGCCTATCCAGGAAACCCCATACGCAAGCGTAGGTTCCGGGCCGATGCTAAGTGTCGGTATGATGCGCGCCGGGGACAAACTAGCCTCTTACAAGATTATTGCCGAGACACTGGGCTTGCTGACCACCACCGACTGGCAACTCCAGATCGCGGGTGACGGCCCGGCCCGGCCGCAGGTAGAGGAGATGATGGCCCCCTTCCATGGCCAGGTGAATTTTCTGGGACAGCTTGATCTTGAAACGCTCAAAAGCATCTATCAAAGCGCCAGTCTTTTTTTCTGGCCCGGCGTGAACGAGGCGCTTGGGATGGTCTATCTGGAAGCGCAGTCTGTCGGGTTGCCCGTTGTGGCCCAAGACCGCCCCGGCATGCGCGAAGTGCTTGCCCCCGCAGATTACCCCGCCCCCTCCGATGGTGCATCTACCCTTGCTGCATTACTGGATGAATTGCTGTGCGACCCTTTGAAATTAAAGACCGCTGGCCAGATTGCCCGGTCATATATTTCTAACAATCATCTGATGCCCTCCGCTGCGGATACCCTGCGCGCCGGACTGGCACATGTAGGAGTTACCAAATGATCCGTCTTGCCTTGATGCGTCATGGTCACACCGCCTGGAACCGCGCAGGGCGCATCCAGGGACGGACCGACATACCGCTTGATGAGGCCGCCAAGACGGATTTGTCCAGGCTCATGTTGCCGCCCCTCTGGTCAGGAGCCGACCTATATGCCAGTCCGTTGATGCGCGCCGTGGATACCGCGCGGATTGTCGCGGACACCGCCCCACAGACATCGCCCGCATTGATCGAAATGGATTGGGGCCGCTGGGAGGGCAAGTTCGGCGCGCAGTTGCGTGCAGATCCCAGCAGCGGTTATCGCGACATAGAAACCTGGGGCTGGGACTATACGCCGCCGGATGGTGAGCCACCGGCGGCACTTCGCGATCGCCTGTTGCCCTGGGTCGCTACCCTGCAGGCGGACAGCCTGGTTGTGTCGCACATCGGCGTGATGCGCGTGCTGTTGGCAATCGCAACCGGCTGGGCCTTTACCGGCCCCGCACCCTTCCGGATAAAGCGCAATCGGTTGTATATCATTGATGTCACATCGAAGGGTTGGGATTTTCATGCCGAACCGGTGCGACTTGTGGAACGCCCTTCATGAAAGTGATGATCGTCGTTACGCATCTGTTGGGCACGGGACATTTGGCCCGTGCTGCCACGCTCGCCCATGCCTTTAAGGACGCGGGGCACAGACCGGTTATTGTGTCCGGGGGACTGCCAGTCCAACGCTTTGAGAACAGCGACCTGGAGCTGGTACAACTGCCCCCGGTTCGATCGGATGGCGTAGATTTCAGCCGGCTTCTGACACCGACCGGAACCGTGGCAGATGCTGCACACCTGCAAGCGCGACAAAGGCAAATCATTGATGTCCTTCAAATCCTCCAGCCGGACATCTTGATTACGGAACTGTTTCCATTCGGACGGCGCATTCTGAAAGACGAATTCACCGCCCTCTTGCTGGCTGCGCGCGCTTTGCCGCAACCTTTGAAAATTTTTGCCTCGGTCCGAGATATTCTTGCCCCTCCAAGCAAACCCAGCAAGGTAAGCTATGCTGATCAGATCATTGCCCAGCATTATGATGCTGTGCTTGTGCATTCCGATCCCGACGTCACCCCATTGGATCTAAGCTGGCCCGTGTCTGACTCCCTGCGCCCAAAACTGCAGTATACCGGCTTTGTTGCCCCCCCGCCGGTTCAGCCTGACCCTGCTGTAGTGGGGGCGGACGAAATCATTGTCAGTGCAGGTGGTGGTGCTGTGGGCCGCAAACTCTTTGACTGCGCAAGATTGGCCGCAACAAATGATCCTGACACGACCTGGCGTCTTCTCATCGGAGGTGCAGATGCAGCAGTAACCATCACTGCGCTGCAGCAAGGCGCGCCCGGCAACCTGATTGTCGAAGGTCTGCGGCCGGAATTCCGACAAATGCTTCACCATGTGCGGGCATCGGTGTCTTTTTGCGGGTACAACACTGCCCAAGACATCTTGCAAACAGATTGTCCCGCCGTTTTCGTACCCTTTGATGACGGCGGCGAGGTCGAACAAAGCATTCGCGCTACTGCATTGGGGCGGCTCGATGGGATCGAGGTTCTTGCCTCATCTGACATGACCCCGGCCAAATTGCTGCAAAGCCTCAACGCTGCGGTCTCCGCCCCTCGCAGACCGCATAGCGCCTATGTCGATGGTGGTGTCAAAACGGTTCAAATCTCTGCTGGCTTTGGTAATGTTACCAAAAATGTTTGACTGGTCAGGCATAAAGCAGGAGTTGGCAATCTGGCGCAGGGAAAACCGCAGGCTGACGGTTTGGTGGCGTGATGACGACACTGTGACACATCGGCCGGAATTGGATCAACTGATTGATCTGAAAACAAAATCTGGCGTCGCACTTCATATCGCCGTGATTCCGAAGCATGCGGATCAAAGTCTTGTTGCGATTTGCAGGACAGAACACAATCTTGTCCCATTGGTACATGGCTGGGCGCATGACAATCACGCGTCCGATGGACAGAAAAAGGCCGAATTCGGCTTTGACCGAGCAACCCTCGCAGCTGATGCAGAACGCGGCATCGACCGAATGGGCAGATTGTTTGGTTCAGACTTCCTGCCGTGTTTCGTCCCGCCCTGGAACCGGATCCTTCCTGATTTACTGCCTGCTTTGCCAGATATGGGGTATACATGCGTTTCGAAATTCACCCCCCGTCAACAACGGTTGGCGGCCCCCGGTCTGGTCAGCATCAACACCCATGTCGACCCGATAAACTGGCGAGCGGGCGGCGGTCTGCTCGCGCCTGACAGTCTGGCAGATGTTATTCTATCCTTGTTGCGGGACCGGCGATTGGGGCGCAGTGATTCCACTGAACCGCTTGGGCTATTGACCCATCATCTGGTGCATGATGCGGCGATCTGGACCTTTACCGAGACCTTCCTGAAGACAATGCTGGACGCGGGGGCCATGCCGGTTAACCTATTGGAACTGAAAGATGACTTGCCATGAGCCGCCTTGAATCCATGAGCCGTCGTTTGACCGCACAGATTGAAGGCCTGAATTGGGCGGCGGCCCAGATCAAGGACATACAGGGGGACATTCTGGAATTGGGCTTGGGCAATGGTCGCACCTATGACCATCTGCGTCAGGAGTTGCCTGATCGACGCATTTGGGTGATTGACCGCATCCTGAAACCACACCCAAGCTGCGTGCCCCCGAAACAGGATTTTTTGCAGGGCGAGGCCGAGGAAATGCTACGGAAAATGGCTGCCCGTAACATCCGGATCGCAATGGCTCACTACGATTTTGGATTTGGCGTCAAGGAGTTGGACGCGGCGGAGGGTGAAAAGCTGTCGCCCTTCATCACCGCGCTCGTTGCAAAAGGCGGATTGATCGTTTCGCAGCAACCCTTGATCGGGGTGAGGCAAATACGCGGGCCAGCAACCATCGATCCCGAACGGTATCTTTTTTATCGTGCCTAAGCAGGGCGAAGCCCCAGGATTTCGCGGGCTTGTGTGGGCGTTGCGACGGGTCTTTCGTATTGATCACAAAGGCTTACAGCGCGCTGGACAAGGGCCGCATTGGAAGGTGCGAGCGTGGTTTTGTCCAGCCTTACATTGTCCTCAAGGCCTGCCCGGGTATGCCCCCCGGCAGCGATGGCCCATTCGTTGAGTACAATCTGATTGGGGCCGATCCCGGCGGCACACCAGGCGGCATCCGGCGCAAGACGCGCAAGGGTTTTTACATAGAAATCAAAGGTTTCCTTGTCGGCTGGCATGGCATTTTTGACGCCCATCACGAATTGGACATAAAGCTTTCCGGGGATGCGGCCGTCGCGATTCATCTCGGCCGCCTTGTGAATGTGGGACAGGTCGAAAGCTTCGATTTCGGGTTTCACATCATAGCTGCGCATTTCGCTTGCCAGCCAATCGACCAGTTGCGGCGGATTTTCGTAAACGCGGGTGGGAAAGTTGTTGGAGCCGACAGAGAGGCTTGCCATGTCCGGACGCAGGGACAGCATGCCGCCGCGTTCCTGACCCGCGCCTGAGCGGCCTCCGGTCGAAAATTGTATAATCATGTCAGGGCAATGCTTCTTTAGCCCCTCTTGCAAACGTGCGAATTTTTCTGGGTCGGAACTGGGGCTTTCATCGGCATTGCGCACATGGGCGTGGCAGATGCTGGCCCCAGCCTCATAGGCCTCATGGGTGCTTTCGATCTGTTCTTCGATGGTTGTTGGGACCGCTGGATTGGCCGCCTTGGTGGGGACAGAACCGGTGATGGCGACACAGAGGATACAGGGATTGGACATGCGGAGGAGCCTTGCGATTCAGGTGGTTTGACACGGTTATACAGGTGGGGTGCCTCGCGTACACCCCAGGTGCACCCTATGTACACCACCGCAGCGCAGCATCGTCGTTAGTTTTTGGTGATCTCGCGCGCCACCAGATAGGCGACAGGAACCGCGAGCGCAGCACCGATCCCGGCCGCCGTCAGGATCGCATTCAGCGTGACATATCCGGCGGACAGCACCACGATGACGCCGCCACCAGCGAGGGCAGTGGCAATAATGGAATAGAGCATGGAGGCGAGGCGGAACATGGTGTGGCCTTTCGGGCTATGTGAGTCGCGAAAGGGGTAGCAGAGGCGTGCCGCGTGGGCGTTGATTTGTATCAAATGGGGGGAGCGGGATCAGCGGAGCCGATAGTGACGGGAGATGTTTGGAGCGTGGTTGTTGCGGTGGCATAGTGGGGGCAGGTGACGGGGTAGCGTAGGGTGGGTGAAACCCACACGCAATGATTTGTTAACCATGCTGCACCAGAATTGTCTGATGAGCCGATACCGCCGCATGTATGTCCCGGGAGGAACGTATTTCTTTACTGTCAATTTGGCCCAACGTGGCGGGGACTTGTTGCTGCGCGAGATTGAATTGCTCCGCTTATCTTATGCGTCGGTTGCAGCCGAGCATCCGATCCAATGTGACGCTATGGTGATATTGCCAGATCATCTTCATGCTGTTTGGACGTTGCCCGGTGGTGATGCTGATTTTTCTGTTCGATGGAAGAAGATCAAGGCGACGTTCTCAAAGCATTGCGGTGCCGTGAATGATGTCAGTTCCAGCAAGGCCCGCAAAGGCGAACGTGGGATATGGCAGCGGCGGTTTTGGGAGCATTACATTCGAGACGAAGAGGATTTCGCGGCGCATGTAAATTATTGCCATTGGAACCCAGTGAAACATGGGTTTGTTGAGCGAGCCGATGATTGGCCATATTCGACGGTGCATCGGTATGCGAAGGTTCGGAGATGGGCGTAGGGTGGGTGCAACCCACGTTTGCGCCGGTTGAAATGGAGTGGCGCGTGGGTTTCACCCACCCTACCCATCCATCTTCAGCGCAGAAATAAACGCTTCCTGCGGAATATCCACCTTGCCAAACTGGCGCATCTTCTTCTTACCGGCCTTCTGCTTCTCCAGCAGCTTCTTCTTGCGTGTCGCATCGCCGCCGTAACACTTGGCCGTCACGTCCTTGCGCATCGCGCTCAATGTCTCACGCGCGATGACCTTGCCGCCGATAGCGGCCTGGATCGGGATCTTGAACATGTGGCGGGGGATCAGGTCTTTCAGCTTTTCGACCATCGCCCTGCCCCGCGCCTCGGCACGGTCGCGGTGGACCATGGTAGAGAGCGCGTCGACGGGTTCGTCGTTCACGAGGATCGACATTTTGACCAGCGCGTCGGTGCGGTAACCGGTCATGATATAGTCGAAGGACGCATACCCTTTGGTAACGCTTTTGAGTCTATCGTAGAAATCGAACACCACTTCGTTCAACGGCAGGTCATAGACGACCATAGCGCGGGAACCGGCGTAGGTAAGGTCCATCTGGATGCCGCGGCGGTCCTGGCAGAGTTTCAGCACGTCGCCAAGGTATTCGTCAGGCACGAGGATCGTCGCCTTGATGCGCGGCTCTTCGATGTGGTCGACAAAGGTGAGGTCGGGCATGTCTGCGGGGTTGTGCAATTGCGTGACTTTGCCGTCCTTCATGTGGATATCGTAGATAACGGAGGGCGCGGTGGTGATGAGGTCGATATTGTATTCACGCTCGATCCGGTCGCGGATGACTTCGAGGTGCAGCAGGCCGAGGAAACCGCAACGGAAGCCGAAGCCAAGGGCGGCGGATGTTTCCATTTCGAAGGAGAAGCTCGCGTCATTGAGGGCGAGTTTTTCGATGGAATCGCGCAGATCTTCGAAGTCGGCAGCGTCGACGGGGAAAAGGCCACAAAAGACCACGGGCTGTGCGGGTTTGAAGCCAGGCAGCGCGTCGGTGGTGCCCTTTTTCTCATGCGTGATCGTGTCGCCGACGCGGGTATCACGGACCTGTTTGATGGAGGCCGTGAGAAAGCCGATCTCGCCGGGGCCAAGTTCGTCGATCTCGGTCATGGCGGGACGAAAGACGCCGATGCGGTCCACGTGGTGCGTGGAGTTGTTGGAGAGCATGCGGATACGTTCGCCCTTTTTCAGCACGCCGTCCATGATACGGACAAGGACGATGACGCCGAGATAGCTGTCGTACCACGAATCAACCAGCATCGCCTTGAGAGGCGCATCGCGGGTGCCTTTGGGGGGCGGCAGGTGTTCGACGATGGCTTCGAGGGTTTCGGGGATGCCAATGCCGGTTTTGGCGGAGACACGGATCGCACCGCTGGCGTCGATGCCGATCACATCTTCGATCTGCTCGGCCACGCGGTCACAATCGGCGGCGGGCAGGTCGATCTTGTTCAGGACGGGGACGATTTCGTGGTCCGCGTCGATGGCGTGATAGACGTTGGCCAGCGTCTGCGCCTCGACGCCCTGGGTGGAATCCACGACCAGCAGCGAGCCTTCGACGGCGCGCATGGAGCGTGAGACCTCATAGGCGAAATCGACGTGACCGGGGGTGTCGATCAGATTGAGGACGTAATCCTCGCCATTTTTCGCAGTGTAGTTGATGCGCACGGTCTGCGCCTTGATGGTGATGCCGCGCTCACGTTCGATGTCCATGGAATCGAGCATCTGCTCTTTCATATCGCGGTCCGCCACGGTGTTCGTGGACTGGATCAAGCGATCAGCCAGAGTGGATTTACCGTGGTCGATGTGGGCCACGATGGAGAAATTGCGGATGTGTGAAAGCGGTGTCATATATGGGGATATGAGGCGGATTGTGGGGTTGGTCAAGGTGGATCGTGGGGTCGCGGGACAGGAGTGCCGAGTCCGGCTGGTTTTCACGCTCTCCAGGCCACAGAGAACCGGTTTCAGGCACCCCCGGTTCAGAGGCGATGACGCTGTGTTGCCTTGCAGTTGGTGATGAACGCAGGTTCCGTCGTTGTGCGACCTCCCTGCGGGATGCTGGGATTGATGCCACCCCATGGTTTGCCCGCAATAGAAACGTGATTTGCCCCCTCCCCCGGAATCCGGCATACTGTGCCACAGGCAAAACAGGACCACCAAGGGGCAAACCCCATCGGTCCGCGGCAAAGGCAGTATTTATGGTTCGTTTATCTGT
The DNA here is from genome assembly GCF_026410305.1 of Sulfitobacter sp. F26204. GTDB lineage: Bacteria > Pseudomonadota > Alphaproteobacteria > Rhodobacterales > Rhodobacteraceae > Sulfitobacter. The sequence continues at coordinate 286,968 of NZ_JAPMLQ010000004.1, read as the reverse complement.
AGCGCTTGTAGCGCTTTTGGGGTTGGTTGCTTGTGGGGGCAGCCGGTCTGCGGCCAATCGAGGATATGTTCCCGTGGTGCAATTCGCATCGGGGCCAATTCAGAAAGCCTGTCAGGCACAGGGGCGCAAGCAGGCTTCTCGGGCGAGGTGCGGATGTGTGCAGGCGGTGGCAAACCGCGAGTTGTCCGCCGCGGACCAGCGCAGGGGCGTGAAATATTTCAAGGATCCACATGCCCTACAGGAAGTCCGCCAGAATCAGGACAGCAATGCGAGTAACAAGAGGTTCTGGGCGGCGTGGAAGGCTTTTGGCGCGCGCGCGGAACAAATCTGTTCCGGCGTCTAGGCGCGCGGCGTATTTTTCAGGGAAGGTTCGGAAACCTTGTTCGCTTTCGGGTGGCAGGCGACCTAGTGGGTATTGATCGGCGGACCGAAGCGATTGATCAGCCGTTCGGCGATCTGATCGCGGGCGGCGCGGAACTGGATCAGTTTCGCCTCGCGAGTCTCACCCAGCCCCGTAGGGTCGAGGATGGGCCAGTATTCTACGTCGAGGTGGAAGTAACGGGTCAATTCCAGGGCGCGGTGCTGGCTTGCCGATGAAAGCGCGATGACAAGATCAAAGGACGAAAGGTCATCGCCCCATTGTTCCATTTCATCAAAACTGCGGGAACGGTGGCGGGCAAGTTCAACGTCGATTTCCGCACAGACCGCGATGGAAAAGCCGTCGATTTCGAGATCATTACGCACACCTACGGACTGCACATAGGTGTCTGTGCCGTAGAATTTCTTCATGATGCCTTCGGCCATGGGCGAGCGTACTGCGTTGTGATCGCAGCAAAAAAGGACCGATTGGGGCAGTGGCGTGCTCACTCAGCCTCCGAAATGCAGAACACAGATCAGGGTAAAGAGGCGCCGCGCCGTGTCAACGTCGATCTCGGCCTTGCCCTCAAGGCGTTCCTGCAGGACGCGGGAACCTTCGTTATGGATTCCGCGTCGTGCCATGTCGATGGTTTCAATCTGGCTTGGGGGGAGTTTCTTGACAGCGTCAAAATAACTTTCGCAGATCTGGAAATAGTCCTTGACCACTTGGCGAAAAGGACCAAGCGAGAGGTGGAATTCGGCCGCTTTTTCCGAAGTTTCGGTGGCGACATCAAAGACCAGGCGTTTGTCGCGGATCGACAGGCCAAGGTGGTAGGGCCCTTGCGGGACAGGACGATCGGACTTGGTTGGCAGGACAAAGGTATTGTCCTCAAGCAAATCAAAGACCGCAACTTTGCGTTCCTGCTCAATCTCCGGTGTGGGCGGTGGCAGGCCGGCGTCGTCGAGGTCGATATGGCTGATGCGGGACATCGGCGCATCCTTTTGTTGGCGCGATTGACCGAGAGATACGCCAGTGCTGTGGCGAAAGCAATGCTGCATCGCAGCATCACCTGAAGATTTGCCTCAGCCGTTCAATTTGTCGAGGCGCAGGGTGACGGACAGCCCATGTGCCTGCAGACCTTCGGAGCGTGCGAGGCGTTCGGCAGCGGGACCGATGGCATGCAATGCGCCCGGGGTCATCCGCGCCAGTGTGGTCCGTTTCATGAAGTCGAGGACCGATAGACCCGAGGAAAAGCGCGCAGAGCGGGCAGTGGGCAAGACATGGTTCGGCCCTCCGACATAGTCACCAATGGCTTCGGGCGTCCATTGGCCAAGAAAAATCGCGCCTGCATGAGTGATTTCCTGGCTCAGGGCCTCAGGATCGGCAACGCAGAGTTCGAGATGTTCCGGGGCGATGCGGTTTGAGAGGACAGCGGCAGTGGCAAGGTCGGGCACGGTAATGATGGCCCCGTAATCACGCCAGCTGGGAGCGGCAATGGCCCGGCGTTCGAGGGTTTGCAGGTGTTTGCCCACAGCCTGTGCCACCTGGGCACCGAAGGCCGCATCGGTCGTGATCAGGATACTCTGGGCGCTTTCGTCATGTTCGGCTTGTGACAGGAGATCAAGCGCGATCCAATCTGGATCATTATCTGCATCCGCGATGACGAGGATTTCGGAAGGACCGGCGATCATGTCGATTCCGACCTTGCCAAAGACACGGCGTTTCGCGGCGGCGACAAAGGCATTGCCTGGGCCGGTAATTTTGTCGACAGGCAAGATTGTTTCTGTGCCATAGGCAAGGGCTGCGATCGCCTGGGCACCGCCGATGCGGTAGATTTCATCAACGCCGGAGATATGGGCGGCCATGAGGACAAGCGGGTTGAGGATGCCGTCGGGGGTTGGCACGACCATGGCGAGGCGCCCAACGCCCGCGACTTTGGCGGGGATGGCGTTCATCAGGACGGAACTGGGATAGCTGGCGAGGCCACCTGGGACGTAGAGGCCCGCAGCGGAAACCGGGGTCCAGCGCCAGCCGAGGGTAGCACCTGCGTCGTCGGTCCACTCAACATCTTCGGGGAGTTGTCGTTCATGGTAGGCGCGGATGCGGTTGGCGGCGAGGTCGAGAGCGGCCTTGTCTGCGCTGCTGACCTCATCCAACGCCTTTGCGATTTCTTCGGGGGTGATGCGGAGGGTTTCGGACGTTAGCGTGATACGGTCAAATTTGGCGGTGAGGTCGATCACGGCGGCGTCGCCACGGCGGCGCACATCCGCGATGATGTCTGCGACCACGGCATCCACATCCGGGCTGTCTTCGCGTTTGGCGTTCAGAAGGGTGACAAATGCTGCCTCGAAACTGGCAGCTGTCGCATCGAGTGTGACGGGCATTTTGAAAGGGCGCTCCAAAAGTCGGTATATAAGGCCAAAAAGAGAAACATCACGACGAGGGGTTTGGTGTTACCTCAACCCTGGCGCGCTCAGCGGGGTCAGTCCGGGTGCTGCGGCAATTTCCTGGAGGGGGCGGCGTAGGGTCTGGTGACGTCTTTGAGCGATACATCAATGGCCTCGACCTTCAAACGGATCGCCCCGTCCCCCGCGAAGGTCAGGGTCAGGAAACCCGAGGGCGCATCGGTCTCTTCAAAAGAGAGCGACAGCAGGGACAGGACGGTATCCACATCCCCCTTGGGCACATCCTGGCTGGCGACGCCCTGTACGGTCTGGAAGATCAACACGGATTGCACGCGTTCGGGTGCATGGCGGGTCTTGCCCTGATCCTCCCAGCGGACGCGGTTCAGCAGCAGGGCAAAGCGATTTGCCTTGCGGTCCCAGCGCATTTCCGAGGCGGGGAAGACAGCGTCCTGCACCAGGGATGAAATGACCGCGAGATCATCTGCATCCAATGCGCCAAGATTCAGCGGGGCTTCGCGGCCATCCTCGAAGCGGGCGTCCTGTGTCATGTGTCCTTGATCCGTTCTATGTTTGCGCCGACGCCGCGCAGTTTGGCAACTACATGTTCGTATCCGCGATCGAGATGATACACACGGGCGACCCTGGTTTCATCCTCTGCGGCCAGTCCCGCGAGAATAAGCGAGACAGAGGCGCGCAGATCCGTGGCCATGACCGGGGCACCCTTGAGCTTCTTGACTCCCGTGACGGTTGCCGTGCCGCCGTGCACCTCGATGTCGGCCCCCATGCGGATCAGTTCCGGCGCATGCATGAAACGGTTTTCGAATATCTTTTCTTCGAGAACCGATGTGCCGTCTGCTGTGCACAGCAGTGCCATCATTTGCGCCTGAAGATCGGTTGGAAAGCCGGGAAAAGGTTCGGTGGTGACATTGACGGCGCGTATGTTGCCGTTCTTGCGGGCGACGGTCAGGCCCCTTTCGGTTTCGCTGACGGTGATGCCCGCCTCGTCCAGCTTTTCGCAAAAGGCCGCCAGCAGGTCGATGCGCCCGCCCAGCAACTCGACCGTGCCGCCACAGATTGCAGGGGCCAGCATATAGGTACCCAGTTCGATCCGGTCGGTGACCACACGGTGGGTGGCACCATGCAGGCTATCAACGCCCTGGATGGTGATCGATTCGCTGCCGTCACCGTCAATCTGCGCGCCCATGGCCCGCAGACAGGTGGCAAGATCAACGATTTCCGGTTCACGCGCGGCGTTATTGATGACGGTGGTGCCTTTGGCGAGGGTGGCCGCCAACATGATGTTTTCGGTGGCCCCAACGGACGCGAAAGGGAAGTCGATGACCGCGCCCTTCAACCTGCCGCCCTGGGCTTTGGCATGCAGATAGCCGTCGCGCAATTCGATGTCCGCCCCCATGCATGCCAATCCGTCGGTGTGAATATCCATCGGGCGGGCCCCGATGGCACAGCCACCAGGCAGCGACACTTCGGCATGGCCCTCACGCGCCAGCAAAGGACCAAGCACAAGATTGGAGGCCCGCATTTTGCGCACGATGTCGTAATCGGCATGGGTGTTGATGGCGCCGTGGCTCGACATGGTAAGAACCTTGCCGTCCTGCAAATTGGTCACCTCGGTGCCAAGTGACCTGAGCAGTTCGGTCATGGTGCGGATATCGCTGAGGCGTGGCGCGTTGGTCAGCGTCAGCGGTTCCTCACTGAGCAATGTCGCAGGCATCAAGGTAAGGCAGGCGTTCTTTGCCCCCGCGATCGGGATTTCGCCCTGCAGCGCTTTGCCGCCTTTGACCAGAATTGAATCCATTCTAACTGCTTTCCTCGGTTGCCCCTTGGGCGCTTTTGTTGACCGCTGCCCTGCCGCGTGCCTGTTGCTTGCGTCGGCCCATATTGGCCTTAAGCGCAGCTTTCAACCGCTCTTCACGGGCTTGCGCCGGGGTTTTGGGCGTCGGAGTTTTGGGTGGTTGGGGTATCTTGCCTTGTGCCATGGCGCCTGTCTAACGCAGGGCATGGGGCGCGTCCAGATTTCGGTTGCAGTGTTTTTGGTTTGGCGCTATTTGCCCCGCTAACGTCGCTGTAGTAGCTCAGTGGTAGAGCGCGTCATTGGTAATGACGAGGTCGGGAGTTCAATCCTCCCCTACAGCACCATTCAGACGTCAGATCCATACATACTACACGAAACGCCGTTTTGTCCGGGGCAACACTGTGTGTCTTTGCCGCTTTTGCAAGCGTTCATGGCGGCACAACCGAATCCAAGCACGAGGCCCGCGTCAGCTCCACAAGTTTTTACACATCCAGGTGGCCTTGGCCGCTTCCGATTTTGGCGGTGTGGGGCTGCTGTCTGCTCACCCCTTCGGCGGCCAGCGAGAGCCTCGGTGAATTCGACAGGCCGTCTTTGGTTAGAATACCCTGACAACGGTCACCCCCTCGACGAGCGAAAACTGACGTCGCACAGCAGTGTCAATCAAGAGAGCCGCGTTGCACGACGAGTAAACCTATCGCGGATCACAGGTGCAGCAGACTGGACGAATTGATGCTGTGTAACTATCGTTGAAAGGTGTCATGTCAAAAGTCGCGCGTTAAAATAATTCCGCCAGCGAAAAATTTGATCCAATTTCTTATGGAGTATGGCTCTTGAAGTCAGCTAGATATTTTCTCATCAGGATAATTTTCCTGATGCTTTTCCCAACTACCGCATTTGCCGGTAGCGACCGTATTGCCTTAGTCCTTGGCCTTGGCGCCTATCAAAAAATCGAGACCCTGAACAATACCCGGAATGATGCCAGGGTGATTGCGGAAACTTTGGAAGAAATAGGCTTTGATGTGACTGTTGGCATCGATACGAGCGCTATCCAGATGCGCGAGATGCTGAACGAATTTGCATTCCGCTCTGAACTTGCTGATCTGGCGTTGATCTATTTTGCAGGGCACGGTGTGGAGGTACAAGGCGAAAACTTTTTGATTCCAACCGATGCGGATCCAAAATCCAATCTGGATATTCAGAAGCAATCCGTTTCACTCAAACATTTACTTGCTGCCGTGGACCATGCCCGTAAGATGCGCATCGTGATCCTTGATAGTTGTCGAAACAATCCTTTTGGCGATGAGATCAATCTGGATGCAGCACAAACCAACGGCGTGTCGACATCAGGTGGAATGGCCCCTGCAAATCCTGATCGTGGCACAATGGTCGCGTTTGCAGCCAAAGATGGTCAGGTCGCCTTGGACGGCGTCGGTGGAAACAGCCCGTACGCGCGCGCACTGATAAGCAAAATGGCCGAGCCTGGGCTTGAGATCAGCCTTATGTTTCGTCAGGTCCGCGATGTTGTCCTGCGCGAAACCCGAAACCTTCAGGAACCTCATACCTATGGTTCCTTGTCAGGCACACCGTTTTACCTTGCGGGGTCCTCCACTGGCGAAACCGCGTCGACAGCGGCCTCTCCCGGTACGGAATGGTCAAAGGTACGCCCTGATCAGGAACAGCAGATGGCAGCGTTGGCGGCGCTGGGGGACACACGTTCCATGCTGGGGCTGGCCTACATTCACCTCAATCCAGACGACAAACGCTTTGATCTAGATGAAGCAATTGGATTTCTGGAGCGCGCTGTCGAGGAGGGGTCTCCCGAGGCGCAGATGGAATTGGCGAAGCTTCTGGAGAAAGGCATCGGCGTTCCCATTGATCAGGCAAGAGCCTTAGCGCTTTACCAACAAGCGGCTGATCAGGATTATGCCGATGCAATAAACGATCTTGGCTGGATGTATTACCAAGGTGGTTTGGGATTACGTGCAGACAAAGAAAAAGCCCTCGAATTATTTGGTCGAGCAGCAGATTTGAGACATTCTCAGGCCATGTTCAACTATGCAGCGTTGATCGACGACAAGCTTGTCGCGGACAAAGGCCCCGGCGATGCCGCCGGATACCTTTACGCTTCGCTCAGAACCGGGAGCCAGGACGTCCTGGATCTGTTGTTGGAGCGGCCTACCATGTTTTCGCTCGAAACACGGCGCGAACTGCAAAAGAAACTGCAGGAGTTCGAATTTTACGCAGGCACCATCGATGGCGATATTGGACCCGGAACCAGACGTGGCATTCGCGCGGCTTACGGGCTGAATTGATACCATTACCGTTGATGTCTCCGGCCTGTTCTCAACTTGAACGCAACAATACTTTGTTAGAGCTGACCGCAGCCGCGATACGTTGATAATGCACGGATTTTGTTGAACTTGAACTGGCAGACCGCAGAAGTTTTGTCGAAGCTTCTTCCAAAATTGGAATGGCCTGACGTTTTACTCTGGCCAAGCTTTGCGGTTTCACCGGAGTGAGCGCACGCTTGTGCAATTTGCGGCCATTGGATTTGTCTTTCACTTGAATACGCGGCTTTGTGCTGTCTCGATTTGATTGAACCAAGGCGTCTAGCTGGTCTGCGGTATCAAGCAATACCGTGCGAGCTTCTCCGTAATCGCCACGTTCTGCAAGTTTTTTCGCCGTCTCGCGGTAGTTCAGAGAAAGACAATCGATCTCATAGGCTCCGGGTGTCTTTTCACAAAGATCCGCGCCCTTTTCTAACTGGCTCAGGATTGCATTTGTTGCGCTCGTCGAAGCAGTGCTGACGCCGGCCGCAGCGCCCGTATCACTCGGTCCCTCTCCGGGCTCGTCGTCTTCACCAGTAATGTTATCAACGGGTTCAGGATCAGGCACAACCTGATCAGGGACAACAAACTGCGCAAGAATAGCTTCTTTGGATAGATGGAGCGCCCTTGCTGAGTTGTCCGCGTTGCGCACCGCAGGTGTCGCTGTGGTAGCATGGAGGGCCGTGGCCAATGAGACTGTCAATACCAAGCCGATGCCGACCCCCAATTTGAAGTTATCTTCCAAGAGCTTTCTCCTTGTTTGAACTGTCGATTCCGATGCTTTAGCGGCTGAATTGACTTGTTTCTTAATCCAGAAGGCGGGTCGAAAGAGCCTCGCGCTTCTTTTTCAAATATTGTGTATGGTCGCATATTTCTGTCGCGGGACGATGACCTCAGCCCTTTGGACAGGATACATCGCCTATGCGACCTCGAATGGGTTTTCCAAAACGCCAATCAACGGCATGAGGAATTCTCCACTCTCTGCGCCAAGCGCCGCGAGATGAAAAACGTCGATCGCCGCGACCGCCGCAGTGACACTACCCTCTGATCCATCAAAAACAGCCATCGCTGCAGAGGCATTGTCAACGTCAGACAACCCCTGATGCAAAGAATAGTAGGCACCAATATCTGTCTTGTTTGATATGAAATTCTGATCCGCCAATTGCTGATCTATAAAGCTCTGATCTGCAGTTGGGTCAGGCGCAGCCTTGGCACCAGCCAAAATTTCCAAAATGAATTGATCACGGCCAACACCGCTATCAGGATTGCCCAAGACACCCACCCAGAAATCAAAACCCGCTTGGTCGGGGATGCGACCCAATACGTTGTTGTATACGGCTGTCGCAAAGTCCGCGGTTGATAGGCTTTCCGGATAAAGGCCTCGTGTTTCATCTTGATCAATGAAGAGCGATGCTATCTCACTCAGTGACGTACCATTTGCCAAGGCTGTTCCCCAGAAATGCAGTCCAACTGCATCTGGTGCGCGGTTGAAATATGCAACGTAGAGTTCGATAAGACTTACAAAATCGCTTTCAGAGAGGCTTGTTGCGCCTGCAAATATGCTGAGGTCGAAAGGCCCATCAAAAAGATCGTTATCAAAGTCGAGAAATTCAATCGCTGACAACTGATCCGTGCCATTTTCACCTGCACGCCTGTCCTCGATTGTCGTTCCGGAAGTCGAAAGTGTGAGCGTGTAGCTCTCCTGTGAACCGGAATAGATCGCGGTATCAATGCCGTCGCCACCGTCAATTGTGTCGTTCCCGGCACCACCGTCGATTGTGTCATTGCCCGCCTTACCATCGAGTAAATCATCTCCCACGAGCCCTTCCAGCCGATCCGCGCCCGCAGTACCGATCACCCCCCCGTTCCCAGGCGAGCCACCTTGACCAGTGTCCATGCCAAAATCGATGACAAGGCTGTTTGATGTAGTTGTGAACGACAGCTCTGTTGTAGCGGCTGCCGCACCATCCCCATTGAAGGTGGTAAGTGTGTCCGCATCCGCTTCGAAGAAATGAACAGAGAAGGACGCGCCGACCGTTAGACTGGCACCGCTGATCAATTCAGCGCTCAAGCCCTGCAGGTCAGCCAGCGACTCTGCAATGATGAACATGGTGCCGTCCAGATTAACCGACCCCGTGAAGGTGTATGTATCGTAGACGAAACCTCCAGCACCGGTTTCCGCCGCATCAAAACCCACACTGGCTGCGCTCGTTGCACTGGCGTGCGTCAGGTCACCCTCAATGACGACCGCCTCAACACCAGATGAACTGCGCAACAGCCCCTCTTGGGTGAGGTTTGCGTCAAGCCGCCCGCCGCTGTTCAGATCGAGGATGCCGCTGTTTACGACAGTGTTGCCGCGTAACAGGCCGCCATTGCTGATCGTGACAGTGGCGTCACCGCGGGGTCCATCCTCGATATTCTGGGAAAAAATAGCCGTCGCGCCGAAATCAAAGATGCTTCCCGCACCATCGACATTCACGGCACCGGTTGATCCCGCCTCTTGTGCAACGATCAAGGTTCCGGTTTCGTCGTTGGTAATCACCCCGCCATCCAGCACGTTGATTGTGCCGTTAGAGCCAGCTTCGCGACCGGCACGGGTAATGCCGGTGGCACCAGAGCCGTCATCAACGTTCTGGGCACCATCAATGGCTATCGTTGATCCGGCACCAGTTACGGTAAGTATTCCATTGCTGCCATCATTTCTTCCAACCTGAAAACCGGGATAGTCACCACCATCCCCAATAATGGTAATGTCTGCCCCGTCGCGAAGAGTGAATGTTCCGTCTGCATCGCGCCCAACTTGTAAAAAGGCACTATACTGAGGAGTGACCTGCGAACCTGATAATATCAGGCTTGTACCTTCGCCTTCGAAAATAGTTTCAGCCGATCCAAATAGACCGCTGGAGAAAAACAATGCTTCAACATCAGCGCCATCAGAAACAATAAATTGGGAGTCCCCGCCGTTTCTGCCTATTTCAATGAACCCTTGTTCGGCGAATAATCTCGTGCCCTCACCTGTAATAATTGCTGCCGCTTGACCGCCGTCCCGATCGCCGCCCCCAGACAGTTGCATGCCCCCACCGTGTTCGCTTCCCGCGAGGAGGTTGAACTCTGCACCATCGCGCAAAATGAATACGCCACGCCCGCCCTCTTCGGCGATGCGCATGAAACCTTGCGATATATTTTCAGCGCCTGTCCCCACATTTACGGTCGTACCAGCGCCTTCAACGATTAGAGTGCCATTTGCGGTAGCACCTTCGATCCCGTTCGCATCACCCAAACCAACATATTGGTGTATGTTAACTACGGCCCCATCGCGAATAATGGCTAACCCATCTGCTGAGCGATTGGTGGTCGTGTCGGTTGTGCCGTCACCTGGCCTCTCAACTTGGCCGACGGTCATATCACCATATCTTCCACCTGAAGGAAGAACCACCGAAAGGGTCGTTCCGGAACCCTCCACAATCAAGGTGCCATCAACACTCTGGCCACCGGGCCAGATGTCTGAACCGCTTACCAGAGAACCGCTTTCAACAAATGCTCCCCAGTTTCTTCCAACCGAAACTCCGGCACCTTCGGCCGGATTTGTTTGAGCAACAGTAACCTGCGCTCCGTCGCTGATGAAAAACGTCGAAACCACGTCACTTCCATCGCCAGCGACGAGTCTGAGCTGAGCACTGCTGCTATCCTGACCGGGAAGCATCAGGCTGGCTGCTGGGCCAGAGATCGAAACGATGTCATTGGACGCTCTTGACGCTCCAAAGTCATCGCCAACAATCACATCGGCATTTCGGGCAATGAATATGCCCTCAGAGGTTAATGGAAAAGCACCGACATCGTTGATTGTTGTCAATGAAAACAAACCCTGCGCAGTGGAAGAACTATCGCCAGTTTCAGTTTCGAAATAAAAGTCTTGAAAGAAAATACCTTCTGGGCTGTTCACGCCAGGATCAGCGGGAAGACCCAGATCCACCTCACCACCCGCCGCCAGAATATCCAATTGCTCAGTTGTTAATGCCATTTCATTTCCCCTAAACGCATCAAATAATAAAAAATATTTTGTAGACAGCTTAGGGCCATGATTAGATTTGACGCAAGAGCGGACTGAATGGCCCAAATTTGTAGACGATTTCTTCGCTGATTTTAAGGCAAGACGAAAGGCAAGTTCGTGGCGGGCATCGCCCCGATCTTAAGGGCGCAGGATGTATTGTTGCGCTGCTTTCCCGCTGGCGGGTTTTACGCATGGATTGAGAACCGGCCAGGCCACCGGGGGCGTGAAGATCCCGCAAGACCGAGTGGCCCGAACCAGAGCGCGAGGCTTGCCCGTTTGCCGGGCATTCGCACTGAGATCGAAAATAACCAGCTACATGGCGGTCAGGGCGGAATACTGTCGGTCGTCATTGATGACACATTAGACCGACAGTTTGATGTGGCAGCGCCAGACATGGCCTGGGTGTCAGACGGTGCCAACCCCAAAACCTATGAGGGTTCCTCTGCCCGGCCGCGGTCATCCATCTCAATTCACGAGCTGTCATCGGATGGATCACGCAATCAACTCAGTCCACTGACCTGGTGTAGAAAACCCTTCTTATGGCGGCTGGGTGACACAAGCCCAAGCAAGGGGCCCTGATCCACACCGTCCAAGACCATAATACACAGGCCGGGTTTGGGCGGCCTTCCTGCGTGCGCACAGCATCACGCATTCCATGAGCAGGCAGGGCAATTGCCATGACAACGGCGATTGCTGCCGTTTGTCGATTTCGAACACCAGCAGCATGATGTGAACCAGGAAGGTGCCCGGAAACCAGGGGCTATTCAGTTAGCGTTTTTTCCAATATCGTGAATCAGGTTTTAGCGGAGCGAATTATCATGATTTTCAAATTCTTTACAGTCGCCCTTGTCGGCACTTCTCTTGCCATTTTGCCAGCCCAAGAGGCCAAGGCCGATGCCGGTGATTTCATTGCCGGTGCCATCATCGGCGGCATCGTCGGGGCAAATGCCAATAAACAGCGCACCCAGAAACGGACCTACAAAAAGTCCTACAAAAAGCCCGCCCGGGCGCGGATCCCAGCGACTCAGGAAGGCCGCAATATTCAAGCGTCGCTGAATTATTTCGGGTTCAACGCGGGTACCGTCGATGGCCAGTTGGGCCGCAAGACCCGCGATGCGGTTTCACAGTATCAAGCCTATCTGGGCTATCCGGTGACAGGCCAGTTGTCAGCATTCGAGCAAAACCTTCTGACCTCAAGCTATAACCGTGCGCAGGCTGGAGGCTACGCCGTGCAGCAACAGGTCGCAGCTACACCTGATGGCACACGCGGGTTGCTGAAAGCCTATCGGGCCGAGATGGCCGGGCAGTCGCCTGCTGGAAACTTTGCCCCCCAGACCACGGTCGTTGTTACCCCGCAGGTCGTGCCGCAGCCGGCACCAGTCGCCCAATCGACGACGACAGTCATGGCCGCCGCGCCGCTGGCCGGTGTTGCCGGTCTGGCAGCCGCGATTGCGCCGGCACCAGGCCTGCCCAGCTTTCTTGACACGGGATCATTGGCATCACATTGCAACACCGTATCGTTGATCACCAATACCAACGGCGGCTTTACCACAGTCGCCAGCATGAGCGATCCGAATGTTGTACTGAATGAACAGTTCTGCCTTGCACGGACCTATGCGATTGCCAAATCGGAAGAGTTGGTCAGCCAGGTTCAGGGTTTCACACCCGATCAGATCGCAGCCCAATGTGAAGGTTTTGGTCCGGCAATGACGCCCCATGTTGCGTCACTCTCGCAGAAACCGCGCGAAGCGATCATGGCTGATGTGTCTTCGTTCGTGGCGACCACGGGCATGTCGCCTGCACAGCTCAGCGGTACGGCCCGGATCTGCATGGGAGTGGGTTATCGGACCGACAACATGAATGTTGCTGTGGGTTCTGCCCTGTTGCTCTATGCGATGGGCGAAGGGGTCTACGGCGAATTGATGGGGCACCACCTGAGCCAGGGTTTTGGCACTGCCAAAAACGCAGAAATGGCACGCGGATGGTACGCAGCGGCGTTGCAGGCGGCGGACAACGGATCTGCAGCTGTCTTTGTACCAGGTCAGCCAGAGCGCACCGAGTTGATCCGCATCGCAACCCAGCGCATGTCCGGTTCGCCGGTTGGTTTGCCCAAGCCACAGGCTGCATCATCGGTGGGCGCGTTACCGACGTTCTCGATCTCTGAATAGGGTTATTGCTGGCCGGGCCGTTGCCCGCACGATGATCGAAAATGCCTGGCTCACCTCAGCCATTCTGGACTGATTGCCCTGTCTGAAGCGCGCGCAGAGGCACCGCTGCGCCGGGTGGCGACGCCAGTTTGGTTCAGGTGGCGCAATGCGCGCAGCGCCGCCTGCCGGATCGGTGGGCGCTTAGGCCGGGGGCGTTCCGCCCTCGCCAATGTCCCAGAACAGGCCGGCCATCAGCCGGAGCGCATCATGGCTGAGTGATTTCAGCACATGTTCGTCCGGTGCGTGCTGCGAACAGCCGCGATAGGAATGCGGGATCCAGACCGTTGGCAGGCCAAGGATGTCGGTGAAACTGTCGTTTGGCAGGGACCCTGCGAGGTTTGGCAGGACATGGGGCGGTTTGCCTGTGCTACGCTGGATGGATCCGATGACAAAACCGACCCAGGGATGTTTCGGATCCAGCCGGGTTGCGGCAAAAAAACCGCGGTCGTGAGGCCGGATCTTGATTGCCTCAAAGCCATGGGCATCAAGATGACGGCGCAGTGCCGGGAGAATGTCCTGAGGGTTTGTACCGACGACATAACGCAGTTGACAGGTCGCGCGTGCAGATGCGGAAATGGCATTGACCGGTGCATCGGGAACGCCGCTGGTCATTGCCAGAACGGCAAAACTGTTCCAGCCGTAGACGCGTTCTGCGAGGGTGAGGCTTTCTTCTCCCCATTCCGTGTCGACCTCGGGACCATCCCCGCCTGTGACGGGAAGACCGTCCAAGGCTTGACGTACATCGTCGGTCAGGCTGTCGGGACGCCATTCGGCGATTTGGATTTGCCCGCGCCGATCCGTGATCGTTGCCAAGGCATGGGCCATGATCAACGCAGGATCCGCCAGCAGGCCGCCCCAGTTTCCAGAATGGTGAGCCCCTTCGCGCAGGGTCAGTTCGAGGTCAAAGGTCACGCCACCGCGTGATCCCATAAAGATGGTCGCGACATCAGGCTGCAGACGCGGCCCATCCGAGGCGATCAGGACATCAGCGGTCAACCGGTCCTTGTGGCTGCGAAAGACATCGGCAAGCCCGCTTGAGCCGACTTCCTCGCTCATTTCCAGTACAATGCGGACATTGAAGCCAAGACTGCCGCGCACGGCCAGAACGGCCTCAAGGGCTGCGATATTGATCAGGTGTTGCACCTTGTTGTCGGCAGTGCCGCGCCCGTAAAGGCGATCCCCCTCCTCAACCAGTTGAAACGGTGCCAGCCCCTCGCGCCACATCCCCTCTTGTGCGCGGATGACGTCACCATGGCCATAGGTGAGGATGGTAGGCAGGTTTTCTGCCTCGTGGCGTTCACCGATCAAAAGCGGCCCGCCGCGCGGATCGGGGTTTTCCAGTATCTCGGTGCTGAAACCAATCTTTTCCAGACGGGGCTGGATCACCTCGACCAGATAGCGGCGCAAAGCGGGTGCGGCATCTGGAATCTGGCTTTCGGTCGGGTGCGAAACCAATGTTGCAAGTTCGGATTGGAAAGTGCCTTTTTCAAAATAGTCGGTGACGGCCTCAATGGCGGAGTCGCGAGTCATAACCTAGTCCTCTTGTTCTAATGCAGTATCGCCCCAGGGCGACATGATCTCGGTACAGCCGGTGTTGACCTCGCCGTCGCGCATCACGCCTGCCGGGCAGGCAAAGGCATAGGGAAAGACGCTGCGTGGGGTGGTGACCACCTCATGAGCGGCACGCAGGCGGTCCAGTATCTCGGGGGTGTGGGCGGCGTCCGCGACCACGTGCTTGCCACCGGATACATCAATGCGCGGGTGGTGAAATGCGGCACCCACATCCATGCCGAAATCCACGACGAACGAAGACATTTGCGTCATGGCCGACACGATCTTGCGCCCGCCTGACGCACCAAAGGCAAAACGTCGCGACCCGGTTTCACCCAACACTGGGCATACGTTCATCAAGCAGCGTTTGCCAGCACCAAGCGAGTTCGGGCGTCCCTGCACCGGATCGAACCACATGATACCATTGTTCATCAGGAAACCCGTCGAGGGCGATACGACACGGCTGCCGAAAATCGACAACAGTGTCTGGGTCTGGGCCACCATATTGCCATCACGGTCCACGACCGAGAAATGCGTGGTCGACCCAGGGGCTGCGGGGCTTTCACCATCGTCCCCCATGGTGCCCAACCGCGCGGCATAGGCTGAATCGAGGCCGGCCGCATAGGCCGCAAATGCCTCAGGCTTGTTGCTGAGATCGTGTTTTTCGATTTCCGACAGGGCATGCGCAAAGGTGGGGCCGGCGGTCAGGCCGTCCATCACATGAAACCGTGCATCACGGTACGAAAAGCTGAGGGGGGTCTGTACGTCGGCGTGGTAGGCGGTCAAATCCTCGCGGCTGAGGTACCCACCCTTGTCCTGGATGTCACGGGCCATGGCGGCACCGACATCGCCGTCATAAAGCGCACGCGCCCCCTCGCGAGCGATGGCATCGAGGCTGTCGGCCATTCTGGACTGGTTCAGACGCTTTTCCGCCAAAGCGGTCCATCCTGAAATTGTCGGCCATTGCCCATCTTCGAGAAACAGCGCCGCCGCATCGGAATCCTGTGCCAACATCCGCGTCACCGAGGCAATGCAGAGGGCGGCGTACCAGTCCACCTGCATTCCCTGTCGGGCATGGGCCACTGCCGGAGCAACAAGGTCGGCCCAGGGGAGTTTGCCAAAGCGTTCATGCACCTGACCGAGTCCGTCCACGACACCAGGCACGGCAATTGCCTTGGCACCTTGAACGTTCACGTCGCCAACGACCTGTTCCCATGGGAAAAGATCACCGGCAATACCGGCACCGGAAAGTGGAAAATCCTCAACCCGCAGATCTCTGGGCGCTCGCATGCCATGGTTAACCGCGACCGCCTTGCCCTGATCCGCGCGCCAGAGCATCATTGCCCCGCCGCCGGCCGGACCACTCATCCAAGGCTCAAGTACCCCGATTACAAACGAGGTCGCAACCGCCGCATCAACAGCGTCGCCACCGGCGCGCAGGACCTCTGCCCCCGCCTCTGCCGCAAGGCGGTGCTGGGCGGCGACGACGCCGCCTTTGGTTTCAATAACCGTTTTGGTGGTCTGGAGCGAGCGGGACAGGCTTGAAGCCATGGTGGAATTCCTTTGGTCGTCAGGCGGTGAAATCTGCGCTGTACATCGGGCTGTCGGGATCATGCAGGTGGCATTCGACATGACCACCCTTGCGCAGGACGGGGCGCGGTGCCTTGTTCTTGCAATGGTCCGTGGCCAGAGGACAACGCGGATGAAAATGACAACCCGAAGGCGGTGCGATCGGGTTTGGGTAAGCGGCACCCAGCTGCGTATCGGGGACACCTTGGGAAGGATCAGGTGTCAGAACCGAATTCAACAGGGCGCGCGAATAGGGGTGACGCGGTGCCTCGAAGAGATCGGCGGCTTGGGCCTCTTCGACGATGCGACCCAGATACATGACCGCCACACGGGTCGCCAGATGTTCCACCACTGCCAGATCGTGGCTGATGAAAAGATAGGTCAGGCCGAATTCCTCGCGCAGCTCGTTGAGCAGGTTAAGGATCTGGCTTTGCACCGATACGTCCAAAGCGGAGGTGGGTTCGTCGCAAATCACGATTTCAGGGTGCATGATCAGGGCGCGGGCAATGGCGACGCGCTGGCGCTGTCCGCCCGACATCTGGCTGGGATAGGTGTTAAGGACACGCGCGGGCAGACCTACAAGTTCAAGCGTTTCGCGCACCTGCTTGGCGCGGCTGGCCGCATCCCCGATGCCATGAACCCGCAGTGGCAAGGACACGATGTCTGCAATGGTCTTGCGCGGGTTCAGGGAGGAATAAGGATCCTGGAAAATCGGCTGGATGCGGCGCGCCAGTGCCAGGCGGTCCTGCCCTGCGATTTGTGCCCCTTCCACCAGCACCTGCCCTTCGGTCGGAGCCTCAAGACCCAGCAGGATCTTGGCAAGGGTGGATTTTCCGCAACCGGATTCACCTACAAGGCCCAGCACCTCGCCCTTGTTCAGCGTCAAGGAAACATCATTCACCGCTTTCAGCGGCTTCGATTTGCCGAACAATCCCTGTTTGACGTGATAAACCTTTGCGATTTTTTTCAGTTCAAGGACTGGCGCTGTCATGTCATCTCTCCTTCGGCGGAGGCTGCGCCATCAGGGTAGATGCACAGGAATTCGTGCGGCGCGGCACCCTGTTCGGGGATCGCCCCACGGCAAGCATCGACGGCATGGGGGCAACGGGTGCGAAAGGCGCACCCCTGCACCGCACCGACCAGTGACGGGACAATGCCCGGAATGGTCCCGAGCGGTTGGCCACGTTCGGTCTTGCCCGGTTGCGGGATGCAGCGCAGCAGGCCGCGGGTATAGGGGTGCATCGGCGTGCCGAAGACATCACCCGCAGGGCCGGTTTCCACCAGTTCCCCGGCATACATAACGCCCACCTTGTCAGCGACACGGGCAACAACGCCAAGATCATGGGTGATCAGGATCATTGCGACATCCATTTCTTTCGTGAGGTCCACCAGCAGGCTGAGAATTTGTGCCTGAATGGTGACATCCAAGGCCGTTGTCGGTTCATCGGCAATGATAAGCTCGGGTTCGCACATCAAGGCCATTGCAATCACCACTCGTTGGCGCAGCCCCCCGGATAACTGGTGCGGATATTGGCCTAGACGGCTTTCGGCGGCGGTGATGCCTACCTTTTCCAAAAGTTCCACTGCGCGCGCGCGCGCCTTTTCGCGGCTGACGTTACGGTGCAGGCGCATGGCTTCGCTCAATTGGTCACCAATGGTATAGGCCGGGTTGAGCGAGGTCATAGGCTCTTGAAAGATCATTGCGATGCGGTCACCGCGCAGGGCACGCATCTGTCGCTTGGAAGCTGTCGTCAGTTCAATTCCATTGAAATCCAGCTGATCCGCGCTGCGCTGGATGTTCTTGTCCAGCAAACCCATGATCGCTAGCGAGGTCAGCGATTTGCCTGACCCGCTTTCCCCCACGATACAAAGCGTTTCGCCGCGGTGCAGATCAAAGTCGATGCCGCGTACGGCGTGCAGGACGCCACTGGGCAAGGGGATGTCCAGCGTCAGACCGCGCACGCTGAGCAATGGTGTTTCTGTGTGTCTGGTCATCATCAGCTCCGGCTATCGGGGGCGGTCACATCACGCAGGCCGTCGCCCATCAGATTGATGGCCAGCACCAGTACAAACAGGACAACACCGGGGATCAGGACCAGCCAGGGCTCAAAGAGCATCATGTTCTTGCCTTCACTGACCATGAGGCCCCAACTTGGTGTCGGTGGCTGTACGCCGAGCCCGAGGAAGGAAAGGGTCGCCTCCAGCAGGATCGCATGTGCCATTTCCAGCGTGACGATCACGATCAGGTTGTTGACGATGTTCGGCATGATTTCCGACAGGACAACCCGTGTTGTTGAGGCACCGATGGCCTGTGCAGCGGCGACATATTCGCGCCGCCGCACCTGCAGCGTCGAGGCACGCATGACGACCGCAAAACGATCCCATAGCAAAAGACCCAGAACGCCGATCACAACCTGGAGAGATCCGCCCAGAATGGCGACAACGGCAAGCGCCACCAGGACGACCGGCATCGCCAGCCGCACGTTGATCAAGAAGGTCACCACGGCATCCACCTTGCCGCCGAAATAGCCGGCAGCGACGCCCATGGCGGTCCCGATGGTGCCGGAAATCATCGCGGCCACCAAACCGATCAGCAACGAAACCCGTGCGCCATAGATCAAGCGCGACATGTAATCACGGCCAAGATGGTCGGTACCCAGCGGATGCTCCCAAGTCCCGCCCAGAAAGACCGGTTCGATCATCCTGCTGCCCAAACTTTGTTCATAGGGGGAATGTGGGGCCAGCAATGGCGCAAAGACCGCCACCAAAACCAAAAGGAAAACCACAAACAGACCGAAAATCAATCCTTTGTGGCCGGTGACTCGCTTGCGCAAGATCTGGCGCGGAGTCGGCCCTGAAATCTCTTCCAGCAGTGGATCGATGGTTTGTTGCACCGTCATGTCAAGAACTCCTCATCCGGGGGTCGAGCCAGGCGTTCAGCACATCTGCCAGAAAGGTGAAGATGATATAGAACATCGAGAAAATCAGGATCAGGGCTTGCACGGTCGGCAGATCGTTGCGCGCGATGCTCTCCCATGCGAGGTAGCCTGCACCATGCAATGCGAAGACGGATTCAACCACGATGGATCCCCCCAGCATGAATCCCATCTGGACCGCCGCGAGGCTGACCACCGGAATGATTGCATTGCGCAGGGCGTGTTTGAACATGACGCGCCCTTCGCCGGCGCCTTTCGCACGTGCTGTCCTGATGTAATCAGAGCTCAAGACCTCAAGCATCCCGGCACGTGTCAGGCGCATGATCGCCGGCATTGCATAATAACCAAGTACAATTGTCGGCATGATAAAGTGACGCCATGTCGTTGCCCCCGAAGGCGGCAGCCAGCCAAGTTTGATCGCAAAGACGACGATCAGGATCAGACCGAACCAGAAGCTGGGCATTGCCTGTCCGGCCACCGAAAGGAACAAGGCGACGCGGTCGATGATGGAATTGGGTCGGATTGCGGCAGCAACCCCCAGAGGCACCGCCGTCAACAAGGCAAAGGTAATGCCGCAGACACCCAAGGTCATCGTCACGCTGAGACGGTCGGCAATCAGGCTCGCCACCGGAAGTTTGAAATAATAGCTTTCGCCAAAATTGCCCTGAAGCGCCTGCACAAGCCATTCACCGTATTGCACCAGCATCGGTCGGTTGAAGCCGTATAATACGCGGATCGCCTCGACATCCTCACCGCTGGCGGTTTCGCCAGCCAGGGCCGCTGCGGGATCTCCTGAAAGGAAAAGCAGGGAAAAGCTGATGAAACTTACTGTGAAGGCCACAAGAATCGCGAGGCCCAGCCGTTTGAGAATAAATGGCAGCATGGGCTGCAGCCTCCTTGCCGGTATGTGCGGAAATCATCGCGTCAAAGGAGACCCGCCCGAACCGTTGCAAACTGGCTTCGGGCAGGTCAGTTGTATTACTTCCAGCTCATGTTGGTGAAACGCAGCACCTCATCCGCCGTGGGCGTATAGTCTACGTCCTTGTTGGTCACATAGTTGGTGTTGTAGCTGAACATCGGTGCCCAGTAGGCTTGCTCCGCAATCCGATTCAGCGCTTTGGAATAAAACTCCTTGCGCTTCTCGGGATCGTTTGACTGGTCCGCGACATCCAACCATTCGAGCACCTGATCATCGCGCGTGGAATCAAGGCTGCCGTGCTTGAAAAACTGGCTGACCATGGCCGATGCATCATTGATCGAATAGCTGCCCCATGTCTGGAAGGTCAAAGGCACCTCACCCTTCATGTTCAATTCACGCAAAGCGGAATATTGCAGCATCTTGAAGTCCGTCTTGATGCCAACAGCGTTCAGAAAGCTCGTAATCGCTTCGGCATAGTCGCGGTCCCGGTAGGCGTAGAATTCGGTTTCGAAACCATCAGGGTAGCCGGCTTCAGCAAGCAATGCCTTGGCTTTTTCAGGGTCGTAGGGATATTCCGTCACGTTCTGGTCGCAGCCGAACTGGCTGGGGAAACAGGGTGTCCAGACGACCTTGGACTTCCCTTTCAACAGGTTGTCGACCAATGCATTGCGGTCGATCGCATGGTTGATGGCCTGACGCACCTTGAGGTCCTTGAACGGATTCGGATCCATGCTGGAGCGGCCTGCCGCATCCATCGCCAGATACCCGACACGCATGGTGGATTCGTTGGTGACAACAAACTGGTCGCCCATTTCCGACAGTTTTTCCGCCTGATCCGCCGGCACCTGCCAGATCAGATCAAGAGAACCGGAAAACAGCTCTGCGATCTGGGTGTTCACATCGGGGATCGTGCGGATGTCAATGGTGCCGATGCTGGGCTGGCCCTTGGGGCTGTCGTGATAATTTTCGTTCTTTTCCAGAACAAAATGCTGTCCGGGAACCACTTCAACCACCTTGTAAGGACCGGTTCCGACAGGTTTCAAACCCATTCCGGAGGGGCCAACCTCGGCATAATAATCCGACGGATACATCGAGACAGGACCGGACAGGAATTCAATCGCAGCAGGGAACACATTTTTGGTTTTGATCCGCACGGTAAAATCATCGACTTTCTCTGCGGATTCCATCCAGTTCACGTTGCGCTGTGTTTTGACGCCGTTCTCTTCCTTGGCAACAAAATTGACAGTGGCGACCACATCATCGGCATCAAAAGCATCGCCATTGTGAAAGGTCACACCCTCTCGCAGCTTGAGTTCCAGCGTCTTGTCGTCGATCCATTTCCATTCGGTGGCAAGGTTGCCCTTGTACTCATTGGTGATCGGATCACGATAGATCAGCCCGTCCCAGATGGCACGCTGCAGGACGACGCCTTCGCGCGAGGAGTTGAAATAGCTGTCAACGTTTTCCAGCTCTTTTGTATAGGCAACACGCAGGGTGTCGTTTGCCTTGTCGGCAAGCGCGACACCGGTGGCCGACACCGACATTGCCAGGGCAATGGCTGTTGTTCTCAGGAAATTGATCGTCATTTGGTCCCCCCTGCGGCAGCATAGCGCGGCCGCTGCAATTAAGTGTATTTACCGAGAAGCGAGTATCATATAGTGATACCTTGCATCGGCATATAATTAGTTGACCCTAAGGAAATTTGGAAATCAAGCCTCAATTCCCAGGGTATTCGCTCTGCGTGAGGCACGGCACACGGGAATCTATGACGAAATCCAAACAGAATACGCTTTTCGTGGGGACATTGGCAAAAGGACTGAGGGTTCTGCGCGCCTTTGATGAAACCCACACGGAGCTTTCTCTGGTCGAGCTTGCCAGCCTTACCGGTCTGGACAAAAGCGCCGTTCAACGCTTGGCAAATACTTTGCATCTTGAAGGCATGCTCGACAAGGATCCCGTCACCCGCCGTTACCGCCCGACACATGCCTGGCTGCAACTGGCCTATGCCTATTATTGGTCCAATCCACTGGTGGCGCGTGCGATGCCCAAACTGATCGACCTGTCCCAACGTCTGGGTGAAACGGTGAACCTTGCCGAGCTATCAGGCGACAGGATCATCTATACCGCGCGACTGCCCTGTACCCGCACGATTTTTGCCGCATCTGTCCCCGGGCGTACGGTTCCCGCGTTGAACACATCTGCGGGTCAAGTGATCCTGGCGACGCACCCAAGCGACGAGCGCGACGCCGCCATTCGCGACTGGCATCTGCACGCCCATACCTCACGCACGACACTGGACCGCGCCGAAATTGCCCGCCAGATCGGCACCGTGGTCCAAAACGGATTTGCGATCACCCATGACCAGATGATCCTGAGCGAGATCGGCATCGCCTGCGCGATTCGTGGACCTGACAGCAGAGGCCGGGCAGCGGTACATTGTTCCGTGTCCGCGCATCATTGGGACGAAGCGCGGATCAAGGCAAAGATACTACCCTGGCTTCTGGATGCAGCCAATGCGATCTCACCGATTCTGCGCCCCTGACTGCCCTGTGACCGGTCTGTAACAGGGACCCGGAACGGCAGAATTGGCGGGATCCTGTCGGATGATGCAAGCACCGCCAGAAACAAAAACGGCCCCCGCCCCCTTATTGAGGGCAAGAGCCGCAGTGTCGCGCATGTTGCGTGGATCAGACGATTACGTCATCCAGCAGATCCTCGACTTCTTCATCCAGCGTTTTCAGTTGGTCTTCGGACACCGGTTTCAGCACCGGTACACCGGCAATATACCCGACATCATACTGGCCGCCTTCGCAATCGCCGTCTGGTGTATCGACGACTTCTTCGGAAGTCTCGGTCAGCTTGATATTGTCAATGCGAACAACCTCGTTCGACGATGTGAAATCGGAGACAAAGCGGAACTGCAGGTCACCCTTCACATCATCAAGCACACCACCAGAGTATGACAGGTTGCTGCCGCCTTCGGTGATTTCATTGCCCGTTTGGTTGCCCACCAATGCTGTCTTGCCGTGGTTGACCTTGAACGTGTCCAATGTCTTCCAGTTGTCTTCGTCGATACGCACCTGCAAGGTCATGCAATCGGCGGCCCATCCCCAGGATTCGAAGTTACAGGCATTGTCGACGGAGGCGTCAAAACTGAAGGTTGCATTTCCGTCTGTCTCGACGGCGGCCGTCTTGAGAATACCATCGTTGCAACCGTCCGTGCGTGCCGCACCACCTTGAACGTCCCAGCCGCCGTCGCTTTCAATCGCGGCAGAATCATCCGGGTCGCTTACATCATTGAAGTCTTCGCAAAGCAGAACCGTTTCCACGGTTTCTGTTGTGCCGTCTTCGGGTACTTCCTGAGTAGCTGTCACCGAGACATTGTCGATCTTGATATATTCGTTGCCACTGGTGATGTCTGAAACCACGCGGAACTGTGCGCTTTCCTCTGCCGTGTCCAGGATGCCGCCGGAGTAGGTGACGGTGCTGCCGGAATTGCCAAAGGACTGACCGGTTTCAGACCCGACAATCGCCGTGCCCTGGTNTCCAGCAGAACCCAGCCGCCGCCATCGATGCTGACCTCGACGCGCAGGCTGTCTTCGCCCCAGCCGCAGTTTTCGAATACACGGGTATCGTGGGTGTTCAGGTCCATCGTCAGGGTGACGGGGCCGTCAGTATCGATTTCGTTGAAGGTCAACGTGCCATCGTTATAGCCGTTGGTGACCAGCTTGTCCCAGGCCGCAGCCCAGCCCGTGTTGCTTTGCACGATGTTGGAATCCCGTGCATTGTGCAGATCATCGAAATCATCGGCCAGGACTTCTTCGACGATCGTCGTCGTGGGCGCAGAGGTAGAGCCGCCTTCAGCCTGTGTCGCGCTGATCGAAACATTGTCGATCTTGATATATTCGTTGCCACTGGTGATGTCTGAAACCACGCGGAACTGTGCGCTTTCCTCTGCCGTGTCCAGGATGCCGCCGGAGTAGGTGACGGTGCTGCCGGAATTGCCAAAGGACTGACCGGTTTCAGACCCGACAATCGCCGTGCCCTGGTTGTTGACCTGATATTCGTCCAGCAGAACCCAGCCGCCGCCATCGATGCTGACCTCGACGCGCAGGCTGTCTTCGCCCCAGCCGCAGTTTTCGAATACACGGGTATCGTGGGTGTTCAGGTCCATCGTCAGGGTGACGGGGCCTTCGGTTGAAACCTCCTCAAAGGTGACGGTGCCGTCATTGTAGCCGTTGGTGACCAATTTGTCCCAGCCGGCAGCCCAGCCTGTGTTGCTTTCAATGATGCTTGAATCCGAGGGGCTGTGGATGTCGTTGAAGTTTTCGAACAGCACGACCTTGGAGACCAGTACAGGCGGATCACCCGGGCCGTCATGGGTGGTCAGAACCTGACCATTACCCCCGTCAGAATTGACCACGGTGGCGAGGCTGCCCAGATCGAGATCCTGCAGCTGTAGCGGACCATTGTCCGACCACAGTGTAAAGTTGGCCTGCGGGACCGTGCCTTCGGTGGAATTGTCGGATAGGCCGAACTGGATACCGATGTCATAATTGTCTGTCACCTGGGCACCGTTTGCCAGCGTATTGACGCTGTCGGCCGCCGCCTGAATGCCTGTTACCGGAGAAAAGATAGTTCCAGAATTGGCATCCGGGTAGAAATTGATTGAATCGAGCTGGCTGTTGTCAGCCAGATCAAAGAATATACCGTCGATATCGCCCACCGGCTGTGCCGGGTCTGTGGGTGCAATCGACACAAAAACTGTACCGGATGGAGTTTCTGTCAGGGTTACGGTGACCTGGGGGTCACACCCGAGTGTGACCGTAACGGGGACTTTTACAGGCGTGGCATTGTCAAGCATTCGTGGCTCCGAAGTGAATTATCGATGTCACAATTCCGTAATCCCGCGCGTATGTGGCGTCAGCAAAAAACAAACATTGGCCACAATTGAGCACCATTCCGGTCAGATTTGGGAGATTGGTGCCAGTAATTGTTTCACCTTCGGCGCCAATACCAAGCCTTTGTAATTATTGTAATTCACACCAATTTTCAGCCGCAGGAAAGGCTCGAATCATCCGGGTCTTTTGTGTAAATGGGGCAGCGCCACCGTGAAATGCTGCGTTTGGAAATGTGACACCGGAAAATTTAGACGTCATATTGTTATGCCCCCACAGCATCTGACCGGCAGTTGCTGTGGCGTACGATCCAGGCCTGCCCCCCCCGCAGACAGGCGGCAACTGGACCGTGCAGACGTTTGGGACGTTATTCGAGCGAGCGAAGCAATTCCTGTGACGGATCACCTGTGGGTTGCTGGCCAATGCTACCTTGATAGGCGCTGATGGCCTTGCGGCTGTTCGGGCCGACAACACCGTCGCTGCCGCCGGTGTCGAACCCCTTGGCCGTCAGGCGTTGTTGCAGGCGCACGCGGTCGTCTTTGGTGAGCCCGTATTTATCGGGGGGGAAGCTGGCGCGGATCGGGCCTCCGCCTGCGATGCGATCGGCCAGATGCCCTACGCCAATCGCATAGCTGTCGGAATTGTTATACCGTTTGATCACGTTGAAATTGCTGGTCACGGCAAAGCGCGGCCCGCCTGCCTGCGGCTGGATCATGCGGCCACTGGGAGCGTTGTTGCCGAATTCCCCGCCCCATTTCCGCCCTTTGGTCCAGCCATTGCGCGACAGGTAGGCCG
Organism: Sulfitobacter sp. F26204; assembly: GCF_026410305.1. GTDB lineage: Bacteria > Pseudomonadota > Alphaproteobacteria > Rhodobacterales > Rhodobacteraceae > Sulfitobacter. The sequence continues at coordinate 261,139 of NZ_JAPMLQ010000004.1, read as the reverse complement.
CAGTGGAAGCAAGCGAATCTTCGGGGTTTTCCGACCAGATGTCGCGGCGGCCGTCGCCGTTGAAATCGACGGCAAAGGCTTGGTAGGAGGTCGGTATGAACTGGGTATGGCCCATGGCACCGGCCCAGGACCCCTTGAGGTTGGCCGCGGTGGTGTCGCCGCTTTGCAGGATTTTCAGGGCAGCAACCAGTTGCTTTTCAAAGAAAGCCCCGCGCCGCCCGTCAAAAGCGAGGGTGGAGGTGGAAGAAATTACCGGCACGTTGCCGCGCCGCTCTCCGTAAAAGCTTTCGAGGCCCCAGATCGCGGTCACGATTTCGGCGGCAACGCCGTAGCGGGCTTCGACCGCGGCGAGGGTGTTGCGGTAGCGCGAAAAGGCAGCACGGCCTTTGGCGACACGTTCGTCCGATGCCGCAATGGCAAGGTAGTCTTCCAGCGTGCGGGAAAATTCGGTCTGGTTCCTGTCTCGCTTGACCACACCGGGCAAATAGCCGGTGTTGCGAAAGGCGACGGCAAGAACATTCGACGAGATGCCCTGCCCCACGGCGCGGCTGCGGAAATTTGTCACCCATGCGTCATAGGCTGGATTTGCAGCCGGGCGCAGGTCCGCAGGCAAGCCGGCGGCATCGGTTGTTCCTGCGCGCGGGCCCAGGGTGCCGCCCGTGCCGCAGGCGCTGAGGCCGAAGGCACCAAGACCCAAGAGTGTCGATCTACGTGAAAGGTTCATCTGCTCTGATCCATTCTGTTTTACACAACCCTAGCGCAGGAAAATCGCCGCGGGAAGCAGGGTTTGAACCCCACAGATCAGATCGGCGGATTTCGGACAGCCCATTGCCGGGCCTGCGCCACTTCAAGTGACAAAGTCAGCCCCTGACCAAAGCAGAGGCTTCAGAGACCAGTGTCCAGCAACGCCTTGATCTGCGCTTCGGATGTGCCTGCGACTACGCGCCCCAACTCATCCTCGCCGCGCAACACGATCAGCGTCGAACGGCGGGGGATTTCACGAAAAAGGGTGACATCGGCATTTTTGTAGGTATCCCAGTCGACCTTTACAAAGATCATTGCTGCGTCATAGGCGGGATTGTCTTTGCGCAGCGCTTCGATGACACGTTCCTGGCGTTTGCAGGTACCGCACCAAGTTGCCGAATAATCGACAAAGACGGTTTTGCCTTTGTCGAGGGCCGCGTCGATAACCCCCGGCGTATAAGTGACATAATCGGCAGCAAAAGCGGTGATCGGCATCAAGGATGCAGCAGCCAATGAGACAAGGAAGGAACGGCGTTTCATATTGTTTTCCTTAGAGTTAGAGGGCGACAGATAGATCCTGGAGCCAGATCGGCATTAGATCGAGCACCCAAGCTTCGACAATGTGGTGGATTTGGAAAACAAGCACCACTCCGACAGCAATGAAAGTAGCACCGAGGATGGATCTGGAGCGCCCCGCGATGCTGCGCAGCATCTGGGCACGGGTGCGGATTGCCTCGCGGGCTCCCAGACCCAGCACAAGGATCACTGTCGAAACTCCCAGGGCAAAGCTGGTCATGACCAACGTGACAAAGCCAAGGTTTTCGCCGCGCGAGGCCAGCGCGATTGCGCCGCCCAAAGTTGGTCCGATGCAGGGGGACCAGACCGCGCCAAGCAGCATCCCGCCGATAAACTGGCCTTTCATTGCCGAACCGTCGAGCCGATTGATCCGCACATCCGCCCCCGCTGCGATGCCTGCGGTTGCCTGTTCAAACCGGTGGGCAAACATCGGCACCAGGAGGATCAGGCCAAAAACGATCATCAAGACCGCGCCAATCTGCGCCAGCCGATCCTGGGTCAGACCGATTGACGCCCCAAAGGCCGTCACCAACACTCCGAAGGCGACATAAGACAAGCTCATCCCTGCGGCCAGGGCCATGGGGCCCCAACGATCTGCGTTCAGCGCAGTGGCCAGAACGATGGGCAGAACCGGCAGAACGCAGGGATTGATCAAGGTCAGCAGACCCGCGAGGTAGGCAAAGACGAATTCCATGCAGTTGATGTGAATGCGAACGCAGGCCAAGGCAACAAAAATGCGTTGATCCCTCGCTCACGTTGGCGTCAGCAAAAGCGGATCGCGCCATAGCGCTTGCCCATGGGATGACATTCGATCATATTCAGATAAGGGAATTATTGGAGGGCGGTAAAGTGATTTCACGACGCAAACTCATTGCTGGCGGTGCGGGACTGGTCGCTGGGCAGGCGCTTGGTCTGATGCCAGGCATGGCGCATGCGCAACTGATGGTTGGAGATATTCAGCTGGATGTTGCCAGCGATGGCTCCCTTACCCTGCCAGGCAGCTTTATCTTTGATCCGATGCCGAAGGACGCCCTGTTGCCCATTCTGGAGAAATACGGTCAATCCGCCGAGATTCTGACCCCGCCCTGCAATGTGACATTGATGCGGCAGGGCGATCGCGTTGTGCTTTTCGATGTGGGGTCCGGCCCGGATTTCGCACCGAATTCGGGCATATTGCTTGAATCTTTAGAGGCGCTTGATGTTGTGCCGGAAGACGTGACCGACATCGTTTTTACCCATGCACATCCTGATCATTTGTGGGGGGTACTGGATGATTTCGACGATCCGCTGTTCCCTGAAGCCACCTATATGATTGGCAAAACAGAGTGGGACTACTGGATGAACCCCAATACGGTGAACGAGATCGGCGACTCCCGCGCTTCATTTGCTGTTGGAGCCCAGCGCCGGTTGGAAATGATCGAGGACCAGATCACCTTTGTTGGCGATGGTGATGAGGTATTTCCGGGGGTAATGGCACATGCGACCTTTGGCCATACGCCCGGACACATGGCGTTCGAGGTGCGAAAGGGCACCGAGTCAGTCATGATTTTGGGCGATTGTATCGGCAACGATCACATCGCCTTTGCCAGGCCGGCCTGGCATTCAGGGTCGGATCAAGACCCTGAAACAGCGGCAGAGACCCGGGTTAAACTGATGGATCAGCTGGCACATGAGAAGACCCGGGTGATCGGGTATCACCTGACCGGTAACGGTATCGGATTTGTTGAAAAATCTGCTGACGGCTATGCCTTTTTGACGGAGAAATGATAATGCGACACCTCATCCTTGCTTTTGCCCTTTGCGCCACATCTGCCTTGGCGAGCGAAGACATCGCGGACCAATATCCCGCCTCGATACTCTACTCCAAGCCAGTCGAGGTGATCCCGAATGTGTTTTCGGCAATCGGTGCCACCGCGCCGCCGACCTATGAAAACGCAGGGCACAACAACAACCTGAGCTTTATCATTACCGGTGACGGTGTGGTGGTTGTCAATGCGGGCGGATCCTATTTGCTGGCCAAAGCACTGCACCATGAAATCAAGGCGGTGACCGACCAGCCCGTCAAACTGGTGTTCAACGAAAACGGCCAAGGTCATGCGATGCTGGGCAATACCTATTGGGCCGAACAGGGCGTTGAAATTGTCGCCCATACAGAGGCCGCCATCGAATTCGAGGAATACGGCGCGCAATCGCTGAGTGCCGCACAACGCAGTTTGAAGGAGCGTGCGGACAAGACCGAAGTGACGCTGCCGACGCAGACCTTTGACGACACCTACAAGGTCGAGCTGGGCGATATGAGCATTGAAGCGCGGTATCTTGGCCCCGCTCACAGTCCTGGTGATATAGTGGTCTGGCTGCCGCAAAAGAGCCTGGTCATATCCGGCGATATGGCCTTTCACGAACGTATGCTGCCGATTTTCGAACATACGATGACTGCCGACTGGATCGAGACATGGGACACGGCGTTTGAGCCGCTGGGCGCGACCTATGTAATCCCCGGTCATGGCCATCCGACGAACATGGATCAGGTGCGCCGCTATACCCGCGACTACCTGATTTATCTGCGTGAAAAGATCGGTGCCCATCTGGACGAAGGTGGTGATCTGGCCGAGGCCTATTATGTGGATCAATCGCCTTACGCGCATCTGGACACCTATGAGGAACTGGCCACCAAGAATGCCGGTCGTGTCTATGAACAAATGGAGTTTGAATAGGCAACACAGGCTTTTTCCGGCGCGAACGTTGATCTACATCAAGGTTCCCACGCCCCTTGATGCTAAGACTTGTCCCGAACCTATTTTGGGGGACAAAGCGTGGAAAACCTGATTGATACCCTCGGCGACGGTCCCGTCCTGTTCGGGCTTTCCTGTCTCATCGGCATCCTTTTTGGTGCGGCTGCCCAACATTCGCGATTCTGCCTGCGGGCGGCGACAATCGAGTTTTCCCAGAATATCTGGGGACCACGTATCGCGATTTGGTTCGTGGCGTTCAGCGCTGCGGTGGTGAGTGTGCAAGCCGCAATCTGGTTTGGGTTTCTCGACCTGTCGGACGCAAGACAAATCGCGGCAGAAGGCAGCCTGTCAGGTGCCATCATTGGCGGCTTGATGTTCGGATCGGGCATGATCCTGGCGCGTGGCTGTGCCAGTCGTTTGCTGGTCTTGTCGGCAACAGGCAACCTGCGTGCGATGATCACCGGGCTGGTCCTAACATTGACCGCGCAGGCCTCTCTGCGGGGCTTCCTGTCACCGCTACGTGAAAAGCTGAGCGCGGTATGGACGGTCCCAGGCGGGCCGACGCGGGATTTACTGACCTATTTGGGAACTTCCCCTGCGTTGGTTGCGGGCCTCGCGTTGATCTGTCTGGCGCTGGCGATCGGTTTTGCGCGCTACCGGGGCAATTCGTCCGGACGGATTGCCGCTGCGGTGCTGGTCGGCGCTGCGATTTGCGCGGGATGGCTTGCCACCTATGGAGTATCGCAAAGTTCCTTTGAGGTGGTGCAGGTGTCCTCTATCACTTTTACCGGCCCATCAGCCGATACCTTGATGGGATTCATCAATGAGCGCCAACTGCCGATGGGTTTCGGGTCCGGCCTTGTCCCTGGGGTCATTGTCGGGGCTTTCGTCATGGCCGCCTTGAACGGGGAGGCGAAAATCCAGCGGTTCGAACCTGAGATGCCGATGGAGCGTTATCTGATCGGGGGAGTAATGATGGGTTTTGGCAGCATGTTGGCGGGCGGATGCGCGGTGGGTGCGGGCATGTCGGGGGGATCGATCTTTGCCCTGACAGCCTGGCTGGCCTTGCTGTCAATGTGGGTGGGAGCCGTGATCACGCATCGCATTGCGCAGGGCGGCTTTGGTGGCAGGACTGCGCGCATTAGCCCGCAGTCCTGACGATCAATCTCCGACCGCTTCGCGGGCGATGTCGTCCAGAAGCGCCTGCACTTCCTGCATCGGACCCTTGGGATAATTGCGATAGCCAACCATCACCCGGCCCTGACGTTCGGCCACGAATATCCCATAGGGGCAATGGGCGATGTTCATCGGGTTGATTTCCATCACCTTTCTGGACAGAACCGCAGAACAGAAAACATAGACATCAGCCGCGACAAACAGAGGTTCGGTGCTGCCGACGTCGGCGCCAGTGCGGTTCAGCATTTCACCGGTATGGCTGACATAATCAATCACCAGACCCTTACCAATGATTGCGTTTTCCACGCTGAAGGCGGCGTCTTCGAAGCTGCCATCAAAATCGTAGACCGTTGACGTGTCACCTGCCTGTGCCGCAACAGCCATGGCCAAACTTGCGATGCCGCCCAGTATAAAGGATTTCATATTCGTTTCTCCCAAAGTTGTCGTTTCAGTTTAATGAGAAAAGCACAGGGGGGACTTTGATCTAGCGCAAAGTCCCCGCCATGATTTCTAGCCGAACATGTCAGCGGTAATCCCCGCGTACCAACCTTCGGATTCTTCGTAGGTTGCACGGCGTAGGTCCGCACTTTCACCGGTTGACGAGATGAATCCGTCGACCTTGGCAATTTTTTCGTCCGTGGCCTCGTAGGTTGCGCCGACTTTCACGCCGTTGTCGGTGTCGATCAGCGACCAGCAGGTATTCGAGAACTTGGCCGGGAATACCTTTGATCCTGTCAATGCGCCGCGTACCGCATTTGCGCAGACCTTGGCCTGGGAATTGGCCGAAAAGCCGGATTTGGGCATATCGCCCTGCTGTGCGGCATCCCCCAGAACATAGACATCCGCATCCGCCTTGGAGGACATGTCGGCCGCATTCACAGGCGCCCAGTTGCCATCGGTCACTTGTGCCAGTTCGGCAATGTGCCCGGCCTTCATCGCGGGGATGACATTGCAGACATCAACCTTTGTTTCTTCACCATCAATCGTGACGGTCATTGCCGCAGGATCAACCGAAACATTGGCACCACCAAATTCCGATCCGATCCAGTCGATCATGCCAGAATAGGAATCGGCCCAACCTTCCTGAAACAGAGCTTGTTTCGAAAACTTGTCCTTGGGATCCGCGACGATAATCTTGGCGGTGGGGTTATTTGCCTTGAGGTAATGGGCAACCATGGACACGCGTTCATAAGGCCCTGGCGGGCAGCGATAGGGGTTTGGCGGGGCGACCATGGCAAAGGTGCCCCCCTCTGGCATCGCCATGACCTGAGCCTTGAGCAATTCAGTCTGCGAGCCGCCCTTGTAGGCATGTGGCATGGCGTTTTGCGCGGAAAGATCCCAGCCTGCGACCGCCCCTTCGACAAAGTCGATACCGGGGCTGAGGATCAGTTTATCATAGGACATTGATCCGCCACTGGCCAGGGCGACGGTCTTGGCTTCGCGGTCTACGCCAATGGCCCAATCATGGACGACGTTTACCCCGCCCGCTGCGAGGGAGCCGTAGCTATGGCCAAGGTCATCGATTTCCTTGAAGCCGCCAAGATAGAGATTCGAGAAAAAGCAGGTGTAATACATGCGCGTCGGTTCGATCAGCGTCACCGCGATTTCGCCTTTGCTGTCCTTGGCGATGTAGCGGGCGGCTGTGGCACCGCCTGCTCCGCCGCCGACAACAACAACATGTGGTTTGCCATGGCCGGCCGCAAAAACCCTGGGGGCGGCGAGCGTGGCAACGGTGGCGGCGCTGGAGTTGATAAAGGCACGTCTGTCGAGTTTCATGGTTTCTCCTCCCGATGATGTGGCCCCGATTATTCGAGATCCTCAAAATATGCAGCAAGGGCTGCAATCTCTTCCTCAGATAGGCGCCCTGCCATCATCTGCATGACGGGATGCGGTCTGAGCTTGCGTTTGTAGGCGTGCATGGCAACGACAAATTCTTCGGTCGGCCAGCCGGATATGCCCGGAATACCGTCATTGGCACCACTGCTTTGGTGGCAAGTCAGACATTCACTGGCTAGGTATTCACCATACTCCGGATCGCCCTGGATGGCGAGGATCGCCGGGTCCAGGTCATGATTTGTCGCAGTGGCGGTTGGTGCTGCCTCGGGAATATCGGAAGGGTTGTCAGAAAAAGCCCGCAGATATGCCAGCAAATGCGCCCGTTCGGTTGCATCCTTGATACCGCGAAAATTCATCCTTGTTTTCGAGACCAGCGCCTTGGGATTTTCGACATAGGCATCCAAGGTCTGTTCCGTCCAGACCAGCCCGTCATCGCCGGCGCGGTCCATGCTTTTGGAGTATTTGTATTCGGGGTCAGAACCGGCGTGCCTGCCGAAGATGCCGTTCAAATGCGGGCCGACGCGATTTTGCGCGTCTGAGCCGATCTCATGGCAGGTTTTACATTGTTTGAAAATCTTTGCGCCCTTGTCTGCATCTCCAAACTCGTTTCCCCAAGAGACCCCCGCCGAAAGAACTGCGGCGAGGGTCAGGGAGGTTTGGATATGCCAGCGCACGAGGCTACTGCGCGACCGACTTGAGGTATTCGATCACTGCGGCCAGATCACCGTCCTTCTTGAGACCAGCAAAAGACATCTTGGTGCCTTTCATGTAGGCCTTGGGTTTTGCCAGGAAAGCTGAGAGTTCAGCCTCGGTCCAGATCAGCCCTTCTTCGGCAGCGGCTTTCATCGGTTTGGAATATTTGAATCCCTCGACCGCACCGGCGGGCTTGCCGACTACGTTGGTCAACACCGGGCCGGAACGGTTCTTGGCTCCTTCACCAACCTGGTGGCAGGATTTACACTTTTTAAACACCTTTTCCCCTGCTGCAGCCAACGCCGCATCAAAGGTTGCGACGGCTTCAGCGGGGGCCGCCTCGGCTGTTGCTTCGGCTGGTGCCTCTTCGCTGGTCGCTGCGGTTTCGGTCACAGCGGGTTCCTGTACCGCAGAGGTTTCTTCGGTTTCGGGTGTAACGTCCAGAACCAGGGCACGCATGGTTACCTTGACCGGGGCATCCTTGCAGTTTTCCATACAGGCTTCGCCGCTCCAGGCCGGGTATTCCGTTTCGGCACGATCATCAACAAAGAAGCCATCCGCATTGGGCATTTCGACGTCAAAGAAAGTCTCTTTTGACAGAACGAAATCATCCTCGATCAGGTCGTTGGAATACAGGATGTAGGCGACAATGGCATAAACTTCGTCGTCGTTCAGGGTGCCTGCATTGCCGTAGGGCATTGAGCGTTTGATATAGTCAAAGGCCGTCGACAGATAGGGCCAGTAGGAACCAACGGTCTTGAGCGGGTCATCGTGATCAAGGGTGTCGGCCCCGCCCGCAAGCTTGGGCCAATTGTCGATCCCTTCGGCAAAGTCGCCGTGGCAGGATGCGCATTTTTCGGAAAAGATGCCCTCGCCGTCGATGGCATCTCCGGAACCGGCGGGCAGACCTGCGCCGTCGGGACTGACATCACCGTCCCAGGCCGCGATTTCTTCGGGCAGTGCGGTACGCCCAAGACCGAGTTTTTCGGCCGCAGCGGGGCCTGCGGCAAGGGCGACAGCGGCGCAAATCGATAGGGATTTAAGAAACTTCGACATTTTCAGCCTCGCCGTTGCTGCGCACCAACCATGTCTGGATGCAGTTGTTGTGATAGATCGAGTTCAGTCCGCGCACCTCGCGCAGCTGCGTCTTTGTCGGCTGGATATATCCTGTGTCATCGATTGCACGGCTTTGCAGCATCATTTCCGAGCCGTCCCAATCAGTATCAAGATAGAACCGGGTCAGAGCCATCTTTTCACCGGGTTTGGCCAGACGGGCGGTTTCCCATGTCATCCCTCCGTCCTTGGACACATCGACGCGTTTGATTGCGCCCCGACCCGACCATGCGAGGCCGGTGATCACCAGAGGGCCCTTGCCATGAGTGATCGGTGCCTGCGGGCTGGGGCTGGTTACTACGGATTTTGCATCCATCGCCCAGGTCCACTTGCGGCTGGTGCCATTGGCAAGCGTGTCTGTGTATTTGCTGGTTTCCTCGCGGCTTTCTACAGGGCCGTCCATGACCTCGATCCGGCGGATCCATTTGACCCACATGTTGCCTTCCCAGCCCGGCACGACAAGGCGAACCGGATAGCCGTGTTCTTTGCGCAGGGCTTCACCATTCGCCTTGAAGGCGATCAGGCAATCATCCAGCGCCTTTTCCATCGGAATCGAACGCCCGTTGGACGAGGCATCAGCACCTTCGACAAAGACCCATTTATCCTTGAGGTCGCCCGCCGTATCCAGACCCGCCTCTTCAAGCAGGGTTCGCAAGGGCACGCCGGTATATTCCATGTTGTGGATCATACCGTGCGTGAATTGCGCCCCGTTCAGTTGTGCACCGGCCCATTCCATGCCGGTATTCGCCGCACATTCGCAGAAATAGACGTGGTTCTCGCGTGGGAACCGTTCTAGATCGGCGTAGGAAAACACCAGCGGATTATCCACCAGTCCATTGATCATCAGACGGTAATCTTCCTTGCGCAGTTCGATGGCCCCGGAGTGGTGCCGTTCAAAGGCGCAGCCCTGCGGTGTGATGGTACCGTCCAACGCGTGAATCGGTGTGAAATTGATCGAACTCACGGTATCGGCTGTGAGCCATTCCACATTTCGTCGGATCACGTCGCTTTCGAATTGAATCGGCATGCCATAGGGCGTTGCATCCACACCGTCGCCAAACTCACGCGCCCATGGCTGAACTTCGGTGATCAGCGGATCCGGTATATCCGCCTGGGCGCTACCGGCGGCGGAAATTGCGGCACCGGCCGCAAGTCCACTCGCCAGAAACTCTCGGCGTGACGGCTTGTTCGTCATGGCATTTTCCTCTTTGGTTTTTTCTCTGCGCCGATGCCCGAAACGTCAGGGGCGGATGTAGGCGTAGTCTTGTTCTTGCAATTTGATCAGGCGCACGACACCGGAAGGCACCACTGTTGCCTCATCCATCAGCGCTACCTTTTTGCCTGCTTTCTTTTCCATATTGGCCAGTGTGTTGCCGCAGGCGGAAAATGACAGGTTTTCCATCGACAGCGACATGGTGGAAATGCGGTCTTCGACAGGGCTTTTGCCCGGAACAAACATATTCAGCCCCGGACCATAGGCAACAAGTTCTACCATCACGGTGTCGCCCTGCGCCTCATAATAGCTGGTCAGATTGGCCACGTTGTTCAGGGCTATGTTCATGACCTTGGGATCATTTTCATCCACATGCACAGCCACGCGGTGCATCTGGCCTTCGGCCAAAGCACCGGTTGCCAGCATCGTGGCAAGCAGACCGCCTGCAATCGTTCTTAACATTTCTTCTCTCCCTTTTTGGGTCGAATTACGTGCCGACCACTGTCACGCTGTTGTTCGGATCAAGCGAAATCGTACCCTGTTTGGCGATATGTGCCTCGACCACATCCCAGATCTGCGGGCCTTCGGTGCCTTCGTTGACCGACGCCCAGCCTGCGATCTGATAGGTCTTTGCCGGATCGATCATTTCACCGGTTTTGAGCAGGGTCATTTCGGTGATGCGATCCCCCTGCGGTTTGGTCACGTCAATGCGGTAGCCAAGACCACCCACACGCACCATATCGCCGCCCTGCTGGTAATAAGGATCAGGGTTGAACAGGTTATCGGCCACGTCTTCCAACACGACATGCAAGAATTCGCCGGTCATTTCAGTGCGATATGCCTGTCCGTATGACATTGAAGTGACATTCCAGATGTCTTCACGGGTGATGTCCTGACCTGGCAGGATCGATGGCCCCCAGCGGACGCCCGGCGACAATGCGATGTCTGCGTCGCGTTCCGAGATCAGCGCATCACAGATCAAATCATCCCAGGTGCCGTTGAAATTACCACGGCGGTAGAGTGTTTGATCATCTGCGGTTTTGCCAATGACCTCGGCCAGGGCGTCTGCGTAGGGGGCGCGCTGTTCGTCGATGACCTTTGTAACGGCGGCATCCGGGGTGATGACATCCGAAAAGATCGGGATCAGCTTGTGACGGAACCCCATCATGCGCCCGTCGCGCACATCCAGATCGACGCGGCTGACGAATTTTCCATTAGAGCCGGATGCGACAATGATCGTTTCGCCCACCAACACCGGTTCGGGCAGGGCGTCATGGGTATGGCCCGACAGGATTACGTCAATGCCGGTAACCTTGCCCGCCATCTGTTTGTCGACGTCAAAGCCGTTATGCGACAGACAGACGACCAGTTCGGCCCCCTGTGCGCGGACCTCGTCCACCATTTCCTGCATGCGTTCGTCACGAATACCAAAGGAATATTCGGGGAACATCCAGCCTGGGTTGGCGATGGGCATATAGGGGAATGCCTGACCGATAACAGCGATTTTCACGCCGCCGCGTTCAAAAAACTTGTAAGGCGGGAAAAGTTCTGTTGGTTCATCCCACTCTGCATCAAATATGTTTTGACCGAGTGCGGCAAATGGCAGGCCTTCGACGATTTCATTCACCCGATCTGAGCCAAGTGTGAATTCCCAATGAAAGGTCATCGCATCGGGTTTCAATGCATTCATCACGTTTACCATGTCCTGGCCCTGGGTGTGATAGCAGGTATAGCTGCCGTGCCAGGTGTCGCCCCCATCCAGCAGCAGCGCATCGGGACGATCGGCGCGAATGGCGTTGATCACGGTCGACACCCGGTCCAGCCCGCCAACTTTGCCATAGGCTTTGCCGAGGGAGGCGAAATCATCATATGTCAGCGCATAGGCAGAGGGGCTGCCGTCGTCGATACCGTAAAGTTTGCGGAAATCGGCACCGGTGACATGGGGCACCGCGCCCTTGTTGTCGCCGACACCGATATTGACCGAAGGCTCTCGGAAATAAATCGGTTTAAGTTGCGCGTGGATATCTGTCACATGGATCAGAGAAACATTGCCGAAGGTATCAAATTCAAGCAGTTTGTCCTGAGTTAGCGATTGCTGCGCGGCGACCCGCGCCCAATTGCCAAAGCCGGACCCTCCATAAAGCGCTGCGGCGGCCATGCTGGTTTGCAAAAAGTCACGGCGAGAAATCATGTGATGCTCCCTGGAGCGCGAACATATGCGCATTTATGAATAAGTTGAAAGTGAAAAAGGCCCCGTTCCGAAAACTCGGACGGGGCCTTTCAGGATTAGTTGCGGACTGAAGGGCCTTCGACGCTCAGACCGTTACCACGTGAAGCGACATAAAGTTCAAGTGCGATGAACTCGGCGCTGCCTGGCTTGTATGTTTCCGCGCGCGTGTCGCGGATACAGCCTTTGAAACGTGAGTGTGAGCCGTTCAGCTTGGTGTTTTTCAGACGATACACCGGAAAGCCATTGATCTGGCCCTGACTCAGGTGGTCGGCGCGGATCATCTTGCCGTAGTTGTCCTCGTGGCAATTTGCGCATGACAGCTCAAGCTGGCCTGTACGGGTGTAGTACAGTTCCTTGCCCATTTCCCATGTGGACTGCGCCGGACCGTCAATGGCGACGTTCATGGGCAAGCCACGTGAAACAGAAGAAAGCGCCGCTTCCATGTTGATTGCCGGGCCTTTGTCATAGCCCCAGGCCTCTGCGCCCATACGCTCTGTCCGGCAGGCGTTCACCTGCATTTGCAGCGTCCGCATTTCGCCAGCTTCTTCGTTCCACTTGGGGTATGTGGGCTTCACGCCCGCCATGCTTTCCATACCATCGTGACAGGACGCACAGGATTTGCCTTCGGTCCCCTCGACAGTGTCCCAGGATTCCTGAGCTTTCTCGACAAAGATCATGCCCGGATTGTCGAAATCATCCGCTTGCATGGCGCGGGTTTCAGTGCCGCGAAACAACCAGCCCGACATCACCTCGTCAAAGGCATCCGACAGATGCGCCGGTGCCGCGGTGCGGGTGACCAGCGTGATGTCTTCGTTCAGGATCAGCGTGTCATCAACCGGATCAGCCGATACAAATGATGCCGTCAACACAGTGGCCAACAAGGCTCCCGTCAGTATTTTCATGATGTCCCTCCCAAGACTTGGCTTCAGCCGATCGCGATTTCTTTGGTCTCTTCGTAGACAGAGCCGTCGTCGTCATACCATGTGAATTTGAATGCGCCGGCCTCTGGGACCACCGCTTCGAATTCGAAGTACGGATTGGTGGAAATCGCCGGTTCCAGCGTGATGTCGACCACGTTTTCACCATTAAATTCACAGGTGAACCGGTTGATGATCGAGCGCGGGATGACGTTGCCGTCGCTGTCTTTGCGTTGACCGGATTCCATCTTGTGGCTGATCAGCGTCTTGATGGTGACCGTATCACCAGCAGCCGCTTTTTTAGGGACTTTGACGCGAGGCTTTACACCAGATGCCATGATTATTCTCCTTGAACCTGTTTAGCCGCCGCAGCCGCCGATGGTGACTTTGACCGCACTTGTTGCCTGAACGAATGAGCCATCCTCAAGCTTTGCAATCGCGACGACATCCTGCGTACCCGCGAGGCGGATGCGTGTTGATGCGCTGCGGGATGCGGCCAACTTGCCGAATTTGAATGTCGCAACAGCCGGTGTCGGGTTGCCAGTCGCGAGGACCATGATCTCGACCGCGGTTTCCGAGGACACTTCAATCGGCACGGTATTGCCGTTCTCGGCGATTTCGGGCGCTGTCAGGGTGATGTCACCTTCGCCGACTTCGGCACCGCCGGTGAAAGCAGCGATAGCATCGTCGGTTGACGCCGTTGCGTGGATGGGCAGACCTGCGACCAGCAGCGCACTGGCCCCGAGCAGGATTGCATTACGTCGTGTGAGTTCCATGAACTTACTCCTTTATGCCGGTCCGATGGCCGCGGGGCCACCCCTACCGGTTTGGATTATTCTTTGAGCGTGGCGAGATAGGCCACAACATCTTCAATCTGCTGGGCGCTCAAGAGCGGCCCGAAAGTGTCATCAGCGGCCTTACCCGTGTAGGCATTGCCGGGACGAATGAAACCCTCGGTCTTGTAGAAAGACGGCATCATGCTGTCTTCGAACATGACCTTGGCATTGGCCACGATCCCGCGCAACTCGGCCTCGCTCCACCGGTCACCGGCTCCGTCCAGCGGAGGGCCGATTTCACCCTGAAACGGCACATCGGCCAAGTCATTGACCATGTGACAGGCAACGCAGTTCCCTTGCCCTTTGTCCCCGACAATGATGCGGCCATTGGCGGCATCACCTGCGGTACCGGACAACGATTGCTCAACTGCGCCATCGTCGTTGAAGCTGACTGCGGTTGGCAGCACTTCTTCAGCGAAAGCCGTCGAAGCGATGAGCCCCAGTGCGGCGGCTGAAATGACAGAAATCCTCATGCGTCCTCCCAAACGTATTATTTGGCACACCGTAGCCTAGGCCATCATGATGGCGCAACAACAAATTCAACTCTTTGAATTATATTATTCAAGCGGGGCGTCAGACCGCCTTAGTTCCCTTGCTCTGCAAGCTTGCGGGCGTGATATTTCTGAAATGGTTCGTCTGATTCGTATCCTTTCTCGACAACCCAATTAAGCATATTGAAAGTCGTGTGGCGCCCGAAAGCTCCCGGCATGGTAGCAACCGCGACCTGCGTCGCACCGACGTCTTCGGTAACCTCTTCGGGAAAAAACAGAATCATCGGCGTGAACAGCGCCCCCCATTTTTTCACCATGTCTTTTTCCGGCAGTACGGTGCCGTCAAAGTCCGTGACCTCGACATCGCCGAACATGTTGATCTGGACCACAAAGAAGTTTTCAGTGATGTACTCTGCCACCTCGGGCACCGAAAACACCTCTTCGTGCATCTTCTTGCAGTAGACGCAGCCACGCTGTTCGACGATCACCATCAAACGCTTGTCTTCGGCATTGGCCTCCCCCAGGTCTTCGCGCAGATCCTTGAAGGTGTCGCGCATCCAGGTCTCTTTGTGCAGACCGTCATCGCCTATTTCGCTTGCAAAAGCGCCCAGGGCCATCGCAACCAGCGTGACACCCGCCAAAATCAAGTTTTTCATCAGACTTCCTTTCGATTAACGCAGCACGCCAATGTCCGGCCCAATGGCCAGCATCCATTGCGCGATATAGTTCATTGAATTTGTCGCGATCAGCAAACCGAAGACAATCAGCATGCCACCCATAATCTTTTCGATCAGACCAAGATGGCGGCGGAACCGGACCATCCAGCGCATGAACGGGCCGATGAACAGCGCTGCCAGCACAAAGGGCGCGGTCATGCCAAGGCCGTAGACGAACAACAGCCCCGCGCCTGTTGATGCGGTTTCCGCCCCCGCGGCGGTAAACAGAATGGCGGCCAGGACCGGGCCGACACAGGGCGTCCAGCCAAAGGCAAAGGCAAGACCAATCACATAGGCCCCCAACAGGCTGGTGTTTGACGTGTCCCCCGCGTCTGCGCGTAACTGTCGATAGAGGATACCGATGCGGATCACGCCAAGAAAATGCAGGCCCATCGCAATGATGATAGCCGCAGCGATCCAGCGTAGAATATCAAAATATTCGCGCACGACCTGCCCAAACGTCGTTGCCGCAGCCCCGAGTCCCATGAAGATGGTGATCACGCCCGCCGCAAAAAAGGTCGCCGCGAGGACAGCACGCAGACGTGTTTTGCTATCGATCTGCGCATCTGCTGAGATCTGGTTCATGCCGATTCCGGCGAGATAACTAAGGTAAAACGGAACAATCGGCAGGATACATGGTGAAAGAAATGATAATAGACCTGCAAAAGCGGCCCCAAGGTAGGTAATCTCAAGCATGTCCGTGGCGAGTCCTTGTATAATTCACATATTCAGATTACGTTATTTGTTTAGCAAAGGTCAATTTCTCATGTTACTGCGCCGCTTCATTTTGAGTATGGTATTGGTTGTTCTTTCAACCCTCAACCTGGCAGCCGAAACCGAATTGGTGATGGTCGAGGAGCATGGTTGTGTCTGGTGTGCACGCTGGAATGACGAGATCGCTGAGATCTATCCCAAGACGCCAGAAGGCAAGGCAGCCCCCCTGCGACGCATCGACATTCACGGGCCGCGCCCTGACGACATCACGTTCGAACGGGGTCTGTTTTTCACACCGACATTCGTGCTGACAGTGGACGGTAGTGAAGTGGCGCGTCTGGAGGGCTATCCTGGTGAGGATTTCTTTTGGGGCATGCTCGGCACCATGCTTGAACGCGCACAGATTGATTTTCGTGAATGAGAAAAGTATCAACGAAATGTCAAAGGCTGCTTAAGCCGCAATTCTTCTGGATTTTGAGGATAAGATGGGCCTGCCAGTTTTCGACCTGAACATGTGTACGGAAGATATGGACAAGATGGCGGCGAATGCCGTTGAAGCGTCCAACTTTCTAAAAGCGATCAGCCATGAAGGCCGGTTGATGATACTCTGTCACCTCGCCTCTGGCGAAAAATCCGTGACCGAGTTGGAAAACCTTTTGTCTGCGCGACAGGCCGCGGTCTCACAGCAACTTTCCCGCTTACGGCTTGAAGGGCTGGTCACTCCGCGACGCGAGGGCAAAACCATTTTTTACAGCCTGTCGGACGACCGGCCAAAGCAGATCATGGAAGTGGTCTATGACCTGTTTTGCCGCGACACTTGATCGACGGCTTCTGTGGCCGGGTAACTGACGACCGGATCGCAATCAATCGGGGAGCCCCTGATGGAACGTGGCAATGCTTGATTTGTTTTCAGAACCTGTGCTGGTGGCCCTTCTTGGTATGATTGGAGGCATCGCGCTTGGCTTGGCGGCGCGGATCGGCCGGTTTTGCACCCTGGGGGCCATCGAAGATCTGTATTACGGTGAAAACACCCTGCGCCTGCGCATGTGGGGGATTGCCATTGGCGTTGCGGTGATCGGCACCTTTGCTCTGTCTGCAGCGGGATTGCTTGATCTTGAGCAGACCCTCTACCTCTCACGTAGCTGGAACCCGCTTGAAAGCATTTTTGGCGGGCTGCTGTTCGGATATGGTATGGCTCTGGCGGGCAATTGCGGTTACGGCGCGCTGGCGCGCGTCGGCGGAGGCGACATGCGTTCTTTGCTGATTGTCCTGATCATGGGCATTGCGGCTTATGTCACCCTGGGGGGCCCCCTGTCCGGTCTGCGGCTCTGGGCCTTTGGAGCGTCGGAACCTGCAACGCTGCCCCAGTCCATTCCGCATGCCATTACGCAATTGACCGGCATTTCCACCCCGGTCATCGGGATCGCAATCGGATGTATCATTCTGGCACTGACCCTGCTCAACCAGGGTCTGCGCCATTCCCCTTCGCATATTTTCTGGGGTGCTATTGCCGGATTGGCCATCGTATCGGGCTGGGCCGGGACGGCTTGGGTGGCGCGGAACGGTTTTGACGCGACCCCCATCGTCAGCCATACGTTTTCCGCCCCGATAGGCGAGACCATCCTCTATGCCATGACATCAGCCGGGAATACCGTCAGTTTCGGCACGGGGTCGATCATTGGCGTTGTGTTGGGCGCGGTGCTGGGCAGCCTGATCAAGGGTCACTTCAGATGGGAGGCCTGCGACGACCCCAGGGAGCTGCGCCGCCAGATCCTGGGCGCGGCACTGATGGGCACCGGTGCGGTAATCGCCGTCGGATGCAGCGTAGGTCAGGGATTGTCGGCATTTTCCGTCCTCGCCTTTGGCGCACCGCTGACGCTTTTGTGCATCATGGCCGGTGCCGCCATCGGCCTGCGCCAACTGATCTTGGGCTTTGCCCCGTCGGTTTGATCGGTATTGAATTGATGGAAGTGGCGATCCCGGAAGGACTCGAACCCTCAACCCCCTGATTAGAAGTCAGGTGCTCTATCCAGTTGAGCTACGGGACCACGCAGGGGGGTTGTCTTGCAAAATCGAACCTTTTGCAAGACCGATGCCACCATTCAATCAAAGAGTTTGAGCAGACAAATGCGGCGGGTGTGGAACCGTTTCGCGCTGCCCGCGCATCGGCCAGTTTCACACAGCGGGGTCAGTGCGTCCAGGCACCGCGCCGTCCGGTTGCGAAATTTTCGCCATATCCACCGGCTCGGATGTTGGGTTTGCGTTTGTTGGGCAGTTGCACCTGTGCGCTGATGCCGTTTTCATTGGCATATTCAACCGCTGCGCTTTTGGTTTCAAAGGTCAATCTGACCTGTGCTTGGGTATCGGAAGAAGAGGTCCAGCCCATCAAGGGGTCAACGCCGCGGGCTTCGGACGGGGCGAATTCAAGCACCCAATGATTGGTCTTGGCTGTGCCAGACGACATCGCGGTTCGGGCAGGTTGATAGATACGTGCTCGCATGGGGGCCTCATTGCATTTCCTGACTGCGTTATCGGCGATTTACCCCGCTGAGGCAAGCGGCATCCGACTGCGCACTGAAAGCATCGCTTGCAATTGCTGCGCTGCAGCATTAAACGGAATCAGCAACTGGAGCTGCATAATGTTTAATAGTGAATTGTTTACCCTACAGCTGAGAATCGCCCAGTTGATGGCCGAGACCCAGACCGTCATGGCCCTGCGTTTGCTGGCGATGAGTGGTGCAATACCAGCGAAACGCGGCGAAAACGAACGCATGGTTGAAGAAAAGGGCGTCGCCATGGCCTCTGCCTTTGCCGCGGGAGTGACAGAGATGATGAAGGGGCGCCGGCCCGATCAGATTATGTCGGCTGCAATGGCACCGATCAGCAGAAAGGTCTCATCCAACCGAAAGCGTCTGATGAAGTAGCGTTCTGCTGTCACTTTTTGGCAGCAAAGCGGGGCTGCGCCCTTGAACCACCCCGAAAAAACGTCACCTTGGGGGCGAACCGCGCAGAAAGAATACAGATGCCCTATGCCCTAACTGATACGTCCGAAGGCACGCCCGTCATGGCGAAGGCTGCCGAGGATGTACGCAAGCGCCTCAAACTGGAGGGAGGCAAACGCTTTGTACTGAGTACAGAGTTCGAACCTGCGGGCGATCAGCCTACTGCAATCAAGGAGCTTTGCCAGGGGGTGCGGGACGGGGACCGCAATCAAGTACTTTTGGGTGCAACCGGGACCGGCAAAACCTTCACGATGGCCAAGGTGATCGAGGAAACCCAGCGTCCAGCTATCATACTGGCCCCGAACAAGACACTGGCGGCGCAGCTTTACGGTGAATTCAAAAGCTTTTTTCCTGACAATGCTGTCGAATATTTTGTCAGCTTCTATGACTATTACCAGCCCGAAGCCTATGTGGCACGCTCGGATACCTTCATCGAAAAAGAGAGCCAGATCAACGAACAGATCGACCGCATGCGCCATTCGGCGACACGGGCGTTGCTGGAGCGCGACGACGTCATCATTGTAGCATCGGTATCGTGTATTTACGGTATCGGATCGGTCGAAACCTACGGTGCGATGACGCAGGATCTGAAGGCCGGGAAAACCTATGACCAACGTCAGGTGATCGCCGATCTGGTTGCCCAGCAGTACAAGCGCAATGATGCCGCATTTGTGCGTGGTTCGTTCCGTGTGCGCGGCGATTCGCTTGAGATTTTCCCCGCCCACCTTGATGATCGTGCCTGGAGGCTGTCGTTCTTTGGGGAGGAGCTGGAAAGCATCACGGAATTTGACCCGCTCACGGGCGAAAAGACCGATACGTTTGAACAGATTCGCGTCTATGCCAACAGCCACTATGTGACGCCGAAACCCGCGATGTCGCAGGCGATTGTGAACATCAAGAAAGAGTTGCGCATGCGGCTGGATCAATTGGTGGGTGAGGGCAAGCTGTTGGAAGCACAGCGGCTTGAACAACGGACCAACTTTGATGTGGAAATGCTGGAGGCGACAGGCGTCTGCAACGGGATCGAGAATTACTCCCGCTACCTGACGGGCCGAGCACCCGGGGAACCGCCCCCCACCCTGTTCGAATTCATTCCCGACAATGCGATTGTTTTTGCCGATGAATCCCACGTATCGGTGCCTCAGATCGGCGGCATGTACAAAGGCGACTACCGGCGCAAGTTCACCTTGGCCGAACATGGCTTCCGTTTGCCTTCCTGCATGGACAACCGCCCGCTCAAGTTCGAGGAATGGGACGCGATGCGCCCACAATCTGTGTTTGTTTCCGCAACCCCGGCAGCCTGGGAGATCGAACAATCGGGCGGCGTCTTTACCGAACAGATCATTCGACCAACCGGCCTGATCGACCCTCAGATCGAAATTCGTCCGGTCGAGATGCAGGTAGATGATCTGCTGGACGAAGTGCGCAAGGTTGCAGCGGACGGTTATCGCACGCTTTGCACGACATTGACCAAGCGCATGGCCGAAGACCTTACTGAATACATGCATGAACAGGGCATTCGCGTCCGCTACATGCACAGCGATATTGATACCATCGAGCGGATCGAAATCCTGCGCGATTTGCGGCTTGGGGCCTTTGACGTCCTGATCGGGATCAACCTGTTGCGCGAAGGGTTGGACATTCCCGAATGTGGCCTGGTCGCCATTCTTGATGCCGACAAGGAAGGTTTCCTACGCTCGGAAACCTCGCTGATCCAAACCGTTGGCCGGGCCGCACGCAATGCCGAAGGCCGCGTGATCATGTATGCGGACAGGATTACTGGTTCAATGGAGCGCGCCATCGGTGAGACCGACCGCCGCCGAGCCAAGCAGATCGCCTATAACGAGGAACACGGCATCACGCCGATGACGGTGAAAAAGAACGTCGAGGATATTCTGGCAGGTCTTTACAAGGGCGACACGGATCAGTCCCGCGTCACTACGCAGATCGATAAAAAGCTTGCGGGCAGCAACATGCAAACCGTACTGGAAGGGCTGCGCACCGACATGCGCAAGGCTGCCGAGAACCTTGAGTTCGAAGAAGCGGCGCGGCTGCGGGATGAGGTCAAGCGGCTGGAAGCTGTTGATCTGGCGATCGCCGATGACCCGATGGCGCGGCAATATGCGGTTGATAAAGCAGTGGCAGATGCGAAAAAGTCATCGGGCCGTTCGTCGATGGGGCGTGGCGGCATGCGCGGCGGTGTCAAACGCAGGCGAGGTCGCTAAGTTCGCAGCGGCCTAGAATGAAGCGACCTGTTTCGCCCGATGCTTTGTTTTTGATCTCCCCGCCCAGGACCGATCTCGCGACAAGTTTGCCTTGGCTCTGCTGCGCCTGTCCGATCACAGGAGATTTCCTTCCCATCATACATTAACCTTTTGTTAACCTCGTCCCGTAATCCTCTTCGCAGGAGGTCGGATGAGAAAGCTGTTCGTTGCAAGTTTAATTCTTTGGCAGGGTCTCGCCTCCGTAGCAGATGCCGGTGCCTGGCTACGTGAAAAGGGTGATGGTTTCGTTTCGCTGTCCTTTGGTGCGACACAGTTTTCCGAAACTACCAATGCATTCTATATCGAATATGGACTGAGTGACAAAACCACCATCGGTCTTGATGTCAGTGCCTTCACCAATGCGCTGAATGTACGGAACGGTTTCGGCAAC
This sequence comes from Sulfitobacter sp. F26204, assembly GCF_026410305.1. Taxonomy (GTDB): domain Bacteria; phylum Pseudomonadota; class Alphaproteobacteria; order Rhodobacterales; family Rhodobacteraceae; genus Sulfitobacter. Next base: position 239,495 of record NZ_JAPMLQ010000004.1, on the reverse strand, counting down.
TTGTTTCTGCGTCGCGCAATTGGTCCTGCTGACCAACCCGATAAATGGGCCTATGAGCTTGGCATAGGTGGTGTGTGGGGCAATGAAATGCACCGCCCCACGGTCAAGGCCGGCATCGCCTGGGGCCGCGGTTTTAAGGTCAACTCACGGGCAGGATGGATCAATCTGGACGCTGCCTATATCCATGAACCGACGCTCGGCGAACATATTACCAAATTCGATGCCGCTGTCGGCATGGCGTTCAGCGATGCCACGACCGGCCTGCTGGAAATTTCGGTCTCTGCCCAAAAGAGCGAAACCTACGGTGCCTTTGAACCCTCGCTTCTCATTCAACCAAAGGATAGTAAATTCCGCATAAAGTTGGGGGCGCAAATCCCATTTTCCGAGCAGGAAAAGACGGCTCTGAAAATGGGAATATGGAATGATTTCTGATCGTGCCCCGCGCTCTTTCAGAATGGGGGGAGAATTCTAACGGAAGTCCATGCGCACCGTTGCCTGTATCTTTCCCCGAACAGCAGAGGGCCAAACCAGCCGGATCTGATCGCGGTTCGCGCCCTGAACCGTATCGGCATAAGGGGTCAAATATTGGCGAACATTGTTGGAGTTTCGCAATGCACCGATCGAGGTGATCGCATCCACTGACAATGCCTCACCACCAAAGGCAAGATGCTGTGCGACATCTACGCTCCAGGTGTCATCAGGCGAGGATTGGGTAAAATCGACATGGGCCGGATTGGAGGGCTGCGCCGTCACGCCAAGATAGGAATTGGCGGTCATCGTGAAATTCTTGCACCGCGACATGTTGAGGTCAGCGAATGTTGTATCCACGCGATCAGCGCGATCGATAAAGCCGTTCAAACTGCGGAAACGGTTGCCCGAAATCGTGACACCATTCAGGAAATGTCCTGCTCCATGCGGTTTTACCACGATATAGCTGAACCAGGGAGCAACGTCCCCTGACAGGAATACATTGTCCGTCACACTTAGCGCGCTGAAGGAAAAACCGCCGGTAAACGCTGGGCTCGGGTCATGTTCATTTGTCCATTCGATAAAACAATTGTCGATATAGTTGTTCGAAATGATCGTCCCGACGCTTGTGCTGGCCAGAATGATCCCGCTTGAGCGTACACCGTTGGTCACCCCGTCCCCTTGGAAAAAGTGGTTGCCGGTAAAGATGTTGTTCGATCCTCCCAAAAGACCGAAATGGCGGAATCGCGTTGCGCGATTGTTGCGGATCTTTGCATCGTTCTGGTTGACGTTGAACCCGATCGTCTTGCGGGCGGGCACATTCAACGCATCCTCCGACGACAGAAACTGGCAACGGTCCAGCATCATGCCCTGACACCCCGTCCCGATCGAAGTGATTCCACGGTCTGCTGGACGACTGATAAAGCAATCGCGCACATGAAAGGTGATCCCGCCCCGCGCCAACATGATGCCGGAACTTCGGTTGTTACACTGAAACTCTATATCTGCCAGAACGAATTTGCTCAGGGAATTGAAGCCGGAGAAATCGATGAGATATTTGAACTTCCGGAAAGTATAGTTCTGGCGCCCTTCTGCATCATACAAGGGTTTGTTCAGGGTGATTTCCTGACGGGACAAATCCTTGCTGCGAACATAGACCTCGCGACCGACGCCGGCGCCCTCGACCAGTGCACCCACCGGGATACTGGCCACATTAGATACAGCCGTCAACGTCCGCGAGTCGCTGGCGGAATAAGTCGCTGCGGAACTGACGACTTCGGGGGCCCAGGCCGCAGTCGCCGCCGCTTCCAGTTGCCCGTTTCTTATGACGCGCCGCGTAGCATAAGAGGTGGTTCCCGGAACCGTAGCGGCCATATCAAGCGGTTCTGTTACATTGATCTTGCGACCGCCCATATCAAGCGTTTCGTGGTCCACATTGTTCAGCAGGGCCTGAAAGGCCTTTTTGAACGCGACTTCTTCATCCTCAAACGCTTCAATATAGGTGGGGAGATCAAAATTACGGCGCAAAAGCAAAACCGCATTGTCCGGCATGCTGACCCGGCCTTCAAATTTTACTGGGGTATCTATCGTCACATCACTGGCCAGACGAAAATTTCCCGCTGGGACAAAGACCGTCCGCCCATTCGCTGCAGAATTTGCCGCTTCGAAGGCCGCAGTATTATCGGTGTTTCCATTGCCCAGCGCACCGTAATCCGTGACATCGACCATTGAAATCATGTCACGCAGAAAGACCGAAGTGACATCTTCGATCTGTATGTCATCGACGCGAATGATACCCCCGTTCGGGCCGACCAGATCTATGCCGAAATGCCCGTAAACCGGTGTCGTTCCCCAGACCATGTCAACACCGCCGCGTGCGCCTGTCCCGATGATAGCGCTGATCTCGACAACCTCGCCATAACTTTGCAATGTGGTAAAAGTTGAAAACTCAGGTAGGCCGTTTACCCGGCTACCATTGCCTGCGGCGGGATAACCCCCAATCCGTACAGAAGGTAGATTACCGCTGATCGCCTTTACCCGCGCCGACACTCGCAAATAACAGCCCGGCAACAAGGGCGTTTGCCCCATGAAGCGCAACTTTTGTGTATTCTGAGTTTTCAGCAGTTCCAATGATCCTGCAAAGTCCTGATCCGCCGCGATAAACAGCGCATTTGCGGCGTTCTCATAGGTATCTGATCCCGGCGTGCCATCGCCACTTGACCAAACATCCAAGCCATCACCAAAAGGTGTTGGCATCAGCACCAAGCCGTCGGTTATTGCCTTGTTCATGAAAAATCCCTTTCCACGGAAATGCCAACGCACTCCGATATTGCATGATCCCGGCGCGTGCCGGTTCAGGGACAGGGAAATAACAACCGGGTGTTAAGCGATGCTAAGGCCACCGTGCGCCATCGGATGCAACAGGTGCCTGTCAAACATCAAAAATCCGGCGGAGCGGCCGCACCTTTGGATAGATCGGTTGGAAAGGGTGTCTAGGCGTTCGCGCCGGGTGCCTTTAACAATTGCACACTGGCGATGCGCCATCCCGCCTCGGTCTTTTGCATTTGGTAGAGCAGCAGATGGATAAAACCTTTTTGGTCGGTAATCTGCACTTTCTGGAAAACTGACCCTTCGTATTCCTTGAATTCAAGATAGCGCACTTCGGCAGGTCGCCACACCATCGGGTAGCCTGACGTGACCATGCGTTGAAAATTCTGTGGCGTTTGAAACAACTGTTGCAGGTTCGGCGTTGCATAGGAAAACGCCTGTTCGAAATCATCGGCCTTGAAAGCCTCAATCTGATTGCCGATCGTATCCTCAATCTCAAGTTGTTGCGCCGCAACACCAAAGGTCAGCGCAATAGACATCGCTGCTGCGCTGAGTACATGAACCACTGATTTCCACATCTGCTCTCTCCCTGCATGAACTTGACTTAAGGGAAGTCACGTATCGGGCAGGACAAGAGTTTCAAGCAGCCGACAGCTTTCCTGCCAGGGCATCGTCAATCAGGACCACAGTCTCGTCCACCCCGTAAAGTGCGATGAAACCGCCGAACCTCGGTCCCTGGCTCGCCCCCAGCAACACTTCGTAAAGCGCGGTGAACCAGTCGCGCAGTGGATCGAAGCGTTCCTTGCCCACGGCGAAAACCATCGTTTGCAAGGCCTCTGCATCCAACCCACCATCCCACGCTTTGAGATTGTCACGCAGTTCTGTCAGCGCTTCGCGCTCCAGATCGGTTGGCGCGCGGAACACCTTTTGCGGTTTCACAAAATCGTTGAAATACCGCACCGCATGACCCGCCGCCGCATCCATACCGGGATTGTTCTCCGCAGATGCCTCGGGCGCATAGCGCTGGATAAAGCCCCAAAGCTGCGATTTATCCTCAGCCGAGGACACCGATGCCAGGTTAAGCAACATCGAAAATGGCACAACCATATCCGACTTGGGCACATCGCCGCCGTGAATATGCCAAACCGGATTGTTCATACGCCCTTTCGCGTCCTGCCCCTCATAGGCGCGCAACTGCTGATGATATTCATCAACCGCTTTGGGGATCACATCAAAATGCATCCGTTTGGCCGTCTTGGGCTTTTGATACATGAAATATGACAGGCTTTCGGTGCTGGCATAGGTCAACCATTCATCAATCGAAATCCCATTGCCAGAAGACTTCGAAATCTTCTGCCCGTTTTCATCCAGGAACAGCTCATAGCTGAAATGGTTCGGCTTCTTGCCGCCCAGAATCTCGCAAATCCGGTCATAGATCGCCGTGTTAGTCGCATGTTCCTTTCCGTACATCTCGAAATCAACGCCCAATGCCGCCCAGCGCGCACCAAAGTCCGGCTTCCACTGCAACTTCACGTTTCCGCCCGTCACCGGTAGCGTCCATTCCTTGCCGTCTTCATCGTCAAAGGTGACGGTATGATTAACGGCATCGACGTTTTTCATCGGAACATAAAGCACCCGCCCCGTTTCGGGGTGGATTGGCAGAAAAATCGAATAGGTCTGCTGCCGCTCCTCGCGCAGGGACTTCAGCATGACGGACATGACCTCGTCATACCGCTCGCAGGCGCGCTTCAGCACCTCGTCAAACTGCCCGGTCCGGTAGAATTCCCGCGCGGAATAGAACTCGTATTCAAATCCGAAGGTATCGAGGAACCGACGCAGCATTGCGTTGTTGTGATGGCCGAAACTTTCGAATTCGCCAAAAGGATCCGGGACGCTGGTCAAGGGTTTGTGCATATGCTCTGCCAACATTTCCTGTTGTGGCACATTTCCCGGCACCTTGCGCATCCCGTCCAGATCGTCCGAAAAGCAAACCAGCTTGGTCGGGATGTCTGAAATCTCTTCGAATGCACGCTTGATCATGGTGGTGCGCAACACCTCGCCAAAAGTGCCGATATGCGGCAGACCCGATGGTCCATAGCCGGTTTCAAACAAGACAAATCCCTTCTCCGGCGGAGCTTTGGCATAACGTTTCAACACTGCGCGCGCTTCTTCAAAAGGCCACGCTTTGCTGCTCATCGCCGCTTCCCGCATCTCAGACATTTGTATCATCCATTTTCTAACCGATTCCGCGCCCTATGCGCGCAGGCTGGCGTGTACCTATTGCGTCCCCTAGGGTGCGTCAATATTCTGCACCGCAACAACTTTCCTCCAAAGGACATCCTCATGACCAACGGCCCCTCCCTTGCGCTCAGCGCACAAGACAGCCTTGTCGCATTGATGGTTGCGGTTTCAGCCTCGGACGAGAATATCCGCACCGCAGAACTGATCAAAATCCAGTCGGCGGTGAACATGCTTCCGATCTTTGCCAATTATGACAACGACCGCCTGGCGGTGATCAGCAAAACCGTGTTTGACCTGTTTGAACAAGAAGACGGGCTTGATGCACTGTTCGGCCTGATCCGCGAGGCTTTGCCAGAGCGCCTGTTCGAAACCGCTTATGCGCTCGCCTGCGACGTTGCGGCTGCGGACGGCACACTCGACGAAGCTGAATTGCGGCTGCTCGAAGAAGTGCGTTATGAATTGAACATAGATCGCTTGCACGCCGCAGCGATTGAACGCGGTGCGCGGGCGCGACATCTAAGTTAGGTTTTGGCCCGACCGTATAGTGCATCCCAGCGTTCAATCAGCCCTTGCTGGACCCGCTTGGCGCGTTTGTTCCAGGCTTTGCCGCCTGTGGGGGATTCGCGTTCTTCCCGACTGATCTTGGACCGTTCGTCCATATCTGCCGCAAAGATCGCAAACACCATTTCCCGTCCGTCTTGCGCCGTGATATAGCCTGCCAAGGACGACACAAAATTCAACGTACCGGTTTTGGCGTCCACCATGATCTTCTGATCCTTGACCGGCTTTCCCCTGGCGTCGCGGAACCCGAAGGATTTGAGGATTGATCGAAATCCGGCGTCGTTTGCCTTTAGCAAGGCGCGCGCCATGTCTGCGGCAGTCAGCCGTGAATCGTCGCCCAATCCAGAATGATCGACCAATGCCGGTGCCTGCATGCCCAAGGCCGATTTGGCCCAAAGGTTCATCGCATTTGCCGACATCCGCAGGTCGGTGACAGCCCCCAGCCGTTTCTTGCTTGACGCGAGACCAACCATCTCGGCCGTCAGGTTGGTCGACCATTTCAACATATCACGCAGAAGCAGGCGCAGATTCTGGCTTGCGTGGCGGACCAGAACTTCGTGAGGCGGCAAAGTATCAATCACTTCGGGCGAGCCAAGGCGTATGCCATGCGCCCCTGCCAACGTGGAAAACACCTCGCCCGCATAAGATGCGGGTTTGCGCACTGGCAGCCAGCGGGCACCGCCCCCGCCCAATGCCCCTTTTGCCACCGTCCATTGATCCCGTCCCGCAAGGTCGCTGTAGGTATAGACCGGCGCACTACGATCTTCGATGCGCATTGCCGCAAAGCGAACGTCGGGCCGATGCTTCTTTGACCGTCCATCCATTGTGATCGCATATTTGCCACTGGCACGCCGCCATTCGAAATGAACCCGATTGTAATTCAACGCAATGCCCGACACTGCTGGATTATACCCCACATGATCCGGTTGTGCGGGATCAATATGCGTCATCACCGGCAGCGATCCCTGAAAGACTTTCAAGCCGCCCTTAACGCCGATGACACCCGCGGCTTTCAAATCAGCGGCCATCTGTGCCAGCGCATCGGTATCCAGCGTTGGATCATTGCCCCCGATCAGGATCAAATCGCCTTGAATTTCGCCCTCTTTGATCCCCCCAGTGGCCGCGAGCCGGGTCTCGAACCGGTGCTCTGGCCCCAATGTCTCCAATGCATAAAGCGCGGTGACGGCCTTGGTCACGCTTGCGGGTGGCATGCCGGCAAGTTCGTCTTGGCTTTCCAGCCATGCGCCTGACGATACATCAGCCAGTGCAAAAGCGACCTGCCCGGACAGGTTCTTGTCCCGGATAATCTCCGCAGCCTCGGGAATGGCCTGTTTGAACAGGTCATCACTGCGCAAGACCGGCCTCAACGATGCGCTAGGAGGTGCCGCAAGACCGCCCTGCGCAAACATGGTGAATGCAGCGCTGATACTTAGGAAACCGCGTCTGGAAAACTTCTGTGTCATGCTAGGGTTAAACCGCACCGGGGGCTTCTCTACAAGCGTTGCAATATCACATTTTCAACCCCGATTGACCATGCTAAGTGGCACCATGCAACGTGCTGCCCTCATCATGTTTATTGCCATGTCAATGATTCCCGCAGGTGACAGTGCGGGCAAACTGTTGACGGGATCCTATGGCGTGTCACCCGTCTTTGTCGCCTGGTCACGCTTTGCGCTTGGTGGGTTGATGGTGCTGCCCTTCATTCACGCCAGCGCATTTTTGCTGCTGAAAGACTGGCGAATTTGGGCGCGGGCAGCAATTCTGTCCTGCGGCATTACGTCGATCCAGATGGCGCTGCAAACAGCAGAAATCGCGACGGTCTTTGCCGCCTTTTTTGTCGGCCCGATGTTCAGCTATGTTTTGGCGGTTCTTTTCCTGCGCGAACCTGTCACCCTGTTGCGCAGCGCCTTGATCGTATTGGGGTTTCTGGGTGTGATACTGGTGGTCCGTCCCGGTTTCGGGGGCGAACCGGGCGTTATTTGGGCGGTGGTCGCGGGACTCTGTTATGGTGCATTCCTGACCATGTCGCGCTGGTTGTCTGGTCTTGGCACGCCGATAGCGCTGACCTTCACGCAGTTGTTGCTGAGTGCTGTTTTTCTGTTGCCCTTTGGCATGCTGTACATACCTCAATTCACTCCTGAAGTCGCGGGGCTGACTGCAGCTTCTGCCTTGGGCTCCATGATGGGCAATTTAATGTTGCTCTATGCCTACCGCATCGCGCCTGCCACCAAGTTGGCACCATTGGTCTATTTTCAACTTCTCGCCGCGGTGATCCTTGGCTGGGTCATTTTCAACGATCTGCCGGACGCCTATACTTGGGCGGGACTTGTTGTAATCATTGGTTCGGGCTTGGTTTCAACCAGATTGCGCTGACCAGGCCCCGCTTGCCCGGATCGCAGTCGAAGAAGTATCGTTCATCGGTACATTCACAAAACTCCATGCCGGAGCTTGCGCACGCGCCAGCAATTGCCCGAAACGCCCCGGAATTCGATACGGTGCATATTGTCGCGCCGCCCTGCTCATCCGTGCCGAAATGCGCTGACCAGGCCTTGCAAGCACGCCAACTGGCACGCTTTCCATGATCCCCTGCCAGTCCTGCCATAAATGAAACTGGGCCATGTTGTCTGCCCCCATCAGCCAGACAAAACGCACACCCGGATAGAGCCCCTGAACCTTTACCAGTGTTTCGGCAGTATATCTGGTACCCAATTGTGTTTCGATATCTGTAATCTCGACCCGTGGATGCTGCATTACCTCACGTGCCCGCGCCATGCGATCCTCAAGCGAGGCCGGCCCGCGCAACTTGAGCGGATTCCCAGGTGAGACCAGCCACCACACACGATCCAAACCGAACCGTTTGAGCGCCTCACGCGTGATATGGGCATGTCCCGCATGTGCCGGATCGAATGACCCGCCAAGCAGACCAATCACCTGACCGGGTGCAGCATGAGGAAATTGAAAACGCACGAAAACGGCCCCTGAATCGCTTCAGGGGCCGAAAGGAGAGGCATCTGCCCCGTTTGTCAATCAGAGATCAGTGCGAGTGCTTGACGATCTCACCGGATTTGATCCGTTTGAAATAACTGTTCATCTCACGCTTCACGATTGGCATCAGGAAGTAGAGTGCCGTAATGTTCACAACAGCCATGGCAAAGATCATCGCATCGGAGAAGTCGATGACGGCCCCCAATTGAGCAGCCGCGCCAACGATGATGAAGAAACAGAAAATCAACTTGAATATCAGTTCTGTCGTCTTGCCTTCACCAAAGAGGTACGTCCATGCCTTCAGCCCGTAGTAGGACCAGGAGATCATGGTGGAGAAGGCAAAGAGGATCACCGCAACCGCCAGCACATAGGGGAACCAGCTGAAGCCGGAGGCAAAAGCCGCCGAGGTCAGGCTGACGCCACTGGAGCCGTCGATTGTCTGAATCGCCGTGCCCGCTTCGTTCAACACGAAGTTGCCTGTTGCAGGGTCCATGACCAACACTCCCGAGATGGTGATGACCAACGCAGTCATCGTACAGATTACAACTGTGTCGATGAAGGGCTCAAGCAAGGACACAACGCCTTCGGTAACAGGTTCTTTGGTTTTCACCGCAGAGTGCGCAATCGCCGCCGAACCAACGCCCGCTTCGTTCGAAAAGGCCGCCCGTTTGAAACCTTGGATCAGAGCACCGACAAAGCCGCCTGCAACACCAAGACCGGTAAAGGCGCCGGCAAATATCTGGCCAAAGGCCCAACCGATCTGATCCGCGTTCATGATCAGGATCACCAAGGCAGCTAGGACATAAAGAATCCCCATGAACGGCACGACTTTCTCGGTCACGCTGGCGATGGATTTGATCCCGCCGACGATCACTGCGAAAACCACCGCTGCAAAGATCACACCGGTGATCAAGCCAGAGAAATCACCAGTAATCTGGGTAATCTGTTCATGTGCCTGGTTAGCCTGAAACATATTACCGCCGCCCAGCGCACCACCGATTGTAAAGATGGCAAAGATCACAGCCAGCACCTTGCCCCCTGGCAGGCCGCGCTCTTTGAAACCTTTGGTCATATAGTACATCGGACCACCGGAAACGGTGCCATCGGCATATTCGTTGCGGTATTTCACACCCAAGGTACATTCAGTGAATTTGGATGCCATGCCCAGAAGACCGGCAAGGATCATCCAGAACGTTGCCCCAGGCCCGCCGATACCCACAGCCACCGCAACGCCCGCGATATTCCCAAGACCAACAGTACCCGAAAGCGCCGTGGTCAACGCCTGAAAGTGGCTCACTTCACCCGCATCATTGGGGTCGGAATAGTCACCTTTAACAAGGCTGATCGCATGGCCGAATGCTTTGATCTGGATAAAGCCGAAGTAGATCGTAAAGATCGACGCGGCCACAACCAGCCACAGCACGATCCACGGAAAGTTTGTTCCTGGCAGGTTCATGAAGATCAGGTTCACAAACCAACCCGTCGAACTCGCAAAGACGTCGTTGACGCGCTGATCAAAGCTGACCGCCTCTTGCGCCGCCGCCAATGTGGGCAGGCTCAGCGCTGTTGCGGCAAGGCCTGCTGTCAAAAATCGTTTCATATCTGTTCCCCCAATTTCACGGAATGATCGTGACGGGCACGCTGGCAGAAGCTGCCAAGCGACCGGTGACGCCACCAAAAACACGCTCTTTCAGTCCGCGTGCACCGACGCGGCCGACTACGATCTGGCTTGCACCTTGCTGTTTGGCGACGGCGTCCAGAATATCAGCCGCATCACCGTGCCTTACGATTCCGAGGACATCAAACCCTTCGCTCTTGGCAGTTTCGATTGCGGGGTCCAGCACACGGGAGTGTGCGAGATTGAGCTCTTCATTGCGGCGCTTATGGCGCTCTTCATTCTCTTCGGCGGTTTGAAACGAGAATGGTGACCACTCGATCACATAGCAGATTGCAATCGTACAATCCCCAATTCCCTTGGCCTGATCTTTGGCAAAAGCAAGCGCACGCGCACCAGCCTCCGACCCGTCCAGCCCTACAACGATAGTTGTTTTTGACATGTTTATTTCCCTATTGTCCTGACATGAGCCAATCCTCACGAGGTCAGATTGGCGATCACATCTCGTTTACCTGTGGTTGAAACGATCGGAATTCACCCGCAGGATTTCGAAAGTGTAACAACAAGTTCACAACTTTATACACTGAAATTTACTAATAATGCAGGCCGATAGGCATCCAATGGTCGCAAAAGCAGTTCATCTGCCAGTAAACTGGGAAAACCGCAGTTTCGGGTCTTAGTCAGGCTTGATCAGCTTGGGCATTTGTTTGAAAGCCATTACTTGGCCGGCGTGCATGACGCGTGTTCCCTGCCGATTAACGTCCGCGCTCCAGTGCCAGATTGGGCAACCTGTCCAGCGGGTAATCATGATGCAGTCGCCAAATTGTATCAGGATCGGCCTCGAGCGGGCGCAAGCTACCACCGGGAAAGGCGCGTGTGCGCAGAACCAACACCATATCTGACAGGACAGCGGGGTTATTGCGAAAATAGGAATGGCTATCGGAACCACTTGCCCCCTCGACACGGATAAAATGGATCAACCCCTGTTTTCGCAGGTCCTTTAACTCACCCGGCTTGAAGTCCTCTTTTTGGGCGGCACCGATACGTGAAGAGTTGGTCAGAAGGGAAGACAGCTTCAAGACCACATCATCAGGATTAATATAGATATTGACCTGTTCGAAGCCCTCGGAAAACCGTTCTGACAATAATCGTTGACGCACAAGACCTGTATCAAGATCGGGGGCTGCCAGGATCAAAACGCCCGTCTTCATCGCTTGTTTCGGGGCCAAACCACGCCCCCGGTTGAAAATCACCATCTCGCGCAGGGCCTGTGTCATGACCGAAGTGCCGCGTGAATGGGCGACAATATCTATATCTTCAACCTCAGGAATTTCCGCGATCAGGCGCAACATCTCCTTGGCGTGATAGACACTAAAATCTCCTGCCTCTCGGTCGCGAAAGTACCCCAATACGCCATGATTGCCCGCCGGCCAACTAAAGACAACGGGCGTCGAGCGACGACCAGAAAAGTGCCACAAGCTTGCTAAAGTTTGCACCGCGTTTTCAAAATTGTTCCGGATGCCATGTACATAGATCAAGACACGTCTGTTGCCCGTACGTGAAATTTCCCGCCTGACCGCCTGCTGGAATGCCGCCGCCTTGCCCGCGTAGGCCGAAACCGCAGCCGGCGAAAAGTGCAGGGTGCCCTGTTTGCGCACTACCGGCAACGGAACATCGCTGAAGCGCACCAGTTCTTGCAGTGCTTCGACCTTCAGCGTCGAAATGTGTCCACCGCGATCCACATGAGTACGTGCCACAAGGTCAGACCAGTCGGTCGCGCCAAAGCGCACATGCGCCAGCCCAAACCCCATGGAATCCGATCTGCCGGTGCCATAGCCCGCCACCTGCCCGCCCTCGGCCAGTACATTCCGATCCGTCACGTAGAAAATCGGCGGATCAATAACCTTTAACGCTGCTGGCACCAGCGCATCAGGGTAGTTGCGTCCATCCAGATAAAGGTTTGGTGGTTGCGACAAATGCACTGCGGTCGAGCAAGCCGCGAGCCAGGACAGCGCCCCGACAAGCACCCAGTGCAGGGCCCTTGAACCTCTTGGAATTTGTCTGCGTTGATCTTGGGCCATTGGCGCGATATTGCGTCTCTTAACCTCATTTGACCAGACAGGAATTCCCATGGCTGCCTATCAATTCGTTTACCACATGTCCGGCGTCTCCAAAACCTATCCGGGGGGCAAGAAAACTTTTGAAAACATTCACCTGAACTTTTTGCCCGGCGTGAAGATTGGTGTTGTCGGCGTTAACGGCGCGGGTAAATCCACCCTGCTCAAGATCATGGCCGGGCTGGACAAGGATTTTCAGGGCGAAGCCTGGGCGGCTGAGGGTGCCAAAGTGGGCTACCTGCCGCAGGAGCCTAAGCTGGACGAAACCCTGACCGTGCGTGAAAACGTCATGCTAGGCGTGGCCGAGAAAAAGGCGATCCTTGATCGCTACAACGAACTGGCGATGAATTATTCAGACGAAACCGCCGACGAAATGGCAAAACTGCAGGACGACATCGACGCGCAGAACCTCTGGGACCTCGATTCACAAATCGATGTGTCGATGGAAGCCCTGCGCTGCCCGCCGGACGACGCCAACATCAAGGACCTTTCCGGCGGTGAAGCCCGCCGCGTCGCGCTATGCAAACTGCTGCTTGAAGCGCCTGACATGCTGCTGCTTGACGAACCGACCAACCATTTGGACGCCGAGACCATCGCCTGGCTGCAACAGCATCTGATGGATTACAAGGGAACCATCCTGATCGTCACCCACGACCGCTACTTCCTTGATGACATCACCAGCTGGATTCTGGAACTCGATCGCGGCAAGGGCGTGCCATACGAAGGCAACTATTCCGACTGGCTGGAACAAAAGGCCAAGCGGCTGGCGCAGGAAGCCCGCGAAGACAAATCCAAGCAAAAGACCCTTGAACGCGAACTCGAATGGATGCGACAGGGTGCCAAAGCCCGTCAGGCCAAGAGCAAAGCCCGTATCAACGCCTATAATGAAATGGCCGAGTCTTCCGAGCGCGAGAAACTTACCCGCGCACAGATCGTCATCCCGAATGGTCCGCGCCTTGGCAATAAGGTGATCGAGGTCGAAGGCCTCAAGAAAGCCATGGGCGACAAACTGCTGGTCGAGGATCTCAGCTTTTCCCTGCCCCCAGGCGGGATCGTCGGCGTGATCGGCCCCAACGGTGCGGGTAAATCGACACTCTTCAAGATGCTGACCGGACAGGAAAAACCGGACGCGGGTACAATCGAGTACGGCGACACGGTTGATCTTTCCTACGTGGACCAGTCCCGCGATGACCTGAACGCGGATGACACCGTATGGGAAGCGATCACCGGCGGTGCCGAGTTGATCAAACTGGGCGATGCCGAGGTCAACTCCCGCGCCTATTGTTCCTCCTTCAACTTCAAGGGCGGCGATCAGCAGAAAAGGGTTGGACTGCTCTCAGGTGGTGAACGCAACCGTGTCCACATGGCGCGTCTGCTCAAGGAAGGCGGCAACGTGCTGCTGCTCGATGAACCGACCAACGATCTGGACGTCGAAACCCTGCGTGCTCTGGAAGACGCGCTGGTCGATTTCGCCGGCTGCGCCGTGGTCATCTCACACGACCGCTTCTTCCTTGACCGGATTTGCACACATATGCTGGCGTTCGAAGGCGATGCCCATGTGGAGTGGTTCGAGGGCAACTTCGAGGATTACGAAGAGGACAAGAAGCGTAGGCTTGGGGCCGATGCGCTTGAGCCGAAGCGGTTGAAGCATAAGAAGTTTGTGCGCTAACCCGTAGGGCGGGGTTCACCCCGCCACCCCTCCCGCCAAAGATGCCAGATTTTTACCAAAGAAATTTTTAAGCGCACTTTTACGTTCGTGCTTCTATTGGCTCCGGCGGTTGGCTGGGTTTTCGGGTTCTACCTCGAAACAGACAAGAACACCGTTTTGGGTGTGACTGGATTCTATGCTCTTTCGACGTCCTTGTTTTCATCCCGCCAAGGGTGTTCCCGACTGATGAGTAGATCCGCCTGTCTGCGGGCGGCGGGGTGAACCCCGCCCTACGGCCAATTCAGCTTTGTCAAATTAGTCCAATTTGACCGCCCGATGCACCGACGACCACGGCCAGTCCTCTGGGCGCTCGACGTACCCGTGTTTGACCGGGTTGAAATGGCAATATCTGACATGGTTTGCCAAAACTTCTGCGCTGCGAATATGATGCTCCCAAAACCGCTTTTGCCAAATGCCAACCTGCCCCTTCCGTAGAGCGGGGCTCACCCCGCCATTTGCCAAATTCGGCGAGATTGGCGGGACCAGTCCCGCTCTTCGGACAGCCGCTGAAAACCGTCCTTTGATTGCCCCCCAGCGGCGGCCGAAATCTCGCTCGCCTTTGGGCAATCGCCAAATGCAGTGCAAGTGGTCCGGTAGCACAACCATTGCAACAATCTCAAACGGACGGTCACGCGTGGTCGGATGTAAGAAGGCATCCGGCAAAACTGCACCGGACATAGTTAACAAACCCCTAACCACCCCCGGCCAAAATCCGCCCAAATCCCCACGGCCCTTGATCGAATCGCCCTTCGCGCCTACATTCCGTTTTGCTAACGTTTATCTATTTCGACCCACTGTCTCCCTAACACGGCGCAGATCGAACTCAGACCGACCACGCCAAGCCATCGCACAATGCGGATGGCACACTACTTAGGAGACTACGGAATGGCTACTGGCACCGTAAAATGGTTTAACACTACAAAAGGCTTCGGCTTTATCGCACCCGATGGCGGCAGCAAGGACGTTTTCGTTCACATTTCTGCTGTTGAGCGCGCAGGCCTGACCGGCCTGGCCGACAACCAGAAAGTGACGTTCGACATCGAAGCTGGCCGTGATGGCCGCGAGTCGGCAACGAATATCGCATTGGCGTAAGCCCCAAGCGGCAGCAAACCGCCGCTTTTCACAAGAATTTGACCGATCCTCTGGCAACAGTGGATCGGTTTTTGTTTCGCACGGGTTGATAATAGGCAACTTTTTGCGACATTAGACCTATCTGCAACAGAAAATTATGGAGCATCCCCATGCACCGCCGCACATTTCTGGCTTCAACACTGGCCGTCGCCGCCCTGCCACACGTATTGTCCGCCACTACCGCTACCTATGATCCCAAGCCGCAAGAGGTGTCGATCAAATCCGTCTACAAGACCGGTCAGCTTCTGGTCGTGCCCAGCAGTCATTATCTTTATTTTGTGACCGCCCCCGGCAAAGCCATGCGTTATGGCATCGGCGTCGGCAAGGCAGGCCTTGAATTCACCGGCACCGCAACGATTGCCCTGAAAAAGGAATGGCCCACCTGGCGTCCCACCGACGAAATGATCGAGCGGGACCCAGCCGCCTACAAGCGTTTCATCGGCAATACCGACGCCCAGGAAGGCGGTCCCAACAACCCGCTTGGCGCGCGCGCACTCTACCTGTTCGAGAATGGCCGTGACACCTATTTCCGCATTCATGGCACCACACAGCCCAGTTCTATCGGACGGTCGGTTTCCAGCGGCTGCATTCGAATGATCAACGAACATGTCATCGATCTATACAACCGCGTACCTGTCGGGACTGTTGTGACGGTTCTGTAACCCCCCATTTCAATCCGAAACACCGAAAAGCCGCCCCATGGGCGGCTTTTAACCTATCAATCTCTGCAATTTGTCGAGGGAACACACAGCTTCGACATTTGTTCATCTGTCTTGACCTCTACACACCGGGGAAACGGCACCCACACTTGCAGCACCAAAGCGCAGAGGTTGACCCGATGGGGTGTCTCAGCAGTTTCTGGGTAGATGATATTCAGGCAAGACTTGCAAAATACTGCAACCGCCTTTTAGCCACCTGCCCGCCGGATGAAATCCACCGGTGGTAGAAAAACCAACTCATGAAGGCGCCGTTGCGACGCGATCGACGCTTGCAATCATGTTACGGGAAACAAAAGGGCCAGCGCATTCCGCCGGCCCTCCATCATGATTTTTAAGTGCTTGCAGATCAGTTCAAGGCTTTATCTGTAATTGCATGTGTCCACGCACCTTCAGGCTGTTTGGAAATGACCGGATCAGAACCACCTGCCAACAAAGTATCGACGGTCCGCTGGTAGTCTGCTTCATCCAATGCGCCGTTTGATCCCGCTGTCAGCTTGGCAATCTCGCCCATCATCCGCACTTGGGCTGCTTCGGTCTGTGCCCCGGTTTCGTCATTGTCCAGCACGATGCCAGCAGCTTCTTCCGGGTTCTCTTCGGCGTACTTCCATCCCTTCATGGACGCCCGTACAAAGCGCACCATTTTGTCCTCGAACACCGGATCGGCAAGGTTTTCTTCCAGCACATAGATACCGTCTTCCAGTGTCGCCACGCCCTGCTCTTCGTATTTGAAGGTGACCAGTTCATCAGGGTTCACACCCGCATCCAGTACCTGACCATATTCGTTGTAGGTCATGGTCGAAATGCAATCCGCCTCACGCTGCAACAATGGATCGACGTTGAATCCCTGCTTCAGCACGGTCACGCCATCCTCTCCACCATCAGTGGAAATGCCTTCTTGTGACATCCACGACAGAAAGGGATATTCGTTTCCAAAGAACCAGACACCGATGGTCTTGCCTTTGAAATCCTCAACCGAGGTGATCCCGGTATCCTTCCAGCAGGTCAGCATCAGTCCGGAGGTTTTGAATGGCTGCGCGATATTGACCACGGGCAGACCTTTCTCCCGCGCTGCGAGGGCAGAGGGCATCCAGTTCAACATTGCGTCGGCACCGCCTCCTGCCAGTACTTGTGGCGGCGCAATGTCCGGCCCGCCGGCAAGGATCGTGACGTCCAGCCCCTCTTCTTCATAAAACCCTTTGTCCAGCGCCACATAGTAGCCCGCGAACTGCGCTTGCGTCACCCATTGCAATTGCAGTTTCACCGTGTTGGCATGGCCGTCCGCAAACGCTGCCACGCTGCCCAGACCGGTGGCAAGCGCCGCTGCCATCATCATTTTCTTCATCATTGGATGTCTCCCCAGATTGGTTTTCATTATGCCCCGTTTCGAGGTCTTGGTCATCTCTGTGATGGGTGCCAGAAGGTCACCCGCTTCTCGATCAGCGTCATCACTCCATAAAACGCGCTACCTGCGATTGCCGCAATGACAATCTCTGCCCAGACCATATCAAGCGCAAGCTGGCCAAAGCTGGTCGAGATTCGAAATCCCATACCAACCGTGGGAGAGCCAAAGAATTCAGCAACAATCGCCCCGATCAGGGCCAGAGTGGTCGCGATCTTCAACCCGTTAAAGATAAATGGCATGGCCGAGGGCAGGCGCAGCTTGATCAGCGTCGGCCAATATCCCGCCCCATACGTCCGCATCAGGTCACGCTGCATGGGCTGTGTGTCCCGCAACCCTGCCACCGTGTTCACAAGGATCGGAAAGAATACCATCACGGCCACCACCGCCGCCTTGCTTTCCCAATCGCTGCCGAACCATTTCACGAAAATCGGGGCGATCCCGACGATCGGCAAAGCGGCCATGAAGCTCCCCACAGGCAAGATACCCCGCGTCAGGAAATCCGACCGATCCGCCAACACCGCGATACCAAGCGCGGCCAGACCGCCGATCACATAGCCCGTCATCGCACCCTTGATAATGGTCTGGTGAAAGTCGGCCCAAAGTCGTGGTCCCTCGACCAACATCCGTTCAAGAATTGCGGAAGGTGCAGGCAGGATCACCGGATTGACCGCATAGCCGCGCACAAGCAATTCCCAGACGATCACCACCGTCAGCCCGAAGACCGCCGGTATCAACATCATGACGACCCTGTTGTCAGAAGCGGTGCCATTGGCCAGCCACACATTGATCCACCATCCCAGGGCCCAGACAACAATTGCAGCACTCACCATCATCATGCCCCCTGCATCCCCATACGTCGCAGGGTGATCCGTTCGATCAGGCTGAACAAGCCGACCAAGGCCGCCGCTGTCAGCGCTGCGGCAAAAAGCGCCGCCCAGGACACCAGAGGCTGTCCGTATTGATCCCCCACCAGCATCCGCGCACCGAATCCTGCCTTTGCGCCTGTGGGCAGTTCCGCCACGATCGTCCCGACCAAAGAGGCCGAAATCCCGATCTTGAGCGAGGCAAACAAATAAGGCACCGAGGCCGGCAGACGCAGCGCCCAAAACCCCTGACTGTTTGACGCATGATAGGTGCGCAGCAGATCCAGCTGCATCGTGTCAGGGGCCCGCAACCCCTTCACCATTCCAACAACCACCGGAAAGAATGACAGATAGGCGGCAATCAGCGATTTGGGAAACACACCCTGAATGCCCATCGACCCCAGAACCACGATCACCATGGGGGCCAGCGCCAGAATCGGGATCGTCTGACTCACAATCGCCCAGGGCATCACCGACCGGTCCATCACACGGGAATAGACGATGCCTACCGCCAGCACGATGCCCAGCCCCGTCCCGATGAAAAAGCCCAATAATGTCGGTGCCAGCGTCACCCAGCCATGATAGACCAAAGACCGCTTCGAGGTGATTTTCTTCTGCACGATGGTCGCATACATTTCTTCAGCCACCTGTTGCGGCGCGGGCAAACGGGGGCGCACAAAATCATAGGTGCGTGGCACCAAATGCAGATTGCGCAGGCTCAATCCGATCCCGCTGAAGGCCTGCCGTTCCACGGGGGTCTGCGGCGAAACGCTCAACCCGTCCCGCTGCGCCTGATCGGCTACAAGATGCATGTTCATCGGAACAACGGCGATCAACCAGAACAACAAAACCGCACCGACCACTGTCAAAACCGGCAGCACAGATTTCACAGCAGGCCCTCCAACTTCATCTTGCCATTAAACTCGATCCCGCAGAAGCCGCAAATGCATCCTTCATTCATCCTGATGCCCCGCCCGCAGCCCTTCCCTCACCCGATGCGCAATCGCAAGGAACTCCGGCGTTTCACGTATCTCCAAAGGCCGCTCCTTGGGCAGCGGACTCTCGATCACATCCGTAATCCGCCCCGGCCGTGGCGACATCACGACAATCTTGGTACTCAGATACACCGCTTCCGGTATCGAATGCGTCACAAAGGCAATCGTCTTCTCCGTCCGCGCCCATAGCTTGAGCAACTGCTCATTCAGATGATCCCGCACAATCTCGTCCAGCGCCCCGAACGGCTCGTCCATCAGCAGAATATCCGCATCAAAGCTCAACGCCCGCGCAATGCTCGCCCGCTGCTGCATCCCGCCTGAGAGTTGCCACGGAAACTTGCGCTCAAACCCCGCCAGATCGACCAGTTCCAGCACACGGCGCACCCGATCCGCCTGCTCCGCCTTCGATATCCCCATGATCTCGAGCGGCAGCCGGATATTCCCGCCAATCGTGCGCCACGGATACAACCCCGCCGCCTGAAACACATAGCCATAGGCACGCGCCTTACGCGCCTCCTCGGGGCTGACCCCATTCACGGTCACAGTGCCACCCGTGGGCTGCTCCAGATCCGCCATGACCCGCAGAAACGTCGTCTTGCCACAACCCGACGGCCCGATGAAGCTGACGAAATCACCTTGGTTGATCTCAAGGTTTACATCCTTGAGCGCATGGATCGGGCCATCATTCGTCTGGAAGGTGAGGTCTAGGTCTTGGGCTGAGATGACGGTCATACGACCTTGTTCTTTCGCGCTGTGGAATAGGTAGCGATTGTCGCTCCAACAATTTCCAAGAAAAATTCAAGCGCACGTATCGATATCTCTAATTTTACTTTCTTCATTTTGTTCTCAAAAATGATCGATTGATCCAAAAAGCTATAGTCAGCATGAGCAACAGAATTTCTGACAAGGTAAAGAAAGCCAGTAATCTTGAGCGAATTGAGAGCCGCAAAATCCTTTGCAGACAATTTGGAACGCCATGACTTATCTGCATTCGCCAATTCTTCCGACAAAAGCAGGTCTTGCCAGAAAACCTCGCGGGGAACCAGAACGAGACAATACAACAGTGAAATTGTTCTTGATTGCCGAAAAGATCCATTTCCAAGCGCACCCTGAGGCAGATCAAAATTCTTCTCCACTAGGGTAACCGCTTCCGCCCAGCTATCAACTCGAATTGCTTCGGAGATGATCTGCTGCTCAAGATAGGCCAGACCGGGCAGGTCAAGCACATATTCTCTCCCAACCATCAAATCCCCGCCGGAATATTCAACGGATCACGCTTGATCATCTTCGGGCTGGTCAAGGCCTTCCACTTGCTCAACGCCACATTCGCTGACGGGAACGCAGGACGCGGAATGAACTTCCCCCGCCCCGGTTGCGGCTGCGAATTCTGCCCCCAGGACCAGATCACATCCCCGCGCGAAAGCGTGTACCGCGCATTCGCCGTCACCTCGAACCCCTCAAACACGTTGTAATCCAAAATCGAATGATGCGTGGCAGGCGAAATCATCTTGGTGATCTTCGGATCCCACACCACAATATCCGCATCCGCCCCTTCCACAATCGCCCCCTTGCGGGGGTAAATATTCAATATCTTCGCCACATTGGTCGAGGTCGCCGCGACAAACTCGTTCGGCGTCAGCCGTCCCGTCTCAACCCCTTCGGTCCAGAGCACGCCCAAGCGCTCCTCCAACCCGTTCGACCCGTTCGGAATAATCCGGAAATCATCCCGCCCCGCGCGCTTCTGCTCGGTGTTGAACGCCGCATGATCCGTCGCCACCACCTGCAACGATCCCGCCTGCAACCCCGCCCAAAGCGACTCCTGATGATCTTTTGAGCGGAACGGCGGCGACATCACCCGCCGCGCAGCATGGTCCCAATCGGTGTTGAAATACTCGCTCTCATCCAAGGTCAAAAACTGGATCAATGGCTCGCCATAAACCCGCATCCCCTTCTGCCGCGCTCGCCGGATCGCCTCATGGGTCTGCTCACAGGACACATGAACGATGTACAAAGGCACGCCCGCCGTATCCGCAATCGTGATCGCGCGGTTCGCCGCTTCACCTTCCAACTCAGGCGGGCGGCTATAGGCATGCCCCTCCGGCCCCGTGATCCCCTGATCGAAATACTTCTGCTGCAACTCCGCCACCAGATCGCCGTTTTCAGCATGCACCATAGGCAACGCACCCAGTTCCGCACAGCGCTTGAAGGAGGCGAACATCTCATCATCCTCAATCATCAAGGCACCCTTGTAGGCCATGAAATGCTTGAAGGAATTTACGCCCATATCCACGGCGTCTTTCATCTCGTTGAAAACGTTCTCATCCCAACCCGTGATCGCCATGTGATAACCAACGTCCGAGCAGATCTGCGGCGCAGACTTGCGGTGCCATTCGTTGATCGCGTTCTTGATCGACCCGTCCGCACCCGGCAGGCAGAAATCCACCACCATCGTGGTCCCGCCACATGCCGCCGCCCATGTGCCGGTCTCAAACGTCTCCGCCGCCGTGGTTCCCATGAATGGCATCTCAAGATGCGTATGCGGATCAATCCCGCCGGGGATCACATAGGCACCCTCGGCATCAATAGTTTCATCGCCCTTCAGGTCCTCACCAATCTGGACGATCTTTTCGCCCTCGATCAGCACATCCGCTTTCCAGGTCCGGTCCGCCGTGCAGACCTGTCCACCTTTGATAACCTTGCTCATTTCATCTCTCCCAATTTCATCTTGCCAATAAACTCCGGGGTCCGGGGCAGAGCCCCGGTCGGCCCGGCATTGACGCAAGCTGCGGAAACACAAGTACGCTCCGCCGTCTATCCTGACTGGAAATGCGCCCCCTGATCAAACCACAACCAACGCTGTCTCGACAACCGCATGCATCAGGACATCCGCGCCGGCCTTCGCCCATTCTTTAGAAATGTCCTCCGCCTCATTGTGTGACAACCCGTCCACACAGGGGCACATCACCATCGCTGTCGGGGCCACCCGATTGATCCAACATGCGTCATGTCCGGCACCGGAGATAAGGTTCATGTGGCTGTAGCCGAGCCGCTCCGCCGCATCGCGCACAGCCGTCACACATCCCGGGTCAAAGGCCACCGGATCAAAACCTCCCACCTTTTCAAATTCAATTTCCAGGCCCATTTCATCCGCGATCTTCTGCCCTTCAACTTTCAGGCGGGCCTCCATATCCTCGATCACGCTCAGCTCGGGCGAGCGGAAATCCACAGTAAACACCACCTTTCCGGGGATCACATTGCGCGAATTCGGATAGACATCTATATGGCCCGCCGCGCCGACGGCATGAGGCGCATGGCTCCAGGCAATCTCGTCCACCTTTTCGAGAATACGGGCCATCCCCAGACCTGCATTCTTGCGCATCGGCATCGGGGTTGATCCCGTATGGCTGTCCTTACCCGTCACTGTCACCTGCGTCCACGAAAGCCCTTGCCCATGGGTGACAACGCCAATGTCCTTACCCTCCGCTTCCAGAATCGGTCCCTGTTCGATGTGAAGTTCAAAAAATGCATGCATCTTGCGTGCGCCAACCTGCTCTTCACCGCGCCAGCCGATCCGGCTCAGTTCATCGCCAAACCGCTTGCCATCGGCATCGACACGGTCATAGGCCCATGCCTGCGTATGAATACCGGCGAAAACACCTGATGAAAGCATCGCGGGCGCATAACGTGTGCCTTCTTCATTGGTGAAATTTGTGACCACAATCGGGTGTTTCGTCTTGATGCCCAGATCATTCAGCGTGCGGATGATCTCCAATCCTGCCAGCACACCCAGCACACCGTCATATTTGCCGCCTGTCGGTTGCGTGTCCAGATGTGAACCTACATAGACGGGCAAGGCATCCGGGTCGGCACCTTCACGGCGCGCAAACATGTTGCCCATCTGGTCCAGTCCCATGCTACAGCCCGCTGCTTCGCACCATCTCTGGAACAAGGCACGCCCTTCACCGTCTTCATCCGTGAGCGTCTGGCGGTTATTGCCCCCAGCGATGCCGGGCCCGATCTTGGCCATGTCCATCAGGCTATCCCACAAACGTTCGGGATTGATCTTCAGGTTTTCTCCGGGTGCTGGCATGTGCTGGCTCCTTGGCGGTCGGGATTAAATTTTACCATTTGGTAAATCTACGATTGCGGTTAGGCTGGTGTCTGTCAAGAACTGCTTTAAGAGACAGGCGGCGGGTTCACCAAAGACGCCGCTTTTTCGTGCACCTTACCGGAGAATGCCCTTGTCAGACGGGTCGACCAAAAAGCCAAGCCGCATTCAGCAACGCAACCGCCACTTGATCCTGGACGCTGCGCTTGAGGTATTCTCTCGCCATGGATTTCGTGGCGCGACCCTTGACCAGATTGCAACCCAAGCAGGGCTGAGCAAACCAAATATCCTGTATTATTTCGGCGGCAAGGAAGACATCCACCTCACTCTTCTCAGCCAGTTGATGGAGACCTGGCTCGATCCCTTGGTTGAAATGAACGCCGCGGGTGATCCTGTCGAAGAGATCCTGAACTATGTCCAGCGCAAATTGGACATGGCCCAACAATTACCGCGCGAAAGCCGCCTGTTCGCCGGTGAAATCCTGCAAGGGGCCCCCCGGATGCGTCCGGAACTGGAATCCAAGCTGAAGCCGCTGTTTGATGAAAAATGCGCAGTAATTCAAAGCTGGATCCAGCAGGGCCGCTTGCCGCCACTGGACCCGCGACATTTGATTTTTTCGATCTGGGCGAGCACGCAGCACTATGCGGATTTCGAAAGTCAGGTCAGTCTTTTGATGAATGAGGGCGATGACACCTACGCCAGCGCGGCGACTCATCTGAACATGATGTTTCGCACACTTCTTCAGGGGTAACGCCACGAATTCAATTCCAACATTACCACATTTGACAGGGACCGCTGTCTTTGGTGGTAGCCAAATCGCTGGATCCGCCCCGACAGGATTATTCTGCCGCTGTTGCCGAGGGATTGTTCGGATGCGTTGTCCAGTTTGCATATTCCGACTGCACGACCTTGCCTGTCCGCGGGTCGGTTTTGCCCGGCGCCATTGCTTCCATCGTTATACAGCCTTCGACAGGGCAGACATTGACGCAAAGGTTACAGGCAACGCATTCCTCGTCGATCACGCTGAAGGTACGGTCTTCGGACATCGCAATCGCCTGATGGCTGGTATCCTCGCAGGCCGCGAAACAACGCCCGCAGGAAATGCACAGATCCTGATTGATTACCGCTTTGGCAACGTAATTGAGGTTCAACTGGTTCCAGTCGGTGACATTTGGCACTGCGCGCCCGACAATGTCATCAACCGAGGTCATTTCTTTGGTGTCCATATAATCGGACAACCCACTGATCAATTCCTCAACGATCTTGAACCCATAGGTCATCGCCGCCGTGCAAACCTGCACATTCCCTGCGCCCAACGCCATGAACTCTGCAGCGTCGCGCCATGTGGTTACGCCACCAATGCCGCTGATCGGCAGGCCACGCAGTTCTGCGTCGCGCGCGATTTCAGCCACCATGTTCAGGGCAATCGGTTTGACGGCAGGTCCGCAATAGCCGCCGTGCGCTCCTTTGCCGTCAATCATCGGTTCAGGCGAAAACAGGTCAAGGTCAACACTGGTGATCGAGTTAATCGTGTTGATCAGGCTCACCGCATCCGCACCGCCCGCCAGCGCCGCGGCGGCCGGTTTGCGAATGTCCGCGATATTGGGCGTCAGTTTGACGATCACTGGCATCCGTGTGTGGGATTTGACCCAACGTGTCACCATTTCGATATACTCAGGTACCTGCCCGACGGCGGCACCCATCCCCCGTTCGGACATGCCATGCGGGCAGCCAAAGTTCAGTTCGACACCATCGGCACCGGTTTCTTCAACCTGTGGCAAGATCATCTTCCACGGCTCTTCCTCGCAAGGTACCATCAGCGACACGACCAAGGCGCGGTCTGGATAGTCACGTTTCACAACCTTGATCTCGTCCAGATTGGTCTGGAGCGGGCGGTCGGTGATCAGCTCAATGTTGTTCAGCCCCAACAGACGCCGATCCGCGCCGTAGACCGCACCATACCGGGGGCCGTTTACGTTTACGACGCTAGGATCCAGTCCGAGAGTTTTCCATACGACGCCGCCCCACCCCGCCTCAAAGGCACGGCGGACATTATATTCCTTGTCTGTCGGCGGTGCAGAGGCCAACCAGAATGGATTGGGAGATTTGATCCCGATGAAGTTGCTTGTCAGATCAGCCATTTGTAATGCTCCTACACATCCAGAAGCGGCTCGAACCCGCCATAAATCATCCGCTTGCCATCAAATGGCATCTCCATCCCGGTCATGCGCGGATCGCTCATTGCCTTTTCCATACTGGCATGAGCCAGGTCTTTATCTGGCCATTCCTGCCAGCCTGTCACAATGGTCTCACCCTCTTTCGCGGCCACTGCCAGCGGATAGGAGGTGACTTCACCGGGAGGTGTGAAATCGCCCCAACATTCGACGATGCGGATCGCACCATACGCCTTGAAAACTTCGGCAGCCTTGCGGCTATGCGCCAGATAGGCCTCTTTCTTGTCGGTCGGCACTGCGGCCACAAAGCTCATGATATACATTTGTGTTCTCTCTATCTGCTCAAAACCGCGTGAATATCCATCGCCGCATCACGGCCCTCTGCGACGGCCGTCACGGTCAGGTCATCCCCGCCAGAGGCGCAATCACCGCCGGCCCAGATACCTTCAACAGAGGTACGTCCCACATCAGAAACCTTGATCTTGCCGCTTTCGAGCGTCGGCAATCCGTCACCTTGCAAGGTCTGGCCGATGGCTTTGAATACCTGATCCGCCATCAGACGAAGCGTCTGGCCTGTTCCCTTCATCGCATCATCGACATATTCAAACTCGATCTCGTGCAGGGAACCGTTGCCATGCACCGCCACCGGAACAGCATGTGTCACGATCCGCACACCTTTGCTGGCTGCCAGATCCTGCTCAAAGGCGCTGGCGTTCATCCGGTCGCGACCACGGCGATATACCAGGGTAACATTCAACGCGCCCAGCAACTTTGCCTGAACAGCAGCATCCACAGCGGTCATGCCACCGCCGATCACGACAACATCACGACCGATCGGCACCGCAGCCATGTCTGAAGCCTGGCGCAATCCGCCGATGAAATCGACCGCATCAGTAACGCCATCCTTGTCTTCCTCGGCAATGCCCAGCGCGTTTACTCCCCCCAACCCCATGCCAAGGAATACTGCGTCATATTCCGCTTTCAGCGTTTCAAGTGTCACATCACGGCCAAGGGAGATGCCATAGCGCAGCACGATCCCACCAATCTTGAGCAGCCAATCCACCTCGCCTTGGGCAAAGCCGTCGGGCGTTTTATATGCTGCAATTCCATATTCATTCAGACCGCCGGGTTTCTCATGCCGGTCCATGACAACAACATCATGTCCTAACATCGCCAAACGATGCGCACAGGACAGTCCCGCCGGCCCGGCACCCACGACCGCCACTGTTTTGCCCGTGGGCGCGGCGCGGGAAAACGGATGTATCCCCTGTTCCTGCAAGTGGTCCGTTGCGTAGCGCTGCAATTGCCCGATCAATACGGGTTTGCCCTCGGCCAACTCCCGCACGCAGGCTTCCTCGCACAAGGTTTCAGTCGGGCAGACACGGGCACACATGCCGCCCATGATGTTTTGCGACAGGATCGTTTTCGCCGCCGCATCGGGTGTGCCTGTTGCGATCTGGCGAATAAACAAGGGAATGTCGATGTCTGTGGGGCAGGCTGTGATACATGGCGCATCATGGCAGAAATAGCACCTGTCGGCCGCCACCAGCGCCTCATGGCCGTCAAGCGGCGGATGCAAATCGGAAAAGCCTGTTTCGTAACTTTCAGCTGCCAACCGGCCCGCGATCACACCGGGTTGAAAAACATCTGATCCCATCTGGCTCACTCCATGGTTTGCTGGACATGTCAAACGCTCTCATGGATTGATTTTTTTATCAACTGGTAAAATTATCTTTGCCCTGTGGAAATCGCTGTGCCTTTGGCAGCTATCGATAAACGGCTTCACGCTATTCCTTTATGCTGTTGATCAAGGTCAACACCTCTGGTCCCAACCCTGCCACGATTCTGGCTACCCCTTCGGCATTGGGATGTATCCCGTCTGACTGAAAATAGTCCCGCAAGGTTGTTGGATCGGAAATATCACCTACGGCTTCGAGACCGGCAAAAAAATTCCTTTGGAAACCGCTGTCGTATTGCTGTGCCAACTCTGGGTAAATCGCGTCAAACTGGGCTTTGTATTCGGGGCCAAAATTGCCTGGTGCCTGCATTCCGACCAACAAAACCTCCACTCCCGCCGCCGCCGTTGCCTGCATAATTCCATCGATGTTGGTGCGGGCCTCTAAAGGGTTCAGTCCGCGCAACAAGTCATTCCCACCAAGCGCAACGATAATACCATCGACCTCGGGTGTCAGTGTCCAGCCGATCCGCGCCAGACCACCCGCAGTGGTATCCCCCGAAACACCCGCATTGATCAGTCGTGCCTCAGCCCCCTGGGCGTCCAGCCATGCCTGTAATTGAGGGACAAATCCCTCGGCTGCGGGCAATCCATACCCCTGGGTCAGACTATCCCCAAATGCTGCGATCACGACTTCATCAGCCTGCGCCGCACCCGCACAAACCAGAACAATAGCTGCTAACGCCTTGCGCATCTCGATAGTTACTCCATATCCAAATAGACCCAAACTCAAAGGCCTCCCATGTCTGATCACCCACCCGCGCCCGTCTTTCACCTGTCAGATGTGGCTCTTTCGCTCAAAGGCAATGCTGGCGCTGTCGATATTCTGCGCGGGATCAGCCTTGATGTGCAAGCTGGGGAGACAATCGCACTGACGGGGCCGTCCGGTTCGGGCAAATCTTCGCTGTTGATGGTCATGGGGGGGCTGGAACAGGCCACCAGTGGGACGATCGAGGCACTGGGGCACAACCTGTCGGTTATGACCGAGGACGAACTCGCCCGGTTTCGCCAGGGGCGTATGGGCATCGTGTTTCAATCGTTTCACTTGATCCCGACAATGACCGCCCTGGAGAATGTGGCGACGCCACTGGAACTTGCCGGTGTCCCGGATGCCTTTTCCCAAGCTGAGGCAGTGTTGAAAACCGTCGGTCTCGGTCATCGCAGTAACCACTATCCGGCACAGATGTCGGGGGGCGAACAGCAACGTGTTGCCCTGGCCCGCGCCTGTGCACCGCGCCCTGCGATCCTGTTGGCGGATGAACCGACTGGCAACCTTGATAGCGTGAATGGTGCGGCGATCATGGATCTGCTCTTTGATCTGCGCGACGCCTATGGCGCGACATTGGTTCTGGTGACGCATGACCCCGGCCTTGCAGAACGCTGTGACCGCGCCATCGCTCTGGCGGATGGGCAGATCGCATGAGCCTACGCCTTGCCGCCCGATTTGCCGGTCGTGAAATGCGTGGAGGATTGCACGGCTTCCGGCTGTTTCTTGCCTGTCTTGCGCTGGGCGTCGCCGCCATCGCCGCTGTCGGCTCCGTGCGGGCCGCAATCGAAGCCGGATTGGAACAGGAGGGGGCTGCCCTCCTTGGCGGCGCTGCCGAGCTGGATTTCACCTTCCGCTTTGCCAGCGTCGCGGAACGAGACTGGATGCAGGCCCGCGCCACGCGCCTGTCTGAAATCGCCGAATTCCGGTCAATGGCCGTGGTCGGTGATGACCGTGCCTTGACCCAGATCAAAGCGATTGACGAGGCCTATCCGCTTGTTGGCAAAGTTGTCCTCGCGCCCGACATCCCCTTGGCGGTAGCACTTGATACCACGGATGGTCTGCCCGGTGCCGTGATGGAACGCGCGCTTTCCGATCGACTGGGCCTGACCCCCGGCGATAGCTTTCAACTGGGAAGCAAGACCTTTCGCTTTACTGCTTTGATCGTCCGCGAGCCGGATTCCACGGCCAGTGGTTTTGCACTTGGTCCGCGTACCTTGTTGTATAAGAACGCCCTTGACGGGGCGGGACTGCTGGCACCCGGCACCTTGTTCAACAGCAAGTACCGGCTTGATGTACCAGAGGGAACGGACCTCGAAACACTCGAAAAAGAGGCCAAGGCGCATTTTGCCAACAGCGGCATGCGCTGGACGGATGCCCGCAACGGTGCTCCGGGGGTTGCGCAGTTTGTCAAAAGGCTTGGTGCCTTCCTCGTTCTGGTTGGCTTGTCAGGCCTTGCAGTGGGCGGCGTGGGCGTTTCCGCCGCAGTGCGTGCCTACCTCAACGGCAAGACCACCACCATCGCGACCCTGCGCGCATTGGGCGCGGATCGCGCAACGATTTTCCAGACTTATTTCCTTCAGATAGGCACACTGTCGCTTCTGGGGGTAGCAATCGGCCTGATGCTGGGGGCCTTTGTGCCCCTCCTGCTGTCACCGATCATCGAAGCGCGTCTGCCCGTACCGACTGCGTTTTCGCTTTATCCCCGCCCTTTAATCGAAGCCGGCATATACGGTCTGTTGACCGCACTCGCTTTCACTCTGTGGCCTCTTGCCCGCAGCGAAGACGTGCGGGCCGCCACCCTGTTTCGTGACGCATGGTCCGGGGCACCGCGCCTCCCCGCCGCTCGCTATCTGATCATCATCACCCTGATCACCGCTGTGCTGGTCGCCCTTGCCGGTTGGTTCAACGGTTCATGGTGGCTCACGCTCTGGACGTTAGGCGGCATCGCCGGTGCCCTGACGCTCCTCGCCTTTGCGGCGATGCTGCTGCGCAAACTGGCGCAACGCGGTGCGCGGCTTGCGCGGGGCTATCCGCGTTTGCGGTGGGCATTTGCGGCCGTTTCCGGTACCGGCGAAGGCGCAGGTGCTGTTGTGTTGTCACTTGGGCTCGGCCTCTCTGTCCTCGCGGCCGTGGGACAGATCGACGGCAATCTGCGCAACGCCATCTCCGGAAACCTGCCGGAGGTCGCGCCGTCCTATTTCTTTGTCGATATTCAGAAAGACCAAATGGCAGGCTATACCAAACGCCTTTCCGATGATCCGGCAGTTTCCAGAATTGAAAGCGTCCCGATGCTGAGGGGCGTTGTAACGGAAATCAACGGTGTTCCGGCCGCCGATGTTGCGGGCGATCACTGGGTCATACGTGGCGACCGTGGTGTGACCTATGCCGCCCGGCCTGACCCGAAAACCAAGATCACCGCCGGAACATGGTGGCCAGAGGATTACACCGGCCCACCGCTGATCAGCTTTGCCGCCGAAGAAGCCGAAGAGATGGGGCTTAACCTGGGGGATACGCTCACGATCAATATCCTCGGCCGTGACATCGTCGGCACCATCACCTCCTTTCGCGAAGTTGATTTTTCAACAGCTGGCATCGGCTTTATCCTCACGATGAATCCTGCGGCATTAGAAGGCGCACCGCATACCTTCATCTCGACCGTATATGCCGAAGAAGAGGCCGAAGCCGCCATTCTGCGTGACCTTGCCACCGCTTATCCCAATATCACGGCGATCCGTGTGCGCGATGCCATTGATCGCATTTCATCGGTTCTGAGCAGCCTGGCTGCCGCCACTTCTTACGGAGCGATTGCAACGCTGCTTACCGGTATCATCGTATTGATCGGTGCCGCGGCAGCAGGCGCAGATGCCCGCACCTTCGAAGCTGCCGTTCTGAAAACACTTGGCGCATCACGCGCGCAGATTGCGGCAAGCTTTATTCTCCGTGCCGCCTTTTTAGGGCTGTTTGCTGGATCCGTCGCGCTGTTTGCCGGGGCGCTGGGGGGTTGGGCCGTCAGCACCTATGTCATGGAAACCGACTTCACCTTGATCTGGCCCTCTGCGATTGCCATCATTGTCGGTGGCGTGTTTGCCACGGTCATGGCCGGCTTGGGCTTTGCACTGAAATCACTGAATGCCCGCCCCGCCCAGGTTCTGCGCGCGCGAGAATAACAAGGAACGCCTCATGTCTGACAACCTTCCTGCGACCTTGCCCAAAGCGGTGAAGCCTGCCCAGGCTCAATATATCGTCAACCTCGTGCGCCGTGCTGCCAAAACCGAGATCATGCCACGTTTCCGCAGCCTTGCTACCAACGACATCCGCATCAAATCGCACAAGAACGATCTGGTCACCGCCGCCGACACTGCGACTGAGACGATGATCTCACGTGCTCTGTCGATTGCTTTCCCAGAGGCACTTGTCATTGGTGAGGAATCCGTGGCCGACGCGCCCGAACAACTGGCGCAAATCGCTGACGCTCCACTTGCCTTCATCATTGATCCGATCGACGGCACATGGAACTATGCCCATGGCATCGCGGTCTTTGGCGTCATCATCGCGGTTACCCAATTTGGCCGCCCGGTGTTCGGGCTGATCTATGACCCTATTGCAGATGACTGGGCCGTTGCGGATGAAGACAGCCCCACACGTCTGGAAACAGCAAGCAATGTTTCGCGCCCCTTAAAGGCCAGCATGG
Source organism: Sulfitobacter sp. F26204 (assembly GCF_026410305.1). Classification (GTDB taxonomy): domain Bacteria; phylum Pseudomonadota; class Alphaproteobacteria; order Rhodobacterales; family Rhodobacteraceae; genus Sulfitobacter. The sequence goes on along the minus strand of NZ_JAPMLQ010000004.1, from coordinate 207,885 downwards.
GTAAGGCGCTGGATGCACTGATCGGCTATATTCCCCTGCACATGTTTCCCAAGGCCAAACAGCCGGCACTGGCCGCAGCCTTGCCCGGTTTTGCCCGCACCCACCCGCTGGGGTGTTCAGCACATGAATACCGCATGATCGCGCAGGGCCACGCCGATTTTCTATTGACGGGTTCGTTGCATCCCTGGGACCACGCAGCAGGCGCATTGATCTGTGAGCGTGCTGGTGCCCATGTCGAAATGCTCGACGGTGGACCCTATTCGGCAGCACGCCTGAATGGATATTTGCTGGTCGCGCCTGACAGAACGACATGGAACCGGCTCAAGAAAGTGTTTGCCTTCTTGCTGGAGGAGGCGGGCCAATAGCCCGCCTCGATGCTGATCTTACTCGGCCGCTTCCGCATAATCGCTGAGCGGCGGGCAAGTGCAGATCAAATTGCGGTCCCCCTGCACATTGTCCACGCGGTTGACCGGTGGCCAGTATTTGTCGACACGAAAGGCCCCCGGAGGGAAACACCCCTGTTCGCGGGAATAGGGCCGGTCCCCCCATGCCATCACCAGATCTTCGACAGTGTGAGGCGCATTTTTCAAGGGATTGTTTTCCCGTGGCATGTCACCTTTTTCAATCGCATCAATTTCTGCCCGGATCGCCAGCATCGCCTCGCAGAACCGATCCAATTCCGCTTTCGTTTCGGATTCCGTTGGCTCTACCATCAGGGTGCCGGCCACAGGCCAAGACATCGTCGGTGCATGAAAACCACAATCCATCAAACGTTTGGCAATATCATCCACCGTCACGCCTGCGTTTTCTTCAAAGGGGCGCACGTCGAGGATACACTCATGCGCCACGCGTCCCGTCGGACCCTTGAACAATACATCAAAGGCTCCTTCCAACCGTTTGGCGATATAGTTGGCGTTCAGGATCGCAACACGCGTCGCCTGCGTCAGCCCCTCTCCCCCCATCATCAGGCAATAGGACCACGAAATAGGCAAAAGCGAGGGCGACCCGAAAGGCGCTGCCGACACCGCATTGCCGCCTTCGTTCGGATGCCCCGGCAAATGCGGGATGAGGTGTTCCTTGACACCGATCGGCCCCATGCCTGGGCCGCCGCCGCCATGCGGAATGCAAAAGGTCTTGTGCAGATTCAAGTGGCTTACATCGCCGCCCAGATCGCCGGGACGTGACAATCCGACCATCGCGTTCATGTTTGCTCCGTCGATATAGACCTGGCCCCCCTGATCATGGGTGATCTTGGTCACTTCGGTGACGGTCTCTTCAAACACACCATGGGTTGACGGATAGGTGATCATACAGGCCGCAAGGTGTTCGCCCGCAGCCTCCGCCTTGGCGCGGAAGTCGTCCAGGTCAATGTCGCCGTTGGCAGCGGATTTCACTACGACAACCTTCCAGCCGACCATCTGCGCCGAGGCAGGATTGGTTCCATGGGCCGAAACCGGAATGAGACAGATGTTGCGCTGGTCCTGCCCGTTCGCCCGGTGGTATCCAGCAATGGACAACAGACCGGCATATTCCCCCTGCGCGCCGGAATTGGGCTGCATCGAGATCGCATCATAACCGGTGATATCGCAGAGTTTCGCCGACAGATCGTCAATCATCTCGGTATAGCCCACGGCCTGATCCGCCGGCACAAACGGATGCATCTGCGAAAACTCGCGCCAGGAGACCGGCATCATTTCAGCCGCCGAATTCAGTTTCATCGTGCACGACCCCAATGGGATCATTGAGCGGTCCAGAGCCAGGTCACGGTCAGCCAGCCGACGCATGTAGCGCATCATCTCGGTTTCAGCACGGTTCATGTGGAAAATCGGATGCGTCAGATAGGCGGTTTGGCGGATCAACTTTTCCGGCATGTGGTAATGCGGGGTATAATCCTTGTCGGTCCTGTTGATGCCAAAAGCTCGCCACACCGCTTCGATCGTCGCCGGTTTCGTGCGTTCATCCAGGGTGATCCCGATCTTGGTTTCCCCGACGGCGCGCAGGTTGATCCCCTCGTCTACTGCAGATTTCAGCACGGCCGCCTGCAATGGCCCCACGTCAACCGTAATGGTGTCGAAATAGGTGGCGGGCTGCACCTCGAAACCTGCTGATTTGAGCCCCTCAGCCAGACGAACAGTCTTGCGATGGATCCGCTGTGCAATGGCTTTCAATCCCTCCGGCCCGTGGAAAACCGCATACATCGATGCCATCACCGCAAGCAACGCTTGTGCAGTACAAACGTTCGATGTCGCCTTTTCACGCCGGATGTGCTGTTCGCGGGTTTGAAGGCTCAACCTGTAGGCGCGGTTGCCATGGGCATCGACAGACACGCCAACAATCCGTCCCGGCATGTTGCGCTTGTAGGCGTCCTTGCATGACATATAAGCGGCGTGAGGCCCGCCATATCCTTCGGGCACGCCAAACCGCTGGGTGGATCCAACGGCAATGTCGGCACCCATTTCGCCGGGCTCTTTCAACAGGGTCAAGGCCAGTGGATCGGCCGAAATGATGCCAATCGCCTTTTCCGCATGCAGCGCTGCGATCACATCGGTGAAATCCCGCACGTGACCATTGGTTCCCGGATACTGGAAAATCCCGCCAAATACTGCGGCGGCATCAATGTCCTTGGGATCACCGACAATCACCTCGATCCCCAGAGGGTCAGCCCGGGTCTTCATCACAGCAATGTTCTGCGGATGGCAGTCCTGATCGACAAAAAAAGCGTTCATCTTCGACTTGGACACCCGATGCGCCATCGTCATTGCCTCGGCACAGGCTGTCGCCTCGTCCAGCAATGATGCATTTGCAACTTCCAGGCCGGTCAGATCCGAAATCATGGTCTGGAAGTTCAGCAAAGCCTCAAGACGCCCCTGCGCGATTTCAGGCTGGTAAGGCGTATAGGCCGTATACCAAGCAGGATTTTCAAGGATATTGCGCTGAATCGCAGGGGGCGTCACAGTCCCGTGATACCCCTGCCCGATCAGGGAGGTCAGGACCTTGTTTTTCGAGGCGATTTTGCGCATATGCTCAAGCACCTCACGCTCGGACATGGCCTTGCCGAAATCCAGTTTCCCCTTCATCCGGATGGCTGCCGGAACCGTATCGTCAATCAGGCTCGCAAGGGAATCGGCCCCTACCACTTTCAACATATCCGCCATTTCAGCCGGAGACGGCCCGATGTGACGCCGGTTGGCAAAATCATAAGGCAAATAGTCGGTTGGCTTAAATGTCATCTGGTGATCCTCATCCATAGTAAACGCACAGGGCACAGCTTCTTGCGCACCCAGTAACTTCATCTTGCCGTTAAACTCATTCCGGTGGTGCCTCCTGAGGCTACCCTATGAATTTCTGGTAGGCAGCTTCGGTCATGAATTCATCCAACTGGGACGGGTCACTGATCTTCATCTTGAAAAACCACGCCTCGCCCTGTGGATCCTCGTTCACCATGCCGGGATTGTCGGTCAGGGCTGAATTGACCTCAGTAATCTCGCCGTCAACCGGTGCAAGGATATCTGACGCCGCCTTGACACTTTCAATGACAACAACTTCGTCGTCCTTGCTGATCACGGTGCCTTCTGCAGGGAGTTCAACGAACACCACATCACCCAGCTGTTCAGCCGCGTGGATCGTAATGCCAACAACCATTTCGCCATCTTCCTCACGCAGCCACTCGTGCTCTTCTGTAAATTTCATTTTTGGATTCCCCGTTTCTGATTATCTTTTGAAATTTGCCGCAACAAAGGGCATTTTGGCAATGCTTACCGGCAGTCTTTTCCCCCGGACCTCTCCCCAAAGCTGTGTGCCCGTGCCGCTGATCGCTGTTTCCACATACCCCATGGCGACCGGCCCGCCAACGCTTGGCCCAAATCCGCCTGATGTGACGACACCAACTTCCCTGCCCGCCTCATCAGAATCGAACAGCCGGACAGCCTCACGCATTGGCGCACGGCCTTCCGGCAACAGCCCGACGCGTTTACGTGATGCACCCTTGGCAAGTTGCTCCAGAACTACTTCAGCGCCGGCAAAACCGCCTGCGCGGTCACCTTCGGCTCGCCTCACCTTCTGGATGGCCCAGTTCAAACCAGCTTCGACAGGTGTTGTCTCGGCGTCAATATCATGACCATAAAGACACAGCCCTGCCTCAAGGCGCAAGGAATCCCGCGCACCCAGACCAATCGCTTCGACGCCATCCAGCGCTAGAAACGCCTCTGCCAATGCTTCGGACTGATGTTCTGGCACCGATATTTCGTAACCGTCTTCGCCAGTGTAGCCAGAGCGTGACGCCCAGACCGCAATGCCACCCAGATCAAGATCGGCAACATCCATGAAGCGCATCTCAGCGGCTCGGGCATCCATCGCGGCAACCACGTCAACAGCTTTCGGTCCTTGCAGGGCAATCAGCGCCCTGTCCGTCAGCTCGGTCACGGTGATCGCAGGCTCCAGCGCTGCACGCATGCGTGCAATATCGGCCGTCTTGCAGGCGGCATTGACCACAACAAACAGGTCATCACCGCGCCGCGCAAACATCAAATCGTCCTCGATCCCGCCGGCATCATTTGTGAAAAACCCATAGCGCTGGCGGCCATCTTCCAATCCCAGCACATCCATCGGCACCAGTGTTTCGAATGCCAGCGCCACTGCCTCCCACGATTCACCGGACAAGATCACCTGGCCCATATGGCTGACATCAAAGAGGCCTGCCTCTGCCCTGCAATGTATATGTTCTTTCATCACCCCCAGCGGATATTGCACGGGCATGGAATATCCGGCGAAGGGCACCATTTTGGCCCCCAAGCGGAGATGCAGGTCATATAGCGGCGTTTGTAACAGATCATCCATTGCGGTCGCTCCCCTTGACCGGATGTCTGCACATACCGGCACCACAAAACCGCGAAAATGCGGTCCCTTGATGCCCCCTCTGTCCTTACGCCTGAGATCGTTATCCCTTCGGCGGGTGCATTTCGCACCACTCTCCAGAGTGTCGTGTCGCGTGATCACGGTCCTTGGGGCCTGAGAGTTTCCGGGGCGGTTGCTCCTTCGGCATCAGCAGCGGCTGATTCTCCCATGATCTGTCGACATTCGTATGCCGTCTGCACTGCAGGCGTCAAGCATACTTGTGCCCCGGCACGCCTCATGCTTTTTAGGGCGCACAACCGACGAGGCGGACATGACACCCTATTTCTTTGGCTACGGTAGCCTTGTGAATCGCAATACCCACGCCTATCCCGATTCTCATCCGGCGCGACTGACCGGCTGGCGGCGGGCCTGGGTGCCTTCCGTTGCCTTCGACCGGGTATTTCTGAGTGTGATCCCTGACCCGGACACGACCATCGAAGGGTTGATCGCCGCTGTACCGGGGGCGGATTGGGACGCTCTGGACGCCCGCGAAACCGGTTATGTCCGACTGAATTCAGGCGATGCAATCATACACCCTCTGTCGCCTTCGCCCCCGATTGCCCATTATGCAGTTCCCGCACAGGACCATGGGGTTACCCGTTGCAACACCATTATCCTCAGTTATCTGGATGTGGTTGTGCAGGGGTTCCTGCGCGAATATGGAGAAGGCGGCGTACAGGCCTTTTTTGACACCACAGACGGGTGGGACACACCCATCCTGAACGATCGTGCGGCCCCTCAATATCCCCGTCACCAGACACTCAGCCCCGCTGAAATCGCTTTGGTTGACAGCCATCTGGCACGGTTATCGGCGTTCCTGGAATAGGGTCATCAAACGGCCTTCACGGCCAAACAAATTCTGTTTGTCTTCGATGGGAACGATGCCGCGCCCGATGGTACGCAAGGCCAACACCCACGCCACAATGCCAAATACCACGCCTGCCAGGGCCTGTCCGATCAATACGCCCTGGGCACCGAACGCCCATGAACCGATAAAAACAAGTGGAATCAGAGCCACTGCATTGCGTCCCCAGTTGGTCAGGGTAGACAGGAACGGACGCCCCAGATTGTTAAAGGCCGCGTTGGCCACAAACAGAACGCCGGGGAAGAAGAATGCCAGCGACAGCGGCCCACAGAACAAAAAAATCAGTTCGCGGGTCAACCCAGTTGCGCTGAACAGATCCGCAATCGCCCCGCGTGCCACAAAGAGAACTGAGGAAACCAGCAGGATCACGGCTGCGGCAAACAGGACTGCTGCGTTGAAGCCCGCCTTTACCCGCGCCATATTTCCCGCGCCGAAGTTCTGTCCGATGATCGGCCCGACCGCCCCTGAAAGGGCAAAAACCACACCAAAGGCAACCGGTGTCAGCCGCCCGACGATTGCCATCCCGGCAATCGCCTCCTCGCCATAGTTTGCCATTGCACGGGTGACAAAAGCCTGGCCTACCGGAGTGGCGATCTGCGCCAGAATCGTTGGAAAGGCGATGGAGAGGATTGGGCTCAGGTCGCGCAACATGCCGCCGATCCTGGGTCGAACAATCCCACCGTAAATCGTGACCAGCGGCCAGATTGCCATGTAACAAATGACCAGGCGCGCCACGACAGAGGCAATCGCCGCCCCCGTCAGTTCAAGGTCCAAACCAAAGATCAGTATCGGATCCAGCACAGCATTAACAACGCCGCCCGCGATCGTTGTCATCATTGCCCGGCGGGCATCGCCATGAGCGCGCAAGACTGCGCTGCCCATCATGCCAAGAATCAGAAAAGGCATCGACGGCACGATGATCTGCAAAAAATGCACGGCCAGTGCGGCCGTTTCCCCCGACGCCCCAAGCATGGCAACAAGTTCCGTCAGCCACAGCCAGACTAGGACCGAAAACCCTGTACCAAAGATCAATCCATAGCCCAACGCATGAGTCGTGCGCTGGCGGGCCAAAGCTTCGTTATCCGCGCCCAAGGCGCGCGCAACAAGCGCGCCCGCTGCAATCCCCAGCCCGATGCCAAAGGAAGTTGTGAAAAACAGGATGGCGCCAGCATAGCCTATGGCAGCTGCAAGTTCCGCCTTGCCCAGCATCGCAATAAAGATCATGTCGACGAAGTCGACGATGAAAACCGCCATCAATCCCAGTGACGCGGTGAGCGACATCACTGCCACATGGCCGAAAAGGTTACCTTTCAAAAACTTGGCTTCAGCCACAAACGGATCTTTCCTGAATGACAAAGGGGGCTGGCAACACCCAACCCCCTTCTTGATCTATTTACAATTGCTTTGGATAGGCGCGTATCATTCCTTGGCCTTGATCACCTGCAACAGTGGCATCAGCGCGGCCATTTCCGGTCCGTGTTCCTGACCCGTCAGCGCCAGCCGCAAGGGGCGAAACAAACCACGTCCCTTTCGGCCTGTCGCATCCTTGACCGTAGCCGTCCAGTTGCGCCAGGTATTTTCATCAAAGGGCATCTCGGGCAGCAGTGCGACGGCCTCTGCGACAAAGTCCTTGTCGTCGTCCTCGATCACCGGATCAGCGCCGTCACGACACATCGCCCACCAGGTATCCAGATCGCCCAGCGTTTCTATATTTTCTTTGGTCACGGCCCAGAACTGCGCGGTTTTTGACTCTGGCACCCCCAGTGCAGCCAGCTTGTCAGCGACGTCGTCAACCTCCAATGTCTGTAAATAGCGACCGGTCAGGGGAAACAGGTCTCTCTCATCAAATTTCGTCGGTGCAGCGCCAAAGCGGTCGATGTCAAATCCGTCGATCAACTCCGCCATATCCGTACGCAGTTCAACCGTGTCCGAAGATCCCAAACGCGCCATCAACGACAAAAGCGCAAATGGCTGCACTCCCTGTTCGCGCAGATCACGCAAGGCCAGAACACCCAAACGTTTCGACAGCGCCTCGCCTTTCGGCCCTGTCAGCAAAGAGTGATGCGCAAAGGACGGATGGTCATGGCCCAGGGCTTGCATGATTTGAATCTGTGTCGCGGTATTGGTCACATGGTCAGATCCGCGCACGACATGGGTCACGCCCATTTCCGTGTCATCAACAACAGACGCCAGGGTATACAGGATCTGCCCGTCGCCGCGGATCAGCACAGGATCAGACACAGAGGCCGCATCGATCGAGATGTCTCCCAGAATACCATCCTGCCATTCGATCCGCTGCTGTTCCAGTTTGAAACGCCAAACGCCATCGCCGCGCTCGGCGCGCAATGCGTCTTTTTCTTCGTCCGTCAGCAAGAGCGCAGCACGGTCATAAACCGGCGGCTTGCTCATGTTCAGTTGCTTCTTGCGTTTGAGGTCCAGTTCTGTCGGCGTCTCAAAGGCTTCGTAGAACCGGCCTTTTGCGCGCAGGTCCTCCGCAGCGGCATGATATTGTTCCAGTCGCGCCGACTGCCGCTCAATCCGGTCCCAGTGCAGCCCCAGCCATTCGAGGTCCTGCTTGATCCCGTCAACATATTCCTCTTTGGAGCGCTCGGGGTCGGTGTCATCAATCCGCAGGATAAACGTGCCACCAGCCTTGCGCGCGATCAGATAATTCATCAACGCCGTGCGCAGATTTCCCACGTGGATGTAACCGGTGGGGGAGGGGGCGAAACGTGTGGTTGTCGGGCTGGCCATGCATGATCTCCTTGCGAGCGGCAGGCTTCTCACAACAGCTCGAAATTGTCCAGTTAGGTTGAACGGACCGGCCAGCTCTTGGCAAGATCCGCCAATCCCGCCCGCACCAGATCGGCCAGAACATCCAGATCGGCATCCTCCAGCTTGTTCAGGTAAAGACAGGATTTGCCTTTGCTGTGCTTGCCCAGCCGTTCAAGAATACCCGAGAAATCGGCATACCCCGGCATGATATAGATGCTGAGCTTGGCCTTTCGCGGCGCAAATCCGGTGGCGAAATAGCTCCCGGAGCGGCCCGAAGCATAGGTGTAATCATAGCGACCATAACCCAGCATCGATCCCGACCATAAAACCGGCTGCCACCCCGTCACATCGCGGAAAAACGCATCCAGCTGCGCGGCTTCCCTATGCCGGCGAGCGGGTTCAACACTTTCCAGGAAATCACCAACATCATCCATGATATGCCTCTCGATCCCCGGCGCGCTCAGCCTTTTTTGTACCAGTCAATAAAATCAGCAGAGTCGTTATGCCCCAATTTCCGCGCTTCTTCTGCAGGGGTGGCATAGTTATCTATTATCGTGCGCCGCGTCCTATCCGCACCCGCGTCCATCAATATCTGCATCGCCTTTTTGTCATCACGGATCGCTGCCAGATGAAGCGGCGTCCAATTGTTAAATCCCCTTATGTTCACATCAGCCCCCGCCTTGATCAACATAGAGAGAACCGCATGACGGTCGGCCTTGGCCCGATCGATGCAGGAATGCAGCGGCGTGCCGCCTTCACCATCCTCAAGATTCAGATCGGTACCTTTCGCGATCATCCACTCAATCGCAGAAATCGTCCCCACATCTACCGCAGTCCTCACCCAGTATCGCCCCGAAGGCAAACCGTCTTTGCAGTTCGGAAACCCGTCCAGAATTTCCGCGACCTCCTCCAGTCCGGCGATGCCGCCTGCCATCAGACGGCGTTCGATCTCTGCATCATCTGATGGGTTTTTTCCTGTGATGGGAAGCTGCCACTCCCAATCAGCCACCTTCCTTCAACGCCCCACTTTCCCAGTCACCGCTGGTTTCTTCGCCCGAGGCATAGCGCATGGTACCGGCTCCCTGTCGCTTGCCAGCCTTGAACCCGCCCTCATAGACGTCGCCATTGGCATAGGTCGCAGTGCCCATGCCCTCGATCTCGCCATCAACCCAGGTTCCCTCGTATCTAAAGCCCGAAGCCATCGTGATCGTTCCCTGCCCGCTGCGCATGCCGTTCACGAACTGCCCTGCATATACAGTGCCATCTGGATAGGTCGCAGTACCCATGCCGTGACGCTGTCCGTCGCGCCATTCACCCTCATATTTGTAGCCGTCCGCATAGGTCATCACGCCCTGGCCATCGTTGCGCGCGTTCTTGAACCCACCCTCATAAACAATCCCGTTGGGATAGGTCGCGCGCCCCTGCCCTTCGATCACACCGGCCAGCCAGTCCCCCTCGTAGGTTGATCCGTCTGGATAGGTAATCTTGCCGGTACCATCGGCCAGGTCGCTGCGAAATTGACCCTCATAAATCGATCCGTCTGGATAGGTCACGCGGCCTTCGCCTTCAATCTGACCCATAACCCATGATCCGGCATAGACATAGCCGTCTGTGCCGGTGAATATCCCCTGTCCGTCGCGGCGGTCATCGCTGAAATCGCCCTCGTAAACATCGCCGTTTTCGTAAGTGACCTTGCCTTTGCCCTGTCTGCGGCCCGCAACCAACATCCCTTCATAGACATCGCCATTGGGCTGGGTCAGCGTTCCGGAACCGTCAATCTGTCCGTTTTTCCATTCGCCCACATAAATCAATCCGTCCGGCATCTTGAGGGTCCCGGTACCACTGCGTTCGCCTGCCTTGATCTCACCTTCATATACCGCACCGTCAGGATAGGTTATCGTGCCCATGCCTTCCTTGACGCCATCAACCCAGTCACCCTTGTATTCATAGCCGCCCGCGCTTTGCATCACACCCTTGCCGTGATGTTTGGCATTGCGTAATTGTCCTTCATAGCGCACACCATTGGCATAGATCGCAATGCCTTGCCCCATGATTGCGCCGGCCTGCCATTCACCTTCGTAGGTGCCGCCATCGGCAAAGGTAATCTTGCCAAAACCGTCCGGTTTGCCGCGCTCAAAATTGCCTTCATAGACCGAACCGTTGGGAAAACGTGCGACTCCCTCCCCCTTGATCTCGCCTTCTACCCAGGTGCCGGAATACTCATAACCGTTGGGCAGCTTGTAGGTGCCTTGTCCGTGCTGAAGCCCGCCTTTGAAGGTGCCTTCATATATACCACCGTCTTCGTATTGCTTGGTCTGCACATCACCGCTCTGGGCCAATGCAGGCAAGGGCAGCAAGATCAGACTAAAAAGGATCGCACGAAAGGACATCAAGAACCTATCCAAGCTAGAAAATGAGCTGTTAGCCTTCAACCTAAGGCTTGACCGCGAACGGGGCAACGCCTTTTCAATTGGGTGGCGGGACTTATCCGGGCGCAACAGGGGCGTGTATCAATGACCAACCCGCGGACTGTCAAAGGCTGCTGCTCATGCAGGGACCGCCACTATCGCGTCACTGCCAAATCGGTGTTCAAGGCGCAATGCCATTGCCGCGAATGTCAGTATTCTTCAGAAGGTGGCCTGATTTACTTCATGTTGCGGCCTGAAGACCGTTTGAATGGACCCAGGGCATCGCAGCACAATTCACACATCCCGCGCCCGAGAACCCGATAAACCGCAATTTTTGCGGCACCTGGGGTATACATATCTCTACACATCCGCCCCGCCGACGGCAAACTGGTCCTCAAAGTCGGGGCACTGGAAGATCCCGACCTGTTGGGCGGCCTGAAAGCTGCACTTCATGTTGCGGACAAACAACCCTTTCATCTGTTTTTAGACAATATTCCTGGTTTTGACCAACTCCCGCCGTGCTAGGCCACTGCGCAGTCAGGGTTCATGCCCCTTTCCCCTCCGGCGTGATCTGCTACATCATCAGCAACACTAAACAAGTTGAGGCCGTCCCATGGCAGACCGATTTCGTATCACACTGGGTCAATTGAATCCGACAGTTGGCGATCTGGCCGGCAATGCCGCCCTGGCATTTGAGGCATGGCAGGCAGGCAAGGCGGCTGGCGCTGACCTTGTCGCCCTGCCCGAGATGTTCATCACCGGCTACAACGCGCAGGATCTGGTGATGAAACGCGCCTTTCAGCTTGATGTGATGTCCCATATCGAAAAACTGGCCGCTGATTGTGCCGACGGTCCCGCGCTGGCCATCGGTGCCCCATGGGCTGAAGGGGCCGAATTATTCAACGCCTATCTGATCCTCAAGGGCGGCAAAATCACCTCACGCACGCTAAAGCACGATCTGCCTAACGAAACCGTCTTTGACGAGGTACGCATCTTTGATGCCGGTCCACTGGGCGGCCCCTATGCTGTTGGCAATACCCGAATCGGCTCGCCGATCTGCGAAGATGCCTGGCACCCTGATGTGGCGGAAACACTGGCGGAAACTGGTGCGGAATTCCTGCTGGTGCCAAACGGGTCTCCCTATTACCGCGAAAAGATGGAAACGCGACAGAATATGATGGTTGCCCGCGTCATCGAAACCGGGCTGCCGCTGATCTATCTCAACATGGTCGGTGGTCAGGACGATCAGGTGTTCGATGGCGCGTCCTTTGCGCTCAACCCCGGTGGCAAACTGGCGATGCAGATGCCCGCCTTTGACGCCATGATCCACAACGTCGATCTGGAACGCACCCCAGAGGGTTGGCGCGTGGTGGAACAACAGCTTGCGACATTTCCTGACAATTACGAGGCCGACTACCGCGTCTGCATGCTGGGCCTGCGCGATTACATGCGCAAGACAGGATTCAAGAAAGTGCTGTTGGGCCTGTCGGGCGGCATCGATTCCGCCATCGTCGCCACCATCGCCGCAGATGCCATCGGTCCCGAAAACCTGCGCTGTGTGATGCTCCCCTCTGAATATACTTCCCAGGCTTCGCTGGATGACGCCGAGGCCGTCGCCACTGCGCTTGGTTGCCGGTATGACTACGTGCCGATTTCCGAGGGCCGCCAAGCCATCACCAACACGCTGGCCGCCCTTTTCGAAGGCACCCAAACTGGCCTGACCGAAGAAAACATCCAATCCCGCCTGCGCGGTCTGCTGCTGATGGCCCTATCCAACAAGTTTGGTGAAATGCTGCTGACCACCGGCAATAAATCCGAAGTCGCGGTGGGCTATGCCACCATCTACGGCGATATGGCGGGCGGGTATAACCCCATCAAGGATATGTATAAAACACGGGTGTTTGAAACCTGCCGCTGGCGCAATGCCAACCACCGCGACTGGATGATGGGGCCTGCCGGCACCATGATCCCTGAAACCATCATCACCAAACCGCCCACCGCCGAACTGCGCGACGATCAGAAGGACAGCGACAGCCTGCCTGACTATCCCGATCTTGATGCCATGCTGAACATCCTCGTCGATCAGGACGGCTCGATCGAGGATTGCGTGGCGGCAGGTTTCGACCGCGCCATCGCCAAAAAGGTCGAACACCTGATCTATATTTCGGAATACAAACGCTTCCAGTCGGCACCGGGGCCGCGCCTGACCAAAGGGGCCTTCTGGCTGGACCGCCGTTACCCCATTGTCAACCGCTGGCGCGACCCAGGTTAGACGCGCTGCCCCCCGCCTCCTCGTCACTCTGCCAAGTGATTTTCTTGCGGAAGTTTCGCCTCGACTTCATCTTGCCCTTAAACTCAATCCCTCCCTGACCACATGCACCACAGCTCACAATTGTTCACCATTCAATCCCGCCCTGCCACAATCATGTGACTTGAGCCTCCCGCCTTCCCGCGCAATTATCCCCCATGCGCATTTTGCTCACCTGCCTTCTGTTTCTTGCCTCACCCGCCTTCGCCTGCGGTCCCGACTCTGATTGCGTAGTGGGCAACCGCCATTACCGCATTTCCATGCCCTCGGCACACGACGGCACTACGCCTGTGCCAGCGCTCATATGGTCACACGGCTATCGTGGCAGCGCACAGGGGGTCATGAAAAATGGCTCGCTGCGCCGCATGGTGTCGGACGCGGGATTTGCACTGATTGCCATGCATGGCCTTAACGGAACCTGGGACCTACCCAATGGGCCGCGCACGATGAAGAGTGACGGTGCGGCAGAATTCGCCTATTTCGACGCGGTCATCACCGACGCGATTGTCAATCACCACATTGACCCCGATCGCATCGTCGCTGCCGGCTTTTCCGCTGGCGGGATGATGGTCTGGAACCTCGCCTGTTCGCACCCGGCGAAATTCGCAGGCTTCATTCCGCTGTCTGGCACCTATTGGCTCAAGCCACCCGAAACCTGCCGGACCCCGGTTTCCAGTATCGTCCATATCCATGGCAGTCAGGACAAAACCGTGCCGATCAAAGGTCGCCCCATTGGCGAAACCAAACAAGGTGAGGTCGAAGAAGCCCTTTCAATGTATGAAAAATTTGGCAGTTTCGGCCCGTCCCGCTACTCCAAATCCGGCGCGCTAACCTGTCGCACCCGCACCAACCCCACGGGCGAAGTCCTTGAATACTGCCTTTTCGAGGGCGGCCATTCCTTCCGCACCGAATACCTTGCGCACGGCCTTGCCACCTTGATGGAGGCGGGCCAGCTTTAGCTGTCAAACATCCCGGCGAACCCTTTTTCGCCCGCGCGCGAAAACCGCACCACCCGCGTGCCTTCAACCCGCTCGGCCCAGCCCATCTCGACCATCCGCGCCAGCAAGGCGCGACCGACACTGCCCGCCAGATGCGTCTGGCGCGCAGACCAATCCAGACAGGACCGGCACAGAGGGGTCTTGGATTTACGCAACCGCGCCACGTCCACACCAAACCCTGTCAGAAACGCCGCGCCCGCGTCGGTCAACACAACCTTTGCACCCTGTTCGCGCAGCACTCCTCTCCCCAGTAGTCCCTGATACAGCGCAATCCCCTTGGCACCTGCCAGATGATTGTAGCATACCCGCGCCTCGCGCAAGGCGGCATCCCTGGGGCCTGTCCGCATGCGCAAATGCCCCGCACCGGCCGCGAGCCCCATCAAGGCCTCAATCGCATGCCCGACATCAGCACTGCGCAACGTGAAATACTTGTGCCGCCCCGATTTGCGACTGGCAATCATCTCTGCCGCTTCAAGTTTGGCCAGATGGGCGCTGGCGGTCTGTAGGGTGACCCCTGCTTCGCCTGCCAGTTCAGTTGCTGTCAGCGCCTTGCCCGACATCAACGCCGTGAGAATATTGGCGCGTGCCGGATCACCGATCAGCGCCGCAATTCGGGATATGTCCGGACCTTCTTTCATAGTTCGACCGTAGCCGAAGCATTCACACCGATCAATCCACTAGAACAGGGCCAGCACAGAAAGGACATTTCATGCCGAAGCGCATCATCCGATATGAAATCGACCCGATCAAGATAACCCTTTTGAACCGGTACGCCCGTACCCATTGTCAAACGATCCCTCGCTGCGGTGCCGACCTCATCAATTGTTGCGGCCCACACGAAACATCAGCGTCGCTTGCACCTGGCATCCACACCTTCCAGGAGCGTGCAGACTTCGGGGCTTATCCCGAAAAACTTGCTGTTGTTCCCTTGAGCCGCAAAAACTACGAATGCACGCGATCGAAAAAGTTCTGGTTGCGCGAAGACCAAACCTTTCTGAAACTGCTCTCATCACCACATGGAGCATCCACATGATCGCCGTCATTTTCGAAGTCACGCCTGACCCGAACCGAAAGACCGAATACCTCGACATCGCGGCGGAAATGCGTCCGCTGGTGGAGCAGGTCAAAGGCTTTATCTCCGTCGAGCGTTTTCAAAGCCTGACCAACCCGGACAAGTTGTTGTCCCTGTCCTTCTTTGAAAACGAAGAGGCCGTCGCCCGATGGCGTACCCTTGCTGCGCACCGCAAGGCGCAAGCCAAGGGCCGCGGCGGAATCTTTACGGATTACCATCTGCGTATCGCCCATGTGATCCGCGACTACGGCATGTTCGAACGTCAAGAGGCCCCCGACGACAGCCGCGCATCACATGATTAACGGGCACACACGTACATACGTCCGGGGTCGAAACCCCCGACATCTGGTCTGTTCTATTGCAGAATGGTAGAAACTCGCGCTGACGGGCCGGCTTGCTAACTGGCCGGCTTCAAGCGGGCCTCCCCCAATCGGGGGTGCAAACGTCCTGCAATACCCCATGCCAACAAACTGGCAATTCCAGCCGCAGCAAAGATAGCTGAGATTGGCGCAGCCAAAAGGATGAGCCATGCAGCACCGGGCGTCGCGATGCCGGATACGTCACGATAGGAAGAATACACTGCCGACATCTCTGTGCGTTCCGACGGTTTGACTGCCATCAGAAAGGGCAATCCCGCGCAGATATCCAAGAGGATCAGAAAAAAGCTCCCAACAAATAGAAAGGCAATCGCGGCCATGGGAACCGCAGAAACAAAGCTCGCTGCCAAAAACAATGTTGCACAGGCAATGAACCCGGTTTGAACCGAGTAACGAACAGAGCGTTTTTGCATCCATCGAAGCATCAGAGGTGACAGGAAAAGAGCAGCATTCGTAATTGACAGCAGAACCCCGCCAATCGTTTCTCCCAATCCGTTCTCGACGGCAAAAATTGGCAGATAGACAACATAGGCCCACCACCCACAGGAGCGGATAACAGCAAACAACCAGCCCGCAATCAGCCGGGGTTGCTGAAAGAAACGACCAAGGTA
The DNA here is from genome assembly GCF_026410305.1 of Sulfitobacter sp. F26204. GTDB lineage: Bacteria > Pseudomonadota > Alphaproteobacteria > Rhodobacterales > Rhodobacteraceae > Sulfitobacter. Next base: position 191,578 of record NZ_JAPMLQ010000004.1, on the reverse strand, counting down.
AGCCACTGGATTGGTCGGCGCGCGTCTGGCACGTGTGATCAACTTGCCGTTGCCCATCCTCAGATACAGGAATGCCCCCAACATGATCAGCGCCGATATGCCTGAAACCAGAAAAGGTGCCGGTTCCCACCAGCCCCACAAGAGCACACCCAGCACCGGCCCCACAGTCCACCCCAAAGCGGAATAGAACATGCGCAGGGTTTCGCATTTGCCCAGTTCAACCCGCGAGATGTAATCCAGAACATAGGCATTGAAGCAGACAAAGGTGATTACTGTTGCCAATGAATTCAGGGCAAGTGCAAACACAATCATCTGCGGATCGCCAAAGGCAGCCAGACATGACCCCATGACAAAACCCGACGCACCGATGCTGTACATCCAACGCCGTGGAATCACTCGGTTCAGAAAGGGAACCAATAGGCCGCCCAACAAAGAGATGACGCCAATCACAAAGTAGATCGAACTGATCAAGGCAACATCCTTGAGCGCGTCATACATCGCAACTGGGAAAACCGAGATGAGAATGCCGCGGGCAATTGCTTCAAAGGCGGAAAGGGTTGCGAACCCGCGCACCGAAGGCGCGGGGGCGTGACGCAGCCATTCTGGAATACGGCGCTCGAACATATCTGATCTTTTCCAAGTTTTTCGGCCCTTGATGGTCTGCAAAAACAGTCGGGTCTGTTCACCCGCCGACACCAATATCAAACCTGCGACAATTCCTTGTCCCTGAACGGCGGCAAAGACCGGACATTCGAGCGGTCTGGCAGTGGGTTCTAACGTCGATTTTTCGCCACCTTCCAAGGCTGTGTTAACTCCACCGGCTCGCCCAAGCGGAGCACTCTTAACCAGTGTGGCGATGCAAACCTATGTCCAGAACCTTCATCACCAATCAAAAGCTGCCCTTTGGCGCTTGTGACATCTCTGGCAGGGCCTGATTCCCTACCTACTTCGACATCCTGAATGGTGTGAAGAAGGGTTTCCGGGCATATCAAGGCTCTCCATCGCACGTAATATTCTGAAAAAACGCAAGAACACGACCATTGTGCACCTTATCCGAGACCACTTGATCTCAACATTGATCGGCCAAACGTTTACGGTTAAGTGACGAGCCGTCATGCTGAGGCGTCCTTCAGTGCCACTGGCGCAAAAGGTCAATTGCGAAGACAAGAAACGCTGGAGCCCCACGCAGGTACTGGCGGCCAGAGAACTGGACAAGGCCAACTCGCTGTCCGCCGCAAGCCAAAGCGGAACAGGGTGACGGTGCCCTTGTCTCTGCGCTGTGCTGCGCCAACACAACTGGCCCGATTTCCCCCTTCCCATTTGAAAACAGCCCCGTATAAACGACATCATGACATACGCAGCACATATCCCGACCACATCGCGCTCTGACGCGATGCTGCTGCGTGCCACCCTACTGCTGCTAATCCGCCTCTGAGCGTGCCATCTAGGGCGCGTCCGCTCAGAGGGATCGTTACCGCGCCATGGATTTGAAACAGCAGAACGAAAGACATTCAAATGACTGACAAGCAGAAACAGGACCGCGTCTTGATCTTTGACACGACGTTGCGTGATGGCGAACAATCGCCCGGGGCCACCATGACCCATGCTGAAAAGCTGGAGATCGCGGGGCTGTTAGATGAAATGGGCGTCGATATTATCGAGGCAGGTTTCCCGATTGCATCCGAAGGCGATTTTGCCGCCGTCAGCGAGATTGCCAAGAACAGCAAGAATTCCACCATCTGTGGGCTTGCACGTGCACAATTCGGCGACATCGATCGTTGTTGGGACGCGATCAAACATGCCCGCAAACCGCGCATCCACACCTTTATAGGCACCTCGCCTTTGCACCGCGCTATTCCGAACCTCACCATGGATGAAATGGCCGAACGTATTCACGACACCGTCACCCATGCCCGCAACCTCTGTGAAAATGTGCAATGGTCCCCGATGGATGCTACCCGGACTGAGTTGGACTATCTTCATCGCGTGGTTGAGATCGCCATCAAGGCCGGGGCCACCACGATCAACATCCCCGATACTGTGGGCTATACCGCGCCCCGCGAAAGCGCCGATTTGATCCGCAAACTGATTGAAAATGTGACCGGCGCTGACGAGATCGTCTTTGCGACCCACTGCCATAACGACCTTGGCATGGCCACGGCCAACAGTCTGGCAGCAGTAGAAGCGGGGGCACGACAAATCGAATGCACCATCAATGGTCTGGGTGAGCGCGCCGGGAATACCGCGCTTGAAGAAGTTGTCATGGCCCTGCGCGTGCGCAACGACATCATGCCCTATCAAACGGGCATCGATGCAACCAAAATCATGAACATCTCACGCAGGGTTGCGTCGGTTTCCGGCTTTGCTGTCCAATACAACAAGGCCATCGTCGGCAAGAACGCTTTTGCGCATGAAAGCGGCATCCATCAGGACGGCATGCTGAAGAACGCCGAAACCTTTGAAATCATGCGGCCCGAAGATGTCGGCCTGTCAGAGACGAATATCGTCATGGGCAAACATTCGGGTCGCGCGGCATTGCGCTCAAAGCTCGAAGATCTCGGTTTCGAATTGGGTGACAACCAGCTCAAGGATGTCTTCGTTCGTTTCAAGGAATTGGCGGATCGCAAAAAGGAAATCTACGAAGATGACCTGATCGCCTTGATGCGAACCTCGACCGATCCCGAAGAAGACCGTGTCAGGCTTATATCAATGCACGTCGTCTGTGGCACCGAGGGGCCCAACCAGGCTCGCATGACCCTGAGTACAGACGGCGTCGAACAAACCACGGAACAGACCGGTGATGGCCCGGTAGATGCCGCGTTCAATTGTGTCAAGGCACTGGTCCCGCATGAGGCACGGTTGCAATTGTATCAAGTGCATGCCGTGACCGAAGGCACCGATGCGCAGGCGACGGTTTCCGTACGCATGGAGGAAGACGGGCGCATCGTAACGGGGCAATCCGCAGATACGGACACGGTTGTGGCCTCCACCCGCGCCTATATTCATGCATTGAACCGTCTGTTGGTCCGGCGAGAGAAGGGCGGAACTGACAAGCGCGAAATCAACTACAAGGATGTTGGTTGAAGCAAGGTGGGTGGGGTCGGATCCCCACCCGCCCCTATCTTCAGTAAGGGTTTTTAGCGTTTCGGTCCCCTGACAATGATGCCTGCGACCTTTCAACGATCAATACGGCTGCATCGGCCAGGTGTTCACGTTCGATTGCATGAGCCCCTCGTTCGACTCGCAATTTATGCGCTTCAAGCATCACCTCCGCGTGGCTGGATCCGCGTGGCGGAATGAAGGTATAGCACGCCAATTCAATCAACAGTCCCAGAGGGTCATTGAAATAGATCGAATGCATGAAACCCCGGTCCTTGACCCCTGTATTGCTGATACCGCGCTCGGCCAGGCGGGCTTCGATCTGATCAAACATCGCGCGATCCACCTCGAATGCGAGGTGATGCACACATCCGGGATCCATGGGTGTCCGATCATGCACCTTTTTGCGTGTTTCATTGGTGAAGATGGTGATCAAACGACCGTCGCCGGGATCAAAATACAAATGGCCTTGGTTGGGATCATCCAAATTTGGTTGTTCGAAGACAAAGGGCATCCCAAGCAGGCCTTCCCAGAAATCTATGCTGGTTTGTCTGTCGGCACCGGTAATCGTAATGTGATGCACGCCAAGGCTCTGGATTTTTTTCATTTTGATCGCTCCGCGAAATTGATAATTCGCGCAGCTTATCCGATCAGCGGCATGATGCCCAAGCCTGAAAAACAGCCCCTTTCACATGGATCAGCCCATGCCTATAAGGGCGCACAGCCCGCCTTCTTAGAGTCGCGGGCCAATATGACTTTTACAAGGTGCATGGGCGCATGAAATTCTCTGGTAACCTCCGTGGGCTATTTTCGTCGGATATGGCGATTGATTTGGGTACTGCGAATACATTGGTCTATGTCAAAGGCCGTGGTATAGTCCTGTCAGAACCATCGGTGGTTGCCTATCACATCAAGGATGGCGTCAAGAAAGTTCTGGCTGTCGGAGAAGACGCCAAACTGATGCTGGGCCGTACTCCCGGCTCAATCGAAGCGATCCGCCCGATGCGCGAAGGCGTGATTGCCGATTTTGATACTGCCGAAGAGATGATCAAGCATTTCATTCGCAAGGTTCACAAGCGGTCGACCTTTTCAAAGCCCAAGATCATCGTTTGCGTGCCACATGGTGCCACGCCGGTTGAAAAACGCGCGATCCGCCAGTCGGTCCTGTCTGCGGGCGCGCGTCGCGCCGGCCTCATAGCAGAACCGATTGCCGCCGCCATCGGGGCTGGCATGCCGATCACTGATCCGACAGGCAACATGGTTGTCGACATCGGCGGCGGGACGACCGAAGTGGCGGTGCTGTCGCTTGGCGACATCGTATATGCCCGCTCGGTTCGTGTTGGTGGCGACCGGATGGATGAGGCAATCATCAGCTATCTGCGACGTCAGCAAAACCTGTTGGTCGGCGAAACCACGGCAGAGCGGATCAAGACATCCATCGGCACCGCACGCATGCCTGACGACGGACGCGGGACCTCGATGCAAATCCGCGGTCGCGACCTGTTGAACGGTGTGCCAAAGGAAATCGAAGTGACGCAGGCGCAAATCGCCGAAGCCCTAGCCGAACCTGTGCAACAGATTTGCGAAGCGGTGATGACCGCGCTGGAAACCACCCCACCGGACCTTGCTGCCGATATTGTTGATCGTGGCGTCATGCTCACCGGGGGCGGTGCGCTGCTGGGTGATCTGGATCTGGCATTGCGCGAACAGACGGGACTTGCTGTATCCATCGCAGATGAATCGCTCAATTGCGTGGCTCTGGGCACCGGCAAGGCATTGGAATACGAAAAACAACTGCGCCACGCCATCGACTACGACAGCTGATTTTTGCTAGACTAGGGCAAGCCCGCAAGTTCGGGCAGGAGCGCATGGGACATGGCAAGCGATCGTTCAAATTCAGGTGACTACACCGGGCCGTTACGCCGGTTACTGCTGGCTGTATTATTCCTGCTGCTGGCCGCCGTGTTTTTGCTTTGGCGCATCGACAGTCCACGGGTAGAGCGGTTTCGCGCCCAAATCACCGACACGCTGGTACCCAACCTCGATTGGGCGATGGCTCCTGTGACCGGTACGGTCAATCTGCTGCGTGATTTCCAATCCTATCAACGTCTGGTCGAGCAAAACCAGGAGCTGCGCAGTGAACTGCGTCAGATGCAGGCATGGAAAGAAGCCGCCCTGCAACTGGAACAGGAAAATGCACGATTGTTGGACCTCAACAAGGTAAGGCTCGATCCTCGGCTGACCTTTATCACCGGTGTGGTGCTGGCGGACAGTGGGTCACCCTTTCGTCAATCGGTCCTGCTGAACGTCGGGGCGCGGGATGGACTGGTCGATGGCTGGGCAACGATGGACGGTATCGGGCTCGTCGGACGCATCTCGGGCGTGGCAGAAAATACGTCACGGGTAATCCTGTTAACCGACGCGACCAGCCGGATTCCCGCAACGATCCAGCCTTCGGGACAAAGGGCGATCGTGGCAGGTGACAACTCTATCGCACCGCCCATCGATTTTCTGGAAAACCCCGACCTGATCCGCCCCGGTGACCGTGTAATCAGTTCGGGCGATGGCGGGGTTTTCCCTGCTGGATTGTTGATCGGACAGGTTGCGGCAGATCCCGGCGGACGTCTTCGGGTGCGTCTGGCGGCGGATTACGAACGGCTCGAATTTCTGCGGGTACTGCGTCACTATGGAACGGAAAGCGTGACGGACACTGCACGGGTGATCACTCCGACAGGCCCTTTGAACGACTCAGCAGAGGTGGCGACAGAATGAATGATCTGTCACAAACCCGAGTCTGGTTGATGCGGGCGTCCTTTTTGCTGCTGACACTGTTGATCCTGTTCTTCCATCTCCTGCCGCTTGAAACGGTTCCGCGCCGTTGGGCCGGCCCCGACATCCTGTTCTGTTTTGCTTTGGCCTGGAGCATGCGCCGCCCGGATTATGTGCCCGCGCTGGTCTTGGCCATGGCATTCCTGCTAGCGGATTTGCTGCTGCAGCGTCCACCAGGTCTTTGGGCTTTGTTGGCGCTGGTCGGCTGCGAAAATCTCAAAAGCCGTGCGCGCTCTTTGCGCGATGCGAATTTTGCCGCAGAATGGATCACGGTTGGCGTGATCATTATTGGTGTGACGCTGGGCTACCGCGTTGTACTGGCCATCGTGCTGATTGATCTGCCCAGCCTCTCACTGAGCCTGTCCGAACTGGCGCTGAGTTTGCTTGTCTACCCCATGATCGTAGCTGTGACCCATTCGTTGATGGGCGTACGCAAGGGGACGCCCGGCGATCTTGACACTTTGGGTTCGCGTCTATGAAGGAAGCAACCGCATGAGACGCAACCGCGCAGAAAATGACGCAAGCCATGCCAAGTTAACCCGTCGCGCCGCGTTGCTGGGCGGCGCGCAGTTGCTCTTTATGGGCGGGTTAGGCGCCCGCATGCGCTATCTGCAAGTGGATCAAGCCGATCAATTCCGTCTGCTCGCCGAAGAAAACCGGATCAACATCCGGCTTATTCCGCCTGCACGCGGAGAGATCTTTGATCGTAACGGCGTGCGTCTGGCCGAAAACATACCTTCCTATCGCATTGTCATGGTGCGCGAGGATGCGGGAGATGTGGATGCTGTGATGGCGCGGCTTTCTCAAGTGATCGACATCGACCTGGAAACTTACGAAGGTGCCCTGGAAGAGCTTAAACGCTCCGCTCCGTTCCTGCCTGTCACCATTGTTGAAGGCGTCAGTTGGGATGAGGTCAGCAAGGTCAGCGTGAACGCCCCCGCCTTGCCCGGTGTCACACCGGAGGTCGGCCTGACACGGGTTTATCCACGCGGGTCGGACTTTGCCCATGTGGTAGGTCGTGTCGGCCGTGTCAGCCAAAAAGATCTGGATGCGTTGGAAAATCCCGATCAGGTGCTGCGCATCCCGCGCTTCCAAATCGGTAAAATCAACGTCGAAGCCCGCGCCGAGGATGCTTTGCGTGGCACCGCGGGCACAAAACAGGTCGAGGTCAACGCCACAGGTCGCGTGATGCGCGAACTGGACCGACGCGAGGGGCAATCGGGCGCGGATTTGCAATTGACCGTTGATTCCAAATTACAGGGCTATGTCCAGGCACGTCTTGCGGATGAAAGCGCCGCTGTCGTGATCATTGATTGCGAAAACGGCGATCTGGCCGCGATTGCTTCTGCACCCAGCTATGATCCGAATCTGTTCATCGGTGGAATCTCTTCCGCCAATTATGATCCGCTGCTGAACTCGAAATACCGCCCGCTTGTGAACAAGACGGTGCAGGGTGCCTATCCGCCCGGATCGACCTTCAAGATGATGACAGCAATGGCAGCACTTGAAGAAGGGTTGATCGGACCGGATGACACCGTTTATTGTCCCGGCCATCTTGAGGTTGCTGGACGCAAGTTCCACTGCTGGAAACGCGCCGGCCACGGTTGGGTTGATCTGGGGAATTCACTCAAACAATCCTGTGATGTCTATTATTACGATCTCGCGTTGAAGGTCGGGATCGAAAAAATCACTGCCATGGCAAACCGCTTTGGTCTGGGGATCCGGCACGAATTAGCGCTTTCTTCAGTCAACTCAGGGCTGACGCCCACCAAGAGCTGGAAAAAAGTCACGCGAGGGGCGGACTGGGTAATCGGCGACACGGTCAACGCCTCTATCGGTCAGGGTTTCATGCTGGCATCACCGCTGCAACTGGCCGTGATGTCCGCCCGGATTGCCACAGGTCGCATGATCACGCCACGGTTGATCAAATCCGTCGATGGGGTCGAACAACCCCTGGGCACCGGTGCCTCGCTCAATCTGAACGACAACAACCTGCAAAAAATGCGCCGTGCCATGTACGAAGTTGTTAATGACAGGCGCGGCACCGGATACCGCAGCAGGATCATTGCAGATGAATGGCGCATGGCCGGAAAGACCGGCACCAGCCAGGTGCGCAACATTACTGCTGCCGAACGTGCACGTGGGGTGACCAGTAACGCCGATCTCCCATGGGAGAGACGCGACCACGCCCTTTTTGTGGCTTTTGCGCCTTTTGACAAACCGCGCTATGCGGTTTCGGTTCTGGTGGAACATGGCGGCGGAGGGTCGACAGCTGCCGCGCCCATTGCCCGCGATGTGCTGTTACAAGCCCTGGCCGGGGGGGAGCCAAGCCTGAGCGCCTATCCAAAAGGCGACCGGGCGCGTATCAAGACCCAGCAGAACCGCTTGCGCGATGTCAAGCCAGAGGCAGCGATCGACGGAAAAGACCAAGCATGAGCTATCTTGAATATACCGTCAAATCTGTCCCAACGGGATTTCGCAAGATCCTGCACCTCAACTGGCCTCTGGCGTTGTTGTTGGTATCGGTCTGTGGCATCGGATTCCTGATGCTTTATTCGGTCGCCGGGGGATCGTTCTCCCCTTGGGCAGAACCGCAGATGAAACGTTTCGCTCTGGGTCTGGCGATCATGATGGCCGTTGCTATGGTGCCGATCTGGTTCTGGCGCAACCTGTCTGGCGTCGCTTATGGCGTCTCCTTGATCCTCCTGGTCTTGGTGGCGTTGATCGGGGAGGCGCGCAAGGGATCGCAACGCTGGCTTGATCTTGGGTTCATGGATCTACAGCCGTCAGAGCTGATGAAAATCACACTGGTGATGTTTCTGGCTGCCTATTACGATTGGCTGCCTGCGAAAAAAGTCTCGCGTCCGTTCTGGGTATTGCTGCCTGTTCTCATCATTTTTCTGCCCACTGCACTGGTGCTGGAACAGCCCGACCTCGGCACCTCGATCCTGTTGCTGACAGCCGGTGCGGGGCTGATGTTTCTGGCAGGCGTGCACTGGGCCTATTTCGCGGTCGTTATCGCCGCGGGAGTAGGGCTGGTAACGGCCGTGTTTCAATCACGCGGGACAAGCTGGCAGTTGTTGAACAACTATCAATACCGACGGATTGATACCTTCCTTGATCCTGCCGCCGAACCTTTGGGTGCCGGGTATCACATCACACAATCAAAGATTGCGCTGGGGTCCGGTGGCTGGACGGGGCGCGGTTTCATGCAGGGAACGCAATCACGGTTGAATTTTCTACCCGAGAAACACACCGATTTCATCTTTACCACGCTGGCCGAGGAATTCGGCTTTGTCGGGGCCATTTCCCTGCTGGGGATATATGCGTTGATCATTCTCTTTTGTGTGGTCACGGCAATCCGGAACAAGGACCGGTTTTCCTCGCTTCTGACGCTGGGCATTGCACTGAACTTTTTCCTGTATTTCGCGGTAAACATGTCGATGGTCATGGGAATGGCCCCTGTTGTCGGTGTTCCTCTGCCCCTTGTCAGCTATGGTGGCTCTGCGATGCTCGTGCTTTTGCTTGCTTTCGGCCTTGTCCAATCCGCCCATGTCCACAGACCGAGGTAGCCAATGCCCCTGAACATCCTTTTTGCCGCCCGCCCCGAACGCTGGGAAACCTATGAACGTCCCTTGAAGGAAGCCTTGGCAAAGGCGGGCATCACAGCGCATCTGGCACCGCAGATACCTGCGGAAGAAGTCGATTATATCGTCTATGCGCCCAACAGTACCTTGCAGGATTTCACGCCCTATACCCGTGCCAAAGCGGTTTTGAATCTATGGGCCGGAGTCGAAGGGATCGTCGGCAACGATACCCTCAAGGTTCCGCTTGCTCGAATGGTTGATCCCGGCCTGACCCAGGGGATGGCAGAATGGGTGACAGGGCATGTGATGCGTTATCATCTGGGAATTGATACGGACATTACCCGCAACGATGCCAAATGGGCCCCGCGCATCCCGCCCTTGGCACATCAGCGTCAGGTGGTGATACTGGGTCTCGGCGCATTGGGGACAGCGGTGGCACAGATGCTTCTTGGCATCGGGTTTCGCGTGGCAGGCTGGTCACGCAGCGAAAAAACTGTCGAAAGTGTACAATGTCTGTTTGGGCAAGAGGGTTTGAAACAAGCGCTGGCGCTTGCAGAAATTGCGGTTTTGTTACTGCCTAAGACACCGGAAACGGAAAATACGCTGAACGCCGAAACCCTCGCCATGATGCCAAAAGGTGCGTTTATCATCAACCCTGGCCGCGGGCCGTTGATTGATGATGACGCCTTGCTTGCCGCATTGGATACCGGTCACATTTCCCATGCAACGCTGGATGTATTCCGGGTCGAGCCATTGCCCACAGACAATCCCTATTGGGCGCACCCCAAGGTAACCGTGACACCGCATATTGCCGCCGAAACGCGTGCCACAACAGCCAGTGAAGCTGTTGTGGAAAACATCCGACGCGGCGAAGCGGGTGAGCCATTTCTCAACCTTGTGAATCGTGAGTTGGGATATTAGGCCGCCAGACCGCGCCCTTTCAACAAAGCCTCGACCCCCGGCAACCTGCCTCTGAATGCGACGTAAAGTTCGGCTGCATCCTGCGATCCACCTTTCGAAAGGATATGGGTTTCCAACGCCTTGGCACGCTCTGCATCAAAGGGGCTTCCGGCTTCCTTGAATGCATCGAATGCATCCGCATCCATCACCTCGGACCACATATAGCTGTAATAGGCACTGGAATATCCATCCCCCGCAAAGACATGGGCGAAATGTGGTGTAGCGTGGCGCATGCGGATGGCTTCAGGCATACCGAGCCCGGCCAGGACCTCGGCCTGTTTCGCCATAGGGTCAACCACGGCAGGGCCGTCATGAAACGCCAGATCGACCAAGGCAGAGGCCACGTATTCCACGGTCTGGAAACCCATATCAAAGGTTGCAGCACCCAGTACCTTATCAAGCATCTCTTGTGGCATTGCTTTACCCGTTTTGGCATGCGTCGCAAATTTGTGCAGCACTTCGGGCACTTCCAGCCAATGTTCGAAAAGCTGGCTGGGCAATTCAACAAAATCACGAGCCACCGAGGTCCCCGACACACTTTCGTAGGTCACATTTGACAACATCTGGTGCAGCGCATGGCCAAATTCGTGAAACAAGGTGCGGGCATCGTTGTAGGACAACAACGCAGGGTCGGCCTTGGCAAAATTGCATACGTTGATGACAATTGGCGTTTGATCCTTGGGGAACTTCGCCTGCGCGCGCATCGCTGAACACCACGCGCCCGAACGTTTGGAACCGCGGGCGAAATAATCGCCAATGAACACCGCTACATGCTTGCCGTCGCGGGTGACTTCCCAGGCGCGGCAGTCCGGATGATACAGCGGCACGTCCAGGGTCTTGAACTCCAGCCCGAACAGACGCGTGGCACAGTCAAAGGCAGCCTCAATCATGCGCTCCAACTGGAAATAAGGCTTTAAGGCTGCTTCGTCCAAATCATGTTCAACCTTACGGCGCTTCTCTGTGTAATAGTGCCAGTCCCAGGGGGCCAGATCATCGTTCACGCCATCATTGCGCATCATCGCGGTCAACACCTCGGCGTCCTTGTTCGCCTGACGTCTGGCCGGTTCCCAGACATCCATCAACAACTTACGAACCGCCTCGGGGGTCTTGGCCATTTCGGTTTCAAGTTTGTAGGCAGCAAAGGTGTCGTACCCCAACAAATTGGCGCGTTCTTCGCGCAGCGCCAAAATTTCGGCAGCGATAGCCCGGTTGTCAGTTTCGCCACCATTTGCCCCGCGTGCTTCCGAGGCGAGAAATGCTTTCTTGCGCAACTCACGACGCGATGAGCTTTGCAGGAACGGTGTAATCAAGGACCGTGACAGGGTCACTACCGGTCGATCAACATCCTTTTCCGCCCCCGCCGCGCGTGCCGCATCAATGACGAAATCCGGCAATCCTTCGAGATCATCCTCAGCCAGTTCCAAGAACCAGTTGCGTTCATCCGCCAGCAGGTTTTGGGTGAATTGCGTTCCAAGTACGGCAAGCCGCCCCTTGATCTCTTTCATACGGGTTTCCTGCGGGCCGGACAGTGCCGCCCCTGCCCGTATGAACCCACGGTGTTCCAGCATCAAGACGCGGGCCTGTTCATCGCTCAGGTTCAGGGAGTCTCGCTGTTCCCAAACCGCGGCCACACGTTGAAACAATGCTTTGTTGCTCGAAATTTCCGCGAAGTGAGCGGCCAACCTGGGGGAAAAGGCGCGTTGCAAGTCTTCGCGCGCGGGATTGCTGTCTGCCCCTGCAACGGTAAAAAACACAGACAATACCTTTTCCAAGGCACTGCCAGCCGCTTCCAGAGCTTCGATCGTATTGGCGAAAGTTGGTGCATCCGTGTTCTGCGCGATTGCTTCAATTTCACTGTTATGCTGTGCAAACGCTTCTTCCAGAGCAGGTGCAAAATCATCATCTGAAATCAGATCAAACGGTGCAATTTGAAACGGTGTATTCCAGTCGGCAAGCAGGGGATTTGTCATTGATGTCTCCTTTGCCGCGAAGCTATGCCTGCACGAAACAGGTTGCAATTGCATCGCAGCGATTTGGCCCGTTTAGGTCAGATCGTGCCACAGGTGGGACAATCAGAGCGACGCGCGATCTGAATGGTACGGTTTTCGCCGTAGAGCGCATCATAGATGAGCATTTTGCCCCGTGCAGAACTGCCTGCGCCGGTGATTACCTTGATCGCTTCAATCGCCATCATTGATCCAACAACCCCGGGCAGCGGCCCGATCACACCTGCTTCGGCGCAACTTGGGGCGAGATTTGCGTCAGGTACCTGCGGAAAAATACACTGATAACAAGGGGCACCCCTTGCAGGGTCAAAGACCGAAATCTGTCCCTCCCATTGACTGAGCGCACCGGAAACAAGTGGTTTTGCAGTGGCGACACAGGCCGCATTGACCAAGTATCGGGTTTCGAAATTATCAGTGCCATCAAGAACCAGATCATATTCAGCGATCAATTCCTCAGCTATCTCAATGCTCAATCGGCGGTGATAGGGGCGCACGGTGACAAAGGGGTTTTGTGCCTCGATTTGTGCCTGTGCAGAGAACACCTTGGGCATGCCAATGTTCGCGTCAATGTGGATGACCTGCCGATGCAGGTTGGTGTTTTCCACCACATCATCATCGACCACCCCAAGTGTGCCGACTCCGGCCGCTGCCAGATATTGCAAGGCAGGCGCACCCAGACCGCCGGCACCAATGACCAGCACCTTCGCATTCTTCATTGCTTTCTGCCCGCTGCCGCCAATCTCGCGCAAGACTATGTGGCGTGCGTAGCGTTTCAATTCTGTATCGCTGAAAGTCATTGGCTTTTTTTCGTCTTCTGGGCCATATGCGGATGCACGCGCACGCAGATGCAAGAGGCCGCGACGATAGATCCAGAACAAGGCCGAAAATCCGCCAAGAACAAGCCAAAGGCCTGCACTGCCTCCGGTCGCCTGGCGCAACGGGTTGGTTTCTGGCAAAAGTATCTGGAGCCCCAATACTGCTATGAAGACCAACCCCAGAATCGACAGTCTGGTTTCGCGGGCAATCCCCATCTTGTCGCCGCCGAACCAGATCGCGCCCAACAAGACCAATACCAGCAGCATCACGTTACTCCGGTCGAACCAAAACCACCCGCACCACGCGCGGTCTTACGGGTGAATTCATCGACAACCTCAAAGGTGGGGCGCACAACGGATACGAATGCCATTTGGCCAATGCGCTCGCCCGGGCGGATTTCAACCGGCGCGGTGCCGATCGCGTTCCGGTTCCAGACACTTATCAGTATTTCGCCATCATAGTCAGGATCTATCAATCCAACCGTATTTCCCAGAACCAATCCCTTTTTATGTCCCAGACCAGACCGGGGCAGCACGAGCCCCGCCAATGAAAGGTCATCAAATGAGATCGCAATCCCCGAATTGACCAGAACGGCAGGAGCCTGGGCTTCGATATAAAGTTTGTCATCCAGACAGGCGACCAGATCAATGGCCGCTGCGCCCTCTGATTGAAAATCCGGCAAGCCCCAGTCAAACAATCTTGGGTCGATGACTTTTATCTGCATATTCATTCTCCGGTGTTCGGTGTATCTATATGGACCTTCGGCGACGCTATCAAACAACCGTTTGCGGCAGTTTCCAAACCTCCGAAAAATAGAACATCGGCCTCTGGGGTAATGCCGTTTCTCCCTTCTGCACAGCACATAGATTTTCAGAAAATATTTGATGGCCTTTCATTATATCAATATTTCATGATTTGTAGAGAATGGTCGCGCACTCAACGCCTTTGCCACCCTTAATCAGTCCACCTGCCTGGATGCCTTTCGCTTACCTATCAAGGCGGCGAAAAGGGCATGTCGTCTGGCGACATCGGCACAACTCTCGGGGTGCGCCAGATTACGATGTCGGCCAGGCAGTGATCGCGGCTTGAAGCAGCGAACAGCTTGTACAGGTCGGGCGACGTAAAGAAATGGAAGCTTGAGCGCGTTCCCCAGCAGGTGTTTGGCTTCACGGCCAAGGGTGTCGCGGTTGCGTTCATTACAGACGACAGCCGCGCATTTGCGCTGATCGAGACCTTCCTGCTGCGTGTGACGGATTTTGCGGTCGCTGGTGATGGGCCGCCTCACTTGATATTAATGGAGCAAATCAACCCAAAACCCTGGCGATACGCAATGCAAGTTCTCGAGCGACTGCGTCCTTGCCCATGCGCGGCCAATTTTCCGAACCGGTTTCAGTGATCAGCGTGACAGCATTCTCGCTGCCACCCATGATGCCGGTTTCAGGCGAGACATCGTTGGCCAAAATCCAGTCACAGCCTTTGCGGGCTCTTTTGGCGGTGGCATTGCTCAGCACGTCATTGGTTTCTGCGGCAAAGCCGATCACCAACGGCGGACGCCCCTGTTTCATATGGCTCACGGTTTTCAGGATGTCTGGATTTTCGGCAAAATTCAGCACAGGCAAACCGTCTTTGGATTTCTTCAACTTTCTATCACTCGCCCCTTCAATACGCCAATCGGCCACGGCGGCAGCGAAAATGCCCGCGTCAACCGGTAGCGCCGCCTCAACCGCTTCCAGCATTTGTTTGGCTGTCTGCACGGGGATCACCTCGACTCCGTCAGGGGGGGGGACATCGGCAGGGCCAGTGACAAACACCACGTCGGCCCCCATCGCGGCCAAAGCGCGACCTATGGCAGCCCCCTGCGCGCCGGATGAACGGTTGGCAATATAGCGGACGGGATCAATCGGTTCATGAGTTGGCCCAGAGGTCACGAGGATGCGTTTGCCCTTGAGCGGTCCATCGCTGAGGGCATCTTCAACCGCTGAAACGATCTCCAATGGTTCTGCCATACGGCCTGGTCCAAATTCGCCGCAGGCCATATCGCCCTCATTCGGGCCAACAAACGTGATTCCATCCTGGCGCAAAGTCATCAGATTGCGTTGCGTCGCCGCATGATCCCACATCCGTACATTCATCGCCGGGGCAATCAGCACGGGCGTGTCTGTTGCCAACAGCAATGTTGAGGCAAGGTCATCCGCCTGACCATGCGCCATTTTCGCCATCAAATCCGCCGTCGCGGGAGCAACAACAACCAAATCGGCGACGCGGCTTAGCTGGATATGGCCCATTTCGGCCTCATCCCCCAGATCAAACAGATCGCGGAAAACCTTGTTCCCCGCCAATGCGGACACAGAAAGCGGCGTGACGAATTCCTGGCCTGCACGGGTCAGAACCGGCGTGACATCCATCCCGCGTTCGCGCAAGCGACGGATCAGATCCAGCGATTTAAACGCTGCGATTCCACCGCCGATGATCAGCAAAATGTGTTTACCTGCCAGCATGATGCGCCCCTGTGCATGTCTTGTCTGCATAAAGCATATGCGCCATAGGTGGTCAGTGCCAGCCCCCGCGGGTTTCAGGCTTGCATCATACCGGGCTTTGCGCGTTTCCTGAACGCAGTGACGGGATCATCGGGACTCCGCAGCCGGGTGCGCGGATTTGCGCCCGATTGCTGGTTTCAGCCTGTCTTGTGACAGTCCTCGCCATTGTGTACCCACGGACAGGCCGTCTGAGTTTGGGAAAGGTAAAAGATGCGATCTATGTCGACCTTTGTACTTGGCGGGGCTGCATCTGGAAAATCTCTTTGGGCCGAGAGACTGGCAGAATCCTATGATCGGCCTCTGACCTATATCGCGACCGGTCAGATATTTGATGATGAGGTCGCCGCACGGGTCCAGATCCACAAAAACCGCCGGGACGACCGATGGGTTACGGTGGAAGAGCCGCTCGATCTGACTGCAACCCTGACAACCGCCCGTTCCGAACAAGTGTTGTTGATCGACTGCGCAACAATGTGGCTGAGCAATCATATGATGGCAGGTAACGATCTCGCTGCCGCGCAGGCCGCTTTGATCAAAGCCCTGCAAACCTGTCCCGCCACCTGGGTCATCGTATCAAACGAAGTGGGACACGGAATCGTGCCGGACAACAAGCTGGCCCGCCAGTTTCGCGAAGCACAGGGGCGGTTGAACATTGCACTGGCCGCCGAAGCCACATTGGCCGTAATGGTTGTGGCAGGCCTGCCCCAGGTTTTGAAAGGGTCCTTGCCATGACCGTCTGGCATTGGGTCCGGCATGGGCCGACGCACGAAAAAACGTTGGTCGGATGGCGCGATGTACCTGCAGATCTATCTGAAAAAGAGCGACTGGCGCGTTTGCATGATTATTTACCGGATGCGGCGCAACTCATTTCCTCGGATCTGATCCGTTGTACGGCAACCGCCGATGCCCTGGAAGGTAAAGAGCGTATCCGTCTGCCACACGCCCGTGATCTGCGCGAACTGCACTTTGGGGTCTGGGACGGCATGCATTTCCGAGAGGTCGCCGCACGCGATCCCGAGCTGTCACGCGCCTATTGGGAAACACCCGGCGAGATTGCGGCACCAGGGGGAGAAAGCTGGAACCAGACCGCACTGCGGGTACAGGCAGTTGTGGATTCCATGAATGCGGCATACCCGACGGGGCATATTATTGCCGTCGCCCATTTCGGCGTGATCCTGACTCAGGTTCAACAGGCATTGGGCCTCACCCCGATCAAGGCGATGGCGCACAAGATCGACAATCTTTCCGTTACCACATTGATCCATGACACAGGCATATGGCAAGCCGAAGTGATCAATCATCTTGTGTGATAACCTAGCGCACAATTTAGAATTTGCCTCATTCCTGCCCTGCCCGCTACCAATGCCGTCATGACATATGACCTTTACATCGGCGATCGTACCTTCTCTAGCTGGTCCTTGCGCGGCTGGCTGATGATGGAAAAATTCAACCTGCCCTATCGTACTCATCTGGTTGGGCTTTATAACGGCACAATGGCCGAAGACCTCGCTACGCTTGCACCTGCCAGGCTGGTCCCGGTCATGCGCACCCCCGAAGGCACAGTGGTTGGCGAAAGCCTTGCGATGGCAGAAACCTTGGCCGAACGGCATCCGAAGGCAGGTCTGTGGCCGTCTGACCCGGCAGCGCGCGCCGCTGCGCGGTGGCTGGCTGCAGCCATGAGTGCAGGGTTTACCGCCCTGCGCGAGACCTGCCCGATGCAATTACAGCATGTCAATAAGGGGTTTCCCATTTCGCCCGAGGTACAAAAAGACCTCGACCGCGTCCAAGAGCTTTGGACCCATGCACGTGCGCAACGCAGCGAAGAGGGACCGTGGCTGTTCGGCACCTATTCTCTTGCCGATGTTTTCTATGCACCGGTGGTGGCGCGGATCACCGGGTATGATCTACCGGTATCCAAGGAAGCGCAGGAATATTGCGCCACAACCCTGAATGATCCCGCATTCAAAACATGGCGTGCCGAGGGATTGAAGGTGATCTATGATCCCTTTCCCTATGATTATGGTGTGCCTCTGACACCCTGGCCGGATTCATAATCTTTTTGTTATTTTTCGTTGTCGCGCATGCGTCCGCGTTTCATTAACCATTCCTAAACAGTCCCTAAATAACTCTGACAAGGGTTAACGGGAGCTTGGGAATGGTTTCACGCGCCTATACAGTCGCGTTTCAGGGGGTTGAGGCCCGCATGGTCGAGGTGCAATGCGCCGTGACACCCGGTTTGCCTGCATTCTCTATCGTCGGCCTGCCGGACAAGGCCGTTTCAGAAGCCCGCGACCGTGTGCGCACGGCACTAGGTTCCATGGCGATTGCATTGCCGTCCAAACGCATTACCGTAAACCTGAGCCCCGCAAACTTGCCCAAGGAAGGCAGTCACTTTGATCTGCCAATCGCCTTTGCCTTATTGGCCGCCCTCGATATTCTACCCGACGATGTCACCCAGACTGTTGTCGCTCTGGGCGAATTATCCCTTGATGGTACGCTGATACCCGTTGTCGGGGCCTTGCCTGCAGCTATGGCGGCGGCTGAACAGGGCCGCAGCCTGCTTTGTCCCGCGGGATCCGGTGCCGAGGCGGCCTGGGTGGGCAATGTAGAAGTCATCGCTGCGGCATCCCTGGGGGACGTTGTGCGCCACTATACTGGCCAATCGCCGCTGGCCCCGGCCATTCCGGGTGAGGTCACGCTTGATCTCATTGGACGCGACATGCACGAAGTCAAAGGCCAGGAACGTGCAAAACGCGCGCTTGAGATTGCGGCGGCAGGGCGGCACCACCTTATGCTTGTCGGCACGCCGGGATCGGGCAAGAGCATGCTGGCTGCACGGTTGCCGACCATTTTACCGCCCCTCACCCCAAGTGAGGCGCTGGAAACCTCGATGATCCATTCCCTCGCCGGTTTGCTGGACGAAGGCGGCATATCCCGCGCACGCCCGTTTCGCGAACCTCACCACACAGCTTCGATGGCCGCAATCATCGGCGGTGGACGGCAGGCCCAACCCGGCGAGGTCAGCCTGGCCCACAACGGGGTGCTGTTTCTCGATGAACTTCCCGAATTTGCTCGAACCGTATTGGAAACCCTGCGACAACCCATCGAAACCGGTGAAGTGATGATTGCGCGAGCCAACGCTCATATCCGATACCCTTGTAAATTCATGCTGGTGGCGGCAGCGAACCCCTGTAAATGCGGCTATCTGTCGGATCCGGCCCGCGCCTGTGCCCGTGTGCCTCAATGTGGTGAGGATTACCTCGGTCGCATCTCCGGCCCCCTGATGGACAGGTTCGATTTGCGCGTTGATGTGCCTCCTGTGGCCTATTCCGACCTTGATCTGCCTGCCACTGGTGCCTCATCCGCCGAGATCGCACAGCGCGTCGCCTGCGCTCGCGATATTCAACTGAAACGCTTTGCAGGCCAAAAGGGATTGATGGTCAATGCCGATGCAGTGGGTGACATCCTGGAAGACATTGCAACGCCGGATGACGAGGCGCGTGCGTTTCTAACCAAGGTCGCAGAGCGGTTTCACCTGTCGGCACGAGCCTATCACAGGATCTTGCGCGTTGGGCGCACCATTGCTGATCTGGACGGATCTCAGGTCGTGCGCAAACCCCATATTGCCGAGGCCGTCAGCTTTCGCCTTGCCTCACCTGTTTTCGTCTGATCCATTCCGTCAGGACATCCAGCGTCTTGCGTGCTTCAGGCAGGGTATTGTGAAAAAATGGCCAGACATGGGGCAAATCCTGTTCTTCTACAAATGTGACATCAACGCCATCACGTTTTAGCACCTCGGCCATGCGCCGGGAATCATCACGCAGGATCTCTGTATTCCCGACAGTGAGCCACACGGGCGCGGCCCCTGAGAAGGTGGCGAAAACCGGACTGACACGTGGATCTGTTTCTTCCTGACCATCAAGATACAATGCCGCCATTTCATGTGCCCGCGCGGCGGGCAGAACAGCTTCCTTTTCTGCGTTTTCATGAAAACTGTCGCTTGCAAATGACAAGTCCGTCAATGGCGAAAAGCAGAAAGTAGCCACCGGCATCTGCGCTGCTTCCTGCGCAAGCTGGCCCAAAAGTGATAGCGCCAATGCACCGCCTGCGCTGTCACCGCCGATCACGATCTGATCTGCGGCAACACCGCTTGCGATCAAGCCGTTCCAGGCAATGCGGCAATCTTCAAGGGCAGCGGGATAGGGATGTTCCGGAGCCAGGCGATAGCGCGGCAGGATCACCCGCGCGCGCAACCGTTGAGCGAGTTGGCCCGCCAGAGCAGAGTAAGCTTGCGGACTGCCGAAAACAAAGCCGCCACCGTGCAAATACAACACGACCAGGTTCGTATCCAGATTAGCTGGCACAACTTCAAGCGCTTCAATACGTGCCTGTTCATGCGCTAACACCTGCCATTGCATCTGTGTTCCGCGCGGGGCGTGGAAAAACAAGCGGGCTTGCAGCTCCAGACGTTTGCGCAATTGTTCTGGCCCAGCCGCCCGCATCATCGCGGGCTTTTCGATACGCCGCAACCAACCGTTCAACAGACGAGCCCGAAGGCTCATGCCAATCGACCCTCGATTGCGGCCCAGATTTTCGCCGCGATATTGACCCCGTCAAACCGTTCAAGTTCTTGAATGCCCGTGGGTGAGGTGACGTTGATCTCCGTCAGATAATCGCCGATGACGTCGATTCCGACAAATACCTGGCCTTTTTCCTTTAGCAGAGGACCAATGGCTGCACATATCTCTCGATCACGTTCGGTCAGGCCGATTTTTTCAGGACGTCCTCCCACATGCATGTTCGAGCGTGTCTCTCCTTTGGCGGGGACACGATTGATGGCGCCAACGGGATCACCGTCAACAAGAATGACGCGTTTGTCCCCTTTTGCCACCGCAGGCAGAAATTTCTGAACGATCAGAGGTTCCCGCGAAAACCCGGTGAATAATTCATGAAGGGATGAAAGGTTTCTGTCCTGCGCATCCAACCGAAATACACCGGCGCCGCCATTACCATAAAGCGGCTTCAGGATGACATCGCCATGCTTGGCCTTGAATGCTTTGATCGTATCCAGGTCACGTGCAATAGTGGTTGGCGGAGTAAGATCGGGAAAATCGAGCACCATCAGTTTTTCAGGATAATTCCGTACCCAAAATGGATCATTCACCACCAAGGTATGCCCTTTGAGGCGGTCCAGCAGATGGGTTGAGGTGATATAATGCATGTCGAATGGAGGATCCTGACGTAGCCACACCACATCGAAATCGACCAAGTTCACCTCGATCTCGGGGCCGAGCTGTGCGTGATCTCCCTGCACTCTCTGCACTGTAAATTCATGCCCGCGCGCGGTGATCCGACCTTCCTGATAGGCCAGTTTGTCCGGAGTATAGAAAAATAGATCATGCCCCCGTAACTGGGCTTCTTCGGCGAGCCGAAAGCTGCTGTCGGCGTCGATGTTCACATCCCCAATGGGGTCCATTTGAAAGGCGATCTTCATAAGTCTATCCTTGCTGCACCCTCTTTAGATGGCGCAGCGCAGCGTTAGGTGCAATGGGTCAACCGTGGCCGAAGGCATTTTCGATGATCTGAAAATCACCGATCCCATCAACCAGGGCTACGTCAAACCGCACTTCTGTCAGGCTGCCAAACCTTTGAGTGTCCAGAAACTCTTCTGCCGAGGAGCAGATGCGCCGCATCTGCCGTTGTGACAGGCTTTCGGCGGCGCGGGCCAAGTTCTGGCTTTTCTTGACTTCGACAAAAATAAATCCTGCCCCGTCACGGACAATCAAATCAATTTCACCACCTTTGCCACGCCACCGCTGATGGGCCACGGAAAAGCCGCGTCTTTCGTAGTCCCGTGCGATGCACATTTCGGCAGCGATGCCAGCATGATAGGCGATGCGCCCCCGGTGATGTCTGTTGTTTGCTGCCGTCATATGCTGTCTTTCCCCAGGGCCAGGGCAATCTGATAGACCTGCCTGCGTGGCAATGCGTGCGCTTGTGCCACCATATCCGCCGCATCACGCACCGACATTTCCAGCAACGCGCTGCGCAGGGATGTTTCTATGTCGATTTGTTTAATGGGTTCTGAATACCCGCGATCCACCAAGACGACGATTTCACCCTTGGGGGAAGTCTTCGCGTATAGGTGTGACAATTCTTCCAAAGTCCCGCGTCGCACCTCTTCGAATTTTTTGGTGAGTTCCCGACACACCGCTGCCTGCCGTTCGCCCCCCAAAACAACGGCTGCATCGCGCAACATCGCAGCCAGGCGTTTGGGTGATTCGTAAAAAACGAGCGTCCCGGACACCTCTTGCAACTTTTCCAATGCCGCGGATCGCGCCGCCCTGGCATTGGGCAGAAATCCGGCAAAGAAAAATGCATCGGTCGGCAATCCGCCCAGTGCCAGGGCAGTCAACACAGCCGAGGGACCGGGTGCGCATGTCATTTCTATCGACTCACGCACTGCCAACCGCGAGAGTTCGAAGCCAGGATCGGCAATCAGCGGCATGCCTGCTTCGGAGGCATAGGCGACAGATTTACCTTCCTTTACTGCTTTCACCAGCCGTGCCCCAACCCCTTCCGCACTGTGATCATGCAACGCCAGGATGCGCCGTTCACGCAGGGGAATGCCGTGAATATCCATCAGTTTACGCATCGATCGCGTGTCCTCTGCGGCCAGCACATCAGCCGATGCCAGTACATCCAGTGCCCGCAGGGTAATGTCTCGGGCCGTGCCAATTGGCACGCCGACAAAGTACAAACCTGCCGACAGAGGCACCTTTTGATAATTCACGCTGGACCCGCCTTTCGCACCCTCTATGATCACGCCCGAATGATGGGGTGCGCCTGCACCTCTGTGACTTTGGGGAGTGAGTTACGATGATTGCTTTTTTCAACGCGGGCCGCAAGAAGCTGCGGCTGCTGATGTTTCCTGTATTTGCCTTGGTTCTGGCAGCCTGTGATCCGGCCGCCGTCGGATCGATTGCCGCTTCGGGCGGACCAAAGATTGATGCCAATGCTGCCGTGCCTGTCGCGCTCTTGATCCCGCGTGGAGGATCACAAAGCGACAACCTACTGGCGAATAACCTTGAAAACGCCGCACGGCTGGCGATCCGCGACCTTGATGGCGTCAAGATCGACCTGCGGGTCTATGGCACTGGCGGCAACGCCGGCACTGCTGCGACGATGGCTGCACAAGCCGTTGGCGAAGGAGCCAAGATCATCATCGGTCCGGTTTATGGCGAAGCAGCGAATGCCGCAGGCGTCGCAGTCGCCAAACAAGGCGTGAATGTGCTGTCGTTCTCCAACAACCCGACCATTGCAGGTGGAAACGTCTTTGTGCTGGGGCAGTCATTTGCAAACACGGCGGACCGACTTGTCGGCTATGCCAAACGCGCCGGGAAAGACCGCATCGTCGTTCTCCATGCGAATGATGTCGCTGGGCAATTGGGGCGTAATGCGATTACTCAGGCGATTTCAGCCAAGGGGGCAACGCTTGCCGGCACCGTAGATTACGCCCTGAGCCAGGAATCGGTTGTCGCCGCAATTCCGCGTGTCAAGGCGACGGTGGACAATGGAGGTGCCAACGCCATCTTTCTGACGACATCTTCGGCTTCTGCGCTGCCCTTGTTTGCACAACTTTTGCCGGAAGCCGGCATCAAAAGCGCTTCAACGCAATACATCGGTTTGACCCGCTGGGACATTCCGCGCCAAACGCTGGAGTTGCCTGGTGTCCAGGGCGGCTGGTTTGCGACGCCCGACCCGGCCGCTGCAACGGCGTTTCGTCAAAAATACAATGCAGCCTATGGTTCTGATCCGCATCCGCTTGCGGGTCTTGCCTTTGACGGAATAGCTGCTGTCGGTGCTTTGGTGAAGTCCAGGAAATCCAACGCGTTGACCGGCGCTTCCCTGACCCAGGGTGCCGGTTTTCGCGGGGCCAATGGCATTTTCCGTCTGCGTCGCGATGGTACCAACGAACGCGGGTTGGCAGTTGCCACGATCCGCAACAAGTCGGTCGTCATTCTCGAAGGGGCTCCGCAGGCCTTTGGCGGGGCTGGTTTCTGAACTTGGCAGACGACAAGTCTCTAAAGCAACATTCAGGCGCTGCCCCCGCGCGGCGCCTGATTTGTCCAGCCGAGCTTATTTTTGATCCCGCCGCTGTTCAGGGTGAGATTGACGCCGCCTGCGCCGACCTGGCAGCGTCTGAGCAACGTGCCGCGATGGTCAAAATCCTGAATGCGGCGCAAAAGCAAGGCCGCGCCGCAATTGCCCAAGGGTTTGCTGCGGCACCCTTTGAAGCGCGGCCGATGACCCGCGCCTATACCTATCTCACCGATCATCTGGTACGTACCGCCTTAGCTTTCTCTGCGCGCGTATTGCATCCCAAACCCAACCCGACAGAGGGTGAGCGTTTAAGTGTGATTGCTGTTGGTGGCTATGGCCGTGGTGAAATGGCGCCGTTTTCCGATGTCGATCTGCTGTTCTTGATCCCCTACAAGGCCACGGCCTGGACCGAAAGCGTGATTGAAAGCATGCTTTACATACTTTGGGATCTCAAGCTGAAGGTTGGCCATTCCACGCGCACTGTCCAGGATTGCATAAGATTGGGCGCAGAAGACTACACCATCCAGACCGCATTGCTGGAACACCGGTTCATAACGGGAGATCAGGATCTTCAATCCGATCTCGTGCATGCTTTGAACAAACATCTTTTCTCAGGCAACGGGCGCGATTTCATCGAAGCCAAACTGGAAGAGCGGGACCGGCGCCATGATAAACAGGGCGAGCGGTATGTTGTTGAACCGAATGTCAAAGAAGCCAAGGGGGGTCTACGTGACCTGCATTCGCTGTTCTGGATCGCCAAATTCATCTACAAGGTCAATCATTCCTCCGAATTGGTAGGCAAAGGCGTCTTTCGCGCCGAGGAATACGAGACCTTTCAAGCGGCCGAAGACTTCTTGTGGGCCGTGCGCGCGCATCTGCATCTGCTAACGAACCGTGCGACGGAACAGCTTACCTTTGATATGCAAGTGCAGGTGGCCGAGGCCATGGGATACAAGGATACCGGCGGGCGGCGCGGCGTCGAAGTCTTTATGCAGGCGTTTTTCAGACATGCGACTGCCGTTGGTGATCTGACCCGCATTTTCCTGACAAATCTGGAGGCAATTCACGTCAAGGCAGAGCCACTGCTGGAACGCATTTTTCGCCGCCGTCCCAAGATCAAGGGTGGTTACCGCGTGGTCCATAACCGGATTTCGATCCCGGACGAAGCGGCGTTCCTGTCCGACAAGTTGAACCTGTTACGAATATTCGAAGAGGCTCTGCGCACCGGCATGCTGATCCATCCCGAAGCGATGCGACTGGTCAAGGCCAACCTCGGGTTGATCGATGACGACATGCGTCACGACCCTGAAGCCCAACGCATCTTTTTCGATCTGCTGTTGAAACATGGCAATCCCGAACGGGCCTTGCGGCGCATGAACGAACTGGGGGTGTTATCCACCTTTATCCCCGAATTCGAGAATATCGTCGCGATGATGCAGTTCAATATGTATCACAGCTATACCGTCGACGAACACACCATCCAGACCATCGCCAATCTTGCGCGGATCGAAAAACACGAACTGGAAGAAGAGCTGCCGGTCGCTTCCTCCATCCTGACAGGGGGGGTAAACCGCAAGGTCCTATACACGGCTCTGCTATTGCATGACATCGCCAAGGGGCGGCCCGAGGACCACTCGATCCACGGAGCCAAGATGGTACGTTCCATCGCCCCCCGCCTGGGCCTCAAACAGGAAGACACTGACACCATAGAATGGCTTGTGCGTTATCACCTTCTGATGTCCGATATGGCACAAAAACGGGACATCGCAGACCCACGCACTGTGCGTGATTTTGCCAAAGCGGTACAAACTGTCAAACGGCTGGACCTGTTGTGCGTCCTGACTGTTTGCGACATTCGAGGGGTTGGGCCGACCACTTGGAACAATTGGAAAGCAGTACTGATCCGCGGCCTTTACCGGCAAACCAAGCGTGCGCTTGAAACCGGATTGGAAGACCTCAATCGCGAAAACCGGGGGGCGGAGGCCAAAAAGGCCTTGCGACTGGCATTGTCGGACTGGCCACGCAAAGATCTGCAAACCGAAACCGCACGACATTACGATCCTTACTGGCAGGGTCTGCATGTGACGGCTCATGTGGCTTTTGCCGATCTGTTGCGCGACATCGGTGTTGACGATGTTCGTATCGACCTGCACCCGGACGAGGATCGCGATGCGACCCGCGCCTGTTTTGTCATGCCTGACCATCCGGGAATTTTTTCGCGCCTTGCCGGTGCATTGGCGCTGGTGGGTGCCAATGTGGTGGACGCACGCAGCTATACGACCAAAGATGGCTATGTAACCGACGCTTTCTGGATTCAGGACGCCGAGGGCAACGCCTATGAATCATCCAAGTTGCCACGCCTGCGCCAGATGATTGCCAAAACCCTGCGTGGCGAAGCCCTGGGGCGGGATGCCTTCAAGGCGCGTGACAAGGTCAAAAAGCGCGAGCGGGCGTTCAAGGTGCCCACACACATCACATTTGATAATGACGGTTCGGAAATCTACACCATTATCGAGGTCGATACCCGGGACCGCCCCGGTCTGCTATATGATCTGGCGCGCAGCCTGGCGGACAGCAACGTCTATATCGCCAATGCAGTGATCGCGACCTATGGCGAACAGGTGGTCGACACCTTCTATGTCAAGGATATGTTTGGCCTGAAGTACTATTCGGAAAGCAAACAAAGAACGCTGGAAAAACGCCTGCGCCAAGCGATTGCAGAAGGGGCGGAACGGGCAGAGACCTGATCGTGCCGGCCGCCTGTCGCTCCTGCTTCGCCTTGCTCCGGAGCAGCGCCGGATTGTCAGCATTGCTTAGGCTCAAACGCCGCGCTAAGGCAGTGGTCAGCAAATATTCACAAGGCACGCCATGAAACCCATCCGCCTCATGTCCGGCTTCTTTACCGTCGGTTTCTGGACTTTGCTGTCCCGTATCTTGGGTTTTGCACGCGAAGCCTTGTTGATCGCCCTGATCGGGCCAGGCCCTGTAATGGATGCCTTTGTTGCGGCCTTTCGTCTGCCCAACATGTTCCGGCGTTTCTTTGCCGAAGGGGCGTTCAATGCGGCCTTTGTCCCGATGTTCTCCAAGAAATACGAAAGCGCGGAAGGGGCACAGAAATTTGCCCAGGATGCCTTTAATGGTCTGGGTCTTGCCGTGCTGATCCTGGTCGGACTGGGTATGGTATTCATGCCCGGTTTCGTCTGGCTGACCGCCGAAGGGTTTTCCGGCGATGAACGCTTTGACTTGACGGTCGGTTATGGCCGCATCGTCTTTCCCTATATTCTGTGCATGTCCCTGGCCGCGTTGTTTTCTGGTATCCTGAACGCGACCGGGCGTTTTGCGGTTGCCGCCGCGGCGCCGGTCTTGCTCAACATCCTGCTGGTCGCAGCGATGACTTTGGCCGCCCTGACGGGGGGCAAGATCATCACCTGGCTGATCTGGGCTGTTCCAGTTGCGGGCGTAGCGCAACTGGCGTTGACGTGGCATGCTGCGGCGCAGGCTGGTTTCCACCTGACGCCATCCCGGCCGCGTTGGACACCGGATATGAAAGCAATGGTCGTCATTGCCCTGCCCGCCGCGCTTGCCTCTGGTGTGATGCAGATCAATCTTGTCGTCGGACAACTGGTTGCCAGCCAGTATGACAAAGCTGTGTCATGGTTGTTTGCCGCTGATCGCCTGTATCAATTGCCCCTGGGCGTTGTCGGGATTGCAGTAGGCATTGTATTGCTGCCGGATCTGTCGCGTCGTTTACGGGCGGGTGACGACGACGGCGCGCGTGTTGCGCTTAGCCGTGCAGGCGAAATAGCGCTGGCACTGACCATTCCATCGGCCGTTGCGCTGATGGTGGTGCCGCAAACGCTTGTTTCAGTGTTGTTCGAACGCGGGGCGTCAAATGTCGACGACACAGCCGCCATTGCCACCGCTGTCACGATCTACGGCCTTGGCCTTCCTGCCTTTGTGCTCCAGAAAATATTGCAACCGATCTATTTCGCCCGCGAAGACACACGCCGTCCATTCTATTTCGCGCTTGTCGCCATGGCCGTCAACGTCGTGCTCGCTGTGGGTCTTGCGCCACTGGTCGGCTGGATCGCGCCGGCAATTGCCACCACTTTCGCGGGATGGTCGATGGTGGTCTGTTTGATCATAGGAGCGCGCCGGTTTGGCAAGACCGCCCGCTTTGATGACCGCTTTCACAAGCGAATCTGGCGGATCATTGCAGCCTCGATGGTCATGGGTGTCGCGCTTGTCCTTGGCGATGCTGTGCTGGAAGGCCTGTTGAACACCCCCTGGTGGCGCGGTTTGGGGTTGATGGTGCTGGTCGTCATCGGTGCGTTCAGCTATTTCGGCACAGGTCAAATCCTTGGGGCGTTCCAGCTGGCCGAATTCAAGGCGGCAATGCGACGCGGCAAGGCTTAACGTCGCCGGAGCGCTTCGACAATACGGCCCCATTCACCGGGAGCCATGACAAAACACAGTGCGAAACCCAAAATGAATCCGAACAATTCGGCGACCCATTGTGTGCCCACATCAAAGAACACGCCCCAAACCAACTGGATGCCCATCAGAAACGCAATCAGCGTGAATGCTCGATATTGCTGCGCCCCTGTGCCCGCAAGTTGGCGCCACATCACAAAAGTATAGCCTCCGATCAGTCCGTAGGCATTCGGGTAGGCCCCGACCAGCCACATTGGATCATTGAGCAGCAAACCATAAATCACAGCCCCCCCAGCACCTGAAAGTACAAAGATCAATGCATATGTGAGCGGGCCCATGACCTCTGCCACCATCTTGCCCAGAGCAAGCAGCAGAACCATCGCAAAAAGGCTGTGCGTAAAACCGAGATGGATAAACGGGTAGGTAAAGACGCGGACAACCTCTGCCAACGGCCAGCGGCCATTCGCCTGCATCCAGTCGAAAATCTGACCAGAGAACCCATAATCGCGTATCAGTTCCAAGCGCCAGCCAACCGCACCAGGGCCGCCGATAATGCCTGCCTCCCCGAGGGACAGACCGGCCTCGACCCCGGCAATGGCCAGAAATGTCAGGATGACTATGGGTGGCAATGGATTTACGGGTGGCTCAAAATCTGGGTCTTGCATGGGCGCTCCTTGACGGCGACAGTCCCCCTGAGTAAGCCGCAGTGAGTACGAAATCCAGCCCTTCAAGGATCAACATGACCGATCAGAAATTCACCCCGCGCGCATTTTCCGGTATTCAGCCATCCGGCGGTCTTACGCTGGGCAATTATCTGGGTGCGATCAAACGTTTTGTGTCGATGCAGGACGAAGATTTCGAAACGATTTACTGCATGGTTGATCTGCATGCGATCACCGCCAAATTCCTTGATCCCAAAACCCTGACCCATAATACCCGCGAATTGGCCGCGGGCTTTATTGCCTCGGGCATCGACCCGGCCAAATCGATCCTGATCAACCAAAGCCAGGTTCCAGAACACGCGCAATTGGCCTGGATTTTCAACTGCGTGGCGCGAATGGGCTGGATGGGCCGGATGACGCAATGGAAAGACAAGGCCGGCAAGAACGCCGAAGCAGCCTCCCTCGGCCTGTTTGCCTATCCTGCCTTGATGGCCGCAGACATTCTGGTCTATCACGCGACGCATGTTCCTGTGGGGGACGACCAGAAACAGCACCTTGAGCTGACCCGCGACATCGCCGCCAAGTTCAACCATGACTATGGTGTTGATTTCTTTCCGATCACCGAGCCAGTGATTGAGGGGGCGGCGACCCGTGTCATGTCCCTGCGCGACGGGTCCAAGAAAATGTCGAAATCCGATCCTTCCGATGCCAGCCGTATCAATATGACCGACGATGCGGACGCCATTGCCAAGAAAATCCGCAAGGCCAAGACCGATCCTGACGCCCTGCCTTCCGAGATTGACGGCCTGGCGGATCGTCCAGACGCCCGCAATCTGGTAAACATCTATGCAGCCCTTAGCGATCAATCTGTCGAAGAGGTACTGCGCGACGTGGGCGGACAGCAATTTGGCACGTTCAAACCCGCACTTGCGGAGCTTGCTGTGGCCAAACTTGCCCCGATCTCGACGGAAATGGCACGCCTGATGGCCGAACCGGACGAGATTGACCGGATTCTTGCCAAAGGTGCGCTGCAAGCGCGCGAGATCACCACACCGATCCTCAAGAAGGCATATGAGATTGTCGGAATGGTTGGATAAGTAGGGAAAGGTCTGCCCCATGGACAAATACCTGCCACTGAGACAGGTTTGCCCTGACAGTAAGGGAGGGCCCTCATGGCCACTGGATTTTTCTATGATGAGCGCTGTTTCTGGCATGCCGGTGGCAACTATGCCTTTACCATGCCGATTGGTGGATTGGTTCAACCGCTCGCTTCCGGAGGCTTGCCCGAAAACCCGGAAACCAAACGCCGCTTGAAAAATCTGATGGATGTTACCGGCCTTACCGGAGAGCTTGTCTGCCAAGGGGCCGCCCCTACCACCCGCGCGATGCTGGAGCGGGTTCATCCCGCCAGCTATCTTGATGCCTTCAAGGCGATGTCAGAGGCAGGCGGCGGCGAAATCGGCCATCATGCCCCCTTTGCCCAAGGCGGATACGAAATCGCGACCCTTTCGGCGGGATTGGCCGTTGCCGCCGTAGATGCAGTATCGACCGGCGCGCTGGCCAATGCCTATGCCCTCAGTCGTCCGCCAGGACACCATTGCGAACCGGCGGCCCCCAAGGGTTTCTGTCTGCTCGCCAATATTGCCATTGCAATAGAAGCTGCCAAGGCCTCAGGTACGCTCAACCGTGTGGCGGTTCTGGATTGGGATGTACATCACGGCAACGGGACCGAAGCAATCTTTTATGACCGCGATGATGTGTTGACGATCTCACTGCATCAGGAAGGCAATTATCCCGCGACATCGGGTGCCCTGTCAGATCGGGGCACTGGCGCGGGCAAAGGATATAATATCAACCTGCCCATGCACGCAGGTTCGGGCCATACCGCTTATCTTCATGCGATCGACCGTGTCGTCATTCCCGCTCTGGAAGCCTTTCATCCCGATATGATCATCGTCGCCTGCGGCTATGATGCCGCGGTGGTCGACCCGCTGGCACGCATGCAGGCCATGGCCGAAACCTTTGGTATGATGACGCAAAAGATCAAGGATACTGCCGAGCGACTATGCGACGGCAAGCTCGTGCTGGTCCATGAGGGCGGCTATTCTGAGGTCTATGTCCCGTTTTGCGGCCATGCCACATTGACTGCCCTCTCCGGCAGTGCCATCGCAGCCCCTGACCCGATGGCTGCTGGACTCTGGCCGCGTCAGCCTTCGCCTGCTTTTGATGCCTTCCTGCGCCAATCAATCGACGATATGGCGCATCAACTGGAGCTGTGACCCATGCCCGAACATAACGCGGATGCACTTCGCTTTCTCCAGACGCGCCGATCCCGCCCGGCAAAAACACTTGGCCTTCCGGTGCCGGATCGTGCGACGTTGCGACCGCTTTTGACAGCCGCGGCACGCACGCCTGATCATGGCAAACTGGAACCCTGGCGGTTTATCGTCATCGAACAGGGCGCAATGGCACGTCTCGCCAGCCTCGCACAACAGCGTGGCACCGCACTGGGACTGGACCCGGAGCAGATTGCCAAGGGGCGCAATCAGTATGATCAGGGCAACCTGGCGGTTGCTGTCATCGAGGTGCAAAAATCTTCGCCCAAGATACCGCCACTGGAACAAACCTATAGCGTCGGTGCAGTTTGCCTTGCCTTGCTGAATGCCGCCCTGGCCGCGGGATGGGGTGCAAACTGGCTCAGCGGCTGGCCCTCGCATGACCGGGAATTCATGAGACAGGGCTTCAATCTTGAAGACCATGAACGCATTGCCGGTCTGATCCACATTGGCACTGAAACGTCCGAGCCCCCCGAACGTCCAAGACCTGACATTGATGGGATTACGACATGGGTATCGGATTGATCCTTCGGTCTTTCGGGCTGGCGATCGGGCAACTGTCAGATCGGCGCTTTCGGCGCGTGTTCTTTTTGGGCATTGCTCTGGCGCTTGCCTTGCTGATCGGATTCACCGCCGCCTTTGCAGGGTTCCTGGACTGGATGGTGCCCGAAAAGCTTTGGCTGCCTATTCTAGGCGAAGTGACCTGGATTAACGATCTGGTGTCCTGGGGTGCTCTGTTCCTCATGCTCTTCCTATCGATTATTCTAATGGTTCCCGTCGCCTCGGCCATCACCTCCATGTTTCTGGATGAAGTCGCCGATGCGGTTGAAGCAAAGCATTTTCCAGATCTGCCACAGGCAACCAAGGTACCCTTTGGTGAGGCGCTGCGCGATACGATCAATTTTTTAGGTGTGCTGGTTGGCGCAAATGTCCTTGCGCTCGTGCTTTATGCGCTGTTCGCCCCTGCCGCCTTGTTCATCTTTTGGGGGGTGAACGGGTTTTTGCTGGGGCGTGAATATTTTACTATGGTTGCGATCCGCTGGGTCGGCCGCATTGAGGCCAAAAAATTGCGCCGCCGGTATACAGGGACGATCTGGATCGCCGGTATCTTGATGGCGATGCCCTTATCCGTGCCATTCCTGAACCTGGTGATTCCGATTCTCGGCGCGGCGACCTTTACTCACCTATATCACGGCCTGACCAGGCCCCGGCACGAAACAGGCTCTCTACATCATCCACGGAGATCCGACCTGACAGGATGATTGCTGCCACGATGCCCCAGACCACCAACGCAACGAGGGTGGTCCACAGCGCCTTTTTGCGCAAATGATGATGTTCGGGTGACCCGGCATGCGTACCGGGTACGATGTCATTCAGGTCTCCCTGTGTCTGAACGCGGATGGGCAGCGCGATCAGAAACACCATGGCCCAAATAATCGCAAACAGGACAAGACCCGATACAATACCCATGCTTCACACCTGTTCCAGTTCAACCAAGGCGCCATTGAAATCCTTGGGATGCAGAAACAGGACAGGTTTGCCATGCGCGCCAATCTTTGGCTCTCCGCTGCCCAGGACGCGGGCGCCGGTCGATTTCAGGTGGTCTCGGGCTGCGATGATGTCTTCCACTTCGTAGCAGATGTGATGAATTCCGCCTGACGGGTTCTTTTCCAGAAAACTGTTGATCGGGCTGTTTTCGCCCAGAGGGTAAAGCAACTCGATCTTGGTATTCGGTAATTCGATGAAAATGACGGTGACGCCATGATCCGGCTCATCCTGTGCAGGGCCGACATTCGCCCCGAGTGCGTTGCGATATTGATCCGCTGCTGCCTCAAGGTCGGGCACAGCAATGGCAACATGGTTCAAACGGCCAATCATCTAGGTCTCCTTGGGCATTTTCCTGTGTCGCGCTGTTATGACGTCAAGAAAGATCAAGGGCAATGCGTCACGTTAACCCGCTGTTAGCCAGCATTGCGTAACGATGAAACGAAGAAAATTGGAGGCTATTATGGATACCATCGACGTGTTCGCGGCAAATATTGCGAGGCCGACTGCCGAGCGGCCGTTATTGGGATTGACGGTGTTGGTGGTTGAAGACAGCCGTTTCGCCTGTGACGCCCTGCGCTTGTTATGTTTACGCTCGGGTGCGCGGATCAGGCGGGCGGATTGTTTGCGCTCTGCCCGGCGTCACCTCAGCGTGTACCGGCCTTCATTAATCGTTATTGATCTGGGATTGCCCGATGGCAATGGTGCCGATCTGATTGCAGAGTTGAATGAAACATCGCCCCGTGTTGCTGGCATTCTCGCAATTTCCGGTGATCCCCATCTAGAAGCAACCGCCATGGATGCCGGTGCCGACAGCTTTATGGAAAAGCCGATTATGTCCATTGGGGCCTTTCAGGAAAAAATCATCGCGATCCTGCCACCCGAACGGCGTCCATCCGGCCCACGACAGTTCAACAACACCCCAGTGGCACCTGACCGGCTCGCCTATCAAGACGACATGGCTCATATCGCCGATGTTCTTGATGAACATATGACTGATCACACCCTCGATTATGTCGCCCAGTTTTTGAGCGGGGTCGCGCGCTCGGCAAATGATCCGGTACTGGAACATGCTGCACGGGCACTGGCCGAAAAACGCGCCCAGGGTATGACCGCCGCATCCGAAACCGCGAAAATCGCAGGACTGATCCAAAGCAGGCTGGCCGAACGCATCGCCATCTAGCAGACAAACCACTAAAGCGTGGGGTCACCTGCTACGCGCACCAGTCGGGTCAAATCACCCAATCGTTCGATTTGCTTGCCCGTGTTATCAAAGTTGGTCGGGGCAAGCCACGCTTCGAAAGCTTCCTTCAGCGCGGGCCACTCCGCATCAATGATGGCAAACCAGGCAGTGTCGCGGTTGCGTCCCTTGACCACCGCAGCCTGGCGAAAGACGCCTTCGTAACTGAACCCCAACCGCTGCGCCGCCCTACGGGAGGGGGCGTTCAGGGCGTTACACTTCCATTCATAGCGTCGATAGCCAGCTTCGAACGCCCATTTCATCATCAGATACATGGCTTCTGTTGCCGCGCGGGTACGCTGCAAGGCGGGCGCATAGCTGATGTATCCGACTTCGATCGTGCCCGCTTCCGGTGCGATGCGCATATGGCTTGCGACACCCTCCCAATCTTCGGTTTCGAGATTCTGGATCGCATAAAAATACGGATCGGCTTTGCCTGCGTGGTCCCTGACCCAGCGGTGATAT
This sequence comes from Sulfitobacter sp. F26204, assembly GCF_026410305.1. GTDB lineage: Bacteria > Pseudomonadota > Alphaproteobacteria > Rhodobacterales > Rhodobacteraceae > Sulfitobacter. The sequence continues at coordinate 156,959 of NZ_JAPMLQ010000004.1, read as the reverse complement.
TGCGACGCAGATGAAAACGGACCGTTGGGCATATAATCCCAAACACCATCATGCCCGTCAAAAGCCCGGAACAATAATGCGGCATGGGCTTCTGCGGAAAGGGGGGCAAGGTGGACATATCGCCCTGACAACTCTTCGCCCTGTGGCGTCGGAGGAGCTACCCAGTTTGGGACAGGCGTGCCTAAGGCGGGGTTCTCTGAAGGTTTCTTTGTCATAGTGGCACGTTAGGCGTAAGTCCGCGGCACGCCAAGCCCTGAAAACATCACCGGAGTTTTCAACAAAGTGCCAAAGTCTGAACCCGCCTCCAGCCTAGAATTGCCACATTTTTACAGCAACTTATGCCCGAGCAGGTGAGCTGCGTGAATATGAGACAAGGACAAAGACATGATCAAGGCATCTATTTATAAATTCTGGAACGATACATCCGGTGCGATCACGATCCCATGGATCGCTGCAGGCGGGCTTGTCGTGATAATCGGCGCGAGTGCCACAACCCTGATGGAAGGTAGCTCAGAAACGCTGCAAGAAGACAACAGATCCTTTTTTGAGAATATCGACAACACCGGCGGCGAAGGCACATATAATTAAAAGGCTCTGCGTTTAACGCAATAGCCGCATTTCAGGTCCCATATCGAGGCCCGGAAAAACCGACTGCTCTAAAGTGGAAGTGTCCAGCCCGGTCAAACCTCGCATGATCCAAGCCGCAGGCGCACGCACGTCGCCTGTCGGCATCAGGTCACGTTCCTGATAAAGATCCCCGGCACCTAGACCCGGCCAGCGCCCGAAAACCCGTCCGCCGCGAATGGCACCGCCTGCCATGACCATCAATCCTGCGGTGCCATGGTCGGTTCCGCCCGTGCCATTTTCGCGCGCCGTTCGGCCGAATTCGGTCATGGCAATAACTGCTGTTTTCCCCCATATATCGCGGCCCAGGTCCTCTCGTAATGTCAAAAGCGTGTCCGACAACTGACCCAGACTGCGTGGCAACGTTCTACCTTGGCGGCGATGCGTGTCCCATCCGCCCAGGGAAAACGCGGCCACGCGTGCCTCCTGTTTCAACCTGGACGCGGCAAATTCCGCGATTTGCGCATGCCTGCGGCCGCCATGCTGTGAGTTTCCGTTTCTCATTGAAAGCACCTCTGCCTCGGCCAACGCGGCATGCATCTGGGGATCTTCTTCCATCACCAATTCAGCCAGTCGCAAGGCCTGCGCACTTAGGCTCAGCTTTGCATCTGGTGCCCAATTGGACACAGGGACCGATCCGTTCAATACACGCAAATCGTTATAACCGATGGCATAGGCCGTATCCGATGTAAGTCCCGGCATCTGTTGCAACATGCGGTTCAACCACCCATCGCGCATCCCGCCGGTCAAACCGTCTGTGCCAGCTTCCAGCATGTCCTGACCATCAAAATGGCTGCGTTTGTCGCGATAGGGGGTGGAAACCGCATGCACAAATCCCAGTTCCTCTGCCCGCCAAAGTGGCATCAAAGGGCGCAATGCCGGATGCAAGGCGAAATATCCGTCCAGATCAATCGCGGCTTCGGTGTTCAAATTGGGACGTAGCGCTGCAAATGCCGGATCACCCATGGGACGGACAACATCCAATCCATCCATCCCACCGCGAAGGATTATAACCACCAATCGTGCATCCCAAGGTGCTGAGGCAAAGGTAACCGGCGTCAAAAGAGGGCTGGCCGCCAGCGAGCAGCCAATCGCGCCTGCACGTCCCAAAAGCGCACGTCTGGTCAATCTTTCTGCCATTACCGCCTCCTATCGCCGTTGAAACGCAGGTGAGGTTAAGATCAATCCTATCGCCACCTCGCGGCTTTCTGCGGCATTGGCCGCAAAGGCAACCGCTTGCGGCACCTGTCCGCCCAAAGCGGTCCGCACAAATTCACGTGGGTCAGGTAGCGCCGACACCAGCCTTGCAGGCGTGCTGACCGCCCATTCCAGCCGCGCTGAAATACCCTGTGGGGTGACCCATGCCTGGTCGTCCTCAGCAAAACCATCGGGTCCAGCAGGCATCAGCCACGGCTGCCCCATCAACTGTAGAGGACGGAAAAACAAGTTGCGCACCTCACGCAAATCCAACCGCTGCAAGGTTTCCGCAGTCACGCCAAGCGCGCGCATTGTAGCGCTGACAAACTCGTCCGGCGGACGCATGTTGGGCGCTTGCTCTTGCCATGCGAGCGGATGTTCCAGCAAGGCGGCATAGCATTCGGACAGGTTGCCTTTGCTGCGCTTATATGCGGCGGTGATATGCACAACCAGATCCTCGGGCGGGTTATCCGACACAAAATGCACCGCAAGTTTACGCGCAATATGTGCCGCCGTTGCTGGGTGGTCCGCGAGGTCCTGCAACACTTCCCGGATCGCGGCCATGCCGCCCTTGGCCGGATATGTCTTGCCCAGCACCGTTTCCCCCCCCGGTTCGACCATATTCGGGCGAAACTTGAAACCAAAGTTGCGAGTCGCCCCAAGACCGGTGAACAACATCGCCAATTCACGAACATCGCCCTGCTGATAGGGTGCTTGCACACCCAGTGTGTGCAGTTCAAGCACCTCGCGTGCAAGGTTTTCGTTCAACCCCCTCCGCCTGTCCCGTCGTCGCGCCACACGACTGTTGGGACCGACAGATGTATTCTGGTCCAGATAATGCAGCATCAGTGGATGGGTAATACAAGCGGTCAGCAACGTCGAAAAATCGCCAGCGATATACGGGCGGACGGCCTCTTCCACATAGAGGGGATTGGCCATGCGCATCAGTCCGTTCATCCCCTGTGCAGTGAAATGATCTGCCCAGAATGCGGTCAAGCGTTCGCGAAAGCCCTGTTGCAGCGTGATCCGGCGAAGCTGTGTCCGGGTGAACCAAATGCCGTAATCGCGGCGCATGTCGTTCAGGATGTTCCTGGATTTCTCGAACGCCTCTTTTCCTTCAGAGGTTTCAGGGAACTTGCGCGCATAGCTGTAGAACCGTCTGCGCAGGGCATAGGCCTCTTGAAAAGTGCGGAAGGGCGGGATTGGAAAGGCCGTCCGGGCCGCATCCTCCCCCGTGAGCGTTGAAAGCATTTCAGCAATGCCGGTGGCTGCTGCCACACGGGGACTGTTTCCATAACCAAAGCGATGCTCGGCTAGAAAAGGGTCAAATTGCATGATGCTGGCTCGGACATATGAGGTTCACCTGTCGCAGCATAGGTTATTTAGTCTGCGAATTCACCATGGATCTTAGGCACATGGCCACTATCCGCAGTCCAGACAAACCTCTGGCAAAGGGCCGCAATGCTGCGGCCCTAGCAAAGTCATTCTTGCGGGATTACGCGCAAGCCGAGTTCCATCAACTGGTCGGATGATGGATCGCTGGGCGCGTTCATCATCAAATCTTCGGCGCGCTGGTTCATCGGGAACAGGATCACTTCACGGATATTGGTTTCATTCGCCAACAACATTACTATCCGGTCAATACCTGCCGCGCATCCACCGTGGGGCGGTGCGCCGTATTGAAACGCGTTGACCATGCCACCAAACCGCTTTTCAACCTCTTCCTTTCCGTAGCCTGCAATTTCAAATGCCTTGAACATAATCTCGGGCTTGTGGTTGCGGATCGCGCCAGACACCAATTCATAACCGTTACAGGCCAGATCGTATTGATAGCCCAACACCTTGAGCGGATCCCCCTCCAGAGCTTCCATGCCACCCTGAGGCATTGAAAACGGGTTGTGTTCAAAATCGATCTTGCCGGTTTCTTCATCCTTTTCGTAGATCGGAAAATCGACGATCCATGCAAAGGCAAAACGGTCCTGATCGGTCAGGCCCAGTTCATCCCCAATTACATTGCGGGCACGACCGGCAACCGCCTCAAAGGTTTTCGGCTTGCCGCCAAGGAAAAACGCCGCGTCGCCGACACCCAGGCCAAGCTGTTGCCGGATCGCCTCCGTGCGTTCGGGGCCGATGTTCTTGGCCAGCGGGCCTGCGGCTTCCATCCCCCCCTCTACTTCGCCGGATTTCAGCTTGGCTTGGGCTTCTTTTACTTTGATACCCAGTTCCTGTGCGACTGAATCGGCGGTCTTCTCTCTCCAGAAGATATAGCCCATCCCAGGCAGACCTTCCTTTTGTGCAAAGGCATTCATGCGGTCACAGAACTTGCGGCTGCCGCCCGTCGGTGCAGGAATGGCACGAATTTCGGTCCCTTCCTGTTCCAGCAATTTGGCGAAAATGGCAAAACCGGAACCGGCGAAATGTTCGCTCACGACCTGCATCTTGATCGGGTTACGCAGATCGGGCTTGTCCGACCCGTACCAAAGTGCCGCATCCTTGTAGGAAATCTGTTCCCAGGTTTCGTCGACTTTGCGGCCGCCGCCGAACTCTTCGAAAATGCCTCCGATCACTGGTTGGATCGTGTCGAACACATCCTGCTGAGTGACAAAGGACATTTCCATGTCCAACTGATAAAAATCCGTTGGCGACCGGTCGGCACGCGGGTCTTCATCGCGGAAACAGGGCGCGATCTGAAAATACTTGTCAAAACCGGAGACCATCAACAACTGCTTGAACTGCTGCGGTGCCTGCGGCAAGGCGTAAAACTTGCCAGGGTGTTGGCGGGACGGTACCAGAAAATCACGTGCACCTTCGGGTGAAGATGCCGTGATGATCGGTGTCTGGAATTCCTTGAATTGTTGGTCCCACATACGCTGGCGGATCGAGGCCACCACATCAGAGCGCAGGATCATGTTCGCTTGCATCTTTTCCCGACGCAAATCGAGGTAACGATAACGCAATCGGGTTTCCTCGGGGTATTCCTGATCGCCAAACACCATTAATGGCAGCTCCGCAGCGCTGCCCAGAATCTCGAGGTCGCGGGCATAGACTTCGATCTCTCCGGTCGGAATCTTGCTGTTGATCAGGCTTTCGTCACGGGCTTTTACTGTCCCGTCAATACGGATACACCATTCGGCGCGGACCTTTTCCAGGTCCTTGAATACCGGGCTGTCAGCGTCGCAAAGTACCTGCGTCATGCCGTAGTGGTCGCGCAGGTCGATGAACAATACGCCGCCGTGATCACGCACGCGATGGACCCATCCGGCAAGACGCACGGTATCACCGACGTTAGAGATGTTAAGATCGGCGCAAGTTTGACTGCGATAGGCGTGCATGAGCGGTCCCTTCCGAGGGCTGGGTTTGTTGGCGCAGATACACCTTTTGCAGACTAGGAAGTCAAGAGCAGGGACGGTAGAACAGGATGCATGGTTTCAGACTGGCCAATTGAACGCAGCAGCGCGATCCAGGGTGTTTTCCGCGGACTCGATTATGGCGCACCGGAACATCTGTTATTACCCAAGGGCTTTACCACGTTACCGAGATGTTCGTGGAATTTCAGGCCGGTGGTTCAAGCAGATCACCATGTAGGAGAGATGATCAAAATTCCCGGAACGAAAGACCATTCGCCTGATTCCACAGCCAGAGGTGTGATTGTAGTGATACGCACTGCGTCAGATAGCATGCAAAGACCTTTAAGCGATGCAGTGCCACAACGGAACACGCCACTTTAGCTTACGTTGACAAGCTGCAGTGCAAATTTAGTCATCTATTAGTCATCTAATGGTGACGCGGAATTTTCCACCACCCTCCCGAGAATGACAGTTTGCTTCAACCCAGCGGTGGATGCTTCTCAGCAACTGTTCGGATCGCGAGCTCAAAAAGGTGAACAAATCATAGTGTGTAACCTATGTCGCAGGTGTTGTGGTGTTCTGAGCCTCTTTGATGCGGTTCCAGTGAAGCTGGCTGGGATCGGAAAGAACTGACCGACGACAATGCCAAACAACCGAAACGAGATCCTGCCCTACCTTGACTTGATTGCAATCTGATCGAAAAGCTGGACCATTATCTTGATGTATCGTTGTTACAACTGGTTGCTTTTTCAAGGGTTTATTCCCAAACCGGGCCGCGTAGCACAGATCTCGGATCACCGCGACGGCATGTTTCCTTGCAAGGGTCCTGCCCTCGGTTGATTGGATGACAGCCTGATTATGCGGGGTGTGACAGTAGGCGAAACTTCTTGCGATTCTTCCAAAGATTTCTCTTCATTTATCTATTGCCCCACCTATAGTTTGTTTCACGTAATATTTGAGCCAGGACTTTACCATGAATTCTTCAGACCCTTTCGCCGACGCATTTAGCGCCTTCGGGACGCTTGGATCTTATGGCGCTTTCGCCCCTCCTACATCCGCCGATGACATTCTGAATCAAACAGTCGGGGAATATCGCAGCCTTCTGGACGCAGCCGAAACTGCGCTGAGCCAATTGGATAGTTCGATGTTCGCAAACCTGTTGAACAATCCGCAAGTTGTCGGTTCTCTTGATCCTGCAACCCGCGCTTTGATCGAGGATTTCGCACGCGGCGACTTTGCGCTTGTGCGCGACCCTATTGATGCGGCACGCCAGATCGTAGCGCCCTATTCCGCTGATACGCTGTTGCGCGATGTCTTCAATGACCTTGACCCTTCCGGTGGTTCCGTCGACGGCATCGAACAGGCTTTTGCCACAGCACAGGCCGAATTGGCAGCCCTGTTGTGGGATGATCAGAATGGGATCTTCAACTCTCCCACATTCTCGGTGGATTTGAATTCTGGCACATGGTCCGCCCAGACCACTGGTGGACAGAACGGATATGGCGGCACGACGCTCGCGGATTTTTACAACCAACTGGGCAATGCCGTTGGCAACTCCATCATGGCCTTTATCGGATCACGCGACAGTATCGTCGGGCAGTTGCTTGACCAGGGTGCCACAACTGCCAATTTTGGACAGGCTCAGGTGGCTGCACAGGCTGCCGCGACTCAAGCTCTGCAGGCCCTCCAGACATTGGGGAACCAAATCATTGCTCAGGACCACAGTGGTATGTCCTTCGCAGGTTCAAACGCGGCAGCTCAATCCCAAAGCTTGTTCAACGCTTTGGCCTCTGTGCTGCCGGGGGTAAGTGAATTCCTCAACAGTTTCATTTTTGGATCGCGCAATTCCGACCCGAATTTCGTTGTCAGTTTTGAAGGTGATGTCGCAGGCTCGGATCACGGTGACTGGTTCTACCTCTCCAAGGGCAACGACACGTTTGACGGCGGGGCCGGTACAGACATCCTTTTCGGCCTTGAGGGCAATGATAACCTCATTGGCGGCGCCGATAACGACGGCCTGTTTGGTGGCGTCGGTGATGACAACCTGAATGGCGGCCAAGGCGACGACAATCTCGACGGGGGCGAAGGCGCAGGTGATATTGCCAACTTTGCCAATGGGTTGGGCCAATATACGTTACAATTCAACAACACCGGCAACGTTATTGCGCAGGACCGTTCTGCAATCGGCGAGGGGACGGACCTGCTGACAGGTATTGAAATGCTCTCGTTTGGCGGCGGTGCGTCGATCTTTGCTGACGGCATGATTGATCTCACAAAGTTCCAAGGCATTGCGGGTCTTGATGCTGCGCAGATCAATACATTTGTGGAACTCTACATCGCGTATTTCAATCGCGCACCAGATGCGGTCGGTCTCAACTTCTGGGGCACTGCATTCGCAACCGGCACATCGCTGGACCAGATCGCCTCATTGTTTCTTGATCAGGATGAAACCCGTGCAACCTACGACGCGGACATCAACAATCTGGAATTTGCCACACAGGTCTATCAAAACGTCCTGGGACGCACCCCTGATGCTGCAGGTCTGGCCTTCTGGCAGGGAGAACTGGACAGCGGCAACGTCAGTCGGGATACCTTCATTCTGGAAGTACTGAAAGGTGCCAAGGCAGATTTGCCAGCAGGTTCCTTACAGGCGGATATTGATCTGCAACTGATGGACCGGGGATACCTCGCGACCAAGACCGACATTGGTACCTATTTTGGTGTGATCAAGGGGCTGTCTGATGTTGCGGACGCCACGGCTGCGATGCAACTGTATCTGCGCGGCGATGACAGTTCGATACAGGGTGCCATCGACAAGATTGATCAGGAGTATGCCGCAGCTCTTTCAGACAGCAATGGTGAATTCCTGATGCAGCTGGTTGGCGTGGTGGATGACCCGTTTGGGTGATTTAACCCCGCACGCTGACAAGGCGAGGTCGGTCTATGTGTCCCGCCCGGCGCTGTTAACAGTGTCGGGCCGCTTGAATACCATAGGTTCAAAATTCCCAAACGTGCCCGGAGTGGCGGCTTTGGGCTTGGGCGCGCTGGTGCCGGTTTTGCAGCATTACCTATCTGTTAACGGGTCTCGATCCTGCCTGAAAAGGCACCAAACACCAGCATCCCAAGTGTCTTGATATGCTTGTTGGGCATCCCGTCGGCAGAGTCAAAGGCAATCAGGCTGTCATGGTCTGCAATCCGCTCTGCAGCATTTGTCTTTCCCTATTCTGATTCCGATTTCACACCGTTCCTTTCTGCCTTCCCTTGCCGCTATCAGGAGCAAGCATAGCCTGCATTTCTCGCAAGATTTCATTGTCGCTCTCACACGATTGGGGGGTATCAAGCTCATCTTCGGTAAATACGTTGGCTGTGGGGCTTGTCATCATTCAATGGAAATCCCTGCTTGGGAAAAGTTTCTTGGCTTGATCCCGCGGATGATACGCGCGGCCTGTGGACACAGGTTTTCTGGTGCGGGGCACGTCGTCAGCTTGCGATAATGTATGACCAACCCTGTGCTCCATCGGATGGCCAAGCTCGGACAACTTGTGCGAGATGTCCTGAATATCCTGTGCGATCAAATGAACCACAATACCTTCGCGTTGCAGATACCCTGTTACCCGCAACAAGCGCCCGCCCATCACAGCCGCCCGGAACTGTTCATAGACCTTGGGCCAGACAACGACATTGCTGACACCAGTTTCATCTTCAAGCGTCAGAAATACCACACCAGAAGCCGTTCCAGGACGTTGACGGGTGATCACCAGACCACAAACGGTGACACGACCAGCCGGAACATGAGGCAGTTCGGCATGAGGTGTGACATCGGGCAATGCCGGGCGCAGTAACTCAACCGGATGCGCCCGAAGCGAAAACCGCATCGAGACATAGTCTTCGACCACAGCTTCGCCCAAATTCATGACAGGCAACGTGACCTTTGGCTCTGCAATCACTTCACCATCAATGGGATCATTGAACAGTGGTAAAGACGTGTCAGCCCTGATGGCCTTGACATGCCAAAGGGCATCACGGCGGGCCAACCCCAGCCCTGTAAAGGCATCGGCTTCGGCCAGTCGTTCCAGCAAGCCCGAGGAAACACCTGCGCGATGCCACAGGCTGGCGATGTCATGATAACCGTTTCCCCGGGCGTTCACGATCCAGTCCGCATCATCTTGCCTCATGCCCTTGATCTGGCGAAATCCCAGCCGAAGGGCCAAACTGCCATCTGCACGTTTCTCCAGATGGTTGTCCCAACCTGAATTGTTGACGCAGATAGGGCGGACTTCGATGCTGTGTTCACGGGCGTCCCGCACGATTTGGGCAGGCGCGTAGAATCCCATCGGCTGGGAATTCAGAAGGGCACAGGCAAATGCAGCAGGATGATGACATTTCAACCACGCCGACACATAGGCCAGCATCGCGAATGCCGCAGCATGGCTTTCGGGGAACCCATATTCACCAAAACCTTCGATCTGGGTAAAGCAACGATCCGCAAAATCGGCATCATAATTGCGCTCTAACATTCCGTTGATGAAACGATCTCGGAATGTACCGATGGTTCCCATCTTGCGGAATGTTGCCAGGGACCGCCTGAGGTGGTCGGCTTCTTCGGATGAGAACCCTGCCGCCACGACGGCAATCTGCATGGCCTGCTCTTGAAACAACGGAACGCCGCAGGTTTTGCCCAGCACGGCTTCCAATTCAGCCGATGGGAAACTGATTGGCTCCTTTCCTTGTCGCCGGTTGATATAGGGGTGAACCATGCCCCCTTGGATGGGGCCTGGCCGCACAATCGCCACCTCGATCACGAGATCATAGAATGTACGCGGTTTCATCCGTGGCAAGAAATTCATCTGCGCACGGCTTTCCACCTGAAACACACCAACCGCATCCGCCACACAAAGCATATCATAGGTCTGAGTGTCTTCTTGTGGCACGCTCGCAATAGAGAGTTCAGGACCATCATGGGCCGAAATCAAATCAAAGCATTTGCGAATGCAAGTCAGCATCCCAAGGGACAGGATATCAATTTTGAGAATGCCCAAACTGTCGATGTCGTCCTTGTTCCATTCTATCACGGTCCGGTCTTCCATCGCCGCATTCTCAATTGGACAGAGTTCATCCAGCCGCCCCTGGGTGATGATGAAACCGCCAACATGTTGGGACAGGTGACGCGGAAACCCTATTATTTCTCGGATCAAACGCAGGGTTTGTGCCAACCGGCGATCTCTGGGATCCAGACCAAGTTCACGCATGCGGTCCTCATCAACGCCGCTCCCCGACATTCCCCAGATTTGCCCTGTCAGACCGGCCAACACATCCTGGGACAGTCCCATGACCTTTCCCACTTCCCGAATGGCCGCCCGTGTTCTGAAATGGATAACGGTGGCACAGAGACCTGCCCTGTGCCGGCCATATTTCTCATAAATATGCTGAATTACTTCTTCACGGCGTTCATGTTCAAAATCAATATCAATGTCAGGCGGTTCGCCACGATGCTCGGACATGAAGCGCTCGAACACCATTGTGATCGTTTCGGGCCCGACATCGGTGATGCCAAGGGCATAACACAGGATCGAATTGGCAGCGGACCCCCGCCCCTGACACAATATTCCGCGTGATCTGGCAAAGACGACAATGTCATGTACCGTCAGGAAATATGCCGCAAACCCCAAAGTTTTCACCAACTTCAGTTCTTTTTTCACCAACGCCCCTACACGTTCAGATATTCCATTGGGATACCGCCGCTGCAGGCCAAGCTGCGTCAGCCTTACCAACCGGTCTTGCGCGGTTTCTCCATCCGTCACCTCTGTCGGATATTCATAAGAGAGTTCCGACAGGCAGAAACTACACTTGGCGACTATTTCCTGTGTACGTCGGATGGCAGCCGGGTGTTTGCGAAAAAGACGAGCCATATCCTGAAGGCCCTTTAACCGGCGCTCCGCATTTGGCAGCGCACGTTTACCGATATCGTCGATGCTGCAACCTTCGCGCAGACAGGTCAGCACATCCGCCAACTGGCGCCGCGACCCGTGGTGCATCAACACATCCCCTATGGCGACCATCGGGGCGGCCGTGGTGTGTGACAAGGACATGCAGCAATCAAAGCGTGCTTGATCGGTACCATCATACCGGGGTGCACACCCCAGATACACATTTGAAGGAAAGGTTCGCGCCATCTCTGCGATATGGTCTGTGGCATCCCTGTAGTCCCCCTGCGGAACCGCGATGAGCGTCATGCCAAGGCCGCCTTCCATGAGGTCACTATGTGCCAGATGACATTGCCCTTTGGGGGCACGCCGTTTGCCAAGGGTCAGCAACCGCGATAACGCCTCGTACCCTTTACGGTCCCTGGGAAGCGCGACCCAATGCGCTGTACTGTCTTGCAGCACCAACCTTGCGCCAACAATCAGCTTGGGGAATTGAGGGCCAGTCACAGGACAGTTGATCGATTTGGCCTGTGTTATCTGGCGGCTGCTGTGATCCACCTGCCGGGTTGATCTGATTGCAATGTCTTCTGTTGCCATGCGTTTGATTTCCTGTAGCGCGGCATAGGCCCGCACCACACCCGCCAGTGAATTCTGGTCTGTAATCGCAATAGCGGACAGACCAAGCTCTGCCGCACGCGTGACCAGTTCCTCCGGATGCGAGGCCCCTTTGAGAAAGGTGAAATTACTGGTGGTGCAGAGTTCGCCATAGGTCATGCGAATATACCCTGAACAAACCAACAGGGGTTCTGCGGAGTGTGGAACATCCATAAGCGATGTCCCTCTCTTGTTTCGACCTTCCAATAATCACGGACACCATGACGCCAGTTTTCATCCTCGAACCACCATTCTGGTGCGATACGTTCCGGTCCCGTGATGCGCCCGACGGTGAATGACATCGCCCGCCACCTGAATCTTCCGGGCGGGCGGTGCCCCTGTGCCGCGACATATTCCGGCGGGAACAACCGGATCGGCCGCGGGTTTGTCGCCCCCCATGAACCTGTGGGGTCGGACCAGGCCGCGGGTGAAATGATATAGCTGCGTTCTGGAATATGGCTGTCAGCGGGCAGGAAACGCTGAATGTTTTCCAATCCGATACGGTTGCCCAGCCGTGTCATCAGATCATGTAAACCGCCGTTGTCATGCTCTGTAGGGCGCGCGGTGATCTGTTCTACCGGCAGTGGTTCAACCTGGGTGGCCACAAGACGCAACTGGTCGATGCCAAAACCTGCATTGATCCCGTCTACCCCCTTTGCAAACAGCGGCAATATCCTGTGTGGATCACGCAAAGCCCGTGCAAGCCGCAGTTCAACACTTTGATCGACCCCGTCAATACGGCGACACATCAGGCAGAGCACCCGCGCACCGCACACGTCTCGGGCCAGTTTTTCGCACAAAGGCAGCAACAACCGTTCGACGCCAGCCATCACATCTTTGGCCAGGCCTATCGGTTCAGGGATCGTCAGACGCGTGGCATAGGTCTGTTGGGTTTCCTCGGGTGAAATGCTTTCTGCTTGTTGTCCCAATGCCTGATCCAGCCGCATCAGGACGGATGGCCCGAACCTTTGACCAATAGTGGCACGTGGCAGATCGGCAAGTTGGCCAACCGTCTTGATCCCCAGCCGCTGCAACGCCGTATCCTCATTGATCGTGATTCTGAGGCTGGCAACCGGCAGCGCGTTGATGGCTTGCCCCGTTTGCCCCGTTTGTGCGCATCCCTCACCAAAGCGCGCCAATGCCCAGGCGGCACCGACGGTATCGGCCAGACCGATACGCACCGTGAGTCTGGATTGGACCAACCGCACCCGCATGTCCTGCAGCATCGCAGCCTCGCCACCAGACAGATGGGCGGACCCTGTTACATCAAGGAGCAAACCATCGCCCCTGTCTTTGCCGACCCAGGGACAGTACCGCTTGGCCCAGCGGAGCAGACCATCTTGAAAGGCTTGATCGGCTTGCGGGCTATGTTCGCATGTCTGAAGCTCGGGACAAAAGGAACGCGCATCGGCCAATCCCATGCCTCGTCTCAGTCCACGCTGTTCAGCCTGTGGATTCAGGCACAATACGCGATCTGCATTCCTGATCTGCGCAATGACCGCAAATGGACCTTCATGATGTCGTCTGCGTAGCAAGCGTTCGCTGGACAGGCTCGGAAACCACAGAGATACGACACGCCGTTTCATCCCACCTGATGTCCCAATACCCATTTGTTCCCGATTTGTTCTTAATAAGAGACCACCTCATCTGAGTCGAGTCATCAGATGAAAAAACGGGGGAGACATGCCAACGTGTCTGTGTCGCGTTACTGCCCATGCCGTCGCTCACGATCATCAGGCCTGTTGACCCACCGACCTCGGCCGCCAATTGCAATCTGCGCCCCGCTGTCAGCGTCAAAGGCTTCGTAAGTTCTGCAATCACCAGAGAGATCACGCCGGACCGCAACGCCTCTTCTGTCGCGGCCAGTACGTCAGTCGAGCTGTTGCATTTCCCGATCAACACCTGATGCGGGTCGCAATACATTTGCAGGCCAAGAGGATTCACCACCTCCGTCACCCAGCTTTCAACAAACCAAAAAGCCATACCAGCAGTATTCCCGCAACAAACAGACGCAAAACCATATGCGCCTGCCCCGGTAACTTCATGATACCGAGCGGGCTTTAGTGGAAACACATCAGAGAACTGGACAGACATTCGCATTTATGTTCACCAAACGTTCCGGATTTCAAGTATCGCAAACCGTATAACTGCACAATCCCACCCGGCGCGCTGGTAGTGTCTCAGCCATCAGACCTGTGCATTGATCAGCGGCAAACTCAAAAGCACAACTGCTCCGTCAGGCGCATCGATCAGTCTGAGCGACCCACCGTGGTTTTCCATGACCCGCGCAGCAATCGGAAGACCAAGCCCACTGCCCGGCCCGCCATTGGCCTGGCCAAAACGGCTGATCGCTGCAATGAATTTTTCACGCGGGATGCCAACCCCGTCATCTTTGACAAGAAGTATCGCCCTCTCGCCCTCGATCGTCAGATTGACCTCAATCCGGGACAAATCCGGACCGCCATGAACCACTGCATTCATTAGCAAGTTCAACACAGCCTCTTGCAACATGACTTCATCGCCTAGAATGCGACCCTTCTCATCCGGCAACATCAGGACCAATTCCACCAAGGACGACGGATTCTGAAGCCTGAAATTCTCTGCTATCCTGCGCAACAGCTCTGTCAGATCCAATTGGACACCGGAACGATCGACATCTGTTCCGCTGGCCCGTTCAAAAGACAGAAGCTGGTTGGTCAGATTACTGGTTTCACGCGCCGCCTGCACCAATTCGGCGCTGCGCTCATTTGCGGCTCTGGCATTCGGCGCATGATGAACAGCTTCGGCAAGGGCAAGGACCCCGGCCACAGGATTTCTCAACTGATGCGCCGCGTTCGAAATAAATTCGTCCTTGGAACTGATCCGGCGCGACACCCGGTCCAGAAGGCCATTCAGGGTCTCGACAAGCTTGCGGGCTTCGATCGGCACCGGGCGGCGAATGGGCTCCAACTCGGTCGGAGTGCGCTTTGCGATCGCTTCTTCAAGATCGAGAAGCGGGCGCAGGCCAAGTGCCACCCCGAACCAGACCACAAGCGCGACAGACAGAACCAACAGACCTATAACCGCAAAGGAGCGGGTAACGACTTCACGGACAAAACTGTTGCGGACATCGGCATTCTGCCAAACGGTAATATTGAAAATACCACTGACGCCGCTGATCGTCGTGCCATCCTGAAATCTCAGAACGCGCACGCTTTGACCCTGATACTGAGCGTCATAATAAATCGCGTCCGGCTGATCCAATGGCGTTGATTTGGTTAAAACCGGCGGGGTCGAATAGCCCGTCACGAAAACCCCGTCCGGCGCATAGACATGGTAGAACAATTCGCCTCCCGAAGTGTCGTTCAAAAGCCGGCGCGTTGCCGGGCTGAGGGCGTCCCCGTCGGAAACCGCAATGTCGCGTGAAATGGCCAGAGCTGCCGACAGCAATCCCCGGTCAAAGATATTTTGCGCACTCCGGGTGGCATTGCGGAATTGCCAGGCACCAGCGACCAGCGCGATCAGCAACAAGGGCAGCAAAATGATCAAGATCAACCGCGATCGAAGCGAGCGCGGTGTCATTCAACACTCTCGGTCAGCAATTGATACCCCAAACCACGCTGTGTTCTGATCTGGATACCAAAGGGGCTGAGCCGCCGACGCAAGCGCGAAACATAGACTTCTACCACGGTATCAGCGACATCTGTACCAACCCCATAAGCATGGTCGAGCAGGGTATTCTTGGACACAAGACGACCCTTGGCGGCAAACAGGCATTCGAAAACGGACATTTCACGGCGAGGCAAATCGATTTCGGTTTCACCGTCAAGCAATTGACGCCCTGCGACATCGTATTTCAGCATCCCAACCTCTTGAAACTGCAGCTGCGGAATGGTCCGCCTGCGCAGCAAAGCTCTGACCCGTGCTTCGAGTTCGGCCATCTCAAACGGTTTGATTAGATAGTCGTCCGCTCCCGCATCCAGACCGATCACCCGATCCTCGGTCTTGGCACGCGCCGTCAGCAAGATCACCGGCCTGATGTCGCCGCGCTGTCGCATCTGCGTCAGCAGGGTAAGCCCGTCAGTGCCTGGCAAATTGATGTCCAGAATGATCAGGTCAGCACCATCGTCCAACAAATACCGCCCCGCCGTATCACCGTCACTGACAAGATCGACCGCGTGGCCTGTATCTTCAAGGCAATAGCGAATACCCTTGGCAAGGCTGGCATTGTCTTCGATCAACGTGATCCGCATGGTAATAAATTCTCGAAGATGCAAGTTTGATGCAAGGTTCGCAGGTCAGCTAGAGAACATCAACAGGGGGCGGACACCCCTTTTTGATTCTGTTTTTGTCCTACGACAAAAGGGACCGCATTAAAGGGAGGTACATATGTCCACTTTCAAAACCACGCGTCGCGTGGCTGCCAGCCTGTTGGCCGCTGCCGCAGCAACATTCTCGTTTCAGGCGCATGCCGACGGCCATTCCATGGATATGGCGGGCAAAACCGTTGAGTGGATCATTCCGTTTTCGGAAACCGGCGGATCGGCAAAATGGGCGAATTTCTATGCACCGCTCCTGTCCGAAGCACTTCCAGGGCAGCCTACCGTTGTTGTGAAATTCATGCCCGGTGCAGGATCAACCAAAGGTGCCAACTATTTTCAAGAACAGGAATTCGAAGATGGCACGACAATCTTCGGTTCCAGCGGCTCTACTCAGTTTCCTTTTCTCCTTGGCGATCCACGGGTCAAGTTCGACTATGCGGATTGGAACGTAGTTCTTGCCTCGGGCACTGGTGGCGTAGCCTACTTGCCGCCTGATCTGGCTGCCAAGATGGACGGCATGGATGCCAGTGCCCTCAAAGATATTGATTTTATCTATGGCAACCAGGGCGCAACCCGTCTTGATCTTGTGCCTACCTTGGCTTGGGAAATGTTGGGGCTGAATGTCGAAAGCGTCATGGGCATCAAGGGCCGCGGTGATGGCCGCCTCATGTTCGAGCGCGGTGAGGCAAACATCGACTATCAAACGTCGTCCTCCTATCTTTCCGGCGTCACGCCGCTGGTTGAAGCAGGCACAGCCGTTCCCATGATGACCTGGGGCGCACTGGACGACGATGGCAACATCGTGCGGGATCCGACCTTCCCCGAAATCCCGACCTTCAAGGAAGTCTGCGAAAGCACCGAAGGATGTGAAACCTCTGGCGAACAATGGGATGCCTGGAAGGCTTTCTTCATCGCGGGTTTTCCTGCACAGAAAATGGTGTTCCTGCCAAACGGTGCATCCGATGCGGCAATCGCGACCTATACCGCAGCTTTTGAAGCAGTAAAGGCGCGCCCCGACTTTGCAGAAATTTCTGGCAAGCGTTTGGGAAAATATCCCCAGATGACAGGGGCTGCAGCGAAGAAGGCGCTTGATAGTGCGACCAAGGTAACGCCCGAAGCAAAGGCGTTTATCATTAACTGGTTGCAGGAAAAATACGGCGTTTCGCTGAACTGATCCTTGCTTTTTGAACGCCCCGCTCTGCGGGCGGGGCGTTTTCACAAGCAAGAATGGGGATAGAATTCATGGAAATCATCATGGAAGCGTTGCCGGCACTTGGCAGCGCCTGGCAATTGATCCTTCAGCCCGTCGTCTTGGGGTATCTTGTTCTTGGCGTTGTGATGGGTTTGTGTATCGGAGTGTTCCCCGGTCTGGGCGGTATCGCCGGGCTTTCCTTGCTTTTGCCTTTCATGTTCGGCATGGACCCCATCCTTGGGCTCGCGCTGATGGTCGGTATGGTAGCGGTCGTTCCGACCTCGGATACATTCGCATCGGTCCTGATGGGCATTCCCGGTTCCTCTGCCAGTCAGGCCACGGTCCTGGACGGTTTTCCGATGGCCAAGAAAGGCCAAGCCGCGCGGGCGCTTTCGGCGGCCTTTGCTTCTTCTCTTTTTGGCGGGCTTGTCGGTGCCAGCTTTCTGACCGTTTTCATCCTGATCGCGCGGCCAATCGTGCTGGAATTCCGCACACCGGAATTGTTGATGATCACCATTTTCGGTTTGTCGATGGTTGGTATCCTGGCCGGGCGTGTTGCGATCAAGGGGATCGTTGCTGCTGGTTTGGGCATGTTGATTGGCACAATTGGCGAAGGCGCGTCTTCGGGTGATCTGCGCATGTCATCCTATGATTTCCCTTATCTCACAGATGGTTTGAAGCTGGTCATTGTCGGTCTGGGTATCTTTGCCATTCCAGAGATTATTTCACTGCTGAGACAGGACCGCGCCATCTCGCAGGAACCAGAACTTGGCGGCGGATGGCTGGAGGGGGTCAAGGACTGGTGGGCCAACATCTGGCTATCGGTCCGCTGTTCGATCATCGGCGTGATTGTAGGGGTCATACCCGGCCTTGGCGGTTCCGTCGTCGACTGGATCGCATATGGCCACGCCGTGCAAACGACCAAGGACAAGTCCCGGTTTGGCAAAGGCGAAGTGCGTGGTGTCATCGGACCGGAAAGCTCCAACAATGCAAAGGAAGGTGGCGGGCTTGTCCCGACCCTGTTGTTCGGCATCCCTGGGTCAGGCTCCATGGCGATTTTCATCGGTGCGATCGCGCTGCTGGGGTCCGGCCAGATTGAAGTCGGCCCGGCCATGTTGAAGAACAACCTCGACATTACCTATTCCATCGTTTGGCTGCTCGCCCTCGCCAATGTCGTCGGCACGATCATCTGTATTGCTGCCTCTGGTGGCATCGCTAAACTGACGACAATCCGCTTTGCATTGCTTGCACCCTTCCTGTTCATGATCATCAGCTTCGCGGCCTTTCAGTCCGGCCAGAACCTGATGGATCTCGTGGCCCTGCTTGCCATCGGGTTTCTGGGCATCATGATGCGCCGCTTTGACTGGTCGCGCCCCGCATTCCTGATCGGTTTTGTTTTGGCCCGCCCCGCAGAGACCTATGCAAACCAAGCGGTACAGATCGCGCAAAGCCAGTTCCGCAAAAGCCTCGGTGAAGGCTTTGAATATATTTTCTCCCCTATCGTCATCATTCTCCTCATCATCACAGTCATCTCTGTGGTCTTGGGTTTGCGCCAAGCCAAAAACATTCTGGCAGAAGGTGACGTGCAATCCGGTTCAAAGCGCGCGCCGCTCGTCTTTCTTTTGATCATTACGGCTTACATCGCCTATGCCTTCTATGATGCGGCATCCATCCCGAGTTACAGCCGTGATCGCACCTTCCCGATGTTTGTCGCCGGTGTTTGCCTGCTGGGCTGTGCCGCACTGATCATACGAATGATGCTTAAACCCGAGACAAATACGATCTTTGCCGACCGCGAGTTGAACGGCGAGGATGCGGATGCGTCACACAGGCTGTGGCCGACACTGTTCTGGTTTGCCGCGCTTCTGGGTCTGACAGCCCTGTTTGGCTTCATCCTTGCGCTTGGTGCCTTCTTGTTCAGCTTTATGAAGGTCCGCGCCGGGGTCAGCACGATATATGCCATCATTTATACGGCTTGTGGCATCGTCTTTATGTGCGGCATGGCGTGGTTGCTGAACCGTGATTTCCCGCCGGGCCTCTTGCAGGAATACACGAACTTTCCTTGGCCCTTCAATTGAGGTTTTGGTGACGATGCAAACGCCTATCCCCTTTTTGTTCATGCGTGGTGGGACATCGCGTGGACCCTATATGAACCGTAATGACCTGCCCGAAGACCTTGAAAAACTCGCCGATGTGTTGATTGCAATCATGGGGTCAGGACATCCGCTCAACATCAACGGGATCGGCGGCGGCGCAGCGGTCACCACCAAGGTGGCCATGCTTTCGCGTTCCGATGATGATTGGGCCGACGTGGACTACTTTTTCGCGCAGGTCAGTGTCGAGGATCGTTTGGTTGATTTCAAACCAACCTGCGGGAATATCCTGACAGGTGTCGGCCCTGCCGCAATCGAGATGGGGCTGGTTGAGGCAAGGGGCAATGAAACAACCGTCAATATCCGGGCGGTCAACACCGGCGCAAAGGTTGTCGCCGTGGTGCAAACCCCAGGCAATAGGGTGAGTTATGAAGGGACGGCAGAGATCGACGGCGTTCCGGGGACATCGGCCCCCGTGGCTTTGCAATTCATGGATACCGTCGGCGGCGTGACCGGGTCCTTTCTGCCGACGGGGAATCTCGTCGATACCATCGACGGGATCGAGGTGACCTGTATGGATGTCGCCATGCCGATGGTCATTGCCCGGGCGGCAAGTTTTGATTTGACGGGATATGAAACCGCCGCTGCGCTGGATGAAAACACAGCCTTTTATGCCCGTATGGAGGCCATCCGCAAACAGGCTGCAGAGCGGATGGGAATGGGCGATGTGTCCAGATCGGTAACGCCGAAGTTCGGGTTACTTGCGCCTTCCACGCAGGGAGGGACAATTGCTGCGCGATATTTCATGCCCTGGAAATGTCATCCCACCATGGCAGTCACCGGTGCTCAATGCCTTGCCTCTTGTGTCCTTGCCCCCGGCACGGTGGCCGACGGGATGGCGGCAATACCCAACGGCACTCCTGCAAAGATCACTTTGGAACACGCCTCGGGCGTGATCGAAGTCTTGGTTGACTACGAAAACACCGCGACCGGCTTCAGCTTGAATGCCGCGGGCTTGGTCCGGACCGCGCGCAAACTGGCTGCGGGCGAAGTCTTTGTGCCTTCCAATATCTGGCGCGGGAATTGACGGGTTCGTAAATTGGTATACAATGGTATACACAACTGAGGGCAATGATCATGACCGAGAACTTCGAAAACTGCATCCTGACTGCCCGGGCGGAATTGCAAGTCGCCCGTCAACGCTTGAATCAGGAAATTTCGGGCTACCCTGCTCCGATCGCCGGATGTGACGTCCAGTTCAACCATCTCTTGGCGGAACGTGAAAGAGTTTGTGGCGCGCTCCAGATCCTTACGCAAAGCATATTTATTCCAACCCCACGAACGCCAACCGCGACTGCGGGCGTAGAAAGCCGATGAAGGTTCATATTCTGGACGACTGGTTTGACACGCTGCGTACATTGAGCTGTTTTTCCAAGCTTGCCGACCATGATGTGACGGTCTGGACTGACCACCAACCTGACCCACAAGCGCTCTCCGGCCGGATTGCAGAGGCCGAGGCATTGGTGCTGTTTCGGGAAAGAACCCGTATTGGCGCCGATCTACTGGCCCGACTTCCGGTCCTCAGATTAATCTCGCAACGCAGCGTATATCCTCATGTGGATGTGGATGCCTGTACCGAAAACGGGGTTCTTTTGTGTTCAAACATGCATCCAGGTGCCCCATCCTATGCGGCTGCCGAACACACGCTTGCGCTTGTTCTCGCCAGCTATCGCCAAATCCCACAACAGGCTGCCTCACTCAAGGCGGGGCACTGGCAATCCGGTGTCGGGCGTACTTTGCGCGGGCGCACTTTGGGCCTGTACGGATATGGCCGGATTGCAGGTGCTGTCGCGCATTATGCAAGAGCATTGGGAATGAATATCCAATGGTGGGCATCCGAACAGGGCCGCCAACGTGCCAAGGCAGCAGGCGAAACGATTGCACCATCGCGGGCGGACTTCTTTGCCACCTCCGACATCGTCAGCCTCCATGTTCGCCTGAAACCAGAAACGCGAGGTATTGTCACTGCGGCTGATCTGGCGGCGCTTCAACCACGTGCATTGTTTGTGAACACATCTCGGTCAGGCCTTGTCGAACCGGGTGCACTGGAAACAGAAATCGCCAAGGGGCGCATTTATGCAGCCGTTGACGTCTTTGACGAAGAACCGCTGACAAATACAGACCACCCGCTGCTGATCCATCCCAATGTACTGGCCACTCCACATATCGGCTATGTCACTGAAGACGAGTTCGATTTGCAATTCTCCGACATATTCGATCAAATCAATGCTTATGCCGAGGGCAAGCCAATCCACATGATAAACCCTACGGTTTGGTCAAAGCGATCTTAACCCTGTTTTACGTGGCAGCTGCGACGAACCCTTCGTCAATCGCGCGCCGCACGAAATCGTCAAGCGCAGCAATGGATGGGTCGTCCCGAGAAGACAGAACCATTGCCTGCCGCACCGAAGCCAGCACCCCCGGCAATATCCTTACTGAAGGATCATCACCGAAAAAATCGACAAGCGATTCCCTGACCCCGGCCACAGCATCACAGCGACCATCGCGGAAATCAGCGAAACTTTCAGGCGGTGTCCCTGCGCGTTCCAGCACTGCATTATTCAGTGTCTTTGAGAGATGCATGTCATAGGCCGAACCCGTCGATGTCAGCACCCGTGTGCCGACGCTATCCACCTCCTCGATAAATTGAAGATCAGTGTCTGCGCGCACAGCATAGGTTGCTTCGATGATGATATAGGGTCGGGTAAAGGCGACCTTTTGCGCCCGTTTTTCGTCAATCGCCAAAAAGGCGACATCCCATCTATCCTGATCTGCATCCGCAAAAACCTTGCCCGCCCCATCGTAGATCACCGGTAACATCGCCACCCCGATTTCTGCCGCCAAACGCTTGGCCAGGGCGGGGCTCACGCCGGTCAAATCCTCTCCATCGACCTGAACCAATGCGCGATTGCCGGTATTTATTGCGATACGCAGAGCACCCTGCCGTGCCAGATCTGCAAGTTTTGATCGCATTTGGACCCTCTCTTTCAGATTAATTTTGGCTTGCACCACCAAAGCAGTGTGCAAAGAGCGGCGCGCCCAGGATGACGACAAAAATCCTTAACACATGATGCGCCACGACAAAGGCCATGTCAGCCCCGACAATCAATGCCAGAACGGTCAATTCAGCCTGCCCACCCGGTGCGAAAGCAAGGAGTGTCTCCATCGCAGGTGCCAGTCCGAGCAAATAAATGATCTCTGCAAATACGACCGTCAAAACAAGTAGTAGGCCGCAAAATCCAAGTCCTGCGATGACAGAGGTGCGCACTTCTGTCATCGTCACTCCGGCGTATTTGGTGCCAACGCTCATTCCGATAAAGAATTGCGCCGCCCAGATCGCTTCGGCCGGTGGACGGAAATGCAGGAAGCCCGACAAGGTTAGGGCTGCGGCCAGGATCAAGGGGCCAAGGATCGAAGCGCCGAACATGCCAACTTGCCGTGCCAGTTGCCAGCCTCCGATCCCGCAAAAGACCATCAAAGCCAATTGTTGCATCGGTATTGATGCGGCGGGTACCCCGGGCGGGTTGCTCAAATCGGCGTCCCATGCCCAGCGTAACAGAAAGGGCAAGGTTACAACGATGACCATGACCCGTGTTGCATGGATAAGGGACAGCGTGCGCACATCCGCACCCGCCTCTTCCCCGAAAAGCACCATGTCCTGGAACCCGCCCGGCATGGCACTGTAATAGCTGGTGGCAAAATCGAATTTCCATATCTTTTGAAAATAGGGAACACCAACCAGACCGATAAACACTACCATTACGGGGATCAGGACAAGGGTTGGCCACATGGTTACCATCGACAACAGTAGCGTCGTGGTAAAAGTTGCCCCCACTGCAACCCCCAGTATGGTGCGCATGCCATTGCTCAACAGGGCATTGCCGCGCATCGGTACCCCGACTAAAGCTGCAAGCAGACAGGCCCCAATCGGCCCCAGTAACCAGGGCAATGGCAAATGCAAAGCATGGAAAATACCAACACCCATACCCGCAACGACCAGTGATGAAAAAAACGGTTTCATGTGCTCATGACTTTTAACCGATGGCGCAAAGAGGTTTGCAAGTGGCTCTCTGCCGCTTCACCGGCACCGGAAACATCACCGATGCGGATCGCCTCAATGATCCGGGCGTGCTGCGCATAGACCGTTTTGATTCGTGCTTCATCAGCCAGCGTCGTTGGTCCCAACAGCATGAGCGCGTTATTCAATGCTCTGGCGGATTCCAACAGAAACCGGTTGCGTGTCGCCAGATAAATGCTGCGATGAAAATCCTGATTAACAGCAGAGGCAGTTGGTACATCGTTTGTTGCCTCTCCGATCCGGGCATTCAGATGCTCCAGCACGTCAATCTCCGCCGGAATTGCATGTTTGGCCGCCATTTCGGCTGCGGTCCGCTCCAGCACGACCCGCATTTCATATAATTCGACCACTTCGGTTTGCGTCAACCTGCGGATCACCGCGCCGATGCGAGCGCGGTGTTCTACAATACCGTCGCTTTCCAACTTGCGCAGGGCTTCGCGAACTGGGGTGCGTGACAAGGACAACTGTGCGGCAACGTCGACTTCGCGCAGACGGTCCCCGGGTTGAAACAGGCCGTCCCGGAGGGCCTTGTGCAGCCGCCGATAGGCCAGTTCACCCTGAGATAAATCTTGCAACTCAGCATTTTCCATTCTACCAATCCAAATTGTATCCACCGGGATACAATACTGCAAACCAAGGGAAAGCCAATGTCTAAAACCGTTATCGTTGTGGGGACAGGAAATGCCGCTCTTTGCGCTGCGATTGCCGCACTGGAGAAAGGTGCCGAGGTCTTGCTCCTGGAAAAAGCAGATGACGCTCTGGCAGGGGGCAACACCAAATACACTGCCGGTGCCATGCGGTTCGCCTATGAGGACAAGAACGACCTGCTGCCTTTGCTGCGCGATGCAAAGGACCCGCGCCTGTCGAACACCGATTTCGGCAGCTATACGGTCGAAAAATTCTCGCAGGATCTGCTTGGCTTCAACGATGGCCGCCCCCTGTCACCCGAACAACAAACCTTGGTCGAACATTCCGGTGAAACCATGAAATGGCTGGCCTCCCATGATGTCACTTTTGAACCGATCTATAGCCGACAAAGTTTCGAAAAGAACGGCCGCCATGTGTTTTGGGGGGGGCTGACGCTGTCAGCCCAGAACGAGGGCGTCGGGTTGTTTGACATGGAACTGGCCGCGGTCAAGCGCATGGGCGGCAAATTGCGATACAACAGTGCGGTTACCGAACTGCTCTGCGATGGCGAAACCGTTATCGGTGTGAAAGTAGATACCGAAGTCATCCTTGCGGATGCCGTCATCCTTGCTTCCGGTGGTTTTGAGGCAAGCGAGGAATTGCGGGTCAAGCATATGGGCCCGAACTGGAAAGCCGCGAAGGTACGTGGAACCCCGCACAACACCGGCGACGGGCTGCGCATGGCCATAATGGCGGGCGCCGCCGAATATGGTCTGTACGAGGGATGTCATGCGACACCAATGGACCTCTATATGGCGGATTTTGGCGGACTTGACCTGCCGCCAGGCGAACGCAAGAACTATCGCAAAATATCATATTTCCTTGGCGTGATGTTGAATGCTGAAGGCGCGCGTTTCGTCGACGAAGGTGCGAATTTCCGAAATTATACCTATGCGCAATACGGTGCTGCGATCCTGGAACAACCCGGACAATTCGCCTGGCAGATCTTTGACAGCAAGGTCTTTGATCTTCTCTATGCTGAATACCGCTTTCATGATGCACATTTTATCGAGGCAGCCACCCTTGAGGAACTGACCGCACGCATGGAAGGCGTTGATGCGTCCGCCGCCCTGGAAACACTGCGTGCGTACAACGCTTCGGTGGATGACAGCGTTGCATTTGACCCCACTATACTGGATGGAAAGGGGACCAGAGGACTTGCTTTGCCAAAATCCCATTGGGCACAGAAACTCGACGCTGGCCCCTTTCGCGCCTTCCCGGTCACCGGTGGAATTACCTTTACTTATGGCGGTTTGAAAGTGAACGAAAATGGCAACGTCCTTTCGCACAAGGGTGACCCGATCAAAGGTCTCTTCGCCTGTGGGGAACTGGTGGGCGGTGTCTTCTTCGCCGGTTATCCCGGAGGCTCCGGTCTGACTTCCGGTGCTGTATTTGGTCGCCGTGCCGGTCATGGTGCCGCTGCGACGCAAGCTGATTGATTTTGACGATCGCCAAGCTGCCAGCCAGACACCGCTGCTGTTTCAGTGACACATCCGGTTGCAACGCATCATAACGCCGGCAAAAAGCAAGCAGTTCGACCACACTCAACCCCGGTATGGGATCTCCAAAAACAATGACATTTCTGAAAGCTGAGCCGACTTTGCTGCTGGTTTCCGGCAACCGATAACAAAACGATCAAAGCCCGGAATACAAATTCCGGGCTTTGATCAAATTGGCGTTTTTTTTGGTTGCGGGAGTAGGATTTGAACCTACGACCTTCAGGTTATGAGCCTGACGAGCTACCGGGCTGCTCCATCCCGCGCCAAGTCCGGGTGATATACGAGCAAGTGCCAGGGACCACAAGAGCAAAATCCCTTCGTTTCACCGAAAGACTGCCTTGACCCCTCGTCATACAACTGAGGACAGTATTGGAACGGGTTTTCCAATTACTACGGGATCTGTTTCACCATAGTTGTCTCAGGTTGCGGGGCTATTTGGCATCGCACCCGGCACAGCTGCGCGGGGGTTTGCGCCTGCCCGAGTCGAGCATCAAGGCTCACGCCCTAGCAAAGCCACCGGGAGCGATCACAAATATCTCGAAAAACGGATGCAATCGCTTAAGGTTGCTATCATGCCGTCAATCTTTTCTGAAACATCGCAATCCAGAGGTCCGGTCAATGCTGAAAGCCATTTCAAGACAACTCCGTGAACACACCGCCAAGGTGATTGTCCCATTGGGAATCTCAGCAGCGATCTTGACGGGTGAGGCTTTGTTGCTTCATCACGCGCAGGCCTCGGACGCTACCGAAGGATCGACGGTAACGCTCTCGCGCCCCACGCTTATTCGTTTGATCCGACAAGAATTGCAACGCACGGGATGTCTTGTTGATGTTGGTGCCGCAGGCTGGGGAAAACCCGAGCGACGGGCGGCTGAGGACTTTTTGACAATGACGGACAAAGAAGCACAAACCGGCAAGCCGACTGCTCGTTTATTGATGCTCCTTGCCAATGCAGCCGAAAATGTTTGCGACAAAGACGCCAGTGAAGGCACTTCAAAATGTTTCACCTACGACGGTGCTGAATATTGTGATTAACACCACGTGGATGAGGGTAATCGTCAGTAGACCCGCATCCGCAGGTTGATGCGAATATCACCGTGCCCGCGAATGGTATAGGATGTGCGGTCGCGCCCCTTTGTGCGCCCGGCAACATAATACACCAGCAACACGCTGAGCTTCTTTCCCTTGCAGCGTCCGTTCTGTTGCGTGAATTTTCGGCGCACTGCCCGGTAACTGCCCAACTTCGGCGGCGTGTTGATGATCAGACGCGGATAGCCGCGATCCTTGCAGGTCTTTTCATCATAGTTCAGCCACTGAAATTCCATTTCCTCGCCAACGGCGACGCGTCGGTCCCAGTTGCGGGTATTCTGTGCATCGGCTGCATGGACATCTGTCATCATCAACAGGGCAGCAAGTCCAAACACCACCGATGCGTTAAAACGAGCGTTGCGAATTTTCATGAATTGCCCCCCAAAGCATCAGATGAAATTTAGAACTCAGAGCAATATCCCAGTGATTTGTTTATCGACTCCCGGACATTCCCGCTGTTAGGCTTGCGTCATCTTGATCAAAAGTCAAATGACGAATGGATTGTGTCGATGGTAGGGTTGAGCGGCTATGCGCGCTTGCTGGCTTCTTTTGTCATGGCTGTGCTGTTGTTCAGCGTTGCGCGACCTGTGCACGCGGACCGGGTAGCACTTGTTGTTGGCAATTCTCAATATCGAAACACCCAACCGCTTGCCAATCCGCGCAACGACGCCGAAGCCATCGCCGCTAAACTGCGCGAACTGGATTTTGAAGTTTTTGATGGCTACGACCTTACCCGCACGGGATTTGAGGATCTGATCCGCGACTTTGCGCGGCACGCGCAAGACGCCGATGCCGCCGCTTTCTATTATGCAGGTCACGGGCTGGAGGTCGGGAGTGTCAACTATCTGGTCCCTGTTGATGCAAACATCCGCGATGAAGCAGATCTGAAATTCGAGACGATCAACCTGAACGATATCCTGGGCTTCATGGAGCGTGAACAACGCACCAATCTGGTCTTTCTCGATGCTTGCCGTGACAACCCGATTGCGCGCAACCTTTCCCTGAATATGGGGACGCGGTCGGTTGCTGTCGGGCGCGGATTGGCCCCCATTGACACGGGAGTTGGCACATTGATTGCCTATTCGACCCAACCGGGAAATGTCGCTCTGGACGGTGAGGGGCGCCACAGTCCGTTCACCGCGGCATTGCTGGATCACATGGCAACGCCTGATCTGGATGTCGAGATCATGATGCGAAGTGTCCGGCGCGATGTGATGCAAGAAACCGGTGGGCAACAGGTGCCCTGGAGCAGTTCATCGCTCACCGGCAGTTTTATTTTCCGCCCGCTGCCGCCGAAAGAGACAACTGCCCCGGTTCCGAAACCATCCCCAACACCTGAGGTCGTCGTTGCGCCCGCACCCGAAACCGTTGTCCTGCCAGCCCCGGTGACAGAACCAGTCCCGTCGACGGCCGGACAAACAGTGCCAAGGGCACAATTGCCGCAAATGGAAAGCGCCAGCAGTCCCGACACCTCAATGTCAGAGCGCGAACTGGTATTGAAATCACAGGCAGCGCTAAACCGTCTGGGCTGTGATGCCGGAAACGAAGACGGCATTTGGGGGCGCAAAAGCCGAGATGCCCTGGCGCGCCTGGTGAAACACGCCCCCACTACGATTGAGGCAACACAGGAGCCTTCCGTGCCTCTCTTGCGTCAAATGGAGAGGTTGAGCGGAAAGATTTGTCCATTGGTGTGCCAGGTTACAGAGCACAAGGTTAACGATGCCTGCGTACGAAAAACATGCCCTGCCGGTCAGCGTCTTTCCTCAAAAGGGTTATGCTATTCTCCTCCGGTTGCCAAAACCCAAAGACGGTCGACCTCGAAACCCTCATCCAGTTGTTTTACCCTGAATGGTTCTACCTATTGCCAATGATCCAGAGGCGGTTCGCTTCAAGCATTAACCGCATCATGGGGAAATGGGCACAGGGTGAAGCGCGATGAACATCCGGTCCTTTGAGGTGGGGTAAGTCTTCAGATCGAGATCACTTGCAATAACACACGTTCGCGCGCCTATGGGCGGCGCGCAGCAATTCATGCGCGTGCAATTTCGGTGAGCCAAGGGCATCTGCTGAATGTCGCGGCAATGGCCCCAGGAGGCTGGCCAACAAGTTTCGTACATCTTTCGACACAAGGTATCGGCCTTACCGCAACAAGTGCCACAATATAGTCAGCATAGGTGCCAGAGGCATCCTCGCTCACTTCGGGTTTTCGGAAATATCCCAGAACCTTTGAAGCGTGTCCAAGACCTCCTGGAGATCCGACGAACAGTTGGGTTTCACGATATAGCCATTGGCATGTTGTTCATAGGCAAGGCCCACGTCTTCTTTACTGTTTGAGGTAGTAAAGACAAAAACGCGCGCATCCTTGATACCCTCAGTGGTGCGCAGCGTCTTCAAGAATTCGTGCCCGTTCATCCGCGGCATGTTGATGTCCAACAAGATTACAAAGGGTGTCGGCAACGGTTGGTCCTCGAGCCCCTCCGTCAAGAGCTGCAGCGCCTCCACACCGTCCCTCGCGCGCACGAGGGAATTGGTGGCGCCCATTTTCTTGAGTCCGCGTTTGAGGATTTCGGCAGAAATGTCGTCATCCTCAACCAACAAAATATTCATCGCTTGTTTCATGTCATGCCACCCATTCCATACCCGGCGAAAGCGCGGGCTTTTCAGGTAAAGGCCAATCAAAACCGAATGTCGCCCCTGCCCCAGGGGACGACATCAGATTGATCGTGCCGCCGTGTTGTTCGACCGTCTTTTTTACGATTGAAAGGCCAATACCCGTGCTTTCAGGCGCTCCAGGTAAACGGAGGGTTTGAAACACTTCAAATATCCTCTTGTGAAACTCCTGAGCGATGCCCGGGCCATTATCCTTAACCGTGACCTGGCATCGCTCCCCGGCATGGGCGATTGTGACGATTATTCTGAGTTCCTCTGCGCCATCGTGATATTTGATCGCATTACCGACAAGGTTTTCGACAACTCGCCGGAAACCAAGTGGGTCCGCATCAATGGTTTCCACGTCACTTATCAAAACCAATTGACCCGGCTCCAACCCGAAATCGAGCGATAAGGCTGTAAACAACTTGTCAGGATTGATTGGTTTGCTCTTGATGATACCGCCATCCACCCGAGAGTATTCCATTATTCCCTGGGTAAGATCGTTCATCCGGCCCACCCTGTCATGAATGCGCGTCAGGTTGATCGGAACATCCGGATTGGCCAAATCTGAGGCAAGGTAATCTTCGAGATCCTCCTCGATCATTTCGGTCAAACAGCCAATCCCGCGGATTGGAGTCTTGAGGTCATGTGAGGCGATATAGGCGAACCGTTCCAATTCGTCATTTTTGACCGAAAGTTCGGCATTGGCCTGCTTCAATTTCTTTGAGCTTTCGCGCAGGTCGGCCGTTACATCATCCGCATAGCGAACCGCCTGAGAGTTTGCCCATGACATTTGAATAAAAAGCAGCACGATAAGGGCTTCAACAAAGAGCCCACCAACAAGAATGAGGGTCGGCTTGGACAGATCGTGGTTCTGCCGAAATGTACGGTCTGTGCGGATGTCCAGCAACCAAGTTCTGCCATAGAGGTTCAATGGGATCTCTTCCCTGAACATTGGCGACGGATCCAGCACAGGATCGTCTGCACTATGTTCGTCGTAAATCAGCTCATCCTCGTCTATGATGCTGAACCTGACCTGACGCAACTCCTTGGCCAGCAACCCTTCCATCAGGCGGTGAACGACAAAGGGCGCATAGACAGTACCCAAAAAGCGATCGCGCCGGCGTTCGATGTCTGGTTGTTTGCCCCCCCGATAGACCGGCGCAAAAAACAGAAAACCAGCGGTCCGGTCCGCATCCTGAACCAGTGTTATCGGCCCGGTGATTTGCGCCGTGCCCCGATCCCTGGCAGCAAGGGCGGCTGAGCGCCGGTTGTGTTCATGGGCCAGATCCAGCCCGATTGCCGCGGCATTTTCCTCTTCCGGTTCAATATATGTGATCGGCATGAAAATCGGATATTCATGCATCGGGTGGGTGCGAAACGCCGGTCGAAACTGACGTTGTTCTGCAAGAAAACGATGAAAGGTTTTTGTCGTGTGAAAATGTGTTACGCCGATGCCGTTGATGCCTGGATACCGCTCTTCAATCCGCAGGGTTCGGGCAAAGGTTTTCCACCCACCATGAGATATGTCGCCGCCATGGGATTCGAGTGCGGCAACGCCGGCCCACAACGCATCTTCGTATTTGTTCATACGCTCAACGATCAAACCCAATACATGATCTCGCGCCGCGGTGAAAACCTGCTGTGTCTGGTTCTCGACCTGACGTTTCGAGTATTGCCAGGCCGACACCGTAACAATCAGAGAAATCACCAACACGATGATATGATACAGCTTCAATTGCCCTTCCTGCTGAGAAGGCTTGTCATGGGTGTCGACCATCAGTCGCTCCAGAATGGCGTTTCGCGCAGCTTATGGGGCAAACTAGTTAATACATCATAGATGCCTGCCATTCTCATTCAGCCGCAGGCGTAGCGGCGTTTTTCCTTTCTCCACCGCCCTGGGAGTGTCAGGAAAAATAGCACTTGCATCAAAACGCAGTTGATCTTGAACGATCAAGCGTGCTTCATGCTCAATACTACCTTGGCAATAAAGGCATTGCGCGCTGCTGCTTGGGGAGCGGAGCCATCTGCTCACCAACCTGAATTTGGGTTGGTCAAAATGCGCAACTGGCTCCATTCATCATCAGGCGGCGCGCCGCCAAAGCCAGAGGTCTGACATGCTTCACAACGACAAACTTGAACAATGGGATCGGGATAACTTTTTTCACCCCTCCACCCATCTCGCAGAATTCGCACGTGGAAATCTACCCCAGCGCATCATAACTGGTGCCTCAGGGTGCCATATTCAGGACCGCGACGGCAACCGTTTGCTGGATGCATTTGCGGGGCTTTACTGTGTAAATGTTGGCTATGGCCGCCCCGAAATCGCAGAGGCCATCGCGGATCAGGCGCGGGAGCTGGCCTATTATCATTCCTACGTCGGGCATGGCACAGAAGCGTCAATTACGCTGGCAAAAATGGTGCTCGACCGTGCGCCCGATCACATGTCCAAAGTGTATTTCGGTCAGTCCGGCTCGGATGCGAACGAAACCAACATCAAGCTGATCTGGTACTATAACAACATCCTCGGACGCCCAGCCAAAAAGAAGATCATCTCGCGGTGGCGTGGCTATCATGGGTCTGGGTTGATGACGGGATCCCTTACGGGTCTGGAACTGTTTCACAAGAAATTCGACCTGCCACTGACGCAAGTGCTGCATACCGTGGCGCCCGATTATTTCCGTCGTGCTGATCTGAATCAAAGCGAAGCCGAATTCGTGGCGCATTGCGTGTCCGAACTCGAGACCATGATCCAGCGCGAGGGAGCAGATACAATCGCTGCATTCATCGGCGAACCGGTGCTTGGCACCGGTGGCATCGTACCTCCCCCCAAGGGGTATTGGCCCGCGATCCAAGCTGTGTTGGATCGCCATGACATTCTGCTGGTCGCGGATGAGGTCGTCACCGGATTTGGCCGCCTTGGAACGATGTTCGGCTCGGATCACTACGGCATGCGACCTGATCTGATCACCATCGCCAAAGGGCTGACATCCGCCTATGCGCCGCTGTCCGGGTCCATCGTTTCTGAAAAGATGTGGGCGGTGTTGGAGCAAGGGACCGACGAAAACGGTCCCATTGGCCATGGCTGGACCTATTCAGCCCACCCCATCGGGGCCGCTGCTGGTGTGGCGAACCTGGCCCTTATCGACAGCCTGGGTTTGGTAGAAAATGCGGGCGCGGTCGGGACCTATCTGAATGCAGCAATGAGCAGCGCCTTTGCCGATCATCCCCACGTCGCAGATATACGCGGCGAAGGCATGCTCTGCGCCGTCGAATTCGTGGCAGATAGAGACGGACGCCGTTTCTTCGATGCTGCCGACAAGATCGGGCCACAAATCGCCGCCAGGATGCTGGAACAAAACAACGTTATCGCACGGGCGATGCCCCAGGGTGACATCCTGGGCTTTGCGCCGCCTTTTTGCCTGACGCGCTCGGAAGCGGATCACGTGGTGACGGCGACGCAACAAGCCGTGGCATCGGTTCTAGGGTAATGATTTCTGAAAGGGCGATTTGATGGCTGTACACAATGCTGCATTCGAGATTTCGGAATATGACCGGCGCATCGCCAAGACCCGCACCGCAATGACGGAGGCGGGATTGGACGCGCTGTTTGTTACCGATCCGTCAAATCAAGCCTGGCTGACCGGATATGACGGATGGTCCTTTTATGTTCATCAGGGCGTAATCTTGACCCAGGAAGGCGATCCCATCTGGTGGGGCCGTCACATGGATATGATGGGAGGACGTCGCACCTGCTGGATGCAGCAGGAGAATATCGTCGGCTACGGTGATCAATTTGTGCAATCGACCAAGATCCACCCAATGCAGGACCTGGCCGCTCAGTTCAAGGCGCGCGGTCTTGAAGGTGCACGGATCGGTGTAGAGATGGAGAATTACTATTATTCTGCCAAAGCCCATGCCATTCTGACCGAAGAACTCCCACAGGCAGATATTATCGACGCAACCGCCTTGGTGAACTGGCAACGTCTGGTCAAATCGGCCGCTGAAATTGAATTCATTCGCAAGGCCGCCCGCATATCAGAAAAGGTGATCGGGGTCGCACTGGAACGTGCAGCACCAGGGGTGCGCAAAAACGATCTGGTTGCAGACATCATGCATGCCGGTGTCACGGGTGTCGGGGATGACTGGGGCGACTACCCTGCCATTATACCGTTGACGCCTTCGGGATTGGATGCAACGGCTGCCCATCTGACGTGGGACGGCACGCCGATGCGAACGGGTGAGGCGACCTTTTTTGAATTGTCCGGATGTTACCGACGGTACCACGCGCCGGTTTGTCGTACCATTTACCTGGGGACACCCCCGGATGAAATGCGCCGTGCCGAAGAAGCACAGATCGAAGGCATCGCAGCGGGCCTTGAAATGGCACGCGCGGGCAACCGAACCTGCGACATCGCGCAAGCGTTCATGCAGGTAATGGCCAGGCACGGAATCGAACGATCAGGCCGCATGGGCTATCCTATCGGTCTCAGCTATCCGCCCGACTGGGGCGAACGAACCGCTTCTATCCGCACTGAGGACGAGACCGTTCTTGAGGCAGGCATGACTTTTCATTTCATGCCGGCGCTCTGGATGGATACCTGGGGATTGGAGACCACCGAAACGATACTGATCAGATCGGAAGGCCCTGCCGAAACTCTTTGCGACATTGAACGCAAACTGTTTGTAAAAGGTTGAGGTGGTGATCGAACAGACCAAGCGCATCCTGTCGGACCTGATTGCCTTTCCCACGGTTTCTGCCGATAGCAACCTCGAGATGATCGCCTATCTTGCCAGCCGGCTGCAGGACTGTGGTGCCCAGGTCGACATTCTTGCAGACGAAAGCGGTAAAAAGGCCAATCTTTTTGCAACACTGGGACCGCTCTGCGATGGCGGCATCGTCTTATCAGGCCATAGCGATGTAGTGCCTGTCACCGATCAGGACTGGGCCAGCGATCCGTTTGCATTGCTTGAGCGAAACGGCCGTCTCTACGGGCGCGGGAGCTGCGACATGAAAGGCTTTATCGCGGCAACCCTCGCGATGGCCCCCGTTTTCGCCCAGCGCATCCGCAACAGACCCCTGCATTTTGCTTTTACCTACGATGAGGAAACAGGATGTTTCGGTGCAAGCCACCTTGCCCGTACCCTGATCGAGAGAGCGCTCAAACCGTCCCTTGCCATCATCGGTGAACCGACAAGCATGGGCATTGTTGAAGGGCACAAGGGTTGCCATGAATACAGTACCCGATTTCAAGGGTTGGAAGGTCACGGTTCATCACCGGACCTTGGCGTCAATGCTGTCGAATATGCTGTGCGCTATGTCAGCCGGTTGATGGAACTGCGGGATCATCTAAAAACCATGGCCCCAGAAAACAGCCGCTTTGATCCGCCCTGCACCACCTTGAACATCGGCGCGTTGAATGGTGGCACGGTCCACAACGTCATAGCTTCGAAAGCGCAGGTTGACTGGGAAATGCGACCGGTGCAGGCCGGGGATGCCGAGTTCGTCAAGGAGGCGATGAAAACCTATTGCAACGACGTACTTTTGCCCGCAATGCACGCCGTTCATCCATCCGCTTCGATCGAAACCGAGGTCATCGGCGAAGTGGCCGGCCTGACACCTACTGACAATAACGAAGCCCTGCGCATTGTTGCCGGTCTGACAGGTGCCAATAGCGCGTCTGTCGTGCCTTTCGGCACCGAAGCGGGCATATTTCAGGCAATTGGCATGGATGTCGTGGTCTGTGGACCCGGCTCAATCGACCAGGCTCATAAGGCAGATGAATATCTGGAGATCGATCAGCTTGCCCAATGCCTCACCATGTTGGACAGGCTTGGCACGGAACTGTCCGATCACTCCGGGTGCTGAAGCCTGGCAAGGCGAAGTCACAAGTATTGCGTATCATGACACCCCGCACGTCGTGACCAAACCAATATAAGCCTGGCCCAGCGCATCTTCAGGTATCTACCTGCCTTCCACCGCAAGGCAGACGTTGGAAATGAAGAAGGTTGACGCCAGCAACAAAGCCGCCTGTGATGAGGAGGTGCCCCACCGTGGCTTATCAGCGTTTCCAACCAAGCGGTGAACCAAGCATCTTGTGCCGCGACTGTGCAAAAACGCTTGAAAGGAACTCGATGGCTCTCTCATCAGTTTGTTCCCAGATGGGCTTGGCTTTGATGAAGGGGGTTGGCGTGACAGGTGAATTGAACGGCAGGTCGCAAACGCCTTTGATGCTGCAGGTACTTGGTAAAACGACATTTGATCGCCGGTTTGGCAACCAGCGAAATGGAGGCATGATTTCATGAACAAACCAAACAGTGATCTCCCAAGGGAAAGCCCGTTCTTCGAAAGCGAAGTCAATTGCTGGAGGGTCGAGAAAGCGAAAAAATTCGCGGTTATCATTGATGGCGCCGATTATTTTCTGAATTTGAGAAAGGTCATTGCAGACTGTCAGCACCAATTGCTTCTGATCGGTTGGGATTTCGATTTCGAGATCGAGATGCTGCCCGGCGAAAGCGACGATGACGGCTTGGCTCCAGATGGATTGCCAAACCAAATGGGTGCCTTTCTAGAAGCCGTGATTGAGCTCAAGCCGCAACTGCAAATGTATCTGCTAAAATGGAACGGAGCCGTTGTCGTCGCTCCGGGAAGACTGCTGCCCTCTGTCGCGCTCAGCGTCTTTGGCAGTGATCGCATTCACTTTGCCCTGGATGGCCACCATCCCTTTGGCGCGTGCCATCATCAGAAGATTGTCGTCGCCGATGATAGCTTTGCGTTTTGCGGCGGGATTGATGCAACCGAAAACAGGTGGGATACATCCGAACACCTTCCGGATGACCCACGACGGGTTTGCAAAGATGGTTCTCCGGCAAAACCTTGGCACGATGTCACATCAGCGATGACCGGAGCGGCCGCATCAGCGCTGTCCGATCTGTCACGTAAAAGATGGGAGCGCGCCACAGGCGAGCAGCTGGAGCGGCCGCCTGTACCGGATCGCCCGATTTGGCCAGAAGGATTGGATACCTGCGGGCGCAATCTGGAAATCGCCATTGCCCGCACAGAGCCCCCCTATGGGGATCGGCGTCTCGTGAACGAAATAGAGAATTTGTTTCTCGACAGCATCAAATCGGCGAAAGACGTAATTTATATTGAGTCTCAATATTTTACGGCGAAATCAATTTGCGATGCCCTGTCTGCGCGGCTGGAAGAGAAATGTGGGCCGGAGGTCATCGTCATTAACCCCAAGGCCGCGCAGTCCGATTTTGAAAATGACGCCATGCATGTCCTGCGCAACAGAATGATTGAAAAACTTCAGAGCGTCGATCATCAAGACAGGTTTCGGATTTATTATCCTGTAAACGCCGCACAGGAACCCATCTACGTCCATGCAAAAATCATGATCGTAGACCAGACGGTTATCCACCTGGGGTCGAGTAACATCAACGACCGGTCCATGGGGTTTGACACGGAATGTAACGTGGCGTTGAAGGGCGAGAATGATTTGATCTCGCATACACGGTCAAGGCTGCTCGCCGAACATTTGGGGGTTGGGATCGACCACTTTGATCAAACCCTGAAAAGACACGCATCCCTCATCGCAACCATTGATGAGTTGAACAGCGAAACAGAAAGAGGTCTGCGCAGCATCAAAAAGCGACCTGAAAACCTGCGCGGAAAGATTCTGGCCAAAACCCGAATGATGGATCAACGCTATACCCCCAGAGAGGTTTCTACAGCGGGAAAGGGCATGCGCCCGCGGCATGTGGCCCTGATCGGCACCGCTGTCGCTATCGGCCTATTGGGATGGCAAGCATGGAAATGGCGACGCGGCAATCCTCGCCAATAGGATGCGTCGGCTTTACCCTGTCTGAACGCCTTTACCGTCTGGCAAGAACACTCAACATCAATCGCCATATCAGAAGTGATGCGTGCTCAGCCAAATGCGAATTCTTTGTACGCTTATCATCTGAACAAGAGGTGCGATCATGTCCACAAACAAATCCGCGATCAAAGTCGCCATTATCGGCATGGGCCCGCGTGGGTTAGGGGCGCTTGAGGCACTGCTCAACCAATGTGCGCTTCATAACAGAACTGTGAACCTCAGCGTTTTTGATCCATTGGACCTTGGCGGCGCTGGGCCGAATTTTGATCCCGGTCAGTCCATCTTGGGGCTGCTCAACACGCCGACGCGCGATGTGCAACTTGATACCGAACTAATCTTGGCTTGTGGTGGATTTCCGGAATGGCAAGCGGGCCAAGACCATAATGACATTGATCGTTATGCGCCCCGTGCGGAGCTTGGCTCTTATCTTCAACAACGCTTTCAAGATGTTGTAACAACGTTCAAGGCGATGCTCACCCTATCCGATTACCATGACTGCGCAACCGCAATACGGCGCGATGAAACCGGTTGGCATGTTACGTCAACAGCAAATGAACACGGCCCATTTGATGAAATCCTGCTTGTTCCGGGACAACCACAAACAGAATATGACGCCCAATGGGCCTCGTGGGTTGAACACTCGCGGCAAAGTGATGCGGACTGTATTCAAGCCTATCCAGACCAGAATGTTCTTGACGCCGCAAAGGGTTGGACCGGTCGAAAAGTTGGCATTCGTGGTCTCGGTCTTTCGACCTTTGATGTGCTGCGGTATCTGACCGCCGGTCAGGGAGGAAGGTTCGAAAAAAATGTCTATCATAAATCCGGCAAGGAACCTGACCGTATTTTCGCATTCTCCCTGAATGGACAGCCGCCCTTTCCCAAGCCCGAGAATGCGCGTCAAGACCAAGATTATTCATTGCAGCGGGTGGAAATCGAACAATTTCTGCTTGTTTTGAAGAACGCGGTTAGTCTCCCCCATGATCAGGCGCTTGATCATATTTGTGACGCATTGGTCGCACCTACCTTTCGGATCGGATCGACAATGGGAATGGATGGTGATGTTTCTGACATCCGGAAATGGTTGCAAACAGAGCGCACTTCCCCCGGCGATCAGGAAACTCATGCACCGGTTGATACTCTGAAGCAGGGCATTGCTATGGCCAACGGATCGGTGCCCCCGACGATCGGCTATGTCATCGGGCAAATCTGGCGAAAGCTGCAGAATGAACTGCGAATTGGGTTCAACAGTGCACAAATATCTCCGGAAACAGCCCGAGCGCTTATAGATTTGGACGAAGGATTGAAACGATATGCCTATGGTCCGCCACTCAGTTCTGCCTGTGCGATGCTGGCTCTGATTGACTGCGGCCTTGTCAGCCTGTCAGTCGTCGATGACCCAGATGTCGCCATGGTAGACGAGGGATGGCAACTTTTCGACGATGGGGAGGCCGCAACAGTTTCGGTCATGATCAATGCGGTGCTGGCACCGCCGTCATTGCAAAAAATCACTGATCCGTTTGTCGTTCAACTCAGATCGCAAAACTTCCTTCATGAGTTCTATGAAGGGTCCGGCGCAAAGACCATCCCAGACGGGCAAGTGGTAACCGCAACGGGTGCCGTGGTTAAAGGTCTATGTCTTTTGGGCCGCCTGTCTCTGGGTAGCGTCATTGCCGTGGATTCGATCAACGATTGTTTTGGTGCTTCGGCCCAGCGTTGGGCCGCAGGTGTCATCCGTCGCTCACAACCTTGATCCTTCCTCCCCGTCGTTTATGAAGCCAATAGCGTTGGAACCTTAAACAGGCGGACCCGCCTTTCTCAACCAGGAGGCGCATGATGGCGCAAGACAAGACCCACGCCCTTAGCGATGTTCTGGACCGGTTGGAGGAATCTCTGGTCGGAAAGCAAATCCTTTTTGGAGATGTTGTCGGTGCAATTGGGCCCAGTTCGTTTTCTTCGCTCATGCTGATATTCTCACTGATTTGCACATCTCCGGCCAGTGCCATTCCCGGCGTAACCTCCGCCGTTGCGCTGGTTGTTTGTATTCTGACAGTCCAGATGATCGCAGGACGCGAAGCGGTCTGGTTGCCGCGCTTTCTGATGCACCGTCATATTTCGACAGTGACATTAGGAAAGGGCATCAAATGGTTGCGCAAACCTGTCCGCTTTGTCGAAAGGTTTCTCAAGGTGCGCCTCACCTTTGTATTTCACCGGCCTTGGCTATGGTTGCCGTTGATCCTGATCCTGTGTTTGACAATCATAATGCCGTTTATGGAAGTCATACCGGCTTCTGGTTCGATAGCTTCTACCATCATCGCGCTCTTTGCTGCCGGCATGTTAACCCGTGACGGTGCACTGGTGCTGATTGCACTTGCCTTGTTATTGGCCGTGCCGATCACGATCTGGGGTCTGGGCCATTTTGGCTAATCAAGGGCCTGTTACAACTTCGCGCCTGGCCGGGCGCGACTTTGGCAAATACAAGCGCTCTGCCAAACCCTTGCATGCTGCGCCAGGCTCGATAAAGGCACAAATCAGCTCAAGCTGCCGCCAGCTAAACCCCCCAAAAAAAATACGCCGATCCAGGCCCCTTTCAATGCGGTAATCTAGCCCTGTCCGTCATCATCTTAAGACTGCCACCCGCCGGAAACAGCATGACGCCCACGTCTACCCCTTGCAGCGATTGTTCTGGATCATCCAACGGATCATTGGCCCAGGTTCAGATCCGATCCATCCTTTGATCATTTCAAGTATGCCCCGCCAGAAAAAGGGCAGAAACCTCGCCCGATGCTTTCTGCAATGCGCATGAGGGTTGTGCAATTTCGGCTGCATTGACCGATGCCGCCATGGTTGTTTTGAATATTCAGACAGCTATTCCAATTGCGAAGACCAGCCGCGCTAATTAAAAATACTTCAGAAAACCGCTGTGTCTCGTGTTGCTGAAAGTTCATCGGCGTGACTATGTTGTTCAGGCTTGGCGCGGGTGCGACCCCTTCACGCCAAATGCCTTTGTTTGAAAGAAGCGACAATGACCTCCAACAACTCGGCATCAGGATATTTCCTGTACCACTCAATCGGCATGTACCCCGGCAAAGAGGATGACCTGAAAACGGCCATGTCTGAATTTGCCGAGATTTGGGGCGAAGCGAATGACAAACAATGGGGCTATGTCCTGCAACGGCGACAGGATTTCATCGACTACTGGCGTCGGGTGATCAATGTACCCAAAGGGTCATTGACAACTTGTGAAAGCGTAACAGGGGGCATGCATATGTTGATGCGGTCGCTCCCTGAAGGAAGCCTCAAAGGGAAACGCGTTCTGGTTTCTGCCGACTGTTTCCCTTCGGTACATTTCCTGCTGGCTGGTCTGGCAGCAAAGATGGGCTTCATTCTGGACACCGTTCCGCTGAGCGCGGGCAAAGCATGGGTCGAAACCCAGGACTATATCGATCATTGGCAGCAAGACGTCGGCCTTGCCCTGTTGACATGGGTGACCTCTGTGGCATCCGCGCGCGCTGACATGAATGCGCTTGTGGCACACGGGCGCGACATGGGCAGCCTCATGGTCGCGGATATAACCCAGGCGGCGGGACTGATCCCCTTTGATGCCTTGTCACCAAAGGTCGATTTTGTTGTCTCTACCAGCCTGAAATGGATGTGCGGGACACCGGGTGCCGGAATTCTCTATGTAGACAAGGCGCTGGCACTCGAA
Organism: Sulfitobacter sp. F26204; assembly: GCF_026410305.1. Taxonomy (GTDB): domain Bacteria; phylum Pseudomonadota; class Alphaproteobacteria; order Rhodobacterales; family Rhodobacteraceae; genus Sulfitobacter. The sequence continues at coordinate 115,973 of NZ_JAPMLQ010000004.1, read as the reverse complement.
TTGCAGCCAGAGGCGCGCGGCTGGTTTTCACAGAACAACCCGTTTTCCTGGGACCTGGACAAATTTGAATATGCGCCTGATGTGCGCCGCTTTGATTCCGGCACCCCCGGGTCGATTGCCGCTGTGGCGTCCCTGCCAGCGATGCGCTGGCATGCCGCGCAAGATCATGCTGAAATGGTTGCCCACAACCGTCGTTTGATCGATCAGATCATCGCCCATGCGGATGATCTGGACCTTCCGCTCTATTCACCGCGCGACGCTGCACGCCGGGGCGGATCGATCATGTTGCGCATGCCAAACAAGGCAGAAGCCGCTGCCGTGGTCGGTGCCCTTGGGCTTGAGCGATACGCTGTGGATTTTCGCGGACCGATCATGCGTCTATCTCCCGGCAACGTGACCGACGAAGCCGCTATCGATACCGTTTTTCAGATTACCAAAGATGTACTTAACCTGCGTAAAAGGCGCTTTGCGGGCAAGGGTCCGCAGGGCGATTCCGCAACGCTCAAGATAGGTGGGAAAACCATGTCATCGCAAGAAATTCTAGGCGCGTTTGGTGAAATGTTGCTGAGCGGAAAGATCAAGGTTGTCGATTGCACAACCACGCTTGGCCCGAAAACGCCGATCATCCGATTGCCCGAGGATTTTGCCAAGGCGACCCCCAAGGTCGAGATCAACAAGATCAGTGAATATGATTCCGACGGGCCGTTTTTTGCCTGGAACTGGCTGAAACTCGGCGAACATTCCGGCACTCATTTTGACGCACCGCATCACTGGATTTCCGGCAAGGATTTTGAGGACGGCTATACCGATTCCCTTGATGTTCAGCGGATTGTCGCCCCCGTAAATGTCATTGACTGCTCTGCGCAAGCTGCTGATGATCCGGATTTCCTGCTGACCCCTGACCATGTCCAAACTTGGGAAGCAGAACATGGTAACATCAACCCCGGCGAATGGGTGGTGATGCGCACCGATTGGGACAAGCGGTCTCATGACGAAGAACTGTTTCTGAACGAAGACCCTGACCCATTTGAGGATGGTGCCCATAGTCCGGGACCAACCCCGGAATGCATTGATTACCTCTTGGCCAAAGGGATTGTCGGCTGGGGCACGCAATGTGTCGGGACCGATGCGGGCATGGCCGGCAAGATGAGCCCCCCCTACCCGGCTCATAACTTCCTGCACCGCGACAATTGTTTCGGGTTGGCCAGCCTTGTTAACCTTGATCAGCTTCCCGCGAAGGGGGCCATATTGATCGCGGCCCCCCTAAAGATCGAAAATGGGACCGGCAGCCCGATCCGCGCATTGGCACTTGTGCCTGCATAGAGGTTGGCGATTTCGGACAGTGACAATCGCCCGACTTGAGCGCCTGGAAAACCTGCCCGTGCTCCCGACGCGCTCTTGTCTCCGAGCTGTGGGCAACCTACTGCTGGAACCAGAGCATACTATCCTGATCAAAATGAGTTGGCGCAAGTAGATGAGCACGAACACGCCTTCGCAGGTCACAGGCTACGGCGCCGCCTGGATCATTGTATTCGTCTGGTCTTTTTGGTTGATTGTCAGCCGGATCGCGAATGACAGCGGACTGACAATCTATGATCTGGCCGCCATGCGCTATGGTTTGGCATCGATCCTCGCACTGCCGCTCTGCCTGTATTACAAACCGTGGCGCGGAATGCGTCTGAGGCAGATTGCGGCGCTCTCCTTTATCCTGGGTCCGGTCTATATCTTGTCCGTCTTTTCCGGTTTCCTCTATGCCCCAGCGGCCCATGGCGGCATTTTCATGAACGGCGTCTTGCCGTTGATCTCTATCCTCTTCGGGCTTGTGCTGTTGCGCTCCGCCCCCAGCCTGCGACAGATTGTCGGCGCTGTGCTTATCCTGTTCTCGGCAATTGTTCTGGCATGGGACGCCAGCGCGACAAGCACAACAAATGCCTGGATCGGGGATCTGCTCTTTGTGGTGGGTGCAATGTTTTTTGGAACCTATGTGCTGCTGTCAGAACGCTGGCAACTGGGTGCAATGCAGATCATTTTTTGCGGTACGATCGTCAATGCGATCCTTTATCTGCCTATCTGGGCGCTTTGGCTGCCCTCTGGTTTATCAAACGCTCCGCTTGGTCCATTGTTATTGCAGTCTGTATATCAGGGGTTTGTGCCAAACCTTATCGGCCTGTTGTTCATCGCCCATGCCTCCCGCACAATCGGAACGGCAAATACGTCCTCCATTCTTGCCGCTGTGCCCGGTGTTGGCGGGCTTTTGGGCGCAGTTATCTTGGGCGAGGCACTAAGCCCGACCAGTATTTTCGCAATTGCTTTGCTGACGATCGGATTGCTGATCAGCGTTCGCCGACGCACCCGCCCGCCAATGTGATCGCAGAGTGATCCATCCGAAAAAAATCTTCGCTCCCTGCGTCCAGGCGGACCGGCTTGTTCACGACACTTTAACGCGCCTTTGCCGTTTGCATGGCGTCGCGCAGTATTTGGCGATCACCGATATGGTTGGCAAGCACCAATATCAAACGCGCATTCAAGGCATCGCTCTGCGCCTTGTCCAGACCCTGATGCAGCGCCAAAAGTTCATCGTAAAACCCGTCGGGATCCGGGATATTGGGATCAAGGTTGAGACTCATGATGACAGCTCCTTGCCGGTGTTCCTGCGCATGGCGGATTTAATTGCGTCCACATCGGCATCAAGCCACCGCGCGCCGACATGCTGATCCGGCCGGATCAGATAGAGCGCTTGTTCCGCATTCCCCAGAAAGCGTTCAGCTATGGCACCCGTAGGATCAGCATCCTTTGTGTTTAGCGAAACGGTGTTTACCCTGATCCCATCCACCTCGTTCAGCGTGGGAACTGTGCTATTGATGGCAAAGAGCGTGAAATCTCCTGTGAACTTTGACAACAGAAACCCTGCATCCAGCGGTGCATCGGGACAGGCTGATCCGGGACGTGTACGTGTTGGCAAATCTGCATGATCCGGCCCGTTCAGCGGCAAACCATCATAGACACAGGGCACCGAAAGCCGACCTGAATTCACCAACGGTCGCGCAAAAGCGTGTTTTTGCGCCAGTTCAAGAATTGCATTGCGGAACACCTTGCTGATCTCGCTTTTCGGTGTGAGGAAATCTGTGGCCCGGGTCGAATTGAGAATGTTCTCGTCCGCGCCGTGTACCCGTTCCTGCGAATATGTATCGAGAAGCGCCGCAGGGGCCAGACCTTTGATGACGAGATCCAGTTTCCAGGCGAGGTTGTCGGCATCCTGAACGCCAGAGTTCGCCCCGCGTGCGCCAAAGGGGGAAACCTGATGTGCGCTATCACCTGCGAAGAGAATATTTCCGTGACGGAATTCCTTCATCCGGCGGCATTGAAAGGTATAGATCGAAGTCCATTCAAGCTCGTATTCTGCCCCCTCACCCAGCATTGCATCAACCCGTGCGCGAATGTTTTCCGGCTTCAGTTCCTTGGCGCGATCAATGTCCCAGCCCAATTGGAAATCGATCCGCCAGATGTCATCAGGTTGCTTGTGCAACAAGGCGGAAGCACCGCTGTCCTTGAACGGGGGTTCGAACCAGAACCAGCGTTCTGTCGGGAAATCAGCCGTCATCCTGACGTCTGCAATCAGGAAATTGTCCTCAAACACCCGGCCGTCAAAACTGAGGCCCATCATATCGCGAATGGGCGAGCGTGCCCCGTCACAGGCAATCAGCCAGTCCGCCTCTAGTTGGTAGATGCCATCGGGCGTATCGACGTCAAGCGTGACGATTCCGGCCTGCTGTTGCATGCTGGTTACCGCATTCTGGCCGCGAATTTCGATCGGTGCGCCCTCTGCCTGGGCGGTACGAATTGCATCAACCAGAAACTTCTCAAAATATGGCTGTTGCAGGTTAATAAAGGCAGGAAACTTGTGCCCCGCTTCGGGCTGCAAATCGAATTCGAAAACTTTTTCGTTACCGTGGAATACCTTGCCGATGTTCCAAACCACACCTTTGTCCATCATTGCCTGCCCAGCGCCCAGACGATCGGCAATCTCGAGCGTACGTTTGGCAAAGCAAATGGCACGGCTACCTTGTCCGACCCCCTCGTGATCGTCCAGAACAAGCACCGGCGTACCCCTGCGTCCCAGATCAAGTGCAACCGCCATGCCGATCGGGCCACCACCGACGATCACAACGGGATGCCGCTGCGGCGGCGCCGATTGCGCCGCTACCTTCTCATATGGATAGAGCTTGAAGGCGATGTTGTACCTGACGTCTACCATGTGATGTCCCCTCGTTGCCTGACCAGTTATCCTTGCAATTCCGCCCACATCTCCAGGTCGCGCTTGTCGGTCCAGATGCGCGGGTGCAGAATGCCACGCGCCTCGTCATAGGCGCGCGCGACGTTAAACGGCAGGCAATGTTCGTAGATTGCATAATCCTTGAACTTTGGATCGCAAGACGCGCGGACCGCATCCCAGGCCTCTTTCAGTGTGCCACCACGTGCGGCCACCTTGGCGGCGGGTGCATAGGTGCTCTCGACAAAATCTCTGGTGCTTTCGATAGCGCGTGCAACCGCTTCTTTGCCTATCAGCGCACCACCGCGCCCCGGCGCAATCGCGTCGACATCATAGGCTTTGATATTGTCGAGCGTCTGCCCCCAGTCGCCGAAATAGCCGTCACCACAATAGCAGGCAGAGTGGTCCTCGACGATATCACCGGTGAACATCACATTCTCGTCCGGCACATGGATCACTGCATCCCCTGCTGTATGTGCACGACCGATCTGTTTTATGTCGACACGCCGCTTGCCCAGGTAGACGGTCATACTGTCGCTGAAGGTCGTTGTCGGGTAGGTCAGGCCCGGAATGCTTTCATGTCCTTCGAATAAACGCGGAAAGCGCTGGAATTCGCTGTCCCAATCTTCCTGGCCGCGTTCTTCGACCATACCGCGGGCCACATCGGACATGATGATCTGGTCAGCACCATAGGCGCTTGCCCCCAGAACACGCACAGCGTGATAATGGGTCAGCACCAGATGGGTAATCGGTTTGTCAGTGACTTCGCGGACCTTCTCGATAACCTTGTTCGCCAAGCGCGGCGTTGCCTGCGCTTCGACAATCATCACGCTATCGTCCCCGATGATCACGCCTGAGTTCGGATCGCCTTCGGCCGTGAACGCCCAGAGATCGCGGCCCACCTCATCAAAGGTGATTTTCTTTTCTGACATGTCCCCTTGGGAAGCAAATGCTTTGGCCATCTTGGTATCCTGTCTTGCTAAATTTGGTTTCTGGTGAAGGGATCAGGGGAATTTCACAGCGGGCGTGATCTTGCCTGAGCAAGCCCCAAAACCGATGCGATACCCCTCGCCCTGTGCGTGACCCGTCAGGATCATCGTATCGCCGTCTTCGATAAAACTGCGTGTGGATCCATCGGCCAGCGTCAGCGGTTCCTTCCCGCCCCAGCTGAGTTCCAGCAGGCTGCCCCGTTGCGCTTTCTCGGCCCCCGAAATGGTGCCAGAGCCCAAAAGATCGCCAGCGTTCATCGCACAACCGGATGAAGAATGATGCGCCAGTTGTTGAGCGGCAGAGTAATACATCTCGTTATAATTGGTCCGCGAAATGACCTCCTGCGCGCCTCCCTCTGGCTGAATGATGACACTGAGGTCAATATCATACAGCGATGGACCCTCTTCATGCAGATAGGGAAGCAGTTCGAACTCGCGTTCTGGTGTCGGCGTGCGGAAGGGTTCCAGCGCGGCCTTGGTTACGATCCAAGGTGAAATCGTCGTGGCAAATGCCTTGGCCTGAAACGGCCCGAGTGGCTGGTATTCCCATGGCTGTATGTCACGTGCGGACCAGTCGTTCAGCAGCACATACCCAAAGATCATTGCATCCGCTTGAACGGCATTGACGGGCTGGCCCATCTCGGTGGAGGTGCCGACGATAGCCCCCATTTCCAGTTCAATATCCAGCCTTTTCGAAGGACCGAAGCTTGGCACTTCCGCGTCTGGTGCCTTGAACTGGCCGTTCGGCCGGATAATGTCAGTGCCGGAAACAACGACGGTTGACGCCCGTCCGTTATATCCAATCGGGATGTGCAGCCAGTTCGGAGGCAAGGCATTTTCGGCACCGCGAAACATCGTGCCGACATTTGTCGCATGATGTCGGCATGCATAAAAATCAGTGTACTCGGACACAACCATCGGAATATGCAACATCGCGTCCGCCATCGGCACCAAATAGGGTGCAACCTGTGACTGTTCATCAGAATCAGAGGTGAGAATGCCAAACAGGCGCGCGCGCAACTTTTCCCAGGCTTCCGGCCCAAGATCCATTACATCGTTCCAATAGGGCACATCAAAAACCGGTTCTTCTGTCAGCGTCAGAATACCCGCTTCTTCCAGGCCGGTCACATCGAGGATCATATCCCCGATCGCCACACCGCACCGAGCCTCAAGGCTGTTGGTCGAAAACACACCATAGGGCAGATTGTTCAACGGGAAAGGCGTTTCCGCGCTGTTGGCGCTTTCTACCCATGAGGTCATCAGTTGTGTCATGTTGTTACTTTCGCGTCAGGTTGTTGATCAGGATGCGCGGCGGCGATCGCAGGCACAGCCAATGCATTGGTTTCGATGCGTAGCACGTTTGGAAACGGCTCAAGGTCAAGCCCCCAGCGACGCGCATTATAAACCTGTGCAACGATGCAAAGATCGGCAAGGTCCGGACTCTCATCAAAGGCAAATGTGCTCTGCGGGTCAACCATGGTTTCGACGGCGGCAAAACCCTGCGCCATCCAGTAACACATCCAATCTGTCGTTTGTTCGGCTGTGGCCCCAAAACGGCTTCGGAGTTGGCCGATCAGGCGCAGGTTGTTTATCGGATGAATATCAAGCGCTACGGTATGTGCTGCCGCCAATACGCGGGCACGCCTCAAGGCATCCTTTGGCAGTAGCGCAGGTTCCGGCCATGTGGCGTCAATATAGTCCAGGATCGCCATTGACTGCGTGAGCACGGTACCATTGTTCAATACAAGCGTCGGAACGCCCTTGCCGGGGTTAAGCGCGGCGTAATCGTCGCGCCGCTGATCCCCCGCAACCAAATCAACAGGAATGGTGTCATATGGAACGCCCTTGAGGTTCAGGGCGGCCCGCACGCGATACGACGTTGTCGAACGCCAATAAGAATAAAGTTTCATTTCTTGCCCGCCGACCCGTCAAACTTCTTTTCGATGCCTTCCCAGCAATCGATGTAATCGTCCTGCAATGGTGCCTCCTGCGCCGCGAATCTGGTCAGTTGCTGCGGAAAGCGCGTTTCGAACATGAATGACATTGTGTTATCCAGCTTTTCCGCGCCCAGTTCGGCATTTGATGCAGCTTCGAATGCGTTTCTGTCCGGCCCATGGGGCAGCATCATATTGTGCAAGGAAATGCCGCCGGGCATGAACCCTTTTGGCTTTGCATCATACTGACCATAAATGTTGCCAAGCAGCTCGGACATGATGTTCTTGTGATACCACGGCGGGCGGAAGGTATCTTCGGCCACCATCCAGCGTTCGCGGAACAAAACAAAATCGATATTCGCGGTGCCTTCCTGCCCGGAAGGTGCGGTCAACACCGTAAAGATGGAAGGGTCCGGATGGTCAAACAGGATCGCGCCTACCGGACAATAGGTTTTGAGATCATATTTCACCGGCGCATAGTTTCCGTGCCATGCGACCACATCCAACGGGGACTGGCCGATCTCTGTTTCGTGGAACTGGCCACACCATTTTACAGTGACGGTTGATGCCACCTCGCGGTCTTCGAAGGCTGCAACAGGTGCCTTGAAATCACGCGGATTGGCCATACAGTTGGCCCCGATCGGCCCCCGTCCGGGGAGTTGGAATTTCTGACCATAGTTTTCGCAAACAAACCCGCGACATGGCCCATCCAGCACCTCGACCCGATATACCAAACCACGTGGAATGATTGCTATTTCCTGTGGCGCAATGTCGATGATCCCCAATTCGGTGCAAAAGCGCAAACGTCCCTCTTGGGGTACGATCAACATCTCACTGTCAGCTGAGTAAAAATAGCTGTCGATCATGCTCTCGGTAACCAGATAGATATGCGACGCCATGCCGACCTGGGTATGAACATCACCTGCAGTTGTCATGGTGCGCATGCCAGTCAGCCAGGTCAGCTTTTCCTGCGCATGTGGCAGCGGATCCCAACGATATTGGCCCAGACTTGCAACATCTTCGACAATATTCGGAGCAGATTTCCAGTAGGGCAGGTCGATCTTTTCATAGCGATGCGAATGCTTGACTGAGGGTCGAATGCGGTAACACCATGTGCGTTCATTCTGATGGCTGGGTGCGGTAAAGGCTGTGCCGCTCAACTGCTCTCCATATAGGCCATAGTTGCATTTTTGCGGACTGTTCATGCCTTGCGGCAAGGCACCGGGCAGGGCTTCGGTTTCATAATCATTCCCGAAACCCGGCATATATCCCTCATGCGGGCCGGGCAAAGAGGGGGCCTGTATAAATGGCACCGCCGCTGTTTGCTTGTTCATTTCGTCCTCCTCACTTAAGTTTCGATTTTAGCTATCAGTTACTTATGTAACTAACAATCACAAGATCAGATCATTGGACTGTTTATGCCTTTTCAACTTGAATCCTTCCTTCCCTATCTCCTGAATCAGGCCGCCGAAGCGGTCAGCGCAGACTTCAAGCAAAGCTATCGTGACCGTTATGGCATGCTTCGAACAGAATGGCGTGTGTTGTTTCATCTGGGTGTCTACGGACAGATGACCGCAAAAGGCATCTGCGAGAAAGCGACCATTCACAAGACCAAGATCAGTCGCGCCGTCACAGCGCTTGAGAAAAAGCGATATATTACAAAAAAGGTGGCTTCTCATGACCGCCGAATTGAACATCTCAACCTAACCGACCTTGGAGAGGAAGTGTTCTTCAACCTGCGAAAATCCGCAGAGGAATACGAAACCAAAGTAACCGAGGATCTTGATGATGAAGAACTCACACAATTAAAATACCTGCTTGGGAGACTCTTGGTCAGCCGTTGAATGCTACCCGCAGCATGGCGACCCCGTGCCATACGCTTGACTGTGCTATTCCATGAAATGTCTTGGGGAACCGGGCCGGTGCGTGGCATCCGCGCCGCCCTCTTTTCATGCCGCCCCATGCAGCTTTACGCGGCCATTGTGCCGGTTTACAGGGCCACCTCAACAACGCCATCTTTTTCAGCAGCCCGACTCTGGCACAAGATCACCGCTGTTTCCCGCTGTGCCTTTGACAGAACAAAGTCGCGGTGTTCAACCGTGCCCGAGACAAGCCCGCATTTGCACACGCCGCAAATGCCGTCGCTGCATTTGACGTCGATATGGATACCGTTTTCGGCCAGCACTTCGGTGGCCGTCTTGTCGACCGGAACAATGAATTCCCTGTTGGAGCGCGCCAGTTTCAATGTGAATTCGTGATTGACGTATTCAGGTTGTTCCGGGACCGAGAAATATTCCAGATGTTGTGCCTCTTCGGGGAACCCGTTCCGCGTCGCCGCATCAAGCACCGCACGCATATAGCGATCAGCTCCGCAGGTATAAACATGCCAGCCCGGTTTATACCCTGACAGGATCGCATTCAGGTCCGCCCGTGTGCCCTCGTCCGTAATGTTCAGGTGGACTTTGTCCGCCCAGGGGCTGTTGCCAATATCATCCATCAATCCCATCGCAGCCCGTGTGCGCCCCGAATAGTGCATGACAAAATCACGGCCTTGTGCATGCAACTCATGCGCCATTGCGATCATGGGTGTGATCCCGATACCTCCTCCCATCAAAAACGATCTGCTGGCTTGCAGATCGAGCGGAAAATGATTGATCGGTTTCGAAACGAAGATCCGGCGGCCTTCACTAAAGATGCGATGCATCAGCTTTGATCCTCCCCTGCCCTTTTCTTCGCGCAAAACAGCAATCTGGTATCTGCTGCGGTCCGCCGGATTGCCGCACATCGAATATTGCCGCAGGAATTCGGGTGCCACGACTATGTCCAGATGTGCCCCTGCCGACCAAGTCGGCAAATCATCACCGTCGACAGAGCGGAATTCATATTTCATCACACCCGCGCCGCTGGCTTCGGCCTTGGTGATTTCAACCTGAATCACCGGGCTGTCACCAGCAGCGGAATAAATATGCAGATGACCTTTTTCGTCACGTTCCAGCAGAGATTTGTATTCCTGCGCGGTGATCATCGCTTGATAAGCGGCGATGCCCGCCTCGCGGTCCATCGGAAAGGGATAGGGGTAGGGATGCGGTGCCAGAGGCGCGGGATATACCGCAAGTGTCTGATCTTCGTATCTGAGGTTCAGATCTCTTTGCAATGACCGCGCGTTCACCGGGTTCGTTGTCGGACGATAGCCTCCATCGTCCTCGATCTCTAAGTCCCACCACCATTTCTTGACTGGATTCAAACTGCCATTGCCTGCGGCATCATCAAGTCTCGCCAAGGCGGGTGCGAGTTGTGGCATCTTCATCGCTGCCCAGCGAAACGGCTTTTCCTTGAATATTCCTTCCAGGTTCCAAGGACAGGTTTTCATGCAACGGCCACACATCGCACCACCCGCGGTCGTGACACGGTAAGTTGCACATTTCTGGCTGTCCGATTTCCAGATTTCATAGCCATTGAACATCAGCTTTGGGCCTGCCGTAATTGCACCCGACGGACATTCGCGGGCACATTTGTTACAGCTTTCGCAAAAGCGTTGCAGACCGAAATCGATCGGCTTGTCATGGGCCATAGGCAAATCGGTTGTCACCGTGCCGGATTTGAGTCGCGGACCAAGAAAAGGGTTCAGGATCACTTCGCCGATGCGACTGACTTCGCCCAACCCCGACAACAGTAACAATGGAGGTTGCAATACTTCGCCGTCCATCACGGTATGGGCTTTGGCCTTGTAACCGAGATTCCGGATTTGTTTGGCGATCACCCCGCCAAGCAAGGAAAAGCGAAGATATGCCCGCATGCTTTGTGCAACGGCAATCCAGTCATCACCGGATGACCCTTCCATCGTTTCATACCCTTGATCAATAATCATGTTGATTGCTTGATCATGAGGCGGATCAATTGGTTCGCCCCGCGCATCGTGACTATACCAGGCCCAGTCAGGGCAGCGCGAGATGCCCACGGCATCAGCCCCCAGATAATAGCTGGTGGCCTTGATCAACGCCGCGGCCTCCTGCGGCGCCAGTTTTGTTTTTTCAGCGGCAGTCTCACCATCCTGCAGCAATACAAAAGCACCCAGGGCGCGCCGCTGTGCCGAGGACGGAGCAGATTTGCGCACATAATGCCCACCCTTCGCGGCATCCTGCATTTTGCGCCCCATATCTCCGAACTGGGCGCGGGCAAACATGTCGGTGCGTTTCGGTACGCGGACGACATTGGGTTCATCAATATAAGTCGTTGGTACCTCGACTCTTTTGAGATCTTCAAAAGGATGTGCCCCATCAACAAAGCGCCGGTTGGCATAGGGCAATGCATTCATCTGGTTCTTGGCGGATGCAATCCCGAGTTTCCAGGCCAGACCAAAACCTGATTTCGGCTGTTGCGCCATCGGGGCCAAAGGAAGGTCGGGTGCGATTTCAAAACTGGTTGTGACCGCAGCAAGGCCAAAACGGCTGCCGACATAAGGATGCGACAAATTCCCATCCTCTAAGGTGGCAAGGCCCGCAGCCACGGCCAGTTTACCCAGATCAACATCGGAACTGGACACAGTATGCCCCCGCGCCCCATAGCCCAACAACCGCAAATAATTGGCCAGAATTACCGCCGCTTCCGCCGCCAACAACCCGGCACGGTGCGCCTGGGCATCTTTGATCCATCCAGCGCCTGGCTCGTTATCATCAGGGTCACGCGGGTTTTCAAAGAGAAACACCAAAGCATGGGTATGATCTTCAATGCCAGTTGCTGGAGCATCCATCGACTCCTTGAGATCGGCCATGATCAGGTCAATCCCCGCTGCCAGTGTCTTGGTCTGGCGAGTCCTGAGATCATGACCCAGCCGGGTGACATCGGGATTTACTTGCGGCGTGCTTAGCATCGCTTCGACGGGCAGCTTGCAAACCCCGACCACCGCGGCATCGGAAAAGTATCCGAACGCTTTCAAGTGATCGGCGCGCTCCTGGGGATCAGTGGGCACCTGCGAAACCGCTGGATTGATCAATCCGTCTCGTATCGCATCCAGCATTGCCTGATGTTCGCGCATTGCGTTCACGATCGACCTTGGATCAGCGGGGCGATCAAACGACAGTTGGCAGGATGGTGGCAGTGACGTCAGATCCGGAACTTGGTCCCTACGCGCCAATCTTTCTGTTGGATATGGTCCCATATGAACCGGGCGTTTTTTATCTGAAAAGAAACGGATCGTCATTGAGCGTCCAGTTGTTCGGGCTGCAGTTGTCTGCAGTAATGCCGGTCGCAACCAACATTGCAAATCACAAAACCAACGGTCCAGTCACGACGCCCAGGCCAAACAGGCGCCCAGCATCACATTCTTCAGTTTATCGCCCTGACCAATATCGGCCTCACTTCATCAGGCTTGCCAGTGCCGTGCACCGCATTGCAGGGCAAACCGCCTCGCCAGCCGGCATCAAACAGTGATCTTTCAGTTTATATCGGTGCATTCGATCGGGGTTCTGACCTATTCGTCGGCCTGTTCGTCGCCTTCCATGGTAAGCGTCACGGGCTCGTAGGTTGGCAAGAAATAGCTGCCCAATGTCGCCTTGTAGGGTATACCCAGGTAATTTTCCCGCACAAAAAAGGTAAGGGTCTCGCCTTCATAAGTCGGGGCGGCGATTTCGGAAAACTCGGGAATACCGTAGTTATGGAGCCGAACCAGACCCGCAACCGCCTTTTCTTCGGGGTTCTCAGCCTCATACGCCTTCATGTACTGCGCCTGGAATTCGTCAGGATCGATGATCAATTCGTACTTATAGCCATGGGCCATATGGTTCAGAATATTTGCGTAAACGCGTATCCATTCGGGTTTCTGCAAGGCGGGGGCTGCCTCGATCAGTTCCTTTGCGTTTGTAACTTGCGCGTCGCCGACGATCACAACAGGTGCGCCCTGATCGTTCACAATCGTCGAAATCGGAGGGAGTCCATCAGACATATCTTAGTACTTTCCCGGAATGTGCATGGTGCAGCCCTTACTCTTCAAGCAAAAGCCATTTGGCATTTGTCCAGCTTGTGTCAGCCGGAGACATTGTACCGTCGAATTCGTTCTTTTCCCACATCCGAAGTTTCCCAGTCGCGGGATCCGGTGCGAAAACAAAATAGATCTGGCTGGTCGCGTCGCCCCAGTTCGCATCGGCGACGACCACTTCAGGCAGATCAAATTCCGCCGCAAGAACGCCAGCGGTCGCGCTGTCCACTTCCATATCCTGCAATTTTTTCAGACGGGATTCTTCAAGGTTGTAATCGGCATCTGAGACGACCTCGCCATCGGCGATCTTCTTGGCTTTCCAGGCGTCAGCCTCTTCCTTGGCAACCGCTTTTTTGAAATCTTCCGACACTCTGTCGATATGCGCATCCAGCTCTTTGGGGCTCATTTCCTCGGTCGGTCGTTTATCCAGTGCAAGAGCGAGCAGATCGTGTTGCGTGCTCTCGGTCTTGTCTGAAATGGCATTGATGGCCTTTTCAAAAATCTTTGCGGCTTTCGCAGCCGGAAATTTCGTCTCCGAGATCACACGCCCCGGGGCCAGCAGCTCTGCCTCGATCTTGGCTGACGTATCCGCACCCTTGATCTTGTCAAGGCTGGGGTGTCCTGGTACGGCGTTAAAAGCATGCTGCGCATTATCGCCTGCAGTGCGCATCATTTCCATATCACCCGTCATGGCATTGATCTTGCCCATCAGGCTTTCCAGAACGACCTTGGACCGTTCCAATGCCGCGTCTGTTGTCGTGCTGGGCGGTCGTTTCTTGCCAAGGAACTTCTTGTCTACGTGGTTACCCCCCCGCAGGACAGAAGTTGTATCGCCGCCATAACCGGCACCGCGTGACCATGGCGGATCGCCGCCATTGGCCTTGGTCACCGCATCGGCGAAAACGTCGCTGGCAATATGCGCGGTGATCTTGTCGATCTCGACCTGAGATGCGCCGCTGGGCAATGCGGCCAGTGCGATCTCCGTCATGGCCTTCACATAACTCGCTCTGTCCTTGATCTTGGTACCGTCCACAAAGACATCATATCCACCATCCGTCGAGCGTCCGTCCCCACTGGAACTATCCCCCTTTGATCCCGGGGCGGCATTGTAGACATATTTGAATTTAACGCTGATCGCTTTCTTGATCCGTTCTTCGATCCCCATGTCGATCTCACCGGTCGCCGGATCAACTGCGCGGGTGCCGGCCCATTGGGTCGGATCATCAAGCATCGTTTCGATCCCCGACAGGTTCTGACCCGGCGGTCTGGTATCGCCCATGACCACGCCTGTATCCCAGTTCTTGGTCTGGCTTTGCGCAAGGTTCGCACCAGCGTCAGCAATCGTATACTCCAGACTGCGCATCAACGGATTCTGACCTTCATGCGCTGATCTGTTGGCGGGATAGATGTCGCCTGGAACAACCGTCACGTTGCCCGCAGCATCCGTCACCGTACGATCTGCCGCCTGAACCGTTCCGGTGTTTACGATCCCCGAAAACTTTTCCATCACCTTGAGCGGTTCGGTCTCTTTCATCCGGCGCACAGGCCCGGTTGAAAAGCAAGACCCGACCGGCCCCTGGGACAAAGGCGTCATCATCGCGGAAAGCACCGCTTCCTTGGCATCATTGTGCGAGATGTTGCGCGGTGTTTTTCCCGTCGTATCGGCAACAATATGACGGGCGCGCCCGCTTTGCTTTTCACTGCGCTTTGCAACCTTGGTATCACCAATGATCTCGTTCGCCCTGTCCTTGGTTGCGGGATCGGCAAACAATTTTTTGGTTTTGTCGATCTCATCTATCGCATGAGGAGAATAGGTTTGTAGGGAACCAGGGTGATACAGGATATGATCCATGGCCGATTTGGCATTCTTACTGTCAAAGTCGACGCTGCCATTGCCTTGGATCACCGCATCCGCCATCAACGCCGAGCGCTTTTGCGCTACGGCATCTATGTTCAAGTCACGGTCTCCGGGCTCTCTGTCCGTTCCGCCACAAGGATCCTTTTTCAACTGGGCACCGCTGTCCATATAAGCATTGAAGCCGTCGAAATATTCCTGCCCGCGTGCGCTGCCAAGTTTCAGCGCACTGATCGCCATGGCCTCTGCGGCGGCCTTGCTGGGCGGTCCCTTGGTGCCGTCGGGTTTGGTGATCTCAAGCTTGTTGCCCTTGGCATCGGCAAACCCGCCATCCAGTCGATCAACAACAGCACCCACATTTGCAACAATCAGCGAAGGGTCTTCCAGTTTCTTGATCAGTTCGAGAGCCTCTTGACCCACATCCGGTGCCTTGCCATAGGCCTCGATCACTCTGGCTTTGTCCTCTTCACTCAGCGGGGACTTGGCCTCGGCCGAGAGCGGACCAAAGGTGATCGCGTCAATCAACTCGCGTTTGTCCAAAAGGGTCTCATTATCCGCAACCGCTGCATCAAGAGCACTTTGGGCCGTAAAATAATCGGATTGGGCCGTGACAAATGCCGCCGAGGCATTGTTTTTTGCGGTCAATGCCGCAGCCTCTGCCGCATTTGCGGCCGTCATCGCGGTCCGTGCCGCCCCCAGCACGCCATTCAACCGCGCGATTTCGGCCGCGGCTGCCGCCTGTTCAACTGGGGACAGGGTTGTCAAATCAGCGGGCAGCGTAGCCTGATAGGTTTGCAAGGCAAGCGCGGCTTCATACTCGGCATTTGCGGCAGCGGTCGCGGCGTCAAACGCTGTGTTATATGCTTCCTTCGCAGCTTTTTCTGCGGCTTCTGTTGCATCCCAGTTGTTCAGTTTCTCACGAAAAACCTTTTTCTTTGCCTGCACATTCTTCAACGATTGAGTTGTCGCAGCGATCGAGACATCTATCGCCCCAGTTGCGTCGATATTGGCCATCGCGGCAATTGTGGCGGCATAGGCTTTCGGCTCGGATTTGCTGAGCGCCAGCAGGTTTTCGAATTGTGCCGGGGGCAGCTTGAGTGTCTTGATCTTGTCCAGGACCGGCAAGGCAGCAGTGATCGCGGCCGGGTCATTGCGCGCCGCATGAACCAGCACCAACTGCTGTTCATCACTCAGTCCGTATGCATCGATCTTGGTTTTGTTCGCCTCATCCGCATCGGTCAATGATCCCACCACGTCATGGGCGGTTTCAGAAATGCCCTTGGCAAGACCGCCAAAGAAGTCTCCGATGTCTGATGCGGCCTCTCCAGCGGAACTCGTCAGCTCCGAGACATCTTGTCCGAGCGATTGACCGATTCCGCCGAAAAAATCCTTGGCGGTTTTCAACTTGTCGTCCGCCATCGGAAGTTTCAGCACGCTCTGGACCGTTTTCTTAAGCAATTGCAAAGTTTTGGCTGCTTTGTCCAAATTACCTGCATTCAATTCCGTGACAAACATCTGGCTCAACATCTGAACCTTTTTTACCGCGCCGGGGTTCGCGGATGCACCGGCTTTGATCAGGTCAGGCTGCATTGCCGCATATTCAGCAAGCAGGGCCTTCCGACGTTTGGCATCGGCATCCTTGGGATCAGGTGCTGCTGCGGGCCGGTCAACTGGTTTGCCAGCATTGGGCGTTCCCGACCCATCACCCGCCGGGGCCAACGAGGAACCATCATCCTGCGCAACTGTATTGGGCTTTATTGCAAGCGCCGCAGCAATTTCCGTTTTCAACTTGGCCAGAAGTGCCTGCGCAGCATCCAGATCATCACCTTTGACCAGTTTGTCAAAGCTTTGGGCGTCATTGGCCAGAGACTTGGCAATGTCGCCGCCTGCGTTCTTCATTGCTTCCTTCAGGTCATTGCTCAAGGCCTTGAACCCCGACACCAATGCCTTGCGCTGCTTTTCATCTTCCGCCGTGTCATCTGTCGCGCTGTCATCGGCTGCGTCACCGGGCAATATCAATGCCAGTTTCAGGGCGAGCCCGCGTTCCGCAAAAAACTCCTTACCAAGGCGTACCAATGACGTTGGCGGATCATCCGCAAGGCAAGTCAGTTCGACAATCTTGCCCTTCACGTTCATGGTGCCCATTGCACCCTTGGACCCGCCGCCAACCTTCTTGGCCATCCTCCAGAGCGCCTCCGGCGGCTTGCGTATGTCAGTCTCAAGGACAAGACCCTCCTTGCCCAGAAGGATTGCAAAGTTATGCGTTCTTTTACGGGCTGCGGCGATCACTGCGCCCAGTTCCACACCCTCTTTTTTCAGTTCGGCAGGCGATTTTTTAGTGGCCATTCTGACAACCTAAATTGCTGGATGATTGAATATCTAAAAACAGAGTATCGCGAAAAAATATGCCATCACGTTAGCGCGAGAAGCGTGATTTCACCAAGAACAGATTTAATACTTGAAAAAGCTATCCATTATCAGATGGTTATCTGATGGCCCGCAACACAGATAACTCGGGATGGGCCAATCCGGCAGATCCCGAGTTTAAGGTTTTTCATTCAAGGCAGCTCGGATTGTGTTGGTTCGCCACACCCAGTCGGATGCACCGCAACACCTATTCCGCCATCTGCTTGTCGACTTGTTGCTCTTCGTTGATCATCGCCTGCAACTGTCGACGAAACCGCAATTGCCCACCATCAATCGGCAGATCGATATGCGGCGATGTCTTGTTGGTCATCCCCAGTTGGACAGCGTTCAAAACGTCGCGGTCCTCTTCAAAGGCGTTCTGCACATCCTCACTCATCATTTTGGAGAGTGCCGCGTCATCAGGACGGATGTTGCGCAGTTGGAACCAGTAGTAACGCGTCTGCCCGTCGGTGGTAGGTGTCATGAAATTGTAGCTGTCCATGATAAACGTCTTTTCATGCAGCTTGCCATCCGGCCCCCCAGTTCCTGCGGGCGTGAACACCGCTTTGATCAGGGCATGTGAGGGATAGCGCACCTCGTAATGTTGCAGCCGGTCGCAGTTTCCTTCAAATTCCACGATCTTTTTGTAAAAGGGTGCCGGTTCATGGTCCATCATCCAGCGGTGCACGATCACACCCTTATCCGTCTTGGAAATGCGTAGCGGCGTATCTTTGGTCGCAGGGGCAGCAAAACTGCTTTGATGCACCCATGCTACATGGGTGGGGTCCAGCAAGTTATCGCACATCAAGAGATAGTTGCAGTCCAGTTCCATCGCCGCACCCCGGTTCATTCCCCAGGCCGGGTCGCCAAAATTCTCGATCTCGAAAATGTCTGCCACATCCGCCAGCGCCGGATTGCCCATCCAGATCCAGACCAGACCATATTTTTCGTGCATGGGATAGGCGTGTACCTTGGCATTGGAAGGTGCACGCCCCGCACCCGGTGCCCAGACACATTGCCCTGCGCAATCAAAGGTCAGCCCGTGATACCCGCATTCAACGGTATCGCCTTTGATGCGCCCCTTGGACAGAGGCAGTTTGCGATGCGGACAGGCATCTTCAAGTCCGACCAACTCCCCCGCCTCGGTGCGAAAAACACAGATATTTTCACCCAGAACCGTAATCTGCTGAAGATCGCGGGTGATCTCGTGATCCCACGCAGCAACATACCAAGCATTTTTCAGAAACACACCTTATCTCCCCAAGATGCCCGGCAGGTTCAAACCCTGCTCGCGCGCGCAGTCCAGCGCCTCTTCATATCCTGCATCAGCGTGCCGCATGACGCCGGTCGCAGGGTCGTTCCACAGAACATTCGCGATGCGTCGATCCGCATCTTCGGTGCCGTCACAACAAATCACCATGCCGGAATGCTGGGAAAAGCCCATGCCAACGCCGCCACCGTGGTGCAGGGATACCCAGGTTGCGCCACCTGCGACATTAAGCATCGCGTTGAGAAGCGGCCAGTCAGAGACCGCGTCAGACCCGTCTTTCATCGCTTCGGTCTCACGGTTGGGCGACGCGACAGAGCCGCTGTCCAGATGATCGCGTCCAATCACCACAGGGGCGGACAATTCGCCGTTACGCACCATTTCGTTAAAGGCCAACCCCAATTTGTGACGCAGGCCAAGACCCACCCAACAAATACGCGCAGGCAAACCTTGGAAGGCAATGCGCTCGCGCGCCATATCCAGCCAGTTGTGCAGATGTGGGTCGTCGATCAATTCCTTGACCTTGGCATCCGTCTTGTAAATGTCCTCTGGATCACCGGACAAGGCACACCAACGAAACGGGCCGATGCCACGGCAGAAAAGCGGCCGGATATATGCAGGTACAAAACCGGGAAAGGCAAAGGCGTTTTCCAGCCCTTCTTCTTGCGCGACCTGGCGGATGTTGTTGCCGTAATCCAGTGTCGGCACACCCATATTCCAGAAATCGACCATCGCTGCCACCTGGACTTTCATCGAAGCACGGGCGGCCGTTTCCACGGCTTTCGGATCGCTTTCCTGTTTTTCACGCCATTCCGCAACGCCCCAGCCTTGCGGCAGATAGCCATGCACGGGGTCATGTGCGCTGGTTTGGTCGGTGACCATATCAGGCTTGACACCTCGCTTGACCAACTCAGGAAAGACATCAGCCGCATTCCCGATAAGCGCGACTGACTTGGCTTCTCCAGCGGCGGTCCAGCCTTCGATCATTGCCAGAGCTTCATCCAGGTCATATGTCTTTTCATCAACATAACGCGTGCGCAGGCGGAAATCGGCGCGGGTCTCATCGCATTCCACCGCCAGACAACACGCACCCGCCATCACAGCAGCCAGCGGCTGTGCACCGCCCATACCTCCCAGACCGCCGGTCAGTATCCAACGCCCCTTGAGGTTGCCATTGTAATGTTGGCGCCCTGCTTCCATGAAGGTTTCATAGGTGCCTTGCACGATACCCTGCGTGCCGATGTAGATCCAGCTGCCCGCAGTCATCTGACCGTACATTGCCAGACCCTTTTTATCGAGCTCATTGAAATGGTCCCATGTCGCCCAATGCGGTACGAGATTGGAGTTGGCGATCAGGACGCGTGGCGCGTCCTTATGGGTGTTGAACACGCCAACTGGTTTGCCTGATTGTACCAAAAGCGTTTGTGTCTCTTCCAACTCTTTTAACGCGGCAACGATCGCGTCAAAATCTTCCCAGGTGCGGGCGGCGCGCCCTATGCCCCCATAAACCACCAATTCATGCGGGTTTTCGGCGACATCGGGATGCAGGTTGTTCATCAACATGCGCATCGGCGCTTCGGTCAGCCAGCTTTTGGCGGTGATCTCTGTTCCGGTGGCGGGGAAAACGTCACGGATGTTGTGGCGGGGGTTGGTCATGTGGTGCCTCCTAAGGTCGGGGCCAGATCGGCCAAAGTGGTGAGGATTTTAGCAAGTTGCGCACGCAGGGGTTCTGCCTTGGTCCGGTCATAGGTCCATGGCGCAGCTTCGGTCGTCAGGTAAGCCGACTGGGCCAGTTCCATCTGGATTGCATGAATGCCATCCTGTGGCCGGCCATAGTGGCGCGTTGTCCAGCCCCCTTTGAAACGTCCGTTCAACGTGGATGTATACCCTTCGGCCTGAGCGCAGATTTCTGTCACCGCAGATTCAATTGCGGGTGCGCAGGTCGCACCGACGTTTGTGCCGATATTGAAGTCGGGCAAGACACCATCAAACAGGAATGGAATGCTGGAGCGAATGGAGTGACAATCATACAGGATCGCCACACCGTGCAGACCGCGCACACGATCCAGTTCCTCGGCAAGGGCGGCGTGATAGGCCGCATGGAATGCCTCGCAGCGCAGCCCGATTTCCGCAGTCGTTGGCGCGACATCCCAAATGTCCCGCCCGTCAAAATCGGTCAGCGGCACCAATGTCGTCGTATTCTGGCCCGGATAGAGGCTGTTTCCCGAAGGATCGCGGTTGGCATCAATCACGTAGCGGTGAAAGTTTGCGGTAACGGTTGTCGTATCGGGCAGCAGCCCTTCATAAAGCTGGTCGATGTGCCAATCCGTATCCGCGAGTTTGCGGCCATTCAAATTCAGTTTTTGCGCAACCTCGTCAGGAAGATAGGTTCCCGTATGCGGCAGACCCAGCACGATAGGGCCACTGCCCTGGCTGATTGTAACCGGTGTCATCCGCCGTATCCTTTGACAAAGTCAGGCAGTTCAACCGCGCTGGACAGCGCACCTGTTGCCACCAATTCCGCCGCCGCTTCGATCGAGGGTGCCATATATCTGTCCTCGGCAATCACGGGGACCTGCTTGCGCAATACAGCCATGGCATCCTGCAATGCCTTGCTGGTCTGTAACGGGGCGCGGAATTCGATTCCCTGAACACCACACATCGCCTCAACGCCGATGATGACATTCAGATTCGCATTCATGCGAACCAGTCGTCGTGCCGCATGGGCCGCCATGCTGACATGGTCTTCCTGGTTGGCAGAGGTTGGCGTGCTATCGGTGGTACAGGGGTTGGCAAGATGTTTGTTCTCGCTCATCAATGCAGCAGTGGTCACCTCTGCAATCATCAGGCCGGAATTCAACCCCGGATCAGGCGTCAGGAAGGGTGGCAAATCAAAGGACAGCGTCGGATCGACCATCAAGGCGACGCGACGTTGTGCGATGGCACCGATTTCGGAAATTGCGACGGCAATCTGGTCTGCGGCAAAGCCAACCGGCTCCGCATGAAAGTTCCCGCCCGAGACGATAAGTCCATCCTCGACCAGCACCAATGGATTGTCTGTGACGGCATTCGCCTCAACCTCCAAGGTGCGCCCGGCGAAATGCAGCAGGTCCATCGCGGCACCGGTCACTTGCGGTTGGCAACGAATGCAATAAGGATCCTGTACGCGGGTGTCACCATCTACATGGCTTTCGCGAATTTCGGACCCTTCCATCAGGTCACGTTGGGCTCGGGCCACTTCGATCTGACCCCTGTGTCCGCGCAATGTGTGAATGGCATCCTGCAACGGTGCGGTTGACCCCATGATCGCATCGGTGGACAAGGCGCAGCTCAAAACTGCAGACGCTGCGTTTTGCCACGCGCCCCACAGACCGACCAGCGCACATGCTGTTGAAAACTGGGTGCCGTTGATCAGAGCAAGTCCTTCTTTCGCACCCAATGTGATCGGGTCCAACCCTGCCTGGGACAAGGCTTTGGCCGCGGGCAACCGGGCTCCGTCAAAAAATGCCTCTCCCTCGCCAATCATTGCTGCGGCCATATGTGCCAGCGGGGCGAGATCACCAGAGGCGCCCACCGACCCTTGGCTGGGTATGACCGGGGTAACACCCTTGTCCAACATCTCTTCGATCAATTCGATCGTGGTCATCGCAACACCGGATGCACCACGCCCAAGCGACAGCAACTTCAGCGCCATCATCAACCGTGTGGTGGACAGGTCCAATGCCTCCCCCACACCGCAACAATGGGACAGGATCAGGTTTCGCTGCAGTGTGGCAACATCTTTGGCTGCAATCTTGACACTGGCCAGTTTGCCGAACCCGGTATTGATCCCGTAAACAGCCTCTTCGCCACTGGCGGCTTTCGCAACCATCGCCGCCGCGGCCTCGATCCCGGCATGCGATGACGGATGCAATCGCGCCGCCTTGGCACCAGACCAGATGTCATGAAGTTCCTGCAAAGTTGCCGAACCGGGTGTCAGGATAACAGTCATAGCGCCCCCTTGAAAATGCGAGAATGAAGTGGATTGAACCCGATGCGGTAGGCCAGTTCCGCCGGATGTTCGACATCCCAGACGCACAAGTCCGCCTGCGCACCTGCAACGATCCGACCCCGGCGCTTATCGCCGAGGGCAGCAGCGGCATGAGCGGTCATGCCCAGCAATGCCTCAAGCGGCGTCATGCGAAACAGCGTACAGGCCATATTCATGGTCAACAGCGGAGAGGTCAGCGGTGAGGAGCCAGGATTGCAATCCGTGGCCAGCGCCATGGGCACGCTATGGTCGCGAAATGCCTGAATCGGCGGGGCCTGGGTTTCGCGCAGCGTATAAAACGCACCCGGCAGAACCACCGCGACAGTACCAGCCTCGGCCAGCGCCTTGACGTCGTCTTCCGTCGCATATTCCACGTGATCCGCACTCAGCGCAGCATAGGAGGCAGCCAATCTGGTTCCTCCGATATTCGACAATTGCTCTGCATGCAGCTTGACGGGGAGGCCCAGCGCCACCGCTACGTCAAACACCCGTGCAATCTGAACGGTATCAAAGGCGATGCCTTCGCAAAAGCCGTCGACAACGTCGACAAGACCCTCTGCATGCGCGGCCTTCAAAGTCGGAATACAGACCTCGTCAATATAGGCATCTGGCTTGCCAGAATATTCCGCAGGCACGGCATGGGCACCCAGAAAACTGGTGTGTACCTCAATCGGTCTCATGTCTGCTATCCGACGAGCAACACGCAGCATCTTGAGTTCGGTATCGCGATCCAGTCCATAGCCGGACTTGACCTCAAGCAGTGTTACCCCCTCGGCGATCAACGCATCCACACGTTTCAAGGAGACCGCGAGCAGGTCAGCTTCCGTCGCATTGCGCGTTGCCGTCACGGTTGAGACAATCCCGCCTCCGGCCTTTGCAACCTCGGTATAGCTTGCCCCGTTGAGCCGCTGTTCAAATTCAGCCGCGCGGTTGCCGCCGAAAACCACATGGGTATGACAATCTATCAATGCAGGGGTGACAAGACGCCCACCAAGATCGTGCCGACCCTGGTCACGGAAGTTATCGGGAAGGTCTGCCTCGGATCCTGCCCAGGCAATCTGCCCGCCATCCAAAGCGATCACACCTTCAGGGACAAGACCGAAATCCTTGTCTGTTTTCAGGGTGACGAGTTGCGCATTGGTTAAAAGCATCAAAGTCGACTCACTTGCAAATGTTCTCGCTTGATGCTTTTATGTGCATACATAATAATTTTGTCAAGCGAGCGTATCATGAAGACTGTTTGGGCGAAGACGGCATTGTTACCCACCGGATGGGCATCAAGGGTCCGTATCGACATTGATGACGCGGGCCGCATTGCAAGTGTGCGCCCCAATGCACCCGAGGCCGGCACGCGCGCGGGTCTCTTGCTCCCCGCCCCGGTCAATGTGCACAGCCATGCCTTTCAACGGGCAATGGCAGGTCTCACCGAACGGCGCGGCCCAAACCCGAACGACAGTTTCTGGACCTGGCGTCAATTGATGTTCAGATTTCTTGACCGCCTGACCCCAGACCATGTCGAAGCGATCGCAGCCTTTGTACAGATGGAGATGTTGGAAGCGGGATATGCCACCAATACTGAATTCCACTATCTGCATCACCAACCGGGCGGCGTGCCCTATGAAAACCTTGCCGAAATGTCGGAAAGGATCGCTGCGGCAGCACAAAAAACCGGCATCGGGATTTGTCTGTTGCCGGTGCATTATGAATTCGGTGGATGTGATGGACGCGGCCTGACAGCGGGGCAGATCAGGTTCGAAAACACCCTTGACCGTTTTCACGAACTGCACACAGGAGCGGTCAAAGCCCTGTCACCCCTGCCCCAAGACAGCAGCTATGGCGTTGCGCCCCATTCCCTGCGTGCGGTTGGGGAACAAAACCTCAAGTCCTATGGCGATCTTTTCCCAACCGGACCGATCCACATGCACCTTGCCGAACAAATCCCCGAAGTTGAGGAAGTGATGAAACATCGCGGTGCCCGTCCTGTCACATGGGCGCTGGAGAATATGAACATTGGTGACCGCTGGTGTCTGATCCACTGCACACAGATGACGCCCCATGAAACCTTGCAACTTGCCCGCTCCGGTGCCGTGGCAGGCCTGTGCCCGATCACGGAAAGCAGCCTGGGCGATGGTATTTTTGACGCTGTGCGCTGGATGGATGCAGAGGGGGCAACGGCGATCGGATCTGACAGCAACATCCGCATTGCACTTGCCGAAGAGCTGCGCACACTGGAGTACTCCCAACGCCTGCGCGACGGCACCCGTGCCGCCTTGGCAACTTATGAATTTTCAACGGGGCGACGTATGTTTGATGCAATCTTGAAAGGCGGGGCACAGGCCACAGGGCGCAAGACTGGCCGGCTCGAGACCGGCTATTGGGGAGATATGCTGACGCTCGATACAACCTCCGAACATCTCTCGGGACGCACCGAAGACACGGCTTTGGATGCCTGGATCTTTGCAGGGGATGACCGGTTGGTCACAAACGTTTGGTCCGCAGGGCGTCACATGGTCAAAGATGGCAGACATAGCGCACGTGCCGAGATCGTCGCGAATTACCTGCGCACGCTCGACGCCTTGCAAGACGCACTATGAGCGCTCCTTCGTTTCGCAACTGGCAAAGCGTGCAGGAAGAGGTACGCCGCCGCATTCATGCCCGCATCTGGAAACCGGGTGATCTGATCCCGAACGAGGCCGACCTTGCCCTGGAATTCGGCTGTGCCCGAACCACCGTAAACCGGGCGCTGCGCGCCCTTGCAGATGCCGGTGTACTGGACAGGCGGCGTAAAGCCGGGACACGAGTCGCCGCACAACCGGTCGCCAAGGCAACCCTGCAGATCGCCCTGATCAAGACAGAGATCCGGGAGCGTGGCCAGGACTACAGCTATCAACGTCTTACACGCTCAAAATCAATACCGCCCGCGGCAATCAGCGACGTGATGCAAACGGCGCAAAGCCGCGCCTTGTTGCATATCCGCGCCCTGCATCTTGCAGATGACAAGCCCTATGCCTTTGAAGACCGCTGGATCAATACGGATGTCGTCCCCAGTGCCCGCGCCGAAGCCTTTGACATGCTCAGCCCAAACGAATGGTTGCTTACCCATACCCCGTATACTCATGGTGAGATCGCATTTTCGGCGACCGAAGCAACCGCAGATGAGGCAGCTGTTCTGAAATGTGCGGAAGGAAGCGCGCTCTTTGCGATTGATCGAATGACTTGGGATGGTGCGCGTTCGGTGACCAAGGTACGCCTGCTATTTAGGCCCGGCCATCAGCTTCGCACCAATTTATAGAGCTCTCCACGGGTTTTGACAGTGCGATAAATCCACATGGCGCAGGCATTTACCGAGGTCATTCGTAACCCAGCTTGGCTTTCTTCATGTGGACATCAAAACGGGCCTCTTTGGCCTCAGCCTCGGTCGTGAACCAGTCTGTGCGGCACTGGGCCTTGCTGCCAATGCAACCCCATTCGCGCACCAAAGCCCATTCATCAAACAGACCACGCAGAATTTCTATCCGGTAAAACCGTTCAAGATCGGTTTTTTTGTCATTCAGAGTCAAATACATAGGGTTTACTTGGCAAAAGTCTAATCGTCCGATGAGAGGTAACAAACCCTCATAGGGATGTCTTTAGAAATTTATCGTTCCGATGCCAAGAACGTGCTGTTCAAAATCACGCGGCGGCATCCGCGCCGCCGTTAAATTCCTGTCCATTCCTTTAATGGTCTCTGCGATTATCAAAAAAACCAAAAGACTTCTGCTAAATTGAATGCCATGGCTTTCCCGTTCCCATCACCTAATATCCAATAAAGAGTTTACCAAGCGAGGAACGCTATGTCTGTCAGCTATTACGCACCCAGGGGCGGTCATCCCGGTCAGGATCAATTGCTGACGGACCGAGCTGTTTTTACCGATGCCTATGCAGTCATTCCCAAAGGAACGATGCGCGATATTGTGACCTCCTACCTGCCGTTCTGGGATAAAACCCGGCTTTGGGTGATTGCCCGCCCTCTGAGCGGTTTTGCCGAAACCTTTTCACAATACATCATGGAGGTCGGTCCCGGCGGTGGATCGGACCGCGCCGAGACTGACCCAAATGCCGAAGGGGTGTTGTTTGTTGTCGAAGGCACCGCAACACTGGTTGTGGCAGGCACGACCCATGAAATGACACCCGGTGGATATGCTTTTCTACCACCCAATTCCGGTTGGACCCTGCGCAACAACACCAAGGACACGCTGCGGTTTCATTGGATCAGAAAGGCCTATGAGGCTGTCGAGGGGCTTGCCTATCCCGAGGTGATCGTCACCAACGAGCAGAACATCGCACCAACAGTAATGCCGGACACCGACGGCAAATGGGCGACCACTCGTTTCGTCGATCCCGCTGACATGCGCCATGACATGCACGTCACCATCGTCACCTTCGAACCAGGTGCGGTCATCCCGTTTCTGGAAACCCACGTCATGGAACATGGGTTATATGTGTTGGAGGGAAAGGCCGCATACCGTCTGAATACCGATTGGGTCGAAGTTGAAGCGGGTGATTACATGTGGCTACGCGCATTTTGTCCGCAGGCCTGTTATGCAGGTGGTCCGGGGCGTTTCCGTTATCTTCTCTACAAAGATGTGAACCGACAGATGGCGCTGCATCCCAGAGGTCACCTGTAGCCGTCAGGCACCGCGGCCAGTGCCACCAATTGCAACTGACAGCGCATGACCGGCGGCGACCACTGCTTCGCTCAACGGCGCTATCTGTTCTGTTCCCAAACGCGAAGTCGGCCCCGAAACCGAAATACCTGCCACTGCCTCACCGTGAATGTCGAAAACCGGTGCCGCGATACAACGCATGCCCAGATTGCGTTCTTCCCCGTCTATGGCAAACCCCCTACGGCGGGTTTCACGCAGGTCCGACAAAAGGGCAGCGCGGTCTGTCAGGGTGAACTCTGTGAAACGCTCCAACGGAACCGCTGACAGCAGTCTGTCAATCCGCGCGTCACTCAAATGGGCCATGAGTGCCTTGCCAATTCCCGAAGCGTGCATGCACGACAACGTCCCAGGCGGGAAAAATGCACGTATGACGGCCTGTGTCTCAACCTGGCTGACAAAAAGGACCTGACCGTTCTGTTCAATGCCCAGATTCGCAGTCTCGCCTGTCATCTCCATCAAATGCCGCATAACCGGCCGGGCACGCTCCACCAATGGGCTGCGCTTGAGAAACCGCGCTCCAATGACAAAAGCCTGGGCACCGATATGCCAGACCTGACCGGTCTGATCGAACTCTACCAATCCCCTGCCTTCTAGTGTCACCAAAATACGGTAGATCGTCGCTGGCGACTGGTCCAGATCAGCGGCCAAGGTCGACAATGCCTTTCCCTGCCCTTCGCTCAGGAAATCGAAAACCGCCATCGCCCGATCCAGAGATTTGATGGTATTCTGGGCTGTCTTGTTATTCCAGTCACGCGGACGCCCACGCGGCTTTCGGGCGGTTCGGGCCGGATCAAATGAGGAGGTCATGTGCCACACGTTTCTATGTTGAAATTCACATTCAGACTATGAAAAATACAACCGTCTGACAACAAAGCATTTATTGAAAACAAAGTTAAATGAAAAATGTTTTCAAAAAAATATCATGTGTAGCGGGGAGCCATTAAGATGGCGCAACACTCTTCCAGGAGATCAAGATGAGCTTCCAGAACCCTACATTCATCCCCGGACCGACCAACATGCCAGAAGCACTTCGCAAGGCATGTGACATGCCGACCATTGATCATCGCTCACCGCTGTTCGGCAAGATCCTGCACCCTTGCCTTGACGGAGTGCGCCAGGTTCTGGGTTCCAGGGATGCCAGCATCTTTTTCTTTCCATCCACCGGAACAGGCGGCTGGGAAACTGCCCTTACCAACACCCTGTCCAAAGGCGACAAGGTTCTGGCGGCGCGCAACGGCATGTTCTCGCATCGCTGGATAGACATGTGCCAACGTCACGGGCTTGACGTTCAGATCGTCGAAACCCCCTGGGGCGAGGGCATTCCAACCGACGAATACGCAAGAATTCTGCAAACTGACACCAACCACCAGATCAAAGCGGTGCTGGCCACGCATAATGAAACAGCTACCGGTGTAAGATCTGACATTGCCGCTGTACGCGCAGCAATGGATGCTGCCAACCACCCTGCCCTGTTGTTTGTTGATGGCGTAAGCTCCATCGCGTCGATGGACTTCCGTTTTGACGACTGGGGTGTGGATGTCGCCGTGACCGGCAGCCAAAAGGGGTTTATGTTGCCTGCGGGGCTGGCCATTGTTGGATTTTCCGTCCGGGCGGTCGCTGCGACCGAAACCGCAGACCTGGCGCGCACCTTCTTTGACATCCGCGATATGCAAAGAAGCTATGAAGCAAGCGCATTCCCCTATACCCCGCCTGTTGGATTGATGAACGGGCTCAAGCTGTCGCTTGAAATTTTGCTGGAAGAGGGCATCGATAATGTAATCGCCCGCCACGCCCGCATCGCTACTGGCGTACGTCTGGCCGTGAAAGCATGGGGCCTTGAACTTTGCGCGGCATCTCCCGAACTTTACTCGGACACCGTGTCCGCGATCCGCACCCCCGAGGGCTTCAATGCGACAGACATCGTTACCCATGCAGCCGAAGTATATGCTGTGGCATTCGGTGTGGGCCTTGGTGACGTCGCAGGCAAGGTCTTTCGCATCGGTCATCTTGGCAGCCTTTCAGAGGTGATGATGCTCAGCGGTTTGGCAACAGCAGAGATGTGCATGGTTGATCTGGGTCTGAATGTGAAATTGGGCTCCGGTGTTGCCGCCGCGCAGGAATATTACCGCAGTCACCCGGCACCCAGACTGGCCCGTTCTTAGGGAAGGATTGAATGATGAAGATCCCAGTCTACCAAGATGTGTTGGATGCGTATGAGCGCATTGCGCCTCATATCATCCGCACGCCTGTGCTTACCTCGCCCTACCTGAACGAATTGACCGGCGCGCAGTTGTTTTTCAAATGTGAAAACTTTCAGACGCCAGGTGCTTTCAAGGTACGCGGCGGCTCCAACGCGGTGTTCGGGTTAAGCGACGAACAGGCCAAATCGGGTGTGGCAACACATTCATCGGGTAACCATGCCTCCTGTCTGAGTTACGCAGCCAATCGTCGGGGAATTCCGTGTAATGTGGTGATGCCCCGCACCGCGCCGCAGGCCAAGAAAGACATGGTGCGCCGTTATGGGGGCGTCATCACGGAATGTGAGCCATCAACATCTTCGCGCGAAGCAACTTTTGCGCGCGTGCAGGCTGCAACCGGTGGTGATTTCGTCCACCCCTACAACGATCCGCGCGTGATCGCCGGGCAGGGGACCTGTGCACTTGAATTTGTCGAACAGATGCACAACGATTACGGTGGAGGACTTGATTTCGCCATGGCCCCAATCGGGGGCGGCGGTATGGTCTCAGGTATCTGCCTGACCCTGGCCATGCTTGCCCCCGAAACACGGATCATCGCCGCTGAACCGGAACAAGCAGACGACGCGATGCGCAGTTTCAAGGCCGGCTACATCATCGCCGAAGATGCGCCCAAGACAATCGCCGACGGCTTGTTGGTGCCGCTCAAGGATCTGACGTGGCACTTTGTATCCAATCATGTCACGGATATACTGACAGCTTCTGAGCAAGAGATCATCGAGGCGATGAAACTCACATGGAAACATCTGCGCGTTGTGATGGAGGCCAGTTCATCCGTGCCACTCGCCACCATTCTAAAGAACCAAGAAAAATTCGCCGGCAAGCGGGTCGGCATCATCATTACCGGCGGCAATGTCGATCTAGGCCAATTGCCATGGCTAACGTAGAGGGAAGTCAAACATATGAAAACTCATGTAAATTTCGAGGATTTTGAAGTTGGATTCGACATTCCTGCCAAACCCGGCATGGATGAATCCGAAATTCAGACTCCCTGCCTGATCCTTGACCTCGACGCGTTGGAACGAAACGTCAAGAAGATGGGCGATTATGCCAGGACCCACGGGATGCGCCACCGGGCACATGGCAAGATGCATAAATCTGTCGATGTGCTGAAGCTGCAGCAAGACCTGGGCGCGGCGGTCGGTGTCTGCTGCCAGAAAGTTTCCGAGGCGGAAGTCTTTGCCCGAGGCGGCATCCAGGATGTGATGGTGTCCAATCAAGTGACGGAGCCTGCCAAGATCAAACGTCTGGCAGAAATGCCAAAATATGGCTGCCGGGTTCTGGTCTGTGTAGACGATCCAGAAAACGTGAAAGCCTTGTCCAACGCCGCAGTTGCCGCCGGTACAGAAATCGAAGCGCTGGTGGAAATTGATTGCGGCGCAGGCCGCTGCGGGGTGAATACCACCCAGGATGTCGTGAACATTGCCAAGCTGATCGACGCTGCCCCGGGGCTGAAGTTCGCCGGCATTCAGGCCTATCAGGGCGCGATGCAGCATCTCGATCTATATGCTGACCGCAAGGAAAAGCTCGACATTGCAATCGCCCAGGTGACCGATGCAGTGAACGGGCTAAACAGCAACGGGCTGACCTGTGATATTGTTGGTGGCGGCGGCACAGGCTCTTATTATTTCGAAAGCGCGTCAGGGGTTTATAACGAATTGCAATGCGGGTCCTATGCCTTCATGGACGCGGATTATGGGCGTATCCTCGACGAAAAAGGCGATCGCATTGACGCAGGTGAATGGGAGAACGCCTTGTTTATTCTCACTACTGTAATGAGTCATGCCAAGGCGGATATGGCCGTCGTGGATGCCGGCCTCAAAGCTCAGTCCGTCGATAGCGGATTGCCCGTTGTCCATGGCCGCAATGATGTCACCTACCTAAAGTGTTCGGATGAACACGGCGTCGTGGCCGACCCTGACGGCGTGCTCAAGGTGAACGACAAATTGCGTCTGGTGCCAGGTCATTGTGATCCGACTTGCAATGTGCACGACTGGTATGTCGGCCTGCGCGGCGGCAAGGTCGAAACCGTCTGGCCTGTATCCGCACGTGGCAAGGCCTACTAAACCCGTGGCGTAACCGTTTACCACGTTTCCCAAGCGCCGCTCCTTCGATCCGCAATCCCAGCGTGGTGCCACAACTTACCAAGGATAGCCCTATGATAATTGTCCCTGAACGTGAAATCGCCAATCTGATGACCCGCGATGCGGCCTTTGACGCGGTCGAAAGCGTATTTGCCGCAATGGCATCCGACGATGCCTATAACTTCCCGGTCATTCGCGAGGCTATTGGCCACGAGGACGCGCTCTACGGTTTCAAGGGCGGCTTTGACCGGGCAGGTATGACACTGGGCCTCAAGGCCGGTGGATATTGGCCAAACAACCTTGAAAAACACGGGGTGATCAATCATCAATCTTCGATTTTTCTGTTTGATCCGGACACCGGCAAGGTCAGCGCGATGGTCGGGGGAAACCTTCTGACCGCGCTGCGCACGGCGGCGGCCTCCTCTGTCTCCATCAGGCATCTTGCCCGCGAGGACGCCAAGGTAATGGGCATGATCGGTGCGGGGCATCAGGCAACCTTTCAGTTGCGCGCGGCGCTTGAACAGCGGAATTTCGAGAAAGTCATCGGCTGGAATTACCACCCGGAAATGTTGCCCAACATTGAAAAAGTCGCGCAAGAGGCTGGCCTGCCCTTTGAAGCGGTCGACCTCGACGGCATGATCGAGGCGGATGTTGTGATCTCGATTACATCGACCTTCAACCCCTCTATCATGGCCAAACATATCAGTCCCGGCACCCATATCGCCTGTATGGGCACCGACACCAAGGGCAAACAGGAGGTCGAGGCCGGTCTTCTAGCCAAATCAACTGTGTTCGCCGATGAGGTAGCCCAATCAATCAGCATCGGCGAAGCGCAGCATGCAGTCGCCGCCGGCCTGATCCGCAAAGCCGATATTCACCAGATCGGCGCGGTCATAAACGGCACTCACAAGGGCCGCACATGCGATACGGAAATCACCCTGTTTGACGGCACCGGGGTTGGTCTGCAAGACCTCGCTGTGGCAGCAGCAGTTGTGAAACGCGCGGTTGAAAAGGGTCTCGCGATCCACGTCGATTTTTGATGTCAGCCTTGCAGACCGCCTGGTGGTTTGCCCGACTGGCCCTGCGGGAATAACGCACAATGTCGAAACCAGGAACGCACGAGGTCGAAAACCGCGCGCTTTCCTGTTTCCACTTGATTCTGATCGATCTGTCGCCGTCTATTGATCAATGCCGTTTCTTGGGCGGCATCAGGTCGGTGATCGTGCCTTCGAACATCTCTGCGGCAAAGTTCACTGTCTCGGACAATGTCGGATGTGGATGGATCGTATGGCCCAGATCGGTAGCATCGCATCCCATTTCAATCGCCAGGGCAACTTCTGCAATCAGATCACCTGCGTTCGTGCCGACGATGGCGGCACCGACAACACGATCATCAGCAGGGTCGAACAGTACTTTTGTCATGCCTTCCGAACGTGCATTTGACAGGGCGCGACCAGAGGCGGCCCAGGGGAAGACGCCTTTGCCCACCTTGAGGCCCTTGGCCTTGGCTTCGGTTTCGGTGATGCCGACCCATGCGACTTCGGGATCGGTATAGGCCACCGACGGAATCACCAGCGCGTCGAAGGCGCGTTTTTCGCCTGCTGCAACTTCGGCCGCGACCTTGCCTTCGTGCACGGCTTTGTGCGCCAGCATCGGCTGGCCGACCACATCACCTATGGCAAAGATATGCGGCACACCGGTGCGCTGCTGGTTGTCCACGGCGATAAAACCACGTTCATCCACCGCCACGCCCGCCGCTTCCGCGTTGATCAATTTGCCATTAGGGCGGCGTCCGACCGATACCAGCACCTTGTCAAAGGTATCTGTTGTGACCTCACCTTTATCGTTTTCAAAGGTGACCTTCAGCCCTTTCTTGTCAGCTTCCATGGCCGTCACTTTGGTCTTGAGCATGATGTTTTCATAGCGTTTGGCGATGCGCGTGTGCAGCGGCTTGACCATGTCCTTGTCCGCGCCCGGCATCAACTGGTCCATGAATTCGACCACGGTGATCTTGGCCCCCAGAGCATCATACACACAGGCCATTTCCAGACCGATGATACCACCGCCAAGGATCAGCATGCGCTTTGGCACATCAGCCAGTTCCAGCGCGCCTGTGCTGTCCAAAACACGCGGATCGTCATGCGGGATGAAAGGCAATTCAACCGGTTCCGACCCCGCCGCGATGATGCATTGATCAAAGCTGACGGTCTTGGTGCCGTCCTCGCCGGTCACTTCGATCATGTTGGGGCCGGTAAAGGTGCCGGTTCCGCGCAGGGTGGTGACCTTGCGCCCCTTGGCAAGACCGGTCAGCCCCCCGGTGAGTTGCCCAACAACGGAATCTTTCCACCCCCTGAGCGCGTCCAGATCAATCTTGGGTTTGGCGAACTTCACGCCATGCACGGCCATGTCTTCGGCTTCGGTCAGCACCTTGGCCACATGCAACAGCGCCTTTGACGGGATGCATCCCACATTCAGGCAGACACCCCCCAAGGTTGGGTTTTTCTCGATCAATACGACATTCTTGCCCAGATCGGCGGCACGGAAAGCAGCGGTATACCCACCGGGGCCAGAGCCCAGGACAACCACTTCGGCGTGGACGTCGCCGGGACCGGTTGCGGTACCTGTGGCCGCTGCCGCCGCAGGTGCAACAGCCGGTGCCGCAGCCGGCGCAGGTGTTGACGCCGCCGGCGCTTCCGCCGCCTCTGCCCCGTCCAGCACGATGATCACGGAACCTTCAGAAACTTTGTCGTCTATCCTCACTTTGATCTCTTTCACCACACCCGCAGCCGGGGATGGCACTTCCATTGTGGCCTTGTCGCTTTCCAGCTCGACCAGCGGATCTTCGACGGCGACCCTGTCACCCACGCTGACCAGAATGCCGACTACCGGAACTTCGTCAAAATCGCCAATATCAGGTACTTTGATTTCCATGATCGCCCCCCCCCTTACAACATCAGCCGGCGCACATCGCCAAGCAGGTGTTTCAGCGTCGAGCAGAACCGTGCGGCCAAGGCCCCGTCGATGGCGCGGTGATCATAAGACAATGACAAAGGCTGCATGTTGCGCGGCTGGAAGGCCTCGCCGTCCCAGACCGGTGCCATTTTCGAACGGGTCAGCCCAAGGATCGCAACCTCTGGCGCATTCACGATCGGAGTAAAGGACGTACCGCCAATGCCGCCGAGCGAGGAAATCGTGAAGGTCGCGCCCTGCATGTCACCACTTTTCAACGCACCCTCGCGGGCCTTGGCCGAAAGATCACCCAATTCCTTGGAGATTTCCACCAACCCTTTGCGATCCGCATCCTTGATCACAGGCACCATCAAACCGTTTGGCGTGTCGGCGGCAAAACCGATGTTGTAAAAGTCTTTCTTGATCAGCTTATCACCATCGGGATGCACGGAAGAATTCACTTCCCAGTGCTGCTTGAGGGCCGAGACTGAAGCTTTGATGACAAAGGACAAGAGGGTCACACGATAGCCTTCGGTTTTCGCCTGCGTGTCCAGTTCCTTGCGGTATTTGTCGAGATCGGTGATGTCGGCCTCTTCATTATGTGTGACATGCGGAATGTTAAGCCACGACCGGTGCAGCGCAGGTCCGGACAGCTTTTTGATGCGTGGCATTTCCACGTCTTCAACGGGGCCGAACTTGGAGAAATCCACCGCGGGGATCGGAGGGATGCCTATGCCGCCGGATGCACCGCCCCCCGCAGCCGTGGCAGAAGTCGTGGATTTGAGGTACTTCGTAACATCCTCGCGCAGGATACGCCCCTTGCGGCCTGTACCGTTTACTTTTGTGATGTCGATGTCCAATGTCCGGGCAAAAGCGCGGATGGAAGGCGAGGCATGTGCCTTCCCAAATCCCGCGTCAGTGACAGGCGTCGACGTGGCCGATACAGGGGCGGTTGGCGCGGATGCCGGCGCTGGTGCAGGCGCTGTTGCCGGGGCCGCGGCAGGCGCATCAGCGGCTTCAGCGCCTTCCAGAACAACGATCAGCGAACCGCGAGACACCTTGTCCCCCTCAACAACCTTGATCTCTTTCACCACACCCGCAGCCGGGGATGGCACTTCCATCGTCGCCTTGTCGGATTCCAATTCTATCAGTGGGTCTTCGACTGCAACAGAGTCGCCAATGCTGACCAGAATGCCGACAACAGGCACCTGATCAAAATCGCCGATGTCTGGAACTGTGACTTCAATTGTCATGATAATTCTCCTTTTCCGGCTGCTCAAACAAGCCGTGGGTTCGGCTTGTCGCCGTCAATGTCGTACTTGGTAAGCGCGGATTTCATTTCGGCTTTGGTGATCGCGCCTGCGGCGAACAGTTCGCTCATGGCAGCGGCTGCAATGTGGTTTGCATCGACCTCAAAAAACCGGCGCAGGTTTACTCGACTGTCGGAACGGCCAAAACCGTCGGTGCCTAGAACGCAGTAGGCATTCGGCACAAAGGCGCGGATCTGCTCGGCATAGTTCTTCATGTAATCGGTCGCAGCGATGATCGGACCCTTGGCCTTGCTCAGTACCTTGGTCACATAAGGGACTTGCTTTTCGTCCAGCGGGTTCAGTCGGTTATGCCTTGCGGCATCCTGACCACCACGAGCCAATTCGTTGAAACTGGTGGCCGACCAGATGTCAGAGGTAACACCGAAGTCTTCCTTCAACATTCTGGCCGCCTCGATGGCCTGGACAAGAATCGTGCCCGACCCCATCAGGTTGACATGCTTCTTGCCCGGTTTCTTGGTCTCACTCAAACGGTACAGCCCTTGTATGATGCCCTCTTCAGCTCCCATCGGCATATCGGGATGCTGATAGTTTTCATTCATAAGCGTCAGGTAGAACGTGATGTCTTCCTGATCGACAAACATGCGCTGCAATCCGTTGTGCATGATCACCGCCAGTTCATAACTGAAGGTCGGATCATAGGTCACGCAGTTCGGGATCGTACCGGCAAGGATGTGACTGTGGCCATCCTCGTGCTGCAAGCCCTCTCCGTTCAACGTTGTGCGTCCCGCTGTCGCCCCCAACAGGAACCCGCGCGCACGGCTGTCACCCGCCGCCCAGGCAAGGTCACCGACACGTTGATGCCCGAACATTGAATAGTAGATGTAGAAAGGGATCATCGGAACGCCATGGTTTGAATAGGAAGTCGCAGCCGCGATCCAGTCCGCCATTGCACCGGCTTCATTGATGCCTTCCTGAAGCACCTGACCGTCGATGGTTTCCTTGTAATACATCATCTGATCGGCATCTTCGGGCGTGTAATTCTGCCCCAGGGGGTTGTAGATACCCGCCGATCGGAACAACCCCTCCATCCCGAAGGTACGGCTTTCGTCCGGCACAATCGGCACGATGAATTTACCAATCTGCTTGTCACGCAACAGCGTTGTCAGAATACGCACATAGGCCATTGTCGTCGAAATCTCTCGATCTCCGGTGCCTTTCAACTGAGCCTCGAACTTGGACAATGGCGGAATTTCCAACTTGGGCACGTTGCGCCATTCACGTTTTGGAAATTCGCCACCAAGGGCGGTGCGGCGATCAGCAAGATAAGCTTTTTGTGCGTTGTTGAGAGACACGAAAGGTGCCTTGGGCAAATCTTCGTCCGAAACAGGGATCTGGAAACGGTCGCGGAATTCGCGTAGCTGGTTGTCCGCAAATTTCTTGGCCGAATGTGTAGTGTTTTGCCCTTCGCCGGCTGTACCCATGCCGTAACCTTTGACCGTCTTGATCAACAGGCAGGTTGGCTGGCCCTTGGTGTCACTGGCCTTCTTGAACGCGGTATACACTTTTTGCGGATCATGCCCGCCCCGGCGTAAAGCCCAGATTTGATCATCCGACCAATCGGCAACCAATGCCGCTGTCTCAGGGTATTTGCCAAAGAAATGTTTGCGGATATAGGCGCCATCCTTGGATTTGAATGTCTGGTAATCTCCGTCAACGGTTTCATCCATCAACTGTTTCAGCCGCCCGGTATGATCATTCTCCAGCAGATCATCCCAGCCCTTTCCCCAAAGCAGTTTGATCACATTCCAACCGGCACCGCGGAAATCACCCTCAAGTTCCTGAACGATCTTGCCGTTACCGCGCACCGGCCCGTCCAGACGTTGCAGGTTGCAATTCACGACAAAGATCAGGTTGTCCAGACCTTCACGCGCCGCCAGATCGATGGCACCCCGGCTTTCCGGCTCGTCCATCTCGCCGTCACCGAGGAAAGCCCAGACCTTGCGGTCACCCATGTCGATGTGACCCCGGTTGTGCATGTATTTCATAAATCGCGCCTGATAGATCGCCATCAACGGACCCAACCCCATCGAAACCGTGGGAAATTGCCAGTAATCCGGCATCAGCCAAGGGTGTGGATATGACGACAGGCCACCGCCGTTCACTTCAGACCGGAAATTTTCCATCTGCTCTTGCGATATGCGGCCCTCCATAAAGGAACGCGCATAGATGCCGGGGATCACATGACCCTGAAAAAACACCAGATCGCCACCGTGGATCGCGGATTTCGACCGCCAGAAGTGGTTAAGGCCAATGTCATACATCACTGCAGAGGAGGCAAATGAGGCAATATGGCCGCCGTATTCACTGCTTTCCTTGTTCCGTCGCACTACTGTCGCCATGGCATTCCAGCGGTTTATCGTCCGGATACGCCATTCCATTTCCTGATCGCCCGGCACCTCAAGCTCGTCGTCGGCGGGAATCGTATTCTGGTAAGGTGTCGTGGCGGAAAACGGCAGGGTTGCACCGGCTGCACGGGCCTGTTGCACGGCTTTATCCAACAGGTAATGGGCCCGGTTCGCACCGTCCTTTTCAATAACATCCTGGATGGCTTCCTGCCATTCCTGGCTTTCGATCGGATCAATATCGCTGTTTTGTATGGTCATTTCGGGAATTCGAACCTTTCCGAAAGTGGCGCGGCGTTAGACATAGATTGACAGTAAAGGCGAGAACCGCATTGCGCCTGCTTGGTAGCCTAGGATGGGAAGTGGAGCTTTGGTAGCAATTTCGAGATCATGAACAGAAAACCCCGCCACACAAACGCGCAGCGGGGCCTCCCTGCTCCGGGTTTTTCGGAGGTCAGCTTTGCTTTGAATTGTCCTTGATACCAACTACGGCACCGGCCAGTTCGGCTTCGGCTTCGTCACCGATTGTCTTGGGCAAAAGCAGGTTCAGGATAATCGCGATAAAGGCCGCAGGCAAAAGACCGGAAGTCATCAGAATTCCAAATGTATTCGGAATCTTGCCGCCACCACCATTCAACAGGAAAGCACCGGCATCGTCGAACTTGAAGAAGATATTAAATGCATCCGGAACCTGTTGCAGACCAAGCCCAACCGAAAGTGCAACCGCAAAGATGATCATGTTACGGCTGTTCCAGTTGACATCCGACAACATGGACAAACCCGCCGCCGCGACCATGCCGAACATGACAATCACACCGCCGCCCAGGACCTGAATCGGAATTGTGCTGATGACGGCACCGACTTTCGGCACCAAACCACAGGCAATGAGAAAGATCGCGCCAATTGTAACAACATGGCGTGACATCACGCCCGTCATCGCGATCAATCCGACATTCTGGCTGAAGGACGTGTTAGGCAGCGAACCGAACACACCGGCAAGCGCGGAACCCAAACCATCTGCATAGGTTGCTCCGGTTACTTCCTTGTCTGTTGCTTCACGGTCAGCACCACCTTTGGTAATTCCCGATACATCGCCAACAGTTTCAATTGCGGAAATAAAGGCCATCAGACACATGCCGATGATGATCGCGGGGTTAAATGCAATGCCGAACTTGAACGGCTGAGGCAGGGCAACCCATGCGGCACCTCCCAGGCCAGACAGGTTCACATCGCCCATCAGGAAGGCCACAACATATCCGACGATCAGGCCGATCAGCACCGCAGACACCGACAACATGCCACGCGCGAAAAA
The DNA here is from genome assembly GCF_026410305.1 of Sulfitobacter sp. F26204. Taxonomy (GTDB): domain Bacteria; phylum Pseudomonadota; class Alphaproteobacteria; order Rhodobacterales; family Rhodobacteraceae; genus Sulfitobacter. Next base: position 76,269 of record NZ_JAPMLQ010000004.1, on the reverse strand, counting down.
CTTCAGCGCCAAAGTAACAAACAGGACAACCCCGGCCTGGAACCAGTTCGACATGCCACCCCAGGTCGGCTTGCTCCGGTTGAAATCACCCGCCCCGCCGGCTGCATATTCGATACCGACCTTGATCAACGCAAGACCGATCATCAAAACGATCAGACCCGTCACTAACGGGGGCAGTGCAAAGCGGATGCGCCCCACAAAAATCCCTAGACACGCGTGAAACAAGCCACCAATGACCACACCTGTCATCAACCCGGCAAGCCCCGCGGTGCCTGCCCCGACCATCGCCGGGATCATGACTGGCAGAAAAGCAAAGGAGGTTCCCTGAACAATCGGCAACCGCGCCCCAACAGGGCCAAATCCGATTGTCTGGAATAATGTTGCGACACCCGCAAACATCATAGCCATCTGTAACAGATAAACCCGCGCTTCGGGGTCCGCATCAGGTCCAAAGGCAATGCCTGCGACACTTGAAATGATGATCGCTGGCGTGACGTTCGATACGAACATCGCCAGAACATGCTGAATTCCAAGCGGTACAGCCTTTGCGAGCGGTGGGGTATAATTTGGGTCGCGGAGCTGTTCCGGCGTTCCAATGGAAGCTTCTGTCATAATCATTGTCCCTCTTGTTGATACGTTTTGCCGGCTTTTACGTTTGCCAGTCTTGTCAAATGGTTTCAGTTTGCGTCGATGATACAGCTTTGTTCCAACCAGTGCTCTTGCAGGTTTGCACCTGCGCCAATGCGGTCAACAACAGCAAACAGGCCGGGTCCGGCCAAAGGTGTCAGCACCCCATGCCAGGTGCCGCGGTGGTAGTTGATTGCCTGCCCCCCTGTGGTGACGAAGGCGCGCAGATCGACAGGTATGCCATCTGCATCCGCGGCAACGACGACCAGAAAAGGGTCGGCCGACATGGGCACAAATGCCTGCGACCCCTCTGGATGTCGCTCAACAAGTTCCAGCTTGAGCGGTAGAGTAACCGTTTCGCTTTGAAAAATGCTGATGCCTGCCGCGCCATCGGAAAAATCCAGTTGGGCGCGATCGTGGAACCGGCCACATTTCCCTTGATTGATCAATTTGTCGGCAGCCCCAGCCGCTTCCAGGACATCGCCGTAAGGTGCAAAACCCCCGGCGGTCAAAGGCTCTGTTTTGATGTGGAATGTCATGCCGAGAACCGTTCGATCAGTCGCAGTTCCGCAATCCGTTCAACTTGTTTGCAGGACTCTGAAAATTCCGTTTCGCGGTCGTGATCAATCCGCCGCTTGAAGGCTTCAATGATCGAAGCCTTGCTGTTGTCCCGCACCGCGATGATAAACGGAAAACCGAATTTTTCGGTATATGCCCTGTTCATTTCTGTCAGGTTTGCGCGTTCGTCATCTGTCAAGGCATCCAACCCCACTGAGGCCTGTTCGGCGGCGGATTCCGCGGTGAGTTGTTTAGCCTCGGCAAGCTTACCGGCAAGATCAGGGTGGGCATTAAGGACACCCAGACGCGCATCTGGGTCAGCGCTGCGGAATACGCGCGTCAATGCATTGTGCAACCCTTTGGCAGTATCATGGGTTGGCCCCAGTTCCAGCGCGTGAGCCCCTTCAGCAATCCAGGCCGAATGCTCGAAAATGCCGCCAAAAGCGGCAACAAAGGTATCCCTGTCCATTTCAGAGGGGCGGGCTTGCATTTTGCGCGGGTGCTCCCTTGTCCAGTGCTCGGCAATCTCAAGGCGGGTGGCAAACCATACTCCGTCATGGGATTGAAAATATTCAATGGCGCGGCGCAACGCCGCGGCCCGGCCCGGACGTCCGATCAGGCGGCAGTGAAGGCCTATTGAAAGTACCTTGGGCGCACCAGCCTCCCCTTCTTCGTAAAGGTAGTCAAAGCTATCCTTGAGGTAGCTTTCGAATTGATCGCCATTGGTATATCCGGCCTGAATTGCAAAACGCATATCGTTACAATCCATCGTGTAGGGTACGATCAACTGGTCTTTTCCGTCGAATTGCATCCAATAGGGCAGATCGTCGGCATAACTGTCCGCGACATAGGCAAATTGCCCGGTCTCGGCCACCAGCCGGACGGTATTGTTGGAACAGCGTCCCGTATACCAGCCCCGTGGCGCAGTGCCGGTCACCTCGGTATGCAGCCGGATTGCTTCGGCAATCGCTGCCCGCTCTTCATCCTCGGGCATGTCCTTGTGTTCGACCCATTTCAGGCCGTGGCTGGCAATCTCCCACCCCGATGCGATCATCGCCGACACTTGTTCCGGCGCACGGGCAAGGGCCGTCGCCACGCCGTAAACCGTAATCGGCAGGTCGCCCAACATACGATGTACCCGCCAGAAACCAGCACGGGCACCGTATTCATAAATTGATTCCATGTTCCAGTGACGTTGACCGGGCCAGGCAGCAGCACCTGTGATTTCTGACAGAAACGCCTCAGAAGCGGCATCCCCATGCAGGATGTTATTCTCGCCACCTTCTTCATAATTAAGGACAATTTGCACAGCGATCTTTGCGCCGTTCGGCCAGTTTGCCACTGGTGGGTTGGCCCCATAGCCCGCCATGTCACGTGGGTATCTTTGCACTGTTCGCACTCCTCGTTCAGATGCTTATATTTCAAAACAATAGTTATGTTTTTCAAAAAAAACACGAAGCAGCATTCGGGTGCCCCATGCTTTGCATACACCCGTCAGCTCTGTCACTAAGACAGAAACGCGAGGAGCAACAAGATGACCGGTTACCTGACGACACATGTACTGGACACGGCACGCGGCTGCCCGGCCAAAGGCCTGAAAATTGACCTGTACAGGATTGAAGACGCAAGACGGATCCACCTCAAGACATTGGTTACCAATGATGATGGGCGCACGGATGAACAGATTTTGCCGTCTGATCAGTTTGCCACAGGTATTTACGAATTGCTTTTTCATGCCGGGGACTATCTGGACGCGATTGGCACCCCGCCCGAGACCCCGCGATTTCTGGACGTCATCCCACTGCGCTTCGGCATGTCCGAGGCGTCACATTATCACGTCCCACTGCTGTTGTCCCCATTTGGATATTCAACCTACCGCGGCAGTTGAGCCTGAAGCGAATGATCGCGTACAGCTTCGGTTATGCGCGAGATCACATATTCCATGAACAATCGGGTTTTGGGGTCTTGGCGGCGGCGATGGGTGAACAAACATGCCATCTGGATCGGCTCGGGCGGTGTTTCGGTCGCGACGGCCACCAACCGCCCGGCCTTGATATGTTCCGCGACTTCGAAAATGGGTTTCAGGGCAATCCCGTTTCCTGATAGCGCCCAGTCCGTCAAGACATCGCCATCGTCTGATTCATATCGTCCAGCGACACGAAACCGCTTGGGTCCATCCGCAGTCAAAAGCCGCCACTGGAATTCGGTTGCACCAGGAAACCTCAGGTTCAAACATTCGTGCTTTCCAGACATCAGATCTTCACCCGATGTTGGCTTCCCATGTGCCTCGACGTATGCGGGACTGGCGCAGAGGATGCGTTCAACATCAGCAATCTTGCGAATGCGCAAGTTGCTGTCTTCCGGTTGCCCCAGGAAAAATGCAAGGTCCAGTCCTTCGGTTGTCAGATCCACCTTGCGGTCGGTCAGGCGCAATCTGATGTTCACTTCGGGATATTCCACCAGAAACCCAGGCACCAATGGCGCAATCAAACGCCGCCCAACGCCAAGCGGTGCGGCAACATACAAGGACCCTTTGGGATTATCGGTGATGTTGACGACCTGCGCCTCGGCGCTTTCTACCGCCTCAAGGATCTCGCAGGCACCCCCATAAAATGCCTTGCCCTGTTCCGTAGGGGTCAGGCTACGGGTAGTCCGTTGGAAAAGCCGGACGCTAAGATGCTCCTCCAATTGCGATATGCGCGAAGATGTGACAGCAGGCGATATGCGTAAATCGCGCCCGGCAGCAGACATACTGCCAAGCTCATAGACACGCACAAAGGTTCTGATGTTATCTAGATATGACATTGTTTGGTTTTTTTTGATGCTGCTTGGTGTTTTGACACGATACCAGAACAATGTGGTTTCGCATAGTATAGCATCAAATTCGGAATGCGGGAGAACACCATGTACGACTTAGCCATCATTTGGGACTGGATCGCATTTGCGGTGCGCTGGTTACACGTGGTGACGGCGATGGCCTGGATTGGCGCATCGTTCTTTTTCATCGCACTCGATCTGGGTCTGCGTCAGGCTGCCAATATGCCCAAAGGCGTCCATGGCGAGGAATGGCAGGTACATGGCGGCGGTTTTTACCACATTCAGAAATACCTCGTTGCGCCGGAAAATATGCCAGAGCACCTGATCTGGCACAAATGGCAAAGCTATATCACCTGGGTGTCCGGTGCCGCCCTGCTGATGATTGTTTATTGGGTGGGAGGCGAATTGTTCCTGCTGGACCCGACCAAGGCAGATTTGTCCTTGTGGCAGGGCATCCTGATTTCCGGTGGTTCCCTGACGATTGGCTGGATCGCCTATGACGCAATGTGCAAGTCCAGGCTGGGTGAACATTCAACTTTGCTGATGCTGCTGTTATTTGCGCTGCTGGTGCTCATGGCATGGGGCTACAACCAGATATTTACCGGCCGTGCCGCCCTGCTCCACCTGGGTGCATTTACGGCCTCGATCATGACCGGCAACGTTTTCTTTCAAATCATGCCGAACCAGCGCATTGTGGTAAACGACCTGAAGGCAGGACGCACACCGGATGCCAAATACGGTAAGATCGCCAAACTACGTTCAACCCACAACAACTACCTGACGCTGCCTGTTGTGTTTCTAATGCTGGCCAACCACTATCCTCTGGCCTTCGGCACCGAATACTCATGGATCATCGCCAGCCTGATCTTTCTTACCGGCGTCACGATCCGCCATTATTTCAACACGATGCACGCCACCGGCAAAGGCCCGGACTGGACATGGGCGGTGACGGTATTACTGATGGTCCTGATCGCCTGGTTGTCGACCATGCCGGGCATCAACACCTTTGAAGAGGCCGAGGCACGGCCGCTCACCCCCTATGAACAGCGCTTTGCTTCTGCCGCGGGATTTGACGCCGCCTATGATACCGTGATCGGTAACTGTTCAATGTGCCACGCCCGCGAACCGGTATGGGATGGCCTGCGATGGGCCCCCAAAGGCGTCGTGCTCGAAACCCATAGCGATGTGGCCCGCCACGCTGATCAAATCTATCTGCATGCCGGCCTGAGCAAGGCGATGCCGCCGCCGAACGCGGTTCAGATGGAGGATGAGGCCCGCGCGACCATCATCGCCTGGGTGAAAGCCGCGCGCGCGGAGTGAAAAGAGCCGGGGCTTTCCAAACCAATGGATGGTGATCAAACACCCCGTTTCACGCCGGCAGCACACCAATACGCCAACCTTCCATCGTAATGGTGAGCGCGGCATTCCCGCCCATTTGGAATCACGGGCGATGCGATCCCAGACAACCGTTGCTCTGGCCGGGGCCTTAGCCTGTCAGATGGCGTTGGAGCGTGCTTCGTCCAGCATGGTTGTGCGAATGCGTCGTGTTACATCCCCTGGCCGGCCAGTCCCCACTTTCACACCATCCACCTCGACAACTGGCAGGGCATAAATCGGAGAGGCTGTAATAAACACTTCATCGGCAGCTTGCGCTTCGGCGATGCTGAAGGGGCGCTCCTCGATCTGAAGCTGGGCAGAGTCGCGCAGACCCATGATCGCCTTTCGCATCACGCCATGCAAAATGTCGGATGACAATTGCCGCGTGATGATCCGACCATCCTTGACGATAAAGGCATTTGCCGAGGTTGCTTCGGTGACAAAGCCGTCCTTGACGAAAAAAGCGTCATTCGCTCCGCGGGCCACAGCATCGGTTTTCACCATTGACGTGTAAAGCAACTGAACCGATTTAATATCACGACGGATCCACCGGCCGTCTTCGACCGATACCACCTTGAGACCCACTTCATTGATGGGATTTTCCACAAAGTTAAGCGTTTGGGTAAAAGCAGTTACCGTCGGCGTTGTATTGTCGGGGAACAGGAAATCACGTTCTGCGATGCCTCGTGAAATTTGCAGATAAACCCCGCCAACATCAATGTTGTTCTTTGCGACAAGTCTGCGGTGCATCTGCAAAATCTCGTCACGCGATAAAGGGCACTGCATCTGCAGTTCGCCCAACGAACGTTTCAGCCGGTCTATATGAGCGTCAAATTCACTTAATTTGCCGTCAATCACGGCGGTATATTCATAAACAGCATCCGCCATCAGAAACCCCCGGTCGAACACAGACACCTTTGCGTCCTCCTCGGTCAGGAATTCGCCATTGAGGTAGACAATTCGGGACATGCGTGGCCTCTCTATGGTTTCGGCACGCTTCCCGATCAGGGCTTTGAGTGCCGTTTACGGCCTGTGAGTTACCATAGAGGCAAATTATATGTCAAAGTATATAAAATGTAGACATGTATAATTCACATGGTTACGCTATACCAATGCTCGAGTCTTGGAGGCTGCCATGTCAGATTCACACAGCACACGCCGTCTTATTGATGCCTATCCATTTGTCAGCGGCAGCAATCCGATAGCGGCAAATCATGAACACGTACTTATTCTGCACCTCAAACGCGGCCTGGATGCGGACATCAAGCGGGTGCTGACGCAACATTCCAACCTCAGCCTGCCCCAATGGAGAGTTATCTCAGTCCTTTACCGCAGCAGCGACGTGGTGAGCCAAAAGGAACTGGTGAGCCGAACCTACATCACACAGGGCCAAGCGAGCCGCGCCTTGTTCACGCTCCAGACCAACGGCCTCGTGGTCGCCAGCCAATCCGAAAAGGACCGCCGCTCCTGGGACTATTTGATCAGTGACAAGGGGCGCAAACAATTCGAGGTATTGCTGCCGCATATGGAAGCCCGCCGCAAAGATCTGGACAGCGCGCTGTCGCTGCAGGAACGCGAACAGTTTTTGTTGATGGCGCGGAAAATTGCCACGGTTTTGGAAGAACGACTCGAAAACAACTGAAGCGGTCACCGCAGAAGCACCGTATCATTACAAGGGAGAAGACTATGATACAAAAACGGAAATTCTTCAAAACGATAGCAGGCGCGCTTGCCGGAATTGCGATGTTCGGCGCGGCTCCTGTTCTCGCCGAAGACTGGAAGCCTTCCGGGCCTCTCGTCATCGAAATCGGATTTGGCGCAGGCGGATCAACGGACGTCATTGGCCGGATCGTTGCCAATACGATCAAGGAACAGACTGGCTGGAACGTCATTGCCGAAAACAAACCCGGCGGTGGCGGCATGGCGATGTTCACCGCGATTGCCAATAAACCAGCTGATAACCTCACAGTTGGGCTAGGCGTGAACATGCCGGTGATGATCAATCTCGTAAACCGCCCCGATGAGGTAAAATTCAATCTCGACAGCTTTGCCTATCTTGGCACCGCAGCAGGGGCTCAGGTCGCACTGGTGGCGCGCGGAGATGCACCCTTTGACGACCTTGAAGGCATGATCGCCTATACCAAAGCCCAAGGAGGTCTGGCCATCGCGTCAGATGCCAAGCCACAGGTCTTGACCATGCAGCAGGTCGCAGCGCAGGCGGGTACGGAATTTCAATTCCTATCCACCAAAAGCAGCGCCGAGATCATAAAGCTGTTGTTGGGCGGCCAAGCGCTGGTCGGCTTTGCCACGGGGACTCACCTCGAGTATCTGGAATCCGGCGAACTGAAAATGATTGCCAGCGCAAACCGGACCCGGCACGGTTATGCTCCGGACACTCCGACCCTGATCGACGAAGGTTATGATGTCTATGTCGATCCATGGTTCTATTTCGCCATGTCTGCGGATACCGATCCCGAAGCGCAGACCGCCATTGCAGCGGCCCTTGCCAAGGCGCTTGCCACGGATGATGTGAAATCCGCAGTCCGCAACGCACTGAGCGTTGAGGTTGTGAACCTTGGGCCGGAACCGACCAAGCAAATGCTTGTCGACGGCATCGAAAATGTCAAAATACTGTTCGGCAAATAACCAACAGCGACCCAAAGGGTGCCAGTGTCCTCGGATGCTGGCACGACCAACTTATGAAAAATGCCATTGATCGACTATCCGGGCTGTTTTTTGTGCTTTTTGCACTGGCACTATGGCTGTATCTGATCCCCACCCAGATCGAGACAGTGGATTATGGCGCAATCCGCCCTAAAACCCTCCCCCAGATCCTTGCGGTCATTCTGGGCCTGTTTGGGGCCCTGTTGATGATAAAGCCCGCGGACGGAACCGATCTGAGTCAAGTGCCCTGGGCGAAAACGATAATGATCATTGCGGTATTGGTTGCGGGTCTTTGGTTGGTCGTTGAACTCGGATTTGTCTATTCAGCCACACCCTTGGCGCTGACCCTGATTTTTCTGATGGGCGAACGCCGCCCCCTCTGGATCAGCATCGGCGGCTTCGTCATACCGGCGCTAATCTGGTACGCCGTGACGATACTCCTGGAAAGACCGCTTCCGTGAACTGCACTCAATTGAACCTTCTACACCATGCCTGAGCTGAGCATTATCCTCGCGGGGCTTTCAGATGCCTTTACGATCACCAACCTGTTTTTTGTATTTCTGGGCGTGCTCTTGGGACAGTTCGTAGGTGCCGTTCCGGGGATTGGCCCGGTGATGGCAATGGCAATTGCAATCCCCTTTACATTTGGGCTCGATGCGCTGGTTGCAATCGGATTTCTGATGGGTGTCAACAAAGGTGGCCTCGTCGGTGGCGCGATCCCCGCCATTCTGATGAACACGCCTGGCACACCCGACGCGGCTGCAACTGCCCTTGACGGCTATCCGCTCGCCAAACAGGGTAGGCCACTAAAGGCGACCAAGATGGCGCTCTATTCCTCTGTGACCGGCGATACCTTCAGCGACATAGTGCTGATCACCGTGTCGGCACCCATGGCCATTCTGGCGCTAAAGATGGGGCCCGTCGAGGTGCTGGGCCTGATCATTTTAGCCTTCTGTGTCATCTCCGGTCTGATTGGAAATTCTATCACCAAAGGTATCATCGCCGCCGCGCTTGGCATGTTGGCGGCCACTGTTGGCACAGACCCACAGCACGCCACCCCGCGTTTTTATTTTGGCTACTTCGAGATTTACGACGGCCTGCCCTTGGCTGCAGTGGCAATCGGGATGCTCGCGATTTCCGAAATCCTGCGCCGCATGGCTGAAAACACAGGTGTTATGCGCAAGGGGATCGAGGTATGCGACACGGGCAATCCTGCCGATCAACGCATTTCGTGGCCTGAGTATTGGTCCTGTCGATTCACCCTGGTGCGCGGTACCATCATCGGCACGATCCTCGGCGCGCTGCCGGGAATCGGATCGACCGCCGCCGCCTTTATGTCCTATGCCGGTGCACGACAGGCCTCCAAACACCCTGAAACCTTCGGCAAAGGCAATATCCAAGGTATTGCCGCCTCGGAATCCGCGAATTCTGCCGTGATGGGGGCAAACCTGATTCCATTGCTCACCCTTGGCATTCCCGGCAGCGTCGGGGCGGCGCTGATCATCAGTGCCTTCATGATCCACGGAATCCAGCCGGGTCCGCTGATGTTTGAAAAACAAGGCCAACTGATTTACGGTCTGTTCGGTGCCATGGTGATGGCAAATGTCTTGAATCTCATTGTCGGGCAGGTGGGGATGCGTTTCTGGATCAAGGTCGTCTCCGCGCCAGAATCCGTGATTTTTCCATCCGCAATCTTATTGTGTTTCGTCGGAGTATCGCTCGCATCGGGCGGTATTTCCGGAATCGTCATCATGCTGATTTTTGCAGTGCTTGGTCTGGTCATGAACGCCCTCGGTTTTTCAGTTGTGATCTTCATCATCGCTTTCTTCCTGGGTCCTCGACTCGAAGAATCCCTATCCCAGACCCTCGCGCTCCTGAATGGCAATCCATGGGCATTGTTGAACTATCCAATCGCATTGGCACTGGTGGTTCTCGCAGCTGTGGTTCTTTTCTCAACCCAACGCAAACGCGGCCGCTGAAAATCCATATCCCTATCATTTGATGCAAGACCAGCGCTGCCCGGGTGCTGCGCAATCTCACCAGACAATCGCGTAAGATCAGGAACCGGCGCTACAGAAACCGGATCGCGAATGAAATGTGCCTTTGTTCAACGGCTGTCCGCCCCCCCCCCTGCCGCAAACAGATTTCCCGCACGCCGAAGGGCCTCGTCACCCTTTCAAAAAGCCCCTGTCCACATCAATCGAAACCGATGACCCTGCGTCCTGTCAGAAGTCCGACTCCCCCTGGTCAGAATTTACTTTTGCCCACTTGGTTAACCAGTTGAATATTTGCAAGAAAAACGCGGCACGAAACTCTTGACACTCAAGTTCGAATGTAAGAGTTACTGCGAATGAAGTGAATGGCGTGTATTGGTCCAACCTAGACCACAACATGCGGTGGTATTGAGACTTGGCTTAGTCTATTTCTTAACCCACAACGCCAATTTCGCCGCGTCAGCCGATGCACATTGGCACGCCCGGGTAGCTCAGGGGTAGAGCAGTGGATTGAAAATCCTCGTGTCGGTGGTTCGATTCCGCCCCCGGGCACCATTTAAATACTCCATATTTTCAATGGCTTGCATGTGTTTTTGCATGAGCTTCCTCCCTCTTATATTTGCTGTCTTTTCGCTCAGTGGCACACTGGTGGCACAGGGCATCTTACATAGGCGGCGACTTCGGCGTTTCCGTGTGGTCCGAAGCACGCTATTTCGTGTCTGAGTCTACAGGATCAAACTGTTTCGTCCACTCTGCCCTGTCTCCCTCAATCATCGCGACATAAGCGTTCACTTCGGGCACGATAAACCGGGTGCTGCAATTTTCGTTGAACGGGTTGCCGAATTTGTGTTTGCGCGGAAAACTCGGGTTTTCCCTGTGCCACCGGTCAATCGTGGCGCGGGAGACTTCGAAAAGCCGCATAAGGTCCTTGATGGTGCAGTAGCGGCGGCCTGAAAGCCATTTGGGGAGTGAGGTGTCCGTATTCGACATTGTGTCGTTCCTTGATTGTTTGAGTTGATCGCCGCCGAAAGATTGAAGGGTCGGCTCACTGACACCAAAGATAATGGACCCTCGGGAACGGATCACGGCAGCATCCCCAGCTTTTTACAGTAGCAATGTCGAATCCTGTGGATTGTGTGCGCAAATGAATATGGATGACCGCCGTTTGGTGTGTGAAGCAGTTGGTTTGACGGTGATGGTCTGAATTTGATGCGTTATTCTTTATATGGCTTTGGTTGCACCTTTGGGTGTTTGTTTATCTTTGAAGAGGCCGAATACTGCGGCCTCTTGGGGCTGCAAAGCTGATGGTTTTGCAAGTAGGCGGCGCGAAAGCGCCTTGGTTGTTCGGTGGCTCAGGCCACCGCGTTTTCTCCAATAGCTTTTGTGGGTGTGGGTTGAGGTGTTGTATTCTTTTAACCGGGTAAGGGGATTGGTCGCGCTGAGTGGTTTTTGTAGCTGTGATTGCTACCACTATGGCTGTGCATTTTCAGGTGATGGAGTGGCAGTGTTTTCAGTGACGCGCTGAAGAAGCTGCGCAATTTCAGAGCTGCGCAACGATCTCTTCTCGACAAGCTCACTGGCGAGTGCTTCCAAGACCTGTTGATGCTGCCGCAGGATTTCTCCGGGGCGTTTTTCCGCCTTCATAATGCGCTGGCGGACACGGTCACGGATCGCTGGTGTCGCGAGGTGAAGTGCATCGGGGTTTGCGTGCCAGACCGGCCCTTCATGGCCGAGGCCGTATGCTGCCTCGATGTCCACGGCATGGCGGGTCGCAAGGGCCAGATCCGATGTTGCGGGCCCGCCCGCGCCGGCTGATACTTCGCCGAGCATGAGCCGTTCAGCTGCCCGTCCGCCCAAGGAATAGACGATTTCATCCTCGATATCGCAGAGGCGGCTTTCGCTTGATTGCGCGCGGCGATGGATTTGGCCGCCGTCACCTGTGATCATAATGCGGTCGATGGGTCCCAGGTCCAGAGCTTTGCCGATGACAGCATGCCCTGCTTCATGAACCGCAATTCGCCATGTGCGGTTGGGGTTCTCTTTGGCGGAGCCAATTTTCAATTGTTCTTCCAGCATTGCGACATGCAACAGCTTCCTTTCGTGCCGCGCGTTGGAGCGGGCAGCACGAATTGCAGCGTCAATGTCAGCCGCGCTGTGGCCCACGGCACGATGGGCGAGCTTCTGAAGCTCGTGGTCGGCAATGTCTTTGCTTAAGTCGTGGGAGAGGATCGCATACAGTGCTTCAGCATCCGGCAAGGGGACCTCGATCTTAACATCCATACGCCCTGAACGCAGCACAGCGGGATCCATGCGGTCGACATGGTTGCAGGTGCCAACGACAACAACACCTTCTCGCTGCGCGATCTGATCCATCTCTGCGAGAAAAGCCGTGATCACTTGAATGCGATAGTGGGAGGCATGGCGATCGTCATCTGTCCGCGAACCGACCGCGTCGATCTCGTCAATCACGAGGATGCAGGGCGCATTGCGGCGCGCTTTGGCGAAAGTCGCGCGCATTTCGCGCAGCATATCCCCAAGATGGCCCGCTGCTTGCCATTCGCCGAAGCTGCCGGTCACTACGGTAAGCCCCGCACTATTGCCCATCGCGCGGGCCAACCATGTTTTGCCGGTGCCGGGCGCATCATACAGCAGCAAAGAATGGCTCAGCTCATGCCAAGCAGCTTTCCCGGCCTGCCAATCGAGCAGATCGGCAACGATGCGCCGCGCTGCGGTCAGTGCGGTGTTGTCACCCGTTATGTCTTCAAGGCGGGGACCGTTCTCTTTGGCGTGACGATGCGTCATCCTGCGCAGGCGTTCCACGGCTTGGTGCAATGCTGGAGCCCGCGTGGCTGCGCAGATATCAACGGCCCCGAGAGCTTTCATAGCTGTTTCAGTCGGTAGTGCTGCTCGGACATTGCCAGCGCCGGCAAGCTGGTCGGCGAGATGACCACAAGTCAGAAACTTCAGGAGCACATCATGCGTGACATATGAGAAAGCCAGAGTGGTGGGGGCAACGGCTTTCAAATGAGCAGGAAGTGTAATGCCGTCGGGCTGCAGTATGATAACTGGCTCGATCTTGTCGACGCTATCGACCAGAAGACGATTGAAGCGCGACTGCGCATTCTTCGCAAATGCGCCCTCTGCCACGTCCGGCTCAATGATAAGCCATCGGGTTGGGAAAGCACTTTTCATCGTGTCTTTGATCAGTTGCAGGTCCTCGATAGCAATATCACGGATGACGGTAATGGCACCGCATTGCGCACTTTCCTGCTCTTGATCCTGAGAACCAAAGGTCGCTGCCAACCTGATGCCTGTCAAAAGCTGTCGAGCGGGCAGATACCGTGATGAAATATCTGCGCGCTCGGTGAATTGCGTTGCTGGAACAGGGCCTTCGAGTTTTTGAAAAAGAATATCCAGCTCGGATGGCTCTTCGTCTTCGTCGTTCAGAAAGCGCGCTGGAGCAAGGCCGTGGTGGCGGCGCAGGCGTTCAATCAGAGTGTCGGCGAATGCTGCCCAAGTGGGCGTTTTTTTGGTGAGATGGGGCATGATAAAGCCCTCCATATAAAATATGCATATGTGATCTCCGGCCGGATGACCGGAGAAACGAAAAAGATTTTCGGAACAGACTATGAGACGCTCACGCTCGTCGGTTCAGCGAGCGCATCAAGCTCGGCGAGGATCACAGGGGTCATAGCAATATCGTAAATTTCGGATTTCACCTTGATCTGATCTGCAAAAACGGCGTGAGGGACTACGGCGTCAGGAAAGCTCTCCCGCAGCTTTTTGTGCAGGCGCTTTTCAAGACGAATGGCAAGTTGGCCAGAGTTCACGGACACCTTCCGCAGGACTTCGCAGGGCATGTCTGTGTCCCGCAGCAGCTGATGATATAGGCGACTTTCAGGATTGTTCGAATAGCCCAGCTTCACCAGCTCACGGCTGTTTGGTAGCGTGAACTGGATGGCGTAGAGATAGCTAGGTGCTGCAGGCCATTGCTCTCCGCACGCGCCACATGAGATGCGCCCTGTCTGCAAGTTCGCGCGGGCGATCCGTTGTTCGTGCCCGCAGTCCGAATGGCGGTAGTGCCTGTAGTTTGGGTCGCTCTCTGGATCAGGCCCGATGAGTTCCCAGCCACGTGCAGCAGCTTCGCGCATTTCAGTTTCTTTATGGCAAATATCGCAACGAAGGTCGGTTTTACCCGCTGCCACACGTTCGGCAAATTCAAACTGACGGCGGATTTTATGACCGCACGCGGCCTCATAGAATGCGTAGTGGCGGTTATCAGGACACCGTTTAAGGAAGATCAGTCCTGCGGCCTGTGCAGTCAAAACCCATTTTTTTTGCACGCAAACAGAACACAGCGGTTGCGCGGACATCAGCGTGAAAAGCCTGACCTTGATCAGTTCACCGCAATGTTGGCAGCGCAGCGCGAGATGAAAACGGTCAATGATGCGGGCGACAATATCGTAACCTTTGTCCCGGGCCGCCTCAATCCAGTGAGGCATCAGCTTGCCGGGGTAGATTGGGACGGGAGAGCCGGAGATCGTGAGGGTATTGGCGAAGTTGGACATGAGGAATCCTCCGAGAAACTGCAGCTGCAGCGCACGTCAAAGACGCGGCACAGGCAGGCGGCCGTTCTATGAAAATGTGATGAAGTGGCTCTCCCCAAATCTGAGGGGAAAGGAATTGGCCAGCTCGCTTTAGAGGGCCGCGCCCAAGTCGCTTTCCGGCGGCTCATCAGTATGTGGGCCATCGACAGGACCGCCGTCAAACAACGGCAAACTGATCATCGCATCGATAAGATGGCGTCCGTGGATCAAAAGTCCGTTGCGATGCATTGCCGTTGAAGAGATCCCAAGCACTTGAAACTTTGTGAAAAACGCTACCTGCATCTGCAGGTGTAAAGCCCGCGCGCCGCCAGGTTCTTCATGCCCGATCATTGCATCTGCAAGCAGTGCCATGCGGCGCAGCGGCTGATCCTCGCGGACCAAGACAGGCAAGCTATGCACGTTGACCAGAGCTTCCGCGAGTTCTTCATGCGCCTTTTCTGTATCCTCGGCCCAAATCGCGTAAGCCGGATCGCGGCTGTATGCGATGTCTTCGAGGTCACGCTCCGCGACGATGAACGCACGCATCGTTTTGAGAACATCACCGAATGCCAGAGACATTGGGGTTACGCGAGGGGGTTCATGCCCGTCACCGGGCGTGATAGTAAATTGTTTAGTCATCAGATTTCTCCTGTGGAATGACGATGATCAGGACCTTGGCGAGAGTTGCCGCTCTTGCCTTGGTCCGCTTAGTGTGTAATTTTGTAATCAGATAGTCAAGCAGTTTTAAGGATGATTCGACATGTCTGAGCAGAAAAAGAAGATTGGCCGCCCGAAAACCGACACCAAACCGGTGATGATCCGGATGGAGCCTGAAATGATCGACGATATTGATGCGTATCGCCGAACCCTTGATGATATACCGACCCGGCCAGAAGCCATGCGGCGCATTTTGGCGGACTTTCTGGACGATTGGAAAGAGGGCGGGGGCTAAGAAGTCATCTCCGCTCAACCTTGTCAGATTTTGAAAAGCCCCGCGCTAATGCAAACGGCGACCGCATGTATTTTTGATTTCACGCCCAAGCGAGCACAAGCACGCCGCGTGTAAAATGCGACAGTCGCTTCTGACAAATTTAAAAGTTGAGCGGTCTCCCAAGTGGTTTTGCCTTGGGCGGCCCACTTAAGCACATCAAGTTCCCGTGGGGCAAGATACAGCGCGGCGCGCTCTGATGTATCACCTGCCGTCCGCGCACTGCCGGTTTGCAGACGGGTTACTTTGCCATCCTTGACTCCGGACATACGGTGAAGGGTGAGTGCCGCTCCGCCAACTGACCGTGAACCACTGATGGTCTGCCCGCAGTTTCGCACGACCGCGACTCCGACGCAAACACGATACCTCTGTTTGGTGGTATTTTAATGTGAGTGAAGGGATGAAATAGTTTCGTTATTCTTTTCGAGCTGATTGGAGGGTCCGAAATGAAATTCTATTCTGCATTTTTATGCATGGTGTCTTTGCAGTCGACGGTGCTGTAACGTGGATGCCGGTGATTTTCGCTCTTCAATAAGTGCGCATCGCCCCACTAAATCAAGGCTGGGGGGACGCAAAACTGACCTGCCGGTGAGACGCATGCATAGTAGATGTCCCATCCTCTAATCGTCGAGAACGGCCCATTGCTGCCGTTGGCCCTGTCTTCAAAATGCTGCAACTGCAGCTCACAATGCGGACATTCAACGCAGACATTGAGCCAAAGGTTGCACACCGCAACATACCGCCGTACTTCCGAATGCATAGTACTTTCCGTCCGATAGAGAGGAGAGCGGTGTCTTGATTACTGAGGCAGTACTGGACCAAGCGCGCAATGACCTCGAGCTTCGAGCTGCTGCCCTAAATGGCGTGCAGTTTGAAGATGTAGTTCGGTTAAATTTCTCTTTCGAGGAAATTAGAGCCGGATTTGGACCTGGTGCTATCAGCGCTCGGATCAGACCATTGCTCGGCGAAGGGATCAACTCTGCTGCCATCTACCGGATCACCGTGAATAACCAAGCCGGTGCAAGCAGGTTGCGAAACGCTTTTGTGGGCTACGAACCACAAGACGGGCACGTTCTTACGCGAAACAACAATGTTGCCAATAGCACTGCTGTCTATGTTGGAAGTTCCCGGAAAATTGGGCAGAGGCTTCAGCAACATTTGCACACCTGTGCCAGAGGCACCTATGCTCTAAAAATGCATCTATGGTGTCCAGATGCAGATAATCGCGTGAGCGTGGAAGTCTCCGCCGTTCGTGGAGTCGTCGAAGCATCACTAATCCAAGATATTGAGGATGCCCTTTGGAGAAGTTCGCGGCCAATGTTTGGGAGATTGGGTCCTAAGTAGCAACGGCCCAAAGCTGCCTTTAGCATAGGGTCGATGCAACGGCACCTATTTAGCCGGTAGGCGGCAGTCAGTGACTTGACGCGAGCGTCTGATTGTCAATCATCGTCACTGCCCCACAGATCGACGAGGTTTACATCACTGCTGGCCGGTTCTTGCTCTTTCGGCAGTTTGTCAACTTGCATGAGCATCGGAATGTCAAAACTGGTTCCAGTTACAACGCACGCGCCTTGGGGAAGCGTCGGTATTTGCCCTCGAGAAAGGCTGTCCAGCGTCGATATGGTATTTTCCAAAAGCGCAAGATCTCTGTCATTCACAAGGCGATGAATGAAATAGTTATGCAATTGCGAGACAATAGTCGGGGAGATGTCCGCTGGTCTTTGGCTGGCAATCGTAAGGAAAACGCCAAATTTTCGACCTTCTTTGATGATCTCTTCGAACAGTTCTAAGCGATAATCTTTCCAGCTTTCCGCCTCACGATTTGATTGCTGTGAAAGTATGTTGTGCGCCTCATCGACGATCAGATGGAGAGTAGTCGAAGGTGGGCTTGTCACGACGCTTCTATGCTGCTCATAAAAATGCTTTGCGATAAGAATAGGTAAGATTTTCTTCACGTCTTGCTTGCATTCCCGCAGAGAAATAACGGTTACGAGCCGATCTTCATCATCAGCCAGCTCTCCAACGGAGATGACACGCGAGAATTCCTCTTTCAGAGAGTCAATACGGCGCAAAAGCGGTTGTATGTGCTCGTATTGTGCAGAGCCGAATTGGACATCGTTTATAAGTTGCAAACTGGCGCGAACCTGCAATTCCGTGAAGCCCGAGAGGTTTTGCAAGTCTATCCGAGAAATTTGTGGTTCGAAGATTGCACCGAAATGGGCTTCGTTGTCCGGATACCGCATTTGACCGTCTACTATCAGATAAAAACTTCGGTTAGTGTTGTTCCATCCAACTTTGCCAACTAACTCCGCTAGATTCTCAGCGTCAGGCATCTGTCTGACAAGCGATTTAACTTGCTCAAGCGCCTCGACGCTGGGATCAGTCGAACACAGGACGCGTCGAATGGTAGCTCGGGCGTAGTGTGTCAAACTATCTGGAACGTCAATGAACCTAGCGCGACCAGATATGGTTCGCCTCAGGAATGGTTTTTGTGTGTTCGTTGTGGCTTGAAAGAGAATACCAAGCGTTTCAGCGTCCCAAAACTCATCGTCGTGGATCTTGAAACGGTCGCCTTCGGCGTTGCGCGTTGTCAGCCGAACAACCTTTTTATGATCTGCTCCAACAAGTTGATCACCAGTGTATTCACCATTGAAATCAAGAACCACAAACTTGCTGTGGGATGCGATACTATTGAGCTTGTTAGCGAAAAGCACTGTGAACAGCTTCGTCAACGTGTTTGATTTTCCGCTGCCGGTATTGCCGAAGATACCCAAATGCGAGTTGAAGAGCTTTTGCCAAGGAAGAGCTATCGGTAGGTCTTCTTTCAAGAGCTTGCCAATAATATAACCGTCAGAAGATTTGCTTTCGAAAATGCTGCCAACCTGTTGCTCCGACAGAAGTGTAGCAATATCACCGATCTTAGGTAGGTATTTAATACCATCCTTAAATGCGTCGTCCTCAAAGTACCCAATTGGCCGCAACTTTAACTTTCGCGTAAATAACTTCTCGCTTGCCTCAAGTTCGAAGTTTCGCTCATCCAAGTATTCACCTTCAACGGTACAGACAATTTCGCGGAAGCCGTGCGAAATGGACACGAACTCTCGGATAGAGATGCCTTTGAATTTCTTCCCATTGAAAAAGTGTGTCTCATGGTTTGAGTTCTCGAAGGCTCTGACAGAAACTTCTACGCCCATTACCGCTACGACTTCGCCGATTTGAATGCTCATTGCTATGCACTCGTTGGCTTGGTTGTAAATACTTCATTGTTGAAAGCCGAAAAATCGAGCAACCCGTCTATCCGTATCAACTCAACGTTCGCAAAGCCAAGAAACCTTTTTTCCATCGAGTGCTTCTCGCTGTCGTCGAAGCAGCAAACGTACATATGAAGGGATGGGTTCGAAAGCGAACGTTTTACCAGGTTCAGGATATGTTCATCTGCGAATGAGAACCCAAATGCGATGAATACGGTGTCAGGCTTCTCAAGCTCGTAGCTCAGTAGCCGCAACATCTGATAATAGTGCTCTTCGAAAACAGTTTCGTAGAACTTCCATTTCGTTGGATTTACAATCGGAAGAGCTTTGTATGCTTTTTGAAATGCTTCGTTTTGTGTAAAGGTAACGTCTGCAGGAGGATTCAGATCCTCATCCGTGAAGGAATCATCCAACAAGCCATCGAAAAAGTCCTGATCTTCTCTGAGAGGCACGTCTGAAATTCGCCGCTTCGCACGATCCAGATCATAGGATACCTCGATTTTTTCGCCGTCTTTGTACCAGTAAACACTGCCATGTAGCTCGATCAGGTTTACTTGAGGAACACTCTTAGAGTGACGATCGAAAACCCCATGATCCTGAAAGTACCTTCCAAAGTTACGCGCATTCAAAGTGCGCTTAACAAATCCGTCAGTTCCATCATTCAGATGGAAGTCATACGAGCCAAGCCTCAGAAGGGCCTCGGCCGTGTGGGCAATCATCCCGTCGTAGTTGGTTGTGAAAATGTTAACCCTTTTTTTGTGACTCTTCTTGCTGAGGATCTTCAAAATCGTTTCAAGGAATTGGCGGTAGTTTTCAACCGCTGCGTCCTGCGGCGCGGTGTTCATAACCGCATTGCGGGGATCATACTCGGCGGCAGGAAGAATAACCTCATGAACATACCAAGAGAAAAGATGCGCTAAGAAGTCTGCATCTTCTTCGTACTTGGTCGCCAACGTTTCGACGGTATGCGCTTTGCCAGATCCTTTCTCCTTAACTCGCAGAGCAAGGGTTGGGAGCAAACCATAAGATGCCCCAGAGCCGAGCAGAAAATTCAAGTTCTTCTCGTAAATGTCTGCTTTGTTGATTTTCGACAAGGTGACTCGTCCTTCGATTGAATGCAGGAAGAACACCACTTTTCCGCAGGGATTGCACGCGTTTTGCGCATCAAGCAGGCTGCAAGAGCGCGACATTATGAATGGCGGTACCCCACTGAGGGATAACAGAAAAATTCTTCATAGATGCTCACCTTTCTTACCCTTGGAACTCAGGCCCAACTAGGAGAAAGCATAATGCAAAGCAGACTTTCGCGCGACCTGCAGCGAAGGTCCGGAATCCGCCCATTTCGAGGGTCCTGAAATCGCATTGGTCACCCCAGTCACACTTAGAACCCAAAGTCATCATGATCTGCGTCGGCATCTTTTTCTTGGGGGTGTTCTGGCAGATGCCTTAGATAATCCTCCTGAAACGCAAGAGCCAATGCGCCGCCCCTCAAGACCTTCATGTCATAGGCCGAAACTCTGACAGCACTCATATCATCAAAGACCACTACAATTGTGGTGTGGCCGCGTGCTATTTTTGCTTTCCACCCGGATGTTCGCTCAGCTGCTGTAGCGCATACGCGCCTCAAAAGCATCGCGAGTGTCAATCGATGGGATGTCCCAGCATCTTCATCAATTGGTTCATCTTCTTCTCTTGTCTGACCAGCTGATCTTGTATGGTGTTGGTCAGAGTTTGTGTTTGCCGGCTCAGCTCCGAAAACGCTTCGGCCATTTCCGCGTGCTGTGCCTGATACCTTTGCTGCGTTTCGATCAGCTCCCTCAGCAAACATGCCAAGCGTTCGCCCAGTGCTTCCCTCTGGTCGTCCGGCCTCGTCAGCAGATCGATCAGGGGGTAGAGCCCCTCCACCTTCTTGTGCGTCTGTAGCAATTGGTCGAATATCACTTTGGATGGTTCCGGCAAGTCGAGCAGTGCGTGTTGATCGGATTGTTCGGTCAAGGAGCTTCTCCATTTTTGGGGTTTGGAAGATGTCGATAAGTGCTTCGCAATCGAAGGCGTTTCGTAGTTTGCGAAGCGTGCCGCAGAAGGTGAGCCGCTCGCGTAAAACGCGTGGTTTCCATGCGGGGCCGAGTGCGCCGCTAAACAACTGTGCATCATCGGTAGAAAACGCGAATGCTTGAATGCCATAGGTGTTGGGTTTTTCCTCAGCACGGAACGCACTATTTTGCTCATCAAGATGATGGTTCAGGTCGACCAGACTTTCGGGCTGCCTCCGAAGAAAGGCCTCTTGCAGGTCTTTGTGCAAAGCGGCGGGGATTGCTTCGCTTAATCTGCGCCCCGGTGTGATGGGTTCGAGGCGGGGTAAGGCATCCGGATCGAAATATGCCGGCGCCGGCAAGCCAAGCATCGAACACAGATGTTTGTGAGCGGCTTCGCTTTTCGCGGACGATCCTGTGAATGTGAGAGGCCGCCCCGCAAAATCGCGAAGGACGATCGCGGTATGCACGTGGTCGCAATTCCCGTCAGTGTGACGTTTGGCAAACCATGGCGTCATTTCTGGATCGAGCTCGAGCATCTTCATCGCCGTTGCTACCGTCCGTTTCCAGATCTTCTTTGCCGCCTTAACCCCGACGGGTAGCGATAGTGTCATGTGGAGAAACTGAGGTCCCTCTGACTGTTCTGAAGCCAAATCGCGAAACCGTTTGAACAGATCGCGATTGCTGCGGTTCGGGATTGTGCCCCCGATCGGCTCGGCCCCAGCTCTGTTTATGTATCGATTGAGGCGATCCGGGTCATCGTGCATTTGAATGTATGGGCGCATGTCAATCCTCCCGCAGTTCGTCGGTGATCGCGTCACAGGCCTCAATGATTTTTCGCACCGCTTTATCTGCCCTGCGCCCGGTCAGCCGCCGATTGTGGCTTTCATCTTCCCCAAGGATTTCATTTGCGAGCAGTCCCAGCCGGCCGACTTGTGCCGCAATTCTGGAGAGGTCTGCAGACGGCTCCTCCAGCACGCAGTCGATAATATACGCTGATCGCGTGCTATATCGCGCCGCCGTCTGCCCCGCCATAATTGCAGCCTTCTGCTCAGCGGTCGGGTAGATCTTCCAAGGTGTTTCTTTCTTTGGCATACGGCTTGTCCTTCAGGGTCTGGCAATCGTCAGATGTTCAGGATGCCCGCCCGGCGAGCTGTGATAACCTCACCGCTATGCCCGAGTATGGCTTCCCGAATGACCTCGGATCGCGCTCGTCTTCTGGACTTAAGGACGCAGTTCATTCTGTCATCAGTGAATATCGTCTATTCTGGACAGGTATGTCGCTTTTTCGTGGATAAAGGTCTGGTCCCACTTTGTTGCGCCATAGCGAAGGCACCGTGTTTGCCACGCTAATCCATGAAGTTTATCTGCAACCGTTTTTTTGCCCATCTGCGGCAAGGACCTAAGGAGGGGGCCCGTTCTTATGTTTTACCAAGAATGGTGAGGGCGCGGAAACATTCGTCGAAAAGTGTTGATTGCATTGCACATTTAAGCCCTCCGAGTAAGGTATGGATAAGCCAACTTTATCTGGTGATGGAGCTCAACTTTGCGCATAATCGACAACACTACGACCCTCTTGGGAGACGACCTCAAGCGCGAGCTAACAGGGGGGACTAAGTTACGTATAGCTGCGGGTTGCTTTTCAATTTACGCTTTTGAGGCCTTGAAGTCCGAGTTGGAACAGTTGGACGAATTTGAATTCCTTTTCACCGAACCGACATTTGTAGCCAACGGCGCGATTGATCGCATCAGAAAAGAAAAGCGCCAATTTTTCATTCCGAACGGGCGCTCCAGTAGTGTTCTGTCCGGTAGCGAGTTTGAAATACAATTGCGCAATAAAATGACCCAGCGCGCTGTGGCTCGTGAATGTGCTGAATGGATACGCAGGAAGGCGTGCTTCAAATCAAACGCGACCTTTGGCCCTATGCAGCAATTTGCACATATTCAGAAAACCGATGCGAATACTGCCTACATGCCGCTGTCCGGCTTCACGGCTGTCGATCTTGGATATCAGCAAGGTGACGCAATTTCGAATTACACGCAAGTCATGGACGAGCCTCAGTTTGCGCAAACTTACCTGAATCTGTTTGACCAAATCTGGAACGATAAGGGAAAGTTGAACGATGTAACTACTGAAGTTTTGGAGCATATCGAGGCGGTCTATCAGGAAAACCCAGCGGAACGGGTTTACTTCATGATCCTCTTTAACCTGTTCAGCGATTTTCTTAACGATATCGATGAGGACGTCCTACCGAAGGACCGCACTGGATATCAGGAAAGTCTGGTCTGGAAAAAGCTGTTCAATTATCAAAGAGATGCTGCGGTCGGTATTATCAACAAGCTTGAGACCTACAACGGCTGTATTCTGGCGGATAGCGTTGGGCTCGGCAAAACCTTTACAGCCCTTGCGGTCGTCAAATATTACGAACTGCGCAATAAGGACGTTCTTGTCCTCTGCCCCAAGAAGCTTGCGGACAACTGGCGAAACTACAATGCGAACCTGACCACCAATATTTTTGCGAAGGACCGGTTCCGCTATGACGTTCTATCCCATACCGACCTGTCGCGGACATCTGGGGAGTCCTTCGGGATGCGACTCGATCGCGTTAACTGGGGAAACTACGATCTTGTTGTCATCGATGAATCTCACAACTTCCGGAATAACGATGTCTATAAAGACAGGGAAACCCGCTATCAGCGATTGATGGAGAAGGTCATTAAAGCGGGCGTGAAAACCAAAGTTTTGATGCTGTCGGCGACCCCGGTGAACAACCGATTTACGGACCTGCGAAACCAGCTGGCCCTAGCGTATGAAGGGCATTCAGACGCACTTAGTAAAAACCTCAAGACCAAGACGAGCGTAGAGGAAATATTTCGCCGTGCTCAGGCAGCGTTCAACGTATGGTCGGACCTGCCTCCAGAGCAACGAACGCCAGCATCAATCCTGCGGGCGCTCGATTTCGACTTCTTTGAACTTCTGGACGCGGTGACAATCGCGCGGTCGCGCAAACATATCGAAACGTTCTACGATACCGCTGACATCGGGACTTTCCCGACGCGTCTAAAACCGCTGTCTCACCACTTACCCATCACCCATCGGACGGATGTGATCGGGTTCAACGAGATCTTCGCGCAGTTAAGTGCGCTCAAGATGGCAGTCTATGCCCCAGTCAACTACATACAGCCCAGCAGGCTAAAGAAGTATGAAGACCTTTACGACACAAAGACTGAAGGTGGCAAAGGCACTCTGAAGCAGGCTGATCGTGAGAAAAGCCTTCAAGCTCTGATGACTACCAACCTGCTCAAACGGCTGGAAAGTTCTGTCTATGCTTTCCGCAAGACCCTTGGCGCTCTTTCCGAGAATATCGGGCGCACATTAGAAGCAATCGATCGGTTTGAAGCTTCGGGCGGCGGCGGACTGGTGGATGATCTGGATATCGATTTCGAAAACGCCGCTGAGGAAGACGACGATTTTTCGGATTTCTCAGTTGGCAAGAAGATCAAGATTGACCTGGCTGACATGGATATCAAGGCTTGGAAGCACGAACTGGCTGCCGACAAGATTATCATCGACGGCCTGATTGTCGAAATGGAGCGTGTCACCCCCGACGATGATGCCAAACTCCAGCACCTGATTGCCGAGATCGAAGGCAAGATGGCTAACCCGTTGAACGCCGGTAACCGCAAGGTGGTCGTCTTCACCGCCTTCGCAGACACAGCAAACTACCTGTTCGCCCAGCTTGCTCCCCATTTCGCCGAGGCGCAGAACATCCATACCGGAATTGTCACAGGCTCGGGCGGTCCCAGGACAACGCTCAAGAAAACGTATGACTTCCAATCCGTCCTGACCCTCTTTGCACCCCGTGCGAAAGAAAAGGACAAGATCATGCCAGACGATCTAGCCGAGCTGGACATTCTCATTGGCACTGACTGCATATCAGAAGGCCAAAACCTTCAGGATTGTGACTACCTTATAAATTATGACATCCATTGGAACCCGGTGCGTATCGTCCAGCGATTCGGCCGGATTGACAGGATCGGCTCTCCAAACACGCAGATCCAGTTGTCAAACTACTGGCCCGACATCAGCCTTGATGAATACATCAACCTCAAGGAGCGGGTCGAGAACCGGATGCACATCGTCGATATGGCGGGCACCGGTGAGGATAACGTGCTGACCTCCAAAAGCTCGGATGTGGCCTATCGCAAGGACCAGCTTCAGCGCCTTCAGGACGAGGTGATCGAACTGGAGGACGTCAAAACCGGCATTTCCATCACCGACCTGGGGCTCAACGACTTCCGGATGGATCTGCTGAACTACCTAAAAACGCACGATGATCTGCCGCGTATGCCTAACGGGTTGCATACGGTTGTCCCTGCTGATCCGCAACGCGGGCTTGTCCCCGGGGTGATCTTTGCGCTGCGCAACATTCATGACAGCGTCAACGTCAACCAGCAGAACCGCCTGCACCCCTATTACCTGATCTACATTGGCGAGGACGGAGAGATCGTCGCCGACCAGATGCAGGTGAAACGCTTGCTGGATCTGGTCCGCACGGGCTGTAAAGGCCACACTATCCCATTTCGCGAACTTTGCGCCGCTTTCAACGCGGAAACGCAGGACGGGCGCAATATGGGCGCCTATTCCGATCTGCTGAATGACGCCATCCGTTCCATGATCGAGGTGAAGGAGGAACGTGACATCGACAGCTTGTTCTCGGGCGGTCACACAACCGCGTTGACACAGACCATTGCGGGGCTTGAGGATTTTGAACTGATTGCCTTTATCGTGGTCCGTGCCGAATGACTGCGCTCTATCAATATCCGCCTCAGACCGCGCTGAAACGGGTGATCCCGAAGACGCGCATCTATGACGGGGCCAAGGCCAGCACTGCGCTGCGCGAGCGGTTCGTGCGCGAGGTGGATCAAATCGTGTGGGCGCATAAGCTGGCACCTGAAACGCTGAACCTGCCTGCCACGGCGGCAGTGCCGGAAATTCAGGTGTTCCGCCTGACGCTCAAGGGTGACGCCCTGCATGATGATATCTTGCGCGCCATTGACCGCGCCATTCCTTTCCCTGTGATGTTTGAGCTGCTGGCGGGCGAACGGATACAAGCCGCTGCTGCATTCAAACGCCCATCTGATGCGGCAACAGGCAAATGGGTGGTGTCCGACCATATGCGTGGAACGTGGCAGAGCCGTGAGACACCGCGCAGCCCGTTACCCGTAGCGGTAACGCTGGGCGCGCTTTACGAGGGGATGTTGTCGCCATTGATGCCTGTGGCGCCTGTTGCGGGCGAGGATGTGGAAACCCGCCTTGCGCGCGGGGCGGAAATCAAGGCAAAAGAGCGTGAGATTGCGCAGCTTCAATCCAAGCTGAAGCGAGAAAATCAGTTTAATATCAAAGTGACGTTGCATGGCCAACTGGCCGAGGCGCAGGCGGAATTTGAGCATATGAAGACGCCGAATAGGGGCGATAAGGGGACACCATGACAGACGAGATTGAAAAGCTGAAAATGCACAGCCCCGACCTGACCCAAGACAATATCGCCAAGATCCGCGCGCTGTTCCCCGGTTGCGTGACCGAAGCGGCGGGGGAGGATGGCGCACCGACGCTGAAGGTGGATTTTGACCAGTTGCGGCAGGAGCTGTCGGACAGCATCGTGGAAGGGCCGCAGGAACGCTATCATCTGGACTGGCCGGGCAAGCGGCAGGCGCTGATCACCGCCAATGCGCCGATTGCCAAAACCCTGCGCCCGTGCCGCGAGGAGAGCGTGGATTTCGACACCACGCAGAACCTGTTCATCGAGGGCGACAACCTTGAGGCGCTCAAGCTGCTGCAAGAGACCTATCTTGGCAAGGTCAAGATGATCTACATCGACCCGCCGTATAATACGGGGAACGATTTTGTCTATGACGATGATTTTTCTGAAAGCACGGCTGAGTTTCTGGAGCGGTCGAACCAGAAGGATGAGGCGGGGAACAGGCTGGTTGCGAATACGACCAGCAATGGGCGGTTTCATTCGGACTGGTTGTCGATGATGTTTTCGCGACTAAAATTGGCGCGGAACTTGCTAACCGAAGACGGTGTCATTTTCATAAGCATTGACGACAACGAAGAGCACAATGTCAGAAAGCTCTGTGATGAGATTTTTGGTGCTGATAACTTAATTGGCCCAATGATACACAATAAACTTAATTCAAAAAATGACGCTGTAAATGTTCAGAGAAATCACGAATATATCGTGTGCTACAGGAGAAGCACACGATACGTTTCGGCAACCAAAATTGAAGCTTCTTTGGAAAAACATCAATCTGATGAAGTTGAAGTTTTTCGCGAGGGAGATGACTATTTTATCCTGAACGACCCAATCACAACGAGGGGTGAAGGCGGGACGTTGAACAAGCGTAAGAATCTTGGATACACCGTGTATTACAATCCGCAAACATCCAACTTTGTCGCTGTGAAGGACTATGATGTGGAGTTGGCGCAGACTTCTAACGACGAAGAGGAAATATATTCTGATGACCTGAAGCTGATTGGCGAAGGGTATCTAAAGATCAGGCCTCCAAAAGTAAGAGGAAAGCTTGGCGCTTGGACTTGGGAAATTGACAAATTTAACAGTAGCAAAAGAGACATACTCATAAAGGAAACGCAGAACGGGTATCAGGTAAGAAAACGAACCTTTCTCAGCTCACCAGTCGTTGAGGAGAGAAACGGCAGATATTTTGTTACGCATACGAAAAGCTCGAATAGCAGAAGCATTCTAGATTTTTCGACCAACGAAGGCTCAACGCAGTTGTCGGACTTGCTCGAACATGATGGAGTTTTTGACAACCCCAAGAATGTGAACCTGATTAAATATCTGATTGGGTTGTTGCCTCATAAGGAATTTATCGCGCTCGATTTTTTCGCTGGATCGGGTGTTACCGCCGATGCTGTTATGCGACTTAATGCTGAAGAAGGTGGCAACCGTAAGTTCGTTGCTGTTCAGTTGCCTGAAGAAACCGGCGAGGACTCGGAGGCTCGCGAAGCAGGCTACTCCACTATCGCCGAAATCTCCAAAGAACGCATCCGCCGCGCGGGCGCAAAAATTCTCGAAGGGGAAACCCACCCCGACTGGAACAAGGACGTGGGTTTTCGCGTGCTGAAAATCGACAGCTCGAACATGGCCGACGTCTATTACACCCCCGATGCCACCACGCAGGCCGACCTGCTGGCCCGCGTGAACAACATCAAGCCGGATCGCTCCCCCGAAGACCTGTTGTTTCAGGTGCTGCTGGACTGGGGCGTCGATCTGGCCCTGCCCATCACCCGCGAGGTGATCCACGGCAAAACCGTGTTCTTCGTCGCAGGCACCGCCCTTGCCGCCTGCTTTGACGATGGCGTGGACGAGGTACTGGTCAAAGACCTCGCCGCTCGCGCACCCATGCGTGTGGTGTTCAAAGACACAGGCTTCAAGGACGACGCGACCAAGATCAACGTGAAACAGATTTTCAAATCTCTTGCGCCCAACACAGACGTGAAGGCGATATGATATGAAAATTAAATTCAAATCCCAGCCCTATCAAACACTCGCGGTGGATGCCGTGGTCGATTGCTTTGCGGGCCAACCGCGTCAGGACCCACTGAAATATACTGTCGATCCTGGTGCTGCTGCACAGGCTCAGTTGGAGGTTGAAGGTTTCGGCAATGGGGCTATCAAGCTGACGGAAGACGGATTGATAGAGAACATCACCAAGGTTCAACGTCTTGCGATGCAGCCGCTGTCCGATAGCCTGACTTATTTCGCGGATGACAAAGGCAAAAAGAAGCCTGCCAGCTATAAACCCGGTGCGCGGGTCAATCTGGATGTCGAGATGGAGACAGGAACGGGTAAAACCTATGTTTACATCAAGACCATGTTCGAAATGCACAAGCGCTATGGCTGGTCCAAGTTCATCATCATGGTGCCCAGCGTCGCGATCCGTGAAGGCGTGGCCAAGTCGATCCAGATGACCGCCGAACATTTTCAGCAGGAATACGGCAAGAAGGTCCGTTCTTTCGTCTACAATTCCAAGCGGTTGCACGAGTTGGAGAGCTTTTCGTCAGACTCTGGCATCAACGTAATGGTGATCAACGTGCAGGCGTTCAACGCTTCCGGCGCAGATAACCGGCGGATCTACGATGAGCTGGACGATTTTCAATCGCGCAGGCCAATTGACGTGATCGCGAAAAACCGCCCCATCCTGATTTTGGATGAACCGCAGAAGATGGAAGGGCCTGCCACGCAGAAAGCCCTGCCAAAATTTAATCCTTTGTTCATCCTGCGCTACTCTGCGACCCACAAAACGATACACAACAAAGTGCATCGTTTAGACGCCGTGGATGCCTTCAACCAGAAGCTGGTCAAGAAAATCCGCGTCCACGGCGTGGAAACGAAGGGCTTGAGCGGCACAAATCCTTACCTGTTCCTGCACCGGATCGACACATCCAGCGCAGCTCCAGTGGCCTTTGTTGATATCGAGGTAAAGACCAAGACTGGCATCAAACGGGTGCCCCGCAAGCTGGAACAAGGCCGCGATCTCTTGGACATGTCCAAGGGGCTGGAAGTTTATCGTGGCTTCACGGTTAGTAACATCGATGCGCGCGACGATACAGTTCACTTTACCAACGGTGATGTGCTGCACGCCGGTGAGGCATCGGGCGATGTAACGGAGCGCGATATCCGGCGGATCCAGATCCGCGAAACGATTACCGCACACCTCGAGCGCGAGCAGGTGCTGTTTGCGCGAGGGGTCAAGGTGCTGTCACTCTTCTTTATTGACGAGGTCGTGAAGTATCGGGACTACGGTCAGGATGATGACAAGGGGGAATACGCCTGTGTATTCGAGCATGAATATGAGCAGGCGGTCGCCGATTTGCTGAGTGAATTGCCTTTGGAAAATGTCGAATATCGTAAACACCTTGAGGGGATCGATGTTGGCAAGACCCACCGCGGCTACTTCTCTATCGACAAAAAAGGACGGATGACGGACCCAAAGGCCGCCGCCCGCGGAGAACTGGCTGGCCAATCGACTGAACCCAGCGACTATGACCTCATCTTGAAGGACAAAGAGCGGCTGCTATCATTTGATGAGCCCACACGCTTTATCTTTTCCCATTCTGCCCTGAGGGAGGGGTGGGACAACCCCAACGTCTTCGTGATGTGCATGCTCAAACACAATGAGAGCCAAAACACGATTTCACGACGTCAGGAAGTTGGGCGCGGTCTGCGGATTGCCGTCAACCGGAACGGTGAACGGATGGACCATCCTGCCACAGTGCATGACATCAATGTGCTGACGGTCGTTGCTTCCGAGAGCTACAAGGGCTTTGTTACCGGCCTTCAAAAGGAAATAGCGGAAAATCTGTCTGCCCGCCCTCAATTGGCAGATGCTGACTACTTCGAGGGGAAATCGCTCAAGACCGGCGATCTGGAGTTGGTGCTGGACAAAACACTGGCCAAAAAGCTTGAGAGATTCTTGATTAAGAACGACTACGTGGATGACGATGGCCACATCACCGAGGCCTATCACGATGCGCGCAAGTCCGAAGAGCTGGCCGCGTTGCCGGAAGACCTTGAGGAGCATAGAGATGCAACTTTTGCGTTGATAGATACGGTGTTCAGTAGCGCCGCTCTCAATGACATGCTGAGCGATGGGCGTGCTCCGAAGAAAAACAAACTGAATGACAATTTCGACCGCAACGAATTTCAAGAACTATGGCGGCGCATCAATCGCAAGGCCGTCTACCAGGTCGATTTTGACAGTAACGCGTTGGTCAAGACCTGTATAGACCGGCTGGAGCGTGACCTTTCGGTTGCGCCGCTGCAATACTTGGTGACCGAAGGCACGCTGTCTGATGGTGTCACCGATGAGCAATTGCGCTCGGGCGACGCTTTTGTTCAAGGGAAGCTTCGCACCGAAACGGGGACCAGTGCTCATTCTCGTGTTTCCTATGATGTGATCGGTGCAATTTGCGAGAATACGGACCTGACACGCCGGACAGTCGGTGAAATTCTCGGGGGTATCCAGACTGTTAAATTTAGTGAATTCGCTAAGAACCCCGAACAGTTCATCGCCGATGCGTCGCATATGATTCAGGAGCAGAAGGCAACTGCAATTATCGAAAAGCTGACCTATGACGCATTGGAAGAGCGGTATTCATCTGAACTGTTCACAGCGGGAGAGACAGGTAATGACTTCAAAAAAGCCACTGATAAATTGAAGAACCATGTTTATGACTATGCCATAGTCGATTCTAAGATCGAACGTGAGTTTGTTAAGGATCTCGACACCAGCTCAAAGGTAATCGTTTATTCAAAACTGCCACGAGGGTTTCTCATTCCCACCCCAGTGGGCGACTATAATCCGGACTGGGCGATCGCATTTAAAGAGGGAGGCGTTAAGCACCTATATTTCGTTGCAGAGACAAAATCTGACCTGCCATCAATGAAAATGCGTGAGCTTGAACAAACCAAGATTAAATGCGCGCGCAAGTTTTTTGACGAGATCGGCAGGCGGATTAATGAAGATCAGGTGAAGTATGACGTCGTAACCAACTATTCGGACCTTATGGCTTTGGTTAAAGCCGTCGCATAAAATACCATTTCTCCGTAGGGCTTCGTCATATCATTGAGGTCCGGTATGAGGTGTGTCCTGCCAATCTGTCCATTTAGCGCGAAGCACTGCCGTGAGAGATTAAGTTAAGTCCTTCCTGCTGGCCATTTCAATATGTTCCAAAGCCTCTGCCAATTTGTCCAAGGCCACCTTCTGCGGATCGACTACATGCTCGAGAAGATGTGTGGTGGCCAGATAGTTTTCTAAGGCTGTAGAACTGCCCTCGTCCTTATTGGATGCATTGTGCGCCAGAATTTCATCGATAATCCGTGGCGATACTCCCAGCAATTTCATGATTGTCGCAGCTGTCCTACGCAAGTCATGGCGGTGCCAATTGCTAGTGTCGCTTACACTATGGACGGCGCCGGTGATCCGCTGCCAGTTATCCAAACCGCCACCCTCTGCATTCGGAAAAACTAAATCACCAGGTTTTCGGGTGTCGAAGTTCGGCAGTCCACGCAATAACTTGATCGCCGCATCAGACAGGGGCAAATTCTGCAACTTTGGGGGCCCGGAAATTGTTTTCACATATGGTTTGTGCCAAATTCCAGAATTCTCCCGGAAATGTCCCCACTTCATGTTAACAAGCTCAGAACGGCGAGCGGCGGTCAACAACAGAAACCTCAAAGCCACTGCTCGCAGATCGTGTTTCGGATGTGTCTTCAGGCCCAAAGCCTCCGGTGCGGGCCATACCAGCAATGGTAATATGCGTGCTAGTTCCAGATGATCCAGTGCCCTGTCACGCCGACCTGTGATGGAGTGATCGTCAATCGATGGATCATATGTCTGCCTCACATCAACAACGTCCAGCTTCTCGCGACGTCCCAAGCCGACTTTATTTGATTTATTCCGATGGGCCGCCCAGTCGAACATCGTCATTAAGTAAGAACGCCCACGCGAAACTTGACCGTTTGCCGTGCCTTTTCCGGAACGCGGAACATAAGTAGTCATTGTGTGCGCGAGATCTTCAAGCCCAATCTCCGTGATCTGCGTTGACAAATGTGGTTGAAACACTCGCTCGATACGGCGCCTTGCTTCACTTGGTTTGCCGTGTTTTGTTGGCATCCATGTTTTTCGCTTCTGACACATGATTTTTTCGTATTCCAATACGATCGCTTGGAGCGTTGGGATCTCAGCACGCAATGCGGCTTCTTCGGCAGCAGCGGCTTTATGTGCCGCGGCAGTGATGTTCTCGCCAGATTTCAATCGTCTGCGGAGTTCTGCCGCTGCCAGGCGGGCATCAGCAAGGCCGATGTTCCCATAGTGGCCAATGTTCACACTCTGGGTATTTCCGTCTGGTCCGCGCAACCTGAAGGCAAAGGTTTTCTGACCCGATGGATAGAACCGGATCAAAAGCCCAGTTTCCTTTGCATCTGTAACGTCGTTCCGTGCTAGGACCTTCCGAGCCTTAATGAATTTATCTGTAAGTTCAATTTTAGCCATAACGCTCTTCTCCTGTTTCGAGAATGATATGCGGAGGCCTTTCCAGTGGCACAACAGTGGCACAGAGGGGCCAAGCTACGTCGATGCCAGATAATCTGGCATGAGTAGTCAAAGGTAATTATTTATCTACTTAAATCAGATGGATAATCGAAATTTATTATCCGAATTCTGTTCGGGGTAACTCGCCAAGAACTGCCTGAAATCACTACTTATTGGCTTGAAAATCCTCGTGTCGGTGGTTCGATTCCGCCCCCGGGCACCATTTAAGTACTCCATATTTTTGTGACCTTGCGGCGATGATTTCTGCAGCCGCTTCAAACTGCTGGATAGGGACAATGGCATCAAAGACGCCTACGGCACGCACCCAGTGTTCTGGCAGATTTCGGACATGGTTTTGCTTGAGCTTGAAAGAGCTTCGGTTCCAGACGATGTTGCCGATGTATTTTTCTTTGGTCAAAATCTGACGGACGACCCCAGTGGACCAGCTCCGTCCCAAATCCGTCACGACTCCCTGTTTGTTCAGTGTTGCGCAGATTTCCGCTTCAGATTTTCTGTCTGAGACGAATAACTCAAAAATCTGCCTGACTATCGCTACCTCATCTGATGGCCCGGGGACTAGGATGACGCGATCAGTCTGAATGCTCTTGTGCTCACCACGATCCAGAAGTCCTTTCTGAACACCGTCTTCGTCCACCAGCATTCTGCGAAGCCCAAAGCCTGGAGCTCCTCCTTGACGAAAGTCCATCTCAATGAGACGTGCCTGACCCGCAAAGACCTTTTTCGAAAGTTCCCGACTGTACTCACCGGCCATCGTTCGTTTAAGCGTTTTGGCCAAGGTGGACATTAAGCTGCCGTCATTCTCAAACTGTTCAGCGCAGTATTCCACAGCGATGCCAGCTTTACGGCAAAGGAATTCATAGTATGCGCTTTCATCCGCATCCTGAAATCGACCCCAGCGACTTACATCGTAAACCAATACAGTTTGATAGGTTGTTCCACCGCGCTCGATGTCGCGAAGCATCTCCGAAAGCCCATGACGGCCTTGAATGCGAAGGCCACTTTTTCCGGCATCGGAATAGGTGCGGACAATCTCGTACCCCCGTTCTTCAGCGTATTTTGCTATTGCTGCCGCCTGGTTCTCGGTTGAGTAGCGTTGATGCTCAGTGGACATGCGCACGTATTGCGCGGCCTTCCGGACGGTTTTTTCCGTTTCATTTGCGTTTTGAACTGCCAACGTTTTCAGATTCCTGATTTTGCAGCGTAAGCCTGCATCAGGCATCTGCGATTCTGCCTCTGAAATTACCTGAATGGAGGCGGAAACATGTTGCATAAGAAGGGCAAAGTTTGTCAAAACTGCTCAGACGAGAGCTTTTTGGACCTGGGTTTTCGATCAGCCTTGGCAAAAGTACTGAAAGAAGAGCTTGGCGGCACCAATCAGGCTGCAAAGTCGATTATGAAATGGGCCAACGTTTCAGAGCGAACTGCAAAGAACTGGATTGGTGGTACGAACAGCCCAAGCGGTGAGCACTTGATCGAACTGATGCGGCATTCCGATGCGGTTTTGAATATCGTGCTTTGTTTGGCGAACCGTAGAGGTGCATTGGCCTCCGTCCAAATAGATCGTCTGATTGCTCATTTGAACGGAACCGTCCAAGATTTGAAAGAACTAGCTTCTGATGTCGAGCGCGACGGTTGAACCATCAAGACTGCGAACGCAACCGCACTGATGTGCTCCAGTCTGAGCCAGCATAGGAAGCGGCCAATACCACTACTTCTTTGAGCTTATCGTCGACAACAAAGCAAACAACGCCTTTTCCTGCCGTAGGGATTGCGCGGACGCCCGGTGCAATATTATCTCTTATTGAGCCGATATGCGGGACTTGGCGCAGCTTTCCAATCGTGTCTTCGATTTCTCCGATTTTTCGCAGTGCGACAGCGGTACCAGCATATTCAGCTATCAGAAAAGCTATGGAGTTTAGATCTTCAGCCAGTTGAGGATGGCGTACAACTCGATAGGGCCTCATTCCGTTTTGGACAGTCGTTGCCGTATGTCGTCGAACATTGTGTCGTTTTCGTCCATCTCGATGAACTCTGATCGTGGTGTCTGCAAGCGAGCCCTAACTGCTTCAGTCATACCGGCAAGTACTGCTTCCCGCTCTTGTTCTTCTTGCATCAAACGCTCGATGCCTTGCGCGACCAAGCTGCTTACTGATGCACAAGAACCTTCTTGCACTTTTTGCTTTGCGAATTGGTGGTGACGTTCTGTAAAGCTAACGGTGGTTTTGATGGTCATGAAGCGAAGCTCCTAGTGCCTGGTAATACTAAGTAACACAATCCGGCATGAATTTCAATGTGGCCCGCGTGTTCATGCTCAACTTAGCACATTGCTAGCACAGTTTGGTTTCAACGCAACAATATCAACGACTTAGGCTACCATGACGCGCATTGAAAATCCTCGTGTCGGTGGTTCGATTCCGCCCCCGGGCACCATTTAACAAGCTGATTTGTTTGCGTTTATTCAGCTCATACCTAAATTTGTTTCGATCGGCCCTGCTGCTTTTCTGCGAAGGTTTGGCACTTTCGGCCCGCCTTCGGTATTCTTCTTCCAATGTGGCCATGGTCTCGCGGTTCTTTTCCGCAAGCTTTGCCGAACGGAAATAGTACCGCGCCATGGATGGTGTTTTGTCAGAAAAATTCCGCAATGCGGCGTTCATCAAGGCCCGCTTCGCGCAGGGGGGTGACCTCAACCAAGTTCTGATTGTGCCACGTCTCAAAATTGATACGGGTCAACCCCAGGCTGTTGGCAATGGTCTATACTCTGCCTTGTCACCAAACGACGTTTCCAATGCTCTATTGGCTTTTGACTGGTTTGAATAGGTCCAGCTCATTGCCAGGCTTGCACGAAAAGGCGCTGCCACCCAATCAGATCCGCCAGGGCTTTACCTCAAACTTTTTCGCCCCGTGTCACAGGTACTTGTCAGCTTTCAACGACGCGACAACCCGATCGGCCATATTGGCACAGCGGGCACCGTCAAAGGGAAAGATCGCTTCAAAGCCACCCTGGATGCGGTCCTCAAGCGCGCTGCGCAACCGGCGGCGGGCACGGAAAAGCCGCGTTTTGACAGTGATCGGATTCAACGAAAGGTCACGTGCAATTGCAAGTATGCTCATGCTTTCAGTTTCTCGCAGCAGAAAGGGGAGGCGCAATTCCGCGGGAAGAGCGGCTACAACTTCCTCCAACAGCAGGCGCATTTGTGTCCTCCCGAGCGCCACTTCCGGACGGTCGGGCTGCTGGCCGGGAAAGGCAAGAATGGATGTTGTTTGAATTTCTTCTTCGGCCACGGTGTCATATGCCTCCTGTGGACGGGCACGCCGGATCTGCATCAGCGCGGTATTGATTGCGATGCGGGTAATCCAGGTGGAAAATCCGGATTCGGCGCGGAAACTGTCAAGCTGGGTAAAGGCTTTCAGATAGGTTTCCTGTACTGCATCCTCGGCTTCTGCATCACTGGCAACGATACCGCGTGCAATACGAAACAGCCGCGGGTTCATGCGCCGGACAAGTTCACGCACTGCGGTTTCGTCACCGGAACGGGACGCAGTAACAAGCTCCGCCTCTGTCCTATGCCCTTGCGCAAGTTCAATGATTTGTTCGTCTAACTGGGCGATCATGCCTCATTCTCCTATTCGATCCGTCCACGCGCAAGAACAGTCTCGACTGCCGGAAAGGCCGCCAGGACTTCCTCTGAAACGTCATCCCTGTCTTTGCTCGCACCTTCCCAGTGCTTGTCTTCGGGATTTCCAACGACAATACGACCAACCATGGCCGCCATTTCGTGCGGGATACAGTAATAGTCGTACACGCCTGGCTCTGTCAGAGTTACATCAAACATTTCGTCTGGCAGCAGGAAACCGCTGTCCCAGGGAAGAGCAGCCTGCGGTATCCGGCGGATTCGGTCAAAATTGGACGGATGATATGCAGTTGCCGTATGGCTATTGCCCGCATCTCGGTTGACAAACCGGATGGTTGTACCTGTCGGCACGGCAAGGCCACGAGGCTTGAACCAAACCTTTTCACCTCGCGTCGTACCCGTCATTTCTATGACCTCTACCTGGGCTGCACGCAGGATCGCGGGGGTGGAAAGGGCGGCAATGATGCCACCCCCCAGCGCCAGAAATCGTCGCCTTGCGGAAATCATTCCGCCAACCGCGATTTGGCGTCGGCATCATGAAACAACACAACATGCGCATGGGGTTTGTCGACCCCCGGGTGACCCGCATTGTAATAGATGTCGACCGAGGTGACCGCCTGCGAACCGGTTGCCAAATCATCATAGGAAACGCCGTTCTGCAATTCTTCCAATGGCGTCATATAGACAGTGGCGGACAGTTTGCCGTCATGGTCGTAGGCCAGGAACGGACCGGCTGGCAGTGTATCGGGCGATACAAACAATGTCCCAAGACCGGGAATAAACGCGGGCAATGGCAGGACATCACTGACTTGAACATAGGGATCCCCCGGAGGTGATTGAAGCAGCGCCTGGTTTTCCTGAGCCATAGCAAAGGATGCGCAGATTGCCATTGCGGCGCTTAGTGTCATTGATTTTAACATGGTGTTGCCTTTTCGATTTTCGCTACACGCCAGTTATCTGGCGCTTACTCCGTTAGATGCAGCGGCTCTGAAAAGGTTCCCGTAAATTTTGAATGGTGTTTTGATCTTGCTGCCTTGCTCAATGACAGCCCAGCCAACGATGCAGCAAATGTTAGTCAGGTTTCCGATTGCCCTCGGCAGAACTTCCCGGTGCACTCACCACCGTCGGCCTGTTCTTCGCAGCCCCCAAGAGATTGACCTCGCGCCTACCTGCGCGAAACAACAATGGTGGATCACGTCTTTTCCCTGCTTTTTTCCTTTGGTGTGCCGTGGGGTGACAGAACTGATCACCCCAAGGCTGAACCACTTGTTCTTCCAACCAAGGTCACATCATCAGCGCTTTTCGAACAAGGGCTTCTTTGTCCTCAAATCTGGATATATCAATCCCACGATCTGCCAATGCCTGCTTCAGGTCACCTTCACTCAGTGCCTTGATGGCCTGTTCCGTCATGTTCATGAAATTGATCCTACGCTTGAACGGACCGTTGGTTTCCCCAAAAAAACTTCGGTTCTCAAAGGCAAAGTCCGCTGCGTATTTGGTCATGAAATGAGACAGGAACGTGTTGATGCTGATCCGGACCCGCGGGTCCTGCGTCATCAGATCCGATGTCGCATCAAGTGTTTCAAGCATCAGGTGTGACCAACGCTCCGCGCCCTTGTCATTCATCAATTGCATGGCGTTGTGCGTATGATGAAAGTTCAATCTGAACTCGGCACCATGATAATATGGACCACCGCCCATCACATCAATCCACATGGACGCCTGCGTGGTAATGTGGTGCCCGACCCCGCCAACGCGTTCAAAGACGGAAGTAAACCATGCCTCGTCCGCAAAGACCCTCTGATAGAAATCCTGAACAATCCCGACAATCGAATCCTGCCCGAGCACCGAAAAAAGCTGCCAGAACTGTATCGGTTGCCCGGTATCTCTGGAGGCTGTCAAGGACAGGATTTCGGGCATCCGATGCGCATCTGTAGGCAACAGACCCTTTGCAACAGCCCAGGTGATGTAATCGCGCTGGATCTTTTCGCTCATGTAGCCGTGCTGTGTCGGGAACTTGGGAAGGTCGATGCGTGCCATGATACTCTTTCGCCGGGGTTTAGCGCCCCTCTCAATGCCAGATTGATGTATGTGGGAATTGATTGTGGTGTCGAGCAGTGCACTTAAGCGTGCCACCATCGAGATTCAACTGGCGCAATGCATGGCCGATATGCTGCCAATATAAAGCCAACGGGCCGCTGGGCTATCGTCACATCGTCAAATAAACTGCAGGGGTTCCCAATGACCCAAATTTCCGGCTCGTCTTGCCCAGCGCGCCCAGTCGCCTCGCATGCCAGCGTCCTGCGCCCATTCCCTTCACCGGCAGCACAACAGCCCAGACTCCTCTTTTATGTTCGCCGTCGATTGATGGCATTGCACAGCGGTGTTTCATCCGTCCGGCCTTCCAATTCGGTTTCAGCGTTGTAAGATTACAAAAAATCCCGGTGACTGGCCTCAGGTGAGGCCGTGAGCGTGCATTGGGGATATGGAATCCATCAATGCCCGACCGCATTTCACCCTTAGTTCTTTTCAAAAATCAAACATTCCGATCCCTGTGGATCGCCGCGCTTGCCTCAAATTTCGGCGGATTGGTGCAAGCGGTTGGTGCTGCCTGGTTGATGACCTCATTATCTGACTCGCAACGGATGGTGGCCCTTGTACAGGGATCTGTCACCCTGCCGATTATGGTTTTTTCGCTTCTTGCTGGCGTTTTTGCCGATAACTTTGACCGCCGGCGCGTTATGTTGATCGCACAGGGTTTCATGTTCGTGGTCTCTGCTGTCTTGACCTTTATGGCCTTTGAGGGCTGGCTGACGCCCTGGTCGTTGCTTGCCTTCACGTTCCTCATTGGGTGCGGCACAGCCCTGCACAATCCGTCGTGGCAGGCAACGATGGGCGATATCGTCAGCCGCGAACAATTGCCATCAGCGGTTTCGCTGAATTCGATGGGCTTCAACTTGATGCGCAGTGTTGGCCCGGCGGCAGGTGGGGCCATTGTGGCAATAGCCGGCGCCGCCGCTGCCTTTGCCGTAAACGCATTGAGCTATGTTGCCATCATCCTCGCGCTGCTGCGCTGGAAAGCGCCCCAGCGCGACACGCACCTGCCACGCGAGCCCCTCGGCAGTGCCTTTGCTGCTGGCCTGCGGTATGTGGCGATGTCCCCCAACTTGCTACGCGTGATCCTGCGCGGCTTCTGGTTCGGGCTGTCGGCGATTGCCCTGCTCGCGCTTTTGCCGGTGGTGGTACGTGAAACACTGAATGGAACGGCCTTTATCTATGGCGTGATGTTGGGTGCCTTTGGCATCGGTGCGGTTGCAGGTGCACTTGCCAGCGCCCGCCTGCGCGAACAGTTCCGAAATGAGATCATCGCCCGTGGTGCCTTTATCTGTTTTGGCGTCAGCTGCGCCGCGCTTGCGGTTTCCTCCAATACCTGGATTGCAGGTTCTGCCCTGCTGGTAACCGGGGCTTGTTGGGTTTTGGCGTTATCCATGTTCAATGTGACCATTCAATTGTCGACGCCACGCTGGGTCGTTGGCCGCGCGCTGGCTCTCTATCAAACCGGGACATTTGGCGGCATGGCGGCGGGCAGTTTGATCTGGGGCGGGCTGGCCGACCTTTATGGCCCCATGCTCGCACTGCTCTGCGCCGCCGTATTGCTTATCATCGGCGCGCTGCTGGGACTCAAGCTTCCCTTGCCAGAGTTCGCAGGCCTCGATCTTGGCCCGCTCAACCGGTTCAAGGAACCCATGACGCGCTTTGACCTGAATTATCGCAGCGGACCGGTCATGGTGCTGGTCTCATACGAGATTGCACAAGAAGACGTGCCCGAATTTCTTGCCGCGATGAGCCAGCGACGACGTGTCCGCATCCGCGATGGCGCACAGCAATGGGCGTTACTGCGCGATCTGGAGGCACCGGATCATTGGAGCGAGAGCTATCATGTACCGACCTGGGGTGAATACGTGCGCCACAATGAGCGGCGTACCAATGCCGACGCGGCTTTGGCCGATCAATTGCGCGGGTTGCATCGCGGTACGGGTTCTCCTGAAGTGCGCCGCATGATCGAACGTCAAACCGTGCCTCTGCGCGATGATATGGCCCGCCGGAAAGACCAGTAAACCTAAAATCGGCCTTTCAATGGCAGTGCAATGGGCAGCTCCTGTGGCCGATCCCCCCATTTCGGTTCCAACCGTAGAACTGACGCCACGGCACCAATTCATATTTCTACTGTCGGTTGATTGACTGTCTCCTGTTGACTATCAACTATAGATAGAAAGACATCGCCCTGAAAACAGAAACCCGAGATAGGCAGGAATAGTTCTAAATCGCGACAACTTTGGTAGATACCCTGTGACTTCACGTTTGGAAATTTTTGTTGTCTTGGTCTGTGTGATCCTGACCAGCAGCTTGTACGGATCAAGCGAGAAAACCCGTGCCGAAGTTGCCGACAGCGAGTTTCAGCGGTTGGCTGAAGATGGTGTTCAGGTCCTGCGCACCAGGATGATGACATATCTGCAAAGCGTAAAAGGGATCGCCGCCTTTGTTTCTGCCTCCGATGAAGTTCGGTCAAACGATTTCGAAACCTATATCAGCAGTCTCGAAACACAGCAGCAACTCCCAAGCATCACAGGTTTTGGTCTGGTTGTCGAAGTCCCGGACGCGGAACTCGACGGGTTTGTCGAACTGGTTCGGGCTGACGGGCAGCCAGATTTTACATTGCGCCACCGCACGTCACAAGAAACCCATTTCATTCTCAAGTACATCGAGCCAAGGGCAACCAACGCCCAGGCGCTGGGGCTGGATCTTTCCTTCAACGCCGACCGGGTCAATGTGTTGGAAAAAGCCCGCAAGACCGGTCAACCGCAAATGACTCCGCCCGTGCAATTGGTTCAGGAAAACCGCGAAAGGCCCGGATTCATTGTGTTGGCACCCATAATTTCAAAGCAAGATGGGCCGCGTCAATCTGAGGGCTTCGTCGGTTGGGTAAGTGCCGTCTTCATAGCTGAAAACCTGATTGACGGGCTCACCGCAGGTCAAGGCAGCAACTATGAAATTCAGGTTTTTGACGGGGCAACCGCCCAAGAGGGTCAGTCAATCTTTGACGGTCGCAAAGATCCGGCAACAACCGGTGCCTATTCCGCAACCTATCAAATGGAACAGTTTGGCCGCACATGGACGCTTGTTTTTAACAGTACCAAGAGTTTCGACACATCTCTGCGCTCCTACCAATCGCTGACGGTCCTGATTGCCGGGCTCACGCTCACCGGCTTTTTGATATTGGTGTTGCGGAATTTCCAACAGCGTTCCCGCTCGCTCAATGAACTTGCGGCCTTGCGCGCCCGTCAGATCGCCGCCCAGGGCGAAGAAAACCGCTCTATCATTGAAAATGAAGTCACCTCGGTTCTGTTGCTGGATGCCTCGGAAAACATCAAGTTCGCCAACCAGGCAGCGCTAAAGTGCTTTGGCTATTCCGAAACCGAGATCGTGAAACTGCAATTCAGTTCGGTGGCGCATAGGGTCAAGGATACCACCGAAGGACACAACGCAATTGGCTACCACAAAGACAGCAGCGTTCTCGAACTGGATCTGCAACGCAATGACTGGGTCGATAGTGCAGGCAGGACGTCGACCACCGTAATCCTGCGTGACCTGACAGACCAGAACACGGCCCAGCGCGAACTGAAACACAACAAGGCCCTGTACGACATGGCCCTTCAAGGTGCCGAAATTGGCGTCTTTGATATTGATCTCATAACCGGATTGTCAGAGGTCTCCGAAACCTGGTGTCAGATCATGGGATATGCCGCCTGCTGCAATGGCATGAACACACAGCAGGATTTTCTTTCCCGTATCCACCCGGAAGACATCGAAAAACTTCGCAGTGCTGACAATGATTGCATCGCAGGCCGGACAGAACGTTCAATTACTGAATACCGTTTGAAAACCATGGATGGTAACTGGTGCTGGATGCGTTCCGATGCAGTGATCGTAGAACGTGACGAGACCGGCAAGGCGCTTCGTATGATCGGCACCCAAACCGACGTGACGGCACTGCGGCGTGACAAAAACGCATTAGAAGCAAGCGAACAACTTTTCCGTCAGGTGCTGTCCAATGCCCCTATCGGCATGGTGCTGATGAATGATCGCGGTAAGTTCATTGGCGTCAACGATGCCTTCTGCCAGCTTGTCGGTTGCCCGGAAGAAAAACTGATTGGCAAAGGTCAGTTTGCAGAATGGATGCCAGATGACGACCGCAGAAAGATTTATGCTTCCATTGCACGCATGATGGATGAAAAGACTTCTTCTGTTTACACAGCAGAACATCGCATCCTGAACAACATGGGTAATGAACGTTGGGGGCTGGTCAATGTCACATGGTCGTTTGACAAGAATGAAGGCCGTAATATCTTTATTGCCCAGATCATCGACATCACAGAACAGAAACGACTGGACCTGATCAAAGACGAATTCGTTGCAACCGTCAGCCACGAATTGCGGACGCCGTTGACATCAATCAAGGGTGCGCTCGGCCTGCTTACTGCCTCAAAGGACGCCAACCTCAGTAAGGGCAATGCCCGCCTGGTCGAGATCGCCAATTCCAACGCCGAACGGCTGACCGATATTGTAAATGATATTCTGGATCTCGGGAAAATATCCTCTGGTAAGGTATTGTTCGATATTGGAGACGTTGATCTTGCTGAGGTAATGGAAACCGCTGTTCAGGAAATGCTGCCTTTTGCCTTAACACACGAAAGCACCATGAGACTGGATGTGCCGGCAGCCCTACCGCCGGTTCTTGTTGATCCACGACGTACCAAGCAGGTTCTGGCCAACCTGATTTCCAATGCCTGCAAATACTCCTACCCCGATAGCGAAGTCGTGGTACGAGCAGAAAGGCTGGACGATGTTGTCATCGTATATATCCAGAACACTGGACCTGGCGTGCCGAATGAATTCAGATCCCGCATCTTTCAAGCATTCTCTCAGGCAGATAGCTCCGATACCCGCACCAAGGGTGGCACCGGTTTGGGGCTGAACATCACGCGTCAGATCGTATTGAGACAGGGCGGAAAAATCGGGTTCGAAAGCAAACCCAACGGCATTACTGTATTCTGGTTCACAGTGCCGCTGGCAGAGACAGACATGCAACAGGAAATCACCCCGGTTTTGACCAGGCCGCCGGAAGTTGCCAAACCAACAGTGCTTCATGTCGAGGATGATCATGATTTCGCGGAAGTCATATCTGGCGCATTGAACGAGGTAGCCTGTGTGACACACGCAAAATCCATCGCAACCGCAAAGAGTATTCTGCACCGAAAACGGCTGGATGTGGTCATTCTGGATTGGACCCTGCCCGATGGGAATGCAGAAACCCTGTTGGATGACATCCTGTCGCTTCAACCTCAGGCCCGCATCATTGCTCTGTCAGCGGACGCAGAAAGGGCATTCGATCCACGGCTCTTCTCAAACATGGTCAAAAGCAGAACGGACATAGCCACCATTGTCGCCTCGGTATGCGACAGCCAGCCTCTTGCATCCTAATCACTTTAA
This sequence comes from Sulfitobacter sp. F26204, assembly GCF_026410305.1. Lineage (GTDB taxonomy): Bacteria > Pseudomonadota > Alphaproteobacteria > Rhodobacterales > Rhodobacteraceae > Sulfitobacter. The sequence continues at coordinate 32,047 of NZ_JAPMLQ010000004.1, read as the reverse complement.
GTTTGAAGCTTTTTTTAGCCTCAATTTCAAAAAAACACATAAATGCCAATTTTGCGGTGCATAAGACCGATCAGTTGATTAGACCATCCGTCCTTGGCGAGGCAAACAGGGGAGGATTCGACGACAAAGGAGCAACTATGCAGGCCACTACCCACAAAAACAGAAAAGCACTATGCGTCGCTGGTGCCTGTGGATTGGCAACAGGCTGGTATGCTGCTTCGTCGATGTTGTTAACCGGATTAGCTGCAAGCGTGATCCCCGCTGCGGGCGCAATTGCAATCGCCGGCGTCCTTCCCACGATGCTGGCCAAGGGCAGAAACAGTAAGGAAAACGACCATAAACTGCTCACCATGTCCCAGCGACTGGAAGCGCTCAACCATCACGCAGGCATCAATATCGTCAATGAAAACAATGCCCTGACAGAGGTGAATGATCACCTGCTTACCCTCACCGGCTATTCACGAGAAGAGTTGATCGGCCAGCCGGTCAAGGTTCTTTATGACGATAACGCCAAAGATGTTGCCGATGAAGTACGCAGCTTCCTCGTGCAGGGCAAGACATGGCAGGGTGAAACCCAATTGCGGCGAAAAGATGGCAGCATACTTTTCACACAGTCTACCATCATGCCCCTCTTCAAGGCGAATGGGGAATGGGCGGGGTCCATTTCGGCGCGTACCGATGTGACCGAAGCCAACAAATTGCTTTCTGAACGCGATACTGCGCAAACCTTGAACGAGTTACGCGATGACATCTGGATTGTTGATTCGGAGACAGAGCAATTCAGCTATATGAATCGCGCCGCCAAAGGCCGACTGTCCATCGAAAGCGACGAATACAAACTCAAGGGGCTTGCCGATTTCAATCAGGACAAGGAAATCCAGGAAGTGCTCCGCGCCTGCCGTGCCTTGCGCAAGAATGGAGAGACGAATACCCAGTATCGGTCCAGCTTGATCGGTGTCCCGATGCACGTCAGCATCAATTTCTTGCCGGGATCAAACGGAGAGGGGCGTTACCTGATCCTGTTCAATGACATCACCGATCACCTCCAGCAGGAACAGATCAAATCTGCCTTTATTTCAAACGTCAGTCACGAGTTGCGCTCGCCCTTGACCTCGATCAAGGGCGCGATGGGGCTGCTGCTGTCTGGCTCCGCGGGAGAAATCCCCGACAAAGCGATGACCCTTTTGGACATTGCGCACCGCAATGCGGACCGTTTGATCCTTATCATCAATGACATTCTTGATCTCGACAAAATATCCAACGGCCAGTTGGAATTTGATGTCCAGATGGTTGACCTTGCCGAACTCGTCAGGGAAGCCGACAATGCAAACGCTATGTTGCAACAGCGGTTCGGCGTGAGCACAAAGCTGCAAGGACTGGAAGACGCGATGATGGTTCAGACAGATCCGAACCGCTTTATCCAGGTGCTGACCAACCTCCTGTCCAATGCCTACAAGTTTTCATCCCCAGGAAGCGAGATCACCATCTCAGTCCAGAACGAAGATGATTACCTTCGCATCGCAGTGAAAGATCAGGGAACAGGAATTCCTGTTAACGAACAGCACAAGATATTTGACCGTTTTGCGGACATGACAAATTCTGACCGCATGACCAAAGGCGGCAGTGGACTTGGACTCAACATCTGCAAGGCTATTGTGGAAAGCTTGGGTGGCAAGATAGGATTTGATACCGAAGTCGGCGTAGGTACGACGTTTTATTTCAACCTACCAAAGACTTTGCCCGATACAGTAGCCGTAGAAGAAGATACGGTCAGGCAAATCGCCTAAACTGGAGAGCTAAAGATGATCAAGCTTTTGCATGTCGAAGACGATGCAGACATTCGTGAAATCGCCGAAATGGCTCTGGGCCTTTCCGGTGAATTCGAGATTGTTCAATGTGAGACCGGCGAAGCGGCATTATCAAAAATCGAAAGCTATACACCCGATGTTGTCCTGCTGGACATGATGATGCCTGGAATGACTGGTCGACAGACCTTGGAAAAAATGCGCCAGAGGCCGGAATTGGCCGACATACCGGCCATCTTTATGACGGCGCGCGCCCAGCATTCCGAAATTGAGGAACTGTTGCAGATCGGTGCCGCCGATGTGATCAGCAAGCCGTTTGATCCAATGGCCTTGCCCGACCAGATCAAAGTGGCGATGCAAAAACCCCGCTAAACGCGGGACCACCGGCCATCTTTCACGTTTTCGAAACCCGTCACAGGACGCCGGTTACCCGGCATCACCTCTGTTTTGTCACGGGTCAGTCTTTTGAATTTTCATCCAAAAGCGCCTGACTCAGCGAAACGAAGGTATCCAGACTCTCCATGATTTCCCCTGGCACAGTGGCCGTCGCGGATTCGTCACTTTCAAGAAAGCCCAGGATGTCGTTTTCGCACTGACGCGCCGCGGTACCCAAGGTGCCAAAGTTCAATGAACCAGCACTGCCCGCGATCTGATGCAGGATGCCTTGCGCCGCAGCCAGATGATCGCGGAAGGCATCAACATCCGTGGTCTCCCATGCGGAAAGCGCATGAGATGCAATGTCGCCCTGACGGGTCTTTAGCATGGTCAGAAACCGCGTTCTGATCCGCTCGATGCCGGGTAATGTATCAATCATATCTTTCATGCGCGTTGCTCTACCAACCAGAGGTCATTCATGGCGCGTTCATGACGCGCGCTTGCTGCCTCGGCCGACGCATGCGCCGATCCAATGGCTTCCATGACCGAATTTTCGGACTTCCAGATCAACCGGATCGCCTCGCCCGCGCTGACCCGCACATATAACAGCTGGCCGGTATTATCGTAAAGCTCCGTACGCGCCAGCGCCAGATTCACCGCATTCACAAGGGCCAACATGTCGGGACGCCAACCGCTTTCAGTGACACAGACAAAGGTTCCGCTGCCCGCATAGGACATCAGAAATTGATGATTGGCCAAAGTATCGGAAATGATCTCGGCCACGTCTGAAACTAGGCTGGAAAATTCGAAAGCAGACAGTGAAGCGAATAATTTCTCGATCGTGCGGATCGTGAAGGCAAAGGTCGTCGACCCGAACAGCGCACCGCGTGACAATTGCGCGACGTAATTCTCCATCGCTAAATATTCGATCACGTTATCCACGTCATAGATCGAAATCGGTTCGTGCAGTTCCAGCATTTCAGACGAATTGCCAGCTTGTGTTTTTCCGGACAGGTTCTGGGTCGCAAAGATCTTGCGCGTACGCGAATTGCGCGCATCAATAAGACCTTCCACCAGCCCCAGCCGCGCTTTCAACTCGGCCAGTTCGAACGGTTTCGTGACATAATCCGTCGCACCTGCGGCAAATGCCGCGTCAACATATCGCTTGTCTGACATCGCTGTCAGCATCAGGATCGGTGTATCAGCATACCGCGTTGAGGAACGAATACTCTGTGTCAAAGCGATGCCGTCCATATGTGGCATCTGGATGTCGAATAAAAAACAATCAAATTCATTGCCTCGCCCGGCGCTGACGATTTCGATCGCCTCCGCACCGGATGTGGCCGTTGTCAGTTCATGTTCACCAACGGCACTCACGAATTGAGTGAGTAACTCAAGAATAATCGGGTCATCATCGACCGCCAGAATTTTCATGTCATTCACCATCTTCCGAAACAAATTTCCTGCCAACAGCGGCCATAATTCTTGTTACTTCAACCTGAGGGGGAAACATGGCGAAAGTTGGGCATTTCGAAACAATTAATCAAATAACCTGTCGATTGTTAAGAATTTGCCCAACAATTACATACTTGCCCCTGTCGCTTGAGGGAGTTTGTTGTCCAATCGTGCGAACAGATCGTTCTCTTCGGTTGGCGTCAAATCACCCAAACCAGCCTCCTGTGTCTGGCATTGTCTCAGCGCGTCACTTGCAGAAATGCCTGACCATATACGCTGTGCGGAAAGCGCGGTTAAACGTCCCTTGGGTGCCATCGGCACACCTGTCAAATTGGTGTCCCAGGCTTCTTCGAGTTCGGCGTTCAGGCGGTCATTTACCTCTTCGCTGTCAAAACGCTGGCGATCCATGAAGGCGCCGATAAACCGGCCCTTGCCGATATAGGCAAGTCTGAAGTTTCGCTCACCAAATGCTTCAACTGCCGCTTCGCCAATAATTTCAAGACAACTACGGAAAGCAGAAGCTCTGACGGCACGGTAGATCCCACGCATGCTGAAAATATCAATGCTGAACATGGTCATCGCAAAACATTCCGCCCGATAGCGCAGCAGTTCATTCTCCAAGGCAAGCGGTGTGCACATCTTGTCGATGCCAAGATCCAGAGGTTCATCAAAGCGGATTTTCAATCGGTCGGCTAAGGCGCTCATAGTGTGCTGTGCCTTGGCAAGGCTTTGGTTCAGCAATCCGGCCATCTTTACCCGCGCTGTCAATTCTTGCGGATCAAAGGGTTTGTGGATGAAATCTGTCGCCCCGACTTCGAATGCTCGCGCCATCAACTGAAGATCAACCGAACCGGTGATCATCAGGATCGGGGTGGTTGAATGGCGGCTCGATTTGCGCAGCTCATTGCACATTTCAATACCGTTCATCCCGGGCAGCATAATATCCAGTAGCATGCAATCGAACTGGTGTTCGCTATTTGCCAATGCTTCAAGACCGCTTTCCGCGGATGTGTGCATTTCGAGTTGGTAACCCTCTTCTTTCGTCAGCGTTGCCGCCAGAAGGTCAAGCATAATCGCGTCGTCGTCTACTACCAATATATGCATCGTTACTAATTCCTATTTGACACCGCCGATCAAGGCGAGCCCCAACTCCCTGATAATCATGCAACACCCTGTCCAAGACAAATCAGTGGCGCATTTGTGAAAATATTGAGACAACTCAAGATAGATCACCTTAGGCGCGAATCCGCTCAGGATGTGCCAAAACGCCTCGAAATGGCTCCGGTTTCAGGTACAGGACACAATTAAACCTAAATCTTTCATAATTTGGTCCAGTTCATCTCCCAATCTATGGATGCAACCTAAGGTTAGCAGGAGAATGTTATGAAGTTTTTAGTAGTAGACGACGATCCACTTGTCCTTGATCTGGTTACACTCGTCTTGCAGCAGGAAGGGCACAAGACGATCCATACCGCGCGCTCCGGTGTCGAGGCCCTTGACCTGCTGCGCACTTATACCGGGATTTATGACGTTCTCGTGCTCGACATCTCCATGCCGGAAATGAACGGGATCGCGCTGTGCCACCATATTCGCCACCTACCAGGGTACAAGAACACGCCCATCATCATGTTGACTGCCAACTCCGACAGTATTTCGATTGAAAAGGCATTTGCCGCAGGCGCGAATGATTACATCACAAAGCCGTTTGACGTGAAATCGATCGGCGGCCGGATTCAAATTGCCCGCCGCATGATGGACGAACATCAAATTTCCTACGCGGCTGATCAAGATTATTTCTCTGAGCCGGGGAAGATTGGCGAACACGAATTTGGCGTTTCCGACCCGATCAGAATTACGGGAATGGAACAACACACCGATACCTTCTCTCTTGGAAACTACCTGTTGCAACTCGCGAAAAAGCGCGTGAACGAAACCTATGTATTCGCAGCCCAGATCGACGATTTCACCAGTATCTACGAAAACTCCGACAGCCAGACGCTTCTTGTGACAATATCAGAAGTATGGCGGGCGATTTCATCTGCTGCTGATGATAACCGGCTTTTGGGGGCATATTTTGGTTCCGGGGTATTTATGTGCATCGCAACCAGCGACATCCAGGATCTGTGGAACAAGATGGAACATGATGTTGTTGCGATATTGCAGCGATCCGAACGGTTGAAGAAAATCGGTGCCTCCACAGATATTCCCTTGATCGTTGGACGCCCTGTCAAACCGAATGCAAGCAAGACGAAACGCGTCCGCCCCAGTTTCAACAGAGCGATTTCTCTGCTCGAAAAGAGAAAAGGCGTTTCGGAATCGCCGCTGGACGACACGTCGGGCCCGCGTACAACCACCCTGCGGCCTCGTGATTTTCCGCGCTAGATGACCCTGCATGACAGGCAGCAATGCAAAAGGGACAGGATTCCCTGACGTTTCATTGCGCCGGCTTTTCCTTTACAATAGCCAAAGGATTACGCCGGTCGCGATCGCCCCCCCGGTCAAAATAATCGCAAGTGTGGTCATGCGCCCATGCGATTGCGCATGAATATCATGATGGTCCATCCGCTTTTGCGTTTCACGGCACTTGGTCACGGCCGCCCAAAAGATCAGAATCGCCACCAGAATAAAAACTTCGGCAACAGCCTTGGCAATCAGGGGATGGTTTGTGTCTTCAAAAACCACTTTGAGTCCCAGGGCAAGCGCGATACAGGCCATGCCGGTACGCATCCAGCCCGCAAAGGTCCTTTCGTTCGCCAGCATTGTTCGATCTTCTGCCCATGCCGTCCGTGTACTGGACATTTCATTGGAATCGGGATCATCAGAAAGGTCGGTATTCGGCATTTTGATTTTCCATTCGGTCAGTAAACGTTACGCATGGCCTTTCACAGCGGACGCGATTTTGCACGGGGCCACAAGGGCACTAGTGCTGCGGCCGAAACAGTACGCACAAAAACCCCATCCCGCGAAGGCACTATGGCATATCCGGCCATTCTCATGCACTGTCTTCATACAAAAGCCACTGCAGGGGAATTTGGATTTAATGGAAGCCACTGATCCCGATGCCTGCGTGCCTGAAGAATTGATCCAGCTGGGAACCTATGCCTGGCCGCGCAGCCAGACCCGGCAAACGCTGGGTCACCTGATCCAGAAGATCAAAACAGGCTTGGGGTCTCGAACGGGCGAAGATGCTATCGATCCTGATCGTCTTAAATCGGTATCTGATGAGACCTACGAAGCAAAGGTCCGTCAGGCCCTGTCGCGGGTACTCCACACCATGCTCGACAAGGAATATCTGGCGTGGATCACTTCTGTCAAGGTCGAACAACCACGTCGCCTGTTTGTTCATCCACCGATGGAAAATGACATCCTGACCGAATGGGCAACGCAAAACGACATCCCGATCCTCCTCCAAGGCGGCGTGCTGAGCGATTTTTTCGCGCAGGGGCGTGTCGTGATTCCGCGTCTGGATGCCTTTTTTGTCCGTGATCAAAACCGGTTGGGCCTGCTTTTTGATCTTCTTGACCAGTTAAGCCGCTTTGACGGTCAGGTCCTTATCGGCTGCAACAGTTGGGCCTGGCGGTTCCTACAGCAATTTGACGACGCTTCGATGGTACTGGGAGAGGCCAAAACCTTTCCCGCATTTGATGCAGATGCGCTTGCCGCCCTGCTGCGGGGCATGTCGGATGCTGCAGAAAACTGCATATCCGTCGCCAGCGGCGAACCGGTTCTGAAACGCAATGCCAAACAGGAACTGTGCGATCCGTTTCTGGAAAACCTCGCGGCACTCAGCCTGGGCATTCCGTGGGTCGCCATTGAAATGTTTCTCAGAGGCATTGCCGAAACCAAGGAAACCAAGGAAACCAAGGACGCGGTGTCGGACGATCATATCTGGGTTGATCTGCCGAATACCTCTTCTTTGCCTTCCTCAGGTGCTGCCATGCTCAAGTTTGCACTGCATGCGCTGCTGATCCACGGCCCGCGCGAGATTGACGCGCTGAACAACGTCCTGCCTCAGCGGGTTCCCAATGGAATCTGGTTGGAATTGAACCGGCTCGGATTTGTCGCAATGCGTGATGGCAGGGTCAGCCCGGTCATTTGCAGATACCCCGATATACGCAGCGAACTTGGTGCTGCCGGTTTTAACCTTGATAAATTGTAGTTGAGCACATGGAAGATCGCACCGAACGCCTCACGAAGCTATTCAATGACATTGATGGGTGGGTCATTGCTGAAATCCTGCTGAGTATTCTACTGGTCTGGATCTTCATCAAGGCAACGCAAAAAATCCTGCCTTGGCTTGGTGAATTCCTACCGGCAAATTTGCGAACGCTGACGCTCAGTTCCGTTCCGGTCCTGCGGGTCGTGGCGCTCGTGGTCTTGATCATCTGGGTGGTTCCCTTGATCTTCAACATCACGCTTCAGAACTTTGTGTTCATCGCCGGTGCATTCAGTGTGGCAGTTGGTTTTGCCGTCAAAGACCTGGCAAGCAGCGTGATAGCGGGACTCGTTGCCCTCTTCGAAAAGCCTTACCGGCTTGGCGATTGGATCAAGATCGGTGACGACTACGGCGAGGTTGTCGCCATTGGCATGCGTGCGGTGAAGATTCGCACACCAGAAGACAACGTTGTCACCATCGCCCATGACAGGATCTGGACCGATAACGTTTCGAACGCAAATGACGGCTTTGGCACCTTGATGTGCGTGGCAACCTTTTATGTGGCAAGAAATCAACCGCTCCACGAAATCTCGCAACTTCTCAAAACCGTTGCCCGGACCAGCGCTTATCTAAATCTTGATCGCGACGTCATTGTAGTCATGGAAAACAGCCCGTTTTGCATGGTTTACAAACTCAAGGCCTATCCTTTCGAACCCCGCAACCAGTTTGCCTTTATCACCGATATGACGGAACGCGGAAATACAGCACTGCATGACGCCGGCATCGTCGCCGCAACGATTCCAGAAGATTTCATTTCGCGCAGACGTCAAAATCAGTGAAGCCAATATCGCTCTCTCAAAGGGTTTCATCTACCGGCGCTTGTTTCAGATCCGTTTGTCCATCTTGGTCGGTCTGGCGGGGCCCAGAAAGTTGCCAATGGCCTGCATTTCAGTGAAGTTATCGCAGACCACCTTGAAAACCAGCAAGAATGGCACCGCCACCAAGGCCCCTGGAACACCCCAAAGCCAGCCCCATAACACCACCGTCAAAAACACGGCTACGATGTTCAACTCCATCCGCTTCCCGATCATGAAGGGGGTCACGAACTGCGCCTCCGACGAGGTTAAGGTCAGATAGCAAATCGGCGCAAGCATGGCGTAGGACAAGCTGTCAAAGAAAAGGATCGCATGAACAGCCACCAGAGCGGTACCAACGACACCGCCCAGAATAGGCAGAAAATTCAACAGGAATGCAGCGACGCCCCAGACATAGGCATATTCCAGTCCCAGAAGCCAAAGCGCCCCCGCAACGGACAGGCCGAGACCGATATTGATGATCGTAATCGTCAGCAGGTACCCCGACACCTGCCGTTCAATTTCGTAAACCGTTGCCAGCGCTCTTTTCTTCTCGCTCAGCGTCGTAAAGGATTGAACCAGCTTTGCATAGAACAACTCTCCCGAGGCCAAAAGGAACAATGCCAAAACAAGGGCGACACCAATCGACGTCGCCGTGCTGGCAACAACTGTCATTGCCGAACTCAAAAGCCCAGGCGGTTTTACCACCACTTCCTGTTTGCCCGGTTCTGGCGCATCGGCAACTTTCTGAACCTGCTCGGATGCATCCTTTACCGCGTCAATTTGTTTGGAAACACCGCTCAATTTCTGCCTGAGTTCAAGAGCGATGTCCGGTGCGCTGTCGGTCCAGCTTCTTGCCGTTTCTCCAGCAAAAACAATGACACCAATAATCGCTGCAGCTGTAAAGGTGACAAGGATCGCCGCACCGACTCCTGCCGGCAATCCGACTTTCTGGAGCCAGCGGTTTATCGGACTTAGAGTAAGTGCCAGTAAACAACCAAGCAAAACAGGAAGAATAAAATCCCGCGCAAAATACACCACGACAAACACTGCAAGAACAGAGAGTAGGCCAAGACTACGCCGGATCGCTTTGATATCTTGGTCCATTGGTGTCCTGCTAAATCAAAGGGTGCCCAAAACGAGGGTCGTCAACTGATTACTGTCGTTGGAACAAGGGAATCGTGGAAATCGCCATTTTCGCCGACCCATTCTGTACTTCCCGAGCATGGGCGACGTAGATCAACGTCTGGTTTTCAGAGTCAAATATGCGGGTGACTTTCAAGGATTTCCAAACAATGGAGCGCCGTTCAGAAAACACGCTTTCCCCCTCGTCATCGCGCTCAATATCGCCAATCTCGATCGACCCGGTCTGACGGCAGGAAATCGCGGAATTCGACGGATCTTCAAACCAGTTCCCATTCTGAAGCCGATCCAGCAAACCGCGCTCGAAATAGGTCACATGACAGGTCACGCCCGTCACCTTGGGATCGGAAAAAGCTTCGATAATCAAATCATTACCAAGCCAGTCAACATCCACTTTGCCGACCTGCTCTGCGCTCGGTGCAAAGGGCCACATGACAGTCAAGGCGACCATCGCGGCCCTTTTGGCAAAACTTATCCGCATGCAACCTCCGACTTCATTTTTTAGCGTAGCCCAAAAAATGAAAGCACAGCCAAGATAATAACGATCAAGCCAACAATATAGATAATCCGTGACATGTATTCTCCAGTTCAGTTTGGGCCGCCAAGACGCGCCAATTGCGGCTGCACATGCAGATCCAATCGGTCGCGCTGCCGGCGACGGACAGCATCGTAAATCAACGTTTCCGGCCCGAATTCGTGCCGGCCTGCATTCCGAACAGGAACGCCTGTACCAGTGGTGGTGCCTCCGGGGGTGGCGCGGGCTGGGCATCTGTCCTCATATCCGCGTCGTGATCTTCCCTCGCCCCGAGACCGATCAACAAAAGGCCCGTACCAAAATAGACAGCCGCGATGATCAGCGCCGCCTCCATTGGCGAAAATCCGACAGTGAGATACAGCCAGGCTGCCAATGTCAGAAAGCCGGTTCCGACAATCATCAAAACGCCAGCCCCGGTCAAAAGGCCCGCACGTTTGGCGGTGCGCGCCGCTTTTTGTTTGATCGAGCGCATGGGTTATTTCCGCGACATCATCATGCCGACCAGGAATCCCAGACCTGCCGCGATCCCAAGTGCGGCCGCAGGTTGTGTGCGGGCAAACTCATCCGCCTGATCATGCAACTGCATGGCCTGCTTTCGTGCCGCGTCAACTTGATGCACAGCGGAATCTTTCACCGCCGAAATCTGGTCTTTGGCAGTTTGCGATAGCTCGCTGCCCTTGATCTGCGCCAGTTCGGACACAGTGGCAGTCAGCGCACCAATATCGGTCCGCAGGATTTCCATCTGTTCAGCTACATCTGCCGGCGTGGCGTTGGCATTTGTTTTCGTCTTCGCATTCATGTCCAAATCCTCTTCTTCGTCAATTTTGCGTGATCAAGTGACGCATTCAGGGTTACAACGCCCCGGAAACGAAATCGTTCCCTGCAGTTTGCAAGATTCGAATGCGGCTGATGCGGGCATGCAAAGTAACGCCATTTCGCGGTGATCTTGCGTCATAACAGGTATGGTTAGGCATGGCATTGCAGTACCATGAACCGGCTCTGCCCGCTGGGCCTGCGCTTGATCAAAAGGATAGCATCAACATGGCAACGAAATGCGAACATTGTCCGCTGCGGCGCAAAGACCTCTTCGCCAAGATGAACAGCAGTCAAGTTGCTGAAATTCAAAGATTTAAAGTAGGTGAGATGGTGGTGGATGCAGGCACGCCCATCTTGCTGCAGGGATCGAACAGCCCACAGCTTTACACAATCCTGCATGGCATGGGATTGCGCTACCGTCTGCTGTCAAACGGTCAACGACAGGTCATCAGCTTTGTCTTCCCTGGCGATTTCCTTGGCCTTCAGGCCGGCGTCATGGGGGAAATGGGCCATTCCGTTGAGGCAACAACAAAACTCACCTTGTGCGTTTTTGACCGAAATGAACTCTGGTCCTTCATCAAGGCAGATCCCGAACGGGGATTCGAGCTGGCATGGCTCGCTGCAATCGAAGAACACTTCATGGGTGAGGCCCTGACCACAGTCGGGCAACGGACAGCGGTTCAGGCAATTGCCTGGGCCTTGGTCCGGATCTATTTGCGTATGCAGGCCAGCGGACTGACAAATGGCAATTCCATAAAATTCCCCTTTCGCCAGCAAGATCTCGCAGATGCTCTGGGTCTATCGCTGGTGCATACCAATAAAACGATCGCCGGTCTGAAATCCAAGCAACTACTTGGTTGGGCCGACGGAGAAGTACATCTGCACAATCTCAAGAAACTTGCTGAAATTGGTCTTACAACCGTCGACCTTCCGAAAGAACGTCCCATCCTCTAATACGGCATACGGCCGTGCTGTCCTGAAGCTGGGGGAACGTCATTTCTTTAGCGATTTTTGAGGCTGGGTTATCAGCCCGCCTTTTATTGCGCATTTTTTCTGGACATCTGTACAGGAAGACTGTTCATTATTTTCTATCCGGTTTCACTTGGCCTGCGCATGCAATCCGCCTGAAACGGACTGCCTGTGAAAATACCGCGTTTTGGGAGGAACGGTATGAAGTTTGACTTTGTAATCATCGGTGGCGGCTCCGCCGGCTCGACAATGGCCGCCCGACTAAGCGAAGACCCCAATGTCAGCGTTTGTCTGATAGAAGCCGGCGGCAAGGGAACAAACATTCTGTTGCGCGCACCCGCTGGTGTGGTGGCGGTGTTGCCGGGGTATGGCAAACTCTTCAATTGGGCGTTCAACACGGTTCCCCAACCAGGACTCAAGGGGCGGCGCGGCTATCAACCACGCGGACGGGCACTTGGCGGGTCGTCCGCAATCAACGCCATGCTCTACATCCGCGGCCACAAGTCAGACTATGATGATTGGGCCGAACTCGGCTGCAAGGGCTGGTCATGGGACGATTGCCTGCCCTACTTCAAGAAATCGGAGAACAACGAACGCGGTGCCGATGACGCGCACGGCAATGCTGGCCCACTTCAGGTCTCAGATCAGAAAAGTCCACGACCGATCACCCAGGCTTTTGTCGAAGCCGCGACCAGGAAACAGATCCGCCAGCGGAAGGATTTCAACGATGGTGAGAACGAAGGCGTCGGCCTGTTCCAGGTTACCCAATTTCACGACAAAGCCAGAAATGGAGAGCGCTGTTCAGCAGCGGCCGGGTATTTGCATCCGGTCATGAACCGCGCAAATCTGACCGTCATCACCAAGGCGCGCGCAACAAAAATCCTGTTTGACGGCAAACGCGCCACCGGTGTGGCCTATCGTCAGGGTGGCGCAGACAAACAGGTGCACGCCCACAAGGAAGTCATACTGTCAGGCGGCGCATTTCAATCACCACAGCTGTTGCAATTGTCAGGCGTCGGACGACCGCAGGATATTACCCAGCATGGCATCAAAATGGTGCACGAACTTCAAGGTGTCGGACAAAACCTCCAGGACCATTTGGATTTCACGCTCAGTTACAAGACCAATGACACAGACAACTTTGGCATCGGGCTTACCGGCACCGCACGGCTCACGGCGGCAATCTACAAGTGGTGGCGCAAGGGCACGGGCATGATCGCTACCCCCTTTGCCGAAGGGGCGGCTTTTCTCAAGACAGAAACAACGCTGTCACGGCCCGACGTACAATTGCATTTTGTCATCTCTGTTGTAGATGACCATGCCCGTCGCCTCCATCTGGGCTATGGATACGGTTGTCACGTCTGCGCGTTGCGCCCTCATAGCCGCGGCGAAGTATTCCTGAACAGCGCTGATCCTTTGGCTGATCCCGGCATCGATCCGAAATTTCTGTCGGACCGCCGCGACCTCGAAACAATGATCGCGGGTGCCAAGATGACCCGAGAAATCATGCAGGCCGAACCATTGGGCGCATACGCCAAACGCGAGCTATTCGACCTCAAGGACAATATGACCGACGCCGAATGGGAAACTCATATCCGCGCCCGCGCCGATACAATTTATCACCCGGTCGGCACCTGTAAAATGGGCACAGATGACATGGCCGTTGTCGACCCGACCCTCAAAGTGCACGGCATGCAAGGCCTGCGTGTCGTGGATGCGTCGGTCATGCCCACCCTGATCGGGGGCAACACAAATGCCCCGACCATCATGATCGCGGAAAAATGTGCCGATATGATCAAGGCAGAATACGCCGCATAGCGGCAATCTAATTCAAAAGGAGAATGCAATGGACGGTGCTATGATGACTTCCCACATCGAGGAATACGACGCAGCACTCGATGCGCTCGACGCCGCAAAAGACACCTGGGCGCGCACCAGCATCGCGGAACGCATCGCGCTATTGCAACAGGTCAAAGACTGCCTGATGGACGTTGCCGCAGGCTGGGCCGAAACCGCTGCACGCAAAAAGCAGATACCCAATGGATCTCCTCTGGCGGGCGAGGAATGGACTTCCGGCCCCTATGCGGTCATGTCCGCATGTAACGGCCTGATGCTGACCCTCAGCCAAATGGAAAACAAGGAGTTCCTGAAACATCTGCCCACACGCAAACTTGTGACCGGTCAAACCGCTGTAAAGGTCATGCCACATTCAATCTGGGATCATTTGCTGCTGTCCGGCGTCACAGCCGAAATCTGGATGCAGCAAGGGGTGACACCGACAAACATGCATGAACATGCGGCGCTGGCCTATGATATTCCCCTGGCCGAACGCAAGGGCAAGGTCGCGCTGATTCTGGGGGCTGGCAATATCGCTTCGATCGCACCATTGGACGTGTTCCAAAAGCTGTTCCTGGAAAATCAGGTGGTCATTCTCAAAATGAACCCGGTCAATGACTACCTGACCGAATATCTGAACGCAGCGCTCAAACCCCTGATCGACCGTGATGCCCTGCGCATCGTCAAGGGCGACGGATCCGCTGGTGCCTATCTTACGACCCATGAGAATGTCGAAGAGCTGCATGTCACCGGCGCAGGTTCGACTCACGATGCAATTGTCTGGGGGACAGGAGCCGAAGGCGAAGAGAACCGCAAGGCGAACACTCCAAAAAACAACAAAAGGTTCACTTCCGAACTGGGTGCCGTGTGCCCCACCATCGTCGTACCCGGCCCTTGGTCAGATGCCGATTTGCAGTTTCAGGCCGAACATATCGCCACCCATAAATTGCACAACTCCGGCTTTAACTGCGTTGCCTGTCAGGTTCTGATCATGCCAAAGGGCTGGGACAAGGCCCAAACACTGTTGTCCAACATCGGTTCCGTGGCGCGCAAGTCTACCCGCGGGGCATATTACCCCGGCGCAATGGACCGTCTGGATACCTTTAGGGGCAAGGCAAAAGCCATGAAGGAGGTGCCGCGGGGAACTGCGCCCTCGCTTGTCATCAATGACGCCGATGACAGCGAATGGTTCCGCAACAACGAGGTTTTTGCACCCGCGATGTCAACTCATGACATGGATGCACCCGATGCGGAAACCTACCTGCGCAACGCCATCACCTATGCCAATGATCAACTGCATGGCACCCTTGGCGCGAATATCCTGATTCATCCCAAAACCATGAGCGAGATTGGCACGCAACGGTTCGAGGAGATCATCGCAGACCTGCGCTATGGCACCATTGCGGTCAATGCCTGGACCGGTCTGGCCTTTCTGGCAACTGCATGCCCCTGGGGGGCATTCCCCGGTCACACACCACAGGATGTGCAATCAGGCATCGGAACCGTGCACAACACGTTCATGCTCGAAAATACGGAACGCGTGGTGATTCAGGCACCATGGCGGCCATTTCCACGCGGGCTGTTGTCCGGCCAGTTCACGCTTCTGCCGCGTCCGCCGTGGTTCATCACCAACCGCAAACAGGACAAGGTTGGCCGCCTTCTCACGGCCTTTCAATATAGACCAAGCTGGTTCAAGCTGCCGCGCATCTTTTTGAACGCATTGCTGGGATAAGGGGACATCGGGCCGTTTGTGATCTTGCATCCGGCCCGCTATGACACCTACGTAGTATCATGAACGAAATGCCCGCCAAACTCAAAGCCCGTGCAGAACGCAAGTCTGCAAAGCGTGACGAAAAGAAACGTCAGATTGCGGCCAGTGCCATCACGGCATTGCAGGAACTCGGCTATGCCAACACCAGTTTGCGCGACATCGCCGCAAAAAGCGATATGTCGTTGGGCATTCTGCATTATTATTTCGAAGACCGGTCGGATCTGATTATTTATTGTGTGCGGATCTACAAACAGGAATTCGTTGGCGAAATCACAACCAAGCTGAAACAAGCAACCGGCCGCGCGGCGGTCATTGATGCTTTGTCAGGGGCGCTGGCCATCTCGATTGCTAAGGACTCAATGACGCATCGGCTGTGGTACGACATCCGCAATCAGGCCCTGTTTGATGAGACCTTCCGCCCGGTTACGTCCGAAATCGAGGCTATGCTTGCCGCTGTTGTTGCGCTTGCCTTCGAGCGCGCCGGGCACACCGCCCCGGCACAGATCGACGTACAATATGCGCTGCTTGACGGTGTGTTCCGCTTCCTGTTGCAGGACCAACTTGGCACCACGAAACGCAGCGCCTCTGCACTCAAGGATATACTCAAGGCGGTGCTGGAACAGGTCCTCTGAGCGCGGCTATCGCCGTGTTGCCTATCCTCGGTCACCATCGGCTGACTACCGTCTGTCAGTGTGCATTTGCAGGTAGGCACCAACACCAATCCCTCGATTACAGCGCCCCCGGAAAGGTTTTTTCGCAGGGCGTGAAACTTCCTGAACCGGTATTGCGTGGCTTCGTTACTCTGATGGGCTTTCTGTTCATCAAACAACATGGAGACACCAATGAAAAATTTCGTATCAGCACTCGCTTTGAGCGTACTTGCAACAGCCTCTTTTGCAGATGGTCATGCACCGGTTCCCGCTGTCGACGCCAGTAACCAGTCGGTAGCAAACGGTGTCGTCAGCGCTGACAAGGTTGTCGCCGCAGAAAACGGCTGGATGGTCGTGCACCGGACAGATAGCACGATGAAGCCTGGTCCCGTTGTCGGATATGCACCCTTGCGCATGGGCGAAAACATGGATGTCGCCGCGATCCTGACAGAAGAAGTCAAAGCCGGAGACATGCTGATGCTGATGGTTCACGCTGAAACAGGTGGCATGAAAACCGGCGGGTTCGAATATACCCTCGGTGCCAAAGAAGACGGTCCAATCAAGATCGACGGCGCATTGGTCATGTCCGTGATCACCGCTGAATAAACGACGGGCTTCGGGCGTTTCCTCATCCACATCGGGATGTGCACATCACGTCCACAACAAATTTCCTCTGCCGATCAAACAAGACCGGCAGAGGAAGATCGATGTCGCAAGTCTGGCTAAATCAATTTTTCGGTGTTTTTGACACTCTGAAGCCGCATGGGTCAGGCAATCCAGATCTCAACGTGCCTGTTCCATCACCCCAGAACAGGCGGGGCGTTCACACCGGTTGACTGGGGCAGGCCATAACTCAACCCGCGTCCTATCCGTTGCGCGAGCAGTGACCAGGACTGTGCAAGCGCGGGCGGCAGTTCCTCGTGGAGCACTTTTTCGAACAGGGACAGCCAAACCACGAAATGGTCCGGCTTGACGTTTCCGGCGGCAGCATGCACCTGCATCGGATTCCCATCATAGCACCGCTCCAACAAGAGCGCATTTCGCCAGAACCGCACAATCTTTGCCTCATGCGATGGCCAGTCCGCCACATGCCTGGCAAAGACCGGTCCCAATATCGGGTCCATGCGGACAGCTGCATAGAATTGTGCCACAACTGCCTCGATCTGGGCCGGCGTGACGGGTATACGTGGCGGCATGTTCACACTACGAATATCCAGACAAAAACAAGGCAAAGCACCAGATAGACAAGCGTGTTGACCAACCAGCGGATCAATCCTGCTTCCCCCTCCGGGTCAACGCCCAGTCTTTCGCAAACTTTGGTACCCGGCCATAGAAAGGCTTCGGAAAGCGTCATGAGAATCTTCCTTATCTGGTATTCCACATGCGCATTATCTAACGCTTTTAATTCCGTATTTCAAATGCTAAATATAAAAACATGCAACTGGACAAATTCACTGATTACGCTCTGAGGGTCTTGATGACCTTGGCTGTGCATGCGCCCGCTCGGGTGCCGACATCCAAAATTGCATCCCTTTACGGATTGTCCGAACACCATCTGTCCAAGGTCGCCACACAGCTTGTCGCGGAAGGCTTTGCAGAATCCGAACGCGGACGAAATGGCGGTCTGACCCTGGGACGGTCGGCGGAACGGATCAGCATCGGCGCAGTCGTGCGCGCCATGAAGCGCAATGATCCGGTTGTCGAATGTTTCGGAACTGACAAATCATGCCTGATCCTGCCTGCATGTGGATTGCGTGACCCTCTGTCGCGCGCACAGGAGGCGTTTTTTGCAACGCTTGATGGCTATACCCTCGCGGATGTGGTGCAACCATCCGGCGCACTCGCCGCCTTGCTCAAGAAATAACCGCGTCTAGAACTCAACAACCGACACGCCGATGACGTAGCTGTGAAATGCCAAAAGCAGGGCAAAAACACCAACAGCCAAGACACTGCGGACCATTACCCAGGACAGGTTGCCCCGCATTTTCCTTGGCGGGCTGTTCTTGATTTCGGCCTGAATCGCGTGCCATCGCTCCCTTGTCATCTCGCGCTGCTTGCGTCGGTCAATGATCTTGCGACCTACCCACGCAAAGCCTGCGAAAATGCCGAACAGAATAACATGGGCCAGATCACCGTTGGGCAGCATATGCAGCAAAGCCCAAAGCCCGAGACCGACAAGAACAGGGTGACGGATCCAGCGGACGATGCCGGGGTGTTGCGGATCAAACCGGTCATTATGCGCACTGCCAAAGGAAAAGGGATTGGGCTGCCCAAGGCCAAAGGCAAGAATCAAGCAGACGACGAACATCCCAGTCAGAACTACATGATGCTGCCAGGGTGCTTGCGGCCATAACAGCACAAAAGGTGCCCGGCCCGCCGCCACAATAACCGCGGCAAGCATACCTAGCGACAACAGAGAATAGACGATTGTAAACCCCCGTTCGCCCAGCGCCCGGACAAGCAAATGGCGTATGCGCGGCCGAACGGGTATCGAATGACTCAGGAAAAAGGCCGCCAGAACAGCCGCAAAGTCAATCCAGCCTGTCATGATCTTTCCCGCCTCGCACGCAGGAGCATGGGCCCATAGGCGATCAGGAAAAGAGCAAAGGAAACACACCACAACAGGGCCGAACCATGCAGCATATGATCCCGCACACCGGCAAAGCTGTCCGCACAGACCCGCAACAGGACCGATCCGATCAAGGCCAAATAAATCACGACCGTTGACCGATCCGCTTGCAGCTCCTCGCCCGCATGACCCCGTGTCGCTCGTGTCATTACCGCGACGGTCATCAACCCAACGGTTCCCGCCGTCCAGACATGCAATGCCGCTGCCTGCGACAGCATCTCTGGCATCAGTATCGACACTGCCATGGCAAGCGCCCCAAAGGGCAGGAAGCCATAGGCAACATGCAACACCCATAGCATCGGATCAACCAAGGTCTGCAAACCCCGCCAGCGCGCCAGCCGCGCTATGTGCAGTCCGCTCAGGATCAGCATCAACGCCCCGGTCACCACATGCAAAGGCGCAAATCCCCAAAGCAACAGAATGGCAAACGTAACAACCAGACAGGCTTTGTCGAACCACTGCATCGGTGGGGCGGGCATGGTCGTTGCGCCACGTTTAACCAGCCAGTTTCGTGTAAAAGACGGGATGATCCTCCCACCAATCACTGAAATCAGCATCAGAACCACAGCCAGACCAAGACGCTGGGCAAATCCCTGCGCTGCAAATCCGTCCTCTGCCGCCTGAAGATGAAACAACAGGTTGGCAATCAGGAACACCCCGATCAAGGCCAGCACCGGCAGGTTGCGCCAGTTCTTGCCAACAACGATTTCCCGAAGGATCACCAACGACAAGGCCAGAAGAAACGCCATATCACCGAGGGCGACAGATACTGGTGACAAATATAACGACAGGGCAACGCACAACCGTCCCACCACCCAAAGAAACGCCAATCCGCCAAGTGACCAGCCCACCACGGGCAAGCGTCCGGTCCAGTTCGGCACCGCCGTCAGCAAGAAACCCCCGATCACTGCGCCAAGATAGCCAAACAGGAATTCATGAGCATGCCAGGTGACAGGATCGAACCGCGTCGGCAGCGCGAACCGCCCGCTAAGCATCAGGACCCAAGCCACCATTGCACCGGCCGCCCAAAGCGCAGCGAGAAAGAACAGCGGCCGGAACCCGAAACTCAGGACCGCGGGACCGCGCCATTGGCGCATTTGTTCAGATGTCGATTGTGCCATTGCTATTTTCCAACAGGGGCTCGGCTGGTCGACAAGACGCTACCATCCTGGGCGCAGGTCAATCGCAGGCGCGTGCCGTTGTGGTAAAATGTCAGCCGGAACCGACCGGCATCCTCCTGCGCGCCGGTTTCAAAGCGGCTGGTGATCTCGCCACTGCGCATCTTTACTGGAACTTGCGCCGGCTCAAGGCCCAGAAGCGGCCCCAAATCATGGGCGTCAATTACCGGTTGCCCTTCGGTCATGGAAATCATCATTTTGTGGCCTTTCCTTCGGCAATATCCATCAATCGCTTGATATGATGTGAAAATGCAATCGTTGCCGGCACCCCGATCAGGCACCCCAATGCAAATGACCATGTGGTCGACAAGACCGGGCCGCCCATCCAACTGCCGATCAGCGCCGCGAAAAACACATTCACCCCCGCAGCACCAGCCGCAAAGGGGTAAAGTACCAGCGCGATGCGCCGCGATGACCAGCCCGCGGTTTTCATTTGCGCATCACCAGATGATGCACCAGCCACAACGCGCCAATCAAAGCCAGAGAAGCAATGGCAAACCACATCTCCGCGGTGGCCGACTGGACCTGCGGAATCGGCCGCTCATAGCTGGCACCCCAGGCAGGGACGGCCAGCAACAGAAGCAAAGTTGTGAGATAACGCATTTCAAGTCTCCTGGGTGAGTGTACGGTAAATATCAGGCAAGGTCCGGGGCAGCTTTTCGGGAGTGGACAACAGACTGAACCCGCCCCGCCCGAAAATGCGTGCGAACCAGTCCTGCCCGTCTTCGTCAATGATGACACCGTGCAGCGATTGCCCGCTCCGGCGCGCTTCGCGCACCGCCATGCGACTGTCTTCGACCCCGTGCTGGCCCTCGTAATGGTCCAGGTCATTCGGTTTGCCGTCCGTCAGTACGATCAACAGCTTGCGCGAAGCCATCTGCTGCGCAAGCATCGCCGAAGTATGTCGGATTGCAGCACCCAGGCGGGTATAATGGCCGGGGCGCAATGCACAAATATTATCGGTTATGGAGGGACCGAACTTGTCCTCAAAACCTTTGCACCGGGTCAGAAACACGCGATCACGGCGCAACGATGAAAACCCCCAGATGCCCAAAGTGTCACCCGCCGCATCAATACCGGCGGCAAGGGCGGCCAGCGCCTCGCGGGCCACATCAATCACGCTGGTTTCACCCACGGCGGCCTCCGTGGACCGGGAGGTATCGATCAGGAAAGCCACGGCAAGATCCCGGTCGATCTGGCGGGCCGACTGCCATATACGGTCACTTCCCTGGCCTGTCGCCTTCAGATCCACCTGTGTGGTAATCAGGGCATCCAGATCAAGGTCGGAACCATCGATCTGGCGCGGCTTCAAGATACGGCGCGGTCGCAGTGTTTCGAACTGTCTGCGCACCTCTCGGATCCGGGACGCATTTGGCACAAAGCCGTTTTCGGCATCCGGCAAGGCAGGTGCATCCAATACGCGGGTATGAGCCTCCATATAGATCTGACTACGGTGGTTCCATTCAGGATAGGTGAATTCCCCTGCCAAGTTTTCATGATCAGCATCTGCCGGAGATAAATCCAGATGCAGTCGCAGACGCGTGGCCGCACGCTTGTTCACTTTGGACAATGTGATGTCGTCCTGATCATCAGCAGCCTTTTGCGCGTTCTGGTCGTCGTCATCATCGACACTGCGATTCAAATTCATCGATTCAACCCAGGACAGGATTGATTCAAAACGGTGCAGAATAAAGCTGTCCTTGCGGTTGGCTTCGTCGCGATCTTTCCGATTCCCCAATTTGCGAGGTGTCGTCGCGGCGACTGGTGGCGGCGCGGCATCTTCTTGAGCATGTACGGCCGCTTCGCCCGCCTGGGACGTGCCAAAGCGCAACCAGAAGGGCACGGGTAAATAGGAAAGATAGCGCCGGTCATTCTCGGCCTGTGGCAGCTGTGGCACAACGCCATTCAACTGGTCGCGCACCACCTGTTCCATCGCCGCCTCTGTTTCTGGCAGGCGCAACGTCGAACGCGCAACAAGAACGTTCTCACACATCTGGACATAGGCATCGCGCAGGCCCGGGCAGATCTCGAAAACCTGCTCTCCCGCCATGCCATTCGCCCGGATTTGTGCAAAGTCATCCATCACCCTATTGGATGCGACCGGTGGAACCTTGGCCTTGGCCGCAAGGGCAACCAGCCAGAAATAAGCGGCACGGTTCAGTGTCGCATGCGCAAATGTGGCGATGAAGGGCGGCAGGCGCAACCGTTCGCCATCGAAACGCGCGACATATTCCTTTTCCCGTTCAGTACCCAATTTGCGCTGCATGCTGCGGCGATGGCGGACAATCGTCGCTGCAGCCTCGCCAATCTCGACACCTGCTTCGCCCCCCAGGGCGCGAAACAACATGGCGAGACTCGGACGGATCTGATCAAATGTCACGACCGCCTCAGGGTAAAGCCGATCAGCCCCCATGCCGTTGGCCAAATCGTGCCAGAGGTTGCCAATGGTTTCCTCGGGTTCCATCAGATCCATCAAATGCATGATGCACCCCCTATCCGTAGACCGTCGAAACAAGGTCCCGCAGTGCGGTCTGCACATCTTCATCGTCACTCAGCGGTTCGATGATCGCAGCCTCGATCGCCTGTATCACCCCCATGCCACCAGCCATCAACGTCGCCGCATAGATCAGCAAACGGGTCGATACCCCCTCTTCCAGATCCATGCCGGAAAGCGCACGGATATGTCCCGCCAGTCGCACCAGCGGTGCAACGCGCCCTTCTTCCAGACCGCTTTCGCCCACAACCACCGCCAGTTCCAGTTCGGGTTTCGGGAATTCGAAAGTCACCGAAAGAAAACGCTGCCGGGTCGATGGTTTCATCCGCTTCAACACATTCTGGTAGCCAGGGTTATAGCTCGCCACCAGCATAAAATCCTTGGGAGCCAACAGTTCTTCACCAGTACGGTCGATCATCAAGGTGCGACGGTTATCGGTCAACGGGTGCAGCACAACAGTCACATCCTTGCGCGCTTCGATGACCTCATCGAGATAACAAATACCACCTTCGCGCACGGCGCGGGTCAGCGGGCCATCAACCCATACGGTCTCCCCCCCTTTGAGCAGATAGCGTCCGACCAAATCCGCCGCGGACAAATCGTCATGGCAAGCCACGGTAAACAGGGGCTTGCCCAGTTTTGCCGCCATATGTTCAACGAACCGTGTTTTGCCGCAGCCGGTCGGCCCCTTCAAAAGAAGGGGCAAACCATTGTCATATGCCGTTTCAAACAACTCGCATTCGCGCCCGGACGGGGCATAATGCGGCACTTCGGATGTTGTGATATAATCCTTCATGATCACTCTCCCGGAACGGTCACATTCGGACCGGGTTCGATAATTTCGCGGTTACGGATTACCAGTTGCGAATAGATGAACAGCAGTGCACCGATCACAACGGCCAGACCGGCACCAAAACGCATCAGATAGAATATCGACAGGCTATCCTGTACCTCCATATAGTAGTCACCCACAACGCGTTGCATATGGGTCTGGATGGTCCCGGCAAAGGTCAGCACAAAAGTCATAAAGGCCATACCGCCTGTCATCAGCCAGAAACTGGCCATATTCAGAACCTGATTATACGGCTGGCGTTGACGCAACAACGGCATCGCATAGCTAAAGATCGCGAGGTTCAATGCCACATAGGCACCATAAAACGACAGGTGGCCATGCGCCGCGGTGATCTGTGTGCCGTGGCTGTAAAAGTTGACGCCGTGCAGCGTATGCAGAAAACCCCAGACGCCTGCGCCAAAGAATGCAACCGTACTGGACCCCAGCGACCACAGCAGCGCTGCCTTGTTGGGGTGGTTCCGCTTGCCCTTCCAGACCATGACAAAGGCAAAGGACATCATCAGGAAAAAGGGCACAACTTCGAAGGTCGAGAAGATGGAGCCAATCCACTGCCAGTATCCCGGCAGACCGATCCAGTAGAAATGGTGCCCCGTGCCAAGAATGCCCGAGAAGAGCGCGGTGGCCACAATGACGTACAGCCATTTTTCCACCACCTCGCGGTCAACACCGGTCAGCTTGAGCAACAGGAAGGCAAGGATCGCCGCCATGACAAGTTCCCAGGTCGCTTCGACCCAGAGATGCACAACAAACCACCAATACATCTTGTCCAGTGACAAGTTATTGGGGTTGATAAAGGCAAAAATCCACAACAGCGACAGCAGCCAAAGCCCCATCAACAGGACGTTGGTAATCGCAGTCTTCTTGCCTGCCAGAACCGTCATCGAAATGTTGAACAAGAAGATCAATGCAGCAACCAGAATACCGAATTTGACCCAAAGCGGTTGCTCAAGAAACTCGCGTCCGCCGTGAATTCCAACAAGGTAGGACCCGACGGCACCCAGGGTTCCCACCATCAGGAGAGCCAGTTGCAGATAGGCCAGTTTGACCGAATAGAGTTCGCGCTCGGATTCTTCGGGTACCAGAAAATATGCCGCACCGAAAAAGCCCAGCAACAGCCAGACGATAAGTGCATTGGTATGAATCATTCGGACGATGTTGAACGGCAAAAGCTCCGACAGGAAGTTGGGAGACACATATATCCAGCCGACCAGAAGCCCGCCCAACACCTGAATCCCGAACAGGGCCATCGCGCAGACAAAATAGGCATAAGCCACTCTTTGTGATTGATATTTCATGAAACTTTCCCCTTAGCCCGCATCATTTGGCGGCCAGCCTTGTGTGTCTGTCTGATCAGCCCAGCGCAAAAATTCGGCCAATGCACGAAGCTCTTCATCGGTGAGGTTGAATTGAGGCATCTGGCGCCGCCCTTCGATGCCGCTGGGCTGGGCTTCCATCCAGCCTTTCAGCACTTCGAATGCTTCTTCCGGTTCATCCTGAACACCCCAACGTGTCATCACATTGCCGACCTCGGGCGCGAAATAGGCCCCCTCGCCATGCAGCGTATGACAGTTGATGCAGGAATGCCGTTCCCAGACGTGTTTGCCCAGGATCACCTCGTCAGTCAGCGGCATGCCAGCCGTAGATACATCCACCACATATTTGTGGCTCTGCGCGCTGAGCGCGATAAAGACGACGACGAAAAAAATCGACCCGCCGTAGAACACATTGCGTGCCCTCGTTTTAGTTAGAAACTCAGCCATCTTGCGCGGCCCCCGATCATTATTGGATTTCCCTCAGATACCGCGGGACGTCGGGATGAAGTTTGCGCCAGCGCAATGTTTCTCAACTTTGCGATGGTAGGCTGCGGGGCTGAAAGAGAGGCCGTCATGCACGCAAAACGTCTGGATGATCCCGACTTATCGCTGAATATGCTGATGTCAAACTGGCCGGAAACCGTGGCAGTCTTCATCCGTCACAGGATGCTCTGCGTGGGATGTATGGTAAACCCATTCCACACGGTCATGGATGCCTGCGCCGAATACGGATTGGATATAGATGAATTTTATTTAGAGCTGCACCAGGCCGTTAACCCGTTGCCTCTGCCAGCAAGACCAGCTCGTGAGGTTCACAAACGGTGATCCGTTTGCGGCCACTCGACACCATCCCCTGCTTTTCCCAGGCACTCAAGGTACGGCTGACCGTATGCAATGTGCTCCCCGTCATTTCTGACAGATCCTGACGGGTGATCGGGAAATCGATCTCGATCCCGGTCGCAACCTTGCGCCCGGTCTGGTTGATAAGCCTGAGCAGTGATTTGGCAATGCGCTGTTCAACTTGCTGCGTCGCCATTTCCATAATGCGGTTATTCATTTCGGCCACCCGGATGCCTACCGTCTTGTAAGTCTCACTGGCAAATCCGTCATATTCCGTCACAAATTGTTCCCACAACCGCGTCGGCCACGACAAGGCAATGGATTCGGCCGCCGTAACAGCCGTGGCGGGATAGGTTGTGTGACCCAGCGCCTTGGCAATGCCAAAAAGCTGTCCGCTCGGAATGTGCAACGCGATCACCTGCTCCCCTCCCGGCGTGATGCGCACCACGCGGATATATCCGTCCAACAACATAAAAAAGCGGTCGGCATCCTCGCCTTCCTGGAACACGGTCGTACCTTCGCTGTAACGACGCGAACTGGCGAGATCCAGGATCTCGCGGATCTGGCGCGTTTCCAGTTTTGAAAACGGCGGTACGTTGGTCAGCAGGCTCTCGTCGAGCCGCGATTGGGGTCTAGCGTTTCTCATATCGGTTCTTTGCACAGGCTACCTTCGCTGGCCATTGAATTGATCACATTCGACAACACACTGCCATTTGTTTGTCCCAGCGCAAAGAGTGTCGCAAGCGGAGTGTTAATCACTGCCCAACAGCACTTGAAAGGATAAAACAATGCTTCGCACAACATTAACTACTCTCGCCTTGGGACTTGCCCTTTCCACAACCGCCCTGGCGGAAACCCATGAGGTAAAAATGCTCAATAAAGGGGCAGAAGGGAAAATGATTTTCGAACCTTCTTTCCTGCAAATTGCCGTAGGTGATTCCGTCCTGTTCCTGCCCACAGACAAGGGGCACAACGCAGAAAGCATTGAAGGCATGATGCCTGAAGGTGCCGAAAGCTTCAAAGGCAAGATGAACAAGGAAGTCGAGGCCACATTCGATGTCGAAGGCGTCTACGGCATCATGTGCAAACCCCATTATGCCATGGGCATGGTGATGACCATCGAAGTCGGTGACGCCGATGCGACACCCGATGATTTCTTTGAAGGCCGCGTTCCGAAAAAAGCCAAAGAGCGTTTCGAAGAACAGCTTGGCAAGCTGTAGCGCGAATTTCGCGGTGCCATCCGTTTTCGGCGCCGCACCACTTTTCCGATGGAGGAAAAAATGACCAAATTTATCAATCCTGGCCTTATGAAAACCAGCCGCCGCAATGTCTTGCGTGGATCTGTCCTTGCCGGTGCGGCAGCCATGACCGGTGCCAGCACCCTGGCCTCTACACGTGCCCCCAGGATGCAAATTGCAAATGCAGCTTCCGCCAACTTGTACAGGACTGCGGACAAGGTAACCAAGGACAGCACAGCAAAGCCTGCCGATCTGTCCGGCTATACCCGCGTCAAGATGGATTTGGTTCCGCCGCCCTTCGCGCCGGTGCATGAACAGGTTGCAACCGGTGGCCCCAAAATCATCGAGATCACCATGGACACCACTGAGCGCTTGATGGTGGTGGACGAAGACACAGGTGCCAGTATCTGGGCGCTGACCTACAACGGCTCGGTTCCCGGTCCGTTGATCATCTGCCACGAGGGCGACATGGTCGAACTGACCCTGCGCAATCCCATAGACAGCCAGATGGAGCATAATATCGACTTTCACGCGTCAACCGGTGCCCTGGGCGGCGGCGGCTTGACCCACGTTTATCCCGGCGAGGAAACCGTGCTGCGCTGGAAGGCGACCAAACCTGGCTGCTTTACCTATCACTGCGCCCCAGGCGGCGCGATGATCCCCTATCACGTCTGCCACGGGATGAACGGTGCCGTCATGGTCTTGCCGCGCGACGGCCTCAAGGACAAGGACGGGAACCGGCTTATCTATGATTCCATCGCCTATATCGGCGAACAGGACTACTACCTGCCGATGGACGAAAACGGCGATTACCGCACTTACGAATCCGCGGGCGATGACTATTCAGACAGCATCGAAGCCATGCGCACATTGACCCCGACCCATTCGGTGTTCAACGGAGCCGTCGGTGCCCTGACTGGCGAAAACGCCTTGAAAAGCAAGGTTGGTGAAACCGTCCTGATGATCCACAACCAGGCCAACCGCGACAGCCGTCCACACCTGATCGGCGGGCACGGCAGCTATGTCTGGGAAACTTCGTTCAGTGACGCGCCCCATACCGACATGGAGACATGGTTCGTGCGCGGCGGCAGCGCTGCAGCAGCGCTCTATACCTTCGAGCAACCAGGGGTCTACGCCTATGTGAACCACAACCTGATCGAGGCCGCGCTGCTGGGTGCCACTGCACATTTCGTGGTCGAAGGTGAATGGGACAATACCTTGATGGAACAGGTCGTCGCGCCTCGGGAATTTGCAACCTGAACACGGTAAAGGAGCACGACAATGAAGACCGCCTCCCCGACAACCAAACGACGCCTTGCCGCGATGTTTGCGGGGCTGGCGGCCATTATTGGGCTGGGTCTTGTAGGTGTCCAGCAGCTTGACCAGCGCGACATCGATTTGTCGCTATTGCCAACACTGGCACCACGCCCGGTCACGATGCCTGACAACAGGAGGGTCTTTGTCCAGAAATACGAAGTGACCATCGCCGAATGGAATCTCTGTCACGATGCCGGTGCCTGCAGTCTTGTGTTGCGTGCCCCTGCCGGCAAGGATGGGCAGTCAACACCGGCCACTGGGTTGTCCCATGCGGATGCTGGCCAGTATCTTGCCTGGATCAATCGCGTGACCGGCCATGATTTTCGCCTGCCGACATTAGCGGAATGGGAACATATGGCCGCAGAGGTCCTCCCCCAGGAGCCGGACCCGATCTTTACCGCGCCGGAACTGACCTGGGCTTCTGCCTATCTCACCACCCCGAGGACCAAACGGACCCTGCGCGAACAAGGTGCCTTTGCGACCACCTCAACCGGAATCGTCGATCTGAACGGGAGCGTCTGGGAATGGACATCGGATTGTTACGCCGGGGTGTCTGACGGTATCCCGTCGCGCGATCGCTGCCCCGCCTTCTTTGTCGGCGGGGAACATATCGCCGCCATTTCCTTTCTGGAGCGCGATCCTGCCCGTGGCGGCTGTGCCGTTGGCGCGCCACCCGCACATCTGGGCATGCGGCTGGTATCGGATGTGGCACCCAAAGGGGTTTAGTGTCCCTTGTTCTTCGAAAAGTATTCTGACGTTTCCAACAGATTTCGCGTCCAGCGCCGATGCCCCTAACCCTGGCCGCGATCAAACCGGCATCCCCCTCCCGACAAACAGTCATGAATTGCCTGTGTCCGTTTCTTTCTGCCAACTGTTATCCTTGCCCGTCACGACATCAGTACGGTAAGCATGGAAGACGCTGCTGACGCCATGACTTCGGCCAGCGAACAAGAAGCACGCAAACATCATGCGATCCGGGACGAGGCGACAAATACCCCACACCATGCTGAAACAAAAACATCCACGCCTGCCGATTCATGTTGTGCCCGCGTCGCAGGAGCCATGAAATGCAAGTCAGCGGGTCACGGCGACGCGCCACCCTCGACCCCTGCAGCCTACAGAAAGGATTGCCATGAAAACCATGTTGATTGCATTTCTAACAATTGACTTGAACGCGGTCGGCATGAACATGATCCTCCGGGTTCTCGGAATTTTCAGTCAGGATCGCACCGCGGGCACGGCGCATTTCCCCGTTCGGTGACGCGGCCCGGCTGGTAGGACAGGTTCACATATGAACGACATCTGGGCCGGACTTCTGGCAGCTTTTCGGCTAATTGTTACGC
Organism: Sulfitobacter sp. F26204; assembly: GCF_026410305.1. Classification (GTDB taxonomy): domain Bacteria; phylum Pseudomonadota; class Alphaproteobacteria; order Rhodobacterales; family Rhodobacteraceae; genus Sulfitobacter. The sequence goes on along the minus strand of NZ_JAPMLQ010000004.1, from coordinate 2,477 downwards.
TTGATCCCGATCTGGTCGAGATCACCTTGCGCTCGCTTCAGGTCAGCCTGTCCGCACTGGTGATCGCTTCGTGCCTTGCCTTGCCCTTCGGGACATGGCTTGCCATCCGCCGCTTCCGGTTTCGTCGCGCCACGATTGCAACATTAAATGCCCTGATGGGGCTGCCACCTGTCGTTGTCGGGCTGATCGTCTATTTGTTGCTGTCCCGTTCCGGCCCCTTTGGCGTGCTTGGGTTGCTCTTTACACCTGCGGCAATGATCATCGCGCAGGTCATCATCATAACGCCGCTGATCGCGTCAATTACCCATCAGGCAATGCGTGAACTCTGGTCGGAATATCACGACCTGCTGATCTCGCTGAACACCAGTAACCGTCAACGCATAGCCACGCTGATCTGGGACGGGCGCAGGGCGTTGCTCACAGGCGCGCTGGCCGGCTTCGGACGCGCCATAGGCGAAGTCGGCGCGATCATGATTGTTGGCGGCAACATCGACCATGCCACAAGGGTCCTAACTACTGCGATTGCTCTGGAAACCGGCAAGGGCGATTTCGCCCTCGCGCTGGGTTTGGGCTTTGTCTTGATCGCCCTCGCCTTGCTGGTGAACTTTACAATCCATTCCCTGTCCAGAACCGAAAGAGATCGCATATGGTAGAGCAGGATCTGTCCCTGCGCCTGAAAGAGGTCTCTGTCAAAAGGCGCGGCAAAACCATACTGGGGCCGATCAATCTCGAATTGTCGGGCAGCGGGTTCACCATCGTACTCGGCCCCAACGGTGCGGGCAAAACCACCCTTCTCAAGGTGCTGCACGGCATCGAACGTATCAGCACCGGGTCTGTGAAGTGGTCCATATCAGAGGGCAAGGCGCAACAAATGCAGGCCTATGTTTTTCAGCGCCCGGTGATGTTGCGCCGGTCGGTCCGGCAAAATCTGGGCTATCCACTCCAACTACTCGGGCTGCCCAAACCGGTGATCGCAAGCAAGGTTCTCGAATGGAGCGAACGGATTGGTCTGGCAACCATGCTGGACCACCCTGCCCCGCGTTTATCAGGCGGCGAGAAACAAAAACTCGCCCTTGGCCGCGCCTTGATCCGCAAGCCCAAGGTCCTCTTTCTCGACGAACCCTGTGCCAATCTTGACGGACGCTCCACTCGAGAGATTGAAACCGTCCTGCAGCATGCCAACCGGACAGGCACCCGCGTCATAATGACTACTCATGATCTCGGGCAGGCCCGTCGCCTTGCCAGTGATGCGGTTTTTTTGTTGAATGGCCGTATACACGATCATGGCCCAACACCCGATTTTCTTTCGGCTCCTGCCACAGCCGAAGCCAAAGCATTTTTTCAGGGAGATATTGTCGAATGATCCGTGTTCTAGCTCTTGTTGCTTGCCTCTTCGGTGCCACAGCAAACGCCGAAACCATGAAGCTTGCCGTCACAACCAGTTTCCACAATTCCGGCTTATCTGATGTTTTGTTGCCGATCCTGTTTCAGGAAACCGGGCTAGAGGTGCAACTGCTGGTGGTTGGCACCGGACAGGCACTGCGCCTGGGCGAAGCAGGGGATGTTGACGCGATCCTCGTGCATTCCCGCAGCGCAGAGGATGCCTTCATCGCCAGGGGATTTGCCCCCTATCGTCGCGAAATCATGTATAATGACTTTGTTTTTGTTGGTCCACAGAACGACCCCGCCGGGATCCGCCAGGCAGATGATGCAATCGATGCGCTGCAACACATCGCCTTGCATAAGCCAAATTTTGTCAGCCGTGGTGACGACAGTGGCACCCATAAAAAGGAACGCGCCCTCTGGCTGGCCGCCTCGCTTGATCCTGATCACTTCGGTACATGGTACAAAGCCGTAGGATCAGGTATGGGTGCCAGCCTGAACACGGCAACCGGGCTGAATGCCTATATTCTCTCAGACCGGGCCAGCTGGCTTAAGTTTGGTAACAAGGGATCGCTTGCCCTGTTGTTTTCCGGCGACCCGGTCCTGTTCAATCAATATGCCTATCTCCCGATAGACCCACAACGGCATCCGCATGTTAAGGCCGAGGCGAGCCAACGTCTGGAGAACTGGCTCACAGGGCCGACTGCAGAACGCCTGATCAACGACTACAGGATCAACGGTGAAGCATTATTTATTTTCAATGCACAGAAATAGGCCATCAACCAGACCCACCTTTGGGTAAGACCGCTAACCAGATCCTTGTGTCCGAAGACCAACTTTGACGGTTCTGTTGTTTCCGCATTGACCAGCCCTGTCATAATTGACGCTGACCGTACTGGCACTGCGGCGAAACCCTTGCGGACCACGGTATCATCCCGGTAATTCTGTTTCGCCTCTTACGCTTACGCGAAAAAGAGCGACGACAACAGTTCACCGCGCTCACACCGTTTGATTTTTTTGTATTTTTATCGTTAGAGAGATATTTATGTTTCTGAGTTCTTGTTAGGTTTGGCGATGACCTACTCTCCCACGCC
>NZ_JAPMLQ010000003.1 GCF_026410305.1 Sulfitobacter sp. F26204 | reverse complement strand
CGCACCGTCCGGCCCGGCACGCTGAAGGTCGAGATCCTCGCGCAGGGGGGCGACCAGTGAGCCTCCCCATCATCAGCGCCGACCAGCGGTTGGCCGAGCCGCGCGGCATCAAGGGGTGCATCTTCGGGAAATCCGGTATTGGGAAAACCTCGCTGCTCTGGACCCTCGATCCTGACCGCACGCTGTTCATGGATCTCGAAGCGGGCGATCTCGCCATCGAGGGCTGGGAGGGGGACAGCATCCGGCCGCGGACCTGGACGGAATGCCGGGATTTCGCGGTGTTCATCGGCGGACCCAACCCGGCGCTGCGCGACGAGCAGCCCTATAGTCCGGCCCATTACAAGGCCGTCTGCGACCGCTTCGGCGATCCGGCCGCACTGGACCGCTACGACACGATCTTCGTGGACTCGATCACTGTGGCGGGGCGGCTGTGCTTTGGGTGGTGCAAGGGCCAGCCCGAGGCGCTGTCGGAGAAGACTGGCAAGCCGGATGTGCGTGGCGCTTACGGCCTGCATGGCCGCGAAATGATCGGTTGGCTCCCGTCACCGGTATTGGCCGGATCTGGGCTGACGGCATCCCACTCGCCCCCCTGCGCTTTGTGGCATGTCATGGCATAGCCGAACTTTACCTGGACTGCGTTGAAGTACGGGTCCGCTCTGAGATTCTTGGCGAACTCTCTGGACCTGGGCTTCAGTTGCGGGTTCCGCTGGCGGAAGTGGACGAGGAGCGCCCGCTGTTCGAGGGGCGTCAATTCCCGCCCCGGAGAGTCGAGAAGGTTCTCGAGTATCTTGAACGGCAGTCTGACGACGGTCCCGTCGGCCTCCCTGTAGGCGGCGGTTGCGTCCCGGAAGGAGAGTTCGACGCTCCCTGCGCCCTTGACCGGCACGGAGGCGCGCTCGGCTGCCGGCGTCACGTCCAGCACCTTGACGAGAACACCGTTGCGCAGGGAGACCAAGTGGGCGTTGCGGTTCACTAACAGGATATCGCCGACCTGCACAGGGCGCGACGCGTCGCCCCAGAGCCGCTCGCGGATGCCGCGATTGTACTCCAGCGCGGCGGCGTTGGACCGGACAACAGCCACGCTCGAGCCGCGCGATCGCACGCTCCGCTCGAGGACGTCGAATGCGACCTCGGACTCGATCCGGACGATCTCCTCGCCATCCGGCTCCAACGAGAAAGCGTTGAAGACTTCGGCGGCGATCGCCTTCCGAATCTCGGTGGCCCGCTCAAGGATTGCGCTGCCCTGGCGCTGGCGCATCACCGTTCCGAGCTGGAAGGTGGACACCGTCAGCCCGAACTCGGCTTCGAGTCGCTGCGGCGATAGGGCCGGCGATTCTTCCTCTCCGACCGGAGGCAACTGAGCTGGGTCGCCCACGAAGAGAAGCTTGACGAGCCGATCGTCGGAGCCCTCTCTGCGCCGGGACCGCGCGAAGGTAACGAGGTCCTTGAGAAGACGGCCAGACCCGAAACGGATCACGTCACCACGGACTTCCCGGTCGCCGACCATGGACGCCTCGTCAACAATGAGGACCGACATTGCCGGCTCGTCCTCCGCGAGCGGGAAGAACCATCGCAGACCCGGGTCGTTCGGTGCCTCGGCGTCCTCGTTCACCTCAAGCCTGTCGAGCGCGTAAATCAGGCTGTGGATGGTCTTGGCTTGGACCTCCCAGCCAGTGGCCTGCGCGACCTTGTCCCCCAAGATCCGGGCCGCACGCCCCGTCGGCGCCGCTAGCGCGCAGGAGAGCTTCATATCCGCGACGATCTCCACGAGCTTCCCGATCATCGTCGTCTTGCCGGTTCCGGCGCTTCCTGCGAGGATGAAAACGTCGGCGGCATCGTCTTCGAGGAACTGTCGGACTGCTTCGACGGCTTTGGATTGTTCCAGTGTGAGTTCGATTTGCATTTGTGCTGCCTACAAGATGAGAATAAGGCGCGCACGCCTGCTCCTCCGACACTGACGTGGGCAAGTGCATGATGCAATGAAGTTTTTTGACGTTTCCGAGGAGCTTTGGCTGAAGGACGAGGCGAGAATTCCCGCGGTCTGACTTCCAGAGGATATTCGCTGCCTGTAAGCAACACCGAGATTTGCGCGACATTGACCTGTCAGAGCCTAAACGAAAGCCGCTCGAGGAGTCTGGCACAAGCGCTGGAAAACGAGGCAGTCAGGCTCTCGATGACATTGTTTGGCGGCTCGAAGTGCGTGGCGAAGGACTTTTCCGTGACTGCGGTCCCCGAATCGGTATCCACTTGTTTTGCTGGCATCTTCCGGCAACACTGGTGCCAAACTGAGGGCTGCTTTTGAAATCTCAGCTGTGGGAGTTCAATCATGCTGGGTAAATTGAGGGCATAGCTATAGCGAGCATATATAGAAACGGCGAAGATGCGTTCAGGACCAGGTTGAATAGAACCGCAATCAGACCGACAGACGCCAAGCTCGATTGCGAATTTGAAGAGTCTGCCGATCGCCATCGGCGACATGCGATCCTACTCGCTCTCGGTGCTGCGGCTTTGACAGCTTGGGCATTTTATGCAGGCAAGGAGACGACCGGCTTCGCTGTCGGGGTAATCGGCGCACTCCTTTTGCTTTTCATTTGCGCGCTGAAAGGTCGCAAGGCGCAGGAAAGCCGGACCAAGTGCGAAGAGTACAGGGCGCGTCGTAGGCAACTCGAGAGCCTGTGCGACGAGGAAGATCCGAGCACGATCGACCGCGGAATCAGGGATCTTCGTGAGACAAAGCTTGCTCCGCATCTGAGGCAGCTCGTCGAGATCTGGATACCGGCGATCGAGACGAGATTGGAAGAAGCGCGACGGTTCAGAGAACTCGAGTGGAATCGCTTGGAGAAAATTCGCCGGCGCGAAGCAGTAACAGAAGCTGTGGCCAAGATGCGGGAGACGGCTAAAGCGAGGATTGCCCAGTCACGCAAGGCGCATCCTGTCCTCGCCGCGCGCGACGCAGCCATTCAGCGGCTTGCGCGGGTCAAGGTTCGAAGGGTCCAGCTCGAAGCCGATGTCGACGAGATGCTAAAAGGCAAGTCTTGGTGGACTCAGCTCAGCTATGACTATCCTGACTACAACAAGATGGACAAAGAAATTCGCGATCTGGAGCGGGACGTCAAACTTTTCCTGTCGCGTAATGCAAAGACCATTCGGGAGGCTGAAGAAAAACTAGACGCCGTGGCCGGGCGCATCGACAAGAGGCTACGGCGGATCGAGGAAACCGTCATTGGCGCCGTTCCGGATAGAAGGCAGGAAACCTTCGACGGGGACACCATTGCACGAGATGCGCTTATCCTGTCGGCGCTGTCGGTTCCTGTCTCCGCCTGGCAGGACATCTCACAAGCCGGCGAGGTCTATGACGCGCTGCGCTCAGTCAATGGCAATTTCGATGGCATGAGCGACAGCGAAATTTGGCTTCAAACGCTTGCCATGGAGCCCGAGAGCCTTGCGGGCCTCGCGTCTCTCACAAAGGGCGCGCTTTTCGAGGCGCATGTCACAGAGAGCACCGGCGGCACGCTCCACGAACACTTCAATACTCCGGATACCGACATCACGATTGACGGGATGGAGTTCCAAGTGAAGGCGACGGACAGCGCAGGCTACATCGAAAGCGTCGATCCTGAGATCCCGGTCATCGCGACAAGCGAAGTCGCCGTGGAGACCGGCGCCATCGATGGCGGCATGACGAATGCCGACCTAAACAGCGCCTCGGATCTCGCCCTGGGCGGATCAGTTGTCGACTTCCCTGATACGGCGATGGACGCGGTGATCGGTGGCCTCAGCGGTCTAGGCATCTTTGCCACTCTCCGGGGCATCAATCACGCTATCGATCGCCATCGTGAAGGCGTCGATAAGGCCGAGGCGATTGAGGAAGGTATCGGCGTCGCTGTGACCGGCACCATGAAGGCGACCGTGGACTTAGCTGAGATGGGTTACAAGGTCGCTACGTCGCGTCCGAGCCGCTTCTTGGGACGTCAGGTTGTTAAGGTCGGACAGGGGATCGGCCGACGGATCGATGCGGCAGAAGAACGTGCGCGCCAGAAAGAAGAGGCCGAGAAGAAGCATACTTGACTGCCGGCCGAGGGTGGCGCCAACGCCGAGTAAAAACAATGGCTTAGGGTGGAGAAGGTTGGATTTGAGGCCCACCCCCTCCGCCATTTTCTCTGCCGGTCAACATGTCGCGCAGCAAGGACCGGTCTGTTCTTATCTGCTTGGTTGTGTTCGAGTGGGGTCTGCAGGTTTCGGGGATGCTGTCTGATCCGCGCTAGACGCCGCATGAGGTTGCTTTACCGACGTTTTTACCGCTGCACCATAAAGCGTGCAAAAAATTTTGTGGTGGCACCAGGATCGGTGATCGGGTGAACCGCCGCTACATATTGATCCGGGCGCACGATCACCAGGGCACCTTGTTTGCGGTCGATGCCTCTGCAGTCAAAAATATCGGTACTGGATCTGAAATCCGGGCAGTATACCTTTTCGTAATCCTTCAATGCGAACTTCCCCTTTTGGGGCAGCAAGAGAGACGGCAGCATTTCTGATGACACCTTGTGATGCGGTTGTTGCAGGACGGCGCGCGTGTCGATAACGCTGTCGATGTCTTGCCCGGCAGGCGTGTAGCGCACAATCGGGCTGTCGGGGGATTGCGACAGATAGGCGCAAAGATTTGCAATTGCGCCCCCCTGTTGGCCCTGGTCTTGCGCGTCGCCAAAAGCGAACAGACGCCAGCGGCCGTCTGCCTCGATGACATGGCCCAGTTGCATCTGTTTGCCATCCGCCAGCCGGATCACCGGGGCAGAGTGGAACCGCATCCCAATTGTGAAGCCCTTTGCGAGGGTCTGATGCGCCGCGCTGTCAGTGATCAGCGACGCAGCATACCGGGTCTCGACCCCCGCTGTATAGCGACCGTGTTTCTTGAAATAGCGCTGGAACTGTTCGGCCTCGGCAGCATCCTTGGGGCGGGCACTGAACAGGCGGGCCATGTCACGATCAAAATCGATCAATTCTTTTGCCTTGGACTGTCTTTCGGATGAATAGCTGTGCAGCAGGGCAGGGATGGCCTGCCCGCGCAATACCGCTGCAAGCTTCCACCCCAGATTGAAGGTATCGGCCATCGACACGTTCATGCCCTGACCGGCCTTGGGACTATGGGTGTGACAGGCATCACCGGCGATAAAGATACGCGGATCCCGCTGGGTTCGTTCTGTCTCTGGTACATCGTCAAAGCCATCACAAAGCCGTTGCCCGATTTCATAGGCCGACCACCAGGCCACGTCTTTCACATCGAGGGTGAAGGGCGCAAGAATGGCACGGGCCTTGCTGATCAGCATCTGAGCCGTGACATTGCGGTCTGCTGCACGTTCATCCCCGTGCAGCGCGTCCAGTTCGATATACATCCGCACCAGATAGCCGCCTTCTCGCGGGATGATCAGAATACTCCCATGTTCCGCTGACTGAATGGCGCATTTCAGTCGGATGTCGGGAAAGTCAGTCACCGCAAGGATGTCCATCACCCCCCAAAGTTGCCGTGCTGCCGCGCCTTTCAACTGGTGGCCCAATGCGCGGCGTACCTTGCTGCGGGCCCCGTCACAGCCCACGACATAGCGGGCATGAATTGTTTCGGTAATGTTCTCCTTTTCTGTATTAAAGGTTGCCGTGACAGGAAAATCTCCGTGCTCCTGCGTCGTCAGGGTCATCAAATCGCGGTTGTAGAGCGGTTCCATCCGGTGTGGGGAAGAGCGCATCACCTCAAGATAAAAATCATGAATACGAGCCTGGCTCAGAATGACGTGAGGCATTTCCGAGAGATCATCTTCCACATCCTGAATGCGGTCGGCGCGGTGCAGAACACCCTGTGTATCCGGCCGCCAGAAGGCCACTTCGTTTACGTGATAGGCTTCTTTCAAAACCTTTCCGGCAAAACCAAAGGCCTGAAACATCTCGATCGAACGGCAGGCAATGCCGTCCGCTTGTCCGATTTGGAGCGGGCCAGATTTACGCTCAACGATACGGGTGGAAATCTCAGGAAAAGCGGCAAGCTGTGCCGCCAGTGTCAATCCCGCAGGCCCGCAGCCAACGATCAGGACATCGACCGCCTCGTTTTTGTCGACTGCCGGATGAACGCAGGGATCACCCGAGCGAAAGCCGTTGAGGTGGTATTGCATGGCGCTATATCAACCCCAGTAAACGTGCCGCGTTGCCCTTGGTGATGTCCGCGCGCAGCTCGTCCTTGATCGCGATTTTCTCAAAATCGGCCAGCCACCGTTCCGGTGTGATCATCGGCCAGTCCGAACCAAACAGCACCTTCTTCTTCAACAGTGTATTGCAATAGCGCACCAGAATTTCGGGGAAATATTTCGGCGACCATCCGGAAAGGTCAATATAGACGTTGGGTTTGTGCTGCGCGACGGCCAGCGCCTCTTCCTGCCAGGGAAAGGACGGATGGGCGAGAATGATCTTCATATCGGGGAAATCAACCGCGACATCGTCCATATACATCGGATTGGAGTATTTCAGCCGCATGCCGTTGCCGCCGGGCATCCCCGAGCCGACACCGGTTTGACCGGTATGAAACAGCGCGATGCCACCTTCTTCGGCAATGGCTTCATACAGGGGATAGGCCATGCGGTCATTAGGGTAAAAACCCTGCATCGTGGGGTGAAACTTGAACCCCTTGATGCCGAACTCCTTGATCAGGCGCCGCGCCTCGCGCACGCCCATCTTGCCTTTCCATGGATCAATCGACGCAAAGGGGATCAAGACATCGTCATTTGCTGCAGCCAGTTCAGCGACTTCTTCGTTCTTGTATCGGCGGTAGCCGGTTTCACGTTCGCTATCGACGGGAAAGATCACCGCGGCGATGTTCTGGTCGCGGTAATGGGCTGCGGTTTCCTCGATCGTTGGGGGGTGTTTCCACGGGGCGCCGAAATAGGCGGCCATGGTGGATTGCAATTCGTCGTATCCGTCATCACCGTGACAACCACAAGGTTCTTCGGCATGGGTATGAATGTCGATGGCGCGGATTTTAGTCAGATCGACCATTGTGGTGTCCCTATAGTGTCGTGACCGCAGGGTCAGCATTGTCATAAAGCCGCATGAGCAGATCGGCGCGACGGGTCAGTATCTTGCGAAAGTTCAGATTACCCTTGGCTGTCATTTCGCCCAGGGCCATCGATGCAGGTTCGCCCAGTATGATGGCGCGGGACACACAGGTTGAACTGCTGCTGCCTTTGGCATGGGTTGCCAGGCATGTGTTGACCTCGGCCAACAGCGCAGGATCGGTCAAGACACCGTTGCTTTGCGCTGTTGAAAAGCCCCGGCGTTCGATTTCGGTCATATTGGGAAAGATCATCAGACCGATCTCGTTCCGATCCGCGCCGGTGATCACAAGATCAGCGGCCAGACCGCCCAGACCCGCCAGCATGTCCAGACGAAGTTGGCTTGCGCGCACCCGCGTACCGGTGAGCAGTTTGAAATCCTCGCTGATCCGTCCGTCGAATTTGAGACCCTTGTTCATGTCTTGCGGGTCAACAAACCGCATTGCATCACCGGTGACAAAATAGCCTTCGTTATCAAAGGCCTGCGCCGTCTTTTCCGGCGCATTGAAATAACCTGGCATGATGTTGGGGCCTTTGACGCGCACCTCGCAGCGCATGTCGTCATCGGGGATCAGTTTGACCACGACATCCGTCATCGGTACCCCGACGACGCCGGAGCGGTCGGTTGGTTCCTGCTGGATCAACACCGCCGGAGCCGTTTCGGTTAGCCCCCAGGACGAGGTCATCAAGGGCACTTCGCCTTTCACCTCAAGAGCAAGGGTTTCAATCCCTTCCCAGACATCTTGTGGCAGGGACGCGCCGGCATAAAAGATCAGGTCGAGGTGTTCGAAAAACTGTCTGCAAAAACCGGGATCACGTCGCAGCGCGTCCAACAGCATCTGAAAGCCGACAGGAACATTGAAACACAAGGTTCCCGCCACCTTTCCAAGGTTTTCGACAGTTCGGTCAAACAGCCCCGGGGCGGGTTTGCCATCATCCACGTAAAGCGATCCGCCATTTGCCAGCATCATGTTGAAATTATGTGACCCGCCAAAGACGTGGTTCCAGGGCAGCCAATCCACAACTCTTGGCGGGCGTTGTCGCAAAAAGGGCAGGGCGTCGGCAATTTGGGTCTGGTTGGCGCAGATCATCTTGTGACTGGTCAGGACACCCTTGGGTTCGGACGTCGATCCCGATGTCATCAGGATTTTCGCAATGGTATCCGGGGTGACGGTGGCCTGTGCCGCAACCAGGTCAATGCCGCCATCGCCCCTGAGCAGATCGTCAAACGAAGTGATGCCATCGGATTGGCCCTGGCAAGCGACAATTTCAACATCTGCCAGCGCATCTACCTTCAGAGCGGCGGCGTAGCGCGCCGCATCGTCTACAAAGGCCATCGCAGGCTGGACCAGTTTCACGGCATGTTCCAACCTGCCAAGCGCTGCAGGGATCAGGGAGTATTGTTCGGCCACCGGCACAGTCGGGATGCCCACATAATGTGCAGCAAGGGTCAACAATCCATGATCCACCCCATTGCCCGACATGATCAGGATCGGCGTTTCCGCCCCCATACCCCGTGCCAGCAGGGATTGCGCAATGTTGCGGACCTTTTGCAAGGTGCTGCCATAGCTCTGGCTGCGCCAACCGTCCCCGCTGCGTTCTGCGATAAAGACATTTTCGGGCGTAGTTTCCGCCCAATGGTCCAGCCAATCGCCGATGCGTCGGGCGACGGGCCCGATCTCATAGGTCGAACGCAGCAGGATCGTGCCATCCGCACGGTCTTCGCGTTGCACGGAGTGAGGCAGGAAGTCTGATGTTCGTTTCATACTTTACCCTTTTGATTGGCGTTTTGGATGAGCTGCAGCGCGGTGACCACCGTCTTGCGTGTCTCGGGGGCCAAGGCTTCCAGAAGGTTTGCTTCGTGGGTCTTGGTGGCAGCTACCGCGCGTTCATAAAGCTGGCGACCTTTGTCCGTCACATGCAAGGCATAGGCACGCCGGTCCGTCGGTACGCGGTCGCGGGTGATCAGCCCGCGTTGCTCCAATTGATCGACGATAACCACCAGGTTGGGCCGCTCCACATCCATTGCGCCTGCCAGTTGTGACTGGCTTAACCCCGGATTGTCAGCGATCAACACCAATGCGGTATAGGTCAACATACGCAGGCCAAAAGGCTTCAGCGTATGAGTAAGGTCAGCCTGAACCACATTGAAGGCGCGTTTCATGTGATAGCCCACAAAACCGCGCAGGGTTGCATCGCTGATCTGAACCGGGGCAGGAGATGGTGTGATCTCTGGTTTTGTCAGGGGCATTGGATTACCGAAATTTTGGTGGGCGTTTTTCAAGAAAAGCAGTCAGCCCTTCTGTGGCATCCGGCGTTGTCTGCGATACCGACGCGGCGAGGGATTCAACGAACAATCCGTCACTTTGGGACATATCGCTGATCTTGGCGATGGCCTGAATCATCAGATAGTTTGAAAGCGGCGCATTGCGCGAAATCTTGCCCGCCAGTTCCCCGGCAAGGGACATTGCCGCCCCTTCTGCGACCGTGTAATGGGCCAGCCCCAGGGCAACACCGTCCTGGGCGTCGTATTTTCGCCCGGTCAGCATCATTTCCGTCATTCTGTCCGCGCCGATGAGACGACTGACCCGTGCTGTGGCACCACCGCCAACAAAGATTCCGCGACGCCCTTCAGGTAGTTGGAAAACGGTTGAGGGTTCGGCGATGCGTACATGGGTCGATGCGGCAAGCTCAAGCCCGCCGCCAATGACCGCTCCGAACATCGCCGATACCACGGCCAGTCCCCCGAACTGTATCTTTTCCATGACCTCGTGCCATTTGCGCGAATGATACAAGTTGTCTTCGGCAGAGCGGTGTACATGTTCAGAAAGATCCAGCCCCGAACAATAATGCCCCGCTGTTCCCGTGATGATGACCACGCGCAGGTCTTTAGGGGGCGCTGAAAAGAAGGCATCGATCGCCAGCAAAAGTTCCTCACACATGGCATTGCGCTTGTCCGGGCGGTTCATGGTGAGTGTCGCGACCGGCCCCGCAACGTCGATTTTCAGAATGGGTTCGCTCATCTGGATGTCCTTACGTTTGCGCGGAGGCGTGATGGCCTTGATCAGCAGGGGTCCGGTATTTCCCGCCGGGGCGCAGTTGTGATCCTGACGTTGCCATATGCCGATACTCTGCCGATTCTGTTGGCTCGGAATTATTGTTATACAGCATAACGAATTTTGTCGAAGAAAATAAAAGACACCTCCACTGGACGGTCAGGCATGGATTGATTGTCGGTAGGCAGGCCCCCGCAAAGGAAGCGGATTCATGACAGTCTGTGCGCAGTTTGCCCTTGTATCCGCAGGGTCGAGCACGGACGCAGAAAATGCGCCCAATGACGATCAGGTGAAACAGCTGGCGCAAGCGATGGTCAGGAACGTGGATCTTCGGGGAAATCCCGACTTTCGTCCAAGTCAGGCCCGGCGGTGTCGTCATCCAGCAGGATACGCCACGCAGCGCCGTCAAGGTCGTCATATTGATCGGATCGCAAGCTCCACAAAAAGGCAAGAAGCCCCAAGCCACCAAGGCAGAGCGAAACCGGTATGAGAACAGCCAGAATATTCATTGACGTGCCCTTCGCGAAAGACGCAAGGCGTTCAGCAAGACGGTGATGGAAGAGGTCGACATGGCAATCGCTGCCAGCAAGGGCGTGACAAAACCCAGAACCGCCAAGGGAATCACCAAGGCATTATAGCCCGCGGCGATGCTGAAGTTTTCGAGAATCCGGCGTTTGGCGCTGCGGGCTGTCTGAATCAACTCCGGCAAGGGGGCGAGGCTGCGTCCCAGTAACACCACATCCGAGGCCGCCCGCGCAGCGTCCGCAGCCGCTGCCGGTGCCACCGATGCATAGGCGCTGGCCAGCGCACCGGTATCGTTCAACCCGTCACCAACCATCAGCACCTTATGGCCTCGTTCGGCCAATGCGGTGAGATAGGAGATCTTGTCGGCAGGGGTTTGCCCGGCGTGAAATTTGGTGATGCCGAGGGTTTCGGCAACTGCGCGGGTTGCCGCTGGCGTATCCCCCGAGATCAAATGAAGTTCGAAACCTCTGGCTTGCAAAGTGGCAACCATCTCTCTGGCACCTTCGCGCAGGTTCGCTTGCAAGCTCAGATGCACGGGGGCAGCATCGCCGATGCGCAGCCAGGCACCGGGCAAATCCGTAGGCGCGGCCCCGGTGAAACTGGCTGATCCCAGCAGGACATCGAGATGTTTGAACACTGCGCGCAATCCTTGGCCAGGGATCTCTTTGATCCCGTTCAGGGGAGCGGCCTTTAAGGAATTATCCTGCAATCCCAGGGCAATCGCCTGAGCCACTGGATGGTTCGAGCTTTGTGCCAAAGCAAGCGCGACCGATAGGTCAGAGTCAGATAAGGCATCCAATGACGCGATTTCAAGCTGGCCTTCGGTCAAGGTGCCGGTCTTGTCGAAGACAACGACGTCCGCTTCGGCGATGCGTTCAAGTGCTGTTCCATTCTTGACCAGAATGCCTGCACGGAACAATTTGCCAGCCGCCGCGGTAGAGACCGCAGGCACCGCCAGGCCCAAGGCGCAGGGGCAAGTGATGATCAGGACCGCGATGGCGATATTGATCGACAGACGCGCATCGCCCGAAACGATGATCCAACCCGCAAAGGCGGCAAAGGCCAGCAGATGCACAACCGGTGCATAGATACGTGCGGCACGGTCCGCCAACGCGGTATAGCTGTTGCGGGCGGATTCCGCGGCGTCGATCATCGTGACCATGCGCCGCAGGCTGGTGTCCGTACCAACCGCCTTTGCCAACAGGGTCAGGGGGCCAGACAGGTTCAATTCGCCAGCGTTGACTGTGCTGCCTCGTTGCGCCGCGACGGGCAGGCTTTCACCGGTCAGCAGGGCACGATCCAGCGTGCTGTTGCCCGCGATCACAATGCCATCCACGGGCGCGCGCGCACCGGCAAGTACGACAATATGATCACCGACCTGAGCCTGCTCCGGCTTGATTGTCTCGCGTCCCGTAGCGGTCTCGCGGATCACACGCGGGACTTCCAATGCAGCCAGTTCACGTGCGGCAGAGCGGGCGGTGCTGCGGCAGCGATGATCAAGATAACGCCCACACAGCAGGAAAAACGTCAGCGATAGCGCAGCGTCGAAATAGGCGTCATGCCCGCCAGCCGCAGTTTCAAAGAGAGACATGGCGGAGGCAAGAACCAGCGCCAGCGAAATCGGCACATCCATGTTCAAGCGCCCGACCTTCAATGCCGTCCAGGCATTTCGGAAAAACGGCTGACCGGCGAAGACAACAGCGGGCAGGGCAATCGCTGCGGAAAGCCAGTGAAACAGGGTGCGCGTGGCTTCCTCCGCGCCTGACCAGATGGCGACAGACATCAACATGACGTTCATCATGGCAAAGCCCGCGATGGCAATGCGGATCAACAGCGCACGGCCGGCCGTATCATTTGTCGTGCCTAGCGCGTCGCGGTCCAGCAGGCGCGCCTCGACCCCAAGGTCGGTCAGATGGTCGATCAGTGTGTCGGGCGCGGTTTGGGACGCATGGGTGATCTGGACCTGTTTGCGGTTCAGGTTTACCCGGGCATCAAACACATCATCCCGTTGAAGCAATCCGCGTTCGACGGTTGCGATACAGCCAGCACAGTGAATGGCGGGTAAGGACAAGTATAGCGTTTCGCCCGTGGTGCCTGCTGTGCGCGCCTGGCTGGTCGCAGGTCGTGCGACGCAACCGGGGCAAGCAGTCAAACCCGGACTGTCAAATTCGGGATTTTCGGCCATGGTCATGATGCGGGTTCATCCACATGTAGCGGAATGCGGCGGCGAAACTTTGTACCGTCTGCAGCCTCCAGTTCCAGCCAGAGCGTCCAGTAGCCTGGTTGTACAGGGGCGGCGGCGGTCAAAGCGCTGCCGTTCCATTGCAGATCGGGTGTCATGTCCTCTGCTACATGGGTCGCGCGGCCGAGCGTCGCCTTGATCACGGTGGGTTCCACAATAGCGCCCGAGGCATCCGTGATCGCAAGCGTCAGTATGTCATTGACCAGCGTTGTGTCCAACGTCCACCCCAGTGCATCCTGAGCGGCGCGGTCGGCGTCAAAGCTCTGGCTGGCGATATATGAATTCTTGGTGACCAAACCGGGAAAGGTGCTGACGGCCTGAAAGGCGAGCGTCAGGTTCACGGCGATGATCACGCTGAAACATCCGGCAAACATCGCAAAGACATGCCATCCTGTAAGCCTCCGTTTCATATCATTCTCCCTTGCCGTTAAAGAGGGTGGCCGTGCTTGCACGGGTCTGAGCTTCAACATCTTCGACCCAGATGCGCAGATCTGTTCGATTGCTGGATGCGGCAGGATCCTGACGACGTGCCGTGACATAGACCCTCTGTAACAGGGTCTCGTTTGCCGGCACAAGGACGCTCAGGTCATTGCTGCCTTCAAGTTCGATGCGCAGGGTTTCATCCGAGCTTAGGGAAAGGTGGAACAGCCGGTCTTCGCCCGATTTGTTGCGCAGGCGAACATCGTAGATGTTGCGGATCGAGCCCTCGCTTTGCATCACATAGGTCGGGTTGCGCACCGGCGAAACAGTGAGTTCGATGTCCGAACGCACAAACAGTGCAAACACCATACCGGCACCGATGAGGCCCCATAGTGTTGTGTAAAGGATCGTACGCGGCTTGAGCACATGTTTCCAGATCGGGCGGGGGCTCCAGGTGGCACGCTCGGGCGACTCTTTGGGCGGCGGCACGTCCTCAAGTGCCAAATAGTCGATCAATCCGCGCGGCTTTCCGATCTTGCTCATGATGTCGTCGCAGGCATCAATGCACAGAGCACAGGTAATACATTCCATTTGCTGACCATCGCGGATGTCGATGCCCATCGGGCAGACGTTGACGCAAGCCATGCAGTCAATGCAATCGCCGGTGCCTTGATCCGCTTCGGGTAGGTTGGTTTCCACATAGGTTGTGGCAGTCCCAGCAGCGGCGGCCGCCCTTGCGCCCTTGCGGTGCTTGCCGCGCGGCTCTCCGCGCCATTCGCGATAACCGACTGTCAATGTGCCTTCGTCCATCATTGCGGCCTGAATGCGTGGCCAGGGGCACATGTAAATGCAGACCTGT
This sequence comes from Sulfitobacter sp. F26204, assembly GCF_026410305.1. Lineage (GTDB taxonomy): Bacteria > Pseudomonadota > Alphaproteobacteria > Rhodobacterales > Rhodobacteraceae > Sulfitobacter. The sequence goes on along the minus strand of NZ_JAPMLQ010000003.1, from coordinate 503,755 downwards.
TCGCGCATGAAACCACCAAAGAGAAAGGTCGTCGCGGTCATGATGGCGATGGAAATATATGCAACGGCGGCTGCATCCAGGGTAACCAAGTCTCTCAACAGGGTCGGCGCATCGGTAAAGTAAAAGACCCAAGCCCCCCCTGTGGCCACGGAAATCCCAAGCCATATCAGCCATTTGGTAAGGCGAAGCCGCCATTTGCGAAAATCCCATTTGGCTTTGAGCAGTCTGATCTGCGCATTGCGGTCGCCTTCGATCTTTCGTTCGACAAGCAAAAACAGATCGGTCCAGACCGTTTGCGGGCAGGCATAGCCACACCAGACGCGGCCCAGTGCAGAGGTAAAGAGAAACAGACCGAGGCCAGCCATAATCAGCAGTCCAGCGACAAAATAAAATTCATGTGGCCAGATTTCGATCCAGAAAAAGAAAAACCGACGGCTGGCGAGATCGGCGAGCACCGCCTGATCGGGGAGGTTCGGACCGCGGTCCCAGCGTACCCATGGCAACAAATAGTAGATGCCGAGGGTGAGACCCATGATCCACCATTTCAGGCTTCGGAAAAAACCGGACACACGGCGCGGAAAGATCGGTTCGCGTGCGGCATAGAGGGATGGAGGAGGGGTCTCGGCCATGGATGGCTCCTGTTTCTGTTCGCCCCTTGGCTATGCCTTAGTCTCATGGGGGGCACCTTGATCTACATCAAGGCAAGTCACCGACCAACTGGAAAGTGGGGCGCTCCGGGAAAAGAGCGCCCCGACGCCGCGCAGGCTGATGCGAACAGTGCCGCAACGGCGTTTGTGGAAGGGTGTTGAGCTCAATCCGTAACTGGATCAGGATCAGCCTCGCCGCCCCCAAGCTGGTGCACATAGGTTGCAACGGCCTGTACTTGCGCTTCGGACAGACGCCCCCCCCATGGCGGCATCACGCCAAACCGGCTGTAGGTGATTGTATGAGTCAGCGCCTCGCGGTCACCTCCATAAAGCCAGATCGCATCAGTCAGATTAGGCGCACCCTGTTCGGGATCTCCCATACCATCCTCCGCGTGACAGGCCGTACAATTGTCTGCAAAGGAGTCGGCACCGACTTCGGCCAGGGCGGCATCAAACTCAAGACCTGACAGGCTGCGCACATATTCGACCAGCGGTGGAATTTGTTCCTTGTCCAGGATTTCGCCAAAGGCGGGCATCTCGGAATAATGGGCATCGTCGTCGTCTTCGTTGCGCACGCCGTGGCGCACTGTATAGGCAATCTGTTCGTGATTGCCGCCCCAGAGCCAGTCGTCATCCAAAAGGTTTGGATAGCCGATGGCCCCGGCGGCACCGGAACCGTGACATTGTGAACAATTGGTGCGGAATACCGCCGCCCCCGAGGACACGGCATAACGGTACAGTGCATCATTGTCCGACAGGGTGGCCAGATCAGCACTGGCCAGCTCTGCGTTGCGTTCCGCATTGGCGGCTTCGCGGGCGTCGATGTCGGCGGCTACTTCGCCGCGGGTCGAATAGCCGAGCAACCCTTCTGTCGCACCGTTGATCAACGGCCAGGCGGGGTAGGCGATGGTATAACCGATGGCCCAGATGATGGTAAGATACAGCGACCAGAGCCACCAGCGCGGCAGCGGGTTGTTCAGTTCCTCGATACCGTCCCATGAGTGGCCAGTTGTTTCGATGCCGGTGACATCATCAATCGGCTTTTTATTTTCAGGGTCGCTCATGACGCATCTCCATTCTTGGGGGTGTCGGGCGTTGCGGTGCTGTCATTGCGAAACGGAATATTCGCCGTGTCGCGATAGGCCTTGGTGCTGCCGGGCCGAAAGGCCCAAAGAATTACACCCAGAAAGAACAGGGTCATTGCCAATAACATCCAGCTGTCGGCAAATTCGCGCAGGAGGGAATAGGTTTCCATGGTGGCCTCCTAGCGGCTTGCGTCTGGGGTAAAGGTTGAAAAATCGACGAGGGTGCCGAGCATTTGTAGATAGGCGATCATCGCATCCATTTCGGTCAACTCTGGCTGCCCGTCGAAGTTGCCGATGTTTGCAGTGTCACCATAGCGTTCCAGCAGCCCGTCATAATCGCTGTCAGGGTCTGCCTGAGCCTTGAAATCGGCACGAGCGTTTTCGACCATTTCATCGGTATAGGGCACACCGACGCTGCGGTGGGTCTTGACCAGGTCTTCAACGTGTTTGCCATCAATCGGCGTGCGGGCCAGAAACGCATACCTGGGCATGATCGATTCCGGCACCACGGATTGAGGATCGCTCAGGTGGTCCATGTGCCATGCATCCGAATAGCGACCACCCACACGGGCCACATCGGGACCCGTCCGTTTTGACCCCCACTGATGCGGATGGTCATACATGCTTTCCGCTGCCAGCGAATAATGGCCGTAGCGATCCACTTCGTCGCGCATCGGGCGGATCATCTGCGAATGACAGGTATAACAGCCTTCACGCACATAGATCTCGCGCCCGGTCAGCTCCAGTGGTGTATAGGGGCGCATCCCCTCGACGTCCTCAATGGTATTTTCAAGGTAGAAGAGCGGTGCAATCTCGACAATGCCGCCGATACTGACGACCAGCAAGGAGAGAACCATCAGCAGGGTCGCCGAACGTTCGATCATAGCGTGCCGTTTCAGAATGCCGGTTTCAAGCGGCAATTCATTCGGAATTTCCTCCGGCAGGTCAGACAGAGTGGAGACCTTTGGATCCTTGTCGGAATCCATGATTTTTTCGTTATCAGACATCTGTTTTTCCTTACTCAGCCGGCACACCGACGGGGGCAACAACACGGGCTCCGCCGCGGATGGTCATCCACAGGTTCCAGCACATGATCAATGCGCCTGACAGGTACATGACCCCGCCCAGACCGCGCACGATGTACATCGGGAACTTCGCCGCAACGGTGTCGGCAAAAGAGTTTACGAGGAAACCCTGTGCATCGACTTCACGCCACATCAGGCCTTCCATGATACCGGTGACCCACATCGACGAGGCGTAGAGGACGATTCCAATTGTCGCCAGCCAGAAGTGCCAGTTGATCGCGGACATGGAATACATTTGCGCACGCCCCCAGAGTTTGGGTGTCAGGAAATAAAGCGCGGCAAAGGTGATCATGCCGTTCCAGCCCAGTACGCCGGAATGTACGTGACCGATGGTCCAGTCTGTATAATGAGACAGAGAGTTCACAGCGCGGATAGACATCATCGGACCTTCAAAGGTCGACATTCCGTAGAAGGCCAGGGAGATCACCATCATCCGGATGATCGGATCCGTCCGCAACTTGTCCCATGCGCCATTCAGCGTCATCAGACCGTTGATCATGCCGCCCCAGCTGGGCATCCACAGGATGATCGAAAAGACCATGCCAAGGGTCGCCGCCCAATCGGGAAGGGCAGTGTAGTGCAGGTGGTGCGGCCCCGCCCAGATATACAGGAAGATCAGGGCCCAGAAGTGAATAATGGACAGTTTGTATGAAAAGACAGGACGGTTCGCCTGCTTTGGCACAAAATAGTACATCATGCCCAGAAAGCCCGCTGTCAGGAAGAATCCGACGGCGTTGTGGCCATACCACCACTGGGTCATTGCGTCCTGCACCCCAGAGAAGAGCTGTACCGACTTGGAGCCCCAGATGCTTACCGGCATGTGCAGGTTGTTCACAATGTGCAGCATGGCGACGGTGATGATAAAGCTCAGAAAGAACCAGTTTGCGACGTAGATGTGGCGTTCCTTGCGATTGATCAGCGTGCCCATGTAAATCACCAGATAGGCAACCCAAATGACGGTAAGCCAGATGTCGACATACCATTCGGGTTCTGCATATTCACGCGATTGGGTTGACCCCAGCACATAGCCGGTCGCAGCCAGAACGATGAACAACTGATAACCCCAGAATACGTACCAGCGCAGGTTGCCACCCCAAAGGCGGGTGCCACAGGTGCGTTGCACGACGTAGAAGGACGACATGATCAAGGCGTTGCCACCAAATGCAAAAATCACCGCAGAGGTGTGTAGCGGGCGCAGACGTCCAAAGTTCGCATAGGGTTGCAACCAGTCAAAGTTGAGCGCCGGAAAGGCAAGCTGAAACGCGATGAATGTTCCGACCAGAAATCCAACGATCCCCCAGAACGCCGTTGCGATCACACCGGCACGGACGACATCATCCATATACCCGTTGGGGTCGATCCCCGGTCTGGGTTCTTCATCGGTATTACGTAATACCCAGATGAACATGCTTGCTGCGATGCACATAATCAGCACCGCGTGAACTTGATAAGCCAGATCCCGGCCCCAGCTGGCAGCAAGAGCCGCAAATAGCGTGATCCCCGCCAGGATGATCAGCTTGAAATAGTCAGACGTCATTGGTTTGTCCCTTCTTTCACCCCCGCACCACGTCTGGGTGCATGGGATGTTTGTTCGCATAACGGCTTGTCCCTTAGGTACGACATGCGGTCTTTGATCTGAATCAAAGACGGATGGCTTTCTTTGCCGGCAAGATCACGAAAGTTCTGTATGGCACAACGCCGCGTGAATTTTTAGCCGAAACAGGAGCAGAGCATATGTCAATTCAAACGGTCACCACGATTTTGACAGATGAAGATCAACTGGATGCCCAGCTCGGCGCGGGGGTCGGTGTCGCACGGGCCCTGGACGCGCATTTACAGGTGCTTGCCCTTGCGATCGGTGTTGACAACCCGGCATTGGTCCAAACCGCGCTGGACGCTTTTCCGGTTGGTGTCGATATGGAGGAAACGGTTGTGCGAGCGGGCGAACTCAGCGCGTTGGCCAAATCAAAGCTGGCCAACGAAGACATCCGCTGGAACGTAGAACCCATTGCTGTCACCCGTGCAATCAGCGCCATAGAAGTTGCACGCCATACAAAGTTCAGTGACCTCGTCGTTCAATATCGTCTGGCAGGTATTGCCGGTGCTGAGCGCACCCGCGCCCTGGCGGAATCCGTATTGTTTGATGCCGGCGCCCCGTTGCTGTTGTTACCAGACGCCGAACCGATTGATGTCCCGCCCACCAATATTCTGGTGTCATGGGACGAAAGCGCAACCGCCTTGCGCGCCGTCCGTCAGGCGATGCCATTGTTGACCCGGGCGGATTATGTGCATGTGGTCATGGTAGATCCGCCCAAGGATGCGCCTGACCGGTCCGATCCTGGCGGTGCCTTTGCCCAATATCTGTCGCGTCAGGGAATCAAATGCGAGCTGTCGGTGTGCAACAAGGACGAGGGCGGCATTGCCGCCACCCTGGAGCGGCGCGCGACTGAATTGGGGTGCGGCATGATGGTGATGGGGGCTTATGGACATTCGCGCCTGCGTGAGGCGATCTTTGGAGGGACCACACGCACGGTACTGCTGGAAGCCTCAGTGCCGGTCTTCATGGCGCATTGAGCTTCATGGCGCATTGAGGGTGTGTCCCATGGCCTTTCCGATCCTAACTCAACCTGGCGGCACTTGTGTCATCTCCGGTTTCCGCCATCAAACTTGCGAGATCGGGGATGGTGATGGTGCGGCTGCCCTCCATCTTGATCAACCCGTCCTTGCGCAGGGCGGTCATCTGGCGGCTGACCGTTTCAATCGTCAGACCCAGATATTCGCCCATGGTTTCGCGTGACATGGGCATTTCAAAAGACAGGGAATCTTTCAACGGTCGAAGTTGCAGCGACGCCGTTCGCCGTGCGATCAAAGCCAGAAGGCATGTGATTTTCTCGCGTGCGGTCTTGCGCCCCAGCAATACCATCCATTCCCGGGCGACTTCGAGCTCGTCCAAAGACATCATCAGCAATCTTTGTCCGATATGGGGGGTGGCCTCGACCAGCGTTTCAAAGGGTTTGCGCCGGAAACAACACAAGGTCACTTTCTGTATGGCTTCGACATCGTAGCCCACTTGCTCACGTCCGGGTCGTCCGATGAAATCAGATGGCAGCAACAAGCCCAGCATCTGGATGCGCCCGTCAGGCAGGGTCCGCGACAATTTGGCGGCACCGGTGACAACCGAACCGACAAATACCATTTCGTCGCCTTCGAACATGATCTGCTGACCGGCATCAAAGCTGCGGTAGTATTTGATCTCTTCCAGACGGCGCAGTTCATCCGTATCGCAGGTCGCACAGACCGCACGGTGTCTGATATTGCAGTCAGCACAGGAGGGAAATTCGCTTCTGGAAGTAATCCTGGTCATGTATGTACCCTTTCTGCGAGTGCCCCTAGCGACTGTATCAGTTGCATTCCAGAACTCAATTGCGACAGGTCCGCACAAGCGGAAGTGAACCTGTCGTCACTTGTTTGCGGTGTTACTGCACTCTGATGCTGTGTTAGTGGTTGCAATATAGGGCGTCGTGGTATTTTTATTGACGCAACGATCAACAAAAACATGACCAAAAAACTGGGAGTTCACAATGAAACATCTTCTTGCAACAACGGCTGCCGCCATTGGTGTTGCCACATCTGTCGCGGCTGCGGGCTGTGACGAGGTGACCTTTTCCGACGTAGGTTGGACCGACATCACCGCGACAACCGCCGCTGCTTCTGTGGTACTGGATGCGCTGGGTTATGCGACAGAGACCAAGATCCTTTCGGTTCCCGTTACCTATACCTCAATGGCGGCTGGCGACATTGATGTTTTCCTGGGCAACTGGATGCCGACGATGGAGGCAGATATTGCACCCTACCGCGAAGCAGGTACTGTCGAAACCCTGCGCGCAAACTTGACCGGAGCGAAATATACGCTGGCCGTGAACAAGGCGGCTGCTGATCTGGGGATTACGTCATTTGGCGCGATTGCCGAACAGGCAGAGGCGCTGGATGGCAAGATATATGGCATCGAGCCGGGCAATGACGGCAACCGTCTGATCCAATCGATGATCGACGACAATGCCTTTGATCTGAAAGACTTTGAAGTGGTCGAATCGTCTGAACAGGGGATGCTTGCTCAGGTCAAACGCCTGAGTCGCAAGGAAGAGCCGATCGTATTTCTCGGCTGGGAACCGCATCCGATGAACGCCAACTTTGAACTGACCTATCTTGAGGGCGGTGATGATTTCTTTGGTCCGGATCTGGGCGGTGCAACGGTATTTACCAACACGCGGGCCGGCTATGCACAGGAATGCCCGAACCTGGGCAAGCTGTTGAACAATCTGGAATTCACCCTTGCCATGGAAAACGAAATCATGGGTGCCATCCTTGATGACGGGAAAGACCCCGAAGAAGCGGCGGCAGCATGGATCAAGGCCAATCCAGATGTGCTGGGAAGCTGGCTGGACGGTGTGACCACCAAAGATGGCGGGGATGCAATGGCCGCCGCCGAAGCCGCACTCAAGTAACCCTTTGAGAAAATGCAAAAGATGCCTGCGTTGGTACGACACGGGCATCTATTCTCTGAAGGGCGCGCTCCCTTGCGAAAGGAACAACCATGAAATGGCTTACTGACAATAAGCTGCCGGTTGATGACATTGCCGAAGCCGCTTTCGACTGGCTTCAGATCAAGGGAGAGTGGTTCTTTGACGGGCTTGCGCTGGTGATGGAACGGCTGATTGACGCGATTCTCTGGGTTCTGCAAACCCCACATCCGCTGTTTGTCATTGCGGCATTCGCAGGGCTCACTTGGTTGATCCAACGCAACTGGAAAACCGTGGTTTTCATCGTGATTGGATTTCTCTTCATCCTGAATCAGGATTATTGGGAAGAAACAACAGAAAGCCTGACGCTGGTCTTGTCGGCCTGCGTGGTCTGTATGGGGGTCGGTGTTCCGATCGGCATTGCAGCGGCACACCGTCCGGGCCTTTATCGATTTATGCGGCCTGTTCTTGATCTGATGCAGACCCTACCAACCTTTGTCTATCTCATTCCTGCCATTGTGTTTTTCGGCATCGGCATGGTGCCGGGGCTGATCGCAACGGTGATCTTTGTACTGCCCGCGCCAATCCGTTTGACACAGCTTGGCATCGCCTCGACACCGAAATCCCTGTTGGAGGCTGCTCAGGCCTTTGGTGCCACACCGAGCCAGACACTGTGGAAAATCGAATTGCCCTATGCCTTGCCGCAGATCATGACGGGACTGAACCAGACAATCATGCTGTCGCTATCCATGGTGGTGATCGCCGCCCTTGTGGGCGCGGACGGGCTTGGCGTGCCGGTGGTGCGGGCTTTGAACCAGGTGAATACGGGGCTGGGCTTTGAATCCGGGCTGATCATTGTGGTTGTGGCCATCATGCTGGATCGGATGCTGCGGGTGAGTGGTAAATGAGTACTGCAGTCACATTCAACAATGTTTCCATCGTCTTCGGCGAGAAACCTGATGCAGCACTTGAACTGATGGATGCCGGTCAAAGCCGCGCGGAAATTGAAGCCGCAACCGGGCAGGTGCTGGGTGTACATGATTGTTCGCTGGACGTGGAAACCGGAGAAATCCTGGTTCTCATGGGCCTGTCAGGGTCCGGAAAATCCACTTTGCTGCGGGCGGTAAATGGTTTGAACCCCGTGGTGCGCGGCCATGTCGAAGTCAACGATGGGAACTGGTCGGCAAACGTGCAGGAGTGTTCTGCGGGAGACCTGCGCAAGGTTCGGCGCGAATGTGTTTCGATGGTGTTTCAGCAATTCGGCCTTCTGCCCTGGCGCACTGTGCGCGACAACGTCGCACTCGCCCTGGAGTTGTCTGCTGTGCCCAAGGCCGAGCGGCTGGCGCGTGCGGACAGGCAGCTTGCGCTTGTGGGGCTGTCCGATTGGGCGGATCGCAAGGTCGGTGAGTTGTCTGGCGGCATGCAACAGCGCGTCGGACTCGCCCGCGCCTTTGTCACCGAAGCGCCGATCCTTCTGATGGATGAACCGTTTTCCGCTCTTGATCCGCTGATCCGAACGCGATTGCAGGACGAATTGCTGGACCTGCAACGCGAGTTGAAGCGCACGATCATTTTTGTCAGTCACGATCTGGACGAAGCTTTCAAGCTGGGCGGGCGTATCGCGATTATGGAAGGCGGGCGCATCGTGCAACTTGGCACCCCGCGTGAAATATTTTCGAACCCTGCGTCCGCATATGTTGCCGATTTTGTGTCCAATATGAACCCCTTGGGCGTTTTGACGGCATGGGATGTGATGACTGCCGCAACCGATCAGCCCGGTCCGCAAATCGCGGCAGCAACGCCGGTGGCGCAGTTGATCGATCAGTTGAGCGGTGCGGATACGGCGTTGCGTGTGGTCGATGGGGACAATGTTCTGGGGACGGTGACAGCACAAAGTATCGTCGATCGCCTGAGCCAGTAGGCCGGGCGCGCCGCATCCACATTGCCCGGTTTTCGATCACCTATTGACCTAACGACACCCGATGCCCCATCGTAAGGGCATTATTACGGACTCTAGGATTAAACATGGCTGAACCTAAACCAATTCAGCTCGACGCAAAGCAACAAGCCTTTATTGAACGATTTATTCTTCGCCGCCCGATTGTATCGCCCGAAAATGCGGACACCCCAGGCGCGGCAGTTGTTGCCAAGGCGGTCGAGCTACGCGCAGATATTGCAAAGCTGGGACGTGGGCCCGAGATTCTCAAGGCGCTTGATATTGCAATCGCGGCGGGCGATTTCGCCAAGGCCCAAAAGCTGTTGGATGTGTCCCAAAAGGCCATGCCTACGCCGCCTTTGCTAGGGATCTGGACCGAAGCCCGCAGCAAGGTGGCCAGACAGATAGGCGAACTGGAGGATGCGTTGAGGTCTTTTGACTCTCCGTTGTTCCAACGCATTGCGGAATTCGGACTGGCGGCTTTCACGGGAAAAAAGCTGACCAACATGGCGGTTGCAGTGCGCGAATATGATGGTGCCAACCCGAAGGACCGTGAAACCGAAGAGAACAAACTGCGTATCGCAGTGAACGAAATGCAGGCTTTTTCGCAGAACGATGAAGTTCTGGGCATGCTAGACGACAATCCGCTGGGCGTGACCTTAACCCTGCGCCAGACTTTGTCCGAGGCTCTCGCCACACTTGAACGCGAGATCATTCGCCGGGCCAATGTGGTATGACTGATCCGGTAGAAAAACAGCGTAAATGGGCAGGAAAACTTGCACAAAAAATTGGCCTTTCACTTGATGAATTCCTTGATGAACTGGAATTCGAAGATGACGGCGCAGATGAGGAACCTTCCGAATGGGACGCCCTCTATGGGGACCTAAAGGCGCAGATCGACCATTTGGTGGAAGAAGGGGAAACCCATGCGACCCTGATACCCGGATCAAAGCCCGAAGAACTCTTTGCTTTTCTGGGCGAGGTCGCCGGCCTGCGTAACACGTTGGAAACCGGAGATTTTGACGCATTGCAGGCGATTATTCCCAATGTGAATGCCTTGCCGCACCGGCTTCGTGAGATCAGGAGCGCGGTTGACGCACGTCTGGTTTCGGAAGCAGAAGCGCTTGAACGGGAATTGCTGGAGGCGACGCCACCCGCAGGGTTTGAAGCGGATGACAGCCCGGGTTTTGATACCGCTCGACAGGCGGCGCTGGTGCTCGTGCGGGCGCGACCAGTTGACGTGGATTGTTTTACGAAAGCACGCGAACTATTGCGCCTTGCCGCAGAGGCAATCACCCAGAAGGTCAAGGAACGCGAAGCGCAAAACCGCAGATTGACCTTGGAGGCCGCAGAGATCTATCCGGTTGGTATCCTCGACTCCCAGAAGAAGCGCTTCAAGAGTGCAATGGATTTGATCGATGCTTCTCTTGCTCCGCCGATCACCAGCGCCAAGAATTCTGATGCCGCCAAACAAATCAAAGCTGCCGAAGCCCTTCGCAAGACCTTTGATGACGAGGTCAAAGCCATTGGCGGCGAAGAAAAAGCACGCGATATCAACGATGCCTTTGGCGACAGGTTTGGTGCCATTGAAACCGCACTTGGCGGGACGGCTGCAGTGGTTGAACTGCTGAACCATTACAGTCCTCATGAACTTGCCGATCTGATCGTAGCCCTTGGCGATGGCAAGGCAGGAGCCGAGAACCTCAAGGAAACCTTTGTTGCCTTCGGGTCCGGAGCCAACGCCAAAAAGGCGATACAGGAACTCGGCGCTGAAAACCTCAAGAAAATGCAAATCGACGGCAGTACTCTGGATGAGATTGCCGGGATGAATAAGGGGCTTGGCCCGGCAACTCTTAAAGTGATGTTCACCGAGCATGACAATCTGACTGCGGCCCAGGAGGTCTTGAAAGGGTTTGGCACAGATGCCTCGCTGCTGCGGGATTTGGTGAATGACAGCGGGCTGGCAAATGAACCAAAGGCGCTTGTTGCGCTGCTGACGCCGAGCGCTGACAACTCGCCATCGGACATTGCAGAGATGGTCAAGAAGTTCGACAACAAGGAGAAGCGCGAGCGTCTTGGCGGCATGATCGGCGAAGGCGGTCTGGGTGAACACCCGGAAGTGTTTGGCGAATTGGTCAAGACCGCAGGAGGCGACGGACTTGTCGCCATGGCCACGGCCTTTGACAGCAAATCGAAGCGCGAGGCCTTGAAGAAGGGGCTGAACGAAGGCGGGCTTGCCCAGCCCGGGGTCAAGCCAAAGTTCCTTGGTGAATTCTTTAATAATTGTTCTACCGGCAGCAACACTGACAAAGGCAATGCAATGGTCGGCTTACTGACCGGTTTGACGCCGGATAGTCGCGGACAGATGAAGAATATGATGAAGGACGGTGGTGTGGGGCAGGCACCCAAGGCCTTTGCCGTTATGATGCGCGATGGCTGCGGCAATGATCCTGCCGCGCTGAAGGCCCTCCTGGACAAGACAAATTCGGATAGCGGCCGGACCGGTATGAAAGCCTTGCTGGCAAATGCGGGCATGGATGGCAGCGTTGCTGGTGCCGAAAACTGCATGGCTGAAATGCTACAGGCTTCGGGCGGTGATCCAGACAGCCGCGCCACGGGTTTTGCCAATTTGATCAAGGGCATCGACGGCACGATGGCCGACAATTTCAAGACCATGCTCGACAAAGGCGGCCTTGCGGGTCATCCCAAGGTGCTGGCCCCGCTGATCGCAAAAGGCTGCGGCAATGATGCGCGCAAACTTGGACTGCTTGCGGAAAACATCAGCGGCAACGCGACGGCGCAGGACAACCTGGCGGGGTTGGTGAACAAGGGCGGCTTTGGGGCGAAGGTCAGCGGCGGCGCGGACACAAATACCAAGCCGGAGTGCTTTGCTGAGTTGTTTGAAACCGGCTGTGGTGGCTCGCCCGCCGAATTGGTAAACCTGCTCAACGTAATGGGAGATACGCAACAGGCACAAATGTGCACCCTGATGAAGGACGGCGACCTCGGTAAACATCCCAAGGTTCTTGCCAACATGTATAAACATGGCTGTCTCAGCAAAGGCGAAGCCGATGCCACGGGACGCAAAGACCCGGCGAAACTGCTGGTCGTCCTGGCGGATTTTGCAGGCTCAGGGCCGTTGTTCAAGGAAATGATGACAACCGGCGGATTCGGAACCGGCCCGGAAGAGCGCCTGGGCAGTGTGATGCGCTATGGCTTTACCAACAAAGGCACAAAAGACGCTGATCTGACGCAATTGAAAGCCATGGCAACGGCGTTTTCCGGTGCTGATATGGTCAAACTGGACACTATGCTGAAAGCCATGGAAGGCGCCGATCCGATGGCATTGCCAACCGACAGGGACAAGGCATTGCAACCCGGTGGAGGCTTGCAAAACATTCTGGCATGGGACGGCCATGCAGGCTCAGCCGCTAAATTGAAAACCAAATTCTACGACAAGCTGGCCGCACCAAGCCCGACAAGTCCGGCCCGACAATCTTCAAACCTCAGTTTGTCTGTCTTGATTCAAACGGCGGCTTCTTTCGAGGGCGAACCGATTGCGACCCCCCAGTCAAGTTTCGTTACCGCGACCGGTCAGCAGATCGATATGAGGGCTGATCATATACTTGGACGGCATACACGCAAATATCAAGATTTTGGCGATGTCAAAGCGCAGAATACGCTGTTTCCTGCGCATTTGGATGCAGCGGGTATTGATGCCCTGGCAAAGGCATCGGTTGCAAATATTACGCCGACGACAGATCGACGCAAAAAGAGAAGAGAAGGTTTTCCTCCTACAGCAACGATTCCAAACCGCAACGACCGTAAGCGTCGCCCGCCCATAGACATTTTTGATTTGAACAGCGCCAGATCAAGCTGGCCAAAGGACTCCGTTTCAACCGGCGACGGCTATTCTGTGAAAGTCACCTTCATTCCTTCCAATCAGGGCGGGGATCGCGTGATGCTGGATCAATTTTATCCCGATGAATCCGGCACTGATCCTCATGTGCTTGATGTGAACCAAGCTGATATGCGCAAGATCAGGTCCGCACTGCGGAACCAGTTCTAGGTACCGATTGAGAAAGAATAACAGACCATGAGCACCTTTGAGATCGAAATACGGGTAAAGGATGGGGAAACCCAAATTCCCGAAGACCAGATTGTGGAATATGCCAAAGGAACGCCGGATCGTTTCGAAAGCTACATGCATCTGGAAGGTCTTATTACCTTTGTCATTGGCGACGCGCGATTGGAGATTGAAGATACGCTTTCCTATGTGTTGCCAACACTGGCACTTGAGGTTCTTTCCGATCTGGTGAGCGAGGGGGAAATCAAGTTCATCCTCAATACCAGCCCCGAAAAGTTCTTTTTCAAAAGTGATGGAACAACGGTCACGATGACGGGCAATTATTTGCCCGAAACGCTTGAGTTTCGTCAGGATGACATGATCTCGGCCGTATTGGAGGCCTGCCGACGGTTTCTGATCTGGGCAGAGCAGATCTGGCCCAATATCGGTATTGCCGACGATCTGACAATGCTGAACGAAGTGAAGGCGGAATTGAATTCCTGATCCGCAAAAGCCAAAAGCGGAGAGGGTGCGCCTGTGCCTTTGGTTTGCGCTGAAATACATGTCCCTACCTGAATGGTCCCGCCAATCGTGAAATACGTTGACAGGACAAAGGTAAATCCCTTCATCTGAGGCAAATGAAAACTGCCTGTTCCGGTGTTACCCCCTTGATGCAAGGTCTGACAAAGCAGCCTTGTCGCGGTCAGCAGGGTAGGCATCCGTATCTTAAAACACTAACGTCGATTGTGATCGCGTTAATGGGAATGGTTCGGTGCTGATTTATCTTCGTCAATTTTTCATTCTGATTTTCTTCATGATCTGCGCTGGGATGGCCATGGCCAGCGAGAAAGTAGCGCTGGTTATCGGGAATTCGAAATACCGGAATGTTTTCGTCCTGCCAAATGCTGCGCAAGATGCAATCGACGTGGCGCAAGTGCTTGGCAAGTTGGGGTTTCGCGTCATTCATGGAACCGATCTTACTCGTGTCGAAATACTGGAACATGCGCAAGACCTTCGCAGGTCGCTTGCCCCGGATGACATTGCGCTGTTTTACTTTTCCGGGCATGCGATCCAGATTGGCGCCGAAAATTTCATCATTCCTGTGGATGCTTTCGGTCAGGATGAACAGACCGTTCGCAATAATTCGGTCAAGCTGCAAACCGTTCTCTCCGAGATGGAAAGCAAGGCGGATCGCAATATCGTCATTCTTGATGCTTGCCGCAACAACCCTTTTGACATTCCAGCAGCAAATCGCGCCATTGGCGGCGCTGCCCGCGGTCTGGCCAAGGTGGATGCCGGTGTCGGGTCCTTTATCGCCTTTTCAACACAACCGGGAAATGTTGCCCTGGATGGAAACGGTAGGAATAGCCCATTTACCGCGGCCTTGTTACGGCACTTGCCCTCTCAGGCAGATGACCTCCACGAAGTCATGCGCAAAGTCCGTCGCGACGTAGTGGAGGACACCAACAGTTCCCAGATCCCATGGGAAAATTCTTCGATGATCCAACGGATTTATCTGGCGTCACATCCAGCCCGCACAGAGCCTGTAGCTCCGTCCACTGAAAGGCCTCGACCGGCCGCGCAGCCGGTGTTTGGCTACGAAGTTGCCGGGCTGGATCCCTATGGAGATGGTTTTCTTGCTCTGCGCAACGGCACGACCCCTTCGGCCACGCGTATTCTAAAGATGACCGAGGGAACCCGCCTTGAGGTGCTAGGCCAGGACGGAGTCTGGTTCCACGTCAGGACGGAAACCGGTGCGATTGGATGGGCACATTCGAATTGGATCGGCTTTGTCGGCGCAAGAAGCAACCAACCAACGGAAAGTTGTGAGAGCCTCTGGATGCAGCGCAATGCGATTTTCGCGCGCAATGGCTATTGTTTTCAAGGGGCGAGAGGGCGCAAGGCATTTTCCAATGCGGGGTGCAGGGTCGGGGTTGCCGCAGGCGACATTCCTCTGAGCGCTGCAGAAAGAAACGAAGTCGAATTTCTGAGATCGCGTGAAAAGCTACTGCAATGCCGGTAGGTGCCGTTCCCCCATGACATCACCGACGCTTTTGCGACCTGGTGCTGGCGCGGCCTGCACCCGCGTTGCCGTGAGGCGCAGTACAGGTTCCCCAATATGGCGAATTTGGCGTTTTCCCTGCCACTTCCTGACAGGGGTATGATCAGGCCGGATTTTACGATTTCTGCGGAGTGCCAGAAGGCCGCGAATTTGAAAGAACAGCGCTGCGCTCAGTAAAGTGTCAGTGGCAATTGCGCCCTTGCGATCAACCCTGTTCGCGCCCAATCCAAGGCAATTGTGCCTCCGGTCGCGGTTAAAAGGTCACTTATTATTTTCGATCCGCTTGCACGTTTTGGCACAACAACTGTCGGCCCGCCGGTTTCCGTCCAGTTGAAAACCAATGTGTCAACCGCCCCGACATCTTGAATGTCCCAGGTTAACGTGATCCGCCCTTTCTCGGAACCAAGAGCACCATGCTTGACCGAATTTGTCGCCAGTTCATGCAGGACCAGAGCCAGGCATGACAGCAGATGCTTGGGTAGCGTGATCGCGGGGCCGTCCAGTTCGAATTGCGCGGCACCCTTGACGGCATAGGCCAGCAACATTGGCTGCGCGAGTTCCATCATGCTCAACGCTTGATCATCCGGACGGTTTATTGTCTGCAAATGCGCATCGCTCAGCGTGCGCAGCCGTTCCGATGCCAGTCGGCCAACTTCCTTTGGATCGGTTTCCTCGCGGGCGGTCATCCTTAGAACAATGTCCATCACGTTGACGATGTTGCGCAAGCGATGGACAAGTTCATTTTCCGCCAGTTCGCGGGCCTTGCGTTCGGCATCTCGTTTTGCGGTCACATCCATTTGTGATCCGAAAAAGAAGACCAGGTTCCCATCATCATCCAGAATCGGGCCGATCTGAAGCGCATTTTCAAAGCTTGAGCCGTCTTTGCGGTAATTCAGTATTTCTACGGTCTCGACCTTCTGGCCCTCGATGGCGCGGCGCAAGTCAACCAGACTTTCTTCAGTGGTGCCGATCCCCTGCAAGAACCTGCAATTGCGTCCCAACACTTCATCTTCTTCGTAGCCGGTCAGATCCAGAAATGCGGCGTTGACATATACGATCGGATTGTCCGGTAACTGCGGGTTCGTAATGCACAGTGGAATCCGAGCATGTTGAACAGCCTGCGCCATTGCCTTGTCAGTTCTCAGGTCCCAACGGACACGGCTTTTCGCAATGGTCAATCCAAGGTTTCCATTTGTTTGGCGCTGACGGATCATGCTGTATATCGGGAATGGCAAAATCAGGCAACTATGTTTCCCTCCCGATTGCCGTCATCAAGCCACGCCAGGCGATCATGCGCGCTGGCGCTTGAATCTTCATGTTTTTTGGAGAAAATGGTGCCCCCACACGGACTCGAACCGCGGACCTATTGATTACAAATCAATTGCTCTACCAGCTGAGCTATAGGGGCGCACACCCTGAGGTGTCTTGCGTTGCCAGATTGTAAAACCATTCAACGTGGGCGTTCTTTAGGTGATGTTGTTTCGGGATGCAAGCACTCTCATCACCCATTTTGCATCATTTTTGCACCCTGTTTTTCCGGCAACATCCAAACCGATTTTGGTGTTTTACACGACAAGCCGGTGCCTGTATTCAACAGCCTAACCGAACGAGTAGCGAGTATGAACTTATGCAGTTGGTTTTGCACACAGGTGCCCATTTTACCGAACAGGAACGATTGATCAAATCGGTTCTGCGTAACAAGGATACCTTTGCGCAACGCGGTATCGTGGTGCCGGGCCCCAATAGCTATCGCGGCCTGGTGCGGGAGACTCTCAATGCCATGCGCAAAACACCGGCTTCGCCGCAGGCGCGCGAGGTTTTGCTGGACGTGATACTGGATGGTTCTCCGGCAGACCGTGTGATCCTGTCGGATGCTAATTTTTTCCGGACGGCTGGAACGGCGATCCAGCGGGGCGTGTTATATCCGGCGGCGGCGGACAGGATGGCCTTTATGGCGCAATTGTTTCCCGACGATGAAATCGAGATTTTCCTGGGGCTGCGCAATCCGGCCACGCATATTCCGATCCTTTATGCAAATTCGATCGACACCTCCGCCGAGGCCTTCTGGGAAGGGCGCAACCCACAAGACATTCGCTGGTCGGATACGATTTCTGATATTCGCGCAGCAGCGCCTAACATTGCAATCACGGTCTGGTGCAATGAAGATACACCGGTAATCTGGTCCGAGATCATTCGCGAAATGGCCGGGATCGACCCTCATGAAAAGATCTCTGGCGGGTTTGATCTATTGGCGAGCATTATGAGCAAAGAGGGGATGGAACGGCTGCGCAGCTATCTTCATACCCACAAGGACATTACTGAAATCCAGAAACGCCGGGTGATTGCTGCCTTTCTTGACAAATTTGCATTGGATGACCAGATCGAAGAGGAACTGGATATGCCCGGTTGGACCGATGAACTGGTAGAGGAATTGACCGACCTTTATGACGAGGACGTCGCCATGATCCAGCGGATGCCCGGCGTTCGTTTGATTGCACCTTAGATTTGGCATGCGCCGAATCGGGGTTTTCAGTGGACAGTTGCGTAACGAATTGAAATAGATATATTTTTACAGGTTTCAACCGGTCATGAACGTGAGCGGGCAAGGGACGGATCCGTGGTCCACATGCCTTGGAACCAATCAGGTCAGGGTCGGCGCAATGTCGGTTATTACATCATAGGCAGTATCCACATCCTCTGCGGTGCAGGTCCAGGCTCCTGCTTGAAACCGGATCACCAGATCACCATCGACGCGCGTTTGAGTCAGGTAAATACGCCCGTCCGCATTGATCGCATTGACCAGTTGCTGGTTGAGCGCATCGCTGTCCTGCGTGCCTTGGGGGACATAACGAAAAGTGAACAGCGACAGCATCGGCGCGGTCACAATTTCAAAGCCGGGTGTTTCGGCCAGTCGCGCTGCGAGACCCTGAGCCCATGACACATGATTGCGGATCATGTCGCGCAATCCGTTCAGCCCATGCGCGCGCAGCAGGAACCACAATTTCAGGGCACGAAACCGCCGGCCCAAAGGCACCGACCATTCCGAATAATTGATTATTCCGCCATCAGCACCGTCGGTCTTGAGGTATTCCGGGTGGATGGCAAGCGTTTTGACAAGACTGGCAGGATCTTGCAGAAAATGTGTGGTGCAATCGAACTGCGCGCCCAGCCATTTGTGCGGGTTCAAAACCACACTGTCCGCGCGTTCAATGCCAGCCCAAACCGATTGAAATTCAGGGCAGATCATCGCGGCACCAGCCCAGGCGGCATCGACATGCGTGTAAAGACCCTCGGCGGCAGCCACATCCATGACGGCGGCGATGTCATCGCTGGCACCTGCGCTGGTGCCGCCCACGCAGGCAATGATGCCAGCGGGCAAGAATCCAGCAGCGCGGTCAGCGTCGATCGCGTGTTGCAGCGCGGTGACATCCATGGCGCGGGTTGGCCCGCGTGAGGGAATGCGGACAAGGTTGGCCTCGCCAATGCCGGAAATCCAGATTGCCCGGTCAATTGAGGTATGGACCTCGGCACTGGCATAGATGCGCAGCGGTTTTTGGCTGCTCAGACCTTTCTTGTTGCCTTCCCAGGCCAGGGTTTTTTCGCGCATGGTCAGTACTGCGCAAAGTGTTGCGGTACTGGCGCTGTCCTGTATCACACCCGAGAATCCCTTTGGCAGGCCGATTGCCTGACGCATCCAGTCACAGGTTCGGGTTTCCAGTTCGGTTGCGGCGGGCGAGGTTTGCCATAACATGCATTGCGCTGCGATCGCCGTGACATAGCTTTCTGCCAATACTGAAACCGGTGCGGCATTGGCGGGGAAATAGGCAAAGAATCGAGGGTGCTGCCAATGGGTCATGCCGGGCATGATGGTATGTTCCAGATCATGGAGGATGGCGTCGATCGTTTCGGGGGTTTCCGGTGCGCTTGCCGGAAGCTGGGCAATGATCTCGCCCGGTTTGGTCTGGGCTCGCACCGGTCGTTCGCGCAGGGTGGCGTGGTAATCGGCGGCCCAATCCGCGGCATCTTTTCCGCGGCTGCGGAAATTTTCCCAATCCATCTGCGTTCCCTTCGATGTTGCTGACGCGGCGTATTTCCGGCCCTAAATACTTAATTTGTTTAGCAAGTCGCATCTTGCTGTCAACGTCCATCGCTGCCCCTGACAACAGCAGGGAAGCGGGACGGATTTGCAACGTCAAACTTGCGTTCTCCAGGTTGTTCCGGGCGCAACGGCTCATAGCCAAGAGAGGGGCGATGCGCGTGGGGCGTGCAGAAAACAAAGACCGATCAGGGCTGAATGTCCTTGCGCCGCTCAGCCAACTGGCGGCTTGGAAAAGGCACAGGCGGGGGTCACAAGATCACCTGCGGTTCGGCTATTCCCTGTGCGACATCCTTGAAGACAAAGGTTGTGCCGTTGAGGGGGGCGGTTTTCAGGATGTCATCCGAAAGACCCTGCTGCGCGCTCGTGACATATAGATCACATAGGTCGCTTCCGCCAAAGGCAGGGCAGGTCGGTTGTCGGGCTGGTACAGGGATGCGGTTAATCTCACGGCCATCGGTAGCAAAACAGATAACACAGGAGCTGCCCCACATCGCGACCCAGAGATTTCCACGCGCATCTGTTACCGCTCCGTCAGGGTTCAACCGGGTGGCATTCAGATCGATGAAAACCTCTGCCGCACCACTGGGCCAGCCATCTGCCGCATTCAGCGGTTGGCGCATGATTTGCCGAGTGAGAGTGTCGGAATAATAGGCACAACTGCGATCAGGCGCGAAACAGATGGCATTGCTGATGCTGATGTGCTTGACCAGTTCTTTCAAGGCCCCTTGATAAAAGCGGTAGATTGCTCCTGCCTGGGGCTCGGCATTCTTGCCCATGGTTCCAATCCAGAATCCGCCCCAGGGATCGGCCCGAGCGTCGTTTGACCGTGTGACCGGATTGTCCGCATCGAGCGCGATCAGTTTGGTTTTCTGCGCCGTGGCTATGTCAAACCGCCAGAGTGCGGTTTCAGACGCCAGCAGCAATGTCTGTTCATCAATCCATCCGGCAGCAGAATGATCCTCTGCCAGATGCCATTCCTGATGATTCTTGCCAGAGCGGGACAGCAAACGCCGCCCAAGAATATCGAACCAGAACAATTCCTGTCGTACAGGATGCCAAAGCGGCCCTTCACCCAAATGGCAGGCACGGCTGTCGTATCCCGTCATGCCGACGCCCTCGGGCAGTTTTCCAGATTCTGTGCCGCAGGTTCTGCCACCGTTCTGGTTGTACCAGCGCGGAATAGGAAAGGTCGGCCGTCGAAGGCCACCAGAGAAGAGACCGTCACCCCCGAAAGCAGCATCGGTTGAAAGAGAGCGGCTATCGGTAATGACTTCATCGGTTGGCCTGCCAGTGCCGGTAGGCGACAGTCAATCCCGCAACTGTCATGCGTTCTGCGTCTGTAACCGTGGCGGGTGCCCCCTGCGTTTGAAGGGCCCGTGCATAGGGCAGGGTGGCGGCATCCGTTCCAATGATCGCAATGTTGGTGCCCAGCCAATAGGGACGCGCGGCAGCCAGTTCCGCCCCGATAAGCAAACCGGACAACCGGGCCCGGCCGACGGCAGGCGCTATTCCGTTCAGCACATCATCGGCATGTATAGCAAAGAGCCTCGCGGCCAGTTTCTCGGGCTTGCTGAGGGTTTCTTCGACGGTGAAATCAAAGGTGGCCTCGTCCCAGACGTTACCGTCTATTGAAGCGCGCAGCACAGATCCGCCGGTAAGCAAAGCAAGCAATTCGCCGCTCATGTAGGTCTGAAAACTGATCACTTCACCGGCGGACACCTGGACCCATGTGCTATGGCGGCCCGGCAGACAGATCACGCCATCCCAATCAGGATTCAAGGAGAGAAAACCGGCGATACGTGTTTCATCCCCGTGCATCAGATCCGAAGGTGTCGTCTGGCGCAGACCCGCGATCACCTGCACATGAAAACGCTTGCTGGGGGCAGACACAAGGTTTTGGGCAAGGGGACGGCAGGGGACCACGCCATATGGGGCTTTGACCCAACCTTTGGCTGCACCGACCATGCCGCAGGCGATGATCGGTTGGTCGGACGTGATGTTCCAGGTTTCAAGCAATGTCGACAAGGCTGTTTCGAACCCGTCATGGGCAAGCTGTTCCGCGCCATCATCCGACCGCAGGCTTGCCAGGGCGCGCCCCTCGCGCATGGCCCATGCCTGTAGGTGATTATGGCCCCAGTCTATCCCGATCCATTCCGGCGATATTGATGCATTCATCCTGAAACCACCACATCTCTATCGCTGAACTGGTGTCGGTCGGACTTGGGTCTGCGGGCTTTTGAGACCTTGACGCCTGCAATCTGTGCTTGCCGCATTTCAAAACCGCGCGTGACGTCAAGGCCTGATAGGCCGCCACTGATGAAAGCGGGGTCGCTTTTGGATGGGCGAAGCGTTTCTGTTTGATCCATCACCTGAAATTCCTCAATGTGAACATTTGTCTTTCCACCAACAGGGTTTCACGATGACCCGCAACAAGGACGCGAAGATCCCGCTCAAGGCACCCTTGCAACTGGCTATGCCCTACTCTGCAAGTCTTGTCCGCAAAGATCCACAGGGGGCAGCGGTTTCACTGGAGTTCATGATAGACGCGGCGGCCACCACATCAAGGCGGAAGGACGAAATCGCTGTTCGCGCTCTCATGATCGACCGTTTGCCACTGGGGACAGCATGTAATGACATCAACGCAGTTGCCTTTGTTTTCGGGGCATCGGCTTTGGCCCTGGGTGGCGTCAGGGCGACAGTTTGGGCGGCACATGTTATGCTGGGCTATTCATTCCACGGAGAACATCTGTGGTGAGCGGATTTACTTTAGATATGAAATGTTTTTACTTGAAATAAAGCGGCGTTGCGCTTAGCATTTTCAGACACATCTGTATTGGGGGGCGACTTTATGCGTGCAATCTGTTTGGGCGGCGGGCCTGCGGGCCTCTATTTTGGCATCTCTCTCAAGCTGCGCAATCCGCAGGCAGAGGTGACTGTGCTGGAACGCAACAAGCCCGATGACACCTTTGGCTGGGGTGTGGTCTTGTCAGATGAAACGCTTGATAACCTTGAAGAAAACGATCCTGTATCAGCGGCCACCATCCGCGAAAACTTCGCCTATTGGGATGACATGGCGCTGATCTACAAGGGGGAAAAGACCGTCAGTTCCGGCCACGGGTTCTGTGGTATCGGCCGGATGCGGCTGCTGAATATATTGCAGGCACGTGCCAAGGAATTGGGCGTTGTGTTGCAATTCGAAACCGAAGTGCAGGCCGCGTCGGAATATATGGCCGATTATGATCTGGTGGTCGCCTGCGATGGGTTGAATTCAAAAACCCGAAAGGAATTTGAAACGACGTTCCAGCCTGATGTGGATGTACGCAAATGCCAGTTCATCTGGCTCGGTACACATCAGAAATTCGATGATGCCTTCACTTTCATCTTTGAAGAAACCGACAAGGGTTGGCTCTGGGTGCATGCCTATCAATTTGACGAAAATACCGCGACCTTCATCGTGGAATGCAGTCAGCAAACCTTTGACAATTACGGTTTCGGCGACCTGACCCAGCAGGAAACCATCGCGATTTGCCAGGAGGTTTTCAAGGATCATCTCGACGGGCATGCATTGATGACCAATGCAAACCATATTCGCGGTTCCGCCTGGATTCAGTTCCCCCGCGTGCTCTGTGAAAAATGGCATCACGAGAATGTCGTGCTTTTGGGGGATGCAGCGGCAACTGCACATTTCTCAATCGGGTCGGGATCGAAACTGGCGATGGAATCCGCGATCTCTTTGGCGGATCACCTGCATGCAGAACGAGATATTGCACAGGCCTTCGAAAAATACGAAGCCGCACGACGCCTTGAGGTGCTTCGCCTGCAGTCGGCGGCGCGTAACTCTTTGGAATGGTTCGAGGATGTAGAGCGCTATCTAGATCTTGATCCGGTGCAACTCAATTACTCTATGTTGACACGCTCACAACGTATCAGTCACGAAAATCTGCGCACCCGTGATCCAGAATGGCTTGGCGGGGCAGAAAAATGGTTCATGGAACAGGCCGGCGCGGACTTCAACGGTCCTGCACGGGCACCGATGTTCGCACCTTTCAAGCTGCGCGAGATGTCTCTGGCAAACCGCATCGTGGTGTCACCCATGGCGCAATACAAGGCCGTTGATGGTGCGCCCACGGACTGGCACCTGATCCATTATGGCGAAAGGGCCAAGGGGGGCGCGGGGCTGGTTTATACCGAAATGACATGTGTCTCCGCTGATGGGCGCATTACGCCCGGTTGCCCCGGCCTGTATGCACCGGAACACGAAATAGGGTGGAAGCGGCTGACCGATTTTGTGCACAACGAAACAGAGGCCAAGATCTGCTGCCAAATCGGTCATGCGGGGCGCAAAGGCTCCACCAATGTTGGCTGGGCCGGCATGGATGCGCCATTGAGCGAAGGAAACTGGCCGATTTATTCTGCCTCGGCCCTTCCCTGGTCCGATGGCAATGCAACGCCTATCGAAGCAAGTCGCGCCGACATGGACCGCATCCGCGATGATTTTGTCTTGGCCGTGCAAATGGCAGCGCGCGCGGGTTTTGACATGATCGAATTCCATGCAGCCCATGGTTATTTCATCTCGTCCTTCATTTCTCCCTTGTCGAACATGCGCAGTGACGAATACGGCGGGACGCTGGAAAACCGGATGCGGTATCCGCTGGAGGTCTTTGCCGCCATGCGTGCGGCCTGGCCAGAAGACAAGCCGATGTCTGTGCGTATTTCGGCCAACGATTGGGCGGGCGACGACGGTGTTACACCGCAGGAAGCGGTGTTGATCGCGCAGATGTTCGAAGCGGAGGGTGCTGATATTATCGACGTATCGGCCGGGCAAACCTCGACCCAAGGCAAACCGGTCTACGGGAGGATGTTCCAGACGCCGTTTTCCGATCGTATCCGCAACGAGGGCGGCATCAAGACGATGGCAGTCGGCAATATTTACGAGGCGGACCATGTCAATTCGATCCTGATGGCGGGACGGGCCGATCTGGTCTGCATCGGACGGCCGCATCTGGCTGATCCCTACTGGACCCTACGCGAGGGCGCTGCCATCGGAGACCGCAACTGCACATGGCCCTTGCCCTATGGGCCGGGGCGCGATCAGATGTGGCGACTGGCAGACAGGCAAGCAGAAATGGAGATTGTGTGAGACAGATTTTGGTAACCGGCGGCGGGTCAGGAATCGGGCGCGCCGTGGCACAGGATTTCGCAGCGAAGGGTGACACGGTGACCATTGCGGGACGCCGCATGCAGGCGCTTGAGGAAACCAACGCAGGCGGCAAGATGCGCTGTTTGACTGTCGATGTCACAGACGAGGGATCGGTCAAGACATTGTTCGACCGCCCCTATGACGTGGTTGTTGCAAATGCCGGTACAGGTCATGCCATGCCGCTGGCACAAATGCCTCTTGATATGTGGAACGACACATTGTCGGTCAATCTGACGGGTGTTTTTCTGACCTTTCGCGCCGCACTGGCGGAAATGCCCGCTGGGGGGCGGCTGATTGCGATGGCCTCCATCGCCAGCCTGAAAGGGGGGGCGAACCTTGCCGCCTATACGGCGGCCAAACACGGCGTCCTGGGGCTGGTGCGGTCTCTTGCTCTTGAAGTGGCAAAGTCCTCAATCACCTGCAACGCTGTCTGCCCCGGTTTTGTCGATACGCCATTGGCGGAGGGTGCGGTGCGCAATGTGATGAAACGCCTTGAGATCGACCGCGAGGAGGCGGAAAAGAGGGTCGTCGCAGGCAATCCGATGCGCCGGATGATCACCTGCGATGAAGTGGTCGCCGCAGTGCGGTTCCTTGCCTCGAAAGAGGCTTCGATGATCAATGGGCATGATCTGGTCGTGTCGGGTGGCGAGATATGACATCTGCCAAAGATCGCGTGAGATTGTGGCTGCGGCTGCTCAAGGTTGTGCGCGGGATCGAAACCGACCTGCGGGAAAAACTGCGCCGTGAACATAATACCACCTTGCCACGTTTTGATGTGATGGCCGCCTTGTCGCGCCATCCTGAAGGGCTGAAGATGAGCCAGCTCAGCGGCGTCTTGCGAGTGTCCAACGGCAATGTGACCGGCATTGCGGACCGGTTGAGCGACGAAGGTCTGGTGGAACGCGTTGCCGTGCCCGGGGATCGCCGGGCTATCGTTCTGCGGCTGACGCCCGAGGGGCTGGCCGTTTTCGAAGGACAGGCGCAGGCTCATGAAAGCTGGATCGACGAATTGTTAAGCGGTGTAAGCCCGGAAGAGGCGCGTTCGATGGCCGAGCGTTTGAAAGCCTTCGCCGCTGCCACCGAGGCCACCACAAAGGAGCATGAAAATGCGAACTGATGTCAAACACTTTTTATGTGAGATCGAAGACGGTATTGCCCATGTGCGTCTGGACCGGCCTGACCGCAAGAACCCGCTGACCTTTGACAGTTACGCGGAATTGCGCGACTGGTTTCGCGATCTGGTCTATGCCGACGATGTTGATGTGGTGGTGTTTGGATCCAATGGGGGCAACTTTAGCTCCGGGGGAGATGTCCATGATATCATTGGCCCTTTGACACGAATGAACATGAAGGAATTGCTGCGTTTTACCCGTATGACGGGTGATCTGGTCAAGGCAATTGTAAATTGCGGAAAGCCGGTGATTGCTGCTGTTGACGGCATTTGCGTCGGGGCGGGCGCGATCATCGCCATGGCATCGGATCTGCGGATTGCCACGGCCGAGGCAAAAACTGCCTTTCTGTTCACCCGTGTCGGACTGGCTGGTTGTGATATGGGGGCCTGTGCCATCCTGCCACGCATCATCGGGCAGACCCGTGCGGCAGAATTGCTTTATACCGGGCGGTCGATGACTGCGGAAGAAGGCGAACGCTGGGGTTTTTTCAACCGTCTGGTCACAGCCGAAGATCTGGAGACAGAAGCGACTGCGCTGGCAAGGCAAATTCAGGCGGGTCCGAATTTTGCCCATATGATGACCAAGACAATGCTGGCGCAGGAATGGTCCATGTCGATAGAGCAAGCGATCGAGGCAGAGGCCCAGGCGCAGGCGATCTGTATGCAGACCGGTGATTTCGAGCGGGCCTACAAAGCCTTTGTAGCGAAAGAGCGCCCGGTTTTCGAGGGTGATTGAATATGGCGGATTGCGGGATTGAGTTTAAGGGCAAGATGAAGTCCGGGCGGTCGATAGATGTCTGACCGGAGTTTTCTGACCTGGCCGTTTTTTGAGGAACGGCATCGGGAGCTGGCGGATGCCCTGGATGTCTGGGCCGAAGAGAACCTGTCATCGGTGGATCATGGGGATACTGATGAGGCCTGTCGCATGCTTGTGCAGATGCTGGGCAAGGGGGGGTGGCTGCAGTATAGCGGCGCCTTGGCGGAGGAGCGGCTTGATGTGCGTTCGCTCTGTCTGATCCGCGAAACCTTGGCGCGCCATGACGGTCTGGCCGATTTTGCCTTTGCCATGCAGGGGCTGGGAACCGGTGCGATCTCCCTGTTCGGGACGCCGGGACAACAGCGGGAGTGGTTGCCAAAGACGCGTGGAGGCAGCGCGATTTCAGCCTTTGCCCTGACCGAACCGCAATCGGGATCGGATGTGGCCAGTTCGACCATGACCGCGCGGGCAGAGGGCAATGGTTTTGTCCTGGATGGCCGTAAAACGTGGATTTCAAATGGCGGGATTGCGGATGTCTATACTGTTTTCGCGCGCACCGGCGAGGGGCCGGGTGCCAAGGGATTGTCGGCCTTTGTGGTGCCTGCGAATACGCCCGGACTGAAGGTCGAAGAGCGTCTTGAGGTGATTGCTCCGCATCCACTTGCTACCTTGCATTTTGACGGGGTGAAATTGCCAGGATCGGCATTGATCGGCGAGGCTGGCAAAGGTTTTGGGATTGCGATGTCGGTGTTGGATGTGTTTCGTTCGACGGTGGCTGCGGCGGCCCTGGGCTTTGCCCGCCGAGCGCTGGATGAAGCGATTGAGCGTGTGACAACCCGTCATGTGCAGGGCGCACCTTTGTCAGATTTGCAGATGGTGCAGGGGCATATCGCCGATATGGCGGTGGATGTGGATGCCTCTGCCTTGTTGGTGTATCGGGCTGCCTGGGCCAAGGATTCAGGGGCTCCACGGGTCACCCGCGAGGCCGCGATGGCGAAATTGTTTGCCACGGATCAGGCGCAGAAGGTTATTGACAAGGCCGTCCAGTTGCATGGCGGGGATGGCGTGCAACAGGGCCGGATTGTTGAAAGCCTTTACCGCGAAATCCGCGCCCTGCGCATTTATGAAGGGGCTTCTGACGTGCAGCGCGTGGTGATAGCGCGGCAAACCTTGGGGGGGAAATGAGATGTTACGAACGTCGGGACATGTAGACAGCTATGCGCGTGACAACCTGCCGGACAAGGAGACCTGGCCTGCCTTGTTGCTGGAGGGTTTCGACTATGCCGACCGGTTGAATGTTGGTGTGGAACTGACTGACAGGATGGTGGAAAACGGCTTTGGTGACCGGACCGCCCTGATCGGTAACGGACGCCGCCGGACCTATAAGGAACTGTCCGACTGGACCAACAAGCTGGCTGCTGCACTTGTTGAAAACCTTGGGGTGAAACCGGGCAACCGAGTGCTGATCCGTTCTGCGAACAACCCAGCGATGGTGGCCTGCTGGCTGGCGGCAACCAAGGCGGGGGCGGTTGTGGTGAATACCATGCCGATGTTGCGTGCGGGGGAGTTGAGCGCGATTGTCGACAAGGCCGAGATCAGCCATGCGCTTTGTGATACGCGGCTGATGGACGAGATGACCCTTTGCGCCAAGACCTCGCGGTTTCTCAAGACCGTGGTGGGATTTGACGGCACCTCCAATCACGATGCGGAACTTGACCGGCTGGCTCTGGAAAAACCGGTGCAATTCGATGCGGTGGATACGGCGCAGGATGATGTGGCGCTTTTGGGTTTCACATCGGGCACCACCGGCAAGCCCAAGGCGACCATGCATTTTCATCGGGATCTTTTGATCATCGCGGATGGCTATGCCCGCGAGATACTACAGGTCACACCAGAAGATATCTTTGTCGGCTCGCCGCCTTTGGCCTTTACCTTTGGCCTTGGTGGGTTGGCGATTTTTCCGTTGCGCTTTGGTGCGGCTGCGACATTGCTGGAGACGGCAAGCCCGCCCAACATGATCGAGATCATCGAGAAATTCAAAGCAACCGTCTGTTTCACCGCGCCCACGGCCTATCGTGCGATGTTACAGGCGATGGAAGGTGGCGCGGATCTGAGTTCATTGCGTGCGGCCGTGAGCGCCGGGGAAACCCTGCCGCCGCCTGTCTATCACGATTGGAAGGAAAAGACTGGCAAGCCGATGCTGGACGGGATCGGTGCCACCGAGATGTTGCATATCTTCATTTCCAACCGGTTTGATGATCACCGGGCGGGTTGTACCGGCAAACCCGTCACCGGTTATGAGGCGCGCGTCATTGCAGAAGACGGTACAGAGACGCCGCGCGGCGAGGTTGGACGCCTCGCCGTGCGCGGCCCGACGGGTTGCCGCTATCTGGCGGATGAGCGGCAGGCAACATATGTCAGGGACGGCTGGAATATCACCGGTGACAGTTTCTCGATGGACGAAGACGGGTATCTGCATTTCGCTGCCCGCAACGACGATATGATTGTGAGTGCGGGCTATAACATTGCCGGACCTGAGGTGGAGGCCGCGCTGTTGAGCCACCCGGCAGTGAGCGAATGTGGTGTGGTGGCAAAGCCGGATGAGAAACGCGGATTCATTGTGCAGGCCCATATTGTTCTGGTGGACGGAACCACAGGCGATGCTGCGATGGTAAAGGTGCTGCAGGATCACGTGAAGGCCACGATTGCGCCTTTTAAATACCCTCGTGACATCCGGTTCATTGATGTCTTGCCAAAAACCTCGACCGGCAAGATTCAGCGCTTTGCGCTCAGAGAAAAAACATGACGGGTTTCGACGAGGCCGCGAAAGGGGCCAAGATGGATTTCGCAAGCGATATGTCCTATGGTGACTATCTTGGGCTTGACGCGATCCTGTCGGCGCAAAGGCCCTTGTCGGAGGCGCATGACGAGATGCTGTTCATTGTTCAGCATCAAACCTCGGAATTATGGATGCGTCTGGCTATTCACGAGTTGCAAGAGGCGCGACGGGTAATGCTGCTTGGTGATTTGCAACCTGCCTTCAAGATGCTGTCCCGAGTGGCGCGGATATTCGAGCAACTTAACGCAGCCTGGGACGTATTGCGCACAATGACGCCAAGCGAATACACCGCGTTCCGCCCGTCACTGGGCAATTCTTCTGGCTTTCAATCGCACCAGTACCGGCTTGTGGAATATCTGCTGGGCAATCGCAACGAAGCTTTGTTGACTGTCCACAAGCACAAGGCCGCATCATTCAAGGCGTTGGCGGCAGAACTGGCGCTACCCAGCCTGTACCAGGTGGCGATCGACCTTGTCTGCACCCGTGTCGGGGTCGCTCCTTTGGCGGGCACTCCAAGCAACACGGACTGGCAGGCGGTTCAAGCGGTGCAGGATCTGTGGCAAAAGGTGTATGAAGACCCCAAAGAACACTGGGAGCTTTACGAACTGGCGGAAAAGCTGGTTGATCTTGAAGATTATTTTCGCCGTTGGCGTTTCAATCATGTAACCACGGTTGAACGGATCATAGGTTTCAAGCGGGGCACCGGTGGCACGTCGGGCGTCGCCTATTTGCGCCGCATGCTGGAAGTCGAACTGTTCCCGGAATTGTGGCATGTCAGAGGAGCGTTATAAATGTCGAGCGTATTGAAAAAGGATCGTTTCAAACTTCCCGACGGAGTGATTTATCTGGACGGGAATTCTCTTGGTCCGATGCCGAAAACCGTACCTGCACGGCTGGCCAGCGTGATGAACGAGGAATGGGCGGAAATGTTGATCCGCGGCTGGAACAAGGCCGGATGGATGGCGCAACCGACCGAAGTAGGCACCTCTGTCGGACGGCTGATCGGTGCCGCCGCCGGGTCGGTGGTGATGGGCGACACGCTGTCGGTGAAGGTGTATCAGGCACTTGCTGCCGGGGTGAAAATGCGTCCTGACCGGCGCGTGATCCTGTCGGATACGGGTAATTTTCCCAGTGACCTTTATATGGCTGAAGGCTTGGTCGGGCTGTTGGGGCAGGGATACGAATTGCGCACTGTGGCACCCGAAGATGTGGCCGCCGCCATTTCTGACGATGTGGCTGTTGTTCTGCTGACCGAGGTTGATTACCGCACCGGGCGCTTGCACGATATGAAAAAACTGACAGCGCTGGCCCATGGTGCCGGGGCGGTCATGGTCTGGGATTTGGCGCATTCAGCAGGGGCAATCCCCGTTGACCTTGCCGCATCGAACTGTGAATTCGCGGTAGGATGCACATATAAATACCTCAACGGTGGACCCGGCGCGCCGGCATTCATCTATGTACGCCCCGATCTGGCTGATGATGTTGAACCTGCGCTTAGCGGTTGGTTGGGACATGACAGCCCGTTTGACTTTGCCCTGAACTACCTGCCGGGCAAGGGTATCGAGCGCATGCGTGTCGGAACCCCCCCGGTCTTGCAGATGGCAGCGCTGGAAGAGGCGATGAAGGTTTGGGACGACATTGATATGGGCGCGTTGCGCAGCGCGTCCCTTGAATTGCAGGAACAGTTCATCGCTGAGATAGAGCATGCAGTTCCACAACTGACATTGGCCAGCCCGCGTGAGGCGAAGATGCGCGGATCGCAGGTGTCCTTCCGCTTTGAGCATGGTTATGCAGCGATGCAGGCGTTGATAGATCGTGGAGTGATTGGTGATTTCCGCGCACCTGACATCATGCGTTTTGGTTTCACACCGCTTTATCTGGACACCGCTGATGTTTCGGCAGCGGTTGCCGTGATCAAGGACGTCATGACCAATGCTTTGTGGGATGAAGACAAATACAAGGTGCGCAGCCGCGTAACCTAGGCTTAGACGTCAAAAAAAATCGTTTCATCAGGCCCTTGCAGGGTGACATTGAATCGATAAATGTCGTCACTTTCAGGGTGTGCCAACAGGGTGGCGACACGATTTCGATGTTCGATCCGGCCCAACACCGGGTCGCTTTCATTTTCCGGTGCATCCGCGAAATAGGCGCGGGTGTGCAACCCAATATTGATACCGCGGGCCACAATCCACAGGGTAATATGTGGTGCCTGCACGCCACCCGAGGGCCAGGGCACCGAAGCGGGACGCAGGGTTTCAAACCGAAAGGTCCCATCCTCTGCATCACAGGGGCAGCGGCCAAAACCGGTGAAATGCGGATCGGCACCTTCTTGACCTGCATAGAGTCCGTTGGCATCGGCCTGCCATGCCTCAACCATCGCATCGCGTAGTGGCGTACCGGTGCCGTCAAACACTTGACCGATCAGGGTGATCCGTTTGCCCGAGGCGTCGCCGGTGATCATCGTCGCGCCCAGGTCGACGTCATAAACCCCTGTGATACCTGCGAAATTCGGTGTGCACCCAATGTGTACATATGGCCCTGCGGTCTGGCTTGCGCTTTCTGGATGGGTGTCCATCACAGTCCCTCCATCCGGTTTTCAAATATCGTTTGGCGCCGCCCGCGCAATGTCACGTCAAAGCGGTAGGCGCGGGCATCCATCGGCAAGGTCCGGGACATATCCAATGGCGCGATCAGGCGGTCGACCGCTGCTTTGTCGTGGATTGTGCGCACGATCGGGCAGAGCGGAATCAGCGGATCGCCCTCAAAGTACATCTGTGTGATCAAACGCTGGGCAAAGCCGTGGCCGAATATACTGAAATGGATATGTGCCGGGCGCCAGTCATTGGGGCCGTTGGGCCAGGGATAGGGACCGGGCTGGACCGTGCGGAATTCATAACAGCCGTTTTCATCCGTGATCATGCGCCCGCATCCGCCGAAGTTCGGATCCAACGGTGCGACATAGCCTTCTCTTGCGTGGCGATAGCGGCCCCCTGCATTGGCCTGCCAGACTTCGATCAGCGCACCGGCAACGGGGCGGCCGAACTGGTCTTGCACGCGACCATGTACAACGATGCGCGGGCCGATGGCCGAAACATCCTGCGGGCCGAAATTATGCAGCAGGTCCGCATCAAGTGGGCCAATCAGGGAATGGCCGAAAACCGGCCCGCTTTCTTCGCTGATTGTCGTCGGGAAAGACAGCGGCGCGGCCTGAGGGCTGCGTTTCACACTGGTTCTGTATGGAGGATACAGGGCGACGGGTTGGTGTTGATGTTGGCGCGGAGCGTAACCGCCCAAAGGTTTTTTGGTCATCAGTAGGGCAATCCCACATAGTTTTCGGCAAAGGCTTTCTGAGCGGCGTCGTTGCTGCGCAGAAAGGAAATCTCAGCGCTCTGCATGCGCAGGTCAAAATCGCTTTGATCCGGGAATCTGTGCATGAGAGAAGAGAACCACCAGCTAAATCGTTCCGCTTTCCAGACCCGCGCAAGCGCGCGTTCCGAATAATGATCCAAACCTTCGGTATCGCCACTGTCATACCAGGCATGCAGGCCTTGAAACAGGTAATGCACGTCGGATGCCGCGGTGTTCAGCCCCTTGGCCCCTGTGGGCGGTACGATATGCGCGGCATCGCCGCAGAGAAACAACCGTCCCCAGCGCATGGGTTCCGTGACAAAGGACCGAAGCGGCGCAATTGATTTTTCGATCGTCGGTCCGGTGATCAACCGGTCGGCGAACTGTTCTGGCAAACGCCGTTTCAGTTCTGTCCAGAAATCATCATCTGACCAATTGTCTACATGATCAGCCATGGAACATTGCACGTAATAACGGCTGAGATTGGCATTGCGCATAGAGCAAAGAGCAAAGCCGCGTTCGGAGTTGGCATAGATGAGTTCGTGATCTACCGGCGGCGTTTCGGACAAGATACCGAACCAGCCGAAAGGATAGACCTTTTCATATTCCCGCCGCACGTCTTCTGGGATGGTCTTGCGGCTGATGCCGTGAAACCCGTCGCACCCCACAACATAGTCGCAAGAGATCGAATGTCCTTTACCATCTTGTTGGAATGTCACGCTGGGGGAGTCGGAATCTGCACCGTTTATCGCGACATCCGCAACTTCAAAGACGGTCCTGGCACCGACCGACTCGCGCGCATCATAGAGGTCACGGGTCACCTCGGTCTGGCCGTAAACCATGACGGTTTCGCCGGTGTGTTTCTTGAAGTCGACCCTGAAACAGCCGGCCTCGCTGGCCAGCAACGTGCCGTCATGGGCAAGTCCCTGAGCACGCAAGCGTGCGTCCACGCCCGCCTGCTTCAGCAGGTTTACCGTGCCGCGTTCCAAAACGCCTGCACGGATTCGGCCAAGCACATAATCACGGGTCTTGCGTTCCAGAACGACGGCTTCGATCCCCGCGCCATGCAACAACTGGCCCAGCAATAGACCGGAAGGACCGCCGCCGATAATCACAACTTGTGTTCGCATGGTTCCCTCCGTTTGTGTACAAGGTACCGAAAAAATGCGGTGATGCCAGTGCTAAGCGTTAGCGCCTCTGCAACGCGGGAGAGAGGCCGGTGGTGAGCGCGAAAAGCACCGCTGCCGCCGACACGATGCTGGGGCCGGTTGGCGTGTCAAAATAAAACGAGGCCGCAAGCCCGGCAAACACCGCGATTGCGCCGAGGATCATGGCGCAAATCGCCATCATTTCGGGAGTGCGCGCAAAAGGGCGGGCTGCGGCAGCGGGGATCACCAGCATGGCAGCAATCAGCAAGGCCCCGACCACCTTAAGTGCAACAGCGACGGTGATTGCCAGGGCGATGGTAAGAATCAATTGCTCTCGGCGCGGATTTCCGCCCGATGCCGTGGCAAGGTCAGGGTTCAGTGTTGCCGTCAACAGCGCCTGCCAGCGCCAGACGACAAGCAAGGCAACCAGCACGGCGCCAAACCAGATCATCACCACATCACCTATGGTTACGGCGAGGATGTCACCGAACAGATAGGCCGAAAGGTCCACCCTCTGACCAGGGACAAGGGATACGGCGACCAATCCCAGTGCCAGACCGGCATGGGCCAGAACACCAAGAAGGGCGTCGGTGCTGACCTGGCGTTCCGACAGGCTGCTTACGATCAATGCCATGATCAATGCCACGATCAAGACACCGCCAATCACGGGCAGCTCGGTGGCAAGCGCCAGCGCCACGCCCAAGAGGGCCGCGTGGCTGGTGGCATCGCCGAAATAGGCCATCCGCCGCCAGACAACGAAACAGCCCAATGGTGCAGCAGCCAAGGCCACGCCCAAACCTGCCAGGGCGGCGCGCAAGATGAAATCGTCCAGCATCAATGGATACTTCCGTGATCGTGGCTGTGGTCATGAGCATGATCATGATCGTGGCGGTATAAGGCCAGCGTGCCCTGGGTGCCGGTGCCGAACAGGGCGCGGTATTCGGGCGCATCCGCGACGATCTCGGGGGTGCCTTCGCAGCAGATATGCCCGTTCAGACACAAGACCCGGTCGGAAGCTGCCATGACGACATGCAGGTCATGACTGACCATGAGCACGGCGAGGTTCAGCTCACGACGTACATCTTCGATCTGGCGATAAAATGCCGCTGCGCCGGGTTGGTCGAGGCCCTGTGTCGCCTCATCCAGGATCAGGATGTCGGGGGTACCCAGCAGGGCGCGCGCCAACAACACACGCTGGAATTGTCCCCCGGACAGCGACGCCATCTGTGTGCCCGCCAATTCGGGAACACCGGCGCGGGTCAGTGCGGCATCACATTCAGCAGCTTTCTGACGTCTGGGCAGGTTGAGAAACCGCTTCACGGTCATCGGCAAGGTTGCGTCAATCTGCAATTTTTGAGGGACATAGCCAATCCGCAGCCCATTGGCCCGTGACACCGTTCCCGCGACAGGTTTCAAAGCGCCGATCAATGCCCGCAACAAGCTGGATTTGCCCGATCCGTTCGGACCGACCACTGTGACGATCTCGCCGCGTTCAATGGCGAAACTGACGTCGCGCAACACTTTGACTTGTCCGTATCCCAGGGTAAGTCCGTGGCTTTCGATCAACTTCATGCGGCGGCGTCCTGACAGGAAGGGCACAGACCTTCGGCCTCTACCACTGTACGTTCGATTGCAAAACCGGCGGCGCGGGCGGCGTCGTTCAGGCGGTTCCTTGTCGGGGCGGTGTCGGCCTCTGCAACAGATCTGCAGGCGCGACAGATGAGGAATGCAGGCATCTGGCACTCTCCCAAATGGGCACAGGCGATATAGGCGTTGAGAGCTTCGATCTTGTGGGCAAAGCCGGCTTTGACCAGAAAATCCAGCGCACGATAGGCAACGGGTGGCTGTGCCCCCATGCCTTCCGCCGCAAGCACGGCAAGAAGGTCATAAGCCCCCTGGGCGCGGTGTTCGGCCAGAAGAATTTCCAAGGCACGTCGGCGCACTGGGGTCAGCCGCAACCCTTGGTCGGCGCAATGGCTTTCTGCTCTTTGCATGGTATCTGCCACGCAAGAGGCGTGATCATGTGGGGCAAAGCCGATAGTGCTCATTGTGGTTCTCCGTTGATGGCGTATTGATATGTTATAACATTCGATATATCAAGCGCGTAAAATGCAAAGGAGTTTTTATGCGTGTTTTGTTCATGTTGTTGGCCCTGATGGTTCCCTCCATGCTGCGGTCAGAGGTGCCACGCGTGGCCACGGATATTGCGCCTGTACATGCTCTTGTCAGTCAGGTGATGCGGGGAATAGGGGTGCCGGATCTTGTCATCCCGCATAATGCTTCGCCCCATTCATATGCCATGCGCCCCTCCGAGGCCCGCAGTCTGAGTGCGGCGAATCTGGTGATTTGGGTCGGTCCGGCATTGACGCCCTGGCTGGCCGAACCGCTGGAGGCTCTTGCAGGTGGTGCGCGCAAGCTCTCATTGATGGAGTCAGAGGGCATGACGCTGTTGTCCTTTCGTGAGGGGGGAGCCTTTGAAGCGCATCAACATCTGGGCCATGAACACCAGGGACAAGATCACGACAAACATGGTCACGAAGGCGATGGTCACGACAAACATGATCACGACGAACATGGTCACGACAAACACGATCATGATGAACATGATCATGAAAATCAGCATGTTGTGGCACTTGATCCGCACCTTTGGCTTGATCCGCAAAACGGGGTGGTCGCATTGGACGCCATTGCAGCGGCTCTGTCCGCCGTCGACCCGGAGAATGCACAGCGCTACCACTCCAACGCCCAGCAGGGGCGTGATCGGCTGCAGGCAGTAGAGCGTGACATCCGCCAACGCCTTGCTGCGGTCCAAGATCATGATTTCATCGTCTTTCATGACGCATTTCACTATTTTGAGAACCGTTTCGACAAAAGGGCCGCCGGGGCGATCAGTGCAGGTGACGCCGCAGCACCCGGAGCAGCACGGATTGCAGAACTGCGGGCGCATTTGGCCAAGGTGGCACCAGATTGCGCCTTTGCAGAGCCGCAAATGAACACAGGTTTCATGCGAACGGTCCTGGCTGGGCAGGCGACAAAGCTCGGAACGCTGGATCCCATGGGGACAGCTTTGCCACTGGGACCGGACCTTTATCCCGATCTGCTGTTGGCTTTGGCGGATGCAATGGCGGATTGCCTGATGCCGTGACAGGGGCAATTGAATAAGGCTCCGCCGGGGAAGCGGAGCCTTGCGTGCTGAAAAGTGATTGTTGAAATGACTTCAGACTGCGATCTTGCCGCCGCCCTGTTTGGTGACAACGACAACCGAAGGCCGAGGCGGCATGTCCGGATCAAAGTCCGGCCAGCGGGTTGCCGGGTCTTCGAAGGTTGACTTGCGTTCGAACCCCTTCAGGGCCTTGGTGCCATCGGTCCCTGGGTGTTGAACCGCAAGGAACAGCGTTTCACCGTCGTCCGTGAAATAGGGGCCGCACATCTCGCCGCCGACCGGGCAACGGAAAAACAACTTCGAGGTGCCGCGAAGGGCACCTTCGGTTTCGACCCCGTAAAGCCCGTCGGATTTGCCGGTCTTGCCCCATTTAGAACCCTGGTCTGTCGACACCCAGAGCCGCCCCTCCGCGTCGATGGCGCAATTGTCAGGCGAACCAAACCAACCGTTTTGCGAGGTTTCCGGATTCCAGTGCGCGCCAACGTCGGCAAGTGTTGGATCGCCACATTTTACCAGGATTGACCAGGTGCCCCGGGTGGCGGCATGATCGCCACCGTCTTCCTTTATTTCGATGATATGCCCGAAATCAGAGGCGCTGCGTGGATTGGCCGGGTTGGTGTCTTTGCGTTTGTTGTTGTTGGTCAGCATGATATAGGCAGTGCCATCGCCGCGTGGTTGGGCGTCTTCGGGGCGGTCCATCGGCGTCGCCCCCAGTGCATCTGCTGCCAGTCGCGTATCGATCAGCACGTCCGCCTGGCTGGCAAAACCGTTTTCCCGCGTCAGGGGACCGGTGCCATGCACAAGCGGCAACCAGGTGACTGTGCCGTCTTCGTCAAAGCGGGCGACATAGAGGGTGCCCTGGTCGAGCAGACCGGAATTCGCGGCGCGATCGGGGGAAACAACTCCGTCCGATACATATTTGTATTGGTAATCAAACCGATTGTCATCGCCCATGTAAACAACCAGCCTGCCCTCGGTGCTGGTGGTTGCTTCTGCACCCTCATGACGGAAGCGCCCCAAGGCGGTGCGCTTGATCGGGAGGGAGGCAGGATCCAGAGGATCAACTTCGACAACCCAGCCGAACTTGTTAGGGGCATTGGGTTCCCTGTCGATATTGAAGCGATCGTAGTATTTGCCCCAAGCATACCACATACCCGGTACGCCATAGCGCTTTTTTGAATCCGCATCGGCCTGTCCCGAGAGGTCGGGCTTGCCATCGGCGTCCAGCACATCGGTCCAGTAGTACCCGTGAAAGTTTTCCTCGGCCATCAGCCAGGTGCCCCAGGGTGTCATACCTCCGGCGCAGTTGTTCAGGGTGCCAATGACATTCCTGCCATCGGGATCGTCATTGGTTTTCAATCTTTCATGACCCGCGGCGGGCCCTGACATCACCATCGCGGTGTTGAGCGGCTGGATTCGGCGGTTCAGTTTTCCATCCTGAACTACCCGCCAGGCACCAGTGGGATCCTTGACGATCTCAACGATCGATCCACCGTGGGCCGCCATTTCAATATCAATCAATTCGGGTGTCATGCCCTTGAACCCGGCGCTGTCCTGACGGCCCAGACCGGGGAACATCACTTCTTCGTTGGTGTACTCGTGGTTCACGCAGAGCAATCCACGTGTCCCTGCTTCATTCAGGGGGAGAAAACCGACGTAGTCGTTGTTGTAGCCAAATTGCATGAGCTGTGCGGCAGCGGTCTGGTTCATCACGTCGAATTCCGGTGCGCCGGCCAGAACCGGATCCCCCCAGCGCAGCAGCACATGTGCGTCATAGCCCTGCGCGACGTGATGGGTCTCATCATTGCCGGCTTCCAGTTCCTGAAAGGCATAGCGGCTGTTTTCCGGGGTGTCCGCTGCGGTCGCATCAGGGGCGATGAGGGCCGAAGCACCGAAAAGGGTGGTGGTGGCAGAAACACCCAACATGCCCTTCAAAACATCGCGTCGGCCATATCGCGCATTGATCACGTCGCCGATGGTACGGGTCAGGTTCGGATTTGTCGGGATGTCGTCAAAGGCTTCATAGGCTTCAGCCTTGTTTCCGATTGTTGGGTCGTTGATGATGTCGTCGCGGTTCATGGCGCGTTCCCTGATCAATTCCTGAGTGCCGTCCTTTTGCGCTGAGTCTGTGATGGATTTATGACAGGGCTTTGAGCCCGAGCGGAATTTAACAGGTTCCCCTTCCTCAACTTTTCGGCATTTTTGAGCATTGCAAGGCCGGCCTGATGTCTGCCAAACCTTGCTGGCAAACGCCAGATGCAACCCCACATGATGTGAAAACGGTCTATACGACCTATTTACCCTACCGTCTTTTTTTCTTGCCAGGTCGGGGAGGGGGCGCGACAAGACGCTTCGATCGTGGTCCCCCCCTTGAAGGTCCCGGAGCCCGCGACTAATCTGATGACAACGGTTTGGCGGGTATGGTCCCGCCAACGCAAAGACAGGCGAGCACAGATGAACGATCCAATAGACACATATATGAACCTCGTGCCGATGGTGGTCGAGCAGACCAGCCGCGGCGAGCGCGCCTATGATATTTTCTCGCGCCTTCTGAAAGAGCGGATCATATTCATCAACGGCCCTATTCACAGCGGCATGAGCCACCTCATCGTTGCGCAGTTGTTGCACCTGGAGGCGGAAAATCCGTCCAAGGAAATCAGCATGTATATCAATTCCCC
Organism: Sulfitobacter sp. F26204; assembly: GCF_026410305.1. Classification (GTDB taxonomy): domain Bacteria; phylum Pseudomonadota; class Alphaproteobacteria; order Rhodobacterales; family Rhodobacteraceae; genus Sulfitobacter. Next base: position 463,951 of record NZ_JAPMLQ010000003.1, on the reverse strand, counting down.
CGGCGGTGAGGTGTCCGCAGGCCTGTCGATCTATGACACCATGCAATATGTCCGCCCGAAAGTGTCGACATTGATTTGCGGCATGGCGGCATCAATGGGGTCCGTCATTGCGATCGGCGGTGAAAAGGGGATGCGTTTCGCGCTTCCCAACGCCGAAGTGATGGTTCATCAGCCTTCGGGGGGGTCGCAGGGCATGGCAGCGGATATCTTGATCTCTGCCCGTCATATCGAGCAAACCCGCGAGCGAATGTATCAGATGTATATGAAACATTCCGGCCAGGATTATGAGACCGTCCAAAAGGCGCTGGACCGTGATCTGTGGATGACTCCGGAAGAGGCGCTGGAATGGGGACATATCGACGAGATCGTCGCAAACCGTGGCAAAGAAGACGATAAGGACGCCCCCAAGGGCAAGCCCAAGAAGGGCAAAGGCGATAAGTAAGACTGAGCTTTAGTCGCTGCGATTTTACGATTGTAGCGGCCGAGGCACTGCCCTAATGTTCGGGCAAGAACGTGCTGACCCGGTTTGGCGCAAAATTCACGACAGACCTGAAAGGGCTGACATGGCGAATAATTCCAGCGGTGATAGCAAAAACACCCTATATTGTAGCTTCTGCGGCAAAAGCCAGCATGAGGTGCGCAAGCTGATTGCGGGGCCGACTGTGTTCATCTGCGATGAATGTGTCGAGCTGTGTATGGACATCATCCGCGAAGAAACAAAGGCGTCTGGCCTGAAGGCGACAGACGGCGTTCCGACACCCAAAGACATCTGCGACGTGCTGGACGATTATGTGATTGGTCAGGCGATGGCCAAGCGTGTTCTTTCTGTTGCGGTGCACAACCACTACAAACGGTTGAATCATGCCCAAAAAGGGGGTGACATCGAACTGGCCAAATCCAACATTCTGTTGATCGGTCCAACCGGTTGCGGCAAAACCCTGCTGGCGCAAACACTGGCGCGGATTCTGGATGTGCCGTTCACGATGGCAGATGCGACCACCCTGACCGAAGCCGGTTATGTGGGTGAAGATGTGGAAAACATCATCCTGAAGCTGCTGCAATCGTCGGAGTACAACGTGGAACGGGCACAGCGCGGCATCGTCTATATCGACGAGGTTGATAAAATCACGCGCAAGTCCGAGAACCCGTCAATCACCCGTGATGTATCGGGCGAGGGCGTTCAGCAGGCGCTCTTGAAGTTGATGGAAGGCACCGTTGCTTCTGTGCCACCTCAAGGCGGGCGCAAGCATCCCCAGCAGGAATTCCTGCAGGTGGACACAACCAACATCCTGTTTATCTGTGGTGGGGCCTTTGCGGGTCTGGACAAGATCATTTCGGCACGTGGCAAAGGCTCTGCAATGGGCTTTGGTGCAGATGTACGCGACAATGACGAACGTGGCGTGGGCGAAGTGTTCACCGATCTGGAACCGGAAGACCTGTTGAAATTCGGACTGATCCCTGAATTTGTCGGCCGTCTGCCTGTTCTGGCAACATTGGAAGATCTGGACGAAGATGCGCTGGTGACGATCCTGACGCAGCCCAAGAACGCCCTGGTCAAACAATATCAGCGCTTGTTCGAGTTGGAAGACACGCAATTGTCCTTTACCGAAGATGCGCTGACCGCCATCGCGAAACGGGCGATTGAGCGCAAGACCGGTGCGCGTGGTCTGCGCTCGATCCTGGAGGATATATTGCTGGATACGATGTTTGAACTGCCTGGTCTGGACACGGTCACCGAAGTTGTCGTGAATGAAGAGTCGGTGAACTCGGACGCAGCACCCTTGATGATCCACGGCGAGGCCAAGAAAGAACCAGCTACAGCAGGGTGATTTCCGGCATCTCAAGTTTATGAAAAGGGCGTGTCGTGGGACGCGCCCTTTTTCAGTTCTCGGCAAGACGACAGGGTTTGCCGGGTCGGTCAAAAACAATGAGGACTTGGACATGGAAATCAAACGGATACATTCAGGTGGTGAGTTCGAGACAAAGATCGGCTATTGCCGTGCTGTAGTCGCGGGCGGCTTTGTGCATATTGCCGGCACGGTTGGGCAGGGCGAAGACGTCATCAGCCAATGTGCCCATGCTCTTGAGGTCATCGGCAAGGCACTGGAAGAGGCGGGGGCAACCTTCAAAGATGTTGTGCGGGTCACATATATGTTGCCGGATCGCTCTGAATTTGAACCCTGCTGGCCGATTTTGTCCAAGGCATTTGGCGCAAACCCGCCTGCTGCCACGATGGTCGAATGTGGGTTGATCGACCCAAAATATCGCATTGAGATCGAAGTGACGGCATTGGTGCCTGGCTAAGCCTTGGCAAAAATTGACCTAACTCTTGCTGATCACTTCTTCAAACTTGTCGCCAAGACGATTTTGCACATCCTGGGGATCAAGTGAGCGCCATGGTTTGCCGCCCTTGCCGATAAACCCGCCATCTGCCAATGCGGCTTGCAAGGCAGGCATGTTCAGCTCGCCCATCCACATGCGCGGTTTCGCGGGGCCACGGGGTTTCCACGAGCGGATCAATTCTGTGACATTCAGCGGCGCGCGTCCGGTAAAGGCTTCCAGGTGGCGTTCCAGATTGCGCGTCGCCCCCGAAGGACGGCGCACAATCATTGCTACATCAACCGTCGCATCTGCCACCATCGCCAGCATATGCAGTGCGGATCCTTCGGCGGCGATCACTTTTCTTGCGGCCTTGTAGGTTGCGATCTGGTGGTAGACATCATGTTTCTCAGGATGATAAATCGAATAACCTTCTTCTGAAAGACGCGCCTCGAGGTCGGTTTCACCTATCAGATTGCCGCGCCCGGAGGGCAGTTTGCTGCGGCTGATATAAAGTTTTTCAGACCCTTGCGCCGTGACCCTGCGACCAAACCGTTTGGCGATCGCTGCGCGAAATGTCGCTGTGCCCGAGATCATGGGCCCCAGTCCGAAACCGGGGCCGGGCACGATCAGACGTTCAACCCTTTCCGTCGCTGCGATGCTGACAATGGGTGCATCAGTGTCGAGCAATTTGACCAGGTCGCGCTGGAACGCGTGCACTTCGTTGCCGTTACGTGGGCGTTTGGGAATATATAGGATTCCGTCGATTCCCTGATCCAGATGTTCCAGAGCCCAGAGCCGCGCCATGCTTTCCACCAGGAAGTGGCCAAAGTGCATCCACAACACGCCCCCCCAAAGCCAGGTTCCCTTGCGCGTCGCCAAGTTTTCCCGAGGCATTGAAGGTTCAATTGTCAATGCACGGCCATTGCGCCACAAAGCCCCTTGTTCATGATACTGACCCTCAGCTGTCAGAATTCCGGCGGCCTGAACAAATCCCTGTTCGCTTGCCGGAACCACAATCGCGTTGCCTAATGTTGTGATGTCGCTTGTCCAGGATGCAAGAGGTGTCGGACCTTGGAGTTTGGCGTCCCTTACGCAGGTCCAGACCAGGCGGCTGCAATGATCTGGCAATTTGGAAAACCCGGCACGGGTGATGATGGTCTTGCATTCAAGCATGCCTTCGCGACCGTAAACATCTGGATGGAACGCAATCACCAATGCCCGGACACCATCAAGCGCGGCGTGACGCAAGAAGTCCAGCTCGCTGCCCTCGCTGTCAATCAAGAGGACGTCGGGCGAAAAATCATTCTGAATGGTGTCATATTGTGCCGTTGGCACGTCAGTCGGGGCATTGCTGGGTGAACCGGTTTCGATCAGAGAAGAGCCAGGAAAGGAATTGTGAACGTGAAGCGCCATGGTGTCTGCAGGGTCCGGGGCGCTGATCAACACCTGATTGCGCAACTCGATGATGCCGCCCAACTGGTTCATGTCGTATAGTGCGTTGATATGATCGATAAGTGCTGGATTGGCTTCGAAGGACATCAGTTTTTCAGGCTTTGCATTCTTGGCCACGATGGCCCCGACCAGACCGATGCCCGTGCCCATTTCCAGCACGTTGTCGCCTTTTCGCACAACCTGCAATGCACCGGCAATTTCCTGCGCTTCATACCGTTTTGCATTGATCCGCTCGATGCGGTCGGGGGTCAGCATCGGGCTATCGGGCACTTTGATCCCGTAACATTCGGCGACAGGTCTGAGCGCAGCGGTTGCGGGGGGGGCAGGCGGGGTGGGTGTCACAGTTGTCTCCGTTTTCAAAATGATAGCTTTGCCAGGAGGACAGGCCAATGAATTTGCGGAAACTTACCTATATGCCCCTTTATTGGGAGTCTTTGCCGCAACAGTTGAAACGGGTCGCTGGACGCGCCGTGCGCACTGGTGCATAAGCAGATGTGATCGAGCGCGGAGAGCATCATGGGCATTCTGAATACAGTCTTTCGAGCATTGACGTGGTGGCACGGCAATACGTTGAACACCCAGCTGTGGAGTTGGCGCAAAGGCGTCAAAGTGGGCGAGGACGACCAAGGCAATACCTTTTTTCGCAACAAGGACAACACGCGCCGTTGGGTGATGTTCAATGGCGAGATGGAGGCAAGCCGGATCAGCCCCGATTGGCACGGCTGGCTGCACCATACATGGGACGAGCCGCCAACAGACAAGCCGCTGCCGCGCAAGGCGTGGGAAAAACCGCATGTTGAGAACCTGACAGGCAGCATGCTTGCCTATGCGCCTGAAGGATCGCTACGTCTGTCCAAACCCAAGGATCGGTCGGATTACGAGGCATGGAGCCCGGAGTGATCTCGTCGCTGGGTAGATGTTGTGGACCGTTGTTGCTGGTGCTGGGCCTCATGGCCGGCCCTGCTGTTGCGCAGCAAGTTACCAATGCACCAGGAGGGGTATTGCGGGCACTGGACAAGACCTCAGGTCATACGACAGATTTCGAAGTACGGGCGGGTCAGGTATTTCGTGTTGGATCATTGCAAATCGTGATGAATGAATGTCGGTATCCTGCGGGGAACCCCTCTGGTAATGCCTATGCCGCGCTTGAAATTTCCGAAATTGGCAAGGACGGTCTGTTGTTTTCAGGCTGGATGATTGCCTCAGCGCCAGCAGTCTCGGCGTTGGAACATGCCCGTTACGATGTCTGGATCATACGCTGCACCACGTCGTAGGGTTGCAAGGTTTCAACCGAATTAAAGTGCGCCTGGCGGGAAATCGCGTCTTGCAGTTGCGCGTGATACAGGCTGCGGTCGATTTCGACCGCGCCAAGCGAGGCCAGATGCGCGGTTATGAACTGGGTATCAAATAATCGGTAGCCCGCCCGGTTCAATCGGTCAACCAGCGCCGCCAACGCCATTTTTGATCCATTTGTCCGCCGTGAAAACATGCTTTCGCCAAAGAAGGCGGCACCAAGCGTGACACCGTAAACACCACCCACCAGAGTTTCATTTTCCCAAAGTTCACAGGAATGGGCATGGCCGCGTAGATGCAGGGCGCTGTACAGACTGAATATCTCGTCGTTGATCCAGGTATCTGCGCGATCCGCGCAAGCCGCGACGACCGCGTCGAAATTCGTGTCTACCCGGATTTCACAGGTTGTTCGTCGCATCGCCTTTGCCAGTGAACGCGATATATGAAATCCATCCAGCGGCAAAATTCCGCGCCGTTCGGGATCCACCCAGAAGATTTCGGGATCATCGCGGTGTTCGGCCATGGGAAAAATCCCATGGCCGTACCCCTGCAGCAGAAGCTCTGGCGTTAGTTCCGACATGACCGGGGTTCATACTGGTCCCTGATCCGGTCAGGGGGTGCCAAGGTTGGTTTCAAGCCAATGTTCCAGCCAATGGATGTTATAATCGCCGGTGTGCACCGCCTTTTCCTTTAACAGCGCATGAAACAGCGGCACCGTGGTATCCACCCCGTCCACGATCAACTCACCCAGAGCGCGGTTCAGTCGTGCGAGAGCTTCGGGGCGATCGCGTCCATGCACGATCAGCTTGCCGATCAGGCTGTCATAATAGGGCGGGATCGAATAGCCGTCATAGAGGGCGGAATCCATACGTACCCCCAGACCGCCTGGCGCGTGGTATTGGGTGATACGTCCTGGGCAGGGTGTAAAGTTTGGCAGTTTCTCTGCGTTGATGCGGACCTCGATGGCATGTCCGTTGATCTTGAGATCTTCTTGCTGAAAGGACATTTCCATGCCGGCGGCTACGCGGATTTGTTCACGTACCAGATCAACACCAAAAACGGCTTCGGTCACAGGATGTTCAACCTGCAACCGGGTATTCATTTCAATGAAATAGAACTCACCCTTTTCGTAAAGGAATTCTATCGTACCCGCACCGATATAGTTGATGTCTGCCATGGCATCGGCGCAAACCTTGCCGATGCGGGCGCGTTCTTCTGCGGAAATGGCTGGGCCGGGCGCTTCCTCGAACACCTTTTGGTGACGTCGCTGCAATGAACAATCTCGCTCGCCCAGATGAACGGCGCGGCCTTTGCCATCGCCAAAGACCTGAATTTCGATGTGGCGTGGCGTGGTCAGATATTTCTCGATATAGACTTCGTCATTGCCAAAGTTGGACATCCCTTCGGCACGCGCCGTCTGGAACGCCCGTTCCATTTCCTTGGCGGATTGTGCCACTTTCATCCCTTTGCCACCGCCGCCAGCGGTTGCTTTGATGATGACGGGATAGCCCATTTCCTCGCCCAGTGCCTTTGCCTCGTCCAGCGTTGCAACGCCTCCAGCAGAACCGGGCACACAGGGTACTCCGAGCTTTTTCATCGTGTCCTTGGCGGTGATCTTGTCCCCCATCACACGAATATGCTCTGCGGTGGGACCAATAAAGGTCAGCCCGTGATCCTGTACCACCTGCACAAAGTTGGCATTCTCGGACAGAAAACCATAGCCGGGGTGGATCGCTTCGGCTCCGGTGATCTCGCAGGCTGCGATGATGGCCGGTACCGAAAGGTAGGATTGCATCGCGGAGGGTGGCCCGACACAAACGGATTCGTCTGCCATGCGCACATGCATTGCGTCGCTGTCCGCTGTTGAATGCACCGCAACCGAACCGATGCCCATCTCGCGTGCCGCACGGATCACGCGCAGGGCGATCTCGCCCCGATTTGCGATCAGAATTTTGTTAAACATGCGCAGCAGCCCTATTCAATGATGACAAGAGGTGCACCGAATTCAACCGCGTCGCCGTCGCCAACCAGAATCCGCTTGATCGTGCCTGAACGGGGGGCTGGAATGTGGTTCATCGTTTTCATGGCTTCGACGATTAGCAAAGTGTCACCTTCGCCCACTGATGCACCCACCGAGATGAAGGCAGGCGCGCCGGGTTCGCCCTGCATATAAACGGTACCGACCATGGGAGAAGTTACCGCACCGGGATGGCTGGCAGGATCCACAGGGTCGGCCGCTGACGTTGGTGCGGCGACTGCGCTGACCGAAGCGGCGGGTGCTGCCGGGACAGCGGCCTGCATTTGTTGCGGCGCAGCGGATACAATTTGTTGTGGGGGTTTGCGGCTGACACGCACGTTCAGACTGTCATCTTCGGCATAGTCCCGTTTGACTTGAAGTTCGGTCAAATCATTTTCGTTCAAAAGCTCGGCCAACGCCCGGATGAATGCTACATCCGCGTCATGGGTGTTTTTTGTCATATTTTCCTCGACATGTCCCTTGTCCGGCGGTTCAAATCGCCGTGACGTTTGCACAGGTTATAGGCTAATGCGCCGCCCGTGAAAACCCGCCAGTTGAACCCCAGAGATGTGACATGCATTGTGAAGGTGCAAGGAGAAAAACCATGAACCTTTCCCATTGGCTGTCACAGTCTGCGGCGCGGGCACCCGCCGCCCCGGCGCTGTTCATGGGGACAGAACAGGTTGCCGATTATGCCGGTTTTGCCGATCAGGCCGCACGTGTCGCAGCCTGGTTGGAAACCGAAGGTGTGGCACCGGGAGATCGTGTTGCACTTTATATGAAGAACACGCCCGCGTTTCTGATCGTTCTCTACGGGATTTGGCAGGCTGGTGCGGCGGCCGTGCCAATCAACGCCAAGCTGCATCCGCGCGAGGTGGCCTATATACTGGATGATGCGCAAGCCTGTATGGTTTTCGCCACGCAAAGAGAGGCCGATGCCCTGCGCGACAGCAGGGCTTCCGTCCGGGTAGTCGGGGTCAACGATGCGCTATTCGTCGACGAGGTTCTGGCCACTGTTGCAAGCCTGCGGACCGTCGCACGCGGTTCACAGGATCTGGCATGGCTGTTTTATACCTCCGGTACCACGGGCCAACCCAAAGGCGTGATCATCACCCATGGAATGCTGGCGTCGATGGCGGCAAGTTACGCCGTTGATGTAGATCAGGTGAGCGCCCAGGATAGCGCCATTTATGCAGCACCGTTGAGCCATGGTGCCGGGCTCTATGCGATCTTGCATGTGCAGGCCGGAGCGCGGCACGTTTGCCCCGCTTCGGGCGGTTTCGATCCGCAGGAAATCCTGTCGCTTGCGGCGCATTTCGGGTCGGTGCATATGTTCGCGGCACCGACGATGGTCAAACGCCTGACCCAAAGCGCCAAGCCCACAGGCGCAAAGGGGATCGGCCTGCGCACGTTGGTTTACGCCGGCGGTCCGATGTATTTGCAGGATATTATCGAGGCTTCGGACTGGTTTGGCCCGGTGTTTGTACAGATCTACGGGCAGGGTGAATGCCCGATGGGGATCTCGGCATTGTCACGGGCCGATGTGATGCGCCGTACCGGCCAGGGGTGGCGCGCGCGGCTGGCTTCGGTCGGGCGGGCGCAGCAGGGGATCGAGCTGTGCATCTCGGGGCCAGAGGGGGCCAGGCTACCCGCCGGGTCAGAGGGTGAAATCATGGTGCGCGGGCCGACGGTAATGCCGGGATATTGGCGTAATCCGAAAGCGACAGAGCGCACGTTACGCGACGGCTGGTTGATGACCGGCGACATCGGCGTGCTGGATGCAGAAGGCTATCTGACGTTGAAGGATCGAAGCAAGGATGTGATCATCACGGGCGGAGCAAATGTCTATCCCCGAGAGGTGGAAGAGGTGTTGTTGATCCACCCCGAGGTACGGGAAGTGTCGGTCGTCGGACGCCCCCATGCGGAATGGGGTGAAGAGGTCGTGGCCTTTGTTGTCGGCACCGCCAGTGACGCAGTACTGGATGCGCTCTGCCTTGAGAATATCGCACGGTTCAAGCGGCCAAAATCCTACATTCGTCTGAACGAATTGCCAAAGAACAATTATGGCAAGGTGCTCAAGACTGAACTGCGCAGGAGGCTGTAGCGAACCGGCATCGGAAGGTTGTTCTGTCCGATGCCCGCCGCATGTTTATACGATCTCAGATGGCGAGGTATTCTGCGCGTAGTTCGGCGTTGTCCAGTACTTCTTGGGCGGTGCCGTCAAACACGATCCCGCCGGTATCAAGGATCACTGCGCGGTCCGCGAGTTTCAGAGCGCGCACAGCATTTTGTTCAACCAGGATTGTGGTGATGCCTTGTTCCTTGATGATCGTAAGTGTCTTTTCGATTTCGTCGACGATGACAGGGGCAAGGCCTTCGTAAGGTTCATCCAGCAGCAATACCTTGATGTCACGTGCTAGGGCACGGGCAATCGCCAGCATCTGCTGTTCGCCGCCGGACAGGGTTGTGCCGTCCTGGGATTTGCGTTCGCCAAGACGGGGAAAGAGATCATAGAGGCGCTCAAGTGACCAACCGATAGGAGGCGCGATCTGTGCCAGCTTGAGGTTTTCCTCGACCGTAAGGCCGGGAATGATGTTGCGGTCTTCCGGGACAAGCCCAAGGCCGGCTTGCGCCGCCTCGTGCGATTTCATTCGGTGCAATGGCTGGCGGTCCATCCAGATTTCGCCATGGTGCACCTCGGGAGAGGACATTCGGGCAATGGCGCGCAGCGTCGAGGTCTTGCCCGCACCGTTCCGGCCCAACAGGGCAAGGATTTCACCCTCATGCACGTTAAAGCTGATGCCCTGCACGATGTAGCTTTCGCCGTAATAGGCTTCCAAATCCCAGACCGACAGAAAGGCCGGAGCAGTGGCGGCGTGATTTGCATTCTTCGCAATATTTTGCGTGTTCATATGTCTGATCCTTTGACGGCTGGGGCGCGCTTAGGCGGCATCCTGGGATTCACCCAGATAGGCTTCGCGTACCTTTGGGTGGCCTTTGATTTTGTCCGGCGTATCTTCGACAAGGGGGGTGCCCTGCGCCAATACTGTGATGCGATCCGACAGGGAGAACACAACATGCATGTCATGTTCGATGATGGCGATCGTGATGTCGCGTTCGTCCTTGATCTGTTTCAACAGATCGATGGTGTTGTTGGTATCAGCGCGCGCCATACCTGCCGTCGGTTCATCCAAAAGCAACAGGCGCGGTTCTTGTGCCAGGCACATGGCAATCTCAAGACGGCGTTTGTCACCGCGTGACATTGACGACGACTGCATCTCGCGTTTGTCGATCAGGTTCATATCGATTAACATTTGCTCGGCTTTGCCAACGATGTCCTGATCCTTTTCGATGCTGCCAATAGCGTGCATGCGGAAGGCTCCGTCCCGTTTGGCGAAACAGGGGATCAACATGTTTTCCATGACCGTCAGATCGGAAAAGATCTCGGGTGTCTGGAACACTCGGGAAATGCCCATCTGGTTGATCTCATAGGGTTTGCGCCCCAAAACAGATTGCCCGTCAAACATTACCGATCCGGTGTCCGGGATCAGTTTGCCGACCAGACAATTCAGCAATGTTGATTTGCCCGCACCGTTTGGCCCGATGATTGCGTGGCAGGTGTTTTCTTCGACGTTGAGGTTCACATCGCCCAGGGCCTGAAGACCGCCGAACCGTTTGCCCACATTTTTAACTTCAAGAATAGCCATGATGTCTTTCCTTATTCTGCGGGGGTTTTCGAGGTATCGGTGGCTTTCTCAGCCGCTTTTTTGCCGCGGAGTCTTTGGGCAATGCGCTGGCCGCCTTCGACAAGCCCGCCTGGCAGAAAGATCACAACCAGCATGAACAACAGACCGAGGGTCAGATGCCAGCCTTTGCCGACAAACGGATGGACCAGGGCGACCATGAGGTTCTCAAGCCCGTCGGGCATGAAAGAGAACCAGCTGTGCAGGACATTATCGTTGATTTTGGCAAAGATGTTTTCGAAGTATTTGATGAAACCGGCACCGAGGATCGGCCCGATCAGCGTGCCAGCGCCACCGAGGATGGTCATCAGGACCACCTCACCGGAGGCCGTCCATTGCATCCGTTCTGCCCCTGCAAGAGGGTCCATGGAAGCCATCAGACCGCCCGCAAGACCGGCATACATGCCAGAGATCACAAATACGGCCAGTGTATAGGGGCGTGTGTTTAGACCGGTGTAGTTCATCCGCTGCTGGTTTGATTTCACCGCACGCAGCATCAGACCGAAGGGGGAACGGAAGATGCGGATCGCCAGATAGAACGCGGCAATCAGGATCAGCGCACAGAAGTAGTAACCAAAGTTGAAATCAAAGCTCCAGGCACCGACGTCCAACGTGTAGGTGGATTGCATCTTTTGACCGAAAATATGCGGGATGTCTGGCAGGTTTTCGGAGTGAAAGAATTGCGGGTCGGAGGTGTAAACCTGCAAGCCGGTTTCGCCGTTTGTTATGGGGGTGCCGAAAAAGCGGCCAATCAGATCGGAATAGGCGATGGCAAAGAGCATCTGTGCAAAGGCCAAGGTCAGGATCGAGAAATAGATGCCTGAACGACGCAGCGATATATAGCCGATCATCAGGGCAAAGACTGCTGACACGACAACCGACAGGATCATGCCGGGCAGGATGTTGTAACCAAGAAGTTTGAACATCCAGACGGCAGAATATGATCCGATACCGAGAAAGGCAGCATGCCCAAAGCTGAGATAGCCGGTGAGGCCAAACAGCAGGTTGAAGCCGACAGCGAAGACGCCAAAAATCACAAAGCGTTGCATCAGGTCGGGGTAACCGGCGTTGAACTGGGCCATGGCCGAGTCTGTCGGGAAAGGGTTCAGCAGGAAAGGCGCGAAAAGTGCGAGGCCAGCAACAACCAGCAGGAGACCCGCGTCTCTTTTGTTAAGTCCAAACATGTCCTATTCCTCCATCACGCCTTTGCGACCCATCAGGCCACGTGGACGTGTCAGCAAGATAATAATTGCCACTACGTAGATGATGATCTGGTCGATCCCGGGCAAAATATTCTTGATTTCATTCATTGAAGCGAGGCTTTCGAGGATGCCCAGCATGAAGCCTGCCAGAACCGCTCCGGGCAGGGAACCCATGCCGCCCACAACAACAACCACGAAACTGAGCACCAGAAAATCCATGCCCATATGGTAATTGGGTGAGTTGATGGGCGCGTACATGACACCGGCCAAACCCGCGACCGCAGCCGCAATGCCGAACATGATGGTAAAACGCCGGTCGATGTCGATGCCCAGCAGACCAACGGTCTCTCGGTCTGCCATTCCGGCGCGGACCACCATCCCGAAGGTGGTGAACTGCAAGAAAGCAAAAACCGCACCGATGATCGCCGCCGAGAAGGCAAAATAGACCAGACGCCAGTAAGGATAAGCCAGCGAGGTATCAAGACCCAGAAGCGGGCCGAAATCAAAACTGCCGACAAATACAGACGGGGCAGGCGTGGGAAGCGGATTGGCTCCGTAAAAGTATTTGATCACTTCCTGCAAAACGATGGCAAGACCGAAGGTCACAAGAATTTGGTCAGCGTGTGGGCGTTTGTAGAAATGTTTGATCAACCCGCGTTCCATGATGAAACCAACCAGCAGCATCACCGGAATCGCAAAAACGATTGCAAGGGGGACGGACCAGTCAATCAAGGCGGCACCGACCTCGGGGCCGAACCAGTTTTCGACATAGGGAGTTTTGATTTTCAGGGGGTTGCCCAGAAAATCCTTTTCGGTTGCGGAGAGGGATTCCGAACTGAGAGTCAGAATACGCTGCACGGTGACAGAACAGAACGCACCGATCATGAACAAGGCTCCGTGGGCAAAGTTGACCACCCCGAGCGTGCCAAAGATCAGCGTCAGGCCCAAAGCGATCAGCGCATATGCGGATCCCTTGTCCAGGCCATTCAGAAATTGAAGAATAATTGCGTCCATGGTCCCCACCTTTTGGAAAATGTCGCCCGCAGCCCCCGAAAACAGTGCGCGGCGTCATGGGACAGAGCGCACCACAAAAGGATGCGCCCTGTAATTTCTGTAACGAAGTCGCAGGCTTATGCGCCGGGGTTACATGAACCCAGCTCGCCACCGGCAAACATCGGGTGATCCGGCGCATATTCTACTTGCGCACGCGGAGTCACTTCGACAATTTCCAGCGTGTCATATTCGTTGGTCGGGTTCTCTTTGCCCTTCATGACCAACACGTCCTTGAAACACTGGTGGTCATCGCCGCGGTACAGAACCGGACCATTGCCCAAACCATCGAATTCGAAATCTTCCAGAGCTTCGACAACACCACAGGGATTGAATGTGCCAGCGCGTTCGACCGCATCCGCATAAAGCAGCGTCTGAACATAGCAGGTGTGTGCAGAGTTGGACGGCGGACGGCCATATTTTTCACCAAAGGATTTGACAAAGGCCTTGGAGCCCTCATCCTGAAGCTGCCAGTTCCAGTTCATTGAGCCGATAACACCCTGCACGTTTGCGCCCGCACCAGCGGCCATCAACTCGGAGTACAAAGGCACAACGATTTCAAACTTCTTGCCATTCACTTCCTTGTCCAGCAGGCCGAACTGAACTGCATTCGTCAAGGAGTTTACCATGTTCCCGCCGTAGTGGTTCAGAACCAGAACATCGGCACCTGAGTTCAGGACTGGGGCGATATAAGAAGAGAAGTCAGTGGAAGCGAGCGGCGTCAAAACATTGTTGACTGTTTCCCAGCCCATTGCCTCGGTTGCGGCTGCAATCGATTCCTGCTGTGTCCAGCCCCATGTATAGTCTGCGGTCAGGTGGTAGGCCTTACGGTCGGAACCATAGGCGTTTTTCAACACTGGCGCGAGCGCGGCTGCCGACATGTAACCATTAAAGAAGTGACGGAACCCGTTGGCCTTCTTATCCTTGCCTGTGGTGTCGTTGGAATGCGTCAACCCGGCCATAAAGATGACACCGGCTTCCTGGCAAAGACCCTGAACAGCAACAGCTACACCAGAAGAAGACCCGCCGTTGATCATGACGGCCCCGTCTTTTTCAATCATGGCTTTTGCAGATGCGCGGGCAGCGTCTGACTTGGTCTGAGTGTCGCCAGTGACGAATTCGACCTTCTTGCCCAGGATGCCGTTGCCCTTCAGTGCCTTGGAACTGAATGTGTTCATCATCCCGCCGTCGCCTTCGCCGTTCAGATGCTGGACTGCCAGCTCCTGCGCGCGCAGTTCGTCAAGACCTTCTTCGGCATAGGGGCCGGTTTGCGGGACGTTGAAGCCCAGAGTTACCGTTGAGCCAGTGGGTGCGTTGGTAAAGCCGGAGTGGCCGTCAGCGCGCAGATACGTCGGCAGTGCAAGACCGGCACTTGCCACGGCACCTGTTTTGATCAGGCCACGACGTGTGGGGTTCGAAAATGACATAGATTCCTCCCGGATTATTATTCGCCTGCCCATCCTCCAGGGCAGTACGACACAATTGTGCAAAGCCAGTATCGCTTGATTTGAGAAAACCGATCAATAACCCCCTTGGAGGTCACACTTATTTTGTAAAAATGTTCGCAATTTCGGATGAAATTTTGTAAACAAAGTAATATTGCAGCGCAGAAACGCTTTGAAATTGCGCGATATTGCGTAGATTTACGGGGGCAGAATTCATGGCAAGGGAGGCACTTACCGGCAGCCGCATCCGTGAACGTCGTGTGATGGCGGGGCTCAAACAGGCCGACCTCGCCCGTCAGATCGGAATCTCGCCCAGTTACCTCAATCTGATCGAGCACAATCGGCGCAGAATCGGTGGCAAATTGTTGCTCAACATTGCAGCTGCGTTGGGCGTTGAACCGAATGCACTGACCGAAGGGGCCGAAGCCGCCTTGCTGGCCACGTTGCGTGAAGCGGCGGATCGTGCCGGGATGAGCGGCGAGGAATCCGCGCGCGCGGATGAGTTTGCCGGACGTTTCCCCGGGTGGGCCGATGTGCTGGCGGGCACGGCAAAACGGGTTGCCGCCCTGGAGCAGACGATCGAGGCGCTGAACGACCGTCTGGCCCATGATCCCCATCTTGCGGCTTCGATGCATGAATTGTTGAGTACCGCTGCTGCCATCCGGTCGACCGCAGCTATTCTGGCCGAGACAGAGACCTTGCAACCGGAATGGCGGGACCGGTTTCATGCCAACATTCATCAAGACAGCCGACGGTTATCCGCCAGTGCAGAATCGATTGTGGCTTATCTGGATGCCGAAACGGGCGCGGTGGATGCAGCCGGTTCTCCACAGGAAGAGGTAGAACTCTATCTGGGTGCGAACAATTTCAGTTTTGCTCAACTGGAATTGGGCACGCCTGGGCCAGAGGTTGTGGACAAAATGGTACAGGCCGCGCCGCAACTGGTGTCCGCGGCGTCCAAATTCATCACCACCTTTGCCCTGCGTCAGGTGGCGGAAGATGCCGCAGTGCTGAAGCTGTCAGACCTCAGAGCGGCCGTTGCGCGGGTGGGTGCCGATCCGCTGACCTTGGCGCAGCAGTTGCACTGCCCGCTGCCGTGCCTGTTGCGCCGGATGGCGGCCTTGCCGGAACTTGGTGCGGGATTGGTCGTTTGTGACCGTTCCGGCACGGTGATCTTTCGCAAATCCATTGAGGGTTTTACCGTGCCGCGACATGGATCTTGTTGTCCGCTTTGGCCGTTGTTCGTGGCTCTTGGGCAGCCGGGGAGCGCGGCACATGCCCGCATCACTCAATCGGGGCGTGCCGATGCTTCCTTTGACGGATATGCGGCGGCTGAGACTGTTTCGATTGCCGGATACAACACTGCCCCTTTGGTTCAGGCCGTCATGTTGTTGCTTCCGGCCAAAGTTGGCGGTGATCAAAGTCTTGGCGTTGGATCAACCTGTCGGGTCTGTCCGCAGGATAATTGTCATGCAAGACGAGAACCCTCTGTGCTGAGTGTCGGGGTCTAGTTCCACGGCAAGCAGCGAAGATCACCTTTTGACAGGCCTGCATCTCCGGTGCATGGTTATCTGACAGCGTTACATCCGCATCAGACGGAGCGGGCGCTGCAAAGGGGGAGGGCCGTCGCACTTGAGCAAACATGTTGTGTTGGTTGAAGACGAAGTAAACATTGCAGAGGCCATTCGGTTTTTGTTGTCAAACGAAGGCTGGCGCGTCGAAACATTGGCCAACGGTATTTCCGCTGTCGAGGTGATCCGCAATGTCTCTCCTGATCTGGTGATGCTGGATGTGATGTTGCCGGGCAAGAGCGGTTTCGAGATATTGCATGACTTGCGCAGTGATCCGGCGTTTGCGGCCTTGCCGGTGTTGATGCTGACCGCACGCGGTCAGTCACGTGACCGCGAGATGGCGGAAAAAGCAGGCGTGAGCCGCTTTATGACCAAACCGTTTTCGAATGCCGAAATGTTGGACGCAGTGCGCGACCTGACCAGCTGAGCTTAGGGGAAATGCCCATGGCAGACCGCCCTGTTTTTCTGGAACGCCGCAGTTACCGTCTGCGCAGGATGA
Organism: Sulfitobacter sp. F26204; assembly: GCF_026410305.1. Classification (GTDB taxonomy): domain Bacteria; phylum Pseudomonadota; class Alphaproteobacteria; order Rhodobacterales; family Rhodobacteraceae; genus Sulfitobacter. The sequence continues at coordinate 447,357 of NZ_JAPMLQ010000003.1, read as the reverse complement.
TGGACGCTGTGCGGTTCCTGCCGTTTTTGGGGTTGGCCTTGTGGATGGTTCCGTTGCTCTGGCCCTTGCCCGCAGCAGAGGTCGCAAAGAACGGCATCCCGATGAGCACCGCGTTGCGCTATCTTTTCTGTGTATGGCTGATGCTGGTGATCTCTGGCTGGCTCTTGTGGCGCAAGACGCGGGTGCAACACCCATCAGAGCCTGCGAACGCTCAGGACACAGTTGAATGACGGTCGGTATCAACCAACTGGTGTTCGTCTGTCTGGCCTATGTGGTGTTCCTGTTTGTCATCGCGTTTCTGGCTGAACGTGCAGCGATGCAAGGCCGGTTTGCCGCTGTGCTGCGTTCGCCCCTTGTATATACCCTGTCGTTGTCGATTTATTGCACCGCCTGGACCTTTTACGGTGCCGTCGGCTATGCGGCGCGATCGGGACTGGAGTATGTGACGATCTATCTCGGGCCGTCATTGGTCATGATCGGCTGGTGGTGGATCTTGCGCCGTCTGGTCAGTATCGGGCGCAACCAGCGTGCGACCTCGATCGCGGATCTGATCTCGTCGCGTTATGGCAAGTCGAATACCCTGGCGATTGTCGTGACCCTTATGGCGGTGATCGGGGTGACCCCATACATCGCGCTGCAATTGCAATCTGTGGTTCTGTCCCTGGCGACCTTTGCCGCCTTGGAAGGCGAAGGGCACGGGTTTAATCCGACACAAGCCGCATTCTGGGTTGCCACTGGACTGGCGTTGTTCACGGTCCTTTTCGGCACCCGGAACCTGAACGTTAACGAACGCCACCATGGCATTGTGATTGCGATTGCTGCGGAAGCGGTTGTAAAGCTGGTTGCTTTGCTGGCGGTCGGTGCATTCGTGGTGTGGGGGTTGGCCGGCGGTTTGAGCGAGACCCTGGCCCGGATCGACGCTTCGAAAATCGGCGCATGGGAGGTGCAGAGCAGCCGCTGGGTCGCATTGACCGTTTTGTCTGCCGCCGCCTTCCTGTGCCTTCCGCGCATGTTTCAGGTGATGGTGGTCGAAAACGATGACGAGCGGTATTTGCAAATCGCATCATGGGCTTTTCCCACCTATCTGATGCTAATGAGCCTCTTTGTGGTGCCGATTGCGGTTGTCGGACTGGATTTGTTGCCCGAAGGCTCAAACCCGGATCTGTTTGTCCTCAACCTGCCGTTGAGCCAAAACCAGAACGGTCTGGCGACGCTGTCTTTCCTTGGCGGTTTTTCATCCGCAACCTCGATGGTCATTGTGGCCACCCTGGCCCTCAGTACCATGGTCAGCAACCACATCGTGATGCCTGTCTGGCTCACGCTGCGGCAGGGAGGGGCGACGCAATCAGGCGATGTGCGTGGTGTGGTGATCCGTGCCCGGCGCCTGTCCATTCTGCTCATCATTGCGCTGGGCTTTTTATATTACCGGGCCTCGGGCGGCAGTGGGGCACTTGCCGCCATCGGCACCATTAGTTTTGGAGGTGTTGCACAGTTTCTTCCGGCGTTGTTGGGCGGTATTTTTTGGCGTGGCGCGACGCGAAACGGGGCGCTCTGTGGCTTGGGGCTGGGTTTTGCCATCTGGCTGTTTACCATGCTGTTGCCCAGTTTTGGCGTCGATGCGTCCTTGTCACGCGAAACATTCGAACATGGTCTCTTTGGCCTCAACTGGCTGCGTCCACAAGCGTTGTTCGGCATCGAAGGGCTGGACCCCACGGTTCATGCCGTAGTCTGGAGCCTGTCGCTGAACCTCATGATGTTCACGCTGGTTTCATTGCTGACCTTCCCTGACCCGATCGAGCGCTTGCAGGGAGCACAGTTTGTAAATGTACTGGATCATTCCGGACCGTCGCGGTTCTGGACGGCCTCGGTTGCAGGCAGCGAAGATTTGATGATCATGAGCCAGCGCATTCTTGGTGCATCCGAGGCGCAAAGGTTCTTTCGCAAACAGGCCAAGGCGCAGGGTGTTCCCGGACATCTACCTGAGCCGACACCAGATTTCATCGAAGCCCTGGAGCGCGAGTTGGCCGCGTCCGTCGGGGCGGCAACGGCCCATGCAATGGTTGCGCAGATCGTTGGCAGCAGCGCGGTTTCTGTGCAGGATTTGCTGGCGGTGGCGGATGAATCTGCCCAGATGCTGGAATATTCGAGTCAACTGGAGCAAAAATCACAAGAGCTTTCCGAGACCGCGGCGCAGTTGCGCATGGCGAACGAGAAATTGACCCAGTTGTCGTTGCAAAAGGACGGGTTTCTCAGCCAGATCAGCCACGAGCTGAGGACACCGATGACCTCGATCCGGTCATTTTCAGAAATCCTGCGCGATACCAGTAGCCTGACGGAAGCGGACAAGACGCGGTATGCCTCCATCATTCATTCTGAAACGCTGCGGTTAACCCGGCTGCTGGATGATCTGTTGGATTTATCGGTGTTGGAAAACGGCCAGGTCTCACTGTATCTGGGACAGGATGGACTTCATAATGTGATCGCACGGGCGGTCACGACGGTCGTTTCAGGGGGCGAGGGACGTTTGAAGGTCCACGTGGTCCCGAACGAAAAGGATGTTGTGCTTAACACTGACCTGGACCGGTTGGTTCAGGTGTTCATCAATCTTATCAGCAATTCCCAGAAATACTGCATGACGGATGTGCCGGAACTCACCATTTCACCGAAGCTGACCGATACAGGTTTGACGGTTGATTTTGTCGACAATGGCCAGGGCATCGCACCGGACGAACAAGCGGTGATCTTTGAAAAGTTTTATCGCATCGGCGGGTCACAGGGGGATGGTGCCGGACTGGGGTTGGCAATCTGTCAGGAAATCATGGAACGGCTGGGCGGGGGGATCAGCTATCTCAAGGGACATAACGGCGGCGCGTTCCGGGTGTTCCTGCCTGGTACGGCCCTGGCCTTTGATACGACTTATCGCGAGGCAAGGACCCCGGCACGTTCTGATGTCTCACGAAGCTGATGAAGGGGTGCTGTAGGTTTTATGCGCTGGAAATGCTGAAACTGTCGAACTGATCGCAGCCCAGGATACCACGGATTGCGCAACAGCGACCTTTGTCAGGTCCAGTGCGGGCGGCAGCCGGACCAGGGGAAGGGCCGCCCGATCAAATAAAGGGTTGCGCCAGTGCTCCGCGCATATGGGCGATGTCATACCCTGCGTTGGCTGCGGTTTCGATGATATGATCCGCCTCCATCTCTCCGGCCTGTGCCAGGGCCCATGCGATGGTCGAACGGGTGCCCGAAGCGCAATAGGCCAGCACGACCTCGTCGCTGCCCGATCCCAGATCGCGGTTCTTGGCGATCACATCGGGTACCATGCTTTGATGGGTCAGGGGCTGTTGTACAAAACTCAACCCTGCAGCCTCGGCAGCGTCGCGGATCGCAGCACTGGCATGGGTTGGCGGGACTTCGGCGTCAGGCCGGTTGCACAAGATTCGCGTGATACCTGCCGCCTTGAGGTCGGCCATGTCCTCGCTGGCGATTTGCGGGCTGACGAAATAGCGGGGGGTTAACTGTCGGATATTCATACCGATCCCTTACGCAAGGTGAATAAAACTGTCCAGAGGTCAGCTGCCGGTTCATAGTCGGTTAATTGGTAGTTTCAGCATGACCCTGCCGTCTTTGTCGGCGGGGGGCATATGGCCTGCACGCATGTTGACCTGCAGCGAAGGAAAAATCAACTTGGGCATTCCAAGCTGAGCATCGCGTGTCTCGCGCAATTTTACAAAACTGTCCTCGTCCGTGCCACCGCCAATATGGACATTCACGGCCTTTTGCGCGCACACGGTTGTTTCCCAGGCAAATTTGTCGCGCCCCGGTGCCTTGTAATCATGTCCGACAAAGATGCGGGTTTCGTCTGGAAGGGACAGGATACGCTGGATGGATTGATACAGATCATGGGCCGAGCCGCCGGGAAAATCACAACGTGCCGTGCCAAAATCCGGCATGAACAGTGTATCACCAACAAAGGCCGCATCCCCGATGTGATAGGTTAGGCAGGCAGGCGTATGGCCCGGCGTATGCATCACATCGGCACGCATCTGCCCGATGTGAAAGCTGTCACCATCGGCAAAAAGCGCGTCAAACTGGCTGCCATCCCGCTGAAATTCAGTGCCCTCATTAAAGACTTTGCCAAAGGTATCCTGCACCACATTGATCCGGTTGCCGATGCCGATTTTTCCGCCAAGTTTTTCCCGCAGGTAGGGGGCGGCGGACAGGTGGTCGGCATGGACGTGGCTTTCCAGCACCCATTCCGTTTTCAGACCCGTTTCATGGATGAAGGCGATGATCTTGTCCGCTGACCCTGTTTCAGTGCGTCCAGCAGCCTGGTCGAAATCAAGTACTGAATCGATGACGGCGCATGCGGAGCCCTGCGGGTCTTGCACGACATAGCTGACGGTATTTGTACCTTCGTCAAAAAATGCGGTTACTATCGGGGAAGGGACGGATTGTGGCATCTCGGGGTCTCTCCTTGGTCAGGATGCAAGATAGCCCGAATTTCAGATTTCGCCAAGCGGTTCACGTGTCGAACCATACACTTAGGCGAGGAAGATACCGACGATGACCATCATCAAACCGATCACCGACAGAAACAATGCACCAAGGTTCACGGGCAAGGCGGATTGCAGCACATTGCGCATTGCATCGTCATCCAGATTGGCGCGTTTGGCACGGCTGACCCGCAGAATGCACCAGACCAGACCCGCAAGGCCCATCAGCGACAGAGCGGCACCGGACCAGATGACGATGTCAAAGACGGATGATGATTGATTTTCCATGGCGCTATCCGCTACGCCAAATGCCGCGCAGGGGCAAGGGTGGCTTGCAGGTCACGAAAGCGGGGGGTAGTCAGCGTGCAAAGCAAACACGATCTCAAGCGCAGGAAACCCAGACATGAGTGATCAAGCCAACAATTCAGACGTTATTGAAGCCCAGGGCGACGCAACATACCGTGTCACAGCAAATGAACTGCGCCAGTTTGTCGAGCGGATCGAGCGGCTGGACGCAGAGAAGAAAGATCTGGCCGAACAGCAAAAAGAGGTCATGGCCGAGGCAAAGGCACGCGGTTACGACACCAAGGTTTTACGCAAGGTTATTGCGCTGCGCAAACGCGATGCGGATGACATTGCCGAAGAAGAGGCGGTGATGGAAATGTATAAAGAAGCCTTGGGTATGTAGGCCAGTCTCAGCCTGCAAGGGGCGCTGATACCCAGGCAGGCGGTGAGGCATTTTCTTGGCGGCGGGCAGGAAGGTGGCGTGGCCGGTCCCGCCTTGCCAAACGGGCCTTGCACCTTGGGGCACACCTTAATAGAAGGATGCAAATTTTCCCCCGCGTATTCCCTCACGCGGCTTATTTTTATGGAGCACACATGCAGGTCAATGAGACGCTGAACGAAGGTCTGAAACGCGCCTATTCCATCACGGTGACCGCCGCTGAACTGGAAGCCAAGGTCAACGAAAAACTGGCCGAAGCGCAGCCTGAAGTCGAGATGAAGGGTTTTCGCAAAGGCAAGGTTCCGATGGCACTGCTGAAAAAGCAGTTTGGCCAGAAGGTTATGGGCGAAGCGATGCAGGAAAGCATCGATGGTGCCATGACCGAACATTTTGAGAAATCCGGCGACCGCCCTGCAATGCAGCCCGAAGTCAAAATGACCAACGAAGACTGGAAAGAGGGCGATGACGTCAATGTAGACATGTCCTACGAAGCGCTTCCCGAGATTCCCGAGTTGGATATGTCCGGCATCAAGTTGGAAAAGCTGGTGGTCAAGGCAGACGACGCAGCGATCGAAGAGGCGCTTGCGAATCTGGCTGAAACCGCACAGGATTTCAAAGCCCGCAAAAAAGGTTCCAAAGCCAAAGACGGTGATCAGGTTGTCATGGACTTCCTCGGCAAGGTTGACGGCGAAGCCTTTGAAGGCGGTGCAGCGGATGATTTCCCTCTGGTGCTGGGGTCCGGTAACTTCATCCCAGGTTTCGAAGAACAATTGGTCGGTGTGAAAGCGGGTGAGGAAAAGGCTGTGACCGTGACCTTCCCGGACGAATACCAGGCAGAGCATCTGGCAGGCAAAGAAGCCGTATTCGATTGCACCATCAAGGAAGTCAAAGAACCTGTTGCCGCTGAAATCAACGATGAAATGGCCAAGAAATTCGGTGCCGAGGATCTGGCTGCGTTGAAGGTGCAAATCGCCGAGCGTCTTGAGGCGGAATATGCCGGCGCCTCCCGCGCGGTCATGAAGCGCGGTTTGCTGGACGCATTGGACAAGATGGTCGATTTCGATCTTCCCCCGTCACTCGTGAAAGCCGAAGCAGGCCAGATTGCGCATCAGTTGTGGCATGAAGAAAATCCTGACGTCGAAGGCCATGATCACCCCGAGATCGAAACAACGGATGAACACACAACCCTGGCAAACCGCCGCGTGCGTTTGGGACTGTTGCTGGCAGAGATCGGCCAGCGCGCCGAAGTCGAGGTGACCGATGCCGAGATGACCCAGGCAATCATGAATCAGGCGCGCCAATACCCTGGTCAGGAGCGCCAGTTCTTTGAGTTCGTTCAGCAAAACCAGCAAATGCAGCAGCAGTTGCGTGCGCCCTTGTTTGAGGACAAGGTTGTCGACCACATTGCAGAAGCCGCGAATGTGTCTGAGAAAGAAGTGTCCAAGGACGAATTGCAGAAGGCTGTTGAGGCGCTTGAAGACGCTGAGTGATCAACACAGTTTTAATTCTTCGAAAGGCCGCGCTGTGATGTGCGGCCTTTTTTGTGGGGGTATCGTGTGCATGGCCCTAGAGAGGGTGATGGAAACCAAGAGGGTTCAGCTTTGGCGCAATCCGGTTTCAACCAACATGCCCCGTCTTTTTGCCTCGTAATAATAACCGCGCGCATACCATTTTATGGCGGTGGCATGATCCCCGTCTGACAGCAGCCAGGCACCGCGCAGATATTTCAGGGCAAACTCAAGGTTGGTATCAGCATCCAGCAAATCGGTTGGTTGGCCGCGAAATCCCATGGATCGCGCGGTCGCAGGCAGGATTTGCAGCAACCCGTAATAGGGGCCATTGCGTGCACGTGGGTTATGGGTGCTTTCGCGTATTGCCAGGCGGTGTACCAGGCTGCGCGGCAGCTCGTAATGATCAGCCCAATGGTTGATCTTGCGACGCAGTTCAGGGGTTTCATTGGGGAATAGCGGCAAGGCGGCCTGTGCGGAGTCTGGTTGCCGCGGCGTCGCGCAGCCAGCAAGGGAGGCGCAGACAAGCATGAGAAAAGTACGGCGAGTTGTCCTGTGCATAAATTGTGCTTCTTTGATTCCAGTGCTGCAGATTAAGGGCCAAGGGCCATCTGCCGCAACCAGGGGGCCAGCGAATGGCAGGCTTTCGCCCATCACCGCCGATCAAACGTTATAACACGCCAGAGATGCGAAACCGGTGGGGCGGGTGATCCGAAGAGTTTGGCATCAATTTGTCCAAGCCTTACCGCAAAGTTACCACATTTTGCGGATAGCTTCAGTCCACACTCGACGTAATCGCACGAATATTCGCGGTTTTTGCCAAGATTTTTGGAGATTAGAGAAATGGAATACGGACGCATCGAACCCATCAAGGGGGAAAACGGTTACGAGAAAACCGCCCTGACGATGAAAACCATTGCTGAGCTTCTGGCCGAAGAAGGCACGAATGCCGACGAAATCGAAGCGATGAAGCAGTCGCCGATGACACGTACGCCCACTCCGCAGCCACATTTGCAGCAGCCCCCGCATATGCAAAGCCGTGCTCAGATGCCCGAAGAGGCAGATATGCCTGAGAAAATTATGCCCAAAGCGGCCACGCTACCACCGATTACCCCCGTGGTTGAGACCCAGGAAGCGACAAAGGCACCGACTAAACCACGCTCCTTTCTGAAACGGTTGATCGGCGGTTGATCAACTGCGATGCCACCATCGCCTGCACGTCGTGGAACAGACAAAACCGACATACACCTGACGATCGACCTGCTGCTTGATCCAATGGATCCGGCAGTTGGGTTTGGGGTAGGGCAGGTTCTGGAAACCCATCAGGGCAAATGCGCAAGAGACCGCAGACCAGTAAGGAAAGTAAGCCGCGCTCTTATTGCATTGCGCAGCGATTCTAAATTCAAGCGGCCTGTGCAAAGTGTGGAAAAGCGACGCATCTGATCAGCACTCAAACTTGTGAGCATCGAAAAACGCCGCGCATGAAAGCGCGGCGTTTCCTATTTCATTCAATCACTAACGGCTTATGCGCCCGTTGTCGTGTCTTCATCGGCGGCACCGTCTTCGATCACGGCTTCGACTGTTTCGGCCAGTGCTTCGTCGTCGGACGCGGCGGAACCGATGTCGTCAAACAATTCAGCGATCTCGAAATCTGCGGCAGCTTCTTCTTCGGCGGCCAGTTCCTGAATGGACTTACCGGATGCCTGAAGCTCTGCCTCTTCAGGGGAACGGGCGACGTTCAACTGAATGGTGGCTTCAACCTCGGGGTGCAGAATGACGGTAACGTCGTGAACGCCCAGTTCCTTGATCGGTGCAGACAGAACAACCTGTTTGCGATCGACGGTAAAGCCTGCCTCGGTTGCTGCCTCTGCCGCGTCGCGGGTGGTGACAGAACCGTAAAGCGCACCGGCGTCGGAGGCGGAGCGAATCACGATGAACTGCTGACCATTCAGCTTTTCGGACATCGCTTCGGCTTCTTTCTTGGTCTCGAGGTTTTGCGCCTCAAGCTGGGCCTTGCGGCCTTCGAAAGCTTCGATGTTGGCTTTGGATGCGCTCAACGCCTTGCCCTGAGGCAAAAGAAAATTGCGGGCATAGCCGGGTTTTACGTCAACAACTTCGCCCATTTGGCCAAGTTTCGAAACGCGTTCCAGAAGGATTACATGCATGTGCTTTTCTCCTTACTTAACAGCGTAGGGCAGCAGGGCGAGGAAGCGGGCGCGTTTGATGGCACGGGCCAGTTCACGCTGCTTTTTCGCCGAAACGGCAGTGATACGGGAAGGAACGATTTTGCCACGCTCAGAGATGTAGCGCTGCAGCAGACGTGTGTCTTTGTAATCGATCGCAGGTGCATTGTCGCCCGAGAAGGGGCAGACTTTGCGACGGCGGAAAAATGGTTTTGCGGCCATGGTTTAGGTCCTTTCTCTCAAGCTTTGGGTTAGCGACGTTCGCGGCGCTCAGGGCGCTCGTCACGTTTTTGCATCTGAACAGAAGGCAGCTCTTTATGCTCGTCCATTTTGATGGTCAGAACGCGCATCACGTCGTCATGCAGGCGCATCAGGCGCTCCATTTCCTGAACAGCCGGAGCCGGGGCATCCGAGCGCAGGAAGGCATAGTGGCCCTTGCGGTTCTTGTTGATTTTATATGCCATCGTTTTGACGCCCCAATACTCGCTATCAACGAGTTTGCCGCCGTTGTCGGCGAGGACGGTGCCAAAATGTTCGATAAGGCCTTCAGCTTGCGTGTTGGACAGATCCTGACGCGCAATCATAACATGCTCATACAGCGGCATGGTATCTCCATTTATTTCGAGGCGCATTTCATAGGCAGGGCACATTCCTTTGCGGCCCTACCACGAGAGACTGCGCGGTTCAAATCTTTGCAAAGGAAGTGTCCATATACACGCATTGGCGGGCAGGGCAAGGGCCGTGCGTGGCGAAGGCGGACAGGGGACGGGATCGGGATCGTTGATTTGAAGTTCAGGCTGGTTTGCCCTGGGCAGTGATTGGCAGGTTTCAGGGACACTTGAGGGGCGACCTATGGCAATCAAGGAGATTGATAGGACCTGCGCCGAATTCATGTCGGCATCGAACTGAATGGTCAATGCGTTCCCGAATGCTTGAGTGAGGCGACGACCTTGTCGCTGAGGGTAGGGCAAACAGGGTTGACGCCTTGGTTCAGCTGCCGGCTGTTGTTCCCTGACCTGTCGCGTCCAAGGGATGTTTTGCGGTTGCAGTGCGGTTTGCTTGACATCGCAACACCTTAATACCCCGACATGGTCGCAGCTCTGACTTGGGACTGCCCCTTTTTGGTCTTTTTGTTCGCGGAACAATTGTTCAACAACAAAACCAAGACCGAGGGATAAGACAATGACTGCAACAGCAGAGTTTATGAATCCAACCCCCCCCGCAGCCGAACCCGTGCGTATGGTTGATGGCGGTCGGATGATCGTTCGTGGTGCGCAACGGCTGGTGGGTGTGTCTCTGACCATTGCGGCGCTTGCACTGTGGATGGTTCCCGGATCGTCATGGGAAAACGACGTCATGCTGTTCAAACTGATCCTGTCGCTCACTGCCGTGATCGCAGGTTTGGGATTGGTCAGTTCCAGCGCCAAACCGCGCACCCCTGAGGTCGAAATTGACACTATCCGTCGTGAAGTCCGGCTTGTGCGTCGCCAGCGCGGGGTCGTCCCTGAAGTTTTGCAAAGCTGTGGTTTTGCGCAGTTGGCGCGGGCCGAACATGAGGGGAGCGTTGTGCGCTTGTGGGATCATGCGGGCAAATTCCTGGCCGAGGTCAGCTTGACTGACCGCTCCGCCCTGTCGAGTCTGGTTGCCGGGCTGCGCGATGCCGGCAAGCTTGCCTAGGTTCGATCACTCAAAATTCAGGTTCATTTTCCAGCGCGCTGATGATGTCAGCGCGCTTGTTTTGTGCCGTGTCACGAGTGTTCACAAATGCGCAGCTTCTGTGGAGCCATGTTGGGTTGTGAAATAAGAAAACGATGCGCAGTTTGCCCCAACCTATCAACCACTGGAGATTGAATAAATGAAATCCCTTATGCTCGCCGTTGCCCTGACACTGGGCGCTTCCGGCGCATATGCTGCTGACAAATACATGCTGGATGCCAGCCATAGCCAAGTGCTGTTCAGTTACAACCACCTTGGTTTTTCAACAACTTACGGTATGTTTTCAGGATTTGAAGGCGAAATCATGTTTGATGCCGAGATACCGGAAAATTCTTTGGTCAACGTGTCGATCCCTGTTGCATCGTTGTTTACCGGTTGGGAACAGCGCATGACGCATTTCATGTCCGGTGAATTCTTTGATGTTGCAGAGGGCGACATGGTCACCTTTGCATCGACGCAGATTGAAGTGACCGGCGAAGTTACTGCGTTGATCACCGGCGATCTGACGATGAATGACATCACCAAATCTGTCGTGCTGGATGCCAGATTGAACCAGAAAGGTGATCATCCTCAGACAGGACAGGACTGGGCAGGTTTTGACGCTACAACAACGGTTTTACGGTCAGATTTTGATATGGGAGCCTTTGCGCCTTATGTGAGTGACGAAGTGCAAATCCAAATTTCGATCGAGGCAATGAAGGTCGAGTAAGGCGCCATCGACGATTAAGGGGACAGGGCCTGCCGGGAACCGGTGGGCCTTGTCTTTGTCATTCTGGCGCGCTGCGACTGGCCTTAAGCTTGATCGCCAGTTTGACCGCAAAAGCAAGACTGGCCTCATCGCCGATATTGTCGCCGATGCCAAAGTCTCGACGGTCCAGGGTCAAATCGGCCCTCATTTCAGCGACGTCTTCGTTCACTGCCAGATTAAAAGGCAAGACCAACGGCACTGTTATGTCCTTGATTGTCAGGGTGCCGACCGCTTCGTAGCCGTCAATGGCGTGGCGGATCACCCCGTCGAATTTGGCCGTTTCATAGGTTGCGGCGTCAAAAAAATCGACTCCAAAGGCCTGCTGTGTGACCGAACCAAGCGTGAGAGAAGGAATTGCAATCGTTGTTGTGACGTGGCCGACCTCGCCTTCGGGGATCGTTTCATCAAAACTGATTGCTGAAGTCCAATCGGCAAAATTACCGGTTACTTCGCTTCCGAACTGGACGACGGTGATTTCGATGCTTCCCCTGTCCACCAACCAGTCCGAGGTGACCTCAGCCAGTGACTTGCCTGAAAACGTGCTGTTTTTGTCGCTTATCCCTTGGGTGGTGCCCAGGGCAATGACCAATGCCCAAACAGCTGCGGCGACGATGATCGGCTTGCGGCTATGCTTCTGTATAGGCAGCGAACCGATTGACAGGTCACCGGGCAACATTCGGCGCAGGGTGACATCATGATCGACAAAGTGGTGTTTGAGAGCACCTGCGATATGAAGGAGCACAGACAGGGCCAGCAGCTTGCTGGCAAACCAATGCACGGAAGAAAAGAGGTGTTCGATTCCCGTGGATTTTGGCACCAGCGGCAGGGATTGGCCAAATGGCCACCAGATCGGCGCGAATCCTTGTGCGGCGGCATGTGAGATCCACCCTGACAAGGGAACAATGATCAACGAGGCATAAAGCAGCCAATGCACCATTTCTGCTGTGAAGCTCTCGACCAGCCTATCTGTGTTCAACAGGCGAGGTTTGGGCTGGGATAGGGTCCAAAGGAGGCGCAGTATCGCCACGAAAAAGACAGTGACACCAAGTGTCTTGTGCAGGGAAAACAGCCAGGCCTTTTGCGCCAGTTCAGCGTCAGTTTCAAAGGGAAGGCGATTTGCGATCAAGCCAAGCGGGATCAACGTAATGATAAGAAAGGCGGTCAGCCAGTGAAAGCCTTTTGTCACACTACCATATCGCGTTTCGGTGTTCGTAATGGCCATTTATTGCTCCTGACAATTTCCGGTCATAGATAGCCAAACCAAATTTGGCTGCAATTGTCTGTTTGTGCACATCAACTCTGCGCCCTTGTTCCGCGCATCTGTGCAGGCTAGACATTTTTGAAATATATTGAGGGGGCTATCATGAGCATTGCATTCGTTTTTCCCGGACAGGGCGCACAAACTATCGGCATGGGGGCCACATTAGCCGAGACCTATCCGGCCGCGCGGGCCGTATTTGAAGAAGTTGACGAGGCCTTGGGCGAGAAGCTCTCTGATCTGATCTGGTCGGGCGAGATTGAAGCGCTGACCCTGACTGAGAATGCACAGCCAGCCTTGATGGCGACCTCGATGGCCGCGATGGCGGCGTTGAAAGCGGAAGGCATCGGGCTTGAGCGCTCGGCATTTGTTGCGGGGCATTCACTTGGTGAATATTCGGCGCTTTGTGCTGCGGGCGCGGTTTCACTGGCTGATACGGCGCGATTGTTGCGCATTCGCGGTCGCGCCATGCAGGCGGCAGTGCCTGTCGGGCAGGGGGCAATGGCAGCGGTGCTGGGACTGGAGGCTGATGCAGTCGAAAAGGTGGCAGAGGCGGCCGCACAGGGCGAAATCTGTCAACTGGCCAATGAGAACGACCCGACACAGAACGTCATTTCCGGCAGCAAGGCCGCTATTGAACGTGCAGTTGTGCTGGCTAAGGAGGCCGGTGCCAAGCGGGCATTGCCATTGCCGGTATCGGCACCATTCCATTGCGCCCTTATGCAGCCTGCCGCGGATGAAATGGCGCGCGCCCTCGAAGCGGTTCAGTTTGACGATCCTACCGTGCCGCTGGTCGCAAATGTACTGGCCGAAAGCGTTTCTGATGCGACCCGCATCAAGGCGCTGTTGGTCGAGCAGGTCACAGGACGTGTGCGGTGGCGGTCTTCGGTTGAATGGATGGTGGCGCAGGGCGTTGACGAATTCTGGGAAATCGGTGCGGGCAAGGCCCTGTCCGGGATGATCCGCCGGATCGCAAAAGAAACCACCTGCCGTGCAATTGGCACACCGGACGATGTCGCGGCTGTCAAAGACGCCTGAAAAAGGAATAGGAAGAATATATGTTTGATCTGTCAGGAAAAAACGCGCTGATCACCGGAGCCTCCGGAGGCATCGGCGCGGATATAGCGCGGCATTTGCATGCTCAGGGTGCAACCGTCGGACTTTCGGGTACGCGTACAGAACCGCTGGAGGCGTTAAAGGCGGAACTGGGCGAACGGGCACATGTCTTGCCTTGCAACCTGAGTGATTTGGAAGCAGTCGACGCGCTGCCCAAACAGGCGATTTCCGCCATGGGCTCCGTCGATATTCTGGTCAACAACGCCGGGATTACCCGTGACAATCTGTTCATGCGGATGTCGGACGAGGAATGGTCGTCGGTCCTGAACGTGAACCTGACAGCGACGTTCAAGCTGTGCAAGGGGGTGATGCGGGGCATGATGAAGGCCCGGTGGGGCCGCATTGTAAATATTTCCAGCATTGTGGGGGCCACAGGCAACCCCGGACAAGCGAATTATGCAGCCAGCAAAGCCGGCATGATCGGAATGTCAAAATCCCTGGCCTATGAGGTGGCAAGCCGTGGCATCACAGTGAATGCAGTGGCCCCCGGATTCATCGCGACGGCGATGACAGACAAGCTGACGGAAGACCAAAAGTCTGGTATCATGGAGCAAATTCCGGCGGGGCGCATGGGTGATCCGGCTGAAATTGCGAGTGCGGTCGTCTATCTTTCGAGTGACGAAGCAGGCTATGTCACGGGTGCGACCTTGCATGTCAACGGTGGTATGGCCATGTTGTAAAGCGTTTCTGATACCGTTTGCGCATGGCGTACCATGTGCTAAAGGGGGCGCAGAATCGTGATTGGGGGTGCTTGATTGGCTCCCCCGCCCTGTGTACTCAGGGGTAAGAGCCGCTCCTAAGACGGGGCATTCTCCAATTGCCCGACACACGGGTATGCGGATATCAATAGGGGCCGGTTGGCCTGAAGAATGAGGATTTATAGTATGAGCGACGTCGCAGACCGCGTTAAAAAGATCGTTGTAGAGCACCTTGGTGTGGAAGAGGACAAAGTGGCCGAGAATGCGTCGTTCATCGACGATCTGGGCGCAGACAGCCTTGACACCGTCGAACTGGTGATGGCGTTCGAAGAAGAGTTCGGCATCGAAATTCCTGATGACGCGGCTGAAAACATCCAGACGTTCGGCGATGCGGTAAAGTTCATCAACGAAGCCTCTTAAGTCCGGCGGGTCCTTGCAGGGGCCTTTCGGCATCAAAAATTCTCGAAGCGGCGTTGTTCCAAGCGGAATGACGCCGTTTTCGATTCTGACATGCAGGAGAGGGGTTGCTCATCTTGCAGGCTCTTCGCAGAGTGGCGCAAACGCCGGTATGTAGCGTGACCATGAGCAAGCCCAGAGTATCCAACCCATGCCGAGAACGATCCCGACCATTAATACGTCCCGTTTGACTCTGCGCGCGATGCGGGCGGAAGATTTTTCGCGCTTTGCAGAGATCTGGGCGACGCCCGAGGTTGTGACCCATATCTCTGGCAAGCCACGGGGCAAGCCACAGTCCTGGGATGCATTCCTGCGCAATGCAGGCCATTGGCAGATTTGCGGTTTCGGCCAATGGGCGGTGCAGGCGCACGGAGAATCCCAGATGGCAGGGCAATGCGGTTTCTTTTTTGGTTCAAGGGGGTTGGGAGCGGATTTCGACCCTTTCCCCGAGGCGGGCTGGGTTCTTGCTCCCGAAGCGCAGGGGCGTGGATTGGGCCTGGACGCGGTGCAGGCTGCACATGACTGGTTTGATCGCGTTATCGCGTGTCGTACCGTTTGTATGATTACCCCGGGAAATACCGGGTCGCTGCGTATTGCCGAAGAATTGGGCTATGGCCTGCTGCGTGAAACCGAAATGGACGGAGAGGCGATTTGCCTTTTGACGCGCAAGGGGCCACCGATTTGAGACCGCTTGAGACACCTGATGTCTTGAACTGGGGGCCTTCGACAAGGTATAGGCCATTCATTGAGATAAAAGGGGCAGGTGGATGCGCAGAGTTGTTGTAACGGGATTGGGACTGGTGACGCCTTTGGCCGATGGGGTCGAGGCAAGCTGGAACCGAATTCTGGACGGACAGTCGGGAGCAGGGCCAATAACCGGGTTTGATGCTTCTGCGCTGGTCACGCAATATGCCTGTGAAGTGCCGCTGGGCGACGGATCTGACGGGTCATTCAATGCAGACGCCTATATGCCTGTAAAAGACCAACGCAAGGTCGATACCTTCATTCTGTTCGGCATGGCGGCAGCACAGCAGGCGGTTGAGGATTCCGGCTGGATGCCCGAGGACCGCGAAAGTTTGGAGCGCACCGGCGTTCTGATCGGGTCGGGCATCGGGGGTTTGAATTCGATAGCCAATACCGCTGTCATGATGAAGGAAAAGGGTCCGCGTCGCGTGAGCCCGTTCTTTGTGCCGGGCGCGCTGATCAACCTGATTTCCGGTCAGGTGTCCATTCGCTATGGATTCCGGGGGCCGAACCATTCGGTTGTGACGGCCTGCTCTACCGGCGCACATGCGATTGGCGATGCCTCTCGTCTGATCCAGTACGGTGATGCGGATGTCATGATTGCAGGCGGCGCAGAAGCGGCGATTTGTGAAATCGGTATTGCAGGGTTCAATGCCTGCAAGGCGCTGAGCACAAAACGTGGTGACGACCCCAAGAAGGCCAGCCGCCCCTACGATGAAGACCGTGACGGTTTCGTCATGGGCGAGGGCGCAGGTATTGTTGTTCTGGAAGAGTATGAACATGCCAAGGCGCGTGGTGCGAAAATCTATGCCGAAGTGATTGGTTATGGTCTGTCCGGGGATGCCTATCACATCACGGCACCGGCGGAGGACGGCGACGGTGCGGAACGTTCGATGCGGGCCGCGCTGCGTGTGGCGGGAAAAGAGCCGAAAGACATTGACTATATCAATGCGCATGGCACCTCGACCATGGCGGATACGATTGAACTAGGCGCGGTTGAACGGATGTTGGGAGAGCACGCGTCAAAGGTGACAATGTCGTCAACCAAATCTGCGACAGGCCACTTGTTGGGGGCCGCGGGTGCCATTGAGGCGATCTTTTCGATCCTTGCGATCCGCGACCAGGTTGCCCCGCCAACGATCAATCTTGATAATCCGGCGGTTGAGACCAAGATTGATTTGGCACCAAACAAGGCGGTGAAACGCGAGATCAATGTAGCGCTGAGCAATTCCTTTGGTTTTGGCGGAACAAACGCCAGCGTATTGTTCGGAAAGGTCTGACCCATGTGGCGGCATATTGCCTCGAACGCCGTGACTTTCCTGGTTGTGGCGCTGTTCCTGCTGGGCGGCGTTATCATCTGGGGACAGTCGCAATATACCGCCCAAGGACCGCTTGAGCAGGCAATATGTGTGCAGGTCAAACCGGGGTCGACCATGCGCCGGGTATCCAGGGATCTGGCCGCGGAAGGCGCTGTCAGATCGGCTGCGATCTTTCGCATGGGGGCCGATTATGAGGATAAGACTGCGGCCTTGAAAGCCGGCAGTTTTCTGGTGGAGCCAGGCACCTCGATGTCTGAGATCGTAGAGACCATCACCAAGGGCGGTGCCAGTACCTGTGGTACAGAAGTGGTTTACCGGATCGGGATCAATCGCGTTTCGGTACAGGTGCGCGAATTGGACCCCGCCACCAGCCGTTTTGTCGAAAAGGCTGAGTTCGTACCGGGAGAGGATGCTGTTCCCGAAATTTATGTACAGATGAAGGCACAGGCAGACACGCGGTTTCGGATTGCCCTGGCCGAGGGTGTAACCAGTTGGCAAATCATCAATGCGATGGCTTCGATGGATGTGCTTGAGGGAAGCGCGGGCGATGTGCCGCCGGAAGGGTCACTTGCCCCGGACAGCTATGAAGTTCGACCCGGTGATGACCGCGCGGCGGTTGTGGCGCGGATGGCACAGGCACAGCAAGAGCGGCTTGCCGAGGCATGGGACGCGCGCGATCCCGATCTGCCCATCGAAAACCCGGAAGAGTTGCTGACGCTGGCTTCAATCATCGAAAAGGAAACGGGTGTGGCAGAGGAGCGCCGGCAAGTCGCCAGCGTTTTTGTGAACCGTCTGAACCAGGGTATGCGGTTACAGACCGATCCGACAGTGATCTATGGCATCACCAAAGGCGAAGGCGTATTGGGCCGTGGATTGCGTCGGTCCGAACTGCGTGCGGAAACGCCATGGAATACCTATGTTATCAATGGATTACCGCCAACACCAATCGCCAATCCGGGCCGTGCAAGCCTAATGGCGGCGGCACAGCCTGACCAAAGCAATTATATCTTTTTCGTGGCCGATGGTACCGGTGGCCATGCCTTTGCGGAAACTCTTGCAGAGCATAATGCCAATGTTGCTGCCTGGCGTCAGATAGAAGCAGAGCGTGGTGCAGCAGCAGCAGGAAACGCCTCCACCGGTGGTGGAGACTGAGCGAGTGGAATGATCAGCAGCACCCCTGGTCCTCTCATTGTTCCTAGAGCGCTGTAATGAAAAATTAACCAATGATCGCACGGTCTTACAGGGGTTTGGTAACCCTCTTTTCATTGACATTGCGGACGATGTGATCTATAGATTTTGACATGCTAGAAGACGTGGGCAAGCGGCCTCGGGAGGGATTCCGAGGGCCGCTTTTTTTGTGTCTGCTCGGTCGGGGGATCCGTGAGAACCGGGAGAGAGAATGACTACTTGTAGCGAAGATGACGATATTGCGTGGGGAAGCGAAATTCTGACCACGTTATTTAATTCGATCACCGATCTAAGACGCGAGATCGAGGAGCTGACGCGCGCAGCGCGAGTCGAAGGCACTTTGGATGAAACGGCGGCAAAGCAATCTTTGAACAAGGTTAAGGACCTTGTGTTGCAATGCGCCAAAGCGGAGATTTTATTAAATGAATGTCGAGGTAAACAAGCTGGAATCGCAAAGGGCGGATACGCCCTCGATCTTGACCGAGCAAGGGTTGAGATCGGGTGCAAGCTGGATCGCCTCCGCCGATGCGGATGTCCAAGAGCAGTTTCTGAATGAGTTGGAAGAGGAAGAACTACTGGCGCTTCCTTACCTCTTTGAGTTCTGGGCGATGGATCACCAGTTGCCGCCAGAGGGAGCCTGGCGGACCTGGGTGGTCTTGGGGGGACGTGGTGCCGGAAAAACACGTGCAGGCGCGGAATGGGTGCGTTCGATGGTCGAGGGGGCCAAGCCACTGGATCAGGGTCGTTGCCGCCGTGTGGCGCTGGTTGGCGAAACTATTGATCAAGTACGTGAAGTCATGATCTTTGGCGACAGCGGGATATTGGCCTGTTCGCCCGAGGATCGCCGCCCTGTGTGGGAAGCCGGGCGAAAGCGGTTGGTCTGGCCGAATGGTGCAATTGCGACGGTCCATACCGCCTACGATCCCGAAGGGCTGCGCGGACCGCAGTTCGACGCAGCCTGGGTAGACGAGTTGGCGAAATGGAAACGAGGGCAGGAAGTTTGGGACCAGTTGCAGTTCGCGCTGCGCCTGGGCGAGGATCCGCGTGTATGTGTCACGACAACGCCGCGCAATGTTTCGGTGTTAAGGCGGTTGATGGCTTCGCCTTCGACGGTGCAGACCCATGCGCCGACGGAAGCGAACGCTGCTAACCTGGCCAAGTCGTTTATGGAAGAAGTGAGAGCGCGTTACAAAGGCACGCGCCTGGGCCGGCAGGAGCTGGATGGGGTTTTGCTGGCGGATGCAGAAGGGGCTTTGTGGACCTCTGCGTCATTGGAAGCGCAACGGGTAGAGCATCCACCCGAGTTTGACCGAATTGTTGTTGGTCTGGATCCTGCGACCTCGGCCGGTATCGAAGCGGACGAATGCGGAATTGTCGTTGTTGGAGCGATCGCTCGGGGGCCGGTACAAGAGTGGCGGGCAGTTGTTCTGGCAGATTGTTCGATCCAAGGCGCGACCCCTTCGGGATGGGCGAAAGCGGCGATTGCGGCGATGGTGCGATATGGGGCCGATAAGTTGGTCGCCGAGGTCAATCAGGGCGGCGCAATGGTAGGAGAGGTCCTGCGCCAGATTGATCCGCTGGTGCCGTTGAAGTCAGTACATGCCTCCAGGGGCAAGGTGGCACGAGCAGAGCCTGTGGCAGCTTTGTATGAACAGGGGCGCGTGGGCCATGTAAGGGGGCTGGATGCGCTGGAGGATCAAATGTGTCGAATGACGGCGCATGGATATGAAGGCAGCGGGTCCCCAGATCGTGTAGACGCATTGGTTTGGGCCTTGCACGAGTTGATGATTGAACCGGCGGCCAAATGGCGACGCCCGGCGTTGCGCAGTCTATAGCGCAAATCCAAGCGGTGTTGCATGGGCCTGCGTTCGGTGGGGTCGCACAGAATTAAACTCTTTGTAGCAATTTGTAATCAAGCCGATTGGAGCGGGTTCCGCAGCCTGTTTTGATTAGGGAATGGCAATAGGAGTTGGTGCATATGTTTGATTTTCTGCGACGCGGGGCTGAGGCTGCGAATGTGCCGGAACAAAAGGCTTCGGCAACTGGGTCTGTGGTGGCCTATCAGACTTCCGGCCGCGTTGCGTGGAGCCCACGGGATTCTGTGAGCCTGACCAAGGTCGGGTTTTGCGGAAATCCCGTTGGTTTCCGGTGCGTCAAATTGATTGCCGAGGCAGCGGCAGCCTTGCCTCTGGTCGTGCAGGATGCCGAACGGCGTTACGACACACATCCGTTGGTTTCCCTGCTGGCGCGTCCTAATGCCTCTCAGGGCAAGGCGGAGTTGCTTGAAGCGCTTTACGGGCAGATGCTGTTGTCCGGTAACGGCTATGTCGAGGCAGTGGGCGACGGGATCCCCGTGGAATTGCACGTCTTGAGGTCTGACCGGATGTCGGTGATCCCGGGCGCAGATGGCTGGCCTGTGGCCTACGAATATGCGGTTGCGGGCAAAAAACACCGGTTTGACATAGGTGGTCTGGCGCGACCTGTGTGCCATATCAAGACATTCCACCCCCAAGACGATCACTACGGGTTTGCACCTCTTCAGGCGGCTGCGATGGCCATGGATGTGCATAATTCCGCCTCGCGCTGGTCCAAAGCATTGCTGGACAATGCTGCGCGGCCATCGGGCGCAATCATTTACAAAGGAGCCGAAGGTCAGGGGCACCTGGCACCGGATCAATATGACCGGTTGGTGGCGGAAATGGAAAACCATCATCAAGGCGCAAGGAATGCAGGGCGTCCGATGTTGCTGGAAGGGGGGCTTGATTGGAAACCGATGGGGTTTTCGCCATCGGACATGGAGTTTCACAAGACGAAGGAAGCCGCCGCGCGCGAAATTGCGCTGGCCTATGGTGTCCCGCCGATGTTGTTGGGGATTCAAGGGGATGCGACCTATGCCAATTATCAAGAGGCGCATCGTGCCTTATATCGCCTGACGGTGTTGCCTTTGGCGACGCGGGTAACGGCGTCGCTGGCATCCTGGTTGGCCGGGTTCACCGGGGAGATGGTGGAGGTGCGCCCCGACCTTGATCAGGTTCCGGCATTGGCTGATGAACGCCAGTCCCAATGGTCCCGGGTGGCGCAGGCGGATTTTCTGACTGATGCCGAAAAGCGAAGCCTGCTGGGGCTGCCTACGGTCGCTGATAATGATTGAGCAGGAGATGTATGAGCGGTTTGAATGCGCACCCGGGCTCAAGTTACAAGCGCACGAACGGGTGACGCAGATCCATCAGGAAAATATGGCCAAGCGCATGGACCAACTGGAAAAACTGATGGAGCGCATGGAGCGACGGTTATGGTTGACGGTCTATGGCGTGGTCGCGGTGATACTTGCGCAGGCGATTCAGAGCGTGTTGGCAGTGGCCCCTTAAGCGATTGAAAATCAAGAGGATTTGTCATGGGATATGACGTGAGAAATTTCGGCTTTGCGCCGGAAAACGGGAAAGATGTATTTGCATTCATGCCTGCATTGGAACGCAAGTTCATGACGTTTGAGCATGTGGTTGCTGTCGAAGGCGGGACCGAGATCAGTGGGTACGCCAGTCTGTTCGGCATGGTGGATCAGGGCGGTGACATTGTTGAAAAGGGGGCTTACGGGGCGTCCCTTGCGGCGGTGGCCTCAGCGGGGCGCAGCATCAAGATGCTGTGGCAGCACGACCCCAATCAACCGATCGGAGTCTGGGACGAGGTGCGTGAGGATGGCAAGGGGTTATTCGTCAAGGGGCGCATTCTGGACACGGTCGAAAAGGGGCGCGAAGCGGCGGCCCTGGTCGCGGCCAAGGCGATAGATGGGCTGTCGATCGGCTATCGTGCGGTGAAGGCGACAAAGAACACCAAGGGCCATCGGCTCTTGTCTGAACTGGAGCTTTGGGAAGTGTCGCTTGTGACCTTTCCGATGCTGCCCAGTGCACGGGTGGCGGCGAAGGGCGATTTTGTCGCCGTCGGTGACGTCCTGCGAGAGATGGCGGCGACCTTTGAGGAGGCGCGTGCCGACATGGCGGAGCGGGAGCCTGCGTCGGTAAATCAGCAAATTCGGGAGTAACGGATGAGCAATATGAGAAACGGAGAGATGTCGCCGGCTGAGGAAGTGCGCAGAGCGGTGACAGGTTTTGTCACTGAATTCAAAGGTTTTCAGGCGGAAATTGAGATGAAACTTCAACAAACGGAAGAGCGGATGACCATGCTGGATCGAAAAATAACATTGCCTTTGCGTACCCCCTTGAGCGGGGCCACGGATGCCGGTGCTCCCCAT
Source organism: Sulfitobacter sp. F26204 (assembly GCF_026410305.1). Lineage (GTDB taxonomy): Bacteria > Pseudomonadota > Alphaproteobacteria > Rhodobacterales > Rhodobacteraceae > Sulfitobacter. The sequence goes on along the minus strand of NZ_JAPMLQ010000003.1, from coordinate 424,957 downwards.
CAGAAGGCGTTTAATACCTATTTGCGCAATGGCGATGATGACGCGCTGCGTGGGCTTGAGCTGGAGGGGAAATCGCTTTCGACGGCGGTTAATTCTGATGGTGGGTATCTTGTGGATCCGCAAACTTCGGCGACGGTTCAGTCGGTGTTGAATGCAACGGCGTCCATCCGGGCGATTGCATCTGTGGTTCAGGTCGAGGCGACCTCCTATGACGTTTTGGTGGATCATACCGATGTGGGAGCCGGTTGGGCGACAGAGGCGGGTCCGCAAGCCGAGACCGATACCCCGCAGATTGATCGCATTACAATTGGCCTACATGAATTGAGTGCCTTGCCAAAGGCCTCTCAGCGGTTGCTGGATGACTCTGCGTTTGACATTGAGGGCTGGCTTGCCGGGCGCATTGCTGACAAGTTCGCGCGCGCCGAGGCAGCGGCCTTTATCAATGGCGATGGCGTGGACAAGCCCAAGGGGTTCTTGTCGCATCCAGCAATTGACAATGATGTCTGGACCTGGGGCAACCTTGGGTATGTACCAACGGAAGTGGACGGTGAAGTGACGCCGGACGCGATAATCGAACTGGTTTATGCGCTGGGTGCACAATACCGCGCCAATGGGGCCTTTGTGATGAATTCCAAGACTGCAGGTCTGGTGCGCAAGCTGACCGATGGGGACGGGCGCTTCTTGTGGTCTGATGGTCTGGCGTCGGGTGAGCCGGCAAAGTTGATGGGCTATCCTGTGTTGGTGGCGGAGGACATGCCGGATGCGAGCACTGGCAGTTTCTCGATCGCCTTTGGCGATTTCCGGGCCGGATACACAGTGGCCGAACGTCCAGATCTGCGGATCTTGCGCGATCCGTTCAGCGCCAAACCGCATGTGTTGTTCTATGCGACCAAGCGCGTGGGCGGCGACGTGAGCGATTTTGCCGCGATAAAGCTGTTGAAATTCGGTGTGGCGTAAACCGCGCTGACGGAGGGACCGGGGTGAGTTGACCCCGGTCCGGACGCGCGACCTCAGATACTTGCTTTGCCTAGCTGCTCCCCTCTGACCAAGCAGAGCAGGTGGCCGCGCGTCCGGGTTTGAGACCCGCACGAGGGGGCCGAAAATTGGAGAGTTTCATTATGTTGATCGAAGAGACACCCGTTCCCGACGCGGCCCTGCCGGTGGAGGCATTCAAGGCCCATCTACGGCTGGGCAGTGGCTTTGGTCAGGGAGATGTGCAGGATCCGGTGTTGATGTCGTTTCTGCGCGCAGCAATTGCCGCGGTCGAGGCACGTACAGGCAAGGTTTTGTTGGAACGCAGCTTTCAGCAAACTGTACCGGTATGGCGTAACCCCTGTGCGCATCAATTGCCTGTTGCACCAATTGGTGCGGTCACGAAGGTAGAGTTGATTGATCGTGAAGGCACCCGCAGTGACGTTGAGGCGACCAGTTATTGGCTGGAGCGGGACGGGCACGGACCAAAATTGCGGTCTACGGGAGGTGCATTGCCGCGGATACCACAAGCTGGGGCTGTCGTGGTGCATTTTGACGCCGGCTTTGCAGTGAATTGGGAAGGCGTGCCCGGCGACCTGCGTCAGGCTGTTTTGATGCTGGCATCCCATTATTACGAATATCGTCATGACACGGGACTGAGTGACGGTTGTATGCCGTTTGGCGTGACGAGCTTGATAGAACGGCACAAGTCAATGCGATTAGGAGCGGTGAGATGAGCATACCGCGGCTGAATCAGGCGTTGGTGTTGGAAACGCCGGAGCGCGTGAGCGACGGGGCGGGCGGCTATGTCGAGGGTTGGGTTGCACTGGGAACCTTGTGGGCCGAGATCACCGGGCGGACCGGACGCGAAACGGCGCAAATCGGCAGCCCTGTAAGTCGGATGGCATACAAGATTGTCGTTCGCGGTGCGCCCTTTGGCACTCCCGAACGTCCCAGGCCACAACAACGGTTTCGGCTGGGCCAGCGAATTTTCACCATTGAGGCAGTGGCGGAGCGTGACCCTGAGGGGCGTTATCTGACCTGCTTTGCCGAAGAAGAGGTCGTGGTATGAGCTATGTAATCTCAGGGCCCTTACAGGCTGCTGTTTATGATGCGTTGCTGGCAGATTCCGCACTGGGTTTGATTGTCGGCACCGCGATTTATGATGCGGTGCCAGCAGGCGCGTTGCCGGCAATTCATGTGCGTCTGGGCGGAGAAGAAGCGAGGGATGCGTCTGATGGCAGCGGAACCGGTGCCTTGCATAGATTCACGGTCTCGATCATCACCTCACGTCCCGGATTTGCGCAGGCCAAGGCGGCGGCCGCTGCTGTGTGTGATGTGCTGCATGGCGCTGATCTGACGCTTTCAAGGGGCCGGTTGGTATACCTTCGGTTCGAGCGGGCCAGGGCGGCACGAGTCGAGACTGCAGCGACGCGCCAGATTGATTTGCGGTTCGCCGCACGTGTGCAGGACGACTGATTTTACACGGTATAGCAGGAGACAAGGAATGGCTGTTCAAGCAGGTAAAGACCTTTTGGTAAAAGTGGACATGACGAGTGACGGTCAGTTTGAGACCATCGCGGGGCTGCGCGCAACGCGTGTGAGTTTTAACGCAGAACCAGTGGATGTGACCACGCTCGACAGTGAAGGCGGCTGGCGAGAGTTGCTGGCGGGTGCCGGCGTTCGGTCCGCTGCGATTTCTGGGGCAGGTGTGTTCAGAGATTCAGGTACGGATGAGCGGACAAGGCAGTTGTTTTTCGACGGGCTGACGCCGAATTTCCAGATTGTAATTCCTGAATTTGGGGTGGTTGAGGGGCCATTTCAGGTGACTGCGCTTGAGTATGCGGGTCAGTTGAACGGTGAGGCGACCTATGAGTTGAGCCTGCAATCCGCGGGGATCCTGACCTTTACGCCAGATTTGGTGGTTTGAGCATGGCAAATCGCTGGAGAGGGGATGTGCCGCTGGTGGTTGACGGGGAGCGCTGTGAAGCACGGTTGACCCTGGGTGCTTTAGCGGAATTGGAGGACAGCCTGGATGCGGAATCGCTGGTGGGGCTGGTTGAGCGGTTCGAGGGGAGCCGTTTTACCAGCCGAGATGTCGTGGCACTGTTGGGGGCGGGCCTGCGCGGGACGGGAAAACATATCACTGACGCGCAGGTTGCGGATGCCCATATCGAAGGCGGGCCGATGGCGGCGGCGAAAGCGGCAGCGGAATTATTGGCACGGGCTTTTGTGGTGCCGGAGTGAGCGCGGGCTTGGATTGGCCGGGGCTGATGCGGGTCGGACTGCATGTGCTGGGTCTGGAACCTGATGTGTTCTGGGCGCTGACACCTGTCGAATTGCGGTTGATGTTGGGCACTTCGGGTGTGGCCTTACCCATGTTGAGCGAGGGTCTGGCAGCGTTGATGGCGGCTTATCCAGACGAGAATGAAGGACCGAACGATGGCTGAATTTGATGATTTTGGCGGACTTGAAGGTAAAGCCGAGGATCTGAATGCTACCCTGGAAACGACCGGGGTTCTGGTATCGGGATTTGAGAGCGAGTTGCGCCGGATGAGCGGGGCATTGGCGGCCACGGGCAAGGATGTTCAGACCCTTGAAAAGGGGCTGAGTAAAGGTTTGCGCCGGGCTTTTGATGGTGTGGTTTTTGATGGAATGAAACTGTCTGATGCGCTCAAGACTGTTGCGCAATCTTTGGCAAACACAACCTACAACGCTGCAATGAAGCCGGTTACGGATCATTTTGGTGGATTGGTTTCCCAAGGTGTCGGAGCGCTGGTCCAAGGAATATTGCCCTTTGCAAAGGGTGCCGCTTTTTCGCAAGGCAGGGTGATGCCCGTTGCCCAGGGCGGTGTGGTCAGCGGTGCCACCACGTTTCCAATGCGCGGTGGTACGGGGCTGATGGGGGAGGCGGGACCAGAGGCGATCATGCCGCTTGCACGTGGTCCCGATGGCAAGCTGGGGGTACGCAGCGCAAGCAGCCCCGGACCAGCAATCGTCATGAATATCACGACGCCGGATGTGACAGGTTTCCAGCGCTCACAGAGCCAGATCGCCGCCCAGATGAGTCGCGCCTTGTCTTCGGGCAACAGAAACCGGTGAAGCCCGCGCAAATGCAGCAAACAGAATAAATGTCAGGAGCAGAAGGATGGCTTTTCATGAGGTGCGATTTCCGCCGACTTTGAGTTTCGGTTCACTCGGCGGACCGCAGCGGCGCACGGACATTGTAACGCTGGCAAATGGGTTCGAGGAACGCAACACGCCCTGGGCGCATTCGCGCAGAAGCTATGATGCGGGGCTTGGCATGCGTTCGATCGACGACTTGCAGATATTGATCGGCTTTTTCGAGGCGCGTATGGGGCAGATGTACGGGTTTCGCTGGAAAGACTGGGCGGATTACAAATCTGGTCGCGCGACATTGGACCCGGTGTTTGATGATCAGAGTATTGGTTACGGTGACGGTGTCACAAATGCCTTTCAGATCATGAAGACCTATCGTTCGGGCAGGCAAATTTACCGTCGTCCGATCAAGAAGCCTGTTGCCGGCACAGTAAAGGTCGGAGTTGAGCAGGATGAACTGCAAGAGGGCCTTGATTACGAGGTAGATGCCAATACTGGCATCATCACCTTTGCGCATCCGCCCGATCCAGACATGGAGATCTATGCCGGTTATGAGTTCGATGTTCCGGTGCGCTTTGACACGGACCGCATTCTGACCAGTGTAGAGAGCTTTCAGGCAGGGCAGGTGCCATCGGTTCCTGTGATCGAGGTGCGGATATGATGGGCAGCTTTGATCCTGCACTGCAGGCGCATTTGGAAGGTGGGCTGACCACGGTTTGTCATGCCTGGAAAATCACCCGCAAGGATGGGGTGGTATTTGCTTTCACTGACCACGATTTACCGCTGCAGTTTGAGGATTGCAGGTTTCGCCCAGATGCGGGTCTGAGTGCCAGGGCACTTGCCCAGACCACCGGACTTGCCGTGGACAACACCGAGGCGATCGGCGCGTTGAGCGATGCGTCGATCCGCGAGGACGAAATTGAGCAGGGGCGATTTGACAGTGCCGAAGTTGTTGCCTGGTTGGTCAATTGGGCAGATGTTTCGCAGCGGTGGGTGCAGTTTCGAGGCACAATTGGCGAGATGCGTCGTGTTGATGGAGCGTTTCGCGCTGAATTGCGAGGTTTGACAGAGGTACTGAACCGTACGTTGGGGCGGGTATACCAAAAGCCCTGTACCGCGGTACTGGGGGACAAACAGTGCGGGTTTGATCTGGATTTGCCAGGGTATACGTTGATGTTGCCTGTGGATACCGAAAAGGACGGGCGAAAATTCATCTGGGACAGTTTGCCTGGGTTTGACGAACAATTCTTTATTCGTGGTCGCATGAATGTGTTGGATGGGCCTGCACAGGGGCTGTTCGGGCTGATCAAACATGATCGCGTCAAGGGTAAGAAGCGGATCATCGAACTTTGGGAGCCGATAAAGGGTGACGTGGGCCCCGGAACCCAGGTCAAGCTGATTGCGGGATGCAACAAGCAATTTGAAACCTGTCGTTTGAAGTTCAAAAACGTTCTGAATTTTCAGGGTTTCCCTGATCTACCCGGAGAGGATTGGGTGATTTCGGTACCCAGATCCACCGGCACCAACACAGGTGGATCATTGCGATGAATGGGCAGCGGATCGTGACAGCGGCGCGCAGGTGGATCGGTACGCCCTATCTGCACCAATGTTCGACCTTGGGAGCGGGCTGTGATTGTCTGGGATTACTGCGCGGTGTTTGGCGGGAGGTTTGTGGTGCAGAGCCTGAGGCCGTCCCTGCCTATTCACGCGATTGGTCGGAACCACAGGGGGAGGAACGTCTGTGGGCAGCGGCGGCGCGCCATCTGACGAAAAAACAACGTGATGTCGAGGCTGCCGGTGATGTGATCCTTTTTCGCATGCGTGACCAAGCGGTGGCCAAGCATCTGGGGATTCAGGGGCTGGTTGGTGCACAAGCGAGTTTTATCCACGCCTATTCAGGACATGGGGTCGTCGAAAGCCCTTTGAGTATGCCCTGGCGGCGGCGCGTTGTGGCAAGATTTGAGTTTCCCAAGGAGAGCAACTGATGGCAACGGTCCTTTTTTCGGTCGCAGGCGCGGCCATTGGCGGCTCTTTAGGCGGCACCTTTGCTGGGTTGTCGTCTGTGGCGATCGGGCGTGCGGTGGGTGCCACCTTGGGGCGGGTCGTGGACCAGCGATTGCTGGGCCAAGGTGGACAGGCGATTGAAACCGGAAAGGTCGACAGGTTTCGCATCACCAGTGCTGGTGAGGGAGACCCGATCGCACAGATCTATGGCCGGATGCGTGTGGGCGGGCATGTGATCTGGGCCTCTGATTTTCAGGAAACGACAACCACATCAGGTGGCGGCAAGGGGAGTCGATCGCAACCGGCAACAACGGAATACAGTTATTCGGTCAGTCTGGCTGTGGCGGTGTGTGAAGGAGAAATCACGCGGGTTGGCCGCGTGTGGGCGGATGGTGAAGAAGTGGCACGTGATGATTTGAACATGCGGGTCTATACTGGAACGTCGACGCAATTGCCCGATCCCTTGATGGAGGCCATAGAAGGTCAAGGCAAGGTGCCGGCCTATCGCGGCACGGCCTATGTGGTCATGGAAGATCTGAGCCTTGCGCACTTTGGTAACCGCGTGCCGCAGTTTTCGTTTGAAGTGTTGCGCCCGGAACAAACCAATGCACCGGATTGGGAGTACACGCCTGCATTCGGTATCGAGGGCGCGGCATTGATTCCGGGCACCGGGGAATATGCCCTGGCCACGACACCTGTCAATTTTGAGGCAAGTGCAGGATCGTTCAAGAGCGCGAATGTTTCCACCCCGGCCGCCAAGCCGGATTTCACGGTGTCAACGGAAGTGCTGACGGAAGAGTTGCCAAACCTCAAGGCCGCTTCATTGGTGGTGTCTTGGTTCGGAGATGATCTGCGGTGTGGTCAATGTACGATCCGTCCCAAGGTAGAAAGCGCCGAGTTCGAGTCGAGTGATTCACCATGGGTTTCGTCCGGTTTACCGCGCGAATTTGCACAAGTCATCGTCAAGGACGAAGAAGGGCGCCCGATATACGGCGGCACGCCCACGGATGCGTCTGTCGTTCAGGCCATAAAAGCCCTGAAAGAGGCGGGTATCGCGGTCATGTTCTATCCGTTTATTCTGATGGATCAATATAATGAAAACGGATTACCGGATCCTTACAGCGACGCGGAACACCAACCCGTCCTGCCCTGGCGCGGGCGCATTACCCTGTCAAAGGCACCGGGACAGCCTGGCAGCCCGGATGGAACTGCGGCAGCGCAGTCCGAGGTCGAAGCGTTCTTCGGCACGGCGACCGCAGAAAGTTTTACGGTTGTCGAGGGCGAAGTGGTTTTCATCTCTGACTCAGAGGAAGAGAGCGAAACAGAGATCACGGGAGAGGGTGAAACAACCGGGGCGGGGGAAGAAACCGGCACGGGACCGACCAGTGGTGAAGGATCTGAAGGAGCAGCACCGAGTGAAGGGGAAGAGGAGGAGGAAACCTTCGAAGACAAGCCGGAAGATTGGTCCTTTACAAGGTTCATCCTGCACAATGCGATGCTGTGTTCTGTTGCTGGAGGAGTCGAGGCGTTTTGCATCGGATCCGAAATGCGCGGACTCACCCAGATTCGCGGGAGCGAAGGTGTGTTCATTGCGGTGCAACGCCTGAGAGCCCTGGCAGCCGAGGTGCGCAAGATTCTCGGTCCGCATACCAAGATCAGCTATGCTGCGGATTGGTCAGAGTATTTCGGGTATCAGCCGCAAGACGGGACAGGTGACCGTTATTTTCATCTGGACCCGCTTTGGGCGGATGAAAATATCGATTTTATCGGCATTGACAACTACATGCCTCTGGCGGACTGGCGCGACACGCCGGATCATCTGGATGGGCGGAACTGGGATGCGATCTATGATCTTGACTATCTCAAGAGCAATATCGAGGGTGGTGAAGGGTATGATTGGTATTATCACTCGCCCGAAGCCCGGGATGCGCAGATTCGCACCGACATAACGGATGAAGCGCATTTTGAGCCTTGGATCTACAGATTCAAGGATTTGCAGGGATGGTGGGGAAACTTCCACCATGAACGTATCAACGGAATACGCCAGGCCACGCCAACATCCTGGGAGCCAATGTCGAAACCGCTTTGGTTCACGGAGTATGGATGTGCGGCGATAGACAAGGGAGCCAACCAGCCCAACAAATTTCTTGATCGCAAGAGTTCTGAAAGCAAGCTACCGCATTATTCGAACGGTGCGCGCGATGAACTGATGCAGATGCAATATCTGCGGGCAATGGCCACTTACTGGGATGACCCAGCCCATAACCCTATGTCCACTGAATATCAGGGCAGGATGTTGGACATGAGCCGGGCATTTGTCTGGGCTTTTGATACTCGGCCCTATCCGTTTTTTCCCAACAACATCGGCAAATGGAGCGATGGGGAAAATTATATGCGGGGTCACTGGATCAACGGGCGGACGGCAGGACGGTCATTGGCTTCCGTCGTGGGCGAAATCTGTCGGCGCGCTGGGCTGGAGGACTTCAGTACTGATGGTCTGTACGGCTATGTGCGGGGATATGCTGTGGAACAGGTGACAGATGCTCGATCGGCTTTGCAACCATTGATGATCCGGTATGGCTTTGATGCGATCGAGCGGGATGGCGTATTGCAGTTTCGCATGCGGGACGGATTGAAACCTTTCAAACTTGATCTTGAGCAACTCGCTGTCAGTGCCGAGCTTGACGGAACTTACGTACAGGTGCGGGACTCCGATGCTGAAGTCTCTGGCAGGATGCGGCTGCGGTTTGTTCAGGCGGATGCAGATTTTGAAGTTATCGCGGAAGAAGCCGTGCTAGCGGATGAAGCGACCCATTCTGTTGCAGGATCAGAAGTAAATATCATGTTGACCCGAGGTGAAGGGCGGCAGGTTGCTGAACGCTGGTTGACGGAAGCGCGCGTGGCGCGCGATACGCTGCGGCTTGCGCTGCCGCCGTCCAAGCTGCAAATAGGTGCGGGCGACGTCATCGAATTGCCTGCAGAGCAGGCGGAACGAGCAGCGCTTTACAGAATTGACCGGGTTGAACAGTCAGATGTGCAGATCCTTGACGCTGTTCGGATTGAGCCCCAGGTTTATGATCTGGCGGACATTTTTGATGAAGTGGTAACGGCGCGCGCCTTTGTTGCGCCGACGCCTGTCGTTTCCCATTTCCTGGATATTCCCTTGCTGCGGGGGGATGAGACGCCCCATGCGCCGCATATCGCCGCAACAGCGCAGCCCTGGCCGGGGCGGGTTGCGCTGTATCGCTCCAGTATCGATGCGAATTATCAACTGGACAAAATTATTACCGACCGTTCGATCATGGGGGTCACCCATAGCGATTTACCCTTTGCTTCCGCCGGGGTCCTCGACCGTGGTGCTGTTCTGGAGGTGGAATTGATCAGCGGTCAGCTGTCGTCCGTGAGCCAGGAGGCATTATTGGCAGGGGCCAATCTGGCGGCAATCGGCGATGGCAGTTCAGATCAATGGGAAATTTTCCAGTTTGCAGAAGCTGAACTGATCGGGCCGCGCAGGTACTGGTTGAAAACCCGGTTACGTGGACAAGCGGGATCGGATGGTTTGATGCCCGGCGTTTGGCCGAGTGGATCAAAGTTTGTCCTGTTGGACGGCACACCCGAACAAATTGAACTGAGCCCAAACTTGCGCCGGGTTGTACAGAACTTTCGTATTGGACCTGCAAAGCGCAGCAATGATGATCCATCCTACCGCCATTCGGTCCAGGCATTTGATGGTAACGGGCTGCGGCCCTACAGTCCGTGCCATTTACGTGCGGTACCGCAATACGGGGGGGATATTGCAGTGACATGGATCAGACGCACGCGTGTTGATGGCGATGGTTGGGACGTTCCGGAAGTGCCTTTGGGAGAGGAAACCGAACGTTATGTTGTTCGGGTGGTGCAGGGGGCTTCGGTCTTGCGCGAAACGCTCGTTGAGGTGCCGTCATGGCAATATACCACAGCAATGCAGCTGACCGATGGTGTGATGGCACCATTTGACGTGGCAGTGGCACAGGTATCAAGCGCATATGGAACGGGTTTGTTTCAGCGGGTGCACGTCGCCTGATGCGTGCGCTGCATTACAGTGATGTATCCGCTGCTGCTCGCGTTTTACTGGCTACGCCGCCAGCCTTTCGCGAGCAGGTTTGCAGCCGCATGTTGCGCGAAGCGGAAAGCGCAGATCGCTTTGTGCGACGGTTGGGCCGGCTGCATCCAGCCTGGGGCAACGGGACATTGTTGGCAGCCGCACGGCGCAGGCGTTTGAGCGATGAACCCGGTTTCGATGATCCCGATTATTGCGCCTGTTGGTGTCATGTGTTGCAGGCAATTCATGAACACCGACAGGCGCCCGAATGTAAGGCCTGGTGACATTACAAAAGGATAAATGCCAGTTATCACAGGTTTGCGTTTGGAAACCCCGGTCCGAATATTGTAAGCAGGCGACAATAGAGGATGTGACCTATGATTGAACCACGCCGAAAAATTGCTTCGCTTGATCCTGTTTGGGATCAGATCACTATTGAGGCTCAACAGGCCGTTCAGGACGAACCGTTGATCGGCGGCTTTGTGCATGCCTGCATCTTGCACCACAAATCGCTGCAAAAAGCCCTCTCATATCGAATTGCCGCAAAACTTGCATCAAATGAGATGTCGATGGTCGTGGTGCGTGAAATGGTCGAAGACGCCTTTACTGAGGAACCGGACCTCGTTGAAGCGGCCCGCGCTGATCTGATGGCGATCTATGAGCGTGATCCCGCCTGCCACCGGCTGGCCCAGCCGATCCTGTATTTCAAGGGATATCAGGCGGTGCAGGCTTACCGAGTCGGCCACCATCTCTGGACGAAGGGCCGGAATGATCTGGCGTATTTTGTTCAGATGCGTGTCAGTGAAATTTTCGGAGTTGATATTCATCCCGGTGCGCGCATCGGCAAAGGGGTGATGATTGACCACGCCCATTCGGTTGTCATCGGAGAAACCGCTGTAGTCGGGGATAACGTTTCCATGCTGCATTCGGTGACGCTGGGTGGAACGGGCAAAGAGGAAGAGGACCGCCATCCCAAGATCGGCGATGGTGTGCTTATCGGGGCGGGTGCCAAAGTACTGGGCAATATCAAAGTTGGCCACTGTAGCCGGGTCGCCGCCGGATCTGTGGTTCTTGAAGACGTGCCGCCCTGTAAAACAGTGGCTGGTATTCCGGCACGGATTGTGGGTGAGGCAGGCTGTGAGCAGCCTTCGATTTCCATGAACCACATGTTCGGGCCACAGGACTGAGCCCAGGCATGAAAATGAAAACCCGCCAGGCGCGGGTTTTACAGGGTGTCAACGCAGCGTTGTTAACGGGCTTGATCAGCGGCAGGGCGCTTTGGGCCATACGGGCCAGATTGCGCGTCGAAAGTGCCGGGTCAGGCCAGCATGGTCATCGGTGATTCAAGATTGTCCTTGATCGCGTTAAGCAAGACTGCGCCCAAAGCGCCGTCAATAACACGGTGATCAACCGACAAAGTCACTGACATGACAGTCGCCACTGCAATCTGACCGTCGGCTTCTACCACGGGTTTTTTCGTACCAGCCCCAACGGCCAGAATTGCGCCATGAGGTGGGTTGATCACCGCATCAAAATTGTCGATTCCGAACATTCCCAGGTTGGAGATGGCAAAGCTGCCCCCCTGATATTCATGAGGTGCCAGCTTGCGGTCTTTGGCGCGGGCCGCAAGATCCTTCATTTCCGCCGAAAGTCTAGAAAGACTTTTTGTTTCAGCATCTTGCAGGACAGGTGTGAACAAGCCCCCCTCGATGGCGACGGCCACGGCTACATCGGAAGGTGTGAGTTGCAGCACACGATCACCGGCCCAGACGGCGTTTGCCTCGGGCACCTGTTGAAGTGCCAATGCACAGGCCTTGATGATGAAATCATTGACCGACAGCTTCACGCCACGAGTTTCAAGTTGCTTGTTCAGATCTGCGCGAAAGGCCATCAGCGCATCAAGCCGAATATCACGGCGCAGGTAGAAATGCGGCACGGTTTGCTTGGCTTCGGTCAGGCGGGCGGCAATGGTCTTGCGCATGCCGTCCAAAGCGATTTCTTGGTATTCACGCCCTTCGTAGATTTTCAGGATGGTGTCGGTCGCAGGACCGGATGGTGCCGCGGGTTTGGCAGGCTGGGCAGAGGCGCTGGCCGCCTTGTCCGACGGGGTTTGTGATTTGGACAGTCCTTCGACATCTGCCTTTATGATCCGTCCACGCGGCCCTGATCCGGATATTTCGGCCAGATCGATGCCTTTGTCGGCCGCAATGCGCCGCGCAAGTGGAGAGGCGAAAATCCGGTCGCCGTCTTCGGTTTGCAGCGAGGGCGGCGTCTGCGGGGCGTCTTGGGCCGGTGCAGCGTCAGTTTTTTCTTCAACTTGCTGAGGTTCTGTCGGTTTCCCAGGTGCGGACCTTATGTCGTCTTGCGTTTCGCCCTCTTCCAGCAATAGGGCGATGGCGGTGTTCACAGCCACCCCTTCCGTGCCGTCCGGGATCAATATCTTGCCGATCACACCTTCGTCGACAGCTTCGAATTCCATCGTCGCCTTGTCGGTTTCAATCTCACACATGACATCGCCGGAGGACACGCTGTCACCCTCCTTGACCAGCCATTTCGCAAGTGTACCTTCTTCCATCGTGGGCGACAGCGCGGGCATGAGGATTTCTGTTGGCATCTCAGTTGGTTCCTTTTTGTTCACAGTCGGCGCCGGGCAAACGGTGGCAATGGGTCTGGATCTCAGCGATGTAGCCACTTTCCCGCTTCAGAAACACGGGATCGGCGACAAGGCCCTCATCCCCTTTCGCGAAGTCGAAAAGCGAAGGTTCGGTCGGTCGTGCGGTGGCGTTTTGCCGTGACAGCCCGCGCCAGTGTGGCTCCGCCATCTTCCTTGTGACATCGCTTGCTTTTTGTAGTGTCTCAAGCTCGAAAGACAAATACGTGGTGGAGATTCCCTCATCCAGAACGCTTAGCGTGCGCGTCACGTAGAATCCGGCGGCTGTAACGGCACACCCAGTAACGAAGCCGAGGATCAGGCTGCGCAGCGTCATTTACTTGTACGTCACTTTTTTCGCGGCTTCGATGACTTCTTTGGTCGTCACCAACGCGTGTTTTTCCAGGTTCGCCGCATAGGGCATCGGCACGTCCTTGCCAGTGCAATTGATTACCGGCGCGTCTAGATAATCAAATGCTTCCTGCATCACTATGGATGAAATGTAGCTGCCTACCGATCCCTGCGGCCAGCCTTCTTCGACAGTGACCAGACGGTTGGTTTTCTTGACTGATTTCAGGATTGCGCCCGTGTCCATCGGACGTAGGGTGCGCAGGTCGATGACTTCGGCGTTGATGCCTTCGTCGGCCAATTTCTCTGCGGCTTCCAAAGCATAGCTCATCCCGATCCCAAAACTGACAATGGTCACATCATCGCCTTCGCGCCAAATGCGGGCCTTGCCAAAGGGGACTGTATAATCCTCCAGATCAGGCACATCAAAGGAACGACCGTAAAGGATCTCGTTTTCGAGGAAAATCACCGGATTGGGATCGCGGATCGCTGTTTTGATCAGACCTTTGTAGTCGGAAGCAGAGTAGGGCATTGCGACTTTCAAACCCGGCACCTGCATGTACCATGCTGCATAGTCCTGGCTGTGCTGCGCCCCGACACGGGCGGCGGCGCCATTGGGGCCGCGGAACACCATCGGCGCACCCATCTGTCCCCCGGACATATAGAGCGTTTTCGCCGCGGAGTTGATGATCTGGTCAATGGCTTGCATGGCAAAGTTGAAGGTCATGAATTCCACAATCGGGCGCAAACCGCCGAATGCGGCACCAACACCGATGCCGGCAAAGCCATGTTCGGTGATCGGCGTGTCGATAACCCGTTTGTTGCCGAATTCGTCCAGCATCCCCTGCGAGATCTTGTATGCGCCCTGATATTCAGCGACCTCTTCCCCCATCAGAAAGATACTGTCATCGCGGCGCATTTCTTCGGACATGCCGTCGCGCAGGGCTTCGCGGACCGTTTGTTGTTTCAACTTGGTGCCGTCGGGCCAATCGGGGGTGACATCGGGTTCCGGTTGTTTATGTCCTTCGGCGGCGGGTTCTTTCGGCTTTTCCTTTTTCTCAGCTTTGGCAGGTTCTTCGGCTGGCGTCGCAGAAGAAGAAGCCGAGCCGATGTCATCGGCGTTTTCGCCGTCTTCCAGCATCACGGCGATAGGGGTATTCACCTTGACGCCTTCGGTGCCTTCCTCGATCAGGATCTTGCCGATGGTGCCTTCGTCGACCGCCTCGAATTCCATCGTGGCCTTATCGGTTTCGATCTCGGCAAGAATGTCACCGGAAGCAACAGTATCGCCTTCCTTGACCAGCCATTTGGCCAGGGTGCCTTCTTCCATTGTCGGGCTCAGGGCGGGCATCAGAATTTCAATGGCCATTGTTCAAGCCTCCTGCGGAACTTCGGTTGCGTAAATGTCTGTCCAAAGCTCATCCAGATGTGGTTCCGGGCTTTCCTTTGCAAAATCAGCAGAAGCATTCACTATTTTCTTGATCTCTTTGTCGATGGCTTTCAGATCGTCCTCGGTTGCATGTTTGCCCTCAAGCAACAAGCTGCGCACGGCCTCGATCGGGTCTCGTTCATCGCGCATTTTCTGGACTTCTTCACGGCTGCGGTATTTGGCGGGGTCAGACATCGAATGGCCACGATACCGATAGGTCTTGATTTCCAGAATATAGGGGCCTTCGCCTGAACGGCAGTGTGCCACCGCGGTTTCACCGGCGGCTTTGACGGCCAGAACATCCATGCCATCCACGGCTTCTCCAGGAATGCCAAAGGCCTTGCCGCGTTCCCAGATTTCAGCAGAAGACGTCGAACGCTGTTGCGATGTCCCCATGGCGTACTGGTTGTTTTCGATGACGAAAATACAGGGCAGTTTCCAAAGAGCGGCCATATTGAAGGTTTCATAGACCTGGCCCTGGTTCGCTGCGCCATCGCCGAAATAGGTAAAGGTCACGCGGCCGTTGTCCTTGTACTTGTCCGAAAAGGCGAGCCCCGCACCCAGTGGCACCTGTGCCGCGACAATCCCGTGACCGCCGTAGAAATGTTTTTCCTTCGAGAACATGTGCATCGAGCCGCCCTTGCCCTTGGAATAGCCTCCCTCGCGGCCGGTAAGTTCTGCCATCACACCGTTCGGATCCATGCCGCAGGCCAGCATATGACCATGATCCCGGTAGGATGTGATGCGCTTGTCGCCTTCCTCGGCAGTGGCTTCAAGGCCTACGACGACAGCTTCCTGGCCGATGTAGAGGTGGCAAAATCCCCCGATCAATCCCATGCCATAAAGCTGGCCTGCCTTTTCTTCGAAACGCCGGATCAGCAGCATGTCCTTGTAATAGGCCTTTAGCTCCTCCGCGGAGACATTCGGTTTTTTCGTGGATTTCTTTGCCGCCATGGGATCGTCCTCCGCCAGCGCATGGGCTGCGCTTATATAGTTTAGTGTTAAACTATTCTTTATCGGATTCGCAGGGCAAAGGGTAGGGGGATTCAGGACGGGCTTTCTCTGCACCGGTCTGAACGCCGGAATTTGCTTAGCGGATAACAATCTCGTCGCTGCGCACCATGCCCAGAACACGTCGGGCCTGTTCATCCAGTAGATCAAGGTCGAGGTAATCGTCAGACATGCGTTTGGTCAGGTTTTCCATCCGTGCCACTTCAATGCGCACAGTTGTCAACTGTTGGCGCAAATCCTGACTTTCGGCGACAATCTCGGCACGCCGGAACAACCCATAGTCGCCCTGAACAGCGGCAAAGGTGAAATAAAGGCTCAGAGCAAAGGCAATTGCAAAGAAAATCAATGTGCCAAATGCGGGGCGTGGGGTGCGGTTCATAACGGTCTGCCTCGAACGTCTCTTGATGGACGTATGTTGGGACTATGACACAAGTTTACTGCTATGTGAATCCCTCAAGCACCGCAAATGCATGTTTTCAAATGTATTGTGTGTTTTTTGACGATCAAACGGCGCGCCCTTCCAGTGCTGCGACTCCCGGAAGGGTTTTGCCTTCCATCCATTCCAAGAAGGCACCACCGGCAGTCGAGATATAGGAAAAATCGTCAGCGACCCCCGCCTTGTTCAATGCCGCGACCGTGTCGCCGCCCCCTGCAACTGATACCAAAGCCCCATCTTTCGTGCGCTCGGCCACGATTCTTGCAGCAGCGACAGTGGCCGTGTCAAACGGAGAGATTTCGAAAGCCCCCATTGGACCATTCCAAATGACGGTTTTCATCCCTTCAAAGGCGGCGCGCGCCACGTCGATGCTGGCTGGTCCTGCGTCGAGCACCATCTGGTCCGCATCCAGTTCGGTAGCATGGTTCAACTGTTTGACCTCGTAAGGGGCGTCAGCAGCGAAATTACGTGCAACCAGACCGTCTTCGGGCAGGATCACGCGACAGCCGGCACGTTTTGCCTGGGCAATAATATCACGGGCAATGTCATATAAGTCAGGCTCTTGCAGGGATGCGCCCAGATTTGCCCCTGTTGCACCCAAAAAGGTGTTCGCCATACCGCCGCCGATGATCAACGTGTCGAGCCGGTTCACCAGATTTTCCAGCAATGCAATCTTGGTCGATACCTTGGCACCGCCCACGACTGCGCCAACTGGACGCTCTGGCTTTCCCAGGGCGGATTCCAACGCGCTCAATTCAGCTTGCATCAAACGCCCTGCACAGGCGGGCAACAAGTGGGCAATGCCCGTTGTTGAGGCATGGGCACGATGCGCCGCGGAAAAGGCATCGTTGCAATAGATGTCGCCAAGGGCGGCCAGCCGCTTGGCAAATTCGGGATCATTGGATTCTTCGCCGGGGTGGAAACGGATATTCTCAAGCAGCAGAACCTCCGCCTGTTTGGCCTCTTGTGTGAGATGCTCTGCTCCTTCGAGGGTTTCAAGCAGGACGACAGACCGTGCCAGTTCGGTTCGTAACGCAGGCAGAACCTGTGCAAGGCTGAGGTCAAGTTTGACCTGTCCCTTGGGGCGGCCGAAATGCGCCAGCAAAATGGGTTTGCCGCCTTTGGCAAGAATGTCATGTACAGTGGGCACGATCCGTTCGATCCGCGTGGCGTCGGTGACGCGGCCCGAACCATCCACCGGTACATTGATATCGACGCGCACAAGCACCCGCTTGCCCGTCACATTCATGTCATCCAGCGATTTCCAGCCCATGTTCTGTATCCTTGTCCCATAAGTTTCACAGGTGTTTTGCCTTTCTTGCGCAAATGGTCAATCCACTCGCTTGGCAATTGGGGTGATCACGCTTAGTTAAGAGAAAATCAGTTAAAGGAGCGCCGCATGGCCGAGACCAAAGACCCCGAAAACACCATCCTGATGGAACTTACTGGTGGCACTGTCACAATCGAGTTGCTGCCGGACCTTGCCCCTAAACATGTTGAACGCATGAAAGAGCTGGTGCGTGCAGGCAAATATGACAATGTCTGCTTTCATCGCGTGATCGAGGGCTTCATGGCTCAGACCGGTGACGTAGAACACGGCAATATGGAAGATGGCTTTAACCTGCGCATGGCCGGAACAGGCGGTTCTGATCTGGGCAATGTACCGGCAGAGTTTTCCAAGGTGCCACATGCGCGTGGTTCCATCGGTGCGGCACGTTCGGCCAACCCTGACAGCGCGAATAGCCAGTTTTTCATCAATTTTTCCGACAATGATTTCCTGAACGGCCAATATACCGTCTACGGACAGGTGACTTCGGGCATGGAACATGTGGATGCGATCGCACGTGGCGAACCCCCGGCAAAACCGGATCGTATGATCAGCATGAAGGTTGCAGCGGATGTTTAAGGCATTTGCTACCGGCAGTATTCTGGCAGCCCTCCTGGGCACGTCGGCAGCAGCGACGGGCCTCAAGATCGAAGTGGCAGGCGAAGCCAACGGCACCATCACAATCGACCTGCTTGAAGATCTGGCACCCCAGCATGTCGAGCGGATCACAACATTGGCCAAGCAAGGCGCCTATGACGGCGTCGTGTTTCACCGGGTGATCGAAGGCTTCATGGCCCAGACCGGGGACGTGAAATTCGGGAAGGCCGAGGGGGGCGACATCCGTCGCGCTGGCATGGGTGGCTCTGATCTTCCCAATGTGCCAGCAGAATTTTCTGATGAACCCTTCGACAAGGGCGTGGTCGGCATGGCCCGTTCGCAAAATCCGGATTCTGCAAACAGCCAGTTTTTCATCATGTTCGATGCGGGGCATTTCCTGAACGGCCAGTACACTGTCGTCGGTCGCGTCACCGAAGGACAGGATGTGGTTGATGCGATCAAACTTGGCACTGGTGCCAATGGCGCAGTGGTCGGCACACCTGATATGATGAAAACCGTTACGGTCATCGATTGATTTCCCCTGTGCTGATCGAAAGCCTATAGGGATTGAAGGGCGCGCTGCAAAGCGTGCCCTTTTTATTTCAGATTGCGCCAGGGGGGGCCGGATCATGCGCCCGCAGGTGTTAAAGAGCCTGGCAAACCGGGAGGCGGGAATGGCTTGTTTTAGACCTGGTGCGGCCCGGCAATCAGGGGATCAAGACAGGAAAGCCGGTATCTTCCTTGAAATTGGACCAGACCCCGATCAAGTCCGAGCGGGCAGGTGGGTCTAAAAAACCGTATCCGGTGTGGTTTTGCTATTGGCGTATGAAGTGAGGTTGGCTTACACAACTTCATCAGGCGATATACAAAGAAAAGGCACCGCCGGTACGCGGCGATGCCTAAACTGCATATCATTGGGGGGCGGTTCAGCCAGCAGCCGGGTTACCCTTTGGCACTGGCGAAGATTTCGCACCGGGGTTCAGAGGATCGTCCTGGCGCTGCACGGATCCTTCGAAATGCGCACCGGATTCAATCGCAATGGTCTTGTGGATGATATCACCCTCAACACGTGCTGTTGACGTAAGGCGCACTTTCAGGCCGCGTACACGTCCGACAATGCGGCCGTTTATCACAACATCATCAGCAATCACTTCGCCTTTGATGGTTGCGCTTTCACCGATGGTTAGCAAATGCGCACGAATGTCGCCCTCAACTGTACCTTCGACCTGAATATCGCCGGTAGTCTTCATGTTGCCGGTGACGTGAAGGTCAGCCGACAGCAACGAAGCAGGGGGCTTTGCTTTTGGTGCGCTGGCCTTGAATTCGCTTGGCTTGGCCTGTGGAGACGCCTGTGGCGTTGCTGGTGGCGTGGTGCCTGCGGGTTTAGATGTGTCTGCGTCCTTGTTCGGGGCGGGGTCGTTGATTTTGCTTTTAGAAAACATCGTTTGCTGCCTTGATATAGATCATCGGGTTTACAGCCTTGCCACCTACACGCACTTCGTAATGTAGGTGAACGCCGGTTACTCGTCCAGAAGCTCCCATATCACCGATATGTTGCCCACGCGAGACCCTTTGTCCAACTTTTACGCGGATACGGGACTGGTGTGCATAGCGGGTTTCAATGCCGAATTCATGCTGGATTTTGACAAGTCTACCATATCCTGATTGCCAACCTGCATGAGTCACAACACCGTCCGCCGTCGCATAAAGTGGTGTGCCGCTTCCCGCAGCGAAATCAACGCCAGAATGCATGCGTCGACCACCGGTCTTGGGGTCACGACGGAAGCCGAACTTGCTGGTGAATCGGAATGCATCTTTCACCGGGTTGGCAAAAGGGGCCTTTTGGGCGGCGATCCGGTAG
The DNA here is from genome assembly GCF_026410305.1 of Sulfitobacter sp. F26204. Classification (GTDB taxonomy): domain Bacteria; phylum Pseudomonadota; class Alphaproteobacteria; order Rhodobacterales; family Rhodobacteraceae; genus Sulfitobacter. The sequence continues at coordinate 405,121 of NZ_JAPMLQ010000003.1, read as the reverse complement.
AGATTCAGGCGGTCCATCTGGTTCAACAGACGGTTGGCGCGCAAGGTGTCGCCTGAAGGTGCCTCGCCACGGGTGCTGAAAGACAGTGGTGCAAGCGGGCCACCCTGGCCGGAATAACCACGGCGCACCGTTGCCAAGATCCGGTCTGTCGGCATGCCCGCGCTGCGGAACATTTTATCAAGCGGTGCCACCGAAACGGTCATTGCCTCTTCGAGTTGGCGGAAAATCGTATCGTTTTGATCTTTCATCAATGCAATTTGTTGCGACATGCGATCTGCTTCTAGCAGGGCTTCCTGTGCGTCGGCGACAACCTGATCCCGCTCTTTGGCGGTCTGTTCAAGCGCTTCGGCCAAAAAACCCAGAGGTGCCGCATTAGTCGCCATGCGCACTGCCCCGGTCCCGCCTTCGTCAAGACTGCCCTCCAGCTCCGCAAGCTGCGCGCGTGCATCCTCTCGATCGTGCATGGTGTCGCGCAGGGTGCTCTGGATCACGTCGATCCCGGTTTCCAGCTCGCGGCGGCGGGTTTCTGATTGAAGCAATTCGGATTGCATGGTCGAAATCTGTTTCAAAGCGGCGTTAAAACGTTCCTGGGCGGCCAGTGCTTCGCTTGCGCGGCTGTCACGCTGCGAAGAAAGATCGTTCAGCCGGGCCTGATAGGTGCGTTGGTCGCGCTTGGCCTGTTCGCGAAAATTGCCCGACCCGATGCTGTCCATCAAGATGACGGCCGTCGCCACAATCGACCAGGCGACCAGACAGGCGCAGCCCGTGAATGCAATCAACTGCGTGCTGGGGCGCAGACGTATGAATCGTGTATCATTGTCGGACTTGAGAAAGACGCGACGTTCAGGAAAATATTTTTCCAAAATGGCATGGGTTTTGATGGCGAGCCTTGTGCGCACGTATGATCCCTCTCAGCGTCCCGGTTGTCCTGCCGTTTTTGGCATTCTTGTCGTGCCGTCTTGCCGGCATGTTTTTTGCTTAAAGCTTCCTAGCCAGTGCACCCCCTCGGGGCAAGCCTGTTGAACAATGTCCCAGCGTCAAATAGCCGGAAAGGTGCAAATTGGCATAAATCCGCCTATTCCAGTGACTTGGGTAGTGTGGTTCACGCTACATCCGGGCCAGCTCAGGCGGTCAATGGCCAATAGAAATCGGGTGGAATGCCTGCCTCTGCGCGTTTCTCTTCGTTGAAAGGTGGTTTCAACAATCCATGAAAATAGGTCCGTACCAGCGCGTGAAACCGCTCTTTGGGATCCTCATTGTATCGGCCGCAAAGAAAATGAAACCATTTGCTGCCATATGCGACATGCGCGACTTCTTCGGCATAGATGGTCTCAAGTGCTGCGACGGCGCTCTCGGCCTTCGCCTGTTTGAACAGTTTGATCATGCCCGGTGTCACATCAAGGCCGCGCGCCTCTAGCACCATCGGCACAACGGCAAGACGACCCATGAAATCTGTTGCGGTATCTTCGGCAGCACGCCACATGCCAGCATGGGCGGGCAGGGCGCCATAAAAACTGCCCAGTTCCTCAAGGCAATCAGCCATCAGATTGAAATGCTTGGATTCTTCATCTGCCGCTTTGACCCAATCGTCATAAAACCCCATGGGCATTTCGACATCGCTAAACCGGGCAATTATGTCCCAGTGCAGGTCAACGGCGTTGAGTTCGATATGCGCCACTGCGTGCAACATCGCGATCCGGCCTTCGGGCGTTCCCGGTTTGCGGCTGGGCACCTCGCGCGGGCTGAGCAACTCGGGTTTGGCCGGACGTGCCGGATGCAGGGGCGGATCACCATGGCCGATTTCAGGGCTTTCACCAGCGGAGCGGGCGGCCTGCCATTCTGCTGCCAGGCGTCGTGACAATGCCGTTTTTTCGCGCCCGTCCGCACAGTTCAGCACGGATTCGGCCATTTGGGCCAAGGCCATCACAGCCCGCGAACCGTTTCAAGAACAGCATCGACATGACCTGCCACTTTTACCCTGCGCCAAACCTGCGCAACCTTGCCGTCCGCGCCAATCAGATAGGTCGCCCGCTCTATCCCCATCGATTTCTTGCCGTACATATTTTTCTCGACCCATACGCCGTAGGCCTCGGTTGCGGTGCCGTCTTCGTCAGATAGCAACGGCACGGTCAATTCATGCTTGGCTGTGAATTTGTCATGTTTCGCCATGGTATCGCGTGAGATGCCAAACACCTTTGCGCCGGCAGCTTCAAAATCGGCCAGTTTCGCAGAGAAACCGATGCTTTCTGTGGTGCACCCCGGTGTGTCGTCGCGTGGATAAAAAAACAAGACAACAGGTGCGCCCCGAAGTGCACTGAGCGTTACGCTGCCACCACCGGTGACGGGTAACGTAAAATCGGGGGCTAAGTCGGCGATTTCTGGCATGAAAAAGATCTCTTTTGCTTGGCTTAGGGTTGGCACTTGGAAGCGCGATTGTGGCCTGACATACTAGAGCGATACTGGCGCGTGCCAAGCCTACAATCAAACGGCTGACATTTCCCAGGTACCCATGACCCTGAATCGGATGAAGATGAGCGATTCCGCCACACCTCGACCGGAAAAATCCGGATCCGCAAAAAGGCCGTCGCGCTATTTGGGGCGGTCGCTGGTGTGGATCCTGAATGCCGCCCTTGGATTCGCGACCGTGGCTGTGTTGTTGGTCGGAAGTGCGGTTTATTATCTCAAAAACAACGCAGTAACAGCACCAGCCTGGGCTCGCACGATGATTGAGGCAAGGATTGCGAGGGAACTGCCTCAGGCGCGGGTGCGTTTCGGTGAAATGGCGTTTTTGATGGAGGAAGGCTGGCGCCCCCGCATTCGCCTGCGCAATGTGGCCGTTCGCGCCGTCACGGGTGAGGAACTCATCAGGTTCAGTGAATTCAAGGCCACTTTTTCCACCCGGAGCATGTTGGAAGGCCACGTTCAGCCAAAAGCCATTGCACTGACCGGCCTCGTGGCGCGTCTCAGACGCGATGAGGACGGCCGCGTGTCGGTGCAGACCGGTCTCAGCGGTTTTGGCGCGGAACGCGAAGCGGCGACACTGCCAGAACTGATCGGACAGGTGGATGATGTGCTGCTAAGCCCGGCATTGAACATGCTGCGTGATGTTGATCTGCGGTCACTGACCCTGCGCTTTGAAGATGCGCGTTCGGGGCGGGTCTGGACCTTGGATGGCGGTCGCATGAAGCTGGTGCGTGATGGGGACGCCCTGCGCATCAACGCGGATCTTGCGATTCTCGATGGAGGAGTCGGGGTCGCGACACTGGCGGCGAACTACACCAGCCAGATTGGCGAAACTGCTGCGGAATTCGGGATGGCATTCGAAGATGTCGGGGCGCAGGATATTGCTGCACAAGGCCCGGCCTTTGCATGGCTGGGGGTGCTCAAGGCCCCGATTTCGGGGTCGGTCAGGTCGGGGCTGAACGAAGATGCCACTTTCAAGCCGCTGGCCGCGACCCTGCAAATTGGCGCTGGTGTGGTGCAGCCCAATGCCGGCACCAGCGCGATCCCCTTTGAAGGGGCGCGCAGTTACTTTAGCTACGAACCTGCGGAAAAATTGCTGACTTTCGCCGAACTTTCCCTGCGCAGCAAATGGGTGACCGGGCAGGCGGCGGGCACGGCTGTCTTGGGACTGGACGGTGACACGGGCAAGCTGAAGGATCTTGTCGGCCAGATTCAACTGTCGGGCCTTTCCGCCAATCCGAGCGACCTTTACGATGCGCCTGTAAGCCTTGCGCGGGCCGAGGTGGATTTCCGTCTGGAACTGGACCCTTTCCGCCTTACTTTGGGGAGGGGGCAGATCTCTGATCAGGGTCAAACCGCTGTGGTGTCCGGCGCAGTGTCGGCGAACAGTGACGGGTGGCATGTTGCCCTGGATGCCCGCATGGATGCCCTGGCACCTGAGCGCTTGTTGGAACTGTGGCCCCAACGCGCAGCAAGCCATACGCGCGGCTGGCTAGAAAAAAACCTCATGGCCGGTGTTGTTCACAATATTGACGCGGCTGTGCGCCGCTCGCCGGGTGCGCCGCCCCAGACCTATCTTGCCCTTGATTTCGAAGAAGCGACGGTGCGTTTTTCCAAAACCTTGCCGCCGGTCAGTGAAGGGCGTGGCCACGTCACTCTGACCAATGATCGTCTGGTGGTCTCTCTGGACAGCGGAAACCTCACGCCGCCCGAGGGGGGCGCAATTAAGATGACTGGTTCATCCTTCATCATCCCGAACATTCGCGCCAAGGACGGCACGCCGGCGATTGTCCGGCTGGAGGCGCGGTCGGGCATCACCGCAGCTTTATCATTGTTGAACATGCCTCCCCTGTCCGTGATGGACAAGGCCAAGCTGCCTGTGGCCCTTGCCAGCGGTGAGGCGGCACTGAGCGGTACGCTCGCCCTGCCGTTGAAACGCGGACAGCGGGTCAAGGTTGATTATCACGTGCAGGGCGATCTCATCGGGTTGCAATCTGATGTTCTGGTGAAGGGCCGCAGCATTGAGGCAGCAAAGTTGGCGTTGTTTGTAGACAACAGCGGTTTTACCCTAACCGGCAAGGGGCAGATTGACGGTGTTCCCTTTGATGCGGTTCTCAAGCAACCGGTTGGGCCTGATGCTGCCGCGGGAAAACTAAATGCGCAATTTCCCCTGAACAATGACTCCCTGGACCGGTTTGGCATCCGATTGCCCGAAGGGTCGGTGTCCGGTCAAGGTCGCGGCGAGGTTGAGGTGACGCTGAACCGGGGTGCCCCTCCGCGATTGCGACTGCGCTCTGATCTGGTCGGGCTGAGGCTGACAGTGCCGCAGGTTTCCTGGCGCAAACCTGCAAACCGGGCGGGCCGGCTTGATGTCGGCGTGACCCTGGGGGCGGTTCCTTCAGTAGACAGGCTGGAGGTTTCGGCCAACGGCTTGTCTGCATCAGGGCTGGTGCAACTCAAACAGGGCGGTACTTTGGATCGCATACGCTTTGATCAGGTCAAGGTCGGCAATTGGCTTGACGTGCCGCTGGATCTGGTTGGGCGTGGCGCTGGCAAACCGGTACAGGTAGTGTTGCGCGGCGGATCGCTTGACCTGCGCAGAGCGGCATTTGGTTCCGGGGTGCCGGACCCGGACACGCCTCCAATGGAAGTGGCACTCGACCGATTGCAAATCACCGACACAATTGCATTGACACAAATGAATGGGCGATTTGATACCATCAAGGGCCTTGATGGCCGATTTAAGGCGTTGCTGAACGGCGAGGCACCGGTAGAGGGTAATTTGGTGCCGCAATCAAAACGCAGCACGGTGCGATTGGTCTCCTCGGACGCCGGACAGGTTTTACGGGCCGCCGGATTGCTAAAACAGGTCGTTGGAGGCAGTTTGTCGCTGGTTCTGCTGCCGGTAGGCTCTGGCGGTGCCTTTGACGGGCGCCTTGAAATCGGCGGCGTCGCGATCAAGGATGCACCGGGCATTGCCGCCTTGCTGAACGCTGTTTCTGTTGTTGGGCTGGTTAACGAGCTGAACGGGGATGGCATCTATTTTGAGGATGTGGAGGCCAGCTTTCGTCTGACACCCAACCGCTTGACCCTGACCGAAGCCAGTGCAGTGGGTGCTTCCATGGGATTGTCCATGGATGGGACCTATGCGCTGGATACAGGGGAGATCGCGATGCAGGGCGTGATTTCGCCAGTCTATCTGTTGAATGGAATCGGGTCACTGTTTACCCGCAAGGGGGAAGGGTTGATCGGGTTCAACTACTCCCTGAGCGGGCAAGCAAGGGAGCCCAAGGTTTCGGTCAATCCACTCTCCGCGCTGACCCCGGCGATGTTTCGCGAGATATTTCGCGCGCCGCCCCCGGAACTGCCCGAGGTCGATGGCGTAAGCGAAAGCACCTTGCCCCGGCAAAAACCAGCAGAGCAAACACCCGTTGAACGTCGCTTTGAAGGCAGATAGAGCGCGCTCATGAAACTTTCTGATTTTGATTTTGATCTGCCCGATCACTTGATCGCCACCCGGCCTGCGGTGCCACGGTCTTCCGCCCGATTGCTTGTGTCGGATGGCGTGGAAATTCATGACCAGCGCGTTACCGACCTGACCAGCTGGTTGCGTCGGGGCGACCGGTTGGTGCTGAACGATACCCGCGTTATTCCGGCGCGCCTGTTCGGCATGCGCGTGCGCAACAGTGTTCAGGGCCGGGTCGAGGCCAAAATCGAAGTGACCCTGCTTGAACCTCGTAGTGATGGCACCTGGTCGGCATTGATTAAACCACTGCGTAAACTCAAGCCGGGCGAAACCGTGATCTTTGCCGATGATCTGCATGCCCGGCTGGAGAAGATCGAAGAAGGACAGGGCCATCTGAGGTTTAACTGTAAAGGTGATGCCTTTGACACAGCGCTGGAGGCGGCAGGTGCAATGCCGCTGCCCCCCTATATCGCCGCAAAACGTGCTGCGGATGCCCGCGACAAGACTGACTATCAAACGGTTTGGGCAAAAACCGCAGGTGCGGTGGCTGCTCCCACGGCGTCACTGCATTTTGATGAAACCTTGTTGCAGGGTCTCAGCGACCTTGGAGTCGGTTTTACCTATGTCACGCTTCATGTCGGGGCAGGCACTTTTTTGCCGGTCAAGGTCGATGATATATCCGATCACAAGATGCATTCTGAATGGGGGCAGGTTAGCGGCAAGGCGGCAGCCGAGATTGCTGCAACCAAGGCGGCGGGCGGGCGTGTCATTCCGGTGGGCACCACCGCATTGCGTCTGATTGAAACCGCAGCCCATGCGACCGGTCAGATCACTGCATGGGAAGGCGACACCGACATCTTTATCACGCCGGGGTTCAGCTTTCATGTGGCAGATGCCTTGATGACAAACCTTCATTTACCCAAGTCCACGCTGATGATGCTGGTCGCGGCGTTTATGGGGCAGGATCAGATCAAAAGGGTCTACGAACATGCCGTTGCCCATGGCTACCGCTTTTTCTCATATGGCGATGCGTCGTTGTTAATCCCCCACACTGCGTTAGAACGTAGCTGAACAAGAAATCGCAAAACCCTGGTAAACGGCATTTCATGTCGCAGACAGGACTGACCCTTCCACCTCAACGGTCTTAGGCGGAGGCAACGCACAGTAAGGACGGGCTGCAATGCTACAGGTTTTAACAAGCGCATGGGCGCTGCTCTTGGGCATGGGATTGCTGATGATCGGCAATGGCATGCAGGGCACGCTGCTGGGTATCCGTGGCGCGCTTGAAGGGTTTTCGACCTTCGAGATGTCCATCGTCATGTCGTCCTATTTTGTCGGCTTTCTTGGTGGCTCGCGCATGGCACCCGGCATGATCCGTCGGGTAGGGCATGTGCGGGTCTTTGCCGCCTTGGCATCCATGATCTCAGCTGTGATGATTCTGTACCCGACCTTTCCAAACCTCGTTGTCTGGTCGCTGGGGCGTGTGTTGATCGGGTTCTGCTTTTCAGCCGTCTATGTGGTTGCGGAAAGCTGGCTGAACAATGCGGCGAACAATTCCAACCGCGGTCAGGCCCTGTCGTTGTACATGATGGTTCAAACCCTTGGCATCGTCATTGCCCAGGCATTGCTGTTGACTGCAGATCCCTCGGGTTTTGTCCTGTTTGTGATCCCGTCTGTGTTGGTCAGCCTTGCGGTCACGCCAATCCTGTTGTCAATCAGTCCCACGCCTGCCTTTGATACAACCAAGCCGATGAGTCTTCGTGAACTGGTCAATTTTTCACCACTGGGCTGTGTCGGCATGTTCTTGTTGGGGGGCGTATTTTCGGCCCAGTTTGGCATGGCCCCTGTCTACGGTGCCGAAGCGGGGCTGAGCGTAGCGCAAATCTCGATGTTTGTAGCGACCTTCTTTGTTGGTTCCGTGTTGCTGCAATTTCCGATTGGATGGATTTCGGACCGGATGAACCGGCGGACCTTGATTGCGATTGTCTCCATTTTCGGGGCTTTGGGATCATTCGTAGGGATGTTGCTGGGGCATGTATTTCCCGTCCTTCTGGTTTCTGCCTTTGTGGTTGGGGGAATGTCTAACCCTTTGTATTCATTGCTTATCGCGCATACGAACGACTTTCTTGAGCATGAAGATATGGCGGCTGCTTCTGGCGGTATGGTATTCATCAACGGTCTGGGCGCGATTGCCGGGCCGGTCATCACGGGTTGGATGATGGGCACCTCACTGGGGCCGGGCGGATTTTACCTCTTTACCGCGGCACTGTTTATCGTGCTTGCGCTTTATGCGGCCTATCGAGCCACCCAGCGCGAGGCCATTCCGGCCGAAGAGACAGGCGATTATGTGCCGTTAACGGCAGCGGCGACCGGTATCGCAATGGAATATGCGCAGGAAATCGCCCTGGAAGCGGAACAAGACACGCAGAATTCCCCATGAAACGGTCAAAGATGTCGGTTTTGATATAATTCGTGAGTGGGCAGTTGGTTAAAAATGTCCCTAAGGTAAAGAGGTTGGGCCATTTCGGCCAAAGGAACACGGTATGATTGATCCTCAGGAGATCCTCGAATTCTGGCTTGATGAGGTCGGGCCAAAAGGTTGGTACGAACAAAGCAATGCATTGGACGCCCAGATCTGCGACAGGTTTGGTGATGCGTGGCAGGCAGCTTGCGACGGCAAGTTTTCCCTTTGGTTGACCTATCCCTCCGGCGCGCTGGCCTATATCATCCTGACAGACCAGTTTTCGCGCAACATGTTTCGCGGCGAGGGGCGTGCCTTTGCTTCTGATCGCATTGCGTTGGCCGCTGCCAAATCTTCGATCGAACGTAACTGGGATATGCAGATTGACGAACCTGCACGGCAGTTTTTCTATATGCCGTTGATGCATTCCGAGAACCTATGTGATCAGGACCGTTGTGTGCGTCTGATGTGCGAGCGTATGCCGAAAGAGGGGGCAAACAACCTTTTGCATGCACGCGCCCACCGTGATGTGATCCGCCGTTTTGGACGGTTCCCCTATCGCAATGACGCCCTGTCGCGTGTCAGTACCGTTCTGGAAAAAGAATACCTCGCGGATGGCGGGTATAGTAGCACTCTGCGCAATATGCGTCAGCAGGACAAAGCCGCCTGATCAAGGTCGCGGTTGTGGGGCCAGCATATGTAGTTTACCGTTAAACTACATTTAAAAAATCCATTCGCGAGGTTTATGCCATGGCCAAACATTCCTTTGATCTGATCGTAATCGGAGCCGGGCCGGGCGGCTACGTTGCCGCAATCCGCGGAGCGCAATTAGGTATGAAGGTCGCGATCGTCGAACGCGAGCATCTTGGCGGCATATGTCTGAACTGGGGCTGCATTCCGACCAAGGCGATGCTGCGCTCTGCCGAGGTGTTCCACCTGATGCACCGTGCAAAGGAATTTGGTCTCAAGGCCGAAGGCGTCGGTTATGATCTGGATGCGGTGGTCAAACGTTCGCGCAAGGTGGCCGCACAATTGTCAGGCGGCATTGGCCATCTGATGAAGAAAAACAAGGTTACCGTATTCATGGGCACCGCAACCCTCCCGACCAAGGGCAGGGTGTCCGTCAAGACCGACAAAGGCAACGAAGACCTTAGCGCCAAGAATATCGTGTTGGCAACCGGTGCGCGTGCACGCGAATTGCCCGGACTTGAAGCCGATGGCAAACGTGTCTGGACCTACAAGCATGCGTTGCAACCTGTGCATATGCCCAAAAAACTGCTGGTCATCGGATCCGGGGCCATCGGCATTGAGTTTGCAAGCTTTTACAATACGCTAGGTGCCGATACTACAGTGGTCGAAGTAATGGACAGAGTGTTACCTGTCGAAGACGCCGAGATTTCGGCCTTTGCCAAAAAAGCATTTGAAAAGCAAGGCATGAAGATCATGCAAAAGGCCATGGTCCAGAAACTGGATCGCAAGGGGGACAGTGTCACCGCCCATATCGAGGTGAACGGCAAGACCGAGAAAATGGATTTCGACACGGTCATTTCCGCTGTTGGAATTGTTGGAAACGTCGAGGGGCTGGGGCTGGAGGCATTGGGTGTCAAGATTGACCGCACGCATGTCCTCACGGACGAATTTTGCCGCACGGGGGTAGAGGGGCTTTATGCAATTGGCGATATTGCAGGCGCACCTTGGCTGGCTCATAAGGCCAGTCACGAAGGCGTCATGGTGGCAGATTTGATCGCCGGCAAACATGCCCACCCCGTGAAACCCGAAAGCATCGCGGGCTGTACCTATTGTCATCCACAGGTGGCCTCGGTGGGGTATACCGAAGCAAAGGCCAAAGAGTTGGGATTTGACATCAAAGTGGGCCGTTTCCCTTTCATCGGCAATGGCAAAGCCATCGCTCTTGGTGAAGAAAACGGCATGATCAAAACGATTTTCGATGCGAAAACCGGAGAGTTGCTGGGGGCGCATATGATCGGGGCCGAGGTTACCGAACTGATCCAGGGCTATGTCGTGGGACGTCAATTGGAAACCACAGAAGAAGACCTGATGAACACGGTCTTTCCGCATCCGACATTATCGGAGATGATGCATGAATCCGTGCTCGATGCCTATGATCGTGTGATCCATGTGTAATCTCAGTTTCACCTCACAGAAGGGTCCGCACTTGTAGGTACGGACCCCGACTCAGGAGCTCAAGGAGGTGGTGACGCCCTTGATGGGTGCCCCTGACCCTGTTGGCCTGCACAGGCAGGCCGGTAAAAAGGCTACTCGTTACGTCGTAGGCACGCAGGATCGTCGCTAAAAGTTTCACGCGTATGAATGCAATAGCGCGCGGTGATGTATGGACGGCCCCTGAACTGGCTGTCATACAAGACGGATGGTCAGTCTCAATCGCGTTGTAATGCAGTCCTCCAGCCGTCGGATGATCAAGGCTCTTGGTCCCCAAGAACTTGATACGGCTGAGATTTCCGGGAAGTGGGGGGAGCGTTTCGATTTCAAGAGCTATACGAAATTCCGCTATCCCGTTTACGATATATGTGCTGGCGCATTTGTTGACAAATCGACCGGCCAGCAGCTGGATTTTGATCTGATCCTTGCCAATCAGGTCTGGGAACATCTGGACCGGCCCTATGCTGCGACCCGAAATGTTTATGCCATGCTGCGTCCCGGCGGGTATTTCTGGGTGGCGGTACCGTTTTTCGTACCGCTGCACGCCGCACCCCAGGACTGTTCACGCTGGACCGCGCGGGGATTGAAAAACCTGTTGATCGAAGCAGGCTTTGTCGAAGATGCCATACATGCGGAGCAGTGGGGCAACCGCCATGTCGCCCGACGCAATCTCGAAAAACCTTGGCCTCCGGTGTATGACCCCGAAACAGATGACATCAATAATGACCCAGACATGCCGATTTGTGCATGGGCATTGGCGCAAAAAGTTTGATGTTCGCATGCAGGTAGAGCCGCAAACCGCCGTGACAGCCCCTACGTCATGGACATTGGTTCTGTTGCTTTGGGGGGCAGGCCTTGGCGGGGCGGCGCAATACGCCAAAATCGCTGTGATATTTGACTTGTTGCCCGATCTCTATCCGCAGGCTGGTTCATCGCTGGGGTGGGTCGTGTCGCTGGTAGGGTTTGTAGGTATCCTGTTCGGCGTTGCCGCAGGTCTGCTTGTCGCGCGGATACGTTATCGACGCGCCTTGCTTGCTGCGCTGTGGATCGGGGCGGCGGTCTCCCTATTCCAGGCCAGCCTGCCACCTCTGCCGTGGATGTTGTTGAGCCGCATTGTCGAGGGGGTATCGCATCTTGCCATCGTTGTCGCCGCGCCAACTTTGATCGCGCAACTTTGTGCGCCTTCTGATCGAGGATTGGCATTGACGCTTTGGGGTACCTTCTTTGGGGTCGCTTTCGCGGTTCTGGCTTTTGGCGGTCGGCCTTTGGCACTGGGGTTGGGCCCCGCAGCCCTGTTTGCGGCCCATTCCCTCTATATGGCGGTATTCGCTTTCTTGCTTGCCTCGCGCCTGCGCGCGCTGCCCGGCAAACAACAACATCCTGCGTTTTCCTTGCGCAAGATCCTGCAGGATCATGTCACCATTTACCGTTCTGCGCATATTGCAGCACCTGCAGCAGGTTGGTTGTTCTACACCTTCAGTTTCGTATCCCTCCTGACGCTTTTGCCGCCCTACCTAGCCCCGGAGATACGTGCCATCGTCGTCACGGCAATGCCCCTGACCAGCATCGCGGTATCCATGACATTCGGTGTAATGCTGTTACGCTTCCTGCCGGCGGTGCGGGTTGTTGAATGCGGTTTTGGTGCCAGTGCGCTATGCATGGTCTGGCTTTGGTGCGCACCGGCCTCTCCCTGGGCCTGTATCGCTTTGGCCGGCACGCTCGGCCTTGTGCAGGGGGCCAGTTTTGCCGCTGTCCCCCAGTTGAACAAAACAGCCGCCACCCAAGCCCAAGCCAACGGTGCGATGGCCCAGATGGGAAATATCGGCAACACGCTGGGTACACCGGTAATCGCCCTTGCATTGGCTGCGATGGGCTATCAGGCCTTGCCCGTCGTTGCGGGTATCGTTCTTGCCCTTGGCCTTTTCGTGCATCTCCTGTTAGGCCGCTTGCGAAGATAGTAGTGCGTTCCCCTTTGGTTCTCATTTTTTCATTGGAGAATCCTTAGCGGACACTTATGTCTGAAGTGTTAACAGGGGTGTCTCATGGCAGAGCAGAAAAATATTGAGGTGCGCGGCGCGCGCGAACATAATCTCAAAAACATCGACGTGGATATTCCACGTGACCAACTGGTTGTTATCACAGGGCTTTCCGGTTCGGGGAAATCTTCGCTTGCGTTTGACACGATCTATGCCGAGGGCCAGCGTCGCTATGTTGAATCCCTGTCAGCCTATGCGCGTCAGTTTCTCGACATGATGCAAAAGCCCGATGTTGACCATATTTCCGGTCTGTCCCCCGCTATTTCGATCGAACAAAAGACCACGTCGAAAAACCCCCGGTCAACCGTTGGCACCGTTACCGAAATTTACGACTATATGCGCCTGCTGTTTGCGCGCGTCGGGACGCCTTATTCACCGGCCACAGGCAAGCCGATCGAGGCGCAGCAGGTACAGGACATGGTAGACCGGATCATGGCGATGGAAGAGGGCACGCGTGCCTATCTTCTTGCCCCAATCGTCAGGGATCGAAAGGGGGAATACAAAAAGGAATTCATTGAGTTACGAAAGACCGGCTTTCAACGGGTCAAGGTGAACGGTGCCTTTCACGAACTCGATGAACCGCCCGTTCTGGACAAGAAGTTTCGCCATAACATTGACGTTGTCGTTGACCGTATTGTGGTGCGCGAAGGGTTGGAAACACGTCTTGCAGACAGCCTGCGCACCGCTCTTGATCTGGCTGATGGCATTGCGGTGCTTGAAACCGCGCCCAGCGAGGGGGACCCGGAACGCCTGACGTTTTCCGAAAAATTCGCCTGTCCCGTCAGCGGCTTTACCATTCCCGAAATCGAACCGCGCCTGTTTTCCTTTAACGCGCCCTTTGGTGCCTGCCCGGAATGTGACGGTCTGGGCAAAGAGTTGTTCTTTGATGAGCGTCTGGTGGTGCCGGACCAGAATCTGAAAGTCTACGACGGAGCTCTTGCCCCATGGCGCAAGGGCAAAAGCCCCTATTTCAAACAGACGATCGAAGCCATCGCCGCCCATTTCAAGTTCAACCAGAACACAAAATGGAAAGACCTCGACAAGAAAGTCCAACAGGTTTTTCTCTATGGCTCTGGCAAAGAAGAGATCAAGTTCCGGTATGACGAGGGGGGACGTGTGTATGAGGTCAGCCGCGTGTTTGAAGGGGTGATCCCCAATATGGAACGCCGCTACCGAGAGACCGACAGCAACTGGATTCGGGAGGAGTTCGAACGCTATCAGAACAACAGACCCTGCGGTGTCTGCGATGGCTATCGTCTGCGCGCAGAGGCACTGGCGGTCAAGATTGCCGGGCTGCATGCGGGCCAGGTCGTTCAGATGTCGATCCGCGATGCGCTGGCATGGTGCGAAACGGTCCCATCTCAATTGAGCAAGCAGAAGAATGAAATCGCCAAGGCGATTTTGAAGGAAATCCGTGAGCGGCTTGGATTTCTGAATAACGTTGGATTGGAGTATCTTACGTTAGCACGCTCAAGTGGTACTTTAAGTGGTGGAGAGAGCCAGCGCATTCGCCTTGCATCACAGATCGGTTCTGGTTTGACGGGGGTTCTCTACGTTCTGGACGAACCGTCGATCGGATTGCACCAGCGCGACAATGATCGTCTGTTACTGACGCTGAAAAACCTCCGTGATCAGGGGAACACTGTCATCGTGGTCGAACATGACGAAGAGGCTATCCGCGAGGCGGATTATGTCTTTGATATTGGTCCCGGCGCGGGCGTACACGGCGGGCAAATTGTCAGTCACGGTGTGCCTGCTGCAATTGCGGCAGATCCGAATTCAATCACAGGGCAATATCTGACAGGCGCCCGGAAAATTATCGTGCCTGACGAACGACGTAAAGGAAATAACAAAAAAATACAGGTGGTTAAGGCTACTGGTAACAATCTTCAGAATATCACGGTCGATTTCCCACTCGCCAAATTTGTTTGTGTTACGGGGGTTTCCGGCGGTGGTAAATCCACACTGACGATCGAAACCCTTTTCAAGACCGCATCGATGAATTTGAACGGAGCACGCCAAACTCCGGCCCCCTGCGAGACCATCAAAGGGCTTGAGCATCTGGACAAGGTGATCGACATTGACCAACGCCCCATCGGACGCACGCCGCGCTCGAACCCTGCCACCTATACGGGAGCGTTCACTCCGATCCGCGACTGGTTCGCGGGATTACCTGAAGCCAAGGCAAGGGGGTACAAGCCCGGCCGCTTCAGCTTTAACGTCAAGGGGGGACGTTGCGAGGCCTGTCAAGGTGATGGGGTTATCAAGATCGAAATGCATTTCCTTCCCGACGTCTATGTGGAATGCGAAACCTGCAAGGGTGCCCGGTACAACCGCGAAACGCTGGAAATCAAATTCAAGGGCAAATCGATTGCCGATGTGCTCAATATGACAGTCGAAGATGCGCAGACCTTCTTTGCCGCGGTCCCTTCCATCCGTGAAAAGATGGATGCGTTGATGCGTGTGGGCCTTGGCTATATCAAGGTTGGCCAGCAGGCAACAACCCTCTCGGGCGGAGAGGCCCAGCGGGTCAAACTGTCCAAGGAGTTGAGCAAGCGGTCCACAGGCCGGACATTATATATTCTGGACGAACCAACCACGGGGCTCCACTTTGAAGATGTTCGCAAGTTATTGGAAGTGCTGCATGAACTGGTTGATCAAGGGAATTCTGTTATCGTGATCGAGCATAATCTCGACGTGATTAAAACCGCGGATCATATCATCGATATTGGTCCCGAAGGTGGCGACGGCGGTGGTCGTGTCGTTGCCACCGGAACGCCGGAAGAGGTGGCTGGCTTTGCAGAAAGCTACACTGGAAAATACCTGAAACCGATGCTGGAAAAACAGACATCAGTCGCGGCGCAATGAAACAGTGCTGACCAGTTCAGGGTGCTGAGAGGCAAAGATCGAGCAGACGGGCAAAACCAGAGGCGTCAAGCTTGTCAAAGCCGCTGCTCAGCTGCGCAAGCTCGGTCGCGCCTGCGCTGCCCAGGACCGGGTCGGCGAAAAGATGGAACTTGTCTGAGATCTCAGCGTCCGAGAGTGGCAGATCGCTATCGCCCTTGGGCGTGCGGGCGACATCTTCAAAGCTGCGCCCATCTGTCGTATGTATTGTCACCTGAGCCCAACGTTTCCCTTGGGAAATCCTGGTCAGATGCGGATCGTCAATCAGCCGTATCTTGTCGCTGACCCGCAAGATTTCCGGATCCGACAGCGTGTCCTGGGCCAGTTCCTGTACCCCGATTTGACCGCGCACGATCATTGTGGCAACGGGAAAGGCGATACCATAGGCAAATTCATCCACTGTCGCAGGTCGATGCCCGGCAAGCCGGGTCGCATTGTGAAATGTTTTGATGTCAACAGCTTCGATGTTGTCATGGGTCAGGCCATGGGTCGCCATCAGGGATGCCACGGAGTCGATACTGGGGTGCGCCCATCGGCAGCAAGGATAGGGTTTGTAACTGGTATCTTCAACCGTACGCCAGGCCTGACCCAGATCGGCCCAGAATTCCGGTGCGTCTTCGCAGGTCAGGGCGGGCGCGCCGGTAAATCCTTCGCGGGCGAGGTAGGCTGCGACAACACCAGAGGGGGCCCCCCAGCCAACACCGTCGCGCACCATGGTAGGATGGTCGATACAACGCATCATCTGGCTGCGCGGCCCGTGATATTCGCCAATTCCTGCTGCGTGTCGAATTTGATCAGCTGTGCATTGCAACATTCGGGCAGCGGCGGTTGCAACACCTACAGCCGTCCATGCGCCGGACGTGTGATAATCCGTGCAGGTCGCATGCTGGGCCAGTCCGGCACGGTAACTGATCTCATATCCAATCGCGAGAAAAACAGCAAAATCGCGTCCTGTCAGCGGGATGCGTGATGCATCCGCAAGGGCAAGCAGGGCGGGAAACACCGCCGAACCGGCATGCCCCTTGCAAGGAGAGGTCGTATCGTGGGCGTCCACTGCATCGACTGTAAAACCACCGGCCATCGCCGCACCAGCAGCTGACAGGGGGGTGCCGTTCATCAGGACACGCGCCGAACTTTCGGTTGTGGGGCCGAACATGGTTCGCCCTCCTCGCACCGCGATCCGCGCCATTTGCGTGGTCGATGCAACGGCCGCAACGCCCATGGTATCCAGAAAAGACCGGCGCAAGGTCGCGAGTAAAGCATCCGGTAAGTCATCATAGGTCAGATCAGCGACAAAGTGCTGAAAGGGCAGGGACATGACGCGTACTCCGGCTGTTTCACCTTCAGCCTAGGGCGCAAGACCACTCAGAAATGCCTGATTGCGACCTCAACCGTCGCGATTGCGTGCTGAAAGCCGGGGCAGCATTGCTGAAAAGTCCTTCCCCCGTCCGTCTTCGTCTTCGACGAATTGCCGGTACAGTTCCAGCGCAAGCGCCCCCATCGGCGTGTCGGCGTTCACGGCCTCGGCTGCTTGCTGGCTCAGCCCAAGGTCTTTCAACATCAGTTCAGCGGCAAAACCGGGTTTGTACCCATTGTCCGCAGGCGACGTCGGGCCAACGCCCGGGGCCGGGCAATAGTTGTTCATCGACCAGGAAAAACCCGATGAAGTGCTGACCACGTCAAACATTTTCTGGCGGTCGAGATCAAGCTTGTCTGCCAGGGCAAAGGCTTCGCAGGTGGCGATCATCGTGGCGCCAAGGATCATGTTGTTACAGATCTTAGCGGCCTGTCCGGCACCGGCTTCACCGCAATGAACAGCTTTTTGTCCCATGATGTCAAACAGGGGTTGCGCCTTGGCAAATGCATCGACGGACCCCCCCGCCATAAAGGTCAATGTCCCTGCAGATGCGCCGCCAATGCCCCCCGAAACAGGAGCGTCGACGGACAGAAACCCCGCTTTTTCAGCGGCTTCCGAGGTGTTTCTCGCGCTTTCGACATCAACTGTCGAACAATCGATCAACAGAGCACCCGCTTTCATATGGGTGATCGTCTGGGCCGCGACCTGTCTGAGAATGGACCCGTTTGGCAACATGGTGATGACCACATCGGCTTCTTTTACCGCCGCTTCGATATCGCCGGCCTGTGTCACGCCTTCGGCTGTTGTGCCCGCAACGTCATACCCTGTCACACGATGGCCAGCAGCGGCCAGATTGGCCGCCATCGGCGCACCCATGTTGCCCAATCCGATAAATCCGATGGTGAGGGGTGTCATTGGTCTCTCCTAAAGTTTGAGGGCCTGTGCGCCCAGAGGTTGCAGCATTTTGGTGACCGCGGCATAGGGTACCTCACCGCTTGGATATTGCCATTTGGGGGCACGGTCTTTGTCAATGATCGCCGCCCTGATCCCTTCGAGGAAATCTCCGTGTTCGCAAGCACGGTGGGTAAAGCGATACTCAAGATCAAGCGCCTTTTCCATGGTAAGGGCAGGACCACGCAACCGGTGTATCATTTCGACAGTACAGGCTGCAGACAGGGGGGAATTCCGGCGGATGTTCTTGAGCGCGGCCATGGCAAAGTCACTGCCATCATTGCCCAGCTTCGTCACAATGTCCCGCAGATCCTCACCGGTAAAAAGGGCTGTGATCTGTTCGATCTGCCCTTCCAGCCACCCCTCTGGTGGGGTCTGTGCCGCCACGACAAGCCCGTCTGCAGAGCCAGTTTCCTCCATCTCCCTGGTCAAGGGTGTCCACATTCGTTCTGGCACATATATATCTGCGAAACCTGCAAAAATTGCATCTGCTGGTCCCATTCTGGTGGCGGTTATCCCCAGGTATTCCCCAAGCCGCCCCGGCGCGCGTGCAAGAATCATCGAACCGCCGACATCAGGGACAAGGCCAATCCCGCACTCGGGCATCGCGATCTGGCTGCTTTCGCCGACCACACGGCGCGAACCATGACAACCGATGCCAACACCGCCACCCATGGTGAAACCCTGCAAAAAGGAAACGACCGGTTTGGCATAGGTGTATATCTTGTGATTCAGTCGGTATTCATCAGCCCAGAACTTCTGACCATAGCTATAGTTCCCCTTGATGCCCTGTGCATACAGTTCGGCAATATCGCCACCGGCACAAAATCCGCGATCGCCCGCGGCATCGATGACAACCAGATCGACAGTTGCATCATCCCGCCAGGAATCAAAGGCATTTTCAATCGCAAGGCACATCTCATAAGTGAGCGCATTCAATGCCTTGGGGCGATTCAAGGTGATCCGTCCAGCACGCCCGAGAATTCGTATCTCGACGTCACTCATCTGTTTTTCAACATTTCACGGGCAACGATAACACGCATGATCTCGTTGGTACCTTCAAGAATCTGATGCACCCGCAAATCGCGCACCAGTTTCTCGATCCCATAATCCGCAAGATAGCCGTATCCACCATGCAATTGAAGACATTGGTCGACAATCCTGCTGCCTGCTTCGGTGACAAACTTCTTTGCCATCGCGCAAAACTTGGTCGCATCCGGCGCGCCTGTATCAAGTTTCCAGGCTGCTTGGCGTAGAAAGACACGCGCCGCCTGTAATTCGATTTCCATATCGGCAAGCCGGAACTGTAAGCCCTGAAACTGGTCGATCGGCTTGCCAAAAGCCTTGCGTTCCCCCATGTAATCCAGCGTCTTGTTCAGGGCTGTCTGTGCGGCGCCAAGGGAACAGGCGGCAATGTTCAGACGTCCGCCGTCAAGGCCTTTCATCGCATATTTGAAACCCTGGCCCTCTTCACCCACCAGATTTCCGGCGGGAATGTTGCAATTGTCGAATTGAACTTGCGCCGTTGGTTGGCTGCGCCAGCCCATTTTGTCTTCCAGACCACCAAAGGAAAGCCCGTCAGTACCGTCTTGCACATAGACGGTTGAAACGCCCGCGGCCCCGTCTTCCGAAGTGCGCACCATGCAGACATAGGCATCAGAATAACCACCGCCGGAAATGAAAGCCTTGGTGCCGTTCAGACTGTATCCATCGTTTGTGCGGGTTGCTTTGGTCTTCAGCGCCGCGGCATCCGACCCTGAACCGGGTTCGGTCAAGCAATAGCTGAGCACGGTATGCATCGACAGGACATCCGGCATGACCCGTGCCTTCAAGGCATCA
Source organism: Sulfitobacter sp. F26204 (assembly GCF_026410305.1). GTDB lineage: Bacteria > Pseudomonadota > Alphaproteobacteria > Rhodobacterales > Rhodobacteraceae > Sulfitobacter. The sequence goes on along the minus strand of NZ_JAPMLQ010000003.1, from coordinate 385,463 downwards.
TCGGCAAAACTGTCCAGCATCTTGGCACACATGTTATGGATAGACAGAAAGGCTGCCACTGACGGGCAGGCCATGGAAAGCGCTTCAAAAACCAGCGTGGCATCAAGCCGGCTCAGTCCGGATCCCCCCGATTCTTCAGACACATAAAGCGAACCAAAGCCGAGTTCGGCAATCTTGGGCCACAAATCCTTGGGGATGGTTTCTTCTTTTTCCCAAGTCTGGGCATGAGGCGCTATATGCTCCTGGCCAAAGGCATGTGCCATGTCAAAAATGGCGGTTTGTTCTTCACTCAGTGCAAAATCCATCGTGTGCTCGCTTTGGTTAATGAACGCATGCTATTCTTCAATCTTTTCAGAAATCTTGCATGACGGCACAGGTGTGCCGCACTTCAGGCTTCATCTTGCAAATAAACTCAATCCCGCACCAACAACATGCGCCACCTTGGGGCAGGGGCGCAGGGCGGGCCTCCCCCCTGCGCCGGCTGTTGTTTATTCCATTACGGGAATGGAAAACTCGCCACCTTCCTTGATGCCCGAGGGCCAGCGCGCGGTCACGGTCTTGGTGCGTGTGTAAAACTTGAACGCATCCGGCCCGTGCTGGTTCAGATCACCAAAGACGGATTTCTTCCAACCGCCAAAGGTGTGATAGGCCAGCGGCACCGGGATCGGTACGTTGATACCCACCATGCCGACGTTGACACGGTTGGCGAAATCACGCGCTGCATCGCCGTCACGGGTATAGATCGCAGTGCCGTTGCCATATTCATGATCCATGGCAAGACCGATGGCTTCTTCATAGGTTTTCGCCCGCACACAGGTCAGGACAGGGCCAAATATTTCATGTTTGTAGATGTCCATGTCCCTGGTGGCATGATCAAACAGATGCGGCCCGACGAAATAGCCGTTTTCATAGCCTTGCAGTTTGAAATCGCGACCGTCGACAACCAGTTCCGCACCCTGGTCGATACCGGTCTGCACCAGTCGTTCGATGTTTGCCTTGGCCGCAGCGGTGACAACCGGACCGTAATCCACGTCATTGCCCGATGTATAGGGACCTACTTTCAGGCTTTCGATGCGGGGAACAAGCTTTTCAATCAGGCGGTCCGCTGTCTCGTTACCTACCGGAACAGCGACTGAAATCGCCATGCAACGTTCGCCCGCAGCGCCATAGCCTGCACCAATCAATGCATCAGCCGCCTGATCCAGATCGGCGTCCGGCATGATGATCATGTGGTTCTTTGCGCCCCCGAAACACTGGACGCGTTTGCCCTGTGCACAGCCGGTGCCATAGATATATTCGGCGATCGGGGTTGACCCGACAAAGCCGACAGACTGGATGGTGTCGTCATAAAGGATCGCATCCACGGCCTCTTTGTCGCCGTTCACGACCTGCAGGATACCTTTGGGCAGGCCGGCTTCCTCGAACAACTCGGCGAGCATCAGAGGAACGGACGGATCACGTTCGGAGGGCTTGAGAATGAAGGCATTGCCGCAGGCAATGGCAGGCGCAAACATCCACATCGGGATCATGGCTGGAAAGTTGAAAGGGGTAATGCCCGCTGTCACACCAAGAGCTTGACGCATGGAATACATATCGATGCCGGGGCCGGCGGAATCGGTGTAGTCACCTTTCAGAAGTTCAGGCGCACCGATGCAATATTCAACGACTTCCAGCCCGCGCTGCACGTCGCCTGCAGCATCGGGCAGGGTCTTGCCATGCTCGCGTGACAGGGCTTCGGCCAACTTGTCCATGTCGCGGTTCAGAAGCGTTACAAGTTTCATCAGCACCCGTGCGCGGCGCTGTGGATTGGTGGCGGCCCAGGCGGGTTGCGCCGCCGCGGCATAGGCGACGGCCTGTTCCAGTTCTTCTTTCGAAGCGAGTGGGCATTTTGCCTGCACTTCGCCTGTCGCGGGATTCATCACGTCCGAGAACCGGCCGGAGGTCCCTTTGACACGCGCGCCGTTCAGATAGTGGGTGAGTTCTTGCATGGTGTTCTCCGCAATATTGGTTTAACGGCATCCTAGTCTTGCAAAAAGGCAAAGCAAAGAGGCAAGAATGCAAATTGAATTTGCTTTTTTGCAAAACGTTTTGACATCCGAACCCGCAATCGGGGGAGCCTTCAGGAGGGGACACGCGCAATGGCATATAACTGGGACGACCTGCGCCTCTTTCTTGCCGTGGCGCGGGCTCAAAGCCTGTCCGGGGCGGGCAAGGCCTTGCGGCTGGATCCGGCAACTCTGGGCAGAAGGGTGGTTCGCCTGGAGGCGGCTCTTGAGGCGGTGTTGTTTGTAAAATCACCGCAGGGCTATGCTTTGACCGCTGCAGGGGCGCAACTGCTGGAACGTGCGGAGGCCGCAGAGCAGGCGATGCGGTTGGCCATTGCGGGCGTGGCGGCAGCCAGCGACAGGTTGACCGGACAAATCCGTATCGGTGCCCCTGATGGCATCGCGAATTTCCTGTTGCCGCAGGTCTGTGCTCAAATCGCCTCGGACCATCCCGGACTGGACATTCAGGTTGTCGCCTTGCCGCGGGTCTTCAACCTGTCGCGGCGCGAAGCAGATATGGCAATCGCCGTCAGCGCACCTGAGGCCGGGCGGTTGACCGTGCAGAAAATCACCGATTATCAACTGCATCTGGCTGCCTCTCGACAATATCTTGAGAAACACGGACCGATCAGTGACGTGAACACGCTCAAGAGCCATCGCATTGTCGGTTACATCCCGGATATGATCTTTGACAGGGAACTGGATTATCTTGAGGATCTTGGCTTGGCGTCGGTGACACTGGGATCGAACTCTGTCTCGGTTCAAGGGCATATGATCCAGCAGGGGGGTGGTATCGGTGTGGTGCATGACTTTGCCCTGCCGTTTCTGTCGGGAGTCGAGAAAGTCCTATCTCGGGAGGTTTCCCTGCGCCGCGCCTTCTATCTGATCCGGCATGCTGACGACCAGGGCAATCAGAAGCTTGGTCAGTTTGCAGAGATCCTCAGCGGCGCTTTGCGCAGCGAAGTCTCACGGTTGGAGAGGAAAGCTTGACACTACGTACCTTTGTGGCGAACGATTGGACTCTGAGGGTCGCCAATCGGAAGGAACTGCAATGCATGTCTCACAAATCCTGAAATCCAAATCCGATCAGTCTGTGGTCACGTCACCGCCAACCATGTTGATCTCGGAAGCGGCAAGGATGTTGTCGGAGAAACGCATCGGGACGCTGGTGATCTCATCCGACGGCAAGACACCGGATGGCATCCTTTCAGAACGCGACATCGTGCGCGAACTTGGCAAACAGGGGGCCAGTTGTCTGCCGCTGACTGTGGACAGATTGATGACACGCGAATTGGTGACCTGCAGCTTGAATGACCGCGCGGATGTTATCTTGCAGCAAATGACCGATGGCAGGTTCCGACACATGCCAGTCCTGGAAGACGGGGAACTGGTAGGTCTGATCAGCCTTGGTGACGTTGTCAAAGCGCGGTTGACAGAACTGGCGATGGAAAAAGATGCCCTTGAAGGGATGATAATGGGGCACTAACCTGCTTGCACCGATCTGCACTGCATGTTTGCATGTGCAGCGAATGAACCGCCGCCCATAACTGAACAGTCAGGACGCCGCATGCGCATTGGCCTTTACCCCGGCACTTTTGACCCTATCACATTGGGCCATATCGATATCATTCGACGTGCGGCCACGTTGGTGGACAAGTTGGTGATCGGCGTTGCGATCAACCGGGACAAGGGACCATTGTTTTCCCTGGAAGAACGCGTTGCGATGATTGAAGAGGAATGTGTGTCCCTCGCCAAGCAGACGGGCATCGAAATTGTTGTTCATCCTTTTGAGAATCTTCTGATTGATTGTGCCAATGATGTCGGCGCGCAGATCATCGTGCGCGGATTGCGGGCCGTCGCGGATTTTGAATATGAATATCAGATGGTCGGCATGAACCGGCAGTTGAACGACACGATTGAAACCATATTCTTGATGGCCGAGGCGCAGCATCAGGCGATTGCAAGCAAGTTGGTCAAAGAAATCGCACGGTTGAACGGCGACATCAGCAAATTTGTGACGCCAAGCGTGGATGTTCAGGTGCGGGCGAAATTCGCAGGCTAGACCCAGAGTAACAAACGCTGAGCCTAAAGAAAGCGGGCGATGACACCTGCCGTATCCAGCATCCTGTTGGAAAAGGCCCATTCGTTATCATACCAAACCAGGACCCGGGCGAGATTGCCCTGTTGCACCGCTGTCTGGTCGCTGGCGAAAATCGCGCTTGCCGGGTCGTGGTTGAAATCTGTCGAGACCAACTTGCGTGCGGTGACATCAAGCACACCCTTCAATGGGCCGTTGGCAGCATCCTGCATTGCCTGATTGATCTGGGATTCGTTTGCATCTTGGCCAAGTTCGACCACAAGATCACAGCAGGATACATTGGGTGTGGGCACGCGGATGGCCGTTCCCGTGATTAACCCTTCCAGATGAGGCAATACGACGCCGAGCGTCTGAGCAGCACCTGTGGTGGTTGGGATCATCGAAAGGGCGGCCGCCCGCGCACGATAAAGATCCTTGTGGGCGCGGTCATGTACCGGCTGCGTGCCGGTATAGCTGTGCACGGTGGTCATATGACCCCGCAAGATGCCAAAGGTCTCATGCAGGACATGTGCAACCGGCACCAGACAATTCGTCGTGCAGGAAGCATTGCTGATGATCTGGTCCGTGGCAGTGATCTGATCATGGTTGACGCCGTAAACCACTGTCTTGACATCTCCCTTTGCGGGAGCAGAGATCAGCACACGTTTGCTGCCATTGGCAAGATGCAGCGCCGCTTTTTCGGGACTGCGGAAGAACCCCGTGCATTCGAGGGCAATATCCACATCCTCCCAGGGCAGATTGTCGGGTGATCGTTCGGCGGTGACGCGGATCGGCCCATGCCCCACGTCAAGCGTATTGTCGCCAAGGCGCACCGGGCGGCCAAACCGTCCGTGCACGGAGTCGAACTCAAAAAGATGCGCATTGGTTTCCAACGGGGCAAGGTCGTTGATGGCCACCACTTCGAAGTTGGTGCCGCCACGCTCGACAAGCGCCCGCAAGATGTTGCGCCCGATGCGGCCAAAGCCGTTGATGGCAAGTTTTACCGTCATGACATCACCTTTTGATCAAATGCACAGTGTAGAAAATGATCACTGTGTGGCTCATGTCAACGCCTGGGGCGCGGGAAACAAGTACCAATACAATATAGATGATTTCGACCGGCCTAGCGCCAGAAGGCAACCCATTCGATCAATTCCAGCATTTTCTTGCCAAGAAAAATCATGTGTTCGGTGCCGTAGAACGCCCAATCCACCGCTATTGCCCCAACAAGCAATATCCCCAGGATAAAGGCGATAAGATTGGTCACGTGGCTCCACTCCGAAATGGTCCGCCCCGATATGACAGGGGCTGGCAGGTCGTGCAAGGGGCTGGCCCCATGGGGAAAGCTCGGGTAGGGCGTTTAGCCCAGTTTTCCCATAGCCACAGCCACATCCGCCATGCGCACTGAAAAGGCCCATTCATTGTCATACCAACCCAGCACGCGGACGGTACGCCCTGCCACCACGATGGTTTGATCCGGCGCGAAAATGCAGGATTCCTCGGTGTGGTTGAAATCAACGCTGACCTTTTGTTCGGGATCATATCCCAACACGCCTTTCATGGACCCGCTGGCAGCTGATTTGGCCGCGGCATTGACCTCTTCAACTGTGACATCACGCGACGCCGTAAAGGTTAGATCCACTGCGCTGACATTGGGAGTGGGGACACGGATGGCAGTGCCGTCAAGTTTGCCCTTCATCGCGGGGTATACTTCGCCCAGTGCTTTGGCCGCACCGGTGGAGGTCGGGATCAGCGCCATTGCAGCGGCACGGGCGCGGTACAGGTCTGAATGGCGACGATCGAGCGTCGGCTGGTCGCCTGTGTAGCTGTGGATCGTGGTCATCAGACCACTTTCGATGCCCACGGCTTCGTGCATGACCTTGGCAAGTGGCGCAAGACAGTTTGTCGTGCAGGATCCGTTTGAAATCATCCGGTCGGATTTCTGCAACTGGTCGTGGTTAACGCCGTAAACGACCGTACGGTCGACGTTCTTGCCGGGTGCGGAGAGCAAAACGCGTTTTGCACCTTGTTCAAGATGCACCTTTGCCTTGTTGCCATCGTTGAATTTGCCCGTACATTCCAGCACCAGATCGCAACCGGTCCAATCCAGTTCTTCCAGATTGTAGGAAGACATGACTTCGATGTCGTTCTGTCCCAGGTTCAGATACCCTCCGTCAATATTGACCTGCCCTGGAAAACGACCATGCACCGAGTCGTACTTCAGCAGATGCGCTGCAGTCTCAATTGGACCGGTGGCGTTGATTTTGACCACCTGAATGTCATCGCGGCCAGATGCGGCGATATGATTCAGCGTGCAGCGGCCAATGCGGCCAAATCCGTTGATTCCGACTTTGATGGGCATGAGGGTCGTCCTTTGGTCTGGGAGCTTGTGCGCTCTATAACGGGGGCAAGGACATAGATTAAAGAGGGAAAGCTAAGTATAAGTTGCTGTTAGCGCTAAATTTTTATGTTAGCGTTAAAGCGATTGCCATAGTGGGTTTGCCCCTTTGGACGGGTGCGCTAACTGTGAGGCACAAAGTACAGGGGATAGCATGAGCGGTTTGATAGCCTTGTTTGACGATGTCGCAGCGATTGCCAAAGTCGCTGCAGCGTCGATTGATGACGTCATCGGTCAAGCGGCCAAGGCTGGCAGCAAGGCAGCCGGGGCGGTGATCGACGATGCGGCTGTCTCACCGAAATATGTGCAGGGATTTGCCGCCCACCGCGAACTGCCGATCATCTGGAAGATCACCAAGGGCAGTCTGCGCAACAAATTGCTATATTTGTTACCCGCCGGGCTGGCCTTGTCCGCATTTGCGCCGGGGGCCATTTCACCCCTTTTGATGCTGGGCGGTGCCTATTTGTGTTTCGAAGGGGCCGAGAAGGTTGCCTATGTGCTTGGGCTGAGCCATGGCCATGCGGAATTTCCGGGGCAGAAAACCACCCTTGAAGACCCTGCGCGTCTCGAAGAACAAAAGGCAGCAGGGGCAATCAAGACTGATTTCATCCTGTCGGCCGAGATCATGACAATTGCCTTGGCCGCCATCCCGACAAGCAATTTCTGGATGGAGGCGGCAACGCTGGCTGCTGTTGCCGTGATGATCACAGTGGTTGTTTACGGGGCCGTGGCCGTCATTGTCAAAATGGATGATCTGGGCCTTGCCATGGCCAACCGCGGTCGCCTTGCCATCTCGCGCGCCATGGGGCGCGGATTGGTACGAGCCATGCCGGGATTTCTGAAAACGCTGACTGTCATCGGCACAGCGGCGATGCTCTGGGTTGGTGGATCAATCATCATTCACGGCATGCAGGAACTTGGATTGAATGAACCGGGCCACCTGATTCATGATCTGGCTGCGAAGGTAGGGCACCTTGTGCCTGCTCAGTTTCAGGGCGTTACCGAATGGTTTACCAAGGCGGCGATGGACGGCGTATTCGGCCTGATATTGGGGCTCGCGCTTATTCCCGTGGGTGAAAAATTGGTTACGCCCTTGTGGCGCAAGCTCTTTCAGCGGGATGCCAAGGCAAACAACGGGCACTGAAATTCAGGCGAGCGAACTATTCCTCTTGAACCTTCAATAATCTGAAGGCCCGTCGACCTGTGCCTGTAGAATGCACCATATCCGATTGAAACAGAACAATATTTAAACCTAAGCAGGGTAATGCACGGGAAAGGTTTGACAATCGTTTGTATAGAACCATCGTGATCTGTATCTATCGCTGGCGACGCATGGCGAATTGGCTCAACACCCCCGCGATGACCAAATGGCCCGACAGGACATACAGAACCAACGCCATCATCCCTGACCCGCCAAAGCATAGCCAAAGCAGTGCAACCATCAGGCCAAAGCAAAATGCAGCCATCAATAATGCAATGGGCATGTGTACTCCTTTCGCGGGTTGAGGATTTAGCTTAGCGCAGCAGGAGATAACAAGATATTAACAAGCCACCACACAACCATAGGTTAAGGTCGGGAACAAGGCGACGCAAATCTGTCGGCGCGCGGAAACGAGCGGTCGATGGCTGGTCATGAGCGGTTTTGCGCTTAAAACCAGGAGCTGAAACAAGGATGCCCCGCCTTTGTGTGGCGGGGCATCATTTGAAACTATTTATTTCAACGTCAATTGTCAGGGTTAAAGCAGGTCTCTGGCCGCTGTGGCAATGCCTTGGGCGGTAATGCCAAACTTCTCGAACAATTCTTCAGCCGGGGCAGAAGCACCAAAGCTGTCCATGCCGACAAAAGCGGCTTTGCCGAATTTGCCACGCTCACCCAGCAGCCAGCGATCCCATCCCATACGCACACCGGCTTCGATGCCGACGCGCACCGCGCCACCGGGCAGGATGCGCTTGCGATAAGCATCGTCCTGGGCGGCAAACAATTCCATGCAGGGCATTGAAACGACGCGGACGCCAATGCCTTCGCTTTGCAACATTTCGCGCGCCTGCAAAGCCAGATGTACTTCTGAGCCGGTGGCGATCAGGATCACCTGGCGCTTTGTTCCTGTTTCCGCGTCCGCCAGGACATAAGCGCCTTTTTCGACCATGTTGGAATTCTTGTGCTCGGTCCGTAGCGTAGGAAGCCCCTGGCGGGTCAGAGACAGAACCGAAGGCGTCGACTTGGCCGTTAGTGCGACTTCCCAGGCTTCAGCCGTTTCAATGGTATCTGCGGGGCGGAAAACATAGGTATTCGGAGTGGCACGGGAAATGGCCAGATGCTCAACCGGTTGATGGGTCGGCCCGTCTTCGCCGAGGCCGATGGAGTCGTGGGTCATCACAAAAACCGTCGGAATCTTGGACAGCGCCGCCAGACGCATCGCAGGGCGGGCGTAATCCGTGAAACACATGAAGGTACCGCCATAAGGACGGATGCCCCCATGTAGCGCCATGCCGTTCATCGCGCTGGACATGCCGTGTTCGCGCACCCCCCAATAGACATATCGGCCGGCACGATTGTCGACATCGAATACGCCCAGATCACCGGTCTTGGTATTGTTTGACCCAGTCAGGTCGGCCGAGCCGCCAACGGTTTCGGAAAGGATCGGGTTGATCACTTCGAGGGCTTTCTCCGAAGAAGCGCGGGTCGCGAGCTTTGGCGCGGTTTCAGACATCTGCTTTTTAAAGGCCTTGATGGTCGCGCTCAGTTTCTTGGGGGCATCACCTGCCAGGGCGCGATTGAAAGTCTCGCGCTTGGCACGCGGCATCTTGTCGAAACGCTCTTCCCAAGCCTTGCGTTCGGCCACACCGCGTTTGCCGATGGCCTCCCATGCGGATTTCACATCATCCGGCACTTCAAAAGAACCTGCTGTCCAACCATAGGCGGCCTTGGCAGCCTCAAGTTGCGCAGGGTCCGTCAAGGCACCGTGGCCTTTGGACGTATCCTGTGACGCGTGCCCCAGAGCGATATGAGTTTTACAGGCGATCATTGTCGGCATATCCGACTTGCGTGCAGCCGTGAGGGCGGCGTCAATCTCTGCTGGATTATGGCCATCGATTTCGATGGTTTCCCAGCCGGCAGCCTCGAATCGTTTTACCTGATCGGTACGGTCCGACAGGGTGACGGGGCCATCGATGGTGATATTGTTGTTGTCCCACATCACGATCAACTTGGACAACTTGTGTCGGCCCGCCAATGAAATCGCTTCCTGGCTGACACCTTCCATCAGACATCCGTCGCCGGCTATCACATAGGTATAGTGATCGACTATCTTGTCGCCGTAGGTCGCCCGTTGAATTTCCTCGGCCATTGCAAAGCCAACCGAATTGGCGATGCCCTGGCCCAGAGGTCCTGTCGTGACTTCGATGGCGTCCGCAAGAAAGTTCTCGGGGTGGCCTGCAGTGCGCGCACCCATCTGACGAAAGTTCTTGATCTCTTCGAGCGGAAACTGCGCGTCACCTACCAGATGAAGCAGTGAATAAAGCAACATGGAGCCGTGTCCCGCCGAGAGGATGAAACGGTCCCGGTCGGGCCAAAGCGGATTGGCCGCATCGAATTTCAGGTGGTTGCCAAACAACACAGTGGCGACATCAGCCATGCCCATCGGCATGCCGGAGTGGCCAGAGTTTGCTGCGGCGACGGCATCCAGCGTCAGGGCGCGGATGGCGGTGGCTTTGGACCAATGGTCAGGGTTTGCGGTGCGCAGGGCGTTCAGATCCAAGAGATGCTTCCTTATCGGAGAGGGGGATTTGCGCCTGTGCATACCAGCAGACCCGCAAAGTTCAAGCCAAAGGCGATACTGACCACAGGCAGACCTGTTGCAACGGTTCAACTTCGCCGTTCAAGTGGCTGATCTCAAACGGGGGGCGCATTTGCTGATTTCTTTGGGTAGGATTGCCTAAACAGGGCTTTTCAGCGATTCGGTGACGGAAATGCGAAAAGGCCGACAATAGGATGAACGCTAAAGGGGATGTCAGGGACATGCGCAACATCGACGAGCTACAGCGCCGTATCACTACCGCGATGGACCGGGTGGCCAGCGGCTTGGACAAAATCGGCACAGGGCCTGCCGGACCGGACCCGGAAACCGTGCAGGCACTAGAAGATGAGAGAACCGCGAATGCGCAACTGACAGAACGTGTTCGTGCGCTCAAGACAAAGCTGGACGGCGAAACCGCAAAATTGCGGGCGCAGGTCGAAGAAGCCGAGACCCGTCTGGCGCAACTGGACGTAGATCTGCAGCGGGTACGACGGGCCAATCTGCAATTGACTGAAGCCTGCGAAGCGCTGCAAAAAGCCAATAGCGAAGGTGCGGGCGACCCACATCTGATCAACAAGGCCATGCTGGCCGAGTTGGAAGGCCTGCGTGCGGCACGGGCATCGGATGTGGCGGAATCGACTGCCATACTTGCTGCTTTGACGCCCTTGTTGGAAACTGCAAGCGATGAGGAGACAGTTTGATGCCGGAAACACGTATTACAATCGGTGGTCGTCAGTTCGAAGTGGCCTGTCAGGAAGGCGAAGAAGGCTATCTGCATGCCGCCGCCAAAATGCTGGACGACGAGGCCCAGGTTCTGAGTGATCAAGTCGGGCGCATGCCAGAGGCGCGGATGTTGCTGATGGCGGGGCTGTTACTGGCTGACAAGACCGCCAGCGTTGAAGACAAGATCAAGGAGGTCCGTGCGGAACTGGCAGAACGCGAGGCCGAACTGGCCGGCTTGCGCAATGCAGTGGTCGAACCGGAACGCATCGAAGTTCCGGTCGTGCCACAACAGGTCACTGATACGCTGGCCGAAGTTGCCGCTCAGGCTGAAGCATTGGCAGCCGCTGTGGAAGAAAAATCCGCCACCACTTCCTGATGTCGGCGCAGGGCAGGGCATCTGGCCCATTTACCATTCCACGGAAAATGAAAAACCGGTCCGCCTTTCGTCGCGGAACGGGTCGACGCCCCTTGGTCAAGGGGTCAATAGGCCCCGCGCCGCTGTAGAGAAGACTGGATTATCCGTTGGCTTCGCGGATCTTGTTTGCCGCTTCCTGGTCGAACTTCACGTCGTTCTCTGCGAACAAGGTGTCCAGTTCACCGGACAGGGTCATTTCTGTTACGATGTCACAACCGCCCACAAATTCGCCTTTGACGTAAAGCTGAGGCACGGTTGGCCAATCCGAAAAATCCTTGATGCCCTGGCGCAATTCCTCATCCGCCAGAACATTCACGTCGGCAAATTCTACGCCCATGTAATTTAACACACCTGCCACGCGGGATGAAAACCCACATTGCGGCATCTCTTTGGTGCCTTTCATGAACAGGACAACGTCATTGTTGGTGACGGTTTCTTTGATCTGGGCAGCGGTATCGCTCATGATATTAATCCTTTGATTTTGTGGTGTGGAACGCGGTGTGAAACCGCGCTGCATAGGTTTCATCATCGGCCAGCGGCGCTACTTCGGTGTCCGCACGTCCAAAAAAACCTTTGGCGGTCAACCAATTGGTCTGACCCCGCTCAAGGCTTTCATTGCGCCGGTTGGTGCGCGAAACTGCGTCCAGGTCTGTTGCTTCCATTCCCAAGGGGACATCGCTTTGGCGTCGCGCAGGTTGACGCGAGGCAAGCGGTTTATAGGTCGATCGTTGGGCGCGGAATTGCAGGGAGGCAATAGCAACGACCCCGATAACAACCATGATGAGCAACCCGACCCACATGATATCAGTCCGGTGCCTTGGTGGTCAGCGCGAGCGCGTGCAATTCACCGCTTGGCCCGTCCATCTTGCCCTTGAGGGCGGCATATACGGCACGTTGTTGCTGAACACGGTTCATGCCCTTGAACGAAGCGTCGACAACCATTGCGGCCATATGCACGCCGTCATTACCCTGTACGGTGATTTCAGCCTGCGGAAACGCGGCGCGGATCAGATCTTCGATCTCTTGGGCTTGCATGGGCATGGGACTGGCTCCGGTTGGTTTGCGGCATCGTATTTGGCTATGATGTAGTCGGGCGGGGAAGACTGTGCAAGCGAGGGTGCAGAATTTTCCGGCTTTGGGTGATGTCGTGAGATCGCTTTATTTCATTGAGAGTGTCGAGGCGCGCCACTAGATGTAATGTAGTCAGTCCTATTCAGGCCCCGAAGGAGGACCGAGATGCAACCAAGTGAAAATGCACCTGAACAAGCCCTTGACTGGGTTCGCAAAGGAAAGGGCGCGGCTCTTGCCACGGTGATTGAAACCTGGGGGTCGGCACCTCGTCGGGTGGGCGCGCAACTGGTTGTGTCGCGCGATGGTGCGATGGAAGGCTCTGTCTCGGGCGGTTGCGTCGAAGGTGCCGTGGTTCTCGAAGCACTGGAAGTCCTGGAACGGGGCGGCACCAGAATTCTCGAATATGGTGTCAGTGACGGTGACGCCTTTGCTGTCGGGCTGGCCTGCGGCGGAACAATCCGGATTCTGGTAGAGCCGGTCGGCGAAGGCGGGATCCCTGTCGAGATGCTCGAAGAATTGGTCGCCGCACGTGAGGATCGCGAGGCAATCGCCTATGAAGTGGCGCTGGATGGTTCGGCCCGTGCCTTGGTACGTGACCGGCACCAGTCACGGTTTCGCACGGATCGTTCGGGTCTCAGTGAAGACGGACAGATCTTTGTTGCAATTCACAATCCACCCTTGCGGTTGATTGTCGTGGGCGGGGTACATATCGCGCAAACACTGGTCGCAATGGCACAGGCCACCGGTTATGACCCGATTGTCGTGGACCCACGCGAAGCCTTTGGTTCAACAGAACGCTTCCCCAATGCCGAGGTGATCAACGACTGGCCTGACGAGGCGCTGCGCAAAATCGGCGTGGATGCGCGGACTGCCCTGGTCCTGTTGACCCATGACCCGAAACTTGACGATCCTGCCCTCCACGTCGCCCTTGCCTCCCCAGCCTTTTACATCGGCGCTTTGGGCAGTTCGCGCACCCATGGCAAACGCCTATTGCGGCTGGGCGAAGCCGGGTTCGATACCGGTCAAATTGCCCGTATCAAAGGACCGGTGGGTCTGGACATCGGCGCGGCAGGTCCTGCCGAAATCGCGGTCTCGATCATGGCGCAGATGATCCAGACCCTGCGTAAGCCATGAAGTTCGGTCCTGTTCCCGTGGCCAATGCCAAAGGCACCGTGCTGGCGCATTCGGTTCGGCTGAACTCGGGTCGGTTGCGCAAAGGCGTGTTGTTGGAAGCCAGCCATATCGCGGCCCTGCGTGAAGCCGGTGTCGCGCAGGTCGTCGTGGCGCGGCTGGATGCGAATGACGTCGCAGAAAATGATGCCGCGGCGGCCTTGGCTCAGGCGGTGTTGGGGGATGGCCGGGGGTTGCAGGTGACGGCACCGTTTACAGGACGGGTCAATCTTTTGGCGACGGGGCCGGGGGTTGTACAACTGGATGTGGCAGCGCTTGAGGCGGTGAATGCCGTGGATCCGATGATCACCATCGCAACAGTGCCAGCGCAGGGGCAGTTGGCGACAGGTGGCATGGCTGCAACGATCAAGATCATCTCATATGCCGTCAGTGACAGCGCCCTGTCAGCAGCGGTGGCGGCCGCGGGCAGCGGTGCCATTTCCCTTGCCAATCCGGTATTGCGCACAGCAACATTGATCATCACCGATATTCCGGGCGGCCCGGCCGACAAGGGCCGCAAAGCCATAGAGGACAGGCTCGCAGCACTTGATATGCAGCTGGATGCCGTTGTGCTTGTGGCCCATGACGAATCCGCTCTGGCCGCAGAAATTGCAACCGCTCAAAGCGATCTGGTGCTGGTTCTGACCGGTTCGGCGACCTCTGATCTGGCGGATGTTGCGCCTTCGGCACTGCGCCGCGCAGGCGGGCGGGTGCTGCGATTTGGCATGCCGGTTGATCCGGGAAACCTGTTGTTTGTCGGTGACTTGGGCGAACGGCCCGTGATCGGCCTGCCGGGATGCGCCCGATCGCCTGCGTTAAACGGCGTTGATTGGGTATTATCGCGCATCGTCTGCGGTGTTCCCGTCACGGCAAGTGACATCGCAGGGATGGGGGTTGGGGGGCTGCTCAAGGAAATCCCGTCGCGACCGCAACCCCGCAGAGGCGGAAAAGCCTAAGGCCAGAAGCGGCGTTTTCAGCTGATTGGCTGCGATTTCCCGCCTTATCCCCGAAACACGAAGATTTGTTATTCTCAACTGTGGTCATGCGTGTTTAACTCCACTCAAACGAGCACACCAAGGGAGGAAGATATGACACAGGTCAACATGACCGTGAACGGTAAATCCGCGTCTGGCGACGTTGAAGGCCGTACATTACTGGCGCAATTCCTGCGCGATGACCAAGGACTTACCGGCACCCATATCGGTTGCGACACCAGCCAGTGTGGTGCCTGTGTGGTTCACGTCAATGGTGAGGCGGTCAAAGCCTGCACCATGCTCGCGATCGAGGCGGACGGTGCGACAGTCGGTACGATCGAAGGACAGGCCAATGACGATGGATCCCTGAATGTGATCCAGCAGGCTTTTCAGGATCACCATGGGTTGCAATGCGGCTTTTGCACGCCGGGCATGGTGATGTCAGCGGCTGCCCTGCTCAAGGATAACCCAAAGCCGAGCGAAGCCGAAATCCGTCACTATCTGGATGGCAATATTTGCCGCTGCACCGGCTATCACAACATTGTCAAAGCGATCATGGCGGCCTCTGGGCAGGATGTCAGTGCGATAGCAGCCGAGTGATCGGGGCATGACCCCCGACACAAAGGTGCGCACCTGTCTGTGGTTTCAAACCGGTGGCCTCCAGGCGGCGGAATTCTACATCACGCTGCTGGAGGACAGCCGGATCGAACAGACCATGACACTGGCGCAGGCAGACGAACCCATCGTCGTTGACCTGACATTGGGGGGAACCCCCTATCAGTTCCTGACGGCAGGGGATCACCATGCCTTGTCCCCGGCCGTGTCCCTTTCTGTGTTGACAGATGATCAGGCAGAAACCGACAGGCTTTGGGCAGCTTTGCTTGATGGGGGCGGCAGTGAAATGGCCTGTGGCTGGCTGACCGACAGGTTCGGCGTGTCCTGGCAGATCGTGCCGCGCAGGCTGATGGAACTGCAATATCACAAGGACCGGGCCATGGCGCAACGGGTACATGACGCCATGACCAAGATGATCAAGATCGACATCGCAGCACTTGAGGAGGCTGCCGCGACGTCGCGGAAATGAAATCTGGCGTGACCGGGGGAGACCGGAAACGCCACGTGAGGGAGGAATTGATATGCCTAAAGATGGTGGAATTGGTGCCAGCAGCAAGCGGCGCGAAGACGTCCGGTTTCTGACTGGAAACGGAAACTACACAGATGACATCAATATACGGGGGCAGGCCTATGTGCATTTCCTGCGCTCTGATATTGCACATGGGACGTTGACTTCTGTGGATACGGCAGCAGCGGCGGCGATGCCTGGCGTCATCCAGATTTTCACGGGTGACGATTTCGCCGAGATTGGCGGCATGCCTTGCGGCTGGCAGATCACGGACAAACATGGCGCAGCGATGCAGGAACCAAAACACCCCGTTCTTGCGCATGGCAAGGTACGTCATGTCGGTGAACCGATTGCCGCAGTCGTGGCCGAAACGCTTGCGCAGGCACGCGATGCTGCCGAGGCCATCGAGGTCGAGATCGCGGAACTGCCTGCCGTGGTGAACATGAAGGATGCGGTCAAGGAGGATGCGCCGAAGGTGCATGATGATCTGACATCAAACCTTTGTTATGATTGGGGATTCGTTGAAGAAAATAAGGCGGCGGTGGACGAGGCGTTTGAAAAAGCGGCCCATGTCACCACGCTTGAGCTGGTCAACAACCGTCTGGTGGCCAACCCGATGGAACCGCGTGTGGCGATTGGAGATTACAACCGCTCGGACGGGGAGCACACGCTTTATACCACCAGCCAGAACCCGCACGTCATTCGCCTTTTGATGGGGGCTTTTGTGCTGGGCATTCCCGAGCATAAGCTGCGTGTTGTGGCCCCCGATGTGGGCGGTGGCTTTGGCACCAAAATTTTCCATTATCAGGAAGAGGCGTTTTGTACCTTTGCCGCCAAGGCGATCAACCGTCCGGTCAAATGGACCTCGACACGCTCCGAAGCCTTCATGTCCGACGCGCACGGGCGCGACCATGTGACCAAGATCGAGTTGGCGCTGGACGCACAGAATAACTTTACCGCCCTGCGCACCGATACCTATGCCAACATGGGGGCCTATCTGTCCACCTTTGCACCTTCTGTGCCGACCTGGCTGCACGGCACCTTGATGGCGGGCAATTACAAGACGCCCTTGATCTATGTGAACGTCAAGGCTGTGTTCACCAACACCGTTCCGGTCGATGCCTATCGCGGAGCAGGTCGTCCCGAAGCGACCTTCCAACTGGAGCGTGTGGTGGACAAATGTGCCCATGAGCTGGGCGTTGACCCGATCGCCCTGCGGCGCCAGAATTTCATCACCGAATTCCCCTATGCCACGCCTGTGGCGGTGGAATATGATACCGGCGATTACGTCGCGACCATGGACAAGCTTGAAGAACTGGCGGACATCGCCGGTTTCGACGCCCGCCGCAAGGAAAGCGAAGCACGGGGCAAGCTGCGCGGTTTCGGCGTGAATTGCTATATCGAAGCCTGTGGGATCGCGCCATCGAACCTTGTTGGACAGTTGGGCGCACGTGCAGGATTGTATGAATCCGCAACGGTGCGCGTAAATGCAACAGGCGGTTTGGTTGTCATGACCGGATCGCATTCGCATGGACAGGGGCATGAGACCTCTTTTGCCCAGGTCGTGGCCGAGATGATCGGTATCGACGAAAGCATGGTGGATATCGTGCATGGCGATACATCCAAAGTGCCGATGGGAATGGGGACATATGGATCGCGTTCGATTGCGGTGGGCGGTTCTGCGATGGTTCGGGCGACGGAAAAGATCATCGCCAAAGCCAAGAAGATCGCCAGCCACCTGCTGGAAGCCAGTGAGAGCGATATAGAGTTGAAGGATGGAGCCTTCAGTGTCGCAGGCACGGATAAATCCGTCGCCTGGGGAGATGTGACCCTGGCGGCATATGTTCCACACAACTATCCTCTGGATGACATCGAGCCAGGTCTGGAAGAAACGGCATTTTATGATCCGTCCAACTTTACCTATCCGTCCGGTGCTTATGCCTGCGAAGTTGAACTGGACCCTGAAACTGGTGTTGTTACCATCGAGCGCTTTACCGCGGCGGATGATTTTGGCAACATCATCAACCCGATGATCGTAACAGGCCAGGTGCACGGAGGTCTGGCGCAAGGGATCGGTCAGGCCCTGCTTGAGAACTGCGCCTATGACGAGGACGGCCAGTTGTTGAGTGCATCCTATATGGATTACGCGATGCCGCGGGCCTCGGACCTGCCGATGTATGATGTCGACCACTCTTGCCAAACTCCTTGTACCCATAATCCCCTGGGGGTGAAGGGCTGTGGTGAGGCAGGGGCGATCGGGTCTCCGCCGGCCGTCGTCAATGCGGTCCTGGATGCCATGCGTTCAGGCGGTAAGGATGTCGCGCATATTGATATGCCGGTCTCTCCAAGTCGCGTCTGGGCAGCAATGAACGGGTGAGGTGAGAGGAGCGGGGACACAGCCGGGGCGCTGCCCCGGACCCCGGAGTTTAGTGGCAAGATGAATTTCGCAGGGCCCATTTTCAGATGCGTGCCAGCTGATTGGAAGGAAAGACGATGTATAATTTTGATGTAGAAAAACCGCGCACGGTTGCCGATGCGGTGCAGGCTATGGCCCGCGAGGAAGCACAGCTGTTGAGTGGCGGTCAGACCTTGATTCCGACGCTCAAGGCGCGCTTGGCGTCACCCTCGGTTCTTGTGTCCCTGTCTGGGATAGACGAGATGCAGGGGCTGTCCATGTCGGATGATGGCTTGCTTTGTATCGGAGGCGGCACCACCCATGCGACGGTTGCGACGGGAGCGGCAGCGCAATATCCGGCGCTGGCGCATCTGGCTGCGCGGATCGGTGATCCGGCTGTCCGCAATCGCGGGACCATCGGAGGGTCTGTTGCTAACAATGACCCTTCCGCCTGTTATCCGGCGGCTGTTCTGGGCAGTGGCGCGACGATTGTGACGGACAAACGCGAAATCGCGGCAGACGACTTTTTCCTGGGCATGTTCGAGACTGCTCTGGAGGAAGGCGAGATTGTTACGGAAGTGAAATTTCCGATTCCCTCTGCGGCGCATTATGAAAAAATCATACAGCCTGCGTCGCGTTTTCCGCTTGTTGCTGTTTTCGTGGCCCGCTTCGCGGATGGGGTGCGGGTGGCAGTTACGGGGGCGTCCAACAATGGGGTTTTCCGCTGGAAACAGGCCGAGGAGGCGCTGACGGAGAATTTTGCGACTGAGGCTGTGGCGGGGTTGCAGGTGGACGCAGCAGAGATGATCAGTGACTTGCATGGCTCGGGTGGCTATCGTGCACATTTGGTCGCCGTGATGACCCGGCGGGCTGTTGCTGCCGCTGGGTGAACCGGACCCCAGCCGATTGCCAAAGCCGCGCACCGCAGGGTGCGCGGCTTTTTGTTGCTGATATTGAATGACGGAACCTCCGGGGCCTTTGTGGGTTGTACCAACATGGCCAGTCTTTGGCATTTGATCACCAGTGAGGACAAAGCGATGAGAAAGTTATTCCGATCCACCACAGCATTGGGCATGAGCTTTGCCTTGATTTTGCCGGCGACAGGTCAGGCGCAGGATCTTGATCCCTGTAATCTGGAGGCTGAAATCGGGCTCTTTCCCTGTATGGTCGAAGGCACGGTTGTGCGCAGCGCAGATGAATTGACCGCGCTGGTTGGGAACACCGACGGGCAGCCAGTTCAGGATGAGAACAGTCTGGCCGTCGAGCGCGGCAATGTAGAACCGGCGCAGGATGAGGCCCAGACAGATGCCGAGGCAGCGGCCGAAGCGCAGGCAGCGGCAGACGCGGCGGCTCAGGCCGAAGCAGAGGCAGCGGCCCAGGCGCAGGCAGAGGCCGAGGCAGCGGCGCAAGCCCAGGCTGAAGCGGAAGCAGCAGCTCAGGCACAGACTGAAGCAGAGGCAACGGCGCAAGCAGAGGCTGAGGCAGAGGCGGCGGCGCAAGCAGAGGCTGAGGCAGCAGCAGCGGCTGACCAACAACAGGCAGACCAAGCGGCGCAGGCCGAAGCAGAACGTTTGGCAGCTGAGCAAGCTCAGGCCGAAGCAGATCGTGCGGCGCTGCGTGAAGCCCGGGCCGCCGAAAGACAGGCCGAACTTGATGCGGCTGCCGCAGCCGCTGCCGCGGCGGCGCAAGGCCAGGGCACCGGAGATGTCGTGACCGAAGAGGTCACCGAAGACGATCTGCGTGCATCCAGTGAGGAGTTTGAAACAGCCGTCACCGGCGATGGTGCCGCAGCAGATAACGACAACGGTGGGTTAAGCAAGTTTGAAAAGGCCTTGTTGCTGGGCCTGGGGGCCGTTGTTGTCGGCTCTGTTCTGAAAAACGGTGACAAGGTGTTGAGCCGATCCGGTGACCGCGTCGTGGTTGAGGACCCCAATGGCGATCTGCGGGTATTGAAGGATGATGATGCGTTGATCCGCCGTGCCGGTGACAAGGTCACGACCGAGACCTTTGATGACGGATCTTCACGGTCGATTGTGACCAAACCGGACGGGTCGCGTATCGTGACCGTGCGCGGACGCGACGGCACAGTATTGCGTCGGGTCAATATCGACGCGCAGGGCAATGAATATGTCCTGTTTGATGATCTGGCCAAGGAAGAGCGTGTTGTCGTCACCGAATTGCCGCCGGTAAAGCAAAGTTTTGCAACTGTGGGCAATCAGGATGAGGCGGCCTTGCGTGCGGCCCTGGAAGCGGAAATGAATGCCGGTCAGAACCGTCGCTTTTCGCTTCGACAGGTGCGTGACATCAAACAGGTGCGCGCGCTTGCCCCCGAGTTAGAGCTGGACGCCGTCCGCTTTGACACCGGGTCTGCGGCGATCCGTCCCGAACAGGCGCGCAGTCTGGCCAAGATCGGGCGGACATTAAGCGATCTGGTTGCTGCCGATCCGCGCACCGTGATCCTGGTAGAGGGGCACACCGACGCGGTGGGCAGTGCGACCTATAATCTGGCTTTGTCCGACCGACGGGCCGAAACCGTTGCACTTGCCCTGACAGAATATTTCGACGTGCCGCCGGAAAACATGGTTACTCAGGGATATGGCGAAAGTGCATTGAAGGTTCTTACCCTGGCTCCGGAGGTGAAAAACCGCCGCGCCGTTGTGCGCAACATCACCCATCTTCTGCGGTGATTAAAGACTGAAAAGCCCCTGATGGATTTTCTCCATCAGGGGCTGTTCCAAATTCGACGTATCGGGAAGCCTGCGCTTATTTTGGCAGGGGTCCGATCAGCATGACCATCTGGCGGCCTTCCATTTTCGGGAAGTTCTCAACGCGGCCATGTTCCTTGGTGTCTTCTGCTACGCGCTCAAGCAATTCCCGGCCCAGATTCTGGTGGGCCATCTCGCGGCCACGAAAACGCAGGGTGATCTTGACCTTGTCGCCGTTGGCCAAAAACTTGAATACATTGCGCATCTTGATTTCATAGTCACCGCTATCCGTATTGGGGCGGAACTTGATCTCTTTGATGTCGATGATCTTTTGCTTTTTGCGCGCTTCGGCTTCGCGCTTTTGGGTCTCGTATTTGAATTTGCCAAAATCCATGATCTTGCAGACGGGTGGGTTGGCGTTTGGTGAAATCTCTACCAGATCAAGCCCGGCCGCCTCGGCCAGTTCCAAGGCGCGGGCAGGGGTGACAACACCACCGTTCCCGCCATCGGCCTCGATCAGGCGAATTTCGTTTGCACGGATGTTTTCATTTACGCGTGGGCCGGTATCTCGTTGCGGCGGCGCATTATGTGGTCTGCGAGCGATGGTGGTCGTCCTTTGATTATTCGATTGATATCGAGGACGTAAAGTAGCTGCCGCTTGGCGGTACTTCAAGCCGCAAATTGCCGTGTTTCACAGGAAGTTACAAAAGCCGCGTCACTGGTGGCAAGCCATAAAATACCGCCGGGGAGAGAGGGATTGATTTATTCCCCTTGAACCTTTCGCTTCAGTTGCGCATTTGACGACCAAGCAACCCAAAGTCATGTGGCTTTGCGACATCATGTGCAAGGCGATGCGACGGGGTGGCAACAAAATATGGGAACGAAGAAATGAAAAACCTGATTTGGATCGTTGTCGCGGCAATTGTAGCTGTTGTCGGCTACATGCTGTATTCTGGAAAAACACCAACCGAGATTGCAACAGATGCTTCGGAGGCAGTGAATGCACCTGCAGCGCTGGAAGCGGCGTCCGAAGCGGCAGGCGCGGCCACAGAAGCGGCACAAACCACTGTGTCAGAAGCTGTCGAAGCCACGCAGGACGCAGCCGCGGCAGCGACAGAAACCCTATCAGAAGCCGCAAGCGAAGCAGCAGAAGCAGTGACCGACGCGGCCGAGGGGGCTGTTGATGCGGCCTCAGAAGCTGCCAGCGATGTGGCAGATACAGCCGTGAACATGACGGAGCAAGCCAAAGAGGCGACATCGGATACGGTTGCGGCAGTTACCGAAACTACCGATAGCGTCGCGGATGCGACAACAGAAGCGGCAGGCGACGCAGTTGATGCGGTGACCGAAACTGCCACAGATACCGCCGAAGCGGTTGACGCAGGATCAGAGGCAACAGCGAATGCTGTTGATGCGACAACACAAGCAACTTCCGACGCTGTTGATACAGCCACAGAAGCGGCAGGCGACACTGTTGATACAGCCACAGAAGCGGCAGGCGACGCTGTTGATACAGCCACAGAAGCGGCAGGCGACGCTGTTGATACGGCGACCGCGACTGCAAACGAAGCGGTGGACGCTGCCGAAGATGCCGCAGATACCGCCGCAACAGCAACCGAGGAAGCGGTCGGCGAAACCGCCCAAGCTGCAACCGAAACCGCAAGCGAAGCGACGCAGGATGTTGCAACAGCAACCGAAGAAGCGACAACCGCAACCCAAGAGGTTACCGAAACTGTCGATGCGGCAACCACGGAAGAAATCGCGCAAGCAGCAGAGGCCGTGAGTAAAGGCACTGCGACACCCGAAGAAACCTCGATGTTGGAACAGTTGTTGAGCGTCGATGGCTTTGACATGGAAAAGGTCAGTGAGATGATCGAAGGTTCTGAATTGGGTGCCCTGCAGAAAACCGTTTTGACGAAAGGCCTTGACGCAGCGAAAGACAATCCTGAGTTGCTCAAGGCTGCGCTTGAGAAGATCCGCGAAGCGTTGAACATGTAACCTTCGAAAGGAAATATCCTGCGTCAGCGCATCGCATTATTCTAAGGAGGTCAGGTAAAGAAATTGACCTTGTTGTGCGATGCGCCACTGGAAAGGTGATGTCGCGGGGTCGTTGAAAACAAATAACCGCGTCCGATCAATCGGGCGCGGTTTTCTTTTTTCGGGGTGTTTTGTTAACCGACGAATGCTTTTTCGATCACAAAATGTTTGGGATCGGAATTGGCACCTTCCTCAAGGCCGAAACCTTCGAGGATTGCCAGCATGTCCTTGTTGAATGCGAGGCTGCCACAGACCATTGCCCGGTCCGTTTCAACATCAATCCCTTCGATACCCAGGTCGCGAAAAACAGAACCATCCTCCAGCAGTGTCGTGATACGGCCCATCTTGGGGCTTTCTTCGCGTGTGGTGGTCGGATAATAACGGATCTTGGCAAGGTTCTCGACGCCGATCAATTCCTGCATCATTTCGTCTGATTTCAGATCTTCGATCAAACGGCGGCCATATTCCAGCTCGGCGACATCACGGCAGGTGTGGGTCACCACGACTTCTTCGAAATTCTCATAGGTTTCGGGTTCGCGCAGCAAGGATGCGAAGGGGGCAAAACCTGTTCCTGTCGCAAAGAACCAGATGCGTTTGCCGGGCAGCAGTGCATCATGCACCAAAGTACCCACAGGTTTGGGACGCAGAATGATCTCATCACCGGCCTTGATATGCTGCAATCTGGACGTCAGCGGGCCGTCCTGTACCTTGATCGAATAGAACTCAAGCTCCTCGTCCCAGGACGGTGAGGCAATGGAATAGGCGCGCAACAATGGTTTTTGTTTGCCGGTTTCCGGGTGTGGATCGCCCATCAGGCCGATCATCACAAATTCGCCCGAACGAAAGCGCAGGGATGCCGGACGTGTGACCCGAAAGGAAAACAGGTTCTCTGTCCAATGTTTTACAGAAGTGACGATTTGCGCATCAGGCAGGGTCACGACGGGTTTGGCGGTTATCTGGTTCAAAATGGTATGCTCTGTCATATCGTTTGTATTCAAGTGATTACTTGTATCCTCTATTAGATCAAGAAAACCGAAGGGGCAATCGGTGGTTACTTCGCAGCTGTGGCACGCAGTCCGGCCTGATAATTGTTGTCCTGCCAGTTCGAACGAAACTGCCATTGTTCTTCAGGTTGGCGGGCGGCGATGTCCTCGGTGACTTCGACCTCGTCAAAGCCGACACGCCGCGCCATCGTATATTGATCGGCCAGCACCGCGCCATACGCCCGCAACCGCCCCGAATAACCGCGTAGGCGCAGCGCGCGGGCGATGCTGAAGCCGCGTCCGTCAGCCGAGGAAGGAAAATTGATACGGATCATTTCAACGCCGGGGCGCAGTTCAATGGTTTCGGGCAGGGTGTCGGCGCTCAGATCAAGGGCGCGGCAATCGTTGGCAGCCCCTTGAGCGCAGAATCCGTGTGCCCAATCGTCAAGGACAAAGCCTGTATCATTAATAAGTTGCGTCATGTCAGTGCTCCTGAGCGGATGATCCTGCCTTCGGCAAAATGGATGCCGCATTCGTCTTTCGGTTGATTGCGCCAGCGCCCCGCACGGGGGTCTTCACCGGGCATCACCTTGGTTGTGCAGGGTGCACAGCCGATAGAGGGATAGCCCCGTGCGACAAGCGGATGGCGCGGCAGGTTGTTTTCGATGATATAGTCGGCCACGTCCATGGGTGACCAGAAGGCCAGCGGATTTACCTTGATCCGCGCCGCAGCGGTATCTTTGCGAACCTCAGCCTCGAAATGCGGCAACTGTTCGCGCGTGCCGGATTGAAAGCGTTTGCGTCCGGTGATCCATCCATCAAAACCCTGCAGTGCGCTATCGAGTGGTGCAGTCTTGCGCAGGGCGCAACAGGCATCGGGATCTCTTTGGTGCAATGTGCCATCGGGGTCTTGTGTGGCAATATCCGGTGCACGAATGATCTTGATTTTACTGAGGCCCAGATTGATCGCCACCTCTCGCTGATAGGCCAGAGTTTCGGGAAACAGCATCTGCGTGTCGATAAACAACACCGGCAGGTCCTTTTTTACCCGCGACGCAAGATGAAGCAGGGCAACAGATTCCGCTCCAAAGCTGGAGACCAGCGCGAGGTTTTCAACAGCATCAATGGCCGCGCTGATAACGTCACGTGCAGCGTGATGGCGCATTTGCACATTCAGCCTTGCAACCCGTGAATCGGGCGCAGTGGTCAACACCGGTTCATCAAGCGGCATATGCGGTTCGCAATTCTGGATAAAGCGCAGCCTTGAACGGAGCGAGACCGAGGCGACGGTAGGTTTCCAAAAAGGTTTCAGCGGGGTCACTGCGCAACTCAAGATAGGCCATAATGATGCGCTCCACTGCGGGAATGATCTCATCCGCCGCAAAACCGCGGCCTGCGCGCTCGCCCAGCTTGGCGGTTTCGCTACCGTCACCGCCCAGAGTGATCTGGTAGTTTTCTACGCCCGCACGATCCAGGCCAAGAATTCCGATATGTCCCACATGGTGATGCCCGCAAGCGTTGATGCATCCTGAAATCTTGATCTTGAGAGGGCCGATCTCATGCTCCAGTTTCAATTCATCAAAGCGGGTAGCAATTTCTTGGGCGATCGGGATCGAACGCGCAGTTGCCAGTGCACAATAGTCCATACCGGGGCATGCGATGATGTCAGAAATCAGCCCGATATTGGCCGTTCCCAATCCTTCTGCCTTGAGCGCATAATAGACCGAGGGCACATCCCCCTTGTGCACATGTGGCAAGATCACGTTCTGTTCGTGACTGATGCGCAATTCGTCATGACCATAGCGTTTCGCAAGTGCCGCCATCAGCCGCATTTGCCGTGATGTCGCATCTCCGGGGGTTTTGCCGTGCGCTTTTAATGAGATCGAGACAATTGTGTAATCAGGATTGCGATGGGCCGAAAGATTGGTATCGGCCCAGCTGCGAAACACCGGATCGTGCTGATAGGCGTTGTGGTAGGGGGCTTGATCACCTTTGAGGAAATGCGGCGCGGCAAAGTCGGTCTCAATCCTTGTGAGGACTTGTTGATCCATTCCGCTGAACTGAGGGCGGATCAAGGCATAATGCGCGTCAACCCGTGCGCGAATGTCATCGATGCCATTTTCATGCACTGTGATCTTGATCCGCGCTTTGAACTTGTTGTCGCGCCGGCCCAGCAGGTTATAGACCGCAACAATGGCTTCGAGGGTCGGGAGCAGGTCTTCCTTGGCAACAAAATCATACAGAACCTTTCCGATCATCGGCGTGCGGCCCAGACCACCGCCGATGATGACTTCATAACCGATGTCATTGTTGCGCTTCACAATCCGCAATCCGATGTCATGTGCCTTGATCACCGCACGATCCGCAGGGGCACCGGACACGGCAACCTTGAACTTGCGTGGCAGAAACTGGAATTCCGGGTGATCCGTGGACCATTGGCGGATCAATTCGGCTACAGGGCGCGGGTCAGCGACTTCGTCAGCTGCTGCTCCTGCAAAATGATCCGCCGTTACATTGCGGATGGTGTTGCCAGAGGTCTGGATGGCGTGCAGGTTCACTTCTGCCAGGGCGTCCAGCATATCCGGCACATTCCCCAGTTCAGGCCAGTTGAACTGGATGTTCTGGCGGGTGGTGAAATGGCCATACCCCTTGTCCCATTTGTCGGCGATAAGGGCGAGCTTCTCCATCTGGCTGCTGTTAAGCGTCCCGTAGGGAATCGCGACACGCAGCATATAGGCATGCAATTGCAGATAGAGACCATTCATCAGACGCAGAGGTTTGAATTCGTCTTCGGTCAGTGATCCGTCAATCCGCCGCGCCACCTGTGCACGGAACTGGGCATTGCGGGATTTGAGAAAGGCGGCGTCAAAATCAGTATATTGGTACATCAGAACTGCTCCTGCTTGCCGTGGGAATAGTTGGACGGGCCGGTGGCGCGGAAGGCTTCGCGAAAATGGGTCGGATGGGGGATGCCATCCTTGATCTGAACCTCGGCCAGATAGACGCCGACGACATCGGCTTCCTGGGCTGAGGCTTCGATCAGGCGCAGGTCTGCGTCGGCCTCGTCGGTGATGATGTCGGCCTCCGCCAGATCGCGGGTCCAGCCCGTCGCGGTCAGATAGATCACATCCCCCTCAACCAGGGCGTTTGCGGTAATGACTTTGGGCGTGAAAGGTTTGGACATCATGCCATCTCCTCTAATGGTATATCATTTGCAGCACGGGTCGCGGCGCGTGGGGCGAGACCGTAGAATGTGAGAGCAGGGCCGGTCATACAGGCCTCGGTCAGATCGGTTG
This sequence comes from Sulfitobacter sp. F26204, assembly GCF_026410305.1. Lineage (GTDB taxonomy): Bacteria > Pseudomonadota > Alphaproteobacteria > Rhodobacterales > Rhodobacteraceae > Sulfitobacter. The sequence continues at coordinate 358,254 of NZ_JAPMLQ010000003.1, read as the reverse complement.
CCATCCGTCGCAGGGAGGTCGCCAGGATGCGTTGCTCGGGGCGCGAGACATTTTCGATGATCGTGACGGGCGTATTGTGATCCGCGCCATGCATCATCAGCCGTCCCTGTACAAAGCGCACCGATTTCTTGCCCATATAGATCGCGGCCACTGCATCGGGTTTGGCAAGGGCGGCCCAATCCTGTTCCGCAAAGCCCTGCACATCATGTCCTGTTAGAAACCGGACTGAGGCGTTCCGTCCACGGCGTGTCAGGCTTTGACCGATGGTGGCCACAGCAGCAGAAGCCGCAGTAATGCCGGGTATGATCTGCCAACCGATGTTGTAACGGTCGATGGCGTCGATTTCCTCATCCAAACGACCAAAGATGGTGGCATCGCCGGATTTCAACCGCACGATCTGCGCACCGTTTCGCGCGTGTTCGACAAGCAATCTGTTGATGGTTTCCTGTGAGGTGGAGGGACCGAACCCTTCTTTGCCGACATCAACCAACAGGGCTTCGCGCCGGGTAAGCTCCAGAATGTCGGGTGAGATCAGCCGATCATGAATCACAACGTCCGCTTCATCCAGGGCGCGCCGCGCCTTGAGGGTCAGGAGTTCGGGATCGCCCGGGCCACCGCCAACAAAAGCAACATGCCCGGGGCGTGCGGCTTTGGTCGCGTGGTCCTGCAGCAATCTATCCAGGGTGCCCTGCAGTGATGCCTTGCCTGTAGCCAAGGCTCTGGGACCTGTCGTGAAATAATAGTCGCGCCAGAAGTCGCGGCGGGCGCGGCCAAAAGGAAGCACCTGCACAGCATCGCGAAACCCTTTACCGATGCGGGCAAGGGTTCCCAGCGACTGGGGGAGCCGCGCTTCAAGGTCTGCCTTGATAGCGCGCGCCAGCACAGGAGCGGCCCCTTCCGTGCCGATCGCGATGGTGACCGGATCGCGGTCCAGTATGGCGGGTGTGATGAAGGCACTGTCTTCAAGGTTGTCCACGATGTTGACCAATGCTCCCTCGTTGCGGGCGATGCCGGCGGTGCGCCTGTCCTCGGTCGCATCTTCATCCGCGGCATAGAACAACGCGGTATCGCGCGTATCGCCCTTCAATAGGGCGCGCTGGATCAGAGTGAGTTTGCCGGCCTCGGCCCAGGCAGTGATTTCAGGTGCCGGTTCAGGTGAATAAACCCAGATGTCAGCCTTGGTCTTTAACAGCAGCCGCAGCTTGGCAAGGGCTGCATCGCCACCACCGGACAGAACGATACGGCGCTTGTTGGTCGCAAGAAAGATGGGAAAATGGTCCATGGTGGCGATCCGTCTTTGGGCAGTTTGATGGATTGAATATAGGAAAATATTCCGATACTTCGCCAGTGGTCGACAAATATAAGGACATATGTCCCAATACTGAGCCATTGTGGAACATGCGGGCCAAGGACAGAGGAAAACAGGAATGCGCGTGCGAATAGACGATACAGATCGGAAAATCCTTGCAGAGCTGCAGCGTGATGCCAGCCAGTCACTGGATGATATTGCCAGGAATGTAGGGTCATCCAAGACTCCGGTTTGGAACCGGATTCGCAAGTTGAAAGATGCCGGCGTCATTGGACAGCAAACCGTGATGCTGGATGCAGAGGCGCTGGGATTTGAGGCCTGCTTTTTTGTATTGATCCGGACCTCGGAACATGAAGCCGAATGGCAGGCGAAGTTTCTCAAGGCGCTCAAGGATCGTGCTGAGGTTCAGGAGGCGCATCGGCTGGCAGGGGACATCGATTATATTCTCAAGGTGAGGGTCAAGAACGCGCGCGCCTATGACGCCTTTTATCAGGCACTGATTTCAGAGGTGCGCGTGTTCAACGTCACGGCGTTGTTGTCGATGGAGGAAATCAAGTCGACGGTTACCTTGCCGCTTTAAGACGACAGGCCAATGCACGATTAAATTCTGTCTGCCCGCGACCGATGTACCACCTGTCCGCGAAGGCTGTGCAGGCTGGGGCGTACCGGCGATGTTGAGAAGGTGTCTGGGACATCCCTGTCCCGGATACCCCCGTTGAAAGGGCGGTGCGGGTCTGAAATGTCTCAGGGAAAGTTGATCAGAGAGAGGTCGCTGATGCGATTCTCGATCCCGATCCGACCTGCGGGTCAATCATCAGCTTGTCGAGTTTGTGAAAGTGATAGGAATTGGCATAGCTCGGGCGCATTGCGAGGGCCATTTCGGGCATATGGGCGAAAAGTGCTGGCAAGGCGACCTGCAGTTCCAGACGGGCGAGCGGGGCACCGACGCAGAAATGCAAACCACCGCCAAAGGCTGCATGAGGACGCACCGCACGGTCCGGGTCAAAGACCGAAGGTTTGTTCCAAACTGCGGGATCGCGTCCGGCAGAACCGAGAACCAAGGCGATTTCGGCGTTTTCAGGCAGAGTGATGTCACCCAATTCGATGTCCTCGTAGGCAAACCGCGTGAACATATGCAGGGGTGGATCAAAACGAAGCAGCTCTTCGACGGTGGCTGCGATCCTGTCAGGGCTGAGGGCGCTGCGCGGGGTTTGGTGTTCCAGCAAGCATTTTACGGCATTGCCAAGGCTGTGCACTGTGGCTTCGTGGCCTGCGTTCAGCAGCAATATGCAGGTGCCGATCAGTTCTTCGGTAGACAGTTTTTCGCCATCTTCCTCGGCCGCGATCAATTGAGTGATCAGGTCGTCACGCGGATCATTGCGCCGCTGGTTGATATAGCCTTGCAAAAAGCTGGTAAAATCGGCGCTGGCCTGATTGGCCGCCGCTTCGATCGCTGTGGTCCGGCCAGCCTGATACATCGCGACCATGGCATTCGACCAACGCAGCAGGTCATCGGACATGGATTCAGGAACACCCAGCAGACGGGCAATGATGCGCACGGGCAATTGTGTGCAAAAGGCCGGAATCAGATCGAAGGGATCGCTGGGCAAGGCGGTCAGCAGATCATGCGTGACGGCTTTGATGTCGGGGGTCAGGTTGGCAATCCGGCGCGAGGTAAATGCCCTCAGTACCAGGGACCGCAGGCGCGTATGATGTGGCGGTTCCAGTTCCAGCATGGATGTCGCTTCGACGCTGGCCCAGGCGGCAAGATGGGCAGGGTAGGGGCTGCGCAGGGCCGCAGGCTTTTCTCGGCCCAACCGACGATCGCGCAGCAAGCTCTGAACAGTGGCGGCATCAAAGGCGGCCAACATGTTGAAATCCTCCCAGAACACCACAGGTCCCGCCGCGCGGGCACGATCATAAGCGGCATAGGGATTTTGAACGAAATCTGGATCAAGCGGAGAGAGCGAAAGACGATACATGCGGTCATCCAAACTCAGGGGACTGGTCAAGGCAAGGGGGCACGTGCAATCTGTTGCCATGAAACATGGCTTTCGACAGCGTGTCGCGGTGGTGCTGGCATTTGTGATGATCGTCGCTGTCCTTGCGGGCTGCGTCTGGCGCTATGCCTACCAACAGGGGTTGGACCAGCTGGCAGCGCGTGGGCAGGCGGATCTGACCCTGGCAAGCGACCGTCTGGTTGGACAATTGCAACGCTACCGCGATTTGGCGGTGCTGATGGCAGATCACCCTATGATCGCGGTCGCGGTGCAGGAAGGTGGCAGCGCGGCGACGCGGGATCTGTTGTTGGAGGTCGCGGACAAATCGGCAGCGCTTGATGTCCTGGTGTTGTCAGCCGAGGGGCGCATTGCGGCATCTGCTTCGGGGCGTAATCTGTCAGCTTTGCGCGACGGGCGTCATGTCAAACGGGCTTTGCGCGGGGCTTTGGGGTGGGGGCACGGTCCGGCCTATCCCCTGACCCAGCGTGCATTTTTTCATGCGGCACCTGTATTTGGTCGCAACGGAAAGGTGCAGGGTGCGGTGGTGGTGATCACGGATCTGAACGGTATTGACTATAACTGGCGCGGCACCAACCCGGCTGCATTTTTCACCGATGCGCAGGGTGAGGTCTATATCGCAAACCGTACCGAATTGCTGTTCTGGAAACGGCCTGCGCATACGCCAGGTCTAATTCCGCCGCACGGCGATGCTCCGGCGTTTGAAGCGCGCAGAGTCGGGCCGCATGAGATCTGGCAATTGGGTTGGGGCCCCTATCTGCCGGGCGAGGCGTTGCATCTGACACAGGCCCTGCCGATGATCGGCATGACCGGCGAGGTCTTGCTGGATGTGACGCAAACCCGCGCACTGGCTTTTGCACAGGCGGCCGCGGTGGCGGGGCTGTGTATGGCCTTTGGGTCACTCTTGTTTCTTGCCTCTGAACGACGGCGCACCTTGGCTGCGGCGAATGTCCAGCTTGAGGCGCGGGTGGCCAAACGCACCGTGGCCCTGCGCGAGACCAACGCCAAGCTTGTGGCCGAGGCAAACGAGCGGGAAGAGGCGCAGGTTGCCTTGCGACAGGCGCAGGAGGATCTGATGCAGGCGGGCAAGTTGAGCGCCCTGGGCCAGATGTCGGCGGGGATCAGCCATGAATTGAACCAGCCCTTGATGGCGATCCGGTCCTTTGCTGAAAATGCGGTACAGTTCTTGGCGCGTGACAATCATCAACGCGCCGCAGAGAACCTGACCCGAATATCCGAACTGGCACAGCGTATGGCCCGCATCATCCAGAATCTGCGCGCCTTTGCACGCCAGGAGGACATTGCACAGGACCGGGTTGATCTGGCTGCGGTTCTACTGAGCGCAATGGAGATGACTGAGGGGCACCGCAAGGCGGCAAAGGTTGCACTGGTCTTTGATCCGGTTGAGACCGGAGTTTGGGTGCGCGGTGGCGAGGTCAGACTGGGGCAGGTTTTTGTAAACCTGATCACCAATGCGGTGGATGCCATGGCTGACAGGGCGGAACGCAGGCTTGAGGTGCGGGTTCATGCCGACGACTCGGTGCAGGTCGAATTTCGCGATACCGGACCGGGAATCGAAATGCCAGACAAGGTCTTTGACCCCTTTTACTCGACCAAGACCGTGGACCAGACCAGCGGTATGGGACTGGGTCTGTCAATCAGTTATGGCATTGTGCAGAGCTTTGGCGGTCAGATCAAAGGCAGCAACCTACAACAAGGAGGTGCCGTGTTTACCGTAACACTCGAAAGGGCGACCCCCAAGGAGCAGGCGGCGTGACGGGCGTTGTGCTATTGGTGGATGATGATGCCGCAGTGCGTGAAGCATTGGCGCAAACGCTGGAACTTGCGGATATAACGGCGATTACAGCAGGGTCGTTTGTTGTCGCCAAGGATCAAATTTCGCCCCAGTTTCAAGGTGTGATCCTGTCGGACATCCGTATGCCCGGTCGTGACGGTTTTCATCTGTTGGACTATGCCCAACAGCAAGACCCTGAATTGCCAGTAATCCTGTTGACCGGCGAAGGCGACATCCCGATGGCTGTGGCCGCGATGGCGCAGGGCGCATATGGCTTTCTCGAAAAACCCTGTGCACCTGCTGATCTGATCAACCAACTGGAACGTGCATTGCGCAAGCGGGCCCAAGTCCTTGAAAACCGGCGTCTGCGTTTTCTGGACGAAACCGGTGATCCCGCCGCACGGATGGTGTTTGGCATATCTGATCTGGCCGAAGGGTTGCGCCGGCAAATCCGGCTGGTGGCGCAGGCCGAAGATGATGCGCTTGTCACCGGGCCTCTGGGGTCGGGTATATCAAAGGTAGCCGAGGTTATCCATTTGAGTTCTGCACGCTCCAAAGCGGGATTCGTAAAACGTGCAGCGGCTGGATTGACACAGGACGCCTTGCGCGAGGCGTTGCAGGCAGCCGAGGGGGGGAGTTTGTTCATCGACGAAATCTCTTATCTGCCGGCGCAATTGCAACTGGCGCTGAGCGAGGGGCATGAGGGTGCACAGGGGGTTTGCCTGATTGCGGGAAACACGCGTGATCTGGCCGAGGAAATGCAGAATGGTCGGTTCAACGCAGATCTTTATTATCGGTTGGAGGCTCTGCGCGTGCGCATCCCCGCGCTTGCGGAACGCCCTGAAGACATTGATGAAATGTTCCGCCGCTATGTGGCGCAGGCGGCCGAACAGGCCGGATTGCAGGCTCCGGAAATATCACCAGATTTCATTTCGGGACTGATGGCACGTGATTGGCCGGGCAATGCACGTGCATTGATGTCTGTCGCGATGCGCTTTGTGATGGGGTTGCCCGAAGATGTGACGCCCGATACTTCACTCGGTCTGGCTGAACAGCTATCGGTGATTGAGAAATCCCTGTTGGAGGCCGCGTTGCGCCGGACGGATGGACAGGCATCTGCCGCCGCCGAAGCGTTGAAGCTGCCACGCAAGACTTTCTATGATAAACTGGCGCGATATAACATCCGCGCAGAGGATTTTCGCCGCTGAAAAATGTGCGGATTTCCGCACGGGCGCGCAGCAGACTGTGCGAAATTCCGCACAGTCGGGCGGGTCCGGATCTGTATGACCAGATTTCAACCCGGATCAAGCATCTGATTATGTATAGAAAAAAACCGCAAACCTGACAATGAAAACCGATCCTTGTGAGCGACGCGATACTCGCTTCTTATGCTCCCGAGCAGGCGCAGCCCTGCCATAACTTGATTCTATACTCTGGGAGGAGAACCGATGAAATTTTTGACAATGGCCGTTTTGGCGATGACCGTATCCGCAGGCGCTGTTGCAGCTGCATGTGATGACGGCGAGATCGTGATCAAGTTCAGCCACGTAACCAACACCGACAAACACCCCAAGGGCATCGCTGCATCCCTGTTGGAACAGCGTGTTAACGACGAAATGAACGGCAAGGCCTGTATGGAGGTTTTCCCGAACTCCACCCTTTATAACGATGATCAGGTGCTTGAGGCGCTTTTGCAGGGCGATGTGCAACTGGCTGCCCCCTCCCTGTCCAAGTTCGAGCAATTCACCAAGCAATTCCGTATTTTCGATCTGCCATTCATGTTCAAGAACATTGATGCGGTTGACGAATTCCAGAATTCCGAAACCGGTCAGGCGATGAAAGAAAGCATGTCGCGTCGCGGTCTGATGGGGCTGGCGTTCTGGCACAATGGCATGAAGCAAATGTCGGCCAACAAGCCATTGATGCTGCCGACCGACGCTGCTGGTCTGAAATTCCGCGTTCAGAACTCTGACGTTCTAAAGGCCCAGATGGCGGCGATGGGCGGCTCCCCTCAGCCGATGGCCTTCTCCGAAGTCTATGGTGCTTTGCAGACCGGTGTTGTGGACGGTCAGGAAAACACATGGTCCAACATCTATGGGAAGAAGTTCTTTGAGGTGCAGGATGGCGTGACGGAAACCAACCACGGCATCATTGATTATCTTCTGGTGACTTCGACTGACTGGCTTGATTCCCTGGATGCGGATGTCCGCGACCAACTGCTGACAATCGTGACGGAAGTGACCGAGGCGCGCAACTCTGAGTCTACTTCCGTCAACGCGAAGGCCAAGCAAGCCATTCTGGATGCCGGTGGTGTTGTACGCGAGCTGGATGCAGCACAGCGTGATGCATGGGTCGCGGTGATGAAACCTGTCTGGGAAGAGTTCAAAGGCGACGTTGGCCAGGAGAACATCGACGCAGCGCAGGAAATCAACGCCAAGCACTGAGCGTTGCAGCGGTTAACTCTTTGCATAAAGAGTTAACCGCAACCAATTGTTTGTTTGTTCTTTTTTGAACCGGGGAGGGGCGCGGCATGACCGGCCATTCGTTAGAACAATCCGGACTTGCGCGCATTGTGAGCGAGATCGAGGAAACAGCGATTGCGCTGATTCTCGGGTTGATGACCATCATTACCTTTGTGAACGTCATGCTTCGCTATGTTTTCAACTCAGCCTTTGGTCGCTGGGTTGAAGGCCTGCTCGGCGTTGATATTCCCGGAGGTATCATCTGGGGTCTTGAAGTCGTGACCTTTCTTTTCGCCTGGTTGGTACTGTTCGGCATGTCCTACGCGGTCAAGGTGACTGCTCATCTGGGCGTCGATGCCTTGATCAACCTGTTGAACGATGGACCACGCAGGATACTGGCAACGGCTGCGGGCATTGTCTGTATCGTATATGCGGCGCTGTTGATGAAAGGGGCCTGGGATTACTGGGCGCCCTTTGCGGGACTTGATGTGACCTCGGGCCGCTGGTTCCCGACAGGATTTGAAAATACCCGTGATCAGGCCTGGTACGAGGTGATTGATACGCCGATCCCCGAATGGCTCCGCTTTATCGAGCCGATCATGAATGAAGGTGAAGCCTATGAAAAGCTGCCGCGTTTCATTCCCTATGCGATGCTTCCCTTTGGTGCGGCGTTGCTTTTGCTGCGCTTTGTGCAGGCCACTGTGAAAGTAGTGGCGGGCCGACAAAGGTCGCTGATCGTCAGCCACGAGGCCGAGGAAGCGGTCGAAGACGTCAAACATCTGAACGCAGGGGATTGAGAATATGGAAGTTGTCATTCTCTTCACCATGGTCGTCGGCTTGATGTTGATCGGGGTGCCGATCGCCGTGTCGCTGGGCCTGTCCTCGATTATCTTCTTGCTGGCGCTTTCCGATACTTCGATGGCCTCGATTGCCCAGACCTTTTTTCAGGCAATGGCAGGGCATTACACCCTTCTGGCGATCCCCTTCTTTATTCTGGCCTCGTCCTTTATGTCGACAGGCGGGGTTGCACGACGCATTATCCGGTTTTCGATTGCCCTGGTCGGGCATTTGCCCGGTGGCCTTGCAATTGCGGGTGTATTTGCCTGTATGCTCTTTGCCGCACTCAGTGGCTCCTCTCCTGCAACGGTGGTCGCGATCGGGTCGATTGTCATCGTTGGCATGCGCGAGGTCGGCTACACCAAGGATTTTGCCGCTGGGGTTATCGCCGTGGCCGGGACGCTGGGCATTCTTATCCCACCGTCGATCGTGATGGTGGTCTATGCTTCGGCAACAGATGTGTCGGTGGGGCGGATGTTCCTGGCTGGTGTCATTCCCGGCCTTTTGGCGGGCATGATGCTGATGGTAACGATCTATATCATGGCACGGGTGAAAAACCTGCCCAAAGGTGACTGGAAGGGCTGGGACGAAGTACGGCGCTCGGGTATTGAGGCGGGCTGGGGACTGTTCCTCATCGTGATCATCCTGGGCGGTATCTATGGGGGGATTTTCACCCCGACCGAAGCCGCAGCAGTGGCCGCGGTTTATGCCTTCATCATCGCGTCTTTTGTCTATCGCGATATGGGACCGCTGCATGTCAAAGGGGAAGGGCAAAATATTTCGTTTCTGAAAAAGCCGATGTCCCTGATCACGGTCTTTTTCCACCGCGATACGCGCAATACCCTGTTCGAGGCGGGCAAGTTGACGGTGACCTTGATGTTCATCATCGCCAATGCCTTGATCCTCAAGCACGTGCTGACCGACGAACAGATTCCCCAGCAAATTTCCGCTGCAATGTTGAGCGCGGGCTTCGGCCCGATTGTCTTTTTGATCATCGTCAACGTGATCCTGTTGATCGGTGGCCAGTTTATGGAACCTTCAGGGTTGCTCGTGATCGTCGCGCCGCTGGTGTTTCCGATTGCAATCGAACTTGGGATTGATCCAATTCATCTGGGCATCATCATGGTGGTGAACATGGAAATCGGCATGATCACACCGCCGGTGGGTTTGAACCTGTTCGTGACCTCTGGCGTTGCAAACATGCCGATGATGAATGTCGTACGCGCGGCCCTGCCATTTCTGGCAGTGCTGTTCGTGTTTCTGATCATGGTGACTTACATTCCTGCGCTCAGCACCTGGTTGCCAGAGCTGATGATGGGGCCGGAGATCATCACCAAGTGACGGCGCTTGGTGAGGCCTGCGGCATTGAGTTTAAAGGCAAGATGAAGATCAGCAGGCGGCGAGTGCCGCGATGATCGGGGCAAAATCACCGGCCTTGAGCGAAGCCCCCCCGACAAGGGCACCGTCCACGTTCTCAGCCTTGAATATGGTGGCGGCGTTATCGGGTTTCACCGAGCCCCCATAGAGAAGCGGGATGGCATTGCCGATGTCCTGGCCGAAGCGGGCAATCAGGCGCTCACGGATAAAATCGTGTACTTCAATGATCTGCGCGAGCGTCGGGACCTTGCCGGTGCCGATGGCCCAAATCGGTTCATAGGCAATGACGGTGTTTTCGGCACTGACATCGCTGGGCAGGGAACCGGCAAGCTGGCCGCCGATGATGTTCAGGGTGTTATCCGCCTCGCGGTCCTCCAGCGCCTCGCCGATACAGAGGATCGGAGTCAGGCCAGCGGCCCAAGCGGCCTTGGCCTTGTCGCGCACCATGGCGTTGGTTTCCTCATGGGCGGCGCGGCGTTCGGAATGACCGACAATGGTATAGATCGCACCGGTATCCGCGATCATTGCTGCCGAAATATCGCCTGTGTGGGCACCAGAAGATTGCATATGGCAATCCTGGGCCCCGATGTCGATTCCCTTGCCTGCTACGACTTCGCAGGCGCGATAAAGCAGTGGAGCCGGTGGACAAATCACGACGCTGGGCGGGTTCGGCGGCAGGGCTTGTGCCAAGGCGTCCAATTCGCTGAGCGCGGCACCGGTGCCGTTCATCTTCCAGTTTCCGGCGGCAATCTTGCGGCGCATGATGGTCCTGTGATCTTGGAAAAGTTGCGCCTTCCTAACAGCCGTCAGGACGCAAGGCAATCAGTGGCTGCAAGCTAACGCAGGTGGCTCAAGGCTTCACATGCGAGGGCATGAGCAAGTTCCGGTTCGTCCAGAGCCTGGTCGGGCAAGGTCCAATAGGGCATGGCAGACAGTTTTCCGCTTTTTCGGGTATAGGTCCATTTTTCGGCTCCCATCCCCGTTAGTTTGCTTGCAAATTCGGGGTCCTGGGCTTTGAGCATCATCTGCCCTTCTGATTTCATCAGGGCAAAGATCACGCCATCCGCATAGATGCCCAATCCGCCAAACATCTTGCGGGTCGTCAGATCGGGGATACCGCTGAATAGATCGCGGGCAAAAGCGATGTCCGCATCGCTCAGGCTCATTTCGGGCCGAGAGCATCGTCGAATTTAATCGACTCGCCGCAGCCACAAGCCTCGGTTACATTTGGGTTATTGAATTTGAAACCGGATTCCAGCAGTGAGGTTTCATAGTCGATTTCGGTTCCGAAAAGAAACATTTGCGCCATCGGCGCGATCATGACACAGGCTCCGTCCTGGGTAACGACCTCATCATTCGGATCCGCAACGTCGACATATTCCATGGTATATTCCATGCCGGCGCAGCCGCCTTTCTTAATGCCGATACGCAACCCGGCATGACCCGCCGAAGACATCAGCTTGTTGATTTGCGCCGCTGCTTTGGGCGTGATCGTGACGGCTTGTTTGCCGGGGATTGCGAACATGGCGTTTCTCCTGTTGGTGCCAAGCTAAGTAAGGACACCTGTGTTCTCAAGTCCGGACTACATGAAACCCAGTTCGAGGCGGGCCTCGTCTGACATCATATCCATGCCCCAAGGCGGTTCCCAGACCAGTTCAACGTTTACCTGTTTGACGCCAGGCAGGGGTTCCACGGCATCTGCTACCCATCCGGGCATTTCACCAGCAACGGGGCAACCGGGCGCCGTGAGTGACATCTTGATGTCGACAGCATTCTCGGCGTTGATGTCGATCGTGTAGATCAAGCCAAGTTCATATATATTCACCGGGATTTCCGGATCATAGACCGAGCGGCAGGCCTCTACGACTTGCTCGTACAATGGATGATCGGTGGAGGAGGGCGCAATCAATGGCGTGCCTTCCATGGGTTGGGTCTGATCGGTCATGCGGGCCTCGTTGTATAACTTAGTGTTTATATAGGGATTGCAAGGGGCAGCGTCTAGGGGCGGGAGGTGATCAGCCCGTTACTGACCGGTCACAATTGTGCCTGCATTTGCAAGCTCCTGTTTTCCTGAACAGGCTCTTTTTACAGGGCATAGCGTGGAACAAAGCATCACGAGGCATTTGGCCATCACTCGCCGCAACTGCACTGTTGGGGCAATGTGCGAAGCTCCGCACGCGGTTAAAATTCCCCCAGGGTCAACAAATCGTCATTGACCATGATTTAACAGTGGCATCACGCCACTTTGCGTTTGCGTACCGGTTGCGGTTTTACCCGCGCTTCGATCTCGTCATAGAGTTTGCCAACAATGTCCTTGCCCGTTGCCTTTTCGATGCCCTCAAAACCGGGCGAGGAGTTTACCTCCAGCACTTTCGGACCGGTTTCAGAACGCAACAGGTCGACACCGGCCTTGCCCAGACCAAAGGCGCGCGCCGCTCGCAAGGCGGTGTCGCGTTCTTCTTTCGAGATACGCACAACCTTGGCCGAGCCACCGCGATGCAGGTTCGAGCGGAAATCACCATCCGCACCGGTGCGTTTCATCGCGGCGACAACCTTGCCCGCAATGACAAGGCAACGGATGTCTTCGCCTGCTGCCTCTTTCACGAAATCCTGCACAAGGAAATTCGCCTTGAGCCCGCGAAAAGCGTCGATCACGGATTCGGCGGCCTTTTTGGTTTCGGCCAGAACAACACCCTTGCCCTGGGTTGATTCCAGCAGTTTCACAATCAGCGGTGCGGTGCCCACCAGCGCCATCAGGTTCGACGTATCCTTGGGCGAGGCGGCAAAGGCGGTGGTCGGCATACCGATTTTCTTTGAGGCCAGCACCTGATGCGCATGCAGCTTGTCGCGGCTGGCAAGGATCCCGGCCGATCCGTTTACACAATAGGTGCCGATGGTTTCGAATTGCCGGATCACGGCGCAGCCATAGGGTGTCACCGACGCGCCGATACGCGGGATCACGGCATCATAGCGCGGCAGGCGCTTGCCGTCGTAATGCACCTCGGGGGACATGGCGTTTATCGCCATATAACAACGGGTTGTGTCAATCACTTCGACTGTATGGCCGCGCTCTTCGCCTACTTCCACCAGACGGCGCGTGGAATAATTGTCTTCCCGGCTGAGCACGGCGATGCGCAGGGCGCGCTTTGGCGCGGTCTTGCGCACGGCGGCCGTGTGGTAGACATCGTAGCTGAGTTCCGGTTGCAAGCGGCGCTCGGTGGCGGAAATCGTGATGTGGTCGTTCAAGGCCTGACGGCCCAGCAACATACGGCTTGAAAGGCCGGTGCGGTTGGTCAGGGTGACTTCGATAGGCCAGCGTTGTCCACCGACTTCCAGGGATGTTTCGATTACATAGCGCTGTTCGCTTTCGCCGTTTGACGATGTCACCTCGCGGCGATCGACCAGTGGTGCGGAACAGGTGATCACGATGTCTTCACGCCCGGCGATGGGGTGTACATTGAACCGCACCTTGGGATTTGAAGAAGAGCCAAAGGTTTCGATGTCATGGGCATGCAGCGCAGAGGTGCGCGCGCCCGTATCAACCTTGGCCCTGATTGCAGGAAGGCCCAGGCCCGGCAAGGCGATCCATTCTTCCCAGCCAAAGTTGAGTTTGTCCATGTCCGACACCTCTTGTCTAAAAGGACGAGCTATCAGGCGGGCAGGACAACCTCAACAGCGGAGCGACGTTCAAAGGCGAAACGATCAGTTTTCGTTAATGTCACGGGTGACGATGCGGGCACCGCTTGACTGAGATCTGAACACCGCCTTGAGCGCGATCCAGGCGAGGAGCGACAGAATTGCAAAGAGCGCCAGCACTGCGGGAACATTGGCGAGAGAGAACAGCGCAACCACACCGGCCATGATCAGTGCTCCGATTGCGAACCCTAGAAAAATGAAACCCGGAGCCAGCAATTCGATCACGCCAAGGGCCAGCGCAATGCACGTCCAGACCCACCAAAGTGTCAGATATTCCGCCACTATGTACGCCCCTTCAACAGTTTGAAGGCATCTCCGAAGGCGGCGAGGGTCTCGGAAGGGATCACGATGGTTTGATTGCCCGCACCCCGGCTCATCTCACCGACCGCCTCAACCTGTTTCAATGCGATCTGGTATTGTGCCGCTTCTATGCCGTTTTCGTTGATCGCAACTGCAACTACTTGCGTGGCATAGGCTTCGGCTTCGGCCAGGACGCGACGCGCCTTTGCCGTCTGCTCTGACGCGTAGAGTTCGGCATCAGCGGCAAGTTCCACAGCGCGCTTTGAGCCTTCTGCCTCGGTCACCTGTGCGCGGCGTGCGCGTTCGGCATTCAGCTGCTGCATCATCGCTGCACGGGTTGCGGCATCAAGGTTCACATCAAGGATTTCAGCGCGGGTCACTTCAATGCCCCAGTCATCCACTGCCTGTTCGACGGTGGATTTGATTGTCTCGATCAGGGAATTCCGGTTCGCCTGGACCTCGTCCAGATCCATCTTGCCGATTTCCGCACGCACGATCCCGGCAACCGTTGTGGAAATCGCGCTGTCGACATCGCGGATGCGGTATACTGTCTTTTCCGGTTCGGTGATGCGATAGAAAACCGAAGTGTCCACCTGCGTCAGAACGTTGTCGCGGGTGATCGCATCCTGCGATGCTGTAGGCAACTGCCGCTCAAGGATCGAGATCTTGTGCGCAATCCGGTCGATAAAAGGAACGATCATGTTGATGCCGGGTCCAAGGACAGACCGCAGGCGACCAAAGCGTTCGACCACATGTTGTTCGGACTGCGGAACGATCTTGACCGATTTAATGATCAGGATCACGACGAGGGCTGCAAGCAAAAGCCAGGCCAGATTGTTCTCCAGTATCCCGAGTATCAGCGCTTCAATGTCCACGATCACTGTCCTTCAAATTACGCATTGGCCTTGTTTGTGGGCGTTTTAACGCCTGATTGCAAGTTTTCTGCGACTGGTTTAGGCGGGGTTCCAACGATGGACAGGAGGGCCGCAATGCCGCGCATCACCTTTGACAAGCACGCTCAGGACGGCAAGGCCCGTGCGGGTACGATCCATACCACAAGAGGCGATATTCGCACACCTGCTTTCATGCCGGTCGGCACCGCGGCGACGGTCAAGGCGATGATGCCCGAAAGCGTGGCCGCAACCGGGGCCGATGTTCTACTGGGCAATACCTATCACCTGATGTTGCGCCCAACAGCCGAGCGGATCGCACGGCTGGGTGGGCTGCATCAATTCATGAACTGGGACAAACCGATCCTTACGGACTCGGGCGGGTTTCAAGTGATGTCCCTGGCAGATCTGCGCAAACTGACAGAACGCGGTGTGACGTTCAAAAGCCATATAGATGGATCGAAACATGAAATCACGCCAGAAAGGTCGATGGAAATTCAGGCTCTGCTCGGCTCTGACATTGTCATGTGTTTTGATGAATGTCCTGCGCTGCCAGCGGATCGAACCCGTATTGCCCAGAGCATGGAATTATCGATGCGATGGGCAAAACGCTCAAAAGAGGCCTTCGGCGACCGGCCGGGTCATGCGCTGTTTGGCATCCAGCAGGGCGGGCTGGAAGAAGACCTGCGCAAGCAATCCGCAGAGGCATTGCGCGAGATTGAATTTGACGGATATGCTGTGGGCGGTCTGGCCGTAGGTGAAGGGCAGGCGGCAATGTTCGGCTGTCTTGATTATGCCCCCGATCAACTGCCCGAGGACAAACCGCGTTACCTGATGGGCGTGGGAAAGCCGGATGACATTGTTGGGGCCGTAGCACGGGGAATTGACATGATGGATTGCGTCCTGCCGTCCCGTTCGGGGCGAACAGGACAGGTATTTACGCGTCGCGGTGTGTTGAATATTAAAAATGCCCGGCATGCAGATGACCCTAGGCCACTGGATGAAAACTGTGCCTGCCCGGCCTGTTCAAAGTACTCACGCGCATATTTGCATCATGTGTTCCGCAGCCAGGAAATGATTTCAGGGATGCTTCTTACCTGGCACAATCTGCGATATTTTCAAGACATCATGGCGGGTATGCGGGACGCTATTGCAGCAGGGACATTCAAGTCATGGGAAAAAAACTTTCATGAGAATCGCGCTGACGGCGATATTGAGCCGCTCTGAACAGGATGGGTGAGGGATGTATCGCGGACAGGGGTGTTGCAGCTCGCGCATCAAGGTCGATCTGTTCGATTTTCCTTCGTTTACCCCTCAAATACTACCAAATCACCTGTTGCCTCTCATCTTCACCGGGGCAATGATGTGGCAAACCCTGATCAACGGGGATTGAAACAGGCGAACCGGAACTACATATCGGTTCACAACAGGAGACGGCGTTGGTTGCCTTTCAGGGACCGGAACTGTCTTGCTAAATAAGGAATTGAGCATGTTAGAACCCTTAAACGCATCCTACCCAGTGTTGCCGTTGCGCGATATTGTGGTGTTTCCGCACATGATCGTGCCGCTTTTCGTGGGGCGTGAAAAATCCGTGCGTGCATTGGAAGAAGTCATGGCAGACGACAAACAGATTCTGTTGTCGAGCCAGATCGATCCCGGCGAGGATGATCCCACTGCCGATGGCATATTCAAGGCCGGTGTGCTGGCTAATGTGCTGCAACTGCTGAAGTTACCCGATGGCACTGTAAAGGTGCTGGTCGAAGGCCAGGCGCGGGTGCGGATCACCGAATACCTCGAAAACGACAGCTTTTTCGAGGCGCGCGCGGAATATCTCACTGAAATGCCAGGCGACGCCGCCACAACCGAGGCGTTGCTGCGCTCGGTCGGTGACGAATTCGAACGCTACGCCAAGGTCAAGAAAAATGTGCCGGACGAGGCACTGACAGCGGTTGGAGAAACCTCCGAGGCGGCACGGCTCGCCGATCTGGTCGCGGGGCATCTCGGCATTGAAGTCGAACAAAAACAGGATCTGCTTGAGACGCTCAGCGTGTCCGAACGGCTTGAGAAAGTCTATGGGCTGATGCAGGGCGAAATGTCCGTTCTTCAGGTCGAGAAAAAGATCAAGACGCGCGTGAAATCTCAGATGGAGCGGACGCAGCGCGAATACTATCTTAACGAACAGATGAAAGCCATCCAGCAAGAATTGGGTGATGGCGAAGAGGGCAAGAATGAAGTTGCCGAACTGGAAGAAAAGATTGCCGCCACCAAGTTGAGCAAAGAGGCTAAGGAGAAGGCAGAAGCCGAGCTCAAAAAACTCAAGAACATGAGTCCGATGTCTGCCGAGGCAACGGTTGTGCGCAATTATCTTGACTGGATGTTGTCGATCCCGTGGGGCGTTAAATCTCGCGTGAAAAAGAACCTCGGCAAGGCGCAGGAGGTTCTGGACGACGATCACTATGGCCTTGAAAAGGTCAAGGAACGGATTGTGGAATACCTCGCGGTGCAGCAGCGTTCAACCAAGATGAAAGGCCCGATCATGTGTTTGGTCGGCCCTCCCGGTGTGGGTAAAACCTCGCTCGGGAAATCTGTGGCCAAGGCAACGGGACGCGAGTTCATTCGCATTTCGCTGGGCGGTGTGCGTGATGAATCCGAAATTCGTGGTCACCGGCGGACCTATATCGGTTCCATGCCGGGAAAGATCATTCAGGCATTGAAAAAGGCAAAGACGACCAACCCGCTCATCCTTCTCGACGAGATCGACAAGATGGGGCAGGACTTCCGTGGCGATCCAGCATCTGCAATGCTGGAGGTCCTTGATCCTGAACAGAACTCCACCTTTGTGGATCACTATCTTGAGGTTGAATACGACCTCAGCAACGTGATGTTCCTGACAACGTCGAACAGCTATAATATGCCGGGGCCATTGCTTGACCGGATGGAGATCATTCCGCTTTCTGGCTACACCGAGGATGAAAAGCTCGAGATTGCCAAGCAGCATCTGGTGTCCAAACAGATCAAGAACCATGGGTTGAAAGCCAAGGAATTTACGATCGAAGATTCCGCAATTCAGGGAATGATCCGCTATTACACCCGGGAAGCCGGCGTGCGAAACCTCGAGCGTGAAATCGCCAAGGTGGCGCGTAAATCTTTGACCAAGATCATCAAGAAAGAGGCCGAGAGTGTTACCGTGACGGGCGACAACCTTGATGAATTCCTTGGTGTGCGCAAACATCGGTATGGTCTGGCCGAAGAGGAAAACCAGATCGGTGTTGTGACCGGATTGGCCTATACATCGGTGGGTGGTGAGTTGCTGCACATTGAGGCGCTGCGACTGCCGGGCAAGGGTCGGATGAAAACCACCGGCAAGCTGGGCGATGTGATGAAGGAAAGCATCGACGCTGCATCCAGTTATGTGCGGTCGATTTCACCCAAGATTGGTGTAAAACCACCAAGCTTCGATACGCTCGACATCCACGTGCACGTGCCGGACGGTGCAACCCCCAAGGATGGTCCCTCTGCCGGGCTGGCGATGGTCACGTCGATTGTGTCGGTGCTGACCCGCATTCCTGTGCGCAAGGATATTGCAATGACCGGCGAAGTGTCGCTGCGCGGCAATGCGATGCCTATCGGTGGCTTGAAGGAAAAACTGCTGGCCGCATTGCGGGGCGGGATCACAACGGTACTCATCCCGAAGGAGAACGAAAAGGATCTGGCCGAAATACCTGAAAATGTGACGCAGGGATTAAAGATTATCCCGGTGGGGCATGTTTCAGAAGTGTTGGAGCACGCGCTTGTTTCTCAACCTGAACCAATCGAATGGGATCAAGTTGCCGAGGATGCAGCGGCGGCGGCGGCATTGGCGGCCAAAAAATCCGGTGGAGATGGTGCCGTCGCCCATTGAACCAGTTCGGATTTGTTCAAGATCTCAAACGCCCTGGCCTATGCCGGGGCGTTTGTCGTTCCGCCGTTCACCATTCGTTAGCTTCCCCGCGGTAGGACCCAAGCAATGCTGGAAGTCAAAGCAAAAGGCGGTTAGTATGTTTCCAGGCAAGAAACAATCAAGAGTGAGATTTTCGTGAGTACCGCGACCAAAAAAACGACGAAATCCAAATCAACGTCAAAAACAACCAAGGCCGCAACGACGCCAGGCAATGCGGCCCCCACCTCGGCGTTGGATGGATCAGCGCCGGCTGCAGCAAAGCAGGCAGAACCAACTGTTGTTGACGCGCCGCAGGCTGTGATCCTTGGACCTATGATGCGCAAGAAAGAACTGATCGACGCTGTTGTTCAACGCTCCGGCATGAAGAAAAAGGACGTCAAACCGGCTGTCGAGATGATGCTCAGCGTGATGGGAGAGGCGATCGGCGACAACCGGGAACTTAACCTGCCGCCTTTTGGCCGTCTGAAAATCCGGCGCGAAAAAAAGCTGGCAAATGGACGTATCGTGGTCGCCAAGATCCGGCAATCCACGCCAAGTGACAATGCGGATGCGTCCAAAGGTTCGGACGATCCGGACATCTGATACCGTTTGGACAGGCAGCGCTCTTGCAGGGCGCTGCATCCTCCCGCAATGTTGTTTCACCTGGCGCAGCCTTTGATGTCACGCCGAAATTCATGGCTATGCCGTGATTTGTGAAGGTGTCCTTGTTTCGGTATATGCCAGTTTCTTGCTTGGGAACCCCTGCGCAGGGCCGAAACTTTCCTTTCCCTGACACAACATCTTCATACGCCTCAACTTTTTGGGTAATGAAGTCCGACAAAGCAGGTGAGGCGACATGACAAACTATCCCAGAATTTGGTTCCTGCGTCACGGTCAGACGGAATGGAACAAGGTCTATCGACTCCAGGGACAATTGGATTCGCCACTCACAGCGCAGGGGGTGGCGGATGCCCACCGCCAAGCCGGTTTGATGGGGCCGATATTGGCTCTGTCCCCTGACATCTATGTCTCACCTTTGGGGCGGACGATTGCCACGGCCGACATCGCATTGGGCGGAGCGCCATATCGGTGTGATGACCGCCTGATGGAAATCCACGCCGGCAAGTGGCAAGGCAGGACCCGCGCAGAAATCATGGCGGAACATCCGAACTGGGCCAAAGAAAATCCCCCCGCCCTCGAGATCTATCAAATGGCCGAGGGGGGGGAGGGGTTAAGCGGGCTTCAAGCAAGGGTCGTTTCCTTCCTGAAAGACCTGGCTGGACCGACGGTGATCGTGGCCCATGGTTTGTGGGGGCAGGTAATGCGCGCTGAGGTCTGTGGTCTGGACATGAAACGTGCCGGGCATCTTTCCAACGATCAGGGTTGCGTTTATCTGCTAGAAAACGGACATGAAACCAAGCTGGAGCCGCTCGAGTGAGCGCCTTTCCACCTCTTTATATTTTGCGCCACGGTGAGACCGAGTGGAATGCGACCGGTCGTTTGCAAGGGCGGTTTGATTCCAGCCTGACGGACGAAGGTCGCGCTCAGGCGCAGGCCCAACAGCGTATCCTGGCCGGTCAGGATCTCACCCGCTTTCAGGCCATCAGCAGTCCGCAAGGCCGGGCGCTGGAAACCGCGAGAATCGCAGTTGCAGGCCTTGCCACGCCGATTACGACCGATGCGGCACTCAGCGAAATCGGTTTGGGCAAATGGGCCGGCAGGGATCGGGCGGAAGTCATGGCGGAAACCGGTACGCGTGATGGCTTTGCGCTTTATGAACTTGCCCCGGAGGGGGAGGGGTTTGCAGCCCTGCACAATCGCTGCCTGCGCTTCTTGCGGGGGCTGCAAACACCATCGGTACTGATCACCCATGGCATCACCTCACGCATGCTGCGCGTGATTCTGACCGGACGCTCTATCGGTGCACTGCGTGAAATTGACGGCGGACAGGGTGTGGTTTTCCATTTAATTGACGGTCAGCAAAAAAGGCTGACATTAGGGGCTTGAAGCCCCCATGCTCCTTGCGCTAAGAGGTCGCCACGGCGGGTCGTTAGCTCAGTTGGTAGAGCGCTTCGTTTACACCGAAGATGTCGGGAGTTCGAGCCTCTCACGACCCACCAAATTTCCCAACGCCAGAGAACGCCTGCCGTTTACTCAGGATGCTGTTTTGGCTGATGCGGCGTTCTTTTCAATGGGCTGTTCGGGCGTGGCGCATGGCCTCTTTCTTTTTCAAGGCTGGGCAGATCCATGTTTGATGCGACTCACTTTCAGGATTGAAATGCCTTTGGGAAAGGAACTGGCCCGGTCAATGCGGAGTCTCTTTGAACGGATTGAGGGCAGGGAAATACACCACGCGCGTTGAGGGGTGCAACTCGATCAGGAAAACAAAGAAATGAAGGCCGGAAAGGAAGCGGAGCAGGGGTCTGCCATCGGGCACCGTGCAAGAAATTTTGCAATGTTTTCAAGACGGGAAAACGGATCATACAAAGGAGGCGGCACAAAAAGAGCAGACAAGTGGAAATTTCTTCATTTCCCCGGGATTTGCGTCTTGACGCCTGAGGCCACCGCCCATATTACGACCCAACGCTTCGGAGGTAACGACGAAGTGTGCAGCGGGCGGTTGTAGCTCAGCTGGTTAGAGTGCCGGCCTGTCACGCCGGAGGTCGCGGGTTCGAGCCCCGTCAACCGCGCCACTGCTGCATGAAAAAGGGTCCTCTGTGAGGGCCCTTTTTTCGTTTCGCAGAGGTAGATCCCTGGGCATTTGTGAACATCGGCGCCTGTTTGTCCGTCCGGATTGAAACGGCAGGCCGGTCATTTTGCATCAGCGATTCTAGCTGCGATGACACTGGCCTTCCTATTTCCTGTTCAGCAACTCAATTCATCCCTGCCATTTGCAATAACATGGGTGTAGGAGAAGGAATGAGTACAGGCCAATCCACCACCTCCCGCCTTGGAATTTTCTGCATGCTGACGGGAATGATGTTCATTTCCGTCAATGACATGCTCGTTAAATCCCTTTCAGGGGCCTATCCGTTACATGAATTGATATTGCTGCGTTCGGTGGTGGCGATCGGGTTTACCGTGGCTCTGCTGAAGTATGAAGGGGGTTTCAGGCTGCTCAACACCGGCCGCTGGGGACTGCACGCGACAAGGGCTGTGTTTATCCTGATAGCGAATTCAGCGCTTTATGCCGGTATTGCATCCTTACCTCTGGCGACCGCGACGGCACTTTACTTTGTTGCGCCCTTGTTTGTCACCTTGTTGTCGATCCCTGTGTTGGGCGAAGTTGTCGGGCCGCGCCGGTTTGCCGCGATTGGATTAGGCTTCGTCGGGGTGCTGGTCATGATGGTGCCGCAAATGTCTGCGGATGAGGGCGGATACGGCTGGATTGTAGTGCTGCCGGTGATTGCGGCAGCTTTTTATGCCTTCATGTCGGTGCTGACACGGAAACTGGGCCAGACCAGCCGTGCATCGGCGCTGGCGCTGCACATGCAATTTGCCTTTATCGCGATCAGTGCGGTTGTCTATCTGATTGCCGGCGATGGACGTTTTGTCACGGCTGACAGCAATCCTTCGATGCAATTTCTGCTGCGCCCCTGGGTCTGGCCAGACAGCGCGGATTATCTGCCTATACTGGGTCTGGGCATCATGTCGGCAATCATTGGCTATCTCATGACACAGGCATACCGGCTGAGTCATGCCTCCGTCGTCGCCCCGTTCGAATATGTGCTGCTTATCTTTTCGTTGTTCTGGGGCTGGACGATTTTTGGGGAATGGCCCCGCAGCAATGTGTTTATCGGCGCGGGCATCGTCATCGCTTCCGGAGTCTACATCTTTCTGCGTGAAGGCCGGACCGGCACTGTCAGATAGAAGGGTCGGGGCGTTTCCGCCCCGATCGCTTGTTGTTATGTCAATGCGTCCAGGATCCGTGCCCAGGACCGGATGCCCTTGTGAAAGCTTTCCATGTCGTATTTTTCGTTCGGAGAATGAAGCGCATCGTCGTCTTTACCGAAACCGATCAACATTGGCTCTGTGCCAAGGATCTCCTGGAAATGTCCTGCAATCGGAATTGAACCGCCGCTTCCGATATAGGCGGCAGGGGTGTGCCATTCATCCGTCAATGCCTTGCGCGCGGCTTCGAACATCGGATCAGAGACATCGGCGCTGGATGCACCGCCCGCACCGTGATCACCAAAACTGACCTCGCAATCGGGGGGCAACATGTCCGTGACCATCTTGCGGAAGTTCTCGCGGATTGCAAAGGGGTCTTGCGTACCAACAAGCCGGAAACTGATTTTTGCATGCGCCTTGGATGGCAGCACTGTTTTAAAGCCATCCCCCGTGTAACCGCCCCAGATGCCGTTCACTTCGCAGGTCGGGCGGGACCAGATCATCTCCAACGGGGTGCGATTCTGTTCACCTGCGGGGTGGCTCAGACCCACATCTTCAAGAAATGTCTGGTGGTCAAAAGACAGGCCCTGCCATTGGGCTTCCAATTCGTCCGAAAGTTCGGGCACGCCGTCATAAAAACCGGGCACAGTGATGCGCCCCTTTTCATCATGCAGGGAGGCAATGATTCTTGACAACACCCGTATCGGGTTCATCGCAATGCCGCCGTACATGCCGGAATGCAGATCCAGCGATGGGGCAGTGATGGTCAATTCTTCGCCAAGCAACCCGCGAAGCATGGTGACGATGGCGGGAGTTTTGCTTTCGAACAATCCGGTGTCACAGATGAGTGCAATGTCGGTTTTTAATTCGTCAGCATGTTCTTTCATAAAGGGCACAAGCGACGGGGAACCTGATTCCTCTTCACCTTCGAAAAAGAACGTGATCTTGCAGGGCCAGTCCCCTTTGATTGCTTTCCACGCCCGAAGCGCTTCGACAAAGGTCATCAATTGGCCCTTGTCATCGGATGATCCGCGCCCCCGAATAACCTTGCCCTTGGCGGTATCTT
The DNA here is from genome assembly GCF_026410305.1 of Sulfitobacter sp. F26204. Taxonomy (GTDB): domain Bacteria; phylum Pseudomonadota; class Alphaproteobacteria; order Rhodobacterales; family Rhodobacteraceae; genus Sulfitobacter. The sequence continues at coordinate 334,694 of NZ_JAPMLQ010000003.1, read as the reverse complement.
CTACTTGAGGATCAAAGGGGTCATTGTCCCAAAGCTCAAGCGGGTCCACTGGCTGCACATCGTAATGGCCGTAGAACAACAGATGCGGCCCGGTCTCGCCCAGATGGCCCACAACCATGGGATGCCCGGGAGTCGGTCGTTTGCTGGCCTCGATACCCATCTCGTTCAATTCACGCACAAGCCAGTCAGCGGCATTGTCGCAATCGGCCTTGAAGGCAGGGTCGGTCGAAATTGAAGGAATGCGCAGGAGATCAAGAAGACGGTCGGTCGCGGCGGGCAAATCGTCGTCGATTCGGGCAAGGATGGCGTCAAGTGACATGGTAAATGGCTCCTGTTAAACGAAATTTGGGCAGACCGTATCAGCGTATCGCGGAGTGTCCAGCACTGCCGATCAGGCAATCCGTTCAACCCATCGTCCCAAAACCAGACAGGCGACTGCAGCAATGCCAAAGCCGGCGACCATTGGCGCGACACTGTCGTCAAAGCTTTCTGTCAGCAAAAAGCCGACAGGCAGAGACACAAAGGTTGAAAGTGCCCCGACGACAGCCGCGCCGAGACCTGCCATCTTTCCCAACGGCTCCATCGCCATGGCGTTAAGATTCCCAAACAGCAGACCCATCGAAAAGAATGTGATCAGCTGCCACAGAATGAACAGGAAAAAGGGCGGTGTACCCGGCATGAGTACCAGATAAGCGCCAAAGAGCACTGCAGCGCACAGAATGGTAAAGAGCGCCAGTGTTGACAGGTAACGCATGCCCAAACGCCCCACCAGACTGGAATTGACGATGGATGCAAAGCCGATCGACAGGGCGGCGGCACCGAACCACAGAACAAAGGCATCGCCGGTTTCGAACACGTCCTGAAAAATCTGCTGAGCAAGGCTGAGGTAGGCCAAGAACGGTCCAAAGATGAACCCTGCGCAAAGGGTATAACCCAGGGCTGTGGGATTGCGACAGATGATCACAATTCCCTGCCATACCTTGCGCAGGGACAAGGCGCGCCGATTGGCAACCGCCAATGTTTCCGGTTGTCGTGCCGCGAACCAGCTCCAGGTCAACAATCCCATGCCCAAGAGCATCACAAAGGTCGCGCGCCACCCTGACAAGGCAATCAAAACCTGGCCAACAGCGGGTGCGATGGCGGGCACGATAATGAATACAGCCATCACAAAAGACATGATCCGCGCCATATCACGGCCTTCAAAGCCGTCACGTACGATGGCTATGGCGACAATGCGCGGCCCTGCCATACCAAACCCCTGCAACAGCCGGCCCAGCATCATCATCTCGAAAGACACCGCAAAGATACACAGTAGCGTGCCTGCGATGAACACGAGGTAGGAGCCGTGAATCACCGGCCGACGGCCAAAGGAATCGGAGAGCGGCCCGGCCAGTAACTGACCCAGTGCAAAGCCTGCGAAGAGGATCGAAATCACCAGATGGCCGCGGTTGGGGTCAGCCTGACCAAGATCTGTGGCAATCAAGCCGAGAGCCGGCAACATTACGTCCGTGGCCATAGCCACGATCGAGATCATCAATGCGATAAGGACGATAAACTCGCTACGCGACATTTCGCGACGGGGGACGGGCGTGATCATGATAGACCTGTCGCCCAAATCAGAAGCGTGCGCAATTGAAAAGAGCACGGGAAGGGCATGTAATCATCCCGTCAAAAGCGTGCCTGCAAACCTTAGATCATCGCAAACCTTGATCCAAATCAAGGCTGCGACAAGACGCACATCATATTTGATTGAACGAGGGGGGATGTTTCTATACTCATTCCAAAAACACAATGTGAAACGCCAAGGCCTTTCACAAAGCTGCAAGCGGAGACGCGCATGGATTATACGCTCAAACTTGACGAGGCGATTGCGCGCCTGCACGACGAGGGACGCTACCGGACCTTTATTGATATCGAGCGGCGCAACGGCCAGTTTCCGCATGCTGTCTGGACACGGCCAGACGGGGTTGAACGTAATATCACGGTGTGGTGCGGCAATGATTATCTGGGCATGGGCCAAAACCCTGTGGTTCTGGAAGCCATGGAAGAAGCACTGCGGGCGACCGGTGCCGGATCCGGCGGGACGCGCAATATCTCGGGTACAACAGTATATCACAAGCGACTTGAGGCAGAATTGTCTGATCTGCATGGCAAGGAGGCGGCGCTTTTGTTCACCTCTGCCTATATCGCCAATGACGCGACCCTTTCAACACTCCCCAAACTCTTTCCCGGCTTGATCATCTATTCAGACGCGCTGAACCATGCGTCGATGATTGAAGGTGTGCGCCGCAACGGCGGGGCCAAACGGATCTTCCGTCATAATGACGTCGCACATCTGCGAGAGTTGCTTGAAGCGGACGATCCCGCGGCACCCAAGCTGATTGCTTTTGAATCGATCTATTCCATGGATGGCGATTTCGGCCCTATCGAGGCTATTTGCGATCTCGCGGATGAATTCGGAGCGCTTACCTATATCGACGAAGTGCACGCCGTTGGCATGTATGGCCCACATGGGGCAGGGGTCGCGGAACGTGACGGGCTGATGCATCGTCTTGACATCATTAACGGCACTTTGGCCAAAGCATTTGGCGTGATGGGCGGCTATATCGCGGCCTCGGCCAAGATGTGTGACGCAGTCCGGTCCTATGCGCCGGGGTTCATTTTCACCACTTCACTGCCACCAGCCGTTGCGGCGGGCGCGGCGGCATCTGTAGCCTTCCTGAAGACCGCGCCGGAGTTGCGCGAAAAGCAACAACAACAAGCGAAAATTCTGAAATTGCGTCTCAAGGGGCTTGGCCTGCCGATTATCGACCATGGGTCACATATTGTGCCTGTGATCGTCGGAAACCCTGTTCACACCCAGATATTGAGTGACAAGCTGCTCGAGGAATTCGGTATTTATGTTCAGCCGATCAATTTCCCGACAGTTCCGCGGGGGACTGAGCGGCTTCGGTTCACGCCGTCACCTGTGCACGAATTTGGTGAAATTGATGCCTTGGTCCATGCAATGGACGGATTATGGTCCCATTGTGCGCTGAATCGTGCCGAAGCTGCTGGGTAAACACGTAAAATTCGTATTTCCGGTTGTACTGTGCTAGCGTTATCGAAAGAAAAGACCATATCCCGAATCGGCTGCGGATTCGGGAAAGTGGATACAGGCAAGTTAACGATGGGGCGATGGGATGATCGGGCGTTGGTCCTCTAAGGCTAAAGAAGAAGATTTGATTGAGCCGAAGGGCTTTGATGCATTCGAACTGCGTCTTGGGGACGTGATGCGGGGGGAACGCGCAACGATGGGTAAATCGTTGCTGGATGTTCAACGCGAATTGCGCATCAAGGCGTCCTATATTGCTGCCATCGAAAATGCGGATCCCGATGCCTTTGATACGCCGGGATTTATTGCCGGTTACGTACGGTCATATGCCCGTTATCTCAACATGGACCCTGACAAGGCCTTTGCCAGCTTTTGCAAGGAATCGGGTTTCATCGTGGCACACGGCATGTCTGCCGAAGCTTCAGTTATCAAGAAAGCCGGGCCAAGCGAGCGCAAAAACCGCCCGGCAGAGACTGATCTCTTTGCCCGTCCGAACCTGCCTTTTACACCCGCGGGCGAAAGTCTGCTCAGCCGGATCGAGCCGGGGGCGGTCGGGTCCATGCTGGTTCTGGTCGCATTGATTGGCGCAATCGGGTTTGGCGGCTATACCGTTTTACAAGAGGTGCAGCGTGTGCAGGTTTCGCCTGTCGACCAGACACCGGTGGTCCTTTCCGATCTTGATCCGTTGCAGGGTACATTGACAGCAACCCCTGAAAACGATGTTGAATCATCCGTACCGCGTACGATGGAAGCCCCCCGTGTCGAAGCGCTGGACCGGCTCTATCGACCTCAGGCGCTTGATGTGCCCTTGATGGTGGCGCGTGATGCTCCGATTGCGACAATCGATCCGCGCTCCATGGGTAACTTCGCTGTGCCTGAACTGACAGCCCAATCGCCCAGCCTGACCATCGCAAGCCTGACTTCCGGCACTGAAAATCCTGCTGTCCCTCAGGTTGTTGAAGGACCGGCGGCCGCAGTGCGTATGGTTGCGGCCTATCCCTCGTGGGTACGTGTTCGTGCTGCTGATGGCACGGTTATTTTTGAAGGTGTAATGGATAAAGGCGATACCTGGGATGTTCCCGCAACCGAAGAACCGCCATCCCTGCGCACAGGCGAATCCGGTGCCTTGTATTTCGCCATGGCAGATGGGTGTTATGGCCCGGTCGGCGCGCGCGGCAGCATCACCTCCAATTTGCCGCTCGACAATCAGGCATTGGCCGAGCTTTATCAACCGGTTGATCCCACAGCCGACACTTCGTTGACGCGCATGTTCGCGGATCTGGCGGGCAGCGACATTGACCCGGCTATTCTGGCCGCAATTCCTTGTCAGTCCAACTAGGGTCTGGCGACCCTTAGCCTTGCGAAGATGTTGGTGGAGGATTAGGTTCACGGCAACCTCCACCGCCTGAAAGTTGGCCTTCATGTCGCTCAATCACATCCGCCCATGGCGCAATATTTATCGCCGAAAATCCCGTCAGATCATGGTGGGTGATGTTGCCGTGGGCGGGGATGCGCCAATAAGCGTCCAGACGATGACAAACACCCAGACCACCGATGTCAAGGCGACCATTGCACAGGTGCAAGCTGCTGCGGATGCCGGCGCTGACATTGTTCGGATTTCGGTGCCGGATGAGGAATCATCAGCGGCACTCAGGTTGATCGTGCCCGAGGTTTCGGTGCCCATCGTCGCGGACATCCATTTCCATTACAAACGTGGGATCGAGGCTGCCGAGGCGGGGGCCGCCTGTCTTCGGATCAATCCGGGCAATATCGGCGATGCAAAACGTGTTCGCGATGTGATCAAGGCCGCCCGCGACAACAATTGTTCAATGCGCATCGGCGTGAATGCCGGTTCACTTGAGAAACACCTGTTGGATAAATATGGGGAACCCTGTCCCGATGCCATGGTTGAATCCGGTCTCGACCATATCAAGCTTTTGCAGGACAACGATTTTCACGAATTCAAGATCAGTTGCAAGGCATCGGATGTCTTTATGGCTGCGGCCGCCTATCAAAAACTGGCAGAGGCCACAGACGCGCCTATACACCTTGGAATCACTGAGGCTGGCGGATTGACCTCGGGGACAATCAAATCTGCCATCGGTATGGGGAATCTGCTGTGGATGGGCATCGGCGATACGATCCGGGTATCCCTGTCAGCCGATCCAGTGGAAGAAATCAAGGTCGGCTATGAAATCCTGAAATCTCTTGGTCTTCGCCATCGCGGTGTGAATATCATATCCTGTCCGTCCTGTGCGCGTCAGGGGTTTGATGTGATCAAGACCGTTGAGACCCTGGAAAAACGTCTGGAACATATCAAGACCCCGATGAGCCTGAGCATCATTGGCTGTGTTGTGAACGGCCCCGGTGAGGCGCTGATGACCGATGTCGGTTTCACCGGTGGTGGCGCAGGATCAGGCATGGTCTATCTGGCAGGCAAACAAAGTCACAAGCAAGACAACGACAGCATGATTGAGCACATCGTTGAGCAGGTCGAGAAAAAGGCCGCCGCTTTGGAAGCCGAAGCGGCGCTTGCAGCGGAATAACGATAGACAGTTTTTGCCCCCCCGTTTAGACATAGATATGGTGTCTGGCGCTAAAATCTTTCCAAAGTATGCTGAGTTTTTCTGCGGCGCTGGCATGGTGCGTGCGGGGCTTGGCAATGATTGGTCCTGCGCTCTTGCGAATGACATCGATGCGATGAAATGCGATGTTTATGCCAAGAACTGGGGTGGCAAACATTTGATAGAAGGCGACATCGCAGCTTTGGATGTGGCACCATTGCTTCAACCGATTGACCTCTACTGGGCGTCCAGCCCTTGTCAGGATTTTTCGCTTGCCGGTAAAGGACGGGGCCTGAACGGTGCGCGTTCCGGCATGTTCATGGAATGGGCGCGATTGATCGGCGAGGCAGGGGAAAATGGCTTTGCCCCACGCATCATTGCCTTTGAAAATGTGACTGGCCTGATGACTCGAAACGGTGGCAAAGACCTCTGCGCCGTTTTGAAAACCCTGATTTCTTTGGGCTATCGCGTAGGGGCTCTGGAAATAGATGCGGCGAAATTCTTGCCGCAAAGCAGACCACGTTTGTTCATCATTGGTGTGCGCCATGGAGTTTCTGTTGGCTCTCTTGCCGGTACAGCGCCAGAAGGTGTTTTCCATACTGAAAAAATCAAGTCCTTTGCGGCGAAGTTGCCAAATGCGATTGCCCAACATTGGGTTTGGTGGGCCCACGACACGCCGAAGCCACGGCGCCTGTCCCTGCGCAGGATCGTTGACGATGCCCCCAATACCGACTGGTTGATTGATGACGATGTTTCACGGCTGCTGCTGATGATGTCAGAGCCAAGTCAGTCGCGTGTGCGCAAGGCCCGCTCGACAGGGAAGACAGAGATCGGGATGCTGTACAAACGTGGCCGCCCCGACGAAAGCGGGCTGAACCGACAGCGTGCCGAAATCCGGTTTGACGGCCTGGCCGGTTGTTTGCGCACGCCTGCCGGCGGGTCTTCGCGCCAAACGATCATGTTTATCAAGGGCAATGAAACCCGTGCCCGCCTCTTGTCAAGCAAGGAGGTCGCGCGCCTTATGGGGCTGGGCGAACGGTTCATGATGCCTGACCGCTATAATCAAGCCTATCAAGTGGCCGGGGACGGCGTTGCGGTGCCGATTGTCAGCTACCTTGACCGCACATTGTTTCAACCAATTCTTACTGCGGATGAGCGTCGGAAGGTGGCATGAGCGCTTCGCAAGACTATCGGTCAAAAGCCCTGACTGCGCTGACGAATGAAATCGGTGTTTATGCACTGTGTGATCTGGATGGCCAACCGATCTATGTCGGACAGTCGGTCGATGGAATCCGCAACCGCGTGCGGCGGCATCTGACCTCGGCGCGCTCTGATGTGATTGCAAACCGCCAGATTGATGTATGGGAAATCGCTTTTGTCTGGGCCTGGCCGGTGACGGATCTGACAGAGGTACAGCCGTTGGAGGACGCGGTGTTTCAGCATTATGATGCCGAACAACCACTGATGAACGGTAGAAGTCTGACCTGTGCGGCCGAGGTGGCCTTTTGGCCAGAAAGGCAAGAGGTCCAAGTCATTGAAGAAACTGACAGGCAACTGCGCCTTGATCCGGCACAAAGGCTGCCCCGCCAGATCCAGCAGTACAACCATTTGGTGGATTATATCCTGACCGTCAAAGACGCCGCACATCTGAAGCGGTCACTGGAAGCGCATTTTCAACGACTTGTGAAGTACCACCAGACGTTTCTATAGCGTCAGTCAACCGCGTTTTTCGGCAATCAATGCCTGCATCTGGTCAAAGGGCAGATAGCCACGCAAGAGTTCATCCTTCATCACGAATGTCGGCGTGCCCGTGATTTGCAACCGTTGCGCCAGGGCACGGGTGTCCGCAATTTCCTGTGTGACGGCATCACTGTCCATATGCGCTTCGATCGCATCCGAATCCAATCCGAATGTCGTTGCCAGTCTGCGCAGCGAGGCAAGCGTAATGTCGCCTTTGAAGACCATCAGCGCATCGTTCAACGCCTTGTAGCTGTCGCCACCAGCCAGTTGCTTGACCGCGACAGCAAAGCGTGACGCCAATACCGACTGATCCCCCAGGATCGGGAATTCCTTGACGATAAGGCGAATGTTTCCATCTGTTTCCAATAGTTTGGCGACTTCGTCATGGGCTTTTTTGCAATAACCGCACCTGTAATCCAGAAATTCCACCAATGTGATGTCGCCCTCGGGGTTCCCTCCGACCCAAGAATACCCGTCGTTGAAAATCGCCTCTGCGTTGACGCTGACAAGATCAATGTCCGCTTGCGCCTGCTGGGCGGCTTCACGCTCGCGCAGGGCATCGACAGCCTCCATGATTACTTCTGGGTTTTCCAGTAGATAGGAGCGAACTTCGGCGCGAAACTGCGCGCGCTCTGCGTCCGTCAGCTCTGTCAGGTCCATGGCAGCTGCGGGCAGGGCTAATATGGCGGCAAGCAGAGGGGCGGCGAAACGGTGCGTCATTGCGGGGGTACCTTTGTAAACATAAGATGCCCGATCTTGACGAGCGGGGCGAAGACAGTGAAACACGCTCAAAGAACAGGAGCAAGGCCATGCGTATATCAAAACGATCTGCTGTCGATCCCTTTATCGTGATGGATGTCATGCAAGCGGCGGCAGCGGCCGAAGCCAGAGGCGAACATATTATTCACATGGAAGTCGGGCAACCCGGAACAGGGGCACCCAAAGCGGCGGTTGCAGCGCTGAACCAAGCGATGGATGAGGCGGCCTTGGGCTATACGGTTGCCCTTGGCTTGCCTGCGTTGCGTGCAAGGATCGCTCAGATGTACGGCGCATGGTACAACGTCGATCTTGACCCGGCCCGCGTGATCATCACTTCGGGATCTTCGGGGGGCTTTATCCTTGCTTTTACAGCGCTATTTGATACCTGCGATCGTGTAGGGATCGGCGCGCCGGGCTATCCCAGTTACCGCCAGATTCTCAGTGCTCTGGCTTTGACGCCAGTGGATTTGCCCACCGCTCTTGAGAACAGATTGCAACCCGTGCCTGCCGATTTTGCAGACCTGAACCTGGCTGGGCTGATGGTCGCGTCGCCTGCCAATCCCACCGGTACCATGCTGGACCGCGCAGCCATGCAGGGTCTGATCGAGGCCTGTGCCGACTCTGGCACCTCTTTCATTTCGGACGAAATCTATCACGGGGTCGAATATGAAAAGAAAGCGGTCTCGGCGCTTGAACTGACCAATGATTGCTATGTGATCAATTCCTTTTCCAAATATTTCTCGATGACTGGTTGGCGCGTAGGCTGGATGGTGGTGCCCGAAGACCACGTGCGAATTGTTGAGCGACTGGCACAAAACATGTTTATTTGCGCGCCTCATGCCAGTCAGGTGACAGCCCTCGCCGCCATGGATTGCGAAGAGGAATTGCAAGCCAACATGGACGTTTATCGCGCCAACCGCGCCTTGATGCTGACCGGTTTGAAAGAAGCGGGCTTCACCAGTTTCGCTCCGCCAGACGGTGCGTTTTATGTCTATGCCGATGTGTCTGAACTAACCAAAGACAGCGTTAGCTTTGCTGCTGAAATTCTTGAAAAGGCACGGGTTTCCGTCACTCCAGGGCTTGATTTCGATCCGATTCGAGGGTCAACGACCCTACGGTTTTCCTATGCCCGCAGCACCGCCGACATCACCGAAGGGCTGGCGCGGCTCAAGGCCTTCATGTCGGGCCGCTGAGGCGCTGGAATGCCTGGTGCAGACCTGCTAGACTGCGCAAAAGAGCAGCGAAAAGCGGTGACATGATACGGGCGTTTCTTCAGGCATTCTGCGTGGCTGTGCTTTGTGCAAGCAGTGTCTGTGCGCAGAATCCGAATGCTTCCAACCTCAGTGCATTGGCCCGCGTTGACGCGGCCAGGAGCAGCATCACGGATGGCTGGCTTGGTCGGACAGACATACGGATCGCATTGAGTCAGGGGGTACCCTTCCGCGTATTTCTACTCAATGACCCTGCGCGCCTGGTGATTGACTTCAAAGAGGCCGATTGGGCGACACTGCGGCCCGCGATGATCCTGCCAGAGCCGGGGCGCGTATCGGCCGTGCGCTTCGGGGCGTTTCGGCCAGGCTGGTCACGGTTGGTCGCGGATCTTGCTGAACCAATGGTGCCGGTTGAAATCGGCATGCCGGTGGAAGAGGCAAGCGGCAAGGCAACGCTTGAAATCATGATGGAAACAGCGAGCGAAGAAGAATTCGCAAGCCGCTCTGGCACCCCGACAGATGGGGCTTGGGCGGCGGCACTGACACAGAAGCCAGCACCCAAGACAGGTAAGAAAAAGAAATTCACTGTCGCGCTTGATCCCGGTCACGGCGGGTTGGATCCGGGCGCGGAACACGACGATATTTTCGAAAAGGATCTGATGTTGGCCTTTGCCCGTGCGCTGCGCGAAGCCTTGCTGCGCATGGGCATTGAGGTTGTACTGACCCGCGATGATGACGTTTTTGTCGCGCTGGAAACACGTGTCGCCATTGCTCATCAAGCCCGTGCGGATATTTTCATTTCATTGCACGCGGATAGCTTGCGGCAGGGCGGGGCAAAGGGCGCGACCGTTTACACCCTGTCGACAGAGGCCAGTGATACCGCAACGGCGCATCTGGCAGCGCGGCACAACCGGTCCGACATCATAGCAGGGGCGGATCTGACAGGGTCGGATGATCAGGTTGCGAGCATCCTGTTGGACTTGGCCCGTCAGGAAACGGAACCGCGTTCAACTGCACTGGCAGACGCGCTGGTGGCCGGGATGACCCAAGCAGGCGGACCGATGAACCGCAGACCGAAACGACAGGCGGGGTTCTCGGTCCTGAAATCCGCAGACATCCCGTCCGTATTGGTGGAAATCGGGTTTCTAAGCTCTGAACGCGATTTGAAGAACCTGCGTGATCCAGTCTGGCGTGCCGTTATGGTCGATGCCATGGCAGAGGCGATTCTGCTTTGGCGTGACAGCGATGCCGCCCGCGCACCGCTGGTCCGTCAGTAAGCTGCAAATATATTGATATTATAGGCAGATAACAGCCCAGTGCCGCTGCGTTCCCGTTTTGACCATCCCGGTCATTGCCGCTATAAGGATACGAACGAAAGCCACAAAGAGGGCGACACGCGGTGTTCCGATTTATTCTGTCTTTTCTGGGTGGTATCTTTACCACCGTGACCATGAGCATCGGTATGGTGGCGCTGACCATTGGTGCTGTTTTCTGGATGTATGGTCGCGACCTGCCCAGTCACGAGAGCCTCGCCAGCTATACCCCGCCCACAATCAGCCGCATTTATTCGGGACAAGGCCGTTTGATTGATGAATTCGCCAAGGAGCGTCGCCTGTTTGCCCCTGCGGACACGATCCCTCCGCTGATCAAGCAGGCCTTCATTTCTGCCGAAGACAAGAACTTTTATGAGCACGACGGGTATGACTTGCGCGGGATCGGCGCGGCAGCGATTGACGCTGTGCGCACCCGTGGCAAAGACGTGCGCGGCGCCTCGACCATCACTCAACAGGTGATGAAGAACTTTCTTCTTTCTGGTGACCGTCGTGCGGAACGCAAGATCAAGGAAATCATTCTCGCCGCCCGTGTCGAAGAAGCACTGGACAAGGAAAAGATCCTGGAGTTGTATCTGAACGAAATTTTTCTGGGACAAAACTCTTACGGTGTGGCGGCTGCCGCCCAGACCTATTTCAACAAGACACTCAGTGAACTGGCCCCTCATGAGGCGGCCTTTCTTGCCTCCTTGCCCAAGGCACCCTCGGACTACCATCCGGTACGACGCAAGGAACGCTTGCTGGCGCGTCGCAATTTTGTGCTGCGTGAAATGAACGAGAACGGCTATATCTCTGATGCCGATTACGCGACCGAAAAGGCGCAGCCCCTGCGTTCTGTACAGAATGGAGATTTCGCGAGCTTTAAGGCGGATCTGCCACCGCGTGACTATTTTACCGATGAGATCCGGCGACAATTGTCCGAAAACTTTGGTGAGGGCGAGTTTTTCACCGGGGGGCTGACAGTCCGGGCAACCATTGACAATGAAATGCAGCCGATCGCCGCAAATGCCCTGCGTCGACAGTTGGAACAATATGACCGTGGTCGCGGAATTTGGCAAGGCACCGGTAAAACCATACCCATCGACCAATTGGGGACGGAAGAAAGCTGGCGTGATGCGCTGAGTGATATTCGTGTACCGCGCGACATCGATCTGGAAAACCAATGGTATCCCGCCGTTGTGCTGAGTATCGATGGCGGCGATGCCCGCATCGGAATCGAAGGTGTGCCCGAGGATGCGGATGGGCATTTCATACCAGCAAAAGACGCGCAATGGGCCCGCAAACGGCTCGAAAACGGGAAACTAGGCCCAAAGGCACGTGGGCTGGGTGATCTGGTGTCGGTCGGGGATGTTGTATTGGTGCGCCGCATGACAGCGGATGCAGATGGCAGTTTCATCCGCTGGACCCTGCGCCAGGTGCCCGAGGTGCAGGGCGCATTTGTCGCGATGGATGTGGATACCGGGCGCGTCATTGCCATGCAGGGTGGCTTTTCCTATCAGGATTCGGTGTTCAACAGGGCCACTCAGGCCCAGCGTCAGCCCGGTTCCAGTTTCAAGCCCTTTGTCTATGCGTCTGCTTTGGACAGTGGTTATTCGCCGGCAACAATCGTGGTTGATGCCCCGATTGAGATCAATACACCGCAGGGAGTCTGGCGTCCCAAGAACTCTTCCAACCGGTTCTATGGGCCCACGCCGCTGCGCACGGGGATCGAACAATCCCGAAACCTGATGACAATCCGTCTGGCGCAAGAAGTCGGTATGGATGTCGTTGGCAGCTACGCGGAACGGTTTGGTGTTTATGAAAACCTGTCTCCGGTGCTGGCAAATGCGCTTGGGTCTCAGGAAACGACTTTATACCAGATGGTTAGTGCTTATGCGATGTTTGCAAACGGGGGCGAAAGGGTGCAACCGACACTGGTGGACCGCGTTCAGGACCGTTATGGCCGCACTGTCTACAAGCATGATGAACGCATCTGCAATGATTGTCAGATGGCAAGCCTTGATCCCGGTGTTGCGCCGCGTGTGATTTCCAACCGCGAACGGGTGATGGATCCTGTGACGGCTTATCAGTTGACCTCGATGATGCGCGGCGTTGTGGAACGCGGAACAGCCCGTAAAACCGTCAACCTCGGGGTGCCGACAGCGGGCAAGACGGGGACCACAAATGACGCGAAAGATGTCTGGTTCATCGGCTTTACTTCGAACATCGTCGCTGGTTGTTACATCGGTTATGATCAACCCAAAGCGATGGGGCGCGGGGCCTCGGGGGGCGGCATGTGCGGTCCGGTTTTCCAGCGTTTCATGTCACAGGCGGTCAAGAAATACGGCGGCGGAGAGTTCTCGGTGCCCGAAGCCTGCGAATTTATCAAGATCGACCGGTTTTCCGGCGCACGGTTGAGCAATGGTGCCTCTGGCCCCAATGTTGTGTCTGAGTGTTTCCGTGGCGGCGAAGAACCGGTGTTCGGCATCACTTTTGACGGCGGATTTGCCATGGGCGCCGACTTGCCCTTGGTCGAAGAGGTGGATCGAGTTGCCAAGCAGGTTACGACATCCACCGGCAAGAAAGCAGTTGTCGGGCCAAAGGCCAGTTTTGGCACCTTGTCTTCGGGCGGTTTGTATTAAGCGGGTAGGGTAAACCCCGCCCGACGACGACTTGTAGCACCCGTGCCGCTGGTCTATGTCCAAGGGGTATAGAACAAAGGCGTAAATGCATGCGTGCAGAGGCACAAAATACAGTAGATCAAATTTCCAAGTCTTTGGAATTGTTGGGACAACGGCTGGATGTTGAGACGGCTCAGCATAGGTTGGAAGAATTTAATGCGCGCGTCGAAGACCCAAACCTGTGGGATGATGCCGCGGCTGCGCAAAAGTTAATGCGCGATCGCCAGAATCTTGTCGACGCGATCGCCACTTATGACGGGATCCGGCAAGAATTGACCGACAATGTCGATCTGATCGAACTGGGTGAGATGGAAGAGGACGAAGAAGTCGTCACCGAGGCCGAGGCCGCCTTGAAAGCACTTTCTGTCAAGGCCGCGCAAAAGGAACTTGAGGCGTTGCTTGACGGTGAAGCGGACAGCAATGATACCTTCCTTGAAATCAATTCAGGCGCTGGCGGCACAGAATCATGTGATTGGGCCAGTATGCTGGCGCGGATGTATGTGCGTTGGGCCGAAAAGAAAGGTTACAAGGTCGAGCTACAGTCGGAAAGTGCGGGGGAAGAGGCCGGCATCAAATCTGCCACCTACAAGATCGAAGGCCACAATGCTTATGGGTGGTTAAAGTCCGAAAGCGGTGTGCATCGTCTGGTACGCATTTCCCCGTTTGATTCAGCGGCCAAGCGTCATACATCCTTTACCTCGGTCAAGGTTTATCCCGTCGTAGATGACAACATCGAGATCGAAGTTAATCCATCGGATATTCGCGTTGATACCTACAGGTCATCGGGGGCAGGCGGGCAGCACGTCAACACAACCGATTCCGCGGTGCGTATCACCCATCACCCGACAGGGATCGTCGTCACAAGCTCGGTCAAATCCCAGCACCAGAACCGTGACATCGCCATGAAAGCCCTGAAAAGCCGCTTGTACCAGATCGAGCTCGACAAGCGCTCTGCGATTGTGAACGAAACCCATGAAAACGCCGGTGATGCGGGGTGGGGCAACCAGATCCGTTCCTACGTTTTGCAACCATACCAGATGGTCAAGGATCTGCGCACCAACTATGAAACCTCAGATACAAAAGGGGTGCTTGATGGCGATCTGGATGGATTGATGGGCGCGACACTTGCTCTTGCCGTCAGCGGCAAAAGCCGTGCCGAGGCGCAGGGAAGTTAACGCTATGGGGTGCTGCAGCCTTGAATTACCCTCGACGAATTGATTGGCTGATGAAATGGATATTCTAGACAAGACCGCATATGCCCTGTCATCGGAAATGGAACGGGGCAAGTTGAGTGCCGTTGAACTGATGCAGGCAACACTTGAGCGGATCAAAGCGGTCAATCCGGCTGTGAACGCGATTGTCTCGTTGCGGGACACGGATGAGTTGCTGGCCGAGGCGCGCGCGGCAGATGACGAACCGCGCAGGGGTTGGATGCACGGGATCCCCTTGGCGGTTAAGGATCTGGCAAATGCCAAGGGCCTACCGACATCCATGGGGTCACCACTGTTTGCAAACACAATGGCAGAGCAGGACGATCTGGTGGTTGAACGGATGCGCAATGCGGGCGCTCTGATCATCGGCAAGACCAACACACCTGAATTCGGGTTGGGCAGCCACACATTCAACCCGGTACATGGGGCTACCCACAATCCCTATAACCTTGAAAAATCTGCGGGGGGATCTTCGGGCGGGGCAGCGGCGGCGCTTGCGAGCAAAATGCTCTCTGTTGCAGATGGCAGTGACATGATGGGATCGCTGCGCAATCCGGCAGGTTGGTGCAATGTATATGGCATGCGCCCGACATGGGGCGTTGTACCATCAGAACCTCTGGGCGATGTCTTCATGCATCATTTATCCACGTCAGGGCCCATGGCGCGGTGTCCGACCGATCTGGCTGCATTGGCCGATACCATGGCTGGGGCAGACATCCGCCAACCGCACAGCCGATCCGCAGCAGGCCTGGTGCCCATGCCGGTAGACCCGGTACCGCAACAACGTATTGGTTATCTCGGAGATTGGGGCGGGCGTTTTCCTTACGAAGAGGGGATTTCCGATCTGACAGAAACCGCGCTGTCCCGGATGCAGGAGCTTGGCCATAGTGTTGAGCATATCGCAGCGCCCTTTGATGCTGATCGGATGTGGAACAGCTGGATCACGCTGCGCTCTTTTTCTGTTGCGACGGGATTGCACACGCTTCACGCAGATGCCCAAAAGCGTGAATTCCTCAAAGGATCTGCACAATGGGAGATCGAGCGCGGTCTCAAACTTGGCGCGATGGACATACATCATGCAAGCTTGGCCCGGTCAGATTGGTATCGTCGCACCATCGAGTTGTTCGAAAAGGTTGACGTTCTTGTCTTGCCTTCGGCGCAATGCTGGCCCTTTGACGTGAATTTGGAGCATCCCAAGGAAATTTCGGGTGTCACAATGGATACCTATCACCGGTGGATGCAAGTGGTTGTTCCAGCCAGCCTGATCGGCCTGCCCGTGGTGAACATTCCCGCAGGCTTTGGTGCGCAAGGATTGCCCGGTGGCATTCAATTGATCGGACCAAGAGGCAGCGATGCGCGCCTGCTGCGGCTGGCGCAGGATTGGCACTTGGCGACCGATTGGCCCAACAGGCATCCCGCCGTAGTCTAGGCTGGCTCAGCTTCCAGAAATCCGAACCCCGCGCTCACCAAACCTGCGCTGGCATGAAATGAATGACGTGCATCTAACGCCTGGGGGCACGCGCAAGTCCCAGGGGTTCTTCGCGTCCGGCATCAAGCAGGCGTTGGTGCAGGGACGGGGCATCGGCATGCCCCGCCTCCAGTGCAAAGACATAAGCCTGGGTCAGGTAAAAAGCCGCGCCTTCGGCTGACTCGGCCTCGTCTGCGGCCTGGGAATAGAGCGCTACCAGCCTTTCGGTATTCCCGCTTGCATGCGCCGCGAGCAGGGCAGCGTCCAGCTTGCTCATTCCGCGGCATGCGCTTTCAAGCCGCGGTGGCGTTCCATTTGTGTCGCGACCCAGTCGTGAAACAAATGCGTTGGCCCGTCCATTGCCGGAGAAAACCGACCCCCGTCAAAGCCGGCTGCATGGCGGCCACGCTGCATTCCCTCAACGACAAAGACATCTTCGGCAAAAACTTCCTTCCACTGCGCTGCGTTTTTGGTGCGCAGCGTCTCAGACGTGTCTGGCGCGGCGTAATATAGATGTACATATTCGAGCGTGCGTTCAGGGCCGTCTGGCACCAACACGATCGCAAAGGTGTGATCCCGGTGCACACCCAACAGGACATTTGGATAGACAGCAATATATTCTGCGGCCTTGTCCCATTTGCTGTCCAGCTCTGTGAAATCGGGAAATACCGAGCCATCGGAATCCGAAATCTGGCGATATACCAGGGTGCCCTGGCCAGAAAACTTGCCTGTGGCTTCGATGTGATAATGGTCTTCCAGTCTTGAATAGCTGTTCAAGCCCGGATGCACCCAGGGCAAATGGTAACTTTCACAATAATTCTCGACCGCCAGTTTCCAGTTGCAATTGACCTCAAGGGTAAAACGACTTGCCGGTCCTCCGTGAAACAATGGTTTGTCAAAGGCACGCCAGCGCGCCATCAGGTCGGCGTTGATCATTTCAAACGGGGCGGCAGTGCCAGACAGATTGATGAACACCACATCCATCCAGATAAAGCTGCGTACTTCGATCAGGCCAAGAAGGTCTCGGTCAATATCTTCATGGGTATTTTGCCCCGGTCCCCCTACATGCGGTGTGCTGACCAATCGTCCGTCGGTTGAATAGCACCAGCTGTGGTAGGGACAGCGGATCGCCCCTTCGATCTTGCGCGCAGCGTCGACCAGAACCATGCCCCGGTGGCGGCATATGTTCTGGAATACCCGGATTTGACCTTGTTTGTCGCGCAGTAACAGCAAGGGCATGTCCAGGAAGGTCAGTGGCACCGCACCCCCGATTTCGGGTACATCAGAGGCAACAGCCAGGCCCGCCCAGTTATCGACCAGAACCGCCTGACGTTCTTCGGCGTGGACGCCTTGATCGATGTAATGTGCATTGGGCAGGCCATTGGCCTGCGAAATAGGCCGCCGCACGGCGCTAACGTCGGTGATGGTATCAGGCATGTGGCTCTCCTGCTGTTGTCAGCAGGATAAAGCACGCACCAGATTGGGCGTTCCTGTCAGCGACCCGTTTTTGTCAGGGGCGACATCGTGTCCTCAGGCAAATGTCATATCCGTCTGAAGAAGCCGTCGGTGATAAGGCAACAATTCCTCGACCGTGTGAAACCCGGTCTTTCGCGCAGCGGGCAAAGCATCGACGGGCTTTGGGCCCAGATATTCATAAACCATGCGGGTTGCACGCAGCCCCTTTGCATCCTCAGGTATAGTCCGAGTGATGTATCCGACCCAATAGTTATTCTCGAACGAAGCAACCCGGTTCAGAAAATTGAACGATGAAGTCATTGCATTGCGGCGCGAAACCAACAGGCTGATACCGTCTTCCTGTTGCATCGCAATGCCACGGAATTCACGCGCGCGGGCATTGGTTGGCAGGTTCTGAACCCGCATCGCATTGATGGACTCATATCCCCGCATATAGGTGTTGGTGCCAACGCGTTTGACAAATACGAGGCCAACGATGAACACGTCCTTGTTGGTAAAGCTGCGGCGCGAAAACCGGTAGAAACCACTGGGAAACAAGTCATTTGGTATTTTTGACGAAGATTCCGGCAGAAAGTCATGCAGGAAAGGATTTGAAATCGGGTCTTGCCCGGATCCAATCTGGTCAACGGGTTCCAGCAAGACACGCGCGTCTACCTTGAAGAATGCACAGATGCGGGCCAATACGTCCGGCCGAGGAAAGCTCTCACCTGATAGATACCGA
Source organism: Sulfitobacter sp. F26204 (assembly GCF_026410305.1). Classification (GTDB taxonomy): domain Bacteria; phylum Pseudomonadota; class Alphaproteobacteria; order Rhodobacterales; family Rhodobacteraceae; genus Sulfitobacter. The sequence goes on along the minus strand of NZ_JAPMLQ010000003.1, from coordinate 316,459 downwards.
TTGTACTGCGTCCGGTTGATACCCAATTGCCGCGAAAGATCCGAGATCGAGGGATAAGCTTCTGAGAGTTGGCGCAGGTTCGCACCAAACATATTCCGGAGTTCAGCAGGGGACTGTTTTGTAAGTGTCATGGCGCAGTGTCTATCTGAGGCGTAAATCACATAATGTAAAATGTCGGCATAGGCGCTTAATTCCACATTTGACGCGGCTTAGCAACGTAGCTGATGCGCCTTAGCTGCATCGCTCCCGGTGCTTAGACACAAATACCAACGTGCTTTGGATCAGCTTCTCTCTATATTGTGTAAGTTGGTTACAAAAACAGGAACAATCGAGGGAACTATAAACAATATGATGGGCGTGGTACTTTGGAGCGATGTGAACGATCAAAAAGCAGTGTTTTGGTGCGAGGATCATGGCGACTTGGCCTATTTTAACGCCACTTCGGTCGAGGATACCGAAAACATGGTTTTGCAACCGGGTGATATGGTGCAATTCGACGTGACCGTCGAAAGCAAGACTCGCCGTGCACATAATGCACATATTGTGAAACCGAAGATGTGCAATGGACTGCAGGACGGGCTGCGCCAGAACGTCAGCCGTAATGATGAGGAACCTGATTGTCTGGTCGGAAAAGTCATCCCTTTCCACGGCGCCGCCAAGATACATTCAGAGCAGTGCAAGATCAGCAACGGCTAGGCCGGTCAAACGGCCCCACCGTTGAAGGTCACAGGAAGGGGTTAGTCGCCTCGCGATAACGCCGCAACACCGGTTCGCGCGACTTCGCTCAGGCCCAGAGGGCGCATCAAATCCGCAAAGGCATCTATTTTTTCCGGTGCTCCGGTGATTTCGAACACAAAGCTTTCCAAGGTGCTGTCCACAACATTTGCGCGGAAAATATCGGCAAGGCGCAGTGCTTCGACGCGATGATCGCCTTTGCCGACCACCTTGAACATTGCCAGCTCGCGTTCGACGCTGGCACCTTCCACCGTCAGGTCATGAACCTCGTGGACCGAAACGATCCGGCCCAGTTGCGCCTTGATCTGTTCGACGATTTGCGGCGTACCCGAGGTTACGATGGTGATACGGCTCAGGTGCCCTGTGTGGTCCACCTCAGCGACCGTCAGGCTGTCGATGTTATATCCGCGTCCCGAGAAAAGCCCAATCACGCGCGCCAGCACGCCCGGTTCGTTTTCGACCAACACTGCCAGTGTATGACGTTCAATCACGTCAGAGTAGCTCGGTCGTAGGTTGTAGGCAGAGTGCGAGTTGGCACCTTTTTTGATTTTTAGAGCTGACATTATTCGTATCCCTTATTTCTGCATCGGAAACCTTCAGCGTTTCCGTCCGTTTTCTGCGAAGGAAAACGGTCTAAACCAGCACCTTGCCCTCGGCATCAATAGCGGTTGAGGTATCAACCTCGCCCATGATCATCTCGTTATGGGCCTTGCCTGACGGGATCATCGGAAAACAGTTCTCGTGCTTTTCCACAAGACAGTCAAAGATCACCGGCCCGTCATGTGTAATCATTTCCATGATCGCATCGTCGAGATCATCAGGATCCGAGCAGATGATGCCCTTGGCCCCGAATGCATCGGCGAGTTTCACAAAATCGGGCAGGGCTTCGGACCAGCTTGAGGAATAGCGCTCCCCATGCAGCAGTTCCTGCCATTGGCGCACCATGCCAAGACGTTCGTTGTTCAGGATAAATTGTTTGACGGGCAAGTTGTATTGCATCGCGGTGCCCAGTTCTTGCATGTTCATCAACCACGAGGCTTCGCCCGCAACATTCACGACCAGACTTTCTGGATGGGCCATTTGCACGCCAATCGATGCCGGAAAACCATAACCCATCGTGCCCAGTCCACCTGAGGTCATCCAGCGATTTGGGTCTTCAAAACCAAGATATTGCGCAGCCCACATCTGGTGCTGCCCGACCTCGGTGCAGATGTAGCGGTCGTGATCCTTGGTCAGGGCTTCAAGACGCGCCAGCGCGTATTGAGGCTTGATCACCTTGCCTTTCTGCTCGAACTTCAGACAATCAATGCTGCGCCATTCGTCAATCTGTTTCCACCACTTGGCAACGGCTTCTGAATTGGTCTTGCGCCCGCGTGACTTCCAAATTTTCAGCAAATCCTCAAGCACATGCCCAACATCACCCATGATCGGGATGTCGACGCGGATCACCTTGTTGATGGAGGACGGATCAATGTCGATATGGGCTTTTTTCGATTTCGGGCTGAACATGTCCACAACGCCGGTGATACGATCATCAAATCGTGCACCGATGTTGATCATCAGGTCGCAGTCATGCATTGCCATATTGGCTTCATACAGGCCGTGCATCCCGAGCATGCCCAACCATTTGTCGCCCGAAGCCGGATAACAGCCCAAACCCATCAGGGTTGAGGTGATCGGAAAACCCGTAGCCTCAACCAGTTCACGCAACAATTGCGATGCGGCCGGACCGGAGTTGATGACCCCACCACCTGTATAGAACACAGGGCGTTTGGCCTTTTCGATGGCGGCAACCAGTTCGGTGATCTCTTCAAGATCACCTTTGAGCTGCGGTTGGTAATGTGATGTTGATGGCGCTTTGGGTGTGTATTTTCCCGTGGCGAATTGCACGTCCTTGGGAATGTCGACCAACACGGGACCGGGCCGCCCCGAAGTGGCGACATGGAACGCTTCATGGATGACGCCTGACAACCTGTCGGTTTCCTTCACCAGCCAGTTGTGTTTGGTGCAGGGTCGCGTGATGCCGACTGTATCCGCTTCTTGAAAAGCATCCGATCCGATCATGAAGGTCGGGACCTGACCGGTCAGAACCACCAGGGGGATGGAATCAAGCAGGGCGTCCGTCAGGCCGGTTACGGCATTTGTCGCACCGGGGCCGGAGGTGACCAGAACAACACCGGGCTTGCCAGTGGAACGCGCATAACCCTCGGCCGCATGCACCGCGCCCTGTTCGTGACGTACAAGCACATGTTTGATCGAATTCTGCTGAAACACTTCGTCATAGATAGGTAGCACAGCGCCGCCGGGGTATCCGAATACAGTGTCCACACCCTGGTCAATCAGGGCTTGGACGATCATTTTGGCTCCGGTCATTTGGCGTGTCATTGTCTTGCTCCGTGCGGCGGTATGTTGTGCCGTGTTTAAGTTCGTTTGGCGCATAAAAAAACCCCCGAGAATGTCGGGGGCGCATGGGTCGAATTATGGTCTACCGTCACCGGCCCATGCGCGAATGTCTAAGAATGACGACTAGTTCAGTCATGCCCAAGGGCTCCTCTTTACGTTTGGAGACATTATGAGGGGTTTTAAGGGGCGTCAACCAGCAAACACATGAAAAATATGTCGCTAGAGGGTGCGTTTCTGGAATTATGTTTCGGTTCAGGTGCTCCTCACGACATAAGTTGAAATCAAGGGGAGGGGCCGCCACTGTAGCCCGGCATCCCATGGCGGTCAGTTCGCATTACTTGATCCCGATCCTGGCGTTGCAAACCGATCCCAATGGCAACGAGAGCAATTGACCGACATGAACAAGAGGCGGCTATAGCCATGCCGCTATCTTGCCGTACTTTGACGACCAGGCGGATCACCCTGCATGACCAAGATGCGCTGACCATCGCAATGGCCGACAAAAGCCCAAGCTGCAGTGAGTCGTTGAGACAAATCCAGGCGGAAACCGGTGCTCGAACGATTCGATTCGACGAATCACCCGCAAAGCATGGGGTAGAGGCGTACGATGGTGTTTCCTCTGGTTGGCGACAGGGCACATTTTTTGGTTTTGTCCGGACAAATCAGTGCTCTAAGTTGCCTCCGTCACTCTCTTTACTAATAAAAGGTATTCCACTTTCTGCTACTGGCGTTAGGGTGGCCAAACTTGAAACGACCCACGCGTGAAGAAACTGCGACGTGGGCATCCTACTCGGGAGGAGTAACCTATGGATCGTCGTTCATTTTTGAAGACATCTGCACTTGGCGGTACAGCCGCCGCCGCGACAACGCTCGCAGCACCTGCTTATGCACAAGGCAAGCGCACACTGACAATGGTCACCACCTGGCCGCGCGGCCTTGCCGGGGTCTGGGACTCGGTTGAGCGGGTTGTAAAGAATGTCAGCGACATCACTGATGGCCAGATCACGATCGACCCCAAGGGTGCGGGCGAATTGGTTGGCGCATTCGAGGTATTTGATGCGGTGACATCAGGTCAGGCCGACATGTATCATGGTGCCGATTATTATTTCACCGGCCAGCACCCTGCGTTCGCCTATTTCACGGCCGTGCCATTTGGTATGTCCGCGCCGGAAATGATGACCTGGTACTATGGTGCGGACGGCAAAGCGCTGCATCATAACCTGGGAGAGGTGTTCGGCCTCAAATCCTATCTTGCCGGTCAGACAGGCGCGCAGGGCGGTGGATGGTTCCGTAAGGAAATCAATACAGCCGAGGATTTTAACGGTCTCAAGTTCCGCATGCCGGGCCTTGGTGGGCAGGCATTGTCCAAGTTGGGCGCTTCTGTTCAAGTTCTGCCGGGCGGTGAAATCTATCAAGCCCTTTCAAGCGGCGCACTTGACGGTACCGAGTGGATCGGCCCTTGGTCGGATGAAAAACTGGGTTTGCAAGAAGTCTGCGATCACTATTATCCAGCGGGTTTCCACGAGCCTGGTGCTGCGCTCTCTGTTGCGACCAACCTTGAACTGTTCGAGGGTCTGACACCTGCACAGCAGCGTGCCATCGAAGTATCCTGTGCAGATGCTCACCAGCACAACTATTCCCTGTTCGTGGCCAGCAACGGTCCGGCCTTGCAGCGTCTGAAATCCGGCGGCACGCAGATCCACGAATTCTCAGGCGAAATCTGGGATGCATTTGGTAAGGCATCCGCAGAAGTTCTGCAGGGCTTCACGGATGATGATCTGTTCAAGGAAATCCATGAGTCAGCGCAGAAATCAATGCGCGAATCCGGTGAATGGCTGGCATTGTCTGAAGGCAAATACGCAACAGAACGCAACCGCGTTCTGGCCGCAATGGACAACTAAGTCGGGCGTTAGCGGCGGTTTCAGAACCGCCGCTAATCCGTTATCCCCTGTCCGAGCCAACAGCGGCGCGGACGGGTTTCACGATATTCCGAACAGGAACTTTCCAGCATGATTGACGCACTTTGGTGGTTTATTTCAAACCTCGCGCTTGCATTCTATAATTTCGGCTATGCCATCACGCATCCGCAGCTTTGGCTGAACTGGAGTGACAGTCAGGCGATCATGCGTTTTGTGTATTTCGGGGCTTCGGCTGAATTGTTTTTTGTATTGCTCGTTGCGGTGATCATCATGACCGTGATCGGTATGGTGCGAAACGAGATCATGTGGGGCTACGTCCGGTTCTTTGAAAAAATCGGCAATGGCATTGGGCGCATTGTTGCCTGGGCTGGGCTGCTGATGATCATTCAACAGATCATCATCGTCTTCATGCAACGTATTTTCACACGGCCCGACATCGTTCTGGGTTTTGGCGTGCCGATGCAATTTGACATCTCCTGGTATGCCGAAGAGCTAAAGCTGTACAACGCGTTGATCATTTGTCTGTGTGTGTCCTATGCCTTTATACAGGGCAGTCATGTGCGTGTTGATCTGCTGTATGGTCCGGCAAAGTTTCGCACCAAGAAGATCATTGATATGGTGGGCGCTGTCATTTTCATGGTCCCATTTGCGGTGCTGACGTGGATGTACGGCTGGTTCTTTTTATGGCGTCATCTGATCGTGCCCAATCCCTCTGCGTCCGATACGCTTGAGCGGTTGTTGACCAAGGCACGGGCACTGCGCTGGAATGTGGAGACATTCGGGTTCAGTCCAAGCGGCTTCAATGGCTATTTCCTGTTCAAAATACTGCTCTGTGCTTTTTGCATCATGATCCTGATGCAGGCGCTGGTCGTGTTTTATCGTTCCTATCTGGAACTGCGCGAAGGCCCTCAAAGCGAAGGGAAATATCTCGACAAGGACACCCTTGGCGATGGCGAAGAAGCATACGAGGGAACGCACTGATGTTTTTGGGTCTCGATGGGGTCGAAGTCGGCCTGATTATCGTATTCGTCTGCCTGTTCGGTGGCATCCTTTCCGGCTTTCCGGTGGCTTTTGCCATTGGTGGTGCGGGTATCATTTCATTTGGGATCATCGCAGCGCTCGATTCCGCGGGGTTGATGATCCACCAAGCGATCGACACCTCCTCTGACGCTTACCGCGCCTTGGTCAATTCCGGCGTCAAAGAGGACAGCGTGTCCCTGTTCAGGTACCCCGATTTACCACGCGTGGCGGAATCCGTATTTCCCTCGGGTTGGGAAGTTGCACTGGATCGCAACGTATCCTTTATCGTGAACCGGATGAACGAACGCGTTCTGGCGGGGCAGTCGATTGAAACCTTGCTGGCGGTTTTGATGTTTGTTTTGATGGGCATCACGCTGGAGCGTTCAAAAATCGCCGATGACCTCTTGACCACAATGGCCAAGGTTTTCGGACCGTTGCCAGGTGGTCTGGCGGTATCGGTCGTTGTTGTCGGTGCCTTCCTTGCCGCGTCAACGGGTATTGTCGGTGCAACTGTTGTGACGATGGGGTTGCTGGCGCTGCCCACGATGTTGCGCAACGGGTACTCTCCGGAAATTGCAACGGGGGTTATCGCGGCCTCAGGTACCTTGGGGCAGATCATTCCTCCGTCAATTGTCATTGTCCTGTTGGGTACCTTGGCGGGCGATCTTTACTCTGCCGCCCAAGAAGCGCGGGCGCAGGTTGCCGGATGTAACGATGCCTTGACCCTGCTGGGGGAACCCGCGGTAGTTTCGGTCGGCACCCTGTTCCAGGCAGCACTTCTGCCCGGGATATTGTTAGCGCTTCTTTATGCGCTCTATGCATTCGGCTATGCCTTGATGAACCCCGAAAAGGCACCTGCGGTGGCACTGGGGACCACCAATTCCGAACCTATTACACGGGGCGAGGGGCTTACCTGGTTTATCGGCGTACCGGTCATTCTGGTCGTCGGGACGGTTCTGTTGGGTAATTTGGGTATCATAGGCAGTCAATCAACAACGGTGTCGAGTTTCTCTGAGTCCGGGGACGCCGCAAGCCTGCGGACCAATGTCAGCGATGAATGCAAGGTTGCGATGATCGAACTGCATGGGCAGGAGGCATGGGATGCCGCCGTGCAGGAGCAGAAGGTGATCGAGGACGCCGGCGGGGTGACCCAATCTGTCCGGTTGAGTGAAGAAGAACTCACAGCAAAACGTGCTGCGAGGATTTCCGATGTGGCACCCATTGGCACAGGCAATGCAATCTTGTTGACCCTGTTGTCGCTGTTTCTGGCTTTTGGTCGTGGTGTGTCGCCTTCTTCAGCAGCCCGACCGCTTGTCATCGGTGCAGCGGGTATCGTTCTTGCCGTGCTGGTTGATATATTGTTGATCGGTCCCACCACCTCTGCAGGGGCAACTGTTGTACTTATGGCGATCCCCTTTGCCATCGCGCTTTATGGGGTGGTTCATGCCACGCGCGTTTGTGCCCAGAACGAATTGATCCGTGTGGTATTTCCACCCTTGATGTTGATCGTGGCGGTGCTGGGATCAATCCTGGGCGGGATCACAAATCCGACGCCCGCTGCGGCCTTGGGGGCAGGCGGGGCGATCATGCTGGCTGCCTATCGCAAGCTGCGCGACGAAGACCGTTCTCCCAAGATCATCATCTGGTCTACGCTGGCGATCATCGTCTGTATTCTGGTCGGTGTGAACTTTGACCTGCGAATCAATCAGGAAGGGGTCAACGCAGAAAGCTGGATTGCCTTCTTTGTCGCCTATGGTGCCTATCTTTATGCGGTGTTTGGCCTGCTGTTCTCTTGCTGGGTTCTGTTCACACATGGTGTCCTGACACCGGTGGTGCGTGAGACCGCGAAGGTGACTTCGATGGTGTTCACGATCCTGATCGGGTCGCAGTTGCTGAACCTGGTGGTGATCAGCTTTGGTGGCGAACATTATATCCAGCAGTTTCTCAAGTCTTTTGACAACGAGATGACGGTCTTTTTGCTGGTGATGCTGGTGTTGTTCATTCTCGGCTTCGTTCTGGATTTTCTTGAGATTATCTACATCGTTGTGCCGATTGTCGGTCCAGTGATCTATGGTGGTACCTTTGACCCCAAATGGGTAACCATCATGATTGCGGTCAACCTGCAGACATCCTTCCTGACGCCGCCCTTCGGTTTCGCGCTTTTCTATCTGCGTGGCGTGGCACCGGCTTCAGTTACGACAAAACATATCTATCGCGGCATCATTCCGTTTGTTTTGATCCAGGTTGGTGGGTTGGCCATTCTGTGGCTCTTCCCTTCGATTGTAACGATTGTTCCCGATCTGGTGCCGTGACCGGTTGTACAAGAAACAAGGTGTAATCCGATTGAGAGGCCGCCCCGAAAAGGCGGCCTCACGTTTTTCGTGCAAGGCGTTTGTGGGGGGGAAATCGTCGAACGCAGAACGACCCTGCGCAGCAGCTGTCGCATTTCGGTATATTAGGCCAAAAAGAAAAGCGGGTGTCAGCGCCGTCTGTGCGCCATGTCGGGCAGGGCGATATTGGAGACCTGTTCTGCAATGGGATCGTTGCTGAGCGGATGTTGCGTCGGCTCAAAAGCGTCGGGATCTTTGAGCTTTTGCCATTTGCCGCCAAGGTAGACTTCGAGGCCTGAGAACTTGGCCTTGTATCCCATTTTCTGGCTGCCGGGCACCCAGTAACCCAAATAGACGTAGGGCAGACCGGCGCTGCGGGCAATCTCGATATGATCAAGGATGATGTAATTGCCCAGGCCATCCTTGGGACGGTCAGGCGTGTAGAAAGAATACACCATGCTGACCCCGTCAGCGAGCACATCGGTCAGGCAGACACCTGCCAGTGCACGGGTGTCGCTGTCGATATATTCGATGACGCGGCTGCGGATCGGGGTTTCCTCTACCATGGCTGCGAATTCGAACACATCCATATCCGCCATGCCACCATCCGCATGGCGGCTGTCCAGGTAGCGGCGGAAGAGTTCGTATTGATCCTCTGTCGCCCAGGGAGAAGTTGCACGCCGTTCAAGCCCCACATTGCGTTTGATGATCCGTCGCTGGCTGCGGCTGGCGGTGAAAGCGGCCACATCGATCCGGGCAGAGAGACAGGAGGCGCAATCTGCGCAGGACGGTCGATACAGTACATTCTGAGAGCGGCGAAAGCCCTGGGCTGACAGGCTGTCGTTCAACGCCCCGGCATTGTCACCCTGCAATGCCGTGAACAGCTTGCGTTCCATGCGGCCCTCCAGATAGGGGCAGGGTTGTGGTGCCGTTACATAGAACTGTGGCGTGAGGGGCAGTGTGTGGCGCATGGTATCCAATCTTTTGTGAGTTAGATTGTAGCGCTGACCCCCGGGGCAGCCAAGCATAGTTTTACTAAATTGTCGTTTATCCGCGCATGTGGTTAACGACGCCGGTTGAGCGCGACAGTGCCAAGTATCATATCCGTCAATCCCTGACGGCGTGCGGAGGTCAGCATCAGAATGATCGAAATCAGTTGCAGAAACGGCATCGCAAGGGAAATGGTGTACCCCAGAGTGTGCAAGAGCGCAGTGGTACCCTCAAGGGGATGGTCATCGGCCTGACGCAGTTCGACAGAAAGCAGGCGCATGCCCCAGGTTGCTGAACCGCTGGCCAGAGTGGCAACGCGATAGATGAAACCAACCACCAGCATCAGCAAGGGGAAAAAGAACAGTCCGGTAAAGGCAGTGAAAGGCACAATGATCAGGCAGATCGCCACGACCAGGACCGTATCAACCACCCAGGCGAACAGACGTTTGCTCGGCACTCCCTGGTAAAACTGGGGCAGGATATCAGGATCAGGTGTCATTACGCTCTCTTTGCAGTTCGGGAAATCGGTTTCAAAAATGGGTCCCCCCCGGGGGCGTCCGGGGGGGGAGGGCCGTATTGGGCCGGCTCAGTCGCGGGCGTCTTCGCGTTTCGCGCGATCGTCCATGAACTGGTCGAATTCGGCTTTGTCCTTGGCTTCGCGCAGGCGCTCCAGGAAGGCTTCGAAGTTGTTTTGTTCATCTTCCAGACGGCGCAGAGTATCGGCTTTGTAGGCGTCAAATGCTGCGTTGCCGGTGCTACGGGTGGACATTACGGTGCGGTTGCGCCGTGCGCTGCAGGACGTGCCATTAAACATGCGTTTGCTCCAGATCATATAAGCGAGAAGGGCGAGACCAACAGGCCAGAAAAATACAAATCCAAGGACCATTGCGGCAATCCATGCCCCTTTGCCTTTGTCATCAAGCCACTTTTCAGTGCGTACAAACCAGTTTGGCCTGGGGGCGAAGGTCTGTTCGGATGTCATGGTTGTCATGGTCGGGCCTTTCTTATGTGTAGGCCTGTCTGCGGCCTAGCTGACTAAAAGGTCTTATGTGAATGCCTTTTACATTATCCAAAATGGGCATTGTGCGGGGGCATGCAAGGCTAAATGTGAATGTTATTTACATTTATTTAGAAACGCTAATGAAATCAGCGGTTTGCGCCCCTGATATTTTTAAAACCTGATATGGATTCATACCAAAAACGTGATGTGGCGTGCCCGCGGCCGCCCAAATCTTGTCAAAACGAAGCAGGTTTTCATCAAACCACTTGCGGCATTTATTCACATGGCCAATGGGGGAGACACCGCCAATGGCAAACCCGGTCTGGGCGCGGATCAATGCGGCATCTGCCTTGCCCAGGGGTTCCTTTGCCAAACGCGCTGCGGCGTCAAGATCGACCTGTTGGCCGCCGGCGGTGATGAACAACAATGCCTCACCTGAGTTTTCGCCGCGTAACACGATCGATTTGGCTATTTGGTCTACTTCGCAACCGATGGCCGTGGCTGCGTCCTGGGCGGTGCGTGCCAAGGCCGTCTCAAGGATCTCGACAGGGGTTTCCAGACTGTCCAAAAGGGCGCTAACGCGTTTCAGGCTCTTGCTCATGGGGCGACACTGACGCAAAGATCGGGGCATGACAACCACGCTTGCCTCACAGATTACCCGCGTCCCGCGCATCTTCAACAAGGAGCGAGCGCTGGACGCGCAGGCGCTGGTGACGGAGCTGCCGGTCGAACTCCATGCGCTGGTTGTCGGGGCGGCGTCCTGTGCGCCCTATCTTATGCATTTACTTGAAAAAGAAATGCCATGGCTGACACAGGCGGTCGCAGACCCGGCCAGCGCCGTACAAGAGGTGATCACCGAAGCGCGCGATCTGCCCGCAGAAGCGGTTGCGGATCCCCTGCGCATTGGCAAGCGGCGCGTGGCGTTGATGGCTGCGCTGGCGGATCTGGGCGGTGCATGGTCGTTGGAACAGGTGACCGGGGTCTTGACGGATTTTGCTGATGCCGCCTGCTGGGCGGCGTTGCGCGCCGGGCTTGCGCCGCAAATCAAACGGGGCAAGGTGCCGGGGATGACGATGGACGATCTGGCGGATGCCGGGGGGATGACGGTGCTGGCCATGGGAAAAATGGGTGCCCATGAATTGAACTATTCATCGGATATCGACCTGATTTGCCTGTTTGACGAAACCCGGTTTGCGACGGTGGATTTTCACGATGCACGGGCGGCCTTTGTGCGTGCAACCCGTGCGATGAGTGCCACGTTAAGTGACCTTACGGCGCAAGGATATGTCTTTCGTACAGATTTGCGTTTACGCCCTGACCCGGCAGTGACACCGGTTTGCATGGCGATGGAAGCGGCCGAGCGGTATTATGAAAGCCTTGGCCGTACCTGGGAACGCGCGGCCTATATCAAGGCGCGGCCCTGCGCAGGAGACCTGAAGGCCGGAGCAGAATTCATAAAAACCCTGCGTCCCTTCATCTGGCGTCGGCATCTGGATTTCGCGGCGATACAGGACGCCCATGACATGCGTCTGGCGATCCGCGAACACAAGGGCCTCGGGGGGCCGATTACCTTGCCAGGGCACAATATGAAACTTGGCCGTGGCGGCATCCGCGAGATCGAGTTTTTTACCCAGACACGACAACTGATTGCGGGCGGGCGTGATGTTGAGTTGCGCGGACGCGGCACCTGCGACAACCTTGCTGTACTGGCCAGAAAGGAATGGCTGCCACAGGGGGTGGCCGATAGCCTGACGGATCATTACCGCGCTCATCGAACGGTGGAGCACCGCTTGCAGATGGTGCGCGATGCCCAGACCCACGACCTGCCACAGTCGGTGGAGGGGTTTGAACGACTGGCTGCAATGATGGATACAGATGTGCCGGCGCTGCAATCCGATCTGCACCGCCGTTTGTCAGAGGTACACGATCTGACGGAAGGCTTTTTTGCAAAAACGCAGTCCAAAATCCCGGTCACTGCGCAACCGCATCGCTTTGATAAACAGGTTTTGGACCGCTGGCACAGCTATCCGGCAATGCGCTCCCAACGCGGTGCAGAGATTTTTGAACGACTCAAGCCCGATTTGCTGGCGCGGCTTGCGCAGGCGGCCAAGCCGGACGAGGCGCTCCTGGCCCTTGACGGTTTTCTCGCAGGTTTGCCGGCCGGTGTGCAGCTATTTTCCCTGCTCGGTGCCAACCCCCAACTGGCTGATCTTTTGATTGATGTGGTCAGCACGTCGCAGGCGCTGGCGGCTCATCTGTCACGCAATGCTGGCGTTTTTGATGCTGTGATTGGCGGCGATTTCTTTAGCGATTGGCCGGGTGAAGCAGGATTGCACGAGGCATTGTCGGGCGTACTGGCGGCCGAACCGGGCTATGAGTTCCGGCTTGACGGGACGCGGCGTTGGGCGCGGGAATGGCATTTTCGAATTGGTGTACATTTGTTGCGCGGGTTGACGGATGCAAAGACTGCTGCCGCGCAATATGCAGATCTGGCACGCGCCGTACTGCGTGCGCTTTGGCCGGTGGTGACGGATGAATTTGCCACCCGCTACGGTGCCCCTCCCGGTCGCGGTGCGGTCCTGTTGGGGATGGGGTCGCTGGGGGCAGGGCGGCTGAACGCCACTTCAGACCTTGACCTGTTGGTGATCTATGATCCGCTTGGACAAGAGGCCTCGCAGGGGAAACGGTCCTTGCCCTCGCGGCTATATTATGCGCGCCTGACCCAGGCCATGATCACGGCGATGACCGCACCGATGTCTCAAGGCAAATTATACGATATCGACATGCGTCTGCGTCCCTCGGGCAATCAGGGGCCGGTCGCGACCAGCCTGGCGAGCTTTGAAAGCTATCAGACTACCCAGGCTTGGGTTTGGGAACATCTGGCCTTGACCCGCGCCAGTGTGGTTGCAGGGCCGAAAGATCTGAAAAGAGACGTAGATCAGCTGTGCGCGACGGTGTTGGCTTTGCCAAGTGATCTGGCACGGGTGCTGCGGGATGTGGCCGATATGCGGAGTCGTATTGCTGCAAGCAAGGCACAGGAAGGTATCTGGGATGCAAAAATCGGGCCGGGGCGCTTGCAGGACATCGAGCTGTTTGCCCAGGCCGGTGCCTTGATCGCTGGGCGCTATGCACACCGGATCACCGACGGGATCGACGCTGCGCGGATGCTGGGGCTGATCGCAGAGAAAGAAGCGCAGACCCTATGCGAGGCCTATGCAGTGTGTTGGCAATTGCAATGTGCGGTCCGGCTCTTGACACCTGGTGCCCTGGATGCCGCAACCTTGGGGCAGGCAGGCTCGGCCTTTCTGGCACGAGCGTTGGGATGCGACACATTGGAAACCGCCCAGGCGCATTTGGAACAGAAATGCGCCGAGGCTGCTGCTGTCATCAATTCCACATTGGCTGAGCACGCCGGAGATGAAGAATGAACAAAGGCGACCGGCAAGATCCCAAGGGTCTGATCTATGAAAGCTACCGGATAGAGGGAATTACCAAACCGGAATGTCGATCGATTTTTCTGGATTGGGCGCTGAGCCTGCCGTTGGAACAGGACACCGGCACAACGATCGCCAAATTGCTGGATCAATATCGCCCCGAGAACGCAAGCCACCCTATGACCGAAGTTCTCAGTGAGGGCCTTGCCAGTATGGCAGCACCACGTCGGCGTGGCGGCTGGCGGTCTCGGCCGCGCAACTAGAGGCCGATCATGGTCTCCTCTGGTTTCGGTGCCATTGTTTCGGCACTGTTGGATAGGGCCGCAGAGGTCACACAGATCCGCAGTCTTCTCGGTGATGCGAATCCGTAACGTTTGAAAATCAATAAAAACACGCCCTAAAACTGCCTCAATTTGCCGTCATGCATAAGACAAACAAAAGCGGGGAAACCAACCGCGCCATAAGAGAAAAAACCGAGGTAGATATGCAAACTTTGAAATTATTCACCGCAATGACACTTGGTGTATCTGTCGCCGCCTGTGGCAATGTGCCGGACATCGCAAGCCGCAATGCTCCTTACGAGGTGACGCCGCCGTCCGATAGCCAGCCTGCGAGCCAGCCTTTGGCGACTGGCAACACCGAGAGGCTGCATGCGCAACTGCCCATGACTGTCACCCAAATCAACATCAATGTACCCAGAACGCTTACTGTTTCCGAAGCGAATAGTTACTATCCCAAGGCCGATATTGTCTGGCGCGGGGATCCCATCGGCGACCGCTATGCACAGATCACCCAGATCTTTGATACTGCCTTTCGGGCTGGCACCAAGGATTTGTCGGGTCCTACCGGCGTAATTCTCGATGTGGAGCTGGTCAGGTTTCATTCCGTCACGGAAAAGACCCGTTATTCTGTCGGTGGTGTGCACAACATGGTGTTCAACCTGACGGTCCGGCGGGCATCCACTGGCGCGGCGCTCGCTCCGACGCGGCAGGTTACTGCAGATTTGCCGGCTCTGGGCGGACGCAGCGCTATCGAGGCAGAGCGTAAGGGGCAGACCCAGAAAGTACGCGTGACGAATTTCCTTGCACAGGCGATCCGTCAGGAACTGGCACGGTTTGTTTCGGCCTGACACCACCTTGATTACAGCCAATGCGCGGGTCGGACTTTGCCGATGGTTCAATTCAGCGCTTTCCCAACAGGCGCGAACCGACTAAAGGGGCGCTATGACAGTGCCCCATTCCCCATCCCCCGCCTCTGATGAAATTGCAAAAGCCATGCCAACCGTCCGGTTGATGCCCAAGGCCAACGCCCGTGCGATCCGTTTCGGTGCACCTTGGGTCTATGCCAATGAAATGGTGGTCGATCGACGGACCAAGAACCTTGCCCCCGGGACCCTCGCGCGTCTGGAAGACAGTGACCGACAGGTCTTGGGATTGGTGGCGATGAACCCGAACTCCAAGATTATTGGACGGATGCTGGATCCTGATCCTGAAACCGTCGTTGATCAGACATGGTTCGAAGCCAGGATCGCTCGTGCCCTTGCATTGCGTAGCCAGCTTTATGATGCCCCCTTTTATCGCCTGGTCCATGCCGAGGCGGATGGCCTTCCCGGTGTGATCATCGACCGTTTTGGCGATACCTGTGTGGTGCAACCCAATGCCGCCTGGGCCGATCTGCGCATGGAGATGCTCAGCGCAGCCCTTGTCGCGGTAACCGGCGTCTGCAACGTGCTTAAAAATGCCGGTGGCCGGACTCGCACCCTCGAAGGGCTGGATGATGTTTCGGGTGTGACCACGGGCGCGCTGCCTGACGCACCGCTGCCCGTCCCGATGAATGGCGCGACCTATATGGCCGATTTGACCGGCGGTCAGAAAACCGGCCTGTTCTATGACCAGCGCCCCAACCATGCTTTTGCCGCGCATTTGACACGGGGCCTGCGGGTGTTGGATGTGTTTTCCCATGTCGGCGGGTTTTCCCTGGCCGCTTTGGCGGCGGGTGCCGAGAGTGCCCTGGCTGTGGATGGATCAGCACCGGCGCTTGAATTAGCCGCGCAGGGGGCTGCTGCCATGGGGATGCAAGACAGGTACAGCACCCGACATGGCGATGCCTTTGATACGCTTGCGGCCCTGCGCAGTGAAGGGGCGGAATTCGACGTGGTGATCTGTGATCCGCCATCCTTTGCCCCCTCCAAGAAAGCCCTCGAAGCGGGTCTGCGTGCCTATGAACGCATTGCCCGCCTGGCCGCGCCGCTGGTTGCGGAAAATGGCGTACTTGGCCTGTGTTCCTGTTCACATGCGGCAGATCTTAGCGCTTTTCGTACAGCATCCGTGCGCGGCATCGGAAGAGCAGGGCGGCGCGGTATCCTCTTGCACACGGGGTTTGCGGGGGCAGATCATCCGCAGTTACCACAACTGGCCGAAAGCGGCTATCTGAAGTCGCTGTTTTTCCGTCTCTGATGGTGGTGCGCATATTGATCGATGCCTGCGTTCTTTACCCGACGGTCATGCGCGAAATGGTTTTGGGGACCGCCAGAACCGGGCTATTTGAGCCCATCTGGTCGGAACGTATTCTGGAAGAATGGGCGCGCGCCGCGGTCAAGATCGGGCCAACAGGAGAGGCGCAGGCCCGTGGCGAAATTGCATTGTTGCGCGCTTCCTGGCCCGCAGCGGCACGCCCTGCGGCACCACAGTTGGAACAACGCCTTTGGTTGCCTGATGAAAATGACATACATGTTCTGGCCGTGGCGGTTGATTCCAGTGCCGACAGTATCATGACCCTGAATGCCAAAGATTTTCCACGCGCGACATTGGCAGAGCATGACCTGACCCGGGTTGATCCTGACAGCTATTTGACCAGTCTCTGGGCGGAGCATCCCGAGTTGATCGAAGATATTGCTCAGGCCGTTCTGGCAACCGCCCGCCGCCTTTCCGGTCAGGATTGGGGCATGCGGCCGCTTCTGAAAAAAGCGCGCCTGCCACGGCTGGCCAAAGCGCTTGCGCAGTCCGTCTAGTCAGGCGAGTTCCAACGCTTTTGCAATGTCTGCAAGGCGGCAACGCGCGCTTCGGTCTTGGGATGGCTCAACAACCATGCCGGCGCTGTTCCAGCATTCGATTGGGTGAGCGCCTCAAGTTTTTTGAACAGTGATATTTGTGGTCCCACACCGATTCCCGCTTTGGTCAACAGCGCGGCGGCATAGGCGTCCGCCTCGTATTCGTCGCTGCGTGACAGGCGCGCTGCCAAAAGCGTGGTCAACATATTGGCAATCCATACACCCGCGAAGGGAATAAAGCGCCCCAGTACCATTGCCAGCACTGTACGGATTGCATTTTGGCCGGAAAAATCAATCATCCGGCGCCGCGAATGGCCCAGAGCGACATGGCCCAATTCATGCGCGATCACACTGGCGAGTTCCTCGGCGGTTACGGCACCGTTGCGGAATTTGTTGTAAAACCCCCGCGTGATAAAAATTCGGCCGTCCGGTGCTGCCAATCCGTTAACAGGTTCGATTTCATAAATATGCACCTTGATGCGCTTCAGTTCCAACGCATGAGCCAATTTGTCGCTCATGTCCTTCAGCGCTGGATCAACCAAAGGAGTGGATTTCGCGTCCAGTTCACGTGCGGTGCGCCAGGCGGAAAAGCGATACATGGCAAGGCCATAGGCAATTGCCAGAATGATAGGGAGGACACGGATCATGTCACTGATATGGGGGCATTGCAGCTACAGACAAGCGCAGCCCCAAGTCTCGGGTAGCAATGCACCTCGCAGGCTGTACCAACCATCTGCGTGTTTTTCCACCTTAACGGGTCAATTCCTTAATGCCACGCGACAGGCCTTCCAGGGTCATGGGGACCATGGCTTGCGGGCCGAAAATTTCCTGGATCATGGTGATCGACTGGGTATAGGGCCAGTATTTTTCCGGAACAGGATTGATCCACAGGTTACTGTTCCATTGATCCCGTGCGCGTGCCAGCCAGGTTGACCCCGCTTCGGCGTTCCAATGTTCGTTCGCGCCACCGGGATAGGCGACCTCATAGGGCGACATAGAGGCGTCGCCGACAAAAATGCACTTATAGTCCGGGCCAAAGGTCCGTAGAATTTCATGGGTTGAAATCTGTTCATCCCAGCGCCGCCGGTTGTCCTTCCAAACACCTTCGTACAGGCAATTGTGGAAATAGAAATGCTCCAGATGCTTGAATTCGGATGTCGCAGCAGAAAACAGTTCTTCCACCACTTTTACATGTGGATCCATTGAACCGCCAATGTCCAGAAACAACAAGACCTTGACCGCATTGCGCCGCTCGGGCCGTGTTTTCACATCAAGATAGCCGTGTTCGGCGGTCGCACGGATTGTACCGCCAAGGTCCAGTTCTTCTTGCGCGCCATCGCGAGCCCATCGGCGCAGGCGTTTCAAGGCAACCTTAATATTGCGCGTGCCCAGTTCAACAGAGTCGTCCAGGTTCTTGAATTCACGCTTATCCCAGACCTTGACCGCCCGCTGGTGGCGAGATTCCTTTTGCCCGATCCGCACGCCTTCGGGGTTGTAGCCATATGCACCAAACGGCGAGGTGCCGGCGGTGCCGATCCATTTGTTGCCGCCCTGGTGACGTTTCTGTTGTTCTTTCAGGCGCTCTTTTAATGTTTCCATCAGTTTGTCAAAGCCACCCAAGGCTTCGATCTCGGCTTTTTCTTCAGGGGACAGATGCTTTTCCGCCATCTTGGCAAGCCAGTCCTGAGGGATTTCTACCGCTTCAAGAACATCATCCAGGCTAATGTTTTCAAGGCCTTTGAATGCCGTAGCGAAAGCCTGGTCAAACTTGTCAATGTTGCGTTCGTCTTTGACCATTGCAACCCGGGCGAGATAATAAAACGCCTCGACATCATAGGTCGCGATGCCGGCTGCCATCCCGTCCAGAAATGCGAGGAATTCCCGCATGGAAACCGGAACCTTGTGGGCGCGCAGTTGTTCAAAGAACGGCAGGAACATCAGCCCGCCACCAGGAGCCGGTCAATCAATACAGTCAGCACAATTCCGACAACCATGCCTGCCATGGCAAAACCGGCGGCATATTGCGCGATGTCCTTGCGGTTGCCGCCCCGTTTGCGCGCGGTAAGTCCGCCCCAAAAGGCACCAAGCACCCCTAAAACAATGACAATCATCTATAGACCCCAATCATCTGAGGGCCGAACGACCTGTTTGGACAGGTTATCCTTTGAGCGGGTTCAGTGACGCAATCTCGCGCAGCTTTGCCCGCACAGCCCAATCTGGACCAAAGCCGTATCGCGCCCAGCCAATGCTGTCCAGTCTGACGCTGCGCGCTTCGGCATGGCGGTTTTCCAGTTCGAGCGCTTCGGCGCGCAGCAAAAGCAAGGTGGAAAGCAGCGCGGCGTTTTCACTGGCGTGGGCGGTGCGAATATGTGGGGCAATCAGCCGCAGAGCTTCGGCACCGTTACCACGGGAAATGGCATAGGCCGATAGTTGCGTTGCGACATAGGCACGGTGCAATGCAGTGCCGGGGGTACGGGAATAATAACGTTCGGCTTCGATGTAATGGCGGTGCGCGGTCTCGGGATCCGAAGTTTGCATCACGCGGCCCATGGCATAATGGGCAAAAGCACGGCGATGATCGTCCCAGCCCATGGCGGCGGCTATGCGGATTGCTTCCCTGGCTGCGGCGGTGCGCCCCGAAACCGAGATGGCGCGCCCAAGAGCGGTCTGTACCGCGTTGCTCCAAGCTTTCGGGGTGCGGGTGGAATACCGCGCGGCGCGGTTGATACCGGCGGGATTGGTGCGTGCCAGAATCTCGGGCAGGGCGGCGGCAACCTCTCCCCGCGTCATCCCAGACCGCAGTGTGGGATCGTAATAGGTGCGCAGGATCAACATATCAAAACCGGTTAACACCGTATGCACATTGTCGTCATTGAACACGCTGTCGGGGAGCCGGTAGAGATCGTTCAACGGTCCCAGCGCCTGCGCCAGTTCTTCATGCAGGCAATCGCGCACTTCCTGGGGGCTTGAATCATTTGGCAAAAAGATCGCCAGCCGCTCTCGCCGCTTGAGCAAGGTCCAGTTGGTTTGCGGTTTGCGCCTTGCGGTTGCATATTCGGCGAGTGACGACACATTCGGTGCGACGAAACAGGCGGCCTGCGGCAGCACTTTGTGGATTTCGGCGCGGCTGACAGCCTGAATTGTGATGTTGGCCTGGCCGCCATTTGTTTGACGGATGTCGATCTTCGCCTCATTGCGCAGGCGTGAGATAAGGCGGCTGAGATCAGGGCCAAGTGTCGAAGTGGGATTCCCGGTTACCTTTACCGTAATCGGGGTCTCAAACCGCGTCAGCACAGGCAATTGACGACCGGATTCCATCTGAAAGGAGAGTTCCACAAAATCCAGGGCCAAATCATTGTTGGAACGGATCGGCGCAGCAGGGATGCTGCGGGTGAAACTTTTCATTGGTGGCAGGGCGCTTTCACTAACGATAGCCCTTGTAGCGACGTCGTGCTGAGAGGCGGGAACGCAGGCGTTCAACAGCATCACCAATGGCAAAACCGACCGGGCCCTCATTCACAAAGGCCTGAAAAAACAGAGGGTTGAGTATAAATAAAACGCGTCGAGCGCACGCTGTCCACGTGCACGAAACGTGCAAAACTGATCATCATAACTGCCTGCCTGCCCTTTTTGAGCCTTGGATTTCAGGTCTTATCGCCCTCCATCCCGGCCTTTGTAGGGAGCAATTAAGGCAAATATGGGGCAATTATGGCAAAAAGTATCTACGTTAATTCAATCTCAGCGGGAATGTGCCGGAATCACCTGTAAAGTCATAAAAATCAGTAGCTTAGAGCATTGTTTTAATGCCCGAAGCAATCGGTTCGCAACTTGCAATGTTGCATTGCATCCACAGGTTGGACGCAATGCTGCAGAAGGTGTAAAATCGGGTTGAAACAGACGCCTTTAGCGGCCGCCACGTGCCATGAAGGCCAGACGTTCAAACAAATGTACGTCTTGCTCGTTTTTCAACAAGGCACCGTGCAATTTTGGCAGGGCGGAAGTGCCATCCTGTTTGAGGTCCGCCGCGTCCATATCTTCGGCCAGCAACAACTTGAGCCAATCAAGCACTTCAGAGGTCGAAGGCTTTTTCTTGAGGCCCTGTTGCCCTCGAATTTCGTAAAACTGGGTGAGCGCGGTGGTAAGAAGAGTTTCTTTGATGCCGGGGTGATGGACCTCGACGATCTTTTTCAGGGTATCCATCTCGGGAAAGCGGATATAGTGGAAAAAGCAACGCCGTAGGAAGGCGTCGGGAAGTTCCTTTTCGTTGTTTGATGTAATGATCACGATCGGCCGATTCACAGCCTTGATCGTTTTGCCGGTTTCGTAGACAAAGAACTCCATCTTATCAAGCTCTTGGAGGAGGTCGTTTGGAAATTCAATGTCGGCCTTGTCGATCTCGTCAATCAATAGAACGACTTTGTCTTCCGCTTCAAAAGCTTCCCAGAGCTTGCCTTTGCGAATGTAATTGGCAACGTCATGCACCTTTTCCTCGCCCAGTTGGCTGTCGCGCAAGCGGCTGACGGCGTCATATTCATACAGACCTTGTTGGGCACGGGTTGTGGATTTGATATTCCATTCGATCATGCGCAACCCCAGCGCATTCGAAACCTGCTTTGCCAGTTCGGTCTTGCCTGTGCCCGGTTCGCCTTTGACCAGCAAGGGACGTTCAAGGGTCACTGCAGCGTTTACAGCGATAGTCAGGTCGTCGGTAGCAACATAATCAGCAGTGCCTTGGAATTTCATGAGAGTTTTCAACCTTCTGATTATGGACCCGTCTGACGCCTTTAACCAAAAATCAAAGGGATTGTGTAGTGACAATTCTTAACCGCTGGTTTAGACGCGGCGTCATTAGGGCGTACTCGGGGATAGGGGTATCGTATGCAGGGAACAAAAATGGCTGAGGAGCATGATATGAAACAGGAAACTTTCCTGCCGGATGATTATACGCCGGCCGAAGACGAAGCGTTCATGAATGAAAAGCAGACGGAGTATTTCCGTCGCAAGCTGCTGAACTGGCGTGCGGAACTTGTTGAAGACAGCCGCGAGACCATCGAAGCCTTGCAAGATGGCACGCGCAACATACCGGATGTGATTGACCGGTCATCTGAAGAAACCGACCGTGCGCTTGAACTGCGGACACGGGATCGCGCCCGCAAACTGGTGTCCAAGATCGATGCAGCATTGCGCCGTATCGAAGATGGCGAATTCGGTTATTGTTCCGTGACTGGGGATCCGATTTCGCTCAAGCGCCTGGATGCGCGCCCCATCGCGACCATGAGTCTTGAGGCGCAGGAAAAACACGAACGGCGTGAAAAAGTGCATCGCGACGATTGATGAAACTGCGGATAGGATGATTGATCTGGCGCCGGGGCTTAGTCTCCGGCGTTTTGTATTGAGGATGAGCGATGAACATTTCCAATGCGATCGTTGTCGGCGGCGGAATCGGCGGGCTGTCCGTAGCCGCGGCGATGGCGCGGCATGGCATTGCCGTAACCTTGCTGGAGCGTGCCCCAGTATTGGGTGAAGTGGGTGCAGGCTTGCAAGTTAGCCCAAATGGCCTGGCGGTGCTTCGTGCGCTCGGGCTGGAGGCCGGATTGCGCCGCAAAGAGGCGGTGCAGGGCACTGCCGTTGTGTTGCGCGACCACGCGACAGGCGCACAGGTCGCCCGGTTGCCGCTGGATCGCCTGCCTGTGAACCAGAGATATTTTTTCGTTCATCGCGCCGATCTGGTTGATCTCCTGGCGGGAGCGGCACGGCGCGGTAATGTAACGTTTGAAATGGGTGCGCAGGTTGCCAGCATACGGCCCGGTGCTATCCCACAGGTACAAATGACCGATGGCAGCACGAGGCGCGCGGAATTGGTTGTGGCAGCCGATGGCATTCATTCTGTCGGGCGTCCTGTATTGAACGGACCGGACGCAGCGGCGTTTTCGGGGCAGGTGGCCTGGCGGGCCATTGTGGCCAATCGGTTCGACCATCCGCCCGAAGCTCAGGTGCATATGGGTACCGGGCGCCATCTGGTCAGCTATCCGCTGCGAGGGGGCGCATTGGTCAATCTGGTTGCTGTGCAGGAACAGGCCGGTTGGGCAGAGGAAGGATGGTTTCACAAGGATGATCCGGCCCATGTGCAGGCTGCCTTTTCGGAATTTGGCGGTATCGCGGGGGCGATGCTGGCAGATGTTGATATGGTAACCCTTTGGGGGTTGCATTTGCATCCGGTCGCCGCGCAGTGGCAACGACAGGGCGTCGCCCTGTTGGGTGACGCGGCCCACCCGACACTGCCTTTTCTGGCACAGGGGGCCAATATGGCACTTGAAGATGCCTGGGTGCTGGCCGAACAGGCCGCAAAAGGGTATGGCGATTGGTTGGCGGGGTATCAACAACGCCGCCAGGCCCGTGTCATCAAGGTTATTGCCGCAGCCCAGAAGAATGCCGCACGTTACCATTTGCCGCCAGGGGCAAAACGTAGTCTGGCGCATTTCGGCCTGCGCCTGGGCAGCAAACTGGCCCCTCGCAGGATGATCGGTGCCTTTGACTGGCTCTATGGATTTGATGTGACAGCGCAGCAGCCCTGACAGGGCTTAGGGGCAGCGCACTGCCAATGGAACGCGGATTGTTCCGAAAACCCGCGTTCCTGAGAGGGCGCTCAGGGTTTTGCGCGTCGCAACATGCCAAAAAGATCTCGCGGATCATCAGGATCAGCAAGAAGGTCAAGGGCGTGAAATAGACCGGTCTCCTCGATCTGGTCACGAACATAGCGCAGGGCCGAGAAATCCTCGATCGCAAAGCCGACGCTGTCAAACAGCGTGATCTGTTTGTCATTGGTGCGACCCGGTGCAGCACCAGTCAGAACCTGCCAGAATTCAATGACCGGGTGATCCTCGGCCAATTGTTGAATCTCGCCCTCGATCCGGGTCTGTTCGGGGTACTCCACAAAGATGTCAGCGCGGTGCAAGATCGCCTCTGCAAGTTCCGTCTTGCCCGGACAATCACCTCCGATGGCGTTTATGTGGACACCGGCACCTACCATGTTGTCGGTCAGGATCGTGGCATATTGCTTGTCAGCGGTGCAGGTAGTGATGATTTGTGCGCCTTCCATCGCCTCTTCGGCAGAGGTACAAGAGGTCACCCGCAATCCCAGATCCGCGAGGTTGGCCGCGCATTTGGTGGTCGCTGCGGGGTCGATGTCATACAGGCGCACCTCTTCGATCCCGACGATACATTTCATGGCTAGGGATTGGAATTCGGATTGGGTGCCATTGCCGATCATTGCCATGGTTTTTGCCCCCTTCGGGGCAAGGACGCGTGCCACCAATGCCGAAGTTGCAGCCGTGCGCAGCGCCGTCAACAATGTCATTTCGCTCAACAAAACCGGATAGCCGGAAGCGACATCAGCCAGCAATCCGAAAGCAGTCACCGTCTGCAGGCCGTCCGCCGTGTTTGACGGATGGCCATTGACGTATTTGAAGCCGTAAACATCACCATCAGAGGTGGGCATCAGTTCGATCACGCCCTTGTCCGAATGGCTGGCCACCCGGGGTGTTTTATCAAACAATTCCCAACGCTTGAAGTCGGCTTCGATGTAGTCGGCAATACCCTGCAGCATCGGTTCAACACCAATGTGGTGCACCAGTTTCATCATGTGATCTACAGAGACAAAAGGCACAAGCGCCTTGGCGGAAGGTTTCAGATTTGACATGGTACCGGCTCCTTAGAATGTACGTGTCGGACGGTCAAAGACGCGACGCCCGAAAGCAGAGGCGCACAGATCGACCATGAGGACCGCGGTACGACCGCGATCATCCAAGAAAGGGTTCAACTCAACCAGATCAAGCGAAGTCATGAGCCCGGAGTCATGAAGCATCTCCATGACAAGATGGCCTTCGCGTACCGTGGCACCGCCGGGGACGGTTGTGCCGACCGCAGGCGCGACCGCGGGGTCAAGAAAATCGACGTCAAGGGACACGTGCAGCAGACCATTTGCAGCAGCGACCTTGTCAAGAAAGGCAGCAAGCGGTGTGGCGATGCCGCTTTCGTCAATCTGGCGCATATCTACATGAGTCACGGTTGTTTCCTGCATCGCAGCGCGTTCCGCTGGATCGACAGAGCGCAACCCGATGATGGCGAGGTTGTCTTGCGGCAACGGGTGCTCGACCACAGGGAAGCCGTCGAAATCCGGGCGACCCGTCACATAGCCAAGGGGGGTTCCGTGCAGATTGCCGCTGTCTGTGGTTTTTGGGGTGTGAAAATCGGTGTGGGCATCAAGCCAAAGCACGAACTGCGGACGGTTGACGCTTTGGGCATGGCGCAATGTACCAAGTACGGTGCCCAGCGAAAGAGCATGATCGCCGCCCAGAAAAATCGGCAGACCTTCTTTCATCGCGGCTTCGGAAACATCGGCAAGGCTTTCGGTCCAGCCGATGGTTTCTTCCAGTGCAACAAGCTTGGGGTGTTCTTTGGCAACAAACGGGGCCGGGGCGACGTTGCCTTTGTCGACGACCGTATGACCCAGATCGCGAAGGGCTTCTGCAAGGCCGGCGGTGCGATAGGCATCCGGTCCCATCAAGCAGCCTTTGTTGCTTTTGCCACTGTCGAGGGGGGCACCGATGATGATGCAATGTTGCTGGGTCATGAGTTTTCTCCTGAAAGACGTTGCATTGGTAATATTGGTCAATAGTGAGCATTGAAAAGGGGTTGAAAACACCGTATTGAGCGTTGATTGACCAAAGTGGAACAATGAATGGACGATCTGGATAATCAAATCATTGCGGCTCTTCGCGCAGATTCGCGCGCACCTCTGTCGGCTCTTGCCGATGCTTTGGGCACGACACGCACAACCCTCAGAGCCCGGATTGCCCGGCTTCAGGAACGGGGGGAGATTGTAGGCTTTACCGTCCTGACCCGGGCCGATGTGATGCATGATGCGGTGCGCGGCCTGATGATGATCGGGATTGAGGGACGGGGCACCGAACGGGTAATCCGCCAGCTGAACGGATTTGCCGAAGTCCGGGCCGTACATTCAACGAACGGGCGCTGGGATGTGATTATCGAAATCGGAACAGCCACATTGGAAGACTTCGACGCGGTTCTGACACGGATCAGACGCCTTGAAGGGATCGTTGCAAGCGAGACAAACCTGCTGTTGAAAACGCGCAAGGCGGGTTAAGCGCGTTTCGCAGCCCTGATCCACAGCGCTGTGAGGATCAGGGCGAAGACAGCATTCCAGCCTGCCATTGACAGACCAAAGAATTGCCAGACGATTTCATCGCACATGATGACACCGCTGGGCGTATCGAGTGATAACAGCGCCCCGCCGCCCATGCTGCCAAGATCCATGCCACCGCCGCTGCATGAGGTTGGTCCGGGCCACCATAGCCATTCAACTCCTGCGTGGTAAAAACCGATGGCCCCGGTGGTCGCGGTGGCCAACGCCCCAAGCCAGGCCATGAACCGCGGCCCGATGCCAGCCAACAGCATGAGACCGATTAGAAATGCCACCGCATGAGGCCAGCGTTGCCAGAGGCACAATTTGCACGGCGGCAACCCCCCGATGAATTGGAATGCGAAGGCCCCCAGCAACAAGGCGGCCGAGCCCGAGGCGGCGAGCAGGATCATCGTTTTTCGCGTCACAACAGTTTCACCACGAATAGGCCACCCGCCAGCAAGATCACGAATAGTGTGAACATCAGCCCCAGGCGTTTTTCTATGAAATCTCGAATTGGCGGCCCGAACTTCCAAAGCAATGCGGCAACAATAAAGAACCGCAGACCGCGTGCAAGAATGGAAGTCATGATAAAGGTACCCAGTGGCATCGCGGTCCAGCCGGACATTATCGTGATGACCTTGTATGGAAACGGGGTGACGCCCGCGGCCAGCACTGCCCAGAACCCGACACCGTTAAAGCGTGTCGCAAAGGCTTCCATGGCATCGGCCTTTCCCAATGCGGCCAGCATGGGTTGCCCGATGGTGTCATAGGCAAAGGCCCCAATGGCATAGCCCAACAGACCGCCCAAGACGGAAGCGAGCAAGGCCACTCCGGCAATGACAAAGGCGCGGTTGGGCCGGGCGATGATCATCGGAATCATAACGATGTCGGGCGGGATCGGGAAAAACGAGCTTTCGATAAATGCCACAATTGCCAATGCCCAAAGGGCATGTGGATGTTGCGCAAGGCTTAGTGTCCAGTCGTAAAGGCGTTTTAACATGAGGCTGCTCTTTTGTTGCCACTTGCAACATCATACCGGATGCCCGCGGTCAAGACCCTCGACACGCGCGGCAAAACAACTGACGGGAAAACGGCACTGATATTGATCAAAAGGCACTTGCCCAGCCGCGTGATGCAGGCTAAACGCAGCCCGTGCCCAAGTGGCGGAATGGTAGACGCAGGAGATTCAAAATCTCCCGCCGAGAGGCGTGCCGGTTCGAGTCCGGCCTTGGGTACCACTTCAACAGGTGATCTTTGGTCCAAAGTTGAATGTCCGCAGTTGCCCCGGCGGGGCCCCCGATTTCCATGCGCTGAATTCTCCATTTGCTGTTTCAGCCGGTGCGCCGTGAGGTGTTGGGAACGTTTGACAAGCATTGGATGGCCAGGGACAGGGCCGGATTGGCGGCCTGGCCCAGCGCATGGATCGAATGGAAACATTTGGTCCGAAAAGTGGCGCAGCTGGGTCGTAAAGATGTTTCACCGCCTTTTTGATTCGAGATAAATGTGGCAAATGTTCGGTGTCACAGGCACCAGTAACGGTGTTTTCGGGCGATTGGTTCCAACTTAAGAACAGGCGAACCGTAACTATGGCGGGAACATGTCTGTTTAATTTTCGCATTGAAACAGGCGTGATTGTTTCCTTCTGATGAACATTCAGCCCGTTTTCTCCGACCAAGCCACCGGCTGTACAGTGAATAATATACCTATTTATATGGGAAATTCTGAGTTTTGCAGAAATTCTTATGGAAACAATCGCTTAATTTCCACTCTTCATTGTTTACCTGAACACGGCCCGATTCACAGGGGGCGAAGTTCAATCATGACACTTTGTTAACATTTTTCCCTTTGTTGGACCAATCTAGATCGGTATCTATGGTCTTGCCCAACTGGGGGGCAATGTTTGTAGGTCAGGGGGCGGCCACACTATTTCGCATCAATTTGGATGCGGGAGACGTGTGTACGCTGCGCAGTATGCGACCGTATATACGAAGCTGTCTGGACATGGTTGTCCAGCGGTTGACTGTCACAACAGTTCTCCCCGTTTTTTGGTGTTTTGTGTGTGTCGCCCTTGCTTGCGTTTTGCCCGAGGGGGCGAGAGTTTGAATGGAGAGAACAAGATGATCCGTGCGCTGATGCCACAATCAACCGAGGCGGCCTTCGTGGTGACGCACTTGCGGCCCGTTTCGTTCCCTCAGACACATGTCCCTTCCGCACCAACTTCCAGAACGGCCGCGTTGCGCGCCGCGCGCAACAACGTCCAGGAGACCAACCAATGATCCGTACACTTGATTTTAATGCATTCGCAGCCGGTACCGTTATTGACGACGAATATCTGGCTTCTGACGGTGTCACCGTTTCGGCCGTTGCTGGCGGTAATGGTGTTGACCAGGCCATGCTATTTGACAGCAACAATCCGACAGGTGACGACACCGACCTTGCGTCGGATACACTGGACGGATTGCTGATCATCTCCGAAGACGGCGACAGCAGTGACCCAGATGACAACGATGGCGGCGGCAGCATCTTTTTCGACTTTGATGATCTCGTCCGTATCAAGTCACTGACATTCAAGGACATCGAAGAGACCACGGGTGAAGGCACGCGGATGATCTTTTACGATGCGAATGGCGACGTGATCGACAACCAGTTTGTAGAACCGACCGAAGATGGCGGCGAACGCACAGTTGGCATTTTTGTTCAGGGTGTCTCGCGTATGGAAGTCCGCCTCGAAGGATCGGGCGCGATTGACAACCTCGTGTTTGACGATGGCAAGATGGAAGACACAGGCCCTACAGCAGTGGACGACATGGCCGAAACCGATGAGGACACCTCTGTCATCATCGACCTGCGCGGGAATGACACTGATCCGAACAACTCCAATGATGAGTTGACCATCGGTGGTTTTGTCAGCCCCAACGGTACGGTTGAGGATCTAGGTGATGGCACGGTCCGCTTCACGCCTGCAGAGAACTTCAACGGCGAGGCGACCTTTACGTATACGGTGACGGACCCGAACTTCAACTCCGACACCGGCGAAGTCACGATCCAGGTCAACCCTGTCAATGATGCACCTGTTGCCAATGATGATTCCGACACCACCGAAGAAGAAACGCCGGTCGAAATCAATTTGCTTGCCAATGACACCGACGTCGACGGTGATGCATTGACTGTCACGACTGCGACGGTTCCTGCCGCTGAGGGGACGCTTGAGCCGGTCAATGACGGCACCGACGGGCTGTATACCTTCACACCTGCTGCGGGCTTTATCGGTACCGCGACTGTCAGCTATGCCATCACGGACGGCAATGGCGGCACCGCAAGTGCCGTGCATACGATTGACGTTGCAGACGACGGTGTTAACGGCAATCCCGTTGCCAATCCTGATGCGCTGACAACTGACGAGGACACGCCCTCGGCACCTCTGAATGTATTGTCGAACGACAGTGATCCGGATGGTGACACGCTGACATTGACCAGTGCGACAAGCACCGATGGCGAAGTGTCCTTTACCCCGGAAGGCGAAGTTGTCTTTACACCCAACCCGGATTTCAATGGCCCGACCACGATCACCTATACCGTATCCGACGGGAATGGTGGCGAGGCAACCGGCACAGTTGATGTGACAGTTAACCCTGTCAATGATGCACCTGTTGCCAATGACGATGTGGATGTCACCCCCGAGGACGAACCGATCACTGTTGATCTGCTTGCCAATGACACGGATGTGGACGGGGATGAGCTGACGGTGACAGAAGTGTCCGTTCCAGCCGAGCAGGGCACGATCGTCAACAACAACGATGGTACCGCAACCTTCACGCCGGCGCCTGATTTCAATGGTCAGGTGACCATCAGCTATACCATCTCTGATCCCGACGGCCTGACAGATTCTGCCGAGCATACGGTCTATGTGAATGCCGTGAGTGACGGACCTGTCGCTTTGGATGATGTTGCCGAGACCCCAGAGGATACAGCCGTTACAATCGACGTGCTGGCCAATGACACCGATCCAGATGGCGATGAAACCTTGTTCATCTCCAGGGCGTCGGTGCCAGAAGATCAAGGCACGGTCGAAATAGTAGACAACCAGCTGGTGTTCACACCTGCGCCCGATTTCAACGGCCCTGTGACCATCAGTTATACCGCAGAAGACCCGGACGGGAATGAAGCACCTGCCGAGGTTGCGGTAAATGTCACTCCTGTCAACGACGCACCAGTCGCCGAAGACGATAGCGACGTGACCGAGTTGAACACGCCGATCCGTGTTGACCTGCTGGCCAACGACAGTGATGTGGATGGTGATGAGCTGACCGTTACAGAAGCAACTGTTCCGGCCGAACAGGGCACCCTGTCGGGGCCTGTCGATGGAACCATTCTGTTCACACCGGCTGCTGGTTTCACCGGCGAGGCGACGATCAGTTACACCATTGCAGATGCAGAGGGTCTGACGGATTCAGCCGTGCATACCATTGTGGTCAACCAGGAAGGTGGCGCACCAACCGCCAACCCCGACACCGCAGAAACCCCCGAGGATACACCAGTCACCATCGACGTACTCGAGAATGACACCGATCCTCAGGGCCAGCCGTTGACCATCACCGAGGCGTCGGTCCCCGAAGAACAGGGTACGGTCGAGATCGTGGATAACGAATTGCTGTTCACACCTGCACCGGACTTTAGCGGTCCCTGCATGATCTCCTACACGGTCCAGGACCCTGACGGCAACGCAGGTGAAGGGACGGTCTCTGTCAACGTCACACCGGTCAACGATGCGCCGGATGCGGTAAATGACGAAGACACCACAGCCTTCAATACGCCGGTGACCGTTGATCTGCTGGCGAATGATACGGATCCTGAAGGTGACCCGCTGACGGTAACTTCCGCAACAGTACCCGCAGAGCAGGGCACCGTTTCCGCACCGGTTGATGGCACAGTTGTATTTACACCAGCCCCCGGTTTCGAGGGTGAGGCCGTTATCAGCTACAGCATCAGTGACGGTGAAGGTGGAACAGACAGTGCCGTGCATGTGATCACGGTGGGCGATAATTCGGCACCTGTTGCGGTGGACGACGAAGCCACCACGCCGGAAGATACGCCTGTCACCATCGATCTGATCGGCAATGACGAGGACGAAAATGGCGATCCGCTGACACTGGTTGAGGCGACGGTACCGGAAGAACAAGGCACGTTGGTCGACAATGGCGACGGTACCGTGACCTTTACACCGGCACCCGACTTTAACGGTCCGGCAACGATCAGCTACACTGTAACCGACCCCTATGGTGCCACCGACGGTGGCGAAGCCACTGTCGACGTGTTGCCGGTCAATGACGCCCCCGTGGCCGAAGATGACACTGATGTCACCGATTTCAACACAGCGGTGACGGTTGATCTGCTCGCGAATGACTTCGATGTGGATGGCGACGACCTGCTTGTAACCTCGGTCACTGTACCTGCCGAACAGGGCACGGTTGTTGACAACGGCGACGGCACCGCGACCTTCACGCCAGCAGATGGCTTTACTGGCGAGGCAACCCTCAGCTATTCCATCCGTGATGTGGAAGGTCTGACTGACTCGGCCGAGCACGTCATCATTGTCAATTCCGAAGGTGACATGGCACCGACGGCCAACCCTGACACGGCTGAAACACCCGAGGACACGCCGGTCACCATCGACGTTCTGGACAACGACACCGATCCGCAGGACGATCCGCTGACCATCCGCGAGGCATCTGTTCCAGAAGAGCAGGGCACCGTTGAAATCGTGGACAACGAACTGGTGTTTACGCCTGCCGAAGACTTCAACGGGCCGGTCGACATTACCTATATCGTCGAAGATCCCGACGGCAACGCCGACGAAGGAACGGTCAGAGTTGACGTAACGCCCGTGAACGACGCCCCGATTGCGGTGGATGATGTTGCGACCACGGAAGAAGACACACCAGTTGTGCTTGACCTGGTCGACAACGACAGTGATCCGGATGGCGATCCGCTGACGGTGACCGCAGTTTCCGTGCCAGAAGAACAGGGCACCGTGGTCAACAATGGCGACGGCACCGCGACCTTCACACCGGCACAGGACTTTGTCGGTGAGGCGACAGTGACCTACACCATTCAGGACCCTGACGGTGCAGAAGACACGGCGGTACACGTTGTTGACGTAACCCCGATCAATGACGCACCTGTTGCGATGGATGATGCGGATGTGACCGATGAGGACACGCCGATCACTGTTGATCTGCTGGCCAATGATACTGATGTGGACGGCGACGATCTGCGCGTTACTGAAGCAACCGTACCCGAAGAACAGGGTACGCTGGTCGACAATGGCGATGGTACGGTCACCTTCACACCGGCTCCGAACTTCAACGGGACTGCGACGATCAGCTACACCATCTCTGATGGCAATGGTGGCGAAGATTCCGCCGTGCATGTGATCGAAGTCGATCCCGAAATCGAACCGCCGGTTGCCAATGACGACGAAGCGACTACAGCCGAGGACACGCCTGTTGTCATCGATCTGCGTGGCAATGATAGCGATCCGGACAACACATTGGATGAACTGACCATCAGTGATCTTACCGTGGACCCAGAGCAAGGGACGGTGGTCGATAATGGTGATGGGACGGTAACCTTTACGCCGGCACCGGATTTCAATGGTGAGGCAACGATCACCTACACATTGACAGACCCCGACGGGGCCTCTGATGATGCGGTGGCGACAGTCACTGTGACACCGGTGAATGATGCGCCTGTTGCTGTCGACGATGTTGAGGGCACGCCCTATAACACACCGGCAGAGAACATTCCGGTTCTGGCCAACGACACCGATGTGGACGAAGACCCGCTCCGTGTGGTCGAAGCGACAAGCCCGAATGGCGACGTTGTGATAAACCCCGATGGCACGCTGACCTTCACGCCGACCGATGGTTTCACCGGCCCAGCCGAGATCACCTATACGATCTCTGACCGGCCTGCAGGCGATCCCGAAGGTCTGACCGATGAAGGTACGTTGATCGTAAATGTGGCAGAGCCAGGTGAGCGTGACGGAATCGTTGACGGCACCGATGGCGATGACCTGATCGATACAGATTATGCTGGCGATCCCGACGGTGACTTTGTCGATAACGAAGATGCAATCATTCCGGGACAAGCTCCCAATGATGACATCATCCGCGCCGGCGACGGCAATGATACGGTCGAAGCAGGCCTTGGCGATGACAGCGTCACCGGAGGCGCAGGGGATGACAGCATCCTCGGCGAAGACGGCAGCGACACGGTTGACGGCGGCGACGGCGATGACGTTATCGACACCGGCAACGGAGATCTGGCACCGGATCAGGGTTATCCCGATGCGCCGACAGATAGTCTTGGTTTTGAGGGCGACGCAGATCCTGAAAACGACCGCGACTCTGTAAATGGTGGTGACGGCAACGATACCATCAGAACCGGCGACGACCGTGACACCATCTCGGGCGGCAATGGTAACGATGTGATCGACGGTGGCATCGATGACGACATTATTGACGGTGACGACGGTGATGACCGCATCGTCGGTGGCGAAGGCAACGACACGATCAACGGCGGCGACGGCAACGATACGATCTATGCCGGCAATGATCCCGATGGCGTCGGCGATTTGCTCGACATCGAAGACGAATTGACACCGGGTTCACCCTTTTCACCTGATCGCAACCCCGACAACGGGCGTGATGTGGTCAATGGTGGTGCGGGCGACGATCTGATCTTTGGTGCGGATGACCGCGACAGCCTTGTCGGCGGCTCTGGTAATGACACCATCGACGGTGAA
The DNA here is from genome assembly GCF_026410305.1 of Sulfitobacter sp. F26204. GTDB lineage: Bacteria > Pseudomonadota > Alphaproteobacteria > Rhodobacterales > Rhodobacteraceae > Sulfitobacter. Next base: position 282,567 of record NZ_JAPMLQ010000003.1, on the reverse strand, counting down.
ATCGATGACGACACCATTCAGGGTGGCTCTGGCGATGATTCACTGCTGGGTGGTCAAGGCAATGACACCATCGACGGCGGCACTGGCGACGACTTCCTTGATGGTGGTGTTGGCGACGACACCCTGCGCGGAAACCGCAACGACGATACCATTTTTGGTGGCGACGGTGACGACGTGCTCGACGGTGGCGGCGAGGATGACCTTCTCGACGGCGGCGACGGCGATGACAACCTCCAAGGTGGTCAGGGCGACGACACCCTGCGCGGTGGCGACGGCGATGACACCATGACAGGTGGTGCAGGCCAAGATGTCTTTGAAGACGTTGGTCCTGGTGACGATATCGACGGCGGTTCTGGCCCTGTTGACTTTGACACGCTCGACCTGCGCGGTTCTGCCCCAGAGGGTGGTCGTCTTGAGGTGACATATACTTCGCCAGACCGGGAAGACGGTTTCGTCAACTACTTTGACGAAGACGGGAATGATGCAGGCCAGCTGGTGTTCGAGGAAATCGAGAACGTCATTCCCTGTTTCACCCCCGGAACCAAGATCGCAACCCCGAAAGGCGAGCGTCTGGTCGAAACGCTGAAGGTGGGCGACCGTGTGATCACCCGTGACAACGGCATTCAGGAAATCCGCTGGGTTGGTGCCCGCGATATGTCCGGTGCCGAACTGGAAAAGGCATCGCATCTCAAGCCGGTGCTGATCCGTCAGGGGGCCTTGGGCAACGATCTGCCCGAGCGTGACATGATGGTTTCACCCAATCACCGTGTTCTGGTGGCCAACGACAAGACGGCGCTCTACTTTGAAGAGCGTGAAGTTCTGGTCGCGGCAAAGCACCTGACAGGTCTGGAAGGCGTGGACATCGTGGATGTGTCACATACGACCTACATCCACGTCATGTTCGACCAGCATGAGGTGATCCTGTCTGATGGGTCTTGGACAGAAAGCTTCCAGCCTGGTGACATGTCACTGGCAGGTATCGGCAACGCCCAGCGTCAGGAAATTCTGGAACTCTTCCCGGAACTGGCAACGCAGGAAGGTATCGACAACTACGCCTCTGCCCGCCGGTCTCTGAAGAAGCATGAGGCGAAACTAATCACCAAATAAGCGACAGGGGCTGTCGCTCAAGTAACATGGCGCGCGGATCATTCCGCGCGTCTGAAATATGCAGCCGTTTTGTCAGGGAGGTATCACCCCGGGCAGACAACCAAGGCGGGGCAGGAAACTGCCCCGCCTTTTTGTGCGTCTCTTAGGATTTGGTTCTGTAGTGCTGCCAGATCGCCATCACGGGATTTGCGCCTTCGGATTATTTGTTGCCAGACGAGAAACAATCGAGCCGAGACATGCTCATTTGTTCATGAGTCCTGCAAGATGCGGATTTTCCGGCGACTTTCCCCCTGTCGTCCGACTGGCATATGCCTAGAATGTGTTTACGCGCATAGCTCTACTGGGAAGAGTCTATGATCAACGCAAGATCAAAGGGGGGCTGCTGCCATGGCCATTATCAACGGAACGTCGAATGACGATACGCTGCAAGGCACGTTTGAAGACGACCAGATTTCGGCCGGTGCCGGTAATGACCTTGTCTCAGGCGAGGGGGCCGATGATGTCATTGATGGTGGCAGCGGCAATGACACCTTGTTTGGTGATGCCGGTGTAGGCACAGCGCCGGGCAACAATGCCTCTCCGGTCACGCTGAACTACGCAAGCCGGACGTCGGATACCGGAAATGATGCCAATGTCGGCGACAGTGCAATCTACCGCGATGTTGCTACCCTGGAAGACGGTAGTTCTATCTGGGGCAGGCTGGTTCTGATCGAAACCTCGAATGACGACATGCCCATCGACCTTACAGGTGGGGACGGTTTTGAAATCCTGCTCAATGGCGGGCGTGGTGCCAGCAGGGGATATGTCGGCGAAACCGCACGTTTCCGGCTTGAGTTCTTTGATCCGGTGACCGGCGATCCGGTGGCGCTGAATTCCATCGCGACCTTTAATGATCTGGATCGAAATCGACCGGGTGACCAGGAATCTGTCACTGTCGATGCTGACAGCTTTACTGCTTTTGCGACTTCCGACGATACATCCCTGAGCGTCATGCAAGGGGGGGGCGTCGTAAATGCGGCTGGTACAGAAGCCAATGATCCCAGCGACCAGGATGCCTGGTTTTCGGCACAGTTCGAAAACCGCGAATTCATTGAATTCGAACTTGAAACACGGTCCACCCAATCTGGGTTTACTCTGTCGGGCGATTTGATTGATGACGCTGTTGTCACGCCGATTGAAGCCGGAAACGATACGATCGTCGGTGGTTCCGGCCAGGATCTGATGTTTGGTCAGGGGGGCGATGACGTGCTGATTGGCGCCAGTGGCGATGATACGCTCGACGGCGGCGAAGGCGACGACACGCTTCTTGGTGGTACAGATCAGGATCTGATCACCGGAGGGGCAGGGAGCGACAGCATCAACGGTGGCGACGGAGATGATCGCATCTTTGCCGGGGACGGTGAGGATACGATTGTTTCAGGCGAGGGATCAGATCATGCCGAAGGCGGGCTGAACAGCGACTTGTTCCTCTTTGATGGACAGGGCAGCCACGAGATTCTAGGCGGCGAGGATCCCGACGACAGTGATATTGACCGAATTGATCTGACTGGCATCGACCGATCGACCTACAGACTTATCCGTGGTGAGCCTGAAGCGGGACGGATCGAATTTCTGGACGATGGTGGCAACGTCATCGGACTTACCAATTATGCTGAAATCGAAGAAGTGATCATTTGTTTTACGCCCGGCACAATGATCGCCACCAAGCGTGGTGAAAAGCCGGTGCAGCAGCTCAAAGTCGGTGACAAGGTTTTTACACGGGACAACGGCCCGCAAGAACTGCGCTGGATCGGTCGGCGCAACCTAAATCGTCAGGAATTGACGCATATGCCGCAGTATTTTCCGGTGTTGATCCGTGCAGGTGCCCTAGGGAACGGGGCACCCCAGCGTGATATGATGGTCAGCCCCAACCACCGGATCTTGATCACTTCGGAATTGGCCGAAATGATGTTCGGCGAAAATGAAGTACTGGTGGCAGCCAAACATCTGATCAGCCTTGAGGGCGTTGAAACCGCGCCGGTCAGTAAGGTCAGCTATATCCATATGATGTTTGACGCACATGAGGTGGTTCTGGCCGATGGCACATGGGCGGAAAGCTTCCTGCCCGGACAGCAGGCGATGGCGGGAATCAAGGCGGATCAAAAAAAGGAAATATTGGACCTGTTTCCAGAACTGGTCGACATGAGAGGCCTGCGCAATTTCGAAGCGGCACGTCGTTTGCTCAAGGCACATGAAGCGCATTTGCTGATGTTGGAAACGAACGGCTAAGGCAACGTGTTATCGCTTATTCTTGTGGCGATCCCTTCGCCACGCTTTCCAGTCTTCAGGCGTGTCGAGATCCCGGCGGGCACGGTCCCCCTCAAGGGGGATCAAAGCGATCCGCCCCTCTGCATGTCTCAGGATGTCCTGACCGCCACGGTCTCCGCATAAATTGGCAAACGCCGGAAACAGGCTGTGATGAAACACAATCGGATGTCCCGGCGCGCCCTGCAGTGTTGCACCGCGCCAGACCAATGTATCATTGCCCAGATCAACGGCATCAGCGATCTTTTCCAGATCTTCGGCGGTTACATCCGGTAAATCCCCCAACAGCAACATGGCACAGGTCGTCTGGGCGGGCAGGGCAGCAAAAGCACTGCGCAAGCTGGCCCCCATACCTTCGGCCGCGTCCTGGACGGGTACGGGTTGCAGCGCCAGATCGTCGATCACGTCATAACGGGCATGTGGCACCGCCGGCAGGGTGACGAGCACCGGCCCCAGCGTCACCGCCTTCGCCTTCAGCGCCTGCCGGCGCAGCAATGGCATACCGTCAATATCCTCTAACAGCTTGTCGCGCCCCCGCATCCGCGAGGAAGCGCCTGCAGCCAGTATGATGATAGGCAAGCTGTGTTTGGTCATCTTTGCATTTTACCCGACTGAAACCTAAAAGGCAGCCTGTTAACCGCGCATGCGGGTGCCATCGGGGTCGAACAAGGGCATTGTAATCAATTTAGCGGTGCGCATTTTTCCCAGAATTTCGATTTCAACCTGCAATCCTTCATGAGCCTGTTCACGCGGTACAAACCCCAAGGCAATCGATTGACGCTGAAAATGGGAATAGCCGCCTGAGGTACAGAATCCTACCACAGACCCATTCAACCAGATCGGTTCATACCCATGAACATCGGCGTCCTCGGCATTAACCCTGAAAGCGACCAATTGCCGGGCCGGGGGAGTGACGCGCTCTGCTTCGGCCGGGCCACGGCCAATGAAATCCGTGTTTTTCTTGAAGTTGATAAAGCGATCCAGCCCGGTTTCGGCTGCTGTATAATCCGGCGAAAACTCTGCCATCCAGGAGCCGAAGAATTTGTCGAGGCGCAGCGACATCATCGCACGCATGCCAAAGGGTGTCATGTCATACGGCTTTCCCGCATCGCGTAGACAATGCCACAGGCTGCGTTGATCCATCGGGTCACAATAGATTTCAAAACCGAGATCACCAGTATAGCTGACACGCTGCAGGATGCAGGCGGTTTGGCCAAGGATGGCCTCGCGGACGTCAAGAAAGCGCAGGTCAGAGATGTCTTGGCGCGTGCAGGCTTGCAGGACATCGCGGGCTTTCGGCCCCGCAATCTGAAAGCCGGTGCGGCGATCAGAGATGTTTTCGACATCAACATCATCTTCCAGGTGATTGACAAACCATCGATAATGAAAGGCCTGAGAGCCATAGGATGCGGTCAGCTGAAACAGTTCCTCACTCAGACAGGAGATGGTGAAATCTCCAATCAGTTTGCCCTTTTCCGACAACATGGGCGAAAGCGACAATCGCCCCTGTTGCGGCACACGACCCGCCATGATCCGATCAAGCCAGCCACGTGCTTTCGGGCCTGTGACAAGGTATTTGCCAAAATTCTGCAGTTCGTTGATGCCCACTCCATGTCGTACTGCATTGACTTCGCGTGCTGTGGCACCAAAGGCGTCGGAACGCCGGAATGAGGGCGTTTCAAAGGTAGGTTCACCCGTGGCAGCGAAATAATTCGGGACTTCGAGCCCGAATTGCTGGCCCCAGACCGCACCGAGGTCACTGAAAATATCATACATGGCCGTGGTGCGGTGGGGACGTGCGGCAGGCAGTTCTTCGTTGGGATAGGACACCGAGAACCGTTTTTGATAGTTCTCGATGACTTTGGGCAAGGTATAGCCGGGCGTGATCCAGTCACCAAAGCGGGCCACGTCCATGGCCATCACATCACGTTCCGGTTCTCCCTCAATCATCCATTGCGCCAAAGTCAGCCCGACACCGCCACCCTGGCTAAATCCCGCCATGACGCCGCAGGCCGACCAATAGTTTCGCATGCCGGGCACCGGTCCAACCAGCGGATTGCCGTCCGGCGCAAAGGTAAACGGTCCGTGGATCACGTTTTTTACACCGGCGCGTTCGAGGTCGGGAAATCGTTTGTAGGCAAAATTGACGCTGTCCTCGATCTTGTCAAAGTCATCGGCAAGCAGGTCCTGACCAAACGACCATGGGGTGCCGTCCACTGACCAGGGGCGGCATTTCTGTTCGTAGAACCCGATGCACAGGCCTTTGCCTTCCTGACGCAGATAGCTTTCGCCGGCGGGGTCCATCACATGAGGATGTTCGTGTCCCTCCGCCAGCATCTCGGCAATCAAAGGGACGTCTTCGGTGACGAGATATTGATGTTCCATCGGATGCAACGGGAAATAGATCCCAGCCATTGCGCCCACTTCCCGTGCCCAAAGACCACCGGCATTGACAATATGTTCCGCGTGAATGTTGCCCTTTTCGGTGACAACATCCCATGTGCCATCGGTACGTTGGTTGGTTTCTTGAACCATGCAATGGGTCTGGATCGTCGCACCACCCATCTTTGCGGCACGGGCATAGGCGTGGGTCGTGCCCGAAGGGTCCAGATGCCCGTCCAACGGATCATAAAGACCGCCGATGATACCCTCGATATTGGTGACGGGGGCAATTTTTCTGATTTCATCAGGGCTGACGATTTCCGTATCCAGCCCCATGAACCGGTGTTTGGCGCGTTCTGCTAAAAGCATGTCAAACCTGTCCTGGTTGTCAGCCAGGGTCACACCACCCACATGATGCAATCCACAGGACATGCCCGTGATGTCCTCCAATTCCTTGTAAAGACGAATGGTATAGCCCTGCAGGGCCGCCATGTTCGTGTCTCCGTTCAAGGTATGAAACCCGCCTGCGGCATGCCAGGTCGAGCCTGAGGTGAGTTCGGAACGTTCGACCAGCATCACATCCGACCAGCCCAGTTTGGTCAGGTGGTACAGAACGGATGCGCCGACGACACCGCCTCCAATGATACAGACGCGGGTTGAAGTTTGCATGGGGGTTCTCCAGGTTTGCCTGGCTCAAACCTGAAAGCTGGTGATTGCAGTCGCATGTAGTTTTCCGACAGAATATGTCGTGAACCGGCAATCGGTGGAAAATGGCTGAGGTCAAATGACATCATAGCCAAAACCCATTGTCAGGACCAAACCCCATGCGCACCCACGCCCAAGCAGTTGTGATCGGAGGCGGCGTTATCGGCTGTTCGATCTTGTACCACCTGACCAAACTGGGCTGGTCCGACGTGGTCTTGCTGGAACGGGATGAATTGACCAGCGGTTCAACATGGCATGCAGCAGCAAATATTCACGGGCTGCATGATAATAACAATATTACCCGTATTCAGAATTATACGATGGATCTGTATAACGCCTTAGAGGCAGAGACCGGCCAATCCTGTGGGGTCTTCCAGCCCGGGTCACTTTATCTGGCACAAACAGAGGCGCGTGAACACCAGTTACGCCTGCAGGCGGCCAAGGCCAAATACTACGACATGCCGTTTCGCGAGGTCAGCCGTGCAGAGGCGGAAGAGTTGCATCCGCTGGTCAATTATGACGGAATCCGCTGCATCATGTTCGAGGAAAATGGTGGAAACGTCGATCCTTCGGGCGTGACCAATGCCTATGCAGCAGGCGCACGCCAGAACGGGGCGGAGATTATCCGCTTCTGTCCGGTCACAGGGACGGAACAGCAGGCGGATGGCAGTTGGATCGTACGCACGCACAAGGGCGATATTGCAACCCGCTGGATTGTGAATGCAGCCGGGCTTTGGGGCCGTGAGGTGGCGGCTCTGGCGGGCTTGAAATTGCCATTACAACCGACCGAGCATCAGTATTTTGTAACTGAAACCATCGCAGAGATAGAAGGGCTGGAGCGGCGCCTGCCGTCGGTCGCTGACCGGGATGGCGAATATTACCTGCGTCAGGAGGGCAAGGGGCTTCTGGTAGGGGCATATGAAAAGAACCTCAGGTTCTGGGCGGAAGATGGCACGCCGCAGGGGTTCGGGCACGAGTTGTTCGCGGATGACCTGGAACGGATCGAGGACAACATGCTGCGTGCGATTGAGCGCGTACCGGCAGTGGGAACAGCAGGCATCAAACGCGTGATCAATGGTCCTATGATCTGGTCTCCCGACAGCAATGTACTATTCGGTCCGGCACCGGAGTTGTCCAACTATTTCTGTTGCAACGGAATTATTCCTGGGTTTTCCCAGTCTGGTGGCATGGGCTTGCTGGCAGCGGATTGGATCGTCACCGGAGAGAGCCGCTATGACATGTTCGCCTGGGACTTGGCACGGTTCGGCGATTGGGCGGATGCGGCCTTTACAAAGGCCAGGGTGGGCGACCAATATGCCAACCGTTTCAAGATCCATTTCCCGAATGAGGAACGCAGTGCGGGCAGGCCGATGCGCAAACGTCCCGCATATGATGCCCAGCGCAGTCTGGGAGCCGTCTTTGGGCTGAACTATGGTTGGGAGCATCCGCTGTATTACAGTCAGGAGGTCGGGACAGAGGATGTGACCGAAGGATTCACGCGTCAAGGCTGGTGGGAACAGGTGGGCCGCGAGTGTCGGATGCTGCGCGAAAAAGCGGGCATTATCGACATTTCAAATTTTGCGAAATACCGATGTGCCGGGGCGGGGGCCGAGATGTGGCTGAATACGCTTTTCGCCAACAACATGCCCAAAACTGTGGGGCGTTCATGTCTGACGCCCTTGATCGGTGTCCGCGGCGGGATTGCAGGGGATTTCACTGTAACCCGTAGCGGAGAAGAAGAGTTCTGGATCATCGGATCGGGGATGGCGGAACGCTATCACCAAAGATTCTTCAAACAACTGCCTCTTCCCGAGGGAACAACCTTTGAAAGCCAAACAGAGGCGATGTGCGGTTTCAACATTGCAGGTCCAAGATCGCGCGAGATGTTGCAGCGCATGACAAATACCTCATTGGCAACGGCGGATTTCGGATTCATGCGCTCGGCATGGGTGGAAATTGCCGGCGTGCACTGTTTGGCCTTGAGGGTGAGCTTTACCGGTGATCTGGGCTGGGAATTGCATTGTGCCGTTGATGATCAAATGCGGCTTTTCTCAGCGCTGATCGCCGAAGGGGCGACGATGGGGGCTGGTCCTGTTGGATCACGGGCGCTGATGTCGTTGCGCATAGAAAAAGGATACGGATCATGGAGCCGCGAATATTCACCGGAATATTGGCCACAAGAGGTCGGTCTCGAACGACTGTGCAAAATGGAAAAGGATTTTCTGAACAAATCGGCTTTGGCCGGCACAATGGCGAAACCTGCGCGCGAACATCTGGTTATGCTGGCGCTGGATGGAGCGCAAACCGAAGCATCAAACGCCGATGCAACGGGTGGCGAGCCAATATTCAAGGCGGGTTCCGGGGTCGGGCGTGTGACGTCGGGGGCCTATGGTTATTCTGTTGGTAAGTCTCTGGCTCTGGCATTCGTGAGGGACGTCGGGGCCGGTGATGTTGTTGACGTGATGCTGCTGGGGCGCCCACACCGTGCCGTAGTGCTCGATGCGCCCCCGTTCGACCCAGAGGGGCGTCGCCTGCGCGTCTGACGATCTTTGGCCGCGGTCAGACCTATGAAATACAAAGCCTAAACAAAAATTGGACAAATTCACAGTGGCCTGATTTTGAGCTGCGTGATCCTGTTGCCATCGCGTGAAGTCACCTCGAACCGGAAACCATGAAAGCTGAAAACCTGGCCCGCAATCGGGATCATCTGTGCTTCGTGAATGACCAGACCGGCCAGTGTATTCGCTTCGTCATCGGGCAGGGACCAATCGGTCGCGCGGTTCAGATCCCGGATCGTCATCGCGCCGTCGACGTAATAATGCCCGTCTTCCCCCGGCGCGAGCTGATGATCGGCGTCAGGGTCAAATTCATCCGTGATTTCGCCGACGATCTCTTCGAGAATGTCCTCAAGCGTGATCAACCCTTGCAATGATCCATATTCATCGACGACAAGCGCAAAATGCGTGCGTCTGCGCAGAAATTGGCGCATCTGTTCGTCCAGTGTCGATGTTTCAGGTACAAAATAGGGTTTCATTGCGACTGAAGAGACATCGAACTTCTTGAGCGCAGAGGCATCGCCTTCAGGGCCGCCAATGAGCTTGTACATCGCCCGCAACAGGTCCTTGGCGTGGATCACGCCGATGATGTTCTCCGGATCATCCCGAAAGACTGGCAGGCGAGTGTGGTTGGACTGCAAACACTGGTCAAGGATATCAGAGGGGTTCGCGTCAGCATCGATCATTTCAATACCGGAACGATGCAACATGATCTCTTCGACGGCACGTTCGCCAAGATCAAGCGCTCCCAGAATTCGGTCGCGGTCTTCCTTTTCGACGACGCCTTCGGAATGGCCCAATTGCAGCGCCCCGACGATTTCCTCGCGCACGGCAAGAATGTTGCTGTCGGGATCGACAGTCACGCCCAATACCCGGAGAATCCCGCGCACGAACAGGCGCACGGCCGCAACCACCGGAGAAAAAATCCGCACAACAATCGAAATCGGTGCCGAGACAAGGGCCGCGGCCCGTTCTGCATTGGTAATGGCGTAGGTTTTGGGAAGGACTTCGGCAAAGATCAACACGAGAAATGTCATTACCAATGTCGCAAGAGGGACACCGTTTTCGCCAAATAGGCCCAGAAACAATGTCGTGGCAAGAGAAGTGGCCAGAATGTTCACCAGGTTGTTGCCCAGCAAGACCGACCCGATCAACCGTTCATTGTCTTCGGTGATCCGCAGAGCGCGGGTTGCGCCCTTGGATCCCTTGTCAGCCTGCGTGCGCAGTTTGCCACGGGACGCGGCCGTCAATGCGGTCTCTGATCCTGAGAAAAAACCGGAAAGGATTAGAAGAAGCAGGATAAGGCCAGCGCTGAGCCAGAGAGAGCTGTCAGCCAGCGCGGGGGCGCTTTCGATCAGCGCGGGGGTAGGTTCCATTTAGTTCAAAATCCATGTGATAGTATCAGTGTTGGTTATGGGCGCCCAAAGCGGGGCGTTCAAGGGGCAGGTTGGTGCCAAGCATGCCAGCTTGGCAATAGACACACAACGCTGCGTCCGGTTCAGGTGTCATGGCCCAATAGGCAGGGTGGAGGCTTGCTTGCGCCGGTCATGCATCAACTGTCCTGATCCGTTGGCATTTTCCCTTTGGGCGTGGTTGTGTCACGCATTCTGTCTTTGCCGCGCTGCGCAAGCGGATGGCGCTCCAGCACAAGTTCAGAAAGCCGTTCTTCCAGGACATGGGTGTAGATTTCAGTCGTTGCAACATCCGCATGACCCAGCATTGTCTGGATCGCACGCAAATCCGCCCCATTGGCCAGAAGATGAGTCGCAAAAGCATGACGCAGGGTGTGCGGCGTAACCTTTGCGGGGTCCACGCCTGCTGCGACAGAAAAATCCTTGATCAAAAGGTAAAACCGATGCCGCGTAAGAAAGCCCGATTTGCCCCGTGAAGGGAACAGAAAGCGGGAAACAGGTTTGCGCTGTACACGGGCCTCTTCGTCCATGACATCCCGCATCTCAAGCCATTCAGCCAAGGCCACCCGCGCCGGAGGCGATAGTGGTACCATACGTTCCTTGCCACCCTTGCCGGTGATCAACAACAGGCGTGGATCGCCGCGTGTGGCGGAAATGGGCAGTCCAACCAATTCCGTGACCCGCATCCCTGTGGCATAGAGAAGTTCCATCAAACATACATTGCGCAGACGTTCGCGGGCATTGCGCCCTGAGCCACGCGCCGCGTCAAGCAGCCTGTCGACCTCATCCACGGTCAGTATTTTTGGCAGACGCTTATCCTGTCCGGGACCGGAAATCTGGATCGCAGGGTTTTCCGGACGCAGACCTTCTTCAAAGGCGAAACGATACAGTTGTTTGATCGCGGACAATCGCCGGGCGCGTGTCGATTTGGCCAGACCTTGCGCATCGCAATAAACCAGATAACTTTCTACATCCGAACGGCTGGCTGTAGCAAAATCAAGTGAATTTCGCGCGAGAAACGCATCAAAATCCTTGAGGTCGCGCCCATAGGCCAATTGGGTGTTGGTTGCGGCGCCCAGTTCGGCGGATTGTGCTTCTAGGAAGGTTGAAATCCAGTGAAATGTTTCGCTTTGCATGTGGCTATCGCTCCAACAACAGGATCTGGAGAGCCGCACGGCGTGCGGTATCTTCCAATCCCAAAGCGCGCAGAGTAGCGAGCGCCGCTGTCAGGGCCTTGTCGTTACCTCTCGTGCCTTTGTGTAACAGGATGAGCACCTCCAGAATGCTTTCGCCCAGACGCCTCTGTTTGACCATTGCGACCAGATCAGCACGGGGGGGCGCTCCCGTAAATGCGTCGTAGATCGCTCCCTGTACGATGTCTGCCGGTCGTCCCTCAGACAATTCACCCGACGCGATCTGGCTCGCCAGATCAGTGTTGCCAAACTCTGCTGCCGCGACCTCGTAACCAGGTGATAACAACAGGACTGTCCGTGCAATCGCGGCCGCGCCTCCTGTAAGGTTCAATCCGGCAAGGCGGTCTGCAAACAATGCCGAGAAGGGGATCTCAAGCTCTGAGCTGCGCATTTCCTGCCAGAGTTCAGGCAAGGTCTTGCTAACGGCTTCGGCGCTGCCGGTATCCAGCGCGGTTTCGAACCGTTGCATGGCCTGAACGCGGTCCCAAATGCCGCCCGAGGCCGCCGCTTTGCGTTCTGAATAGAGGCCAAGCAATTGGTTGTCCGGCAGGGCACCGGCACGGGTCAACCGTTCGGCGGCTTCCAGTTGGGCCTTCCATCCCGCAACATCGCGCAGATCGGCAACAGCATAGGCACGCGGCAGACTGTTGGTCGGGATGCGTTCGCCGATGGATTCAAACAACCGGAAGGTCAGCGGGTCCATGTTGCGGGGCAAAGGCAAGGGCGGGAGGTTTTCATAAGCTTCCGGATCGAGGAAACGCGCCATCAACGCGATCTTTTCCTTTGGCATCAAACCCAGCGCCTGTGCAGAACCGAGCGTCAATGCAGCATCTTCCCAACGGCGTGCACGGGCGTTGCAAAAAATGCGTGTACCATAATCCTGGGTGAGATGGGGTGCTTTGGCGAGCGTATCGCAGGCGCGATCTTCGGTGCCGACCAGCAGACTGTTTTGCATCCACAGGTCGAAATGTGCCGAGGATACTGAAACGCCGGCCTGTTCGATCAACGACAAGGCCGGGTCAATGGCACCACTTTTCATCAATGCTTTGACGCGCGCCAGGGCAAGCGTGTCTCCTGCGGCCGCGAAATTGCTCGGGGCACCGGCCTCGGCCAAAAGCACCGTATAGAGCAAGGATTGCGCAGCAGGCAGATGCAGATCCGGCAGACTGGCAATTCTTGCCGTCAATTTGGTGATGTCGCTGCCCAGCCATAGATCGCTTGGCAGTCCTGTGATCCGCGCAGGCACCAATCCGATTTCACGCGGACCGCCCTGGCCAAGGGGATGAACCGCGACGACTGGTGCAACGGCGCTTTGCGTTACGGGGGGTTCTTCCACTTTGGGCTGCAACTTTGCCGCCGGGCGTGCGACCTCCGAGGTGCTTTGTGTGCCGAGCCAGTCAATGACCGATAGCGGCCCCTGCGTTTGCGCCCCTGGAGGCGTGGCTGCAATCAGGCAAATCAACCCAAGGCTCGCCCCATATTGCGCAGGCCTAAGTGATCTTCGCACCACCTAATCAGTCCCCAAAGTGACGGGTTGACGTGTTTCAACCTGTGCGGGAGCAAACTCCGCTCCGAAAAAAGGTCCGAGATAGGCAAAGCCAATAAGCGCAACGAACCCCACTAGAATGAGGAAAATCAACAGCTTGATTAGTTTACCCATATCATCCGCCTATTATTATGCGTTCTTGTTGTGCAATCTATATATGGCCTTTTTGGCAAGATCACGTCATTCAGATAAAAATGAGCGGAATTGAGCAAAGCATGGCCGATGACGGTAGGGAAACAACTGGTTACAACCTGAAAAAGACCGTTGTGATGGTGGGTATGATGGGGGCGGGGAAGACCGCCGTCGGGCGTGCCGTGGCTGCGAAGCTGAAAGTCCCGTTTCTGGACAGTGACGCCGAGATTGAAACCGCCGCAAACCTCAGCGTTCCCGAGATATTTGCCCGTGATGGAGAGACCTTCTTTCGCAAACGCGAGACCGAAGTCATTGCACGATTGATGAAAACTGCGCAGGGTATTCTGTCGATTGGCGGGGGGGCCTTTCTGGCGCAGGCCAACCGCGATGTGATCAGGTCACAGGGCGTGTCTGTCTGGTTGAACGCCGATCTTGAATTGTTATGGAACCGCGTACGACATAAAGATACGCGGCCGCTGTTGCGTACCAAGGATCCCAAGGCAACGCTCATTGCACTTTATGAAAACCGGGTCCCGTTTTATGAACAGGCCGATATTGCGGTGGACTGCGATCCATCGCTCAGCATTGACGCAATGGCGGATCGGGTGATTGCCGCATTGGCCAGCCGACGCGACGTAATGGAGACAGTGAATGATTGAAACTGTTCGGGTTGACCTTCCAGGCCGTGCCTATGACGTGGTGATCGGTGCAGATTTACTGGCGCAGGCCGGCAGCCTTGTTTCGCCATTGCTGCAACGACCCCGGGTGACGGTGATCACGGATGAAAGTGTCGCTGCCCTGCACCTAAAGGCCTTGCGCGACGGCTTGGCACGCGCTGGCATCACGATGCAATCCCTAAGCCTGCCACCCGGCGAAGCCACGAAAAGCTGGTCGCAGGTGGAACATTGCGTGGACTGGTTGCTCGACCAACAGGTTGAACGCGGCGATGTTGTTGTGGCCTTTGGTGGCGGTGTTATCGGGGATCTGGTGGGATTTGCCGCGGCGATCCTGCGGCGCGGAGTCCGTTTCGTGCAGATACCAACTTCGTTACTTGCCCAGGTTGACAGTTCTGTTGGTGGCAAGACCGGTATCAATGCCCGACAGGGCAAGAACCTGATCGGCGCATTTCATCAACCCAGCCTCGTGTTGGCCGATGTTTCGGTTCTGGGCACCCTGACACCGCGAGATTTTCTGGCTGGCTATGGCGAAGTTGTGAAATATGGCCTGCTGGGCGATTCCGCGTTTTTTGATTGGCTCGAGGTACAGGGCGGGGCCCTTGTCGCGGGCGACATGGCAACGCGTATCGCAGCGGTTCGCCGCTCGGTTGAAATGAAGGCCGAAATTGTCATGCGCGACGAGACAGAGCAGGGGGACCGCGCGCTGTTGAATCTTGGCCATACCTTTGGTCACGCGCTAGAGACTGCGACAGGTTATTCCGACCGCCTTTTGCACGGGGAAGGTGTTGCGATCGGATGTGCTTTGGCGTTTGAATTGTCTGCACGCCTGGGGCTTTGTTCTCAGGAAGACCCAAGCCGCGTGCGTGCGCATCTCAAAGCCATGGGAATGAAGACGGATGTTGCTGATATTGCTGGTGATTTACCTGCGGCGCAAGGGCTTCTTGATCTGATGGGGCAGGATAAAAAGGTTGTCGCCGGGCAGTTGAATTTCATCCTCGCGCGCGGGATTGGTCAAGCCTTTGTAACCGACGACGTGCCGCGCGATGTAGTTCTGACCCTGTTAAAGGATGCTCTGCAGGGTCGATAACGCGCACCGCTCGACAAGATCAACCAGTCCCATTCGCCGCGATTTCATGTCGAAGCAAACCCCGTCACAGCGCGGAAGCCGTCATCCCGTGTCACTGACCTGTCAGCCGCATCGGTAATAGGCCCCCAATTCCAATGGCCGCCTGGATCGCGGTTTCGATCACCAGAGGGCCAAGGCCGCGTCCGGGATATGACATATTCACGGTGGCGCCAGAAGGCTGTCCATGTGCAAATGCATCGCAAAGGATGAGCGCCAGCCTCGTCTTTTTGCGTGACGTGGCGGACCACGCCTGCAATCGTCAGAACGGGATTTCATCATCCAGATCACGGGACGATCCACCACCGCCTTGTCCGCCGCCGTCGTAGCCACCAGAATCGCGGCCGGAATCGTAGCCACCGCCGCCGTAGTCACCGCCACCTGAAGCACCGCCGCCGCCATAATTGCCGCCACCACCGCCATCGCGACCGTCAAGCATTGTCAGCGTGCCGCCAAACCCTTGCAGCACCACTTCTGTCGAATATCTGTCCTGACCAGACTGATCCTGCCATTTGCGGGTCTGCAACTGGCCTTCGACATATACCTTTGAGCCTTTTTTCAAATATTGTTCGGCGATGCGCACCAGCCCCTCGTTAAAGATCGCAACTGAATGCCATTCGGTCTTTTCCCGCCGCTCGCCGGTGTTTTTGTCTTTCCAGGTTTCGGAAGTCGCTATCCGCAAGTTGCAGACCTTGCCACCGTTCTGGAAAGACCGCACTTCCGGGTCACGACCCAAATTGCCGATTAGGATCACCTTGTTTACCGAGCCAGCCATATTTTCCCCCGTCAGATGTTGGCGGCCACGACCGAATCCGGTCCGCAGCATGTTTCGTGGTGTTATAGCTTGACTGAAACTCGGTTAACACAAGGTTTCGGCGAAATTTGCGGTAATCGACCTTGCAATCTAATGCTGGCAGCAATCGCTATATCTGGTATAAGCTGCGCAAAGAAACGGGCAGGGGTGTCTTGAACATGCGGAAATTGGGTATCATGGCGATCATTGCATCGCTTGGTATGGCATGGGCGAACATGCCCGTTCAGGCGGAGGTACTCTCTTCGAAAAGTCGGAAATCAATTTTCAAATCGCAGTCCAGATTGCTGGATAATCGCGCAGCCAAACAATATTCCGCCTCCATTCGGCTGCAACCGCCAACAGTCACGACACCAACCAAATGGGACTCACCCAAGTATCGGGGCGGATACAAAGGCCAGTTTCTTAGCATGGCCAAGGCTGCCGCCCAGCGCCACGGCGTTCCCGTTGATCTGTTTCTGCGGCTTGTTCAACAAGAAAGCAACTGGAACCCCTCTGCGGTTTCACATGCCGGTGCCATCGGCCTGGCCCAATTGATGCCGGGAACGGCGCGGCTGCTCCGCGTCGATCCGAAAGACCCCAAACAGAACCTGGAAGGTGGCGCACGTTACCTATCGCAGCAATATCGCACCTTTGGCACCTGGAAACTGGCATTGGCGGCCTATAACGCGGGTCCAGGCGCGGTGAGAAAACATAGGGGCGTACCCCCCTATCAGGAAACCCGAAACTATGTCCGGATCATTGCGGGACAATAGCTCTGCAACCCCTGGATCTCGGGCACCATCGCATTTTTCTTGGAACCTAAAGTACGTCAACGGTGTTCTACCTTCGAGCCGCAAATGAGGAATGCCCTCTCGTCGGTGAATGAAGAAGGAATACAAGACATGTTGACGATGATGAAAAAATTGACCCTTGCGACATCTGTGAGCCTCATTGCGCTGACCGGCGCTGCAATGGCTGCCGAGGCTACGGACGGCGCTTCCGAGATCACGGTTTCAGCTTCTTATGATTCCGCTCAGGACAGCAACGCTGCCGAACTGTTCCCCGGCATCACGGATGACATCAAGCTGGCGATTGCCAAACTTGTGCCCTCAAGCGACAACGCCGCTGATCCGATAATCCGTGTCGACATCCGCAAGGTTGCCCTGAATGGCGACACCATCCTGCCGGACTCGGCCGAGTTCAACGAGTTGGAAGGCGTTGTTGCGATCGAGACCAATACAGGTGAGGGAGGCAAATCCTTCCCGATCAAGATTGTCGCGGTCACCGACATGAACGCTGTGCCAGAAGGCTATGTCGGAATTGCGCCGTCCCTTGACGATTTTTATCAGGCGATGGTGGACGGCTTTGCGATGAACGTGGCCAAGCAATATGGCGCTCTCAACGATGCAGGTGCCAAGATTTCCGACTGACACCAGCAGTCCTATCAAATGAACAAATCAGGCGCGTCTCCGCAAAGGGACGCGCCTATGTTCATTCAGCGGCCACACCGATTTCGATCACCGGTTCCATCTCGGCCAGTTTCGCCTCGGATAGGTGACACTTGAGTTGATGCCCGTCAGCAACCATGCGTATCGGTGGCACTTCTTTTTCACACAGCCCGCCGGGCACTTCGGACTTCCATCTGCAGCGTGTCTGAAAGGGACATCCCGATGGCGGGTTCATGGCTGACGGGATGTCGCCTTCCAGCACGATGTGCTTCTTCTTGACCCGTGTATCGGCAATCGGCACCGCCGACAGCAGGGCCTCGGTATAGGGGTGATAGGGGGGGGAAAACACCTGATCCGTGCTTCCAAGCTCGACCACATGCCCCAGATACATCACCATCACGCGGTCGCTCAGGTATCGTACGATGCTCAAGTCATGACTGATGAACAACAGGGTGGTTTTTTGCTCGCGCTGAATTTCCATCAAAAGATCTGTAACCGCCGCCTGAACGGAAACATCCAAGGCCGAGACGGGTTCATCCGCCACCACTATCCGGGCATCTCCTGCAAAGGCACGTGCAATACCAACGCGCTGTTTCTGGCCTCCGGACAGTTGGCGTGGCATGCGCGAGGCAAATTCGCGCGGCAGTTTCACCAGATCCAGCAGCTCCAGCATACGCTTCTTGCGTTCACTTTCGTTTCTGCCGACTTTGAAAATTTCCAGAGCCCGGATAATCTGCCGCCCTACGGTCATTGAGGGATTCAGCGTGTCAAAGGGGTTCTGAAACACCATCTGAACATCCGCAACGTTTTTGGTTGTACGCTCTTCGATTGCGACATTGCCGATGTTTTCGCCATCCAGCAGGATTTGCCCCTCTGTTGCCGTTTCGAGGCCCATCAAAACTTTGGCAAAGGTGGATTTGCCGCAACCCGATTCCCCCACGATGGCCAAGGTTTCGCTTTCGCGCGCTTCAAAGGTCAGTTCCTCATTTGCCTTGACCACCTTGGTGCTTGCCCCGCCAAACATCGCATTGGCCGCAACCTCGTAGTACTTCTTGAGCTTGTCGATCTTGAGCACAACATCGCCGACTTCGCCCTTGGTCTTGACGTCAGCCAGATCAAGGGGTGCATCCCAATCGATTTCGTCGAACTTCAGGCATCGTGAATGATGACGGTCATTACCCTTGATCGCGGCCATCGGGATGTCCGTCAGATCACAGCGTCCCTTTTCAAAATAATCGCAGCGCGGGCCAAAGTTGCAACCCGGCGGGCGCTCGTGTGGCAGGGGGAAATTACCCGGTATCGCGATCAAGGGGCGCGCGTTCTTGTCCGCGCCGGGCAGGGGGATCGAGCGGAACAGCGCCTGTGTATAGGGATGGCGCATTTCGTCAAATACATCCTCGATCGATCCGCGTTCCACCGCTTCGCCGGAATACATCACGCAGATCCGGTCGCAGGTTTCCAGTACAAGACCAAGGTTGTGGCTGATAAACAGCATCGACGTACCGTATTTTTTGCCCAGGTCCTTGACCAGCTCAACGACGGCGGCCTCTACCGTGACGTCCAGGGCGGTTGTCGGCTCATCCAGTATCAACAGCGACGGCTCGGACATCAGTGCCATCGCGATCACGATACGTTGCTGCTGCCCCCCCGAAAGCTGATGTGGAAAAGCATTCAGAATACGCTTCGGATCCGGCAGTTTGACATCGGTCACCACTTGCAGCGCACGGTCATAGGCTTCTTTTTCACCCATCCCCGCATGGATCATCGGCACTTCCATCAATTGCTTGCCGATCTTCATTGCAGGGTTCAACGACGCCATGGGCTCCTGATAGATCATCGCAATCTCAGAACCGCGAATGTCGCGCAAGGCCTCGTCCGACATCTCCCCCATGTCACGTCCCTTGAACTTGATCGACCCGCCGACAACACGCCCATTCTTGCCAAGGTCCTGCATCACACCCAGCGCAACCGTGGATTTACCGCAACCGGATTCACCAACCAGCCCCAGGGCCTCGCCTGGCATCACAGAGGCCGAAAAATCCATCACTGCAGGAATTTCCCTGAGCCGCGTGAAAAACGAAATCGAAAGTTTGTCAATTTCCAGGATCGGCCCGTCATATGCTTCTTTGACCATCGTCTTCTCCCTTTCGGCCAGATCGCGACCAATCGCGTTTCATCTTGCCAATAAACTCCGGGGTCCGGGGCAGCGCCCCGGCATACCCCGCCATCAGTCGCGCAGCGATTCCTCGCGCAGGCCATCGGCCAGCAAATTCAATCCCAGAACGAGACTGAGCAATGCCAGGGCCGGTGCAATCGCCGCATGCGGATACAGCGCCAGCAAACGCCGCCCTGCATTGATCGTCGATCCCCAGTCCGGCGATTCCGATTCCAGGCCCAGACCAAAGAAACCCAATGTACCCAGAAGGATCGTGGTATAGCCGATGCGCAGGCAGAAATCGACAATCAAGGGCCCTCGGGCGTTGGGCAGAATTTCCCACAACATGATGTACCAGGGCCCTTCGCCCCGTGTCTGTGCCGCCGCCACATAGTCACGGGTCTTGATGTCAAGCGCGAGGCCGCGCACGATCCGGAATACCGTGGGGGCATTGACAAATACCACAGAGACAAAAACCACCAGAATGCCGCCATCGATGTCAAAACCGTCAAGCGTCACAGGCAGTCCCGGTATGCGATATGTATCGGTCTGCACAATGGCGCCATCGGTCGAAACCAGAGACAGATACAACCAACCGAGAAAACCCAACACCACGATCAGGAGCGGCGTTCGAAACGATGGCTGGGTATAATAGCGAGAGTTCAGCAGGATCGCGAAAAAGATCAAGGGAAAGGCGAACAGGAATACTGCCATATAGTTCGGAATACCCGTCAATACGATCTCCGGTGTCACCAGCAGATAGAACAGGAGGATGACGGGAAACGCGAGGATCAGATTGGCCAGAAAAGACAGCACTGTGTCGAGACGCCCGCCATAATAACCAGCAGGCAAGCCCAGGGTTATGCCAACCATGAAGGCAAAGAGCGTGGCCAAAGGCGCAATCTGCACCACGACCCATGATCCCTTGATGAGCCGAGAAAACACATCGCGCGCCAGGTTGTCCCCCCCCAGAAGGAACCATTGAAAATCGCTCTCCTCTGCGCCTCGCAGGGGGGTGCCGGGCAGTTTGTTTTTCATTCCCGAGGTTTGGCTCAGGCTGTCATGGGTGACCAGCATGTCAAACACCCCCCCCATAATGCCCGTGTATACCCAGAACATCACGATGCCGAAACCGATCATCCCGACGGTGCTGTCGAACAGCTTTCCATACAGCCCCAGCTTACGCTTGTAGAGGATCGAAAGTGCAAAGGTCAGGATCAGGGCAATCCAGACCGGCAGGAATTGCCGAGACATCCCGCCGATAATCCCGGCACTGGTCCCCATCAGGACGCCACCGATAAGGTAGATCAGAACAACGGCAACCGTCGCATAGAACAGATAACCGGTGATCATATTGATAAACCCCGTCGCGCCACTGTCCGCAGCCATCGTGCCGTCGGAACTGACGGCGCGTGAATCTGCTGTTGGTACCATCGAGGCCAGAATGGAAACAACGATCGAGAGGATCAGAAGCCCGATCAAAAGTAGAAAAATAAGGTTGAGCCCCGAAAGCGAGCCCGTCCATGTCAAAGGTTCCATGTGCGTGCCCTCCTTCAAGAGATACGAATACGGGGGTTAAGGTAAACGTAACCGATGTCAGAGATCAGTTGCGTCACCAACACCACCGCGACGGAAACAACCGAAACCGCCAGTAGCAATTCAATATCGTTGTTGCCCGCCGCTTCGACCAAAAGCCATCCGAAACCTTTGTAATTAAACAGGGTTTCAACAATCACGACACCATTCAACAGCCAGGGGATTTGCAGCATGATGACCGTAAACGGTGCAATCAGCGCATTGCGCAAAGCGTGTTTGAGTACAATATCGGAAAACTTGACGCCTTTCAGGCGCGCGGTTCGAATATATTGCGCGGTCATCACCTCGGCCATCGAGGCACGGGTCATTCGCGCAATATAGCCCATGCCATACAACGAAATCGTGAGTACCGGCAAAAAGAAGTTCCAGAAGGTGGCATCCTTCATCGCGGAAGTGGCAGACCCCAGGAACAGGGTCTTGCTGTCGATCAACCCCCATTCGGCCAGGAGCGGTGACAGGCCGAATTTCGACGAAGCCAGTACCGCGATAAAGATTACGCCCGAGACATATTCGGGCGTTGCCGTGGTCGCAATCGAGAAGGTGGAAAGCGACCGGTCCAGTTTCGATCCCTCGCGCATCCCGGCCAGGACACCGACAATCAACGCCGAAGGCACCATTAACAACAACACGCAGAACATCAATTTACCGGTCAGGGCCAACCTGGTGATTACCGTCGGCCCGACTTCGTCCTTGAACCGCGTGGAAAACCCCCAGTCGCCCTGGATCACACCACACCGGACGGGACGTTGATCTTCGGGTGTTCCTTCGCCAAAACAACGGCCAAAAACCGTGCCGTCTTCTTTTTCCGTCACCCAACCGGGCATGACGCCAAGCCATTGGCCGAATTTTACCGGCAAAGGTTGCAGATAGCCGCGATCACCCAGATAGGAGGTGACCGCTTCGTCGCTCATGCGAAAATTGCCTTGGGTTTTGGCGAGTTTTTCAAGATTTGGATAGAGATTGGTCAGCCAGAAGACGATGAACGTCAGGCAGAGCGCCGTCAGCAGCATCACGCCCAGACGACGTAAGATAAAAATTCCCATTTAGCGCCCCTGTTGGTGGCTTGGCAGGGTTTACCCCGCCGGTTTTGTCTGACCATCGGTCAATTGTTGTTCAAAAAGGCACGAAAGACCTCTTTGGTGGATCAAAGGTTGGTGTTTGTTGTCCTCATTTACAAATGTGTGGCGGCACCTTTGCTGGCGCTCATTGGTACAACATCTGTGATCCCCTGCGCCCATGAGGCACAAGTTGCAGGGAAAGGTCAATGTCTGCAACCGTCCGATCACGTCAAATTTGCGACATCTCACCCGCTCAAAAACGACATGACCAATACGGTGGCATTATCGTGGGGCCTCAGGCACTGCTGCGCAGTTTACTCGGGGGGAGGCCGGTATGTTGTTGAATGAAACGGGTAAAATAAGCCGCTGAACCAAATCCAAGATGCTCTGCAATCTGTCGGGCGGGATAACCGGTCTCTGCCAGCAGCAGTCGCGCCTCATGCAGGACGCGTTCGGTCAGCAACTCGGCAGCAGTTTTGCCTGTTGCCGCCTTGACCGCGCGTGTCAGATGAGTGGGGGTGACGTCAAGCGATGCGGCATACTGCGCCATTGGTGCGCCTGTGCGGTAGCGTTGTGAAACCTGCGTCAGGAACGCAGCACTCAACCGCTGGGCGGCGTTCCGTTTGGCGGGTGCGTGGCCCTCTTCCATGATCTGGCGCCGCAGCCAGACAGAAATCAACGCGGCGTGACCTTCCAACGCGTCATGACGCAGGGGACGGGTACCCTGGTCTTCGCGCAAGGCGGTTTCATAGAGATTGGTCAGCTCTGATTGAGCGTGTACTTCACGAATGCGGAGGTGGCGGGGAATTTCAGGCAGACGCATAGGCGTACCGACAGGTATACAGACCACATGCCCAAGACACTGGCGACCAAGTTCAATTGCATAGAGCGATTCCGCAGGGATGAACATGACATTATGGGCACCGACACCGCGCCGCATGCCATCCAGCAACACAAGGCCCTGCCCACGGGTAATCCAGAACAGCAAATGGAAATCATGATCATGTGCCAATTGCATGCGCCAATCCGCAGTATGCGTAAACTGCGCAAGGGTTCGAAAGTGAATTTCGGTCTGGTTGGTTCGCATGAATTTATTGTATAAACACAATTTCGGTCGCGTAAATGCCGGAAATTACCCCTTCTTTGTGGAAAAAAGATAATTCACCCAATTGAGATTTTTTCCCAGTCCGACATCTTGCTGCGCATCCAGGTCCGCTGGCGCTTGGCGAATTGGCGGGTTGCGATCACGGCTTTCTCGATGGCGTCGTCCAATGTCATATCTCCGTTCAGATGTGCCATCAACTCGGGCACGCCAATGGCGCGATGCGCGGGCAGGGACGGGTCGTAGCTTGGATATACCTTTTCGACCTCGGTCAGGGCACCCTGATCAACCATCAGGCCAAAACGCTTTGCAATCCGTGCGTTCAACCAGTCTTTTTGCACATCGAATACGATTGGGTGACAGGCACCGCGTGGTAAAACCGGTGGTCCGGTGTTGTCCTGCCAGGTGGCCAGACCTTTTCCAGTAGCGGTCAAGACCTCCCATGCTCGCTGCACTCTGGCACGGTTTTGCGTGTCAATCCGGTTGCAGGTCGCAGTATCCAGAGCTTCAAGCATTTCCTCGATTGTCAGGCAGTCTGCCTGCTGACGTATGAGCGGCGGTATGGCAGGTATTTCGGCCAAACCCTGCGTGAGCGCGGTAAAATACAAACCTGTCCCACCTGTCACGATGGCACGTTCCCCCCGCGCAAGGATATTCCTGACCTCGCGCAACCAATGACCTGTCGAATAATCCTCCCTTGCGCCGATATGCCCATAAAGGGCGTGTGGTGCTGCAGCTTCTTCCGCAACCGAAGGTCGGGCGGTGATCACACGCCAGCAGTCATAGACCTGGCTTGCGTCAGCATTCACAATCACGCCGCCCTGACGCGTCGCGATTTCAAGGGCCAAAGCCGATTTCCCACTGGCAGTCGGCCCAGCAATCAACACGGGTTTTTCCCTGGGCACCTGAGCCAGGATGCTATTCATAGAGGCGGATATTTGCATTTCTTTACCCACCTCATGTTAGGCGCATTGAACATGTCTTCCATTTGGGACATTTTGCCCCAAATTGAAACACCCCGTCCTGAAAGGTGCTCCTCCATGCCCTCCGATTCTACTGATGTGACCTATGACCGTGTGATGCTCAAGATATCAGGGGAGGCGCTGATGGGAGATCAGGGGTTTGGCCTGCATCCGCCCACGGTGGAACGTATCGCACGCGAAGTCCAAAGTGTGCATGAAATGGGCGTCGAGATCTGCATGGTCATTGGCGGCGGCAATATTTTCCGTGGCTTGCAAGGCAGCGCACAGGGGATGGAGCGTACAACTGCGGATTATATGGGCATGTTGGCCACAGTGATGAATGCCCTGGCCATGCAATCCTCGCTTGAGGGATTGGGGATCCATACACGGGTGATTTCAGCGATTACGATGAATGAAGTTGCCGAACCCTATATTCGCCGTCGCGCCGTGCGCCACCTTGAGAAAAAGCGTGTCTGCATTTTTGCCGCAGGGACGGGTAATCCCTATTTCACCACGGATACGGCTGCGACGCTGCGGGCAAACGAAATGTCCTGTCGCGCAATCTTCAAAGGTACCAAGGTTGACGGCGTCTACGACAAAGACCCGGCCAAATTCGCGGATGCAAAACGCTATGACACGGTAACCTATGATGATGTATTGCAAAAGCGGCTGGGTGTGATGGATGCCTCGGCCATTGCCCTGGCGCGGGACAATAACCTGCCCATCATCGTGTTCTCCTTGGATGAACCGGGTGGATTCCGCGGTATTCTGTCGGGCAAGGGAACCTATACGCGGGTTCAGGATTAATCGATCACCCCTTTCAAAGGCATCTGGTGTTTCCCGCATCGGATGCTCTATACAATTGATCAAGCCTAAATACCGCGTTGATAGACGCATAAGACCACAGGGACAGACCAAATGTCAGACGATTTTATGCTCGATACAGATGACCTTGAACGGCGCATGAAAGGGGCAATCTCTTCATTGCGCACCGAATTTGCGTCGCTGCGAACGGGGCGGGCTTCGGCGTCGATGCTGGAGCCGGTGATGGTGGACGCCTATGGCTCCATGACACCGATCAACCAGGTCGGGACGGTAAACGTGCCCGAACCGCGTATGGTTACGATCAATGTCTGGGACAAGGGGTTGGTCGGCAAGGTTGAAAAAGCGATCCGAGAAAGCGGACTTGGTATCAACCCGCAGCTGAACGGAACAATCATCATGCTGCCGATCCCGGAACTGAACGAAGAACGCCGCACGCAGTTGACCAAGGTGGCGGGAAGCTATGCTGAAAACGCCCGTGTCTCGATGCGCAATATCCGGCGCGATGGGATGGACCAGATCAAAAAGGCCAAGGCCGATGGCATGTCAGAGGATGACCAGAAATTCTGGGAAAACGAGATGCAGGATCTGACCGACAAATTCATCAAGTTGGTCGATGAACAGCTTGAAACCAAACAAGCCGAGATTATGCAGGTTTAAGCAGTTTCCTGAGGCCTTCCTTCCGAGGGTTTCACTGCTTGAAGGGCATGGTGCCGCCCCGGATGGAAACCAAGGAACAAGTTGTCGATGGCGAAATCTGCTAAAGAAACCGGATCAGACGACGCCACTTCCGACAAGGTCGAAGGCTGCCCGCGCCACGTAGCGATCATCATGGACGGCAATGGCCGTTGGGCGACCCAACGGGGGCGACCACGCCTTTTTGGACATCATGCAGGTGCGAAACGGGTGCGGGAAATTGTTGAATCCTGCCCTGATTTCGGGGTCAAGTATTTGACTATATTCGCTTTTTCAACGGAGAATTGGAAACGTACCCAAGTCGAGGTTGCCGGATTGATGAGCCTTTTCCGCCGCTACATCACCAAGGAAACCCGGCATTTGCAAGAACGCGGTGTCCGTGTGCGTTTCATCGGCGACCGGGTGCGTCTGGATAGCAAGCTGACCAAGCTGATGAACGAACTGGAAGAAGCAACCGCCGACAACAGCAAGGTGAACCTCACAATTGCGATCAACTACGGGGGCCGTGACGAGGTGGCCCGTGCCACCCAGCGTTTGGCACAGGATGTGGCGGCTGGTAAGCTCGACCCTGAGAGCGTGGATGAAGAAACCCTTCCAAGATACCTGGATACATACGTTTTGCCAGATCCGGACCTTGTAATCCGCACCAGCGGCGAAGCCCGAATATCGAATTTCTTGCTGTGGCAGTCGGCCTATGCGGAATATGAGTTTATCGACACGCTCTGGCCGGATTTCACGCGGGCAGAGTTTGGCGAATTATGTGCGTCCTACGGCAATCGTGATCGCCGTTTCGGCGGCGTCAAGAGATGAGCTTTGAAATGAAAAATACCGCGCAAAACTGGTCCGATCTCAAAGCACGCGTGGGGGCAGGTGCCGTGATGGTCGCTGTCGGTCTTGTCAGTATCGCATTGGGCGGACATGTGTTTCACCTGCTGGTGTCTTTAATTTGCGCGATCATGGTTTGGGAATTGGTCGGCATGCTGCGACCCGGTGTCAAACATGAGCAATTGCAACTGGGTGCATTGACGGGCGTTGCAGTGTTCGCGGCGATTTATTTGCCCGTGATTGTGGCGTTGGTCCTGTTGTTGGTGCCGGTGCTTGTCGGCCAGTCCCTGCTGACCAACAATCGCCGGATCTACGCGGCATTTACCTTGGTTATCCTGCTTACGGGTTACAGCCTGATGCAGGTCCGTGACGATCTGGGCTTTGGCTGGATGCTATGGTTGGTGTTGGTTGTGGTTGCAACCGACGTCGCAGGCTATTTTGCCGGCCGAATGATTGGCGGGCCAAAGCTCTGGCCGGCGGTATCGCCCAAGAAAACATGGTCCGGCACAGTTGCCGGATGGATCGGGGCCGCGATTGTCGGGCTGCTTTTTTCAATCAATACAGGCATCTGGTTGCAACTGGTCTGCGTCTCGATTGTTCTGTCGATGGCATCGCAGATCGGCGACATTGCCGAATCCGCCCTCAAGCGAAAAATGGGTGTGAAAGACAGTTCCAGCCTGATTCCTGGCCATGGCGGCCTGATGGATCGTTTTGACGGCATGCTTGGTGCAGCCGTGCTATTGCTGGTCATCGGGCAGCTTGTCGGTTTTCCACCGGGCCTCAACTGATCCATGCGACGGGTCAGCATTTTGGGGGCGACGGGCTCCATTGGGCAGAACACGATTGATTTGATTGCACGTGCAGCCGGGGAATATGACGTGGTCGCCTTGACGGGGGCTGGCAATATTGCACAGCTCGCACAGGATGCCATTGCATTGCGCGCCGATATTGCTGTTACCGCACATGATCATCTGTTGGATGACCTGCGCGATGCCTTGCAGGGGTCTGGCATTGACGCGGGCGCAGGCAAGGCCGCAATCATTGAAGCTGCGTCACGCCCTGCTGACTGGATCATGTCGGCGATTGTCGGCGCAGCAGGTCTGGCACCGGGGCTGGCCGCGCTGGAACAGGGCACCACTCTGGCGCTGGCAAACAAGGAATCGCTGGTCTGTGCGGGTAGGCTGGTGCTGGAAACCGCAGGTCGGCATGGCACGAAAATTCTCCCGGTTGATTCAGAACATTCGGCCATTTATCAAGCGTTGATCGGTGAGGATCTGAAGGCGGTCGAGCGCATCATCATCACGGCAAGCGGCGGTGCCTTTCGGGATTGGCCCGTCGACAAACTATGCGAAGCAACATTGGATCAGGCCTCGAACCACCCCAATTGGGATATGGGCCAGCGGATAACGATCGACAGTGCATCCATGTTTAACAAAGCCATGGAAGTAATAGAAACTCATGAGTTTTTTGATGTTTCGCCCGAACAGATCGAGGTTCTGGTTCATCCACAATCCATGATTCATGCACTGGTCGGATTTAACGATGGCGCGCTCATGGCCCATGTCGGTCCCCCTGATATGCGTCATGCGATCGGATTTGCGTTGCACCATCCCGAACGCCGCCAATTGCCGGTCGAACGGCTTGACCTTGCCGCGATTGGCAGCCTTGAGTTTCGCGCCCCGAACGAAGGGCGCTGGCCCGCCCTGCGTCTTGCGCGTGAGACCATGCAGGCGGGTGGCATGATGGGGGCTGTGTTCAATGCAGCCAAGGAAACGGCATTGGACGGATTTATCGCCGGTCGGATCAATTTTCCCCAGATGGCAGAGGTGGTTGAGGACGTTCTGGCCAGAATTGCAGCTTCGGATGGTCATATTGCTGCCACCATGACCCTTGATAACGTGCTGCAAATAGACCATTTGGCACGTCAGGCGGCACAAGACGCCATTCATAAAAGAGCAGGGTAGAGTTTTGGATATTGTTGGGCTGATACCGCAATTTGGCGGTTTGATCTGGACGTTGCTGGCCTTTGTCATCGCGCTTTCGGTGATCGTGGCAGTTCACGAATATGGCCACTATATCGTAGGCCGTTGGTGCGGGATCAAGGCGGATGTGTTTTCGCTGGGGTTCGGCCCGGTTTTGTGGTCGGGCACCGACAAACGCGGCACTGTTTGGCAAATCGCAGCTCTGCCGTTTGGCGGCTATGTCAAATTTGCAGGGGATGCGAATGCCGCTTCTGGCAAGGATGAAGAAGCGATGGCAGCCGTGGCTGATGACCCGGAGGCGGCGCGGCATACGATGCATGGTGCGCCACTCTGGGCGCGCACGTTAACCGTTGCGGCGGGTCCTGCATTCAATTTCGCAATGTCGATCATGATCTTTGTCGCGGTTAGTTTTTCGGTTGGCGTTCCACGGGCACCGCTGACGGTTGGTGAATTGCGAGACCTGCCACAAGGGGGCGCGGAACTACAGGTAGGCGATGAAATCGTGACCGTTCAGGGCAGTGTAATTCCAGAGGAAAATCCGGCCTACGCCGATTTCATAGAGGCTTTGCCCAAAGAACCGCTGATTACCTATGGTGTTCGACGCGATGGTGTCGAAATGTCAGTCGATGGCCCATACTTACTGCCGCCGGTGGTGTTGCAGGTGGTCCCGCAATCCGCTGCGATTGATGCGGGATTGCAACCGGGCGATGTGATAACCGGGATCGACGGCAAGGATGTCTTTGCCTTTGCTGAACTGAAATCTGCCGTCGAAAGCTCTGATGGTGCTCCGCTTTCGTTGCGCGTTTGGCGCGATGGTGAAACCCTTGATTTCACCATGACGCCAAAACAGGTTGATGAACCGCAGGCAGATGGATCGTTCAAGCGGGCTCTGCGCATTGGCATTGCGGGGGGCATGGCCTTTGAAGCGGCCACCGAAAGACCGGATCTGACCGATGCTATTGGTGGCGGGGTTGCGAATACATGGCGTATTATTACCGGTTCCCTATCGGGTCTGCGCGAAATGATTGTGGGCAACATAAGTACCTGTAACCTCAGCGGGCCGGTGGGCATCGCCCAAACCTCAGGGGCGATGGCAAGTCAAGGAGCACAATCATTCATCTATTTCATCGCGGTGCTCAGCACGGCTGTGGGCCTGTTGAACCTGTTCCCTGTGCCAGCACTGGATGGAGGCCACCTGACATTTTACGCCTATGAGGCGGTCACCGGCAAACCACCAAGCGACAAGGCACTGAAGGTTTTGATGACGATTGGTCTGGCGATGGTGCTGTCGCTGATGGTGTTTGCGTTGGGCAACGATCTTTTTTGCCCTTGAGGATCAAGACCCAAGAAAATTCGCAAAAATGGGGGTGACTTTGCAAATGCCCCCATTTTGCCACATTTCGTCCAAATCATGCCCCAATCAGCGGATAGGTTGACTCCAACCCAAAGGATTGACCTCATGCAAACCATTCAAAGTTCTTATCGCGGCCTCAGCCTTTTGATGGATCTCAACTGGGATCGCGTGCTTTATATCTTTACGATTGCTCTTGCCCTGGCCGCTGGGGCGTTTATCGGGGCTCTCTAAGCCTCTCCTTACCCACATGATGATGTTTTTGCGCTGAATTGCACTGCTTTATGTAGTGCTTTTTGCCTGTGAGGGTTTTGACAAAGCCGCATCGCTAACGTACTCAGGGGCATAATGAAGTCTATTGAGTGGGTTGAAACCATGAGACCGAGCACGTGGGGCAAAGCGCCTTTCAAACAGGCCAGAAAAACGTCAATTGCCAAACTTGCACAAAGTGCGTCGGTTTGCGCATTGTTATCAGTGGGTTGGGTGGCTATGCCCATGCCTGTACAAGCCCAGCAATACCAGTTCAATTCGGTCCAGATCAACGGCAACGACCGGATTGGTGATGCTGCGGTTTTGCGCCGCGCTGGAATCAGCCGTGGCCAACCGGTTTCGGGTGGTCAATTGAACGATGCCTATCAAAACCTGCAGAATTCCGGTTTGTTCGAGAGCGTCGAGATTGAACCACGCGGAAACACGCTGGTTATCTCAGTTGTCGAACTGCCTACTTTGAACCGTGTGCGGTTCGAAGGGAACAAGCGGATCAAGGACGAGGTGCTGGAACAACTTATCGGTTCCACCGAACGTAGGGTTTTCAACCCGGCGCAGGCAAAATCCGATGCTGCCGCCATCGCCGAGGCCTATAGCTCGGAAGGGCGTATCGCAGCGCGTGTTCAACCCCGTATTATCCGGCGCGACCAAAACCGCGTCGATCTGGTCTTTGAAATCTTTGAAGGCAATAACGTTGAAATCGAACGGTTGAGCTTTGTCGGCAACCGCAAATATTCCGACCGCCGCCTGCGGCGGGTTCTGGGCACCAAACAGGCGGGAATCTTTCGCCGACTGGTCAAGCGCGATACCTTTCGTGAAGCACAGGTCGAAGTCGACAAACAATTGTTGCGCGATTTTTATCTTTCGCGTGGGTATGTCGATATGCGCACCACCGCCGTCAATGGCGAGTTGACAGAGGAACGGGACGGCTTTTTCGTTTCTTATAATGTGACCGAGGGACAACAATTCAAGTTCGGCGAGGTTTCGGTCGTGTCCGAGATGAACGGCGTCGATCCCGAAACCTACCGAAAAATTGTGAAAATCCGCCCCGGTGTGGTCTATTCCCCCACGCTTGTAGAGGCAGATATTGCACGGCTTGAACGCCAGGCGATCCGTGATGGCGTTGATTTCATGCGCGTTGAGCCGCAGATAAACCGCAATGATCGTGATCTGACTCTGGATGTAACCTATGTCATCAGCCGCGGACCGCGCGTGTTTGTAGAACGCATTGATATTGAGGGGAATACAACAACGCTTGATCGCGTCATCCGCCGGCAGTTCGACAGTGTCGAGGGTGATCCCTTCAATCCACGCGAAATTCGTCAGGCGGCAGAACGTATTCGCGCGTTGAACTATTTTGAAACCGCCGAAGTTAACGCGCGGCAAGGGTCAAGTGGTGAACAGGTTGTCGTCGATGTTGATGTTGTCGAAAAACCCACGGGTTCCTTGAACTTTGGCGGGTCGTTTTCCAACAACGATGGCATTGGGGTCGCGGTCAGCTTTGCCGAAGAGAACTTTCTGGGGCGTGGCCAAAAGCTTTCGCTGTCGATCTCAACTGCCGAAGACGCCACACGTTATGGCATCAATTTCGTCGAACCTGCGCTGTTGGGACGCGATTTGGCCTTTGGTCTGAACATCGACTATGCTGAAACCAATTCCACCTATGCAAGCTACGACACTGAACGGTTGATTTTCCAACCTTCGCTGTCCTTTCCTGTCAGCGAAAACGGGCGTTTGTCGCTGCGCTATACTGCAGAGCAGATTGAGCTTCTGGAACGTGACCCTTCGGAAAACGGTCTGACGATCGGTGGTGACATCGCAGCGGGTGCGCAAGTTTCGTCGTCGATCGGGTATGAATATACCTATGACACGCGGCGCAGCGGGCTGGACCCGAATGCGGGTGTGTTGTTTCAGTTCAGTCAGGATTTTGCCGGCCTCGGTGGTGACAGCAAATTCATCAAGACCGTGGCCAAGGTCGTTGGTGAAAAGCGTGTCTTCAACGAAGACGTGACCCTGCGGGCAACGCTCGAAGGGGGGGCATTGGCTTGGCAGGAGGGCACCAACCGAGTGGTTGACCGGTTCTTGCTTAGCCCGTCGATTATTCGCGGTTTCGAACCCGGTGGCATTGGTCCACGCGATGTAAGCGGGACGACAAATGATCCACTTGGGGGCAACCTATATGTCGCCGCCCGTTTCGAAGCGGAATTCCCCTTGGGGCTGCCCGAAGAATACGGCATTTCCGGCGGCGTTTTCTATGACGTAGCCAATCTTTGGAATTTGGATGACGTCAATCCGAATGGCGGCACGATCCTGGGCGAAACCGGGTCTTTCCGTCATGTGGTCGGGGTTTCCCTTTTCTGGACAACACCGGTTGGTCCTTTGCAGTTCAACTTCTCCAAAGCGCTGAAAAGCGAGGATTTTGACGAAGAACAGTCGTTTGAGATCACGCTCCGCACTCAATTTTAAGTGATGCGGAGTGCGGTGCGCCCAATTCTGGTTGCCTTGGCTCTTTTGGGACAAGTGCAGGCGGGCGGCGCGCAGCAGGGCTTGTCCGTCGCTGACCTAAATCGCGGAAGCGTTGTAAGTCCGATCCTCACAATTGATTCTGAACGGTTGTTTCTGGAAAGCGAGTTTGGCCAGCGCGTTGCCGCCGAAGTCGAAGCCAAAGGCACAGCCTTGGCTGCGGAAAACCGCAAGATCGAAGCGGATCTTGAGGCCGAGGAAAAGCAGCTGACAGAGGTGCGTGCCACCATGGATGCGGAAGAGTTCCGAACGCTTGCCAATGAATTTGATGAAAAAGTACAGCAAATCAGGCAGGTACAGGCAACCAAAGGGCGTGCACTGACCACATTGCTGGATCAGGAACGCGAGGTTTTCCTCGGCGCGGCCGGTCCGGTGCTTGAACGTTTGATGCGCGAAACCGATGCCGCAGTGATCCTTGAATTGCGTTCTGTCTTTGTAAGTTCCTCCGCGATCGAGATCACCGACGACGCAATCGCGCGGATAAATGAAACATTGGGCAGCGGCTCTGATTGAGCGCCGCTTGCCCGCATGTCCAGAAATTGATAGCCATCTCGGTACATTTGAAGACACCAAAGGACACCGCATGACCGGTCAAGACCTCCAGCGCGCTGACATCCAGATGATCCAACGGATCCTGCCACATCGTTACCCGTTCCTGCTGGTCGACAAGGTTGATGAGATCAACGGCACGGAATCCGCGGTTGGGTACAAGAATGTCACCATGAACGAACCCCATTTTCAGGGCCATTTTCCGGGCTCGCCGATCATGCCCGGGGTCACTATCGTCGAAGCAATGGCGCAGACCGCTGGCGTGATGGTGGGGGTCGCCCTTGATCAGATGGACAAGGAAATGCTGATCTATTTCATGTCCATCGACAAATGCAAATTCCGCCGCAAGGTAGTGCCCGGTGACGTGCTGCGCATGGATCTCAAGACGCTGCGTGGCAAGGCCGGTGGAAAGATCTGGAAATTCTCAGGTGTGGCAACGGTCGAAGGTGAAATGGCCGCAGAAGCCGAATTCATGGCCATGCTGGATCTGCCGAAATGAGCAACATCCACCCCTCTGCGCTGATCGAAGAAGGGGCGCAGATCGACCCGTCGGTGGTGATAGGGCCCTTTTGTCTGGTCGGACCCGAGGTAGTGTTGAAAGCCGGCGTTGAATTAAAGTCTCATGTGGTGGTCAAGGGACGCACCGAAGTGGGTGAAGACACTGTAATCTTTTCTTTTGCAGTGATTGGTGAGATTCCACAGGATTTGAAGTTCAAGGGAGAGGCAAGCCGCCTCGTGATCGGCAAACGCAACCGCATTCGTGAACATGTCACGATGAACTGCGGTACCGAAGGGGGCGGCGGGCTGACAAAGATTGGCGATGACGGTTTATTCATGGCCGGTTGCCATATCGCGCATGATGCAATCCTGGGAAATCGCGTCATCGTGGTGAATTCGGCTGCTGTCGCCGGTCACTGCATCCTTGAGGATGATGTGATCATTGGTGGACTTGCCGGTATTCACCAGTTTGTGCGTATCGGGCAGGGCGCCATCATCGGGGCAGTCACAATGGTGACAAACGATGTTATTCCTTACGGTCTGGTACAGGCACCGCGAGGTGAACTCGATGGGTTGAACCTTGTCGGTCTGAAACGGCGCGGCGTCGCCCGAGCCGATATTACGGCGCTCAGGGCGGCTTTTCAGATGTTGGCCCAGGGCGACGGCACGTTTCATGATCGCGCCCGCCGGTTAGGGGAGGAAACAGAAAGCGATTATGTCCGCCAGATCGTAGATTTTGTTCAGGCCGACACCGGTCGCCATTTCCTGACGCCGAAATGACGCTGGCGTTGATCGCAGGCCGTGGACGTTTGCCGATTGAGGTGGCGCGATCGCAAGAGGTAGCCCCCGTCATTTGCGCTTACGAGGGCACCGTGCCCGACGGGCTTGAGGTGGATTTGACCTTCCGGCTTGAAACGCTCGGCACGCTTCTGGTTGACCTCGGGGAACGTGGCGTGACGCAGGTTTGTTTTTGCGGCGTGATCGACAGGCCCGACCTTGATCCAAGCAAACTGGATGCTGAAACACTGCCATTGGTGCCCTTGTTTCAAAAGGCTTTGGCAGCCGGGGACAACGGAGCGTTGCAGATTATCAAAGAGATATTCGAACAGACAGGTTTTACAGTAGTGGGCGCGGATGTGCTGCTGCCCGATTTGGTCGCCGAGCAAGGTGTCCTGTCTGAAAAATGGCCCGATGCACAGATGCGCCGTGATGCTGCGCGGGGTGAAGCGGTTCTTGCCGGTTTGGCCCCTTTGGACATCGGTCAGGCCTGTGTGATCGGTCAGGAACAGGTTCTGGGCATTGAAACCATGGGGGGGACAGATCATCTGCTTGCAACACTGCCACCCAAGACCCCCAAGATGAATGCGATCTTGTGCAAGGGACCAAAGATAGGTCAGATCCGTGAGATCGACCTGCCCACGATCGGACCAGATACGATCAAGGCCGCACATGAGGCCGGACTTGTCGGGGTGATCGTGGATGAAGGGGATGTGATTGTCCTTGATGCGACGCGCTGCACCGCTCTTGCCGATGAATATGGACTTGTGCTTTGGTCGCGCCGTGGAGGCACAGAGTGAAGGTATTTATTCTCGCCGGCGAACCTTCGGGAGACAAATTGGGCGGCGCGCTTATGGCGGGGCTAAAAAGCCTGCGGCCTGATGTGCACTTTGAAGGAATAGGCGGTTCAGCCATGGCGGCCGAGGGGCTCAACAGCCGGTTTGACATGTCGGAGTTGAGTGTGATGGGACTGGCCGAGATCCTGCCCAGGTACCGTGCCCTGAAATTGCGGATCAATCAAACCGCGGCGGCCGTTGTCGACATGCAGCCGGATGTATTGATTACGATCGACAGCCCCGATTTTTCGTTGCGCGTTGCGCGTCAGGTAAAGGCGGTAAGCCAGATCAGATGTGTGCACTATGTTGCGCCCACTGTTTGGGCATGGCGCCCTGGTCGGGCTGAAAAGATGGCGCGCTACATAGATCAGGTTTTGGCCCTTTTGCCTTTTGAACCTCCCTATATGGAAGCGGCGGGCATGCGTTGCGACTTTGTTGGTCATCCAGTGGTCGCGGAACCTGTGGCAAGTGCTGCGCAAGCCGCGGCCTTTCGCGCGAAACATGGGCTTGGCGATGCGCCGTTGCTTCTTGTTTTGCCCGGATCACGCCAAAGCGAAGTGTCACGCCTTGGACCGGTGTTTCAACAGGTCGTCGCACGATTACAGGTCGCCCGTCCCGAAATGCGTGTGGTGATCCCCGCTGCGGCACCTGTGGTCAAGGCCGTGCGCATGCTGGTGCGTAACTGGGGTGTGCAGCCTGTGGTGCTGGATCCGTTGTCGAACCAGGGCGTTGATCCGCTTGCTGAAAAACGCGCTGCCTTCCGTGCCGCAGATGTGGCGCTGGCGGTATCAGGCACTGTATCGCTTGAACTGGCGGCCAGTGAAACGCCGATGGTGATCGCTTATGATATGAACTGGCTGAGCCGTCAGGTCATTGGACGGATGGTCAAGGTTGATACGGTGACCTTGGTGAATCTGGTCTCTGAAACCCGCGCGGTGCCGGAATACATCGGCGCAAATTGCAGACCCGGCCCGATCGCCGAAGGGATTCTGCATATTCTGGATGGGCCGGATACGCAATATCAGGCAATGGCGCTTGCGATGAAGCGCCTGGGGCAGGGTGGAGAGGCACCCGGTTTGCGGGCGGCCAGGGCGGTGCTGGAAGGATTGTAACCTCTGATGGGGCTTTGCCACTTTGAGAGGGGGATCTGATCAAAACCCGGTGACGCTGACGCACCGCATCCACGCCCTCCCAGCTTGGTAACCGTTTGCGCCCTCCGGGGCTGGATCAGCCTTTATGAATCCAACCGCCGCCAAAGATGCGGCTACTCTCGGGGTCGTAAAAGACACAGGCCTGGCCCGGCGAAACACCTTGTTCCGGGGTCAGCAATTCGACCTCTGCTGTTGTGTCGCTGATGGGGCGCAAAATGGCATCACGCGGTGGCCGTGTTGAGCGGACCTTGACCGCAATCGGCCATTCGCTGCGTGACATCATCGGCGCATCACCCAACCAGTTGATTTCACGCACGGGTACGGTGCGGGTTGCCAGCATGGATTTTGGTCCTACGACGACTTCCTTGCGGTCGGCATCGAGTTTTACAACATACAATGGATCCGCCAACCCCCCGATGCCAAGGCCACGGCGTTGCCCGATGGTGTAATGTATGATCCCATCATGTCGGGCCAGAACTGTACCGTTGGCATCAACAATATTGCCGGGGCCTTCTGCTTCGGGGCGCAATTTGCGAATGACGGCAGCGTAATCACCGTTCGGGACAAAGCAAATATCCTGACTGTCCGGTTTCATAGCAACACTCAGACCGTATTTTGCAGCTAATGCCCGCGTATCGTCCTTGGAAGGCAGATGACCCAATGGAAAGCGCAAGAAGTCAAGCTGTTCCGCCGTGGTGGAAAACAGAAAATAGCTCTGGTCTCGGCTGGCATCTGCGGCACTGTGTAATTCCGGACCTTCGGTGCCCATTTTGCGTTGGATGTAGTGTCCGGTCGCCATGCAGTCCGCTTCAAGGTCGCGTGCGGTTTCAAGCAGGTCCTTGAACTTGACCCGTTCGTTGCAGCGGATGCAGGGTACAGGCGTCGCCCCGTTCAGATAGCTGTCTGCAAATTCGTCGATAACGGCATCCTGGAAAATATTTTCATAGTCCAGGACATAATGCGGAAAACCCATTTCCTCGGCGACGCGACGCGCATCGTGAATGTCGATCCCTGCGCAACAGGCACCTTTTTTGGCCAAGGCTGCGCCGTGATCGTACAGTTGAAGCGTGACGCCGATGACGTCATAGCCTTCTTCAGACAGCATCGCGGCCACGACCGAACTGTCGACACCACCCGACATTGCCACCACGACCCGAGTGTCGGCGGGGGCCTTGGCAAAGCCAAGAGAATTCAGCGGTGGGGTCTGATCAAGCGGCATCATGCTCTCCGGGAGTTGTTAGGAGGGAATATAGGAAAATCCTAACTACTCACAAGGGGCTGCTTCATGCGGCGTTAAGGGCAATCTGGTCAATCTGCTTTCTGTACGAAGGATTGGATAGTATTGATGTATCTGAAAAAAGTGGATGGCCTGCGGTCTGTGACGCTGGCCGATGGCAGCATCATGAGCCAGGCCGACCTGCCAAGTACTAAAACAAGGCGGTGGGTTGCTTCACGCAAGGCGGCAGTTGTTCGTGGGGTCGTATACGGCCTGCTGAGCCAGGAGGAAGCGCTTGCGCGCTATCAAATCAGCGAAGAAGAATTTCTTGAGTGGGTACGCGCCGTTACAGAACACGGTGAATCCGCATTGAAGGCAACAATGGTACAAAAGTATAGACAACCTTAAGTTGTTTGTTTAGATTTTGCACATCGGTAACGGGTGGTTAACCTTTTATGTTCACGATCCAGTCCAACCGTGATGAAGACGATTTGGAGAAGATGAATGCGTGTACTGCTTGTCGAAGATGACCCAACAACCTCGCGCAGCATTGAGTTGATGCTGACACATGCCAATTTGAACGTCTACGCTACCGATTTGGGGGAAGAAGGGATAGATTTGGCAAAATTGTATGATTATGATCTTATTCTGCTGGATCTCGAACTCCCCGACATGAATGGCCATGAGGTATTGCGGCAACTGCGGTTGAGCCGGATTGAAACGCCGATCCTGATCCTTTCCGGGTCCGACGATACGGAGAACAAGATCAAGGGGTTCGGATTCGGTGCAGACGATTACCTGACGAAACCGTTTCACCGCGAAGAACTGGTGGCCCGAATCCATGCAATCATCAGGCGGTCCAAGGGGCATTCGCAATCTGTTATCGAGACAGGGCAAATCGCCGTCAATCTTGATGCAAAAACGGTGAGTGTCGACAATCAGACCGTGCATTTGACGGGCAAGGAATATCAGATGCTTGAGCTGCTTTCCCTGCGCAAGGGCACAACCCTGACCAAGGAAATGTTTCTTAACCACCTTTACGGGGGCATGGATGAACCCGAACTGAAGATCATCGATGTATTTATTTGCAAGCTACGCAAGAAGCTGAGCATCGCAACAGGCGGCGAAAATTATATCGAAACGGTATGGGGACGTGGCTATGTCCTGCGAGACCCGGAACCCGGCCAGATGAGCTTGGCCGCAACAGCGTGAACATGAGATAACGCCAAATCGCGCTAGACCTGCTTTGCGCTGCAACCTATCTGTTGGTTAAAGAAACCGACAGGGGCAAAGCATCAGCGATGACAGCACAGATTGACGTAGACATTTTGACGGCTGATCAAGCGGCAATTGAACTGGCGCGGCTGGCCGGTATTCTTGCCGGTGCCAATCACGATTATCATTCAGCGGACGACCCCAGGCTTGATGATGCCACCTATGATGCGCTGAAACAACGCAATGCTGCTATCGAAGCTCGGTTCCCCGAATTGAAACGCGCCGACAGCCCGTCCGAGCAGGTGGGTGCCGCCCCGGCAGAAGGTTTTTCCAAGGTCACACATGCAGTGGCGATGCTGTCGTTGTCGAACGCATTTGACGCCGAGGACGTGACCGAATTTGATGCGCGCATTCGAAAGTTTCTGGGCCTTGGGCCGGATGCCCCGCTTGCCTTCACCGCAGAACCTAAGATTGATGGGCTGTCCTTGTCACTGCGTTATGAGAACGGCGCCTTGGTACAGGCTGCGACGCGCGGGGATGGCGCAGTGGGAGAAAATGTCACCGCAAATGCCCGCACGATTGCCGATATTCCCGAAAAAATAACCGATGCGCCCGCCGTTCTTGAGGTCCGTGGTGAAGTGTATATGAGTCATACGGACTTTGAAGCATTGAACAGTCGTCAGTTGGACGCAGGGGCCAAAGCCTTTGCCAATCCGCGCAATGCTGCCGCAGGATCATTGCGTCAATTGGACAGCAGGATTACGCAGGCGCGTCCGCTGAAGTTCTTTGCCTACGCCTGGGGCGCAGTGTCAGCCCCCTTGGCGGATACACAGAAAAACGCGATTGACCGCTTACAGGCCTTTGGCTTTGCCACCAATCCGTTGACAGCTTTGTGCAACGGGCCGGCTGAATTGCTCACACACTATGAAAAAATAGAAACCCAACGTGCCACGCTGGGATATGACATTGACGGTGTGGTGTACAAGGTGAACGATTTGGCATTGCAGGAACGGCTGGGGTTTCGCTCTACCACTCCGCGTTGGGCCATAGCCCATAAATTCGCGGCAGAACTGGCATGGACATGGCTGACAGGCATCGACATTCAGGTGGGCCGTACTGGTGCATTGTCACCGGTCGCACGGTTGCAGCCGGTGACAGTTGGCGGCGTTGTTGTTTCTAACGCAACCCTGCACAACGAAGACTATATCAAGGGTCTTGATAGCAAAGGGGGCGAAATTCGGGGCGGCAAGGACATTCGCATTGGCGATTGGGTCCAAGTCTATCGCGCCGGTGATGTGATCCCCAAGATTGCGGATGTAGATCTTTCCAGGCGCCCAGAGAACGCCAAAGCCTTTGTTTTTCCCGACACCTGTCCCGAATGCGGGTCCGAAGCCCTGCGCGAACCCGGCGATGCGGTGCGCCGATGCACGGGAGGACTGATCTGTCCGGCGCAGGCGGTGGAAAAGCTCAAGCATTTTGTTTCACGAGCTGCCTTTGACATCGAAGGGTTGGGAGCCAGGCAGGTAGAACAGTTCTACACTGACGGATGGATCGCGGAACCGGCGGATATATTTACACTCAAGGAACGTTATTCCCAGGGGCTGCAACAGCTTAAGAACCGCGAAGGCTGGGGTGAGAAATCCGCGACGAACCTGTTTCATAGCATCGATGAAAAGCGGCGGATCCCGCTGGATCGTTTGATATTTGCCCTCGGGATTCGTCACATGGGCGAAGCGGCATCATCCCTCGTGGCCATGCACTATGGCGATTGGTCGACATTTGAAACGGCGATGAAGAAGGCCGCGCCTTTGGAAGGGGCCGCCTGGGAAGACCTGATCGACATTGATGGTGTGGGCAGCGTCATGGCTGGATCACTGGTCAGTGCCTTTGCGCAGGAACGTGAAAGAGCGTCGATCGACCGGTTGATCGCCCAGTTAGAAGTGCAACCTGTCACACGCCCCGACACTTCGGGAAGTCCGGTTGCAGGCAAGGTCGTTGTCTTTACCGGTACATTGGAACAGATGAGCCGCGCCGAAGCCAAAGCCCGCGCAGAGCGTTTGGGGGCCAAAGTTTCCGGATCGGTCAGCGCAAAAACGGATATTCTGGTTGCGGGGCCAGGGGCGGGCTCCAAGGCAAAGAAAGCGGCTGATCTCGGTGTGGAAACCCTCAGTGAGGGCGAATGGCTCAAGCTGATCGGGGCCTCATGAACCAGCGTCCCGAACCTCTTTTTCCATTGTTTGCCGGCCTTGAGACGCTGGATGGGGTAGGCCCGAAAACGGCGCAACATTTTGTTCAATTGGGGGTACAGACCCCACGTGATCTTTTGTTTACGCTGCCCTATGCCGGTATCGACCGAAGCCTGCGCAACAGTGTAAAAGGTGCGCTCTTGCCCGCGACCCTGACCGTCGCTGTCACCATAGGGGCACATAGGCATGCCCGCACCAAGGGGGGCGCATATCGTATTCATGTAGAAGATTCGGAAACGCATTTTCAATTGGTATATTTTCATGCGCGTGGCGATTATCTGGCGCGGCAGCTGCCGGAGGGATCCCGGCGGATCGTTTCTGGCCGGGTAGAGGTTTTTGACGGGATGGCACAGATGGTGCATCCGGATTTTTCCGTTCCGGAAGAAGATCTTCGTTCGATTCCCGCTTTTGAGCCTATCTACCCGCTGACCGACGGCGTCACCCAGAAATTGATGTTCAAGGCCACGCGGGGCGCATTGGCAAAACTGCCTCAATTGGACGAGTGGATAGATTCTTCACAGAAAACCAGCGCCGGATGGCCAGGATTTAATGAGGCGGTCGCCGCCGCTCATGATCCGCGCAGTCAGGAAGATCTGGTTTCGACTGCGCCGGCACGTGAACGATTGGCGTATGACGAATTATATGCCCATCAGATTACATTGGCACTGGCCCGGCAAACAGAACGCCGAAAGCCGGGTCGCAGCACCCGGGGGGACGGCCGACTTCAGGCGCGTGTCATTGCCGCATTGCCCTATACACCAACGGCGGCACAATCACGGGCAATTTCGGAAATTACGTCGGACATGGGCGCAGCTCAGCGGATGAACCGTTTGCTTCAAGGGGATGTAGGGGCTGGAAAAACGCTGGTCGCTTTCATGGCGCTTCTGGCGGCGGTAGAGGCTGGTGGGCAGGGCGTATTGATGGCCCCGACCGAGATTCTCGCGCGTCAACACATGCAGGCCTTGCACCCGATGGCCGAGAAGGCGGGGATTGTTCTTGAAATTCTGACAGGCCGCGACAAGGGCAGCGAACGTCAGGCGAAGCTGGCAGCGCTGTCGGCTGGGAAAATCCAGATTCTTGTCGGGACCCATGCGGTGTTTCAAACGGATGTGCAGTTTTCGGATTTGCGTTTGGCCGTCGTTGATGAACAGCATCGGTTCGGGGTACGCCAACGGCTGGAACTGGGGAAAAAGGGCAACCGACCGGATGTGTTGGTGATGACTGCCACGCCAATTCCCCGGTCTCTGGCCCTGGCGCAATACGGCGACATGGATGTTTCCGTGCTGGATGAAAAACCTCCCGGCCGCCAACCCATCACCACCGCGCTGGTCAGTACGGATCGGTTGGATGAGGTTGTTGGTCGCCTGCGCGCCGCGGTCGCAAAAGGGCGGCAATGTTATTGGGTATGCCCCTTGGTCGAGGAAAGCGAGGTCAGCGACCTCATCGCGGCGCAAGAACGGTTCAAGCAGCTTCGTGCGGCACTGGGTGAAAGGGTTGTTGGACTGGTTCATGGGCAGATGCCGCCGGCGGAAAAAGACGCTGCAATGCAGGCATTTCAGGAGGGCGTGACCCAGGTTCTGGTTGCCACAACCGTTATCGAAGTCGGTGTGGATGTACCCAATGCGACAATCATGGTCATCGAACGGGCCGAAATTTTTGGCCTTGCGCAATTGCACCAGTTGCGTGGACGCGTCGGGCGCGGGCAGGCGGCCTCGACCTGTTTGCTTCTGTATCAGCACCCGATCGGGGAAACGGGCCGTCAGCGGCTTGAGGTTCTGCGCGAGACAGAGGACGGGTTTGTCATTGCCGAAACCGACCTGCGCATGCGTGGCACTGGTGATTTGATCGGGACTGCCCAATCCGGGATCCCGCGTTTCAAGGTTGCAGATCTTGAGAAACAGGCAGCGTTGATGGCGATTGCGCAGTCAGACGCGCGAAAATTACTGCATGATGACCCGAGATTGCAAAGCAGTCGGGGAATGGCAACGCGAATGTTATTATGGCTCATGCGCCAAGACGAAGCGATCCGTTTGATTTCAGTGGGTTAGATGTAATTACCTTCTTTTGTTCACAAATGTTCGTAAAAAGTTCTTTACAAGCGAACGAGGAAGTGAGAACAAAGGGGCAACAAGAACGGGAGATACTGATGACAACGCTCAAGACACTCAGATCCATCGCCACGCGGTCTCAGGATACGATCTTGCAGGATGCCATCGGTGCGGCAGCACTGGTTGTGATGCTTGTTGTTGGTTTGTATCTACCTGCTTTTGTTTGATTTCTGCCTGCGCTCTCATGCCGATTTGCCCTATGCATTCGTCCCAACTGATGCGGTCGACTGACACTGCCTGTCCTTGGTCGACACGGGGTTTCGGCCCCTTGGGTAAATCGGGTCCCACATGAGGAACGCCTTCCTTACGCCGCCATCCTTCGGGATGTGCGGCGTTTTTTTTAGGCCTGGCTGACGCCCGAAGTGCCAGCGGCGGCCTCTTCCATGGCCTCGACGATGGCTTCCATGCTCAACATTATGGAGGCATGGCGGTTTTTAAAAGCAACAGCCGGGGTCAATACGTCAAAACCGTCAAAGG
Organism: Sulfitobacter sp. F26204; assembly: GCF_026410305.1. Classification (GTDB taxonomy): domain Bacteria; phylum Pseudomonadota; class Alphaproteobacteria; order Rhodobacterales; family Rhodobacteraceae; genus Sulfitobacter. The sequence goes on along the minus strand of NZ_JAPMLQ010000003.1, from coordinate 238,778 downwards.
GAGCGTCGGGGACTTTCCCATGCTCTTTCAACATTGCCCGCAACTGGTCGCGCCCGCGTGTGATGACATCCAGAGTGGCACCAGGTGCTGCTTCACCTGCAACCGCAGCCGCTGCCTGCCCCAGAGCGCAGGCTTTGACGTCTTGGCCCAGATCTGTCAGCCGGCCATCAGTAACCTGTACATCCACCGTCACCGTAGATCCACAGAGCGGCGATCGGCGCTTGACCGTCGCATCCGGCGATTCCAGTCGGCCCAGATGCGGAATCTCAGCAGCCAACGCCAGAATGCGCGCAGAATAGAGTTTGATCAGATCGGTCTCGCCAGCCATGGCTATTTCCTTCACCCGTTAATCCCTACATAACCTTCCCGTCCGCAGATGCAAAATTTTTGAAGGAAGATTGCAACATGATTTTTGATCCGACGCAGCTGACATTTAATGAAGCAGGGTTGATCCCTGCCATTGCGCAAGATGCCACCAGTCACGAAGTTTTGATGCTCGCATGGATGAACGCCCAGAGCATCGCACGCACGCTTGAAACAGGTCAGGTTACCTATTGGAGCCGCTCGCGTCGGGCGTTTTGGGTAAAAGGCGAAACCAGCGGCCACGTTCAAGAACTTGTGGAGATGCGGTTTGATTGCGACCAGGATTGTTTGCTGGTGCTGGTGAACCAGACCGGGGCGGCATGCCACACCGGGCGGCGACATTGTTTTTACCGCGCGATCCATAACGGTGAGGTGCAGGAAATTGCAAGGCCAATCTGACTTAAGGTTTTACTTTAAGTTTAAATTGCAATCATCTAATAATGAATAGATTTCTTTTGGTTCCATACCCTCGGCGCGAAACTGTGAAATGGCCCGTGCGTCATCCCTTTTTGCCAGTCTTTTGTTGTTATTGTCCCTGATCAACCGATGATGATGGTAATGTGGTGTTGGCAGGTTCAGTAGCCTTTGCAACACAACATGGATTTTGGTCGCTTCGAACAAATCAGCACCGCGCACCACATGGCTGATCTTCTGGGCGGCGTCATCGACCACCACGGCGAGGTGATATGAAGTGCCCATGTTGCGACGTGCAATGACAATATCACCAACTGAAGAGATGACATCCTGACCCGTGAACGAGATACAGGCTGTTTCCCCCTTCGGACCTGCCCCGGTCTCGATAAAGCTGAAGACCTGTTCATCAACAGGGGTTTGCGGGCTAATCCGCTCCAGTGCCGCCTGGAAATCAAGCCGCAGAACGACATCAGTTCTGGGGCGTGATGAGCTGCGCAGGTTTTTCGCGGATCGACAGGTGCCCGGATAGATCAAGCCGTCCGGTCCCAAGGTTGCAACGCCTTCCTGAGGGGCGGAAAGCACGGCAGAGATGTCGGAACGCCTACAGCTGCAGGGATACAGACAACCAAGAGACCACAGGGAGTCCAAAACCAAATCATAGGCAGCGCGCCGCTCTGACTGGCGCATTACCGGTTGTGGCCAACTCAACCCGAGCCAGGCGAGATCGTCATAGATCTGTGCCTCCCATTCGGGGCGCGCGCGACCTTGATCAATGTCTTCGATCCGCAGCAGAAATTCACCATCTGCAGCAGCCGCCATATCATAGGCGCGTTTTGCCGAATATGCGTGCCCCAGATGCAGTGGCCCGGTTGGGGATGGCGCAAAACGGGTTCTGAAAGTCACGTTTTTTCAAGTATATAGACATTGGAGTTGATCTTGAGCTTAGGGAAGTGATCCCCGTGCTCACGAAAAATCAGACGGGCGGCACCACAGTCGGTCCATTCGGAAATTCGTCCTTCATAGATGGGGTCGTTGAGGGTGTGGTCATTAAAGGAAAAGACCAACCGACCGTCGCGTGGCAATGCCTTCATCAACATATCCAGAACCGAAACAGGGGCCGCACCAGATCCGATCACGCCGATTGCGGCAATCGCACCATAGGTTTTGGCGGTTGAACCGGCGTCACCTTCGATCCGGGTTAAGTTGCGGTAGACATCCTTTGCTGCTGCATGGCGCAACATTTCCTCGGAAATATCCACACCGTCAATAGTGGTGAACCCGGCGAGTCTTAGCGCCAAACCCGACAGGCCAGTGCCACATCCAAAATCAAGAACCGGTGCCGTCAGGTCAGCAGTGACTTTGGCAAGCGCAGCCGCACAGCGCCCTGGGGTTGCATAGCCGTTTTCGGCCACTTCGGCCTCGTAACTTGTGGCCCAGGCATCATAAAGTGCGCGGGTTTCTTCCTCACCGCGTACCGCATAGACTTTGTTCAGAAAATTTTCTGTCATGGGCCAAGTTTAGGCAGGCACAGCGATCCTGTCCAGCCAGGCACGCCAATCCAGCTTGGCCCGGTCTGTATAGGCCTTGTAGCGGTCCTTGCGGCCGCGACGGCCAGATTTCAATCCCTCGACAGGCGGAAACAGTCCGAAATTCACGTTCATCGGTTGAAAGGTTTTTGCTTCTGCGCCACCTGTGATGTGCGTAATGAGTGCGCCCATTGCGGTCGTGTTTGGCGGTGTCGGGGCGCTGCTACCCTGCATTTCCGCAACGGCCATGCGACCTGCCAGCAGCCCCATTGCGGCGCTTTCAACATAGCCTTCTACACCGGTAATCTGGCCGGCAAAACGGATGTTGGGCCGCGAACGCAGGCGCATCTGGTCATCAAGCAGCGTGGGCGAATTGATGAAAGAGTTGCGATGGATCCCCCCAAGGCGCGCAAAAGAGGCATCTTCGAGGCCGGGAATCATCTTGAAAACATTGGTTTGTGCGCCGTATTTCATCTTTGTCTGAAAGCCGACCATATTATACAATGTACCCAGTTTATTATCGCGGCGCAGCTGCACCACGGCATAGGGTTTGACATCGGGTTGGTGCTGATTGGTCAGACCCACAGGTTTCATCGGGCCAAAACGCAACGTTTCCCGGCCTCTTTCCGCCATCACTTCGATCGGCAGGCAGCCGTCAAAATACCCTGCGGTTTCGCCTTCGCGGAACTCAGTTTTATCAGCTGCAAGCAACGCGTCGATAAAAGCCTCATATTGATCCCTGGTCATTGGGCAATTGAGGTAGGCGGTTCTTTCTTCGTCGGTCTCGCCCTTGTCATAGCGCGACTGCATCCATGCGGTATCCATGTTGATGCTGTCGTGGTGCACAATGGGGGCGATGGCGTCAAAAAAAGCCAGGGCTTCGGCACCCGTTTCGGCGGCAATCGCTGTGGCCAGGGCGCCTGAGGTCAACGGACCGGTTGCGATGATCCACTGTCCATCTTCAGGCAGCTCGGTAATTTCACCATGTTCTACCGTTACATTCGGATGCGCCATCAGGCTGTCCGTCACCGATTGGGCGAAGGGCTCGCGGTCTACAGCCAAAGCACCGCCTGCGGGCAGTTTGTGTTTGTCGGCGGTCGCCATGATCAAGCCATCGGCAGCGCGCATTTCCCAATGTAGCAACCCAACAGCATTCTGTTCGGAATCATCTGATCTGAAGGAATTTGAACACACCATTTCACCCAACAGGCCTGTTTGATGGGCGAAAGTGCCGACTTTGGGGCGCATTTCATGTAAGACCACCTTTACGCCAGCGTTTGCAGCCTGCCAGGCCGCTTCAGATCCGGCCATGCCGCCGCCGATGATGTGCAATATTTTATCCATTTGACGGATTTAGGACAGGGGCGGCGCAGGCGCAATGGCCAGTTGTATTACAGATTTCTATCCGGGGGGATTTTGGGGTCGCCGTTGCAGGTATGGCCGATCAGTGAGAGGCTGATCTGGAGGGACCTTCTGCCGGACGGCGACCCAAAAATAATCAAGCGCTTCTGCGCTATGTCATAAACATGCCCCAATTGTGCCCCAATTGATAGCCCTGATTTCGCAACAATGGCTTAACAGTTGCGAAACAATCACTGATCCCAATTCGGCGCACGTTTTTCCAGAAATGCCTGAATGCCTTCGGAGGTATCACTGCGCATCATGTTTTGGACCATGATGTCGCCTGTGTAGTGATAGGCCTCTGCCGTTCCCATTTCGATTTGGGCATAAAATGCGTCTTTGCCGATTTTCACTGCGGCACCGAGTTTGCTGGCCACTAGGTTTGCAAGTGCTGCGGTTTCCTGCTCCAGATCCTCTTGCGGCACGCAGCGGTTTATCAGCCCCAAGTCCACCGCACGCCCGGCCCCGATGAACTCTCCTGTGGTCAACATCTCAAAGGCTTGTTTGCGCGGGATATTCCGGCTGAGGGCGACCATGGGGGTAGAGCAAAACAGGCCAATATTGACACCGTTTACACCAAATCGCGTGCCTTCCGCAGCAACCGCCATGTCACAGGTCGCCACCAATTGGCACCCGGCAGCAGTGGCAATGCCGTGCACCTGGGCAATGACCGGTTGAGGCAGAGAGCGAATGCGCGCCATAACGGTCGCACAGCGATCAAACAGGTCCTTGAAGGCAGCGGCACCACCATCCTCGGACTGCCGCATGGCGGTCATCTGGCGCAGGTCATGTCCAGCACAAAATGCCTTGCCTGCCCCGGACAGGGTAATAACCCGAGTTGCGGGGTCTTTGGCAAAGCTGTCCAATGTGGTTTGCAAGGCTGCCAACATCTCATCCGAAAGAGCATTCAACCGCTCCGGCGCATTCAACGTCAAATGGGCCACGGGGCCACGTTGCGTCACTTCAAGAATTGCCATCTTGCCACCTCTGCAGTTTCTGGGCCAACTCTAGGCCAAGCATACATGGGAGAACAAGTATGGCCGTGGTGATGAGTGCCGAGCAATTGAACACCTTCCTCGTTGAGGTCTTTGAACAGGTCGCAGATGATTTTCACGTCGACGAAGTTTCGGAGGGCAGGGTTGTGATGCGATTGTTGACTTCGGACAAACATTTGCGCCCCGGTGGCACCATCTCCGGTCCTGCGATGTTCGGGCTTGCAGATGTCGCGGCCTATGTCGTGACATTGGCGCATATCGGGCCCAAGGCCCTGGCGGTGACCACAAACTGTTCGATTGATTTCATGCGCAAGCCCGAAGCGGGTGTACCGCTGATCGCCGAAGCGCGTTTGTTAAAGTTGGGTAAGCAACTATCGGTCAGCGACGTCATGTTGTTTTCGGAAGGGATGAATATGCCGGTTGCCCGGGCCAGCCTGACCTATGCAATTCCGCCCAAATCCATGGGATGAAACGAAAAAGGGGCCGGAAAATTTCCGGCCCAGTTCAGAAGAGGTCTGGCGAACGCTACCGGGGAAGCTAGTCCCGCCAGAACACACGGAAAGACTCAGTCTTTGCCTCATCCGGTGTCAGTCCCACATCGCTTAACTGCCAAGGGGCGAGTTGCGACAATGCCAGCCGTGTACGGCGGCGTGTGGCCCATGTTGTCATGCAGACCGCAAATTTGACCGCCAGCTTGGCCACAATCGGTGCACCGGGCTGGGACAGGATGCCGAAAGCATCAGTCGGAATGGGCCTTGCGTGTGTCATGGGAAATCTCCTTGTCTCGATCTTGATGGTTGTATTGACACAATATAGCAAATTGCTACAATCAACTGATACGAAAAATGATACAAAGCCGCTAGGGGAATATTGTAATGGATACAATTTGGGTTCAAAGCGGCTTGCGTGATACCAAACCCAAGTACAAAGCAGTGGTCGCAATGATCCGTGATCAGATTGCAAGTGGCGGATTGACCGTTGGGGAAAAGTTGCCGCCAGTGCGGGATCTTGCCTGGAGATTGCAGATCACACCGGGTACTGTAGCGCGAGCCTATACGGTGTTGACAGACAGCGGTGTGCTTCATGCCGAAGTCGGGCGCGGTACATTTGTTTCAGACCCGACAACTACCGTGGATAGGGAAGCGGGCGAATTGCCGCTGAACCTCATCGAGATTGACACCATCGCCCACGATAGTCACCATGATTACAATGCGGTAAATCTTTTTTCACCCCATTTGCCAAATGGGGGGCAGGTCGAATTGATTCGTCATTTGCTGGCCGAAATCGCCCAGGAACCGCCTTCGGGGCTGATGCATTATCCATCGCGGCGCAGTGCAAGGCCGGCAAGGCTGGCCATGGCGCAATGGCTGAATGGTGCCCCCATCGGCCAATTCGATGAAAATGATGTTGTGCTGTCCCATGGGGGGCAAAACGCCATTCTACTGGTGTTCCAGACCATCTTGCGCGGCAAGCGGCCGGTGGTCTTTGTCGAGGACCTTGCCTATCCCGGATTTCGGCGTGCTGCAGAGTTGTTGCGCGCTGACATTGTACCAATTCCCTGTGACAGGGACGGCATCATTCCCGAGGCGCTGGCCTTTCAGGCCGAACGGCACCCGGAGGCGCAAGTGCTGTGTACCTCACCGGAAGTGCACAGTCCGACCTGCGGTTTCACACCAATGGAGCGGCGCCATGCGCTGGTTGAGGTGGCGCGTCGCGCTGACTTGCAAATTCTGGAAGACGATTGTTACCGTATGGGCCGCGCCGAGGGAGAGGGGTACCGTCAACTGGCACCAGAACGGGGCTGGTATGTAACGTCGCTGTCTAAATCTGTTACGCCTGCCTTGCGGATCGGATGTGCCATTGGTCCCAGAGGCATGTCAGCCGCGCTGCACCGCTCTGCTGAACATGGGTTCTTTGGGCTGGCCACCCCCATACTGGACCTGACGGCGGCTTTGCTGGCGCATCCGAAACTGCCAAGGATCATGGAGGTCTCGCGCCTGGGTGTTGAACGCTATGTCAAGGTTGCGGTGAATACCTTGGGTGGGTATGATTTGTTGTGGCGACGGGATGTGCCATTCTTCTGGCTTCAACTGCCGCAGGGCTGGCGGGCCACAGCCTTTTGTCAGGCAGCAGAAAAACAGGGTGTGCAGATCAGGGCCGCCGAAGAATTCGCCTGTCGCGATGCCCATAGCCCCCATGCGGTGCGCATGGCAGTGAATGGTGGTGTTTCCCTGAACAGTTTTGAAGCCGCAATGCTGCGGCTGCGCAAGTTGCTGGACAATCCGCCCGAAGAAATAGGTGTTTGAAGTGGGGTAATATATTACCTAATTTATAAGACATTGTTTTTCAATGATTAAATAGATGATATGGCGCTTGACGGTGCAGCCTGTGCGTTTATACCCCAGCCATCACGACTGGACAGGGGCTTAGTCTTCCTGTCACACAACAAACAGGACATTCCGATGAAAACCTTCTCAGCAACACCGGCTGACATCGACAAGAAATGGATCATCATTGACGCCGAAGGCGTCGTGCTGGGCCGTCTTGCGTCAATCGTCGCCACCCGCTTGCGTGGCAAGCACAAGCCCTCTTTCACGCCTCACATGGATTGTGGTGACAATGTCATCATCATCAATGCTGAAAAGGTCCAGATGACCGGCAACAAGCGTGACGAGAAATTCTACTGGCACACCGGCCACCCCGGCGGAATCAAGGAGCGCACCAAAGCGCAGATCCTCGATGGCAAGCATCCAGAGCGTATCGTGACCCAAGCGGTCAAGCGCATGCTGCCGGGCAACCGTTTGAGCCGCCAGATCATGACGAACATGCGTGTCTATGCCGGCGCAGAGCACCCGCATGAGGCGCAAAACCCAGAAGTTCTGGACGTCAAAGCCATGAACCCCAAAAACACGCGGAGTGCATGAACATGTCCGATGAAATCAACACACTCGAAGACCTTGCACAGGTGGCCGGCGTTGAGCCGACACCAGAAGTCGAGATGACACCCCGCGAGCCCGTTCGCGATGCGCTGGGTCGTTCCTATGCCACAGGCAAGCGCAAGGATGCGGTGGCCCGCGTCTGGATCAAGCCCGGTTCCGGCAAGGTTGTCGTAAACGGCAAGCCCCAGAATGAATATTTTGCGCGGCCGGTTCTGCAGATGATCCTCGCGCAGCCGTTCGGCATCACCAACACCGAAGGTCAGTTTGACGTCTTCGCCACTGTCAAGGGTGGCGGGTTGTCCGGACAGGCAGGGGCCGTCAAGCATGGGGTGTCCAAAGCGCTGCAGCTTTATGATCCCTCCCTGCGCGGTGCGCTGAAGGCCGCAGGTTTCCTTACCCGCGACAGCCGTGTAGTGGAACGCAAGAAATACGGTAAGGCCAAAGCGCGCAAGAGCTTCCAGTTCTCCAAGCGTTAAGTCTTGTTGTAACCATTTGGTAAAAGGGCCGTACCGGTGGGTGCGGCCCTTTTTATTTCACGCCACCTTGGGTGTGACCGACTGGGGGCTTGCCCCCAGACCCCCAGAGTTTATTTGCAAGATGAATTCAAACCGAAGAACCGAGATTGTCATGGTTTTTCATCCGGGAGTGAGGCGATGAAATATTCTGTTCTTGATCTGGCACCGGTCCCGGAAGGCCATGACGTGGCACAGGCCCTGCGCAATACGACTGACCTGGCGCAGCAGGCCGAGAAAATGGGGTTTCACCGTTACTGGATGGCGGAACATCACAATATGCCCGGGATAGCGAGTGCAGCCACCTCGGTTTTGATTGCCCATGTGGCAGCACATACATCTGTCATGCGGATCGGTGCCGGTGGAATCATGCTGCCCAATCATGCACCCTTGGCGATTGCGGAACAATTCGGCACCCTGGCCGCCCTCTATGGAGACCGGATTGATCTGGGGCTTGGACGCGCCCCTGGTGGTGATGGTGCCGTGTATCAGGCCCTGCGGCGTTCCGGGAGCGATGATTTTCCTGGCGATGTGGCTGAATTGATCGGCTATCTAGGGGACCCGCGTCCAGATGCACCAGTGCGTGCCCTGCCCGGAGAGGGCAGCCATGTGCCAGTCTGGATATTGGGATCGTCGCTTTATGGGGCGCAGCTTGCGGCGCATTTCGGTCTGCCCTATGCATTTGCCTCTCATTTTGCGCCTGATGCATTGGAAACGGCACGCGATCTGTACCGCAACAGATTTACAGCGTCCACGCATCTGAAGAAGCCACATTTCATGTTGGCGGCGCATGTTTTTGCCGCAGATACCGATGCCGAAGGGGCGTATTTACGCAGTTCCATGCAACAGGCCTTTGCCCGGATGCGTACAGGTACACGCGGTAAACTGCCCCGGCCGGTTGAGGATATTGACGCGGTGATCGGCGCAGAACTGCGCGTTTCAGTTGACCAGATGATGCGGGTGTCGGCGACGGGGAGTGCCAAAACCGTTCGGGTGCAGTTGCAAAAACTGATCGCACGGTATCAGCCGGATGAGATCATCCTGACCAGTCAAATTCATGACCATGCGGCACGGGTCAGATCATTGGGCATCGCGGCCGAGATCATGGGCGGACTCTAGGCGCAGATCTGCTCAGCCGGAGGCGCGGTTTTCCTGGTTGGCGGCGATGATGGGGGGGCATTGGACAGGTGGAACTGCAGGAACGGAGGCCGGCCAGAGCGATGCGCGCTTTTGTGACAGCATTTCAACAAAGGCGGAAGAAACCCACAGGTGCATGCAGTTGGCGCGTCCTGTTCTCAATCGTCGGGCTGAACCAGGCCGAGGCCGCGCAGATAGATGCCAATACCGCTTTCGAGCAGGTCTTCAGGCGGGAAGGGGGAGGCGCGACCAGGCGAATTGCGTGCAAAGAGTTCGACAACGCCATGGCTCATCGCCCATATGTGTGCACTGAACATCGAAGCCGGCGGGCGCCGGTCCTCTGGAATGTGCTGGCTGAGATCGGTGGCAGCCTTTTCCAGCACTGCATTGGCGCGGTTGACTTCCATCGCCAATTCCGGTGTCCGGTTGACGGAAATTCCACTTTCGAACATGGCGATATAGTGCCCTGGATATTTGCGGGCGAATGCGAGATAGGCACGGCCTGTCGCCTCAAAAGCCTTTAACGCCGACGGTTGGCCGGATTGGTAGGCATAATCCATCAGATCCGCAAAAATCTCGTACCCTTGTTGCGCCGCCTCGGCAATGAGCGCCTCGCGCCCGTCAAAATGCCGGTAGACAGCCGCAGGGGTTACGCCGGCCTGTTTGGCCGCTTCGGACAGGGTAAAGCCCATCGGGCCGCGCTGCTCGATCAATTGCAAGGCTGCATCGACCAAGGCCTGGCGCAGATTGCCGTGATGGTAGCCTTTCTTAGCCATCCCAGAGGTCCGGTCCGCCGCAGATGTCCCTGTCGATCTTGCCAATTGCACTGATGTCCTTGCGGTCATAGTCGAAAGTATGCAGCACGCTGCGGATCACGTTCAGACGGGCGCGGCGCTTGTCATCGGAACGCACGATGGTCCAGGGCGCATGGATGCTGTGGCTCTGGGCGAGTGTTTCGCTGATGGCGTTGCTATAGGCCTCCCATTTGCCGAGACCTTTGACATCGATGCTGCTGAGTTTCCATTGTTTGAGCGGATCGGATTCGCGCGCCAGCATCCGGCGCAGCTGCTCGGCGCGGCTGACGTTGAGCCAGAATTTGAAAACATGGATGCCATCATCCACCAACATTTGTTCAAAGGGTGACACCTGAGCAAAGAAATGTTTGCGTTGCTGGGGCGTGCAGAAGCCGAAGACATGTTCGACGACCCCGCGGTTGTACCACGAGCGGTCAAACAGAACGATCTCTCCTGCGGATGGTAAGTGGCTGATATATCGTTGAAAATACCATTCGCTCTGTTCCGCATCTGACGGTTTTGGCAGGGCGATGACATGGGCGGAGCGTGGGTTGAGGTTGGCCCGGAACCGGGCGATGGTACCCCCTTTGCCGGCAGCGTCACGTCCTTCGAAAACGCAGGCAATGCGGGTACCGCTGGAATGTGCCCATGACTGCAGCTTTACCAGTTCGATCTGCAGTTTCTCCATTTGCCGTTCGTATACCTTGCGCGCCAGACGCTCGGAATGCGGGTAATTTGAGGTGAGAATGTCGTCCTTATCCGCCCGCTTGATGGCGGCGCGGATTTCCCTGGGTGCATCGTTTTCGAAAAAGGCGCTGATCGCGCCGTCAAATGGCAGGTCCATGGAGTCTCCTGATCAGGTTGTGACATCTATATGGGATGTTAATCCGATTAACGCAAACCCGCACCTATTGCCGCACGATCAATTGCGGCCTCCACTGCCTCGGGGGCACTATGGTGCGGCATATGTCCCTGACCCTTGAGCACGGTCAGATTTCCCTGCGGCAGGTCATTCATCAATACGCTGGCATGGACCTGCATCGGAACGATCGTATCAAGGTCGCCGTGTACCGCTTCAACCGGCATGTTCAGGAGGTGGTATTCTTTTTGCATGTCGACAACCAATGGGCGCAGGCTGTCCACCTGCTGTGCATTGGCACGGATGCTTTCGCGGCGCAGTGTGAGGCCGGTACCGATATGCGCAGCATAGCCTTCGGGGGCTTCCTGCGGTGCAAAGATTGATGCGATGCTGCTGGCCACGACGGATCGCGGCACAAAAGCGGTGACAAGCGGTACGACAAGCGCACCGCCCAGTTTTGATCCGAAAACGGAATATGTCCAGCCCAGTTCACCTGGCCAGGGTTCCGAAACAGCGGAAACCAGCACAAGTGCCGCTGTATCTTCTGGACGGCTGAGCCCCCATGCAAGCGCGACGATACCTCCGAAGGAATGTCCAAGAACAATAGGGTTTTTCACGCCGAGTTGGTCGGCAGCGCCCTGCAACAGGCGCGCCTGTTCTTGTGGAGTCTCGGCTGCATTATGCCATGCCCCGCCGTGGCCCTTGGGGCGCGCGGTCCAGCCCAGACCGGGGCGGTCAAACAGGATCACACGGTAGCGGTCGGACAGCCGCTGCGCAAATCCCAGGGTGAATTCCCTGAGATTGCCGCTGGCTCCGTGGATCAGGATCAGATCGGGACCTGTGCCCATCACCAGGCTGTGCACGGATACGCCATCAACGGTGAGGATTTTGCCAACAGGTGGTGTCGCTGCGCGCGCGCTGGATTCGCGACCTCTGGCGCATATTTGCGTTAGGGCAATCGCAAGCGTGATCCCAATCAGCAGAACAATCACCACGCCCTTCATGTTATGACTGACCGATAGCAGTCAGATCAAATGGGGTGGTCTGGTATATCTCATTGATCCAGTTCCCATAAAGTAGATGCGCATGGCTGCGCCAGCGGTTGGTTGGTGGGCGCGAAGGATCATCTTCGGGATAATAATTGCAAGGCACATTAATCGGCGTGCCTGTGGCAACATCGCGGTCATATTCCTGTTTCAGCGTGTCACTGTCGTATTCGAAATGGTTAAAGACATAGAGAGCCCGATGTACTGGATCCTGGATCAAGCATGGACCGACTTCGTCACTGCCAAGCAGCGTGACAAGTCCGGGCTGCGCATCGACTTCTGCCTGACGAATTTCCGTCCAGCGCGATACCGGCATCACACATTCATCCGAAAACCCCCGCAGGTAAGGTGAAGACGGATCAAGGTTTCGATGTTTGAAACAGCCGAAGGCCTTTTTTTCCAGAATGTTCTTTGCGATGCCGTGGAAATGGTTGATCATCGCCATGCCGCCCCAGCAGACACCAAAGGTGGAATGCACATTGGTCTGGGTCCAGTTCATGACGCGGGTTAATTCCTGCCAATAATTCACCTCTTGAAACGGCATGTGTTCAATCGGTGCACCGGTAATGATCAATCCGTCAAACTTTTCATCCATCACCTCGGAAACGGGGCGGTAGAAACTCTCCATATGTTCAGCCGCAGTATTGCGCGTCTGATGGTCGGACATGCGCAACAATGTCAGTTCGATTTGCAAGGGCGTTGCGCCGATCAATCTGGCAAACTGGTTCTCGGTCTGGATCTTCTTGGGCATCAGATTGAGCAGCGCAATACGCAGCGGCCGGATGTCCTGTCTGGCGGCCACATCTTCGTCCAGCACCATTACACCTTCGCGCGTAAGCACGTCAAAGGCGGGCAGGGTGGAGGGCAGTTTGATGGGCATGGATTTTCGTCTTTCGTTAGGAGTGGGTTAGATAATGCCAGTGGCAATAGCTGCCAAGGGCGCCGGATTCAAGAAAGCGGCAGGCAGGGGTCATAGATCAAGGCGTGCCGCGATCAGATTGGTAAAATCCGCCTCTGAGTGCAGCGCGCTGATCTGGTCAGGTGTGATGGTGATGCCCCATTCTGACATCGCTTCGTATCGGGGCTGTCGATGCGCCAGGGCTTGGGCATAGGTCCAGCGCACAAAGGTATCAGGATCAACGTCATCCTCTGTGCAGTTGTTTTCGTTGAGGTATTCATGCCAGACTTGCAACAGGAACGCGGGTTGATAGGCCATCGGCTTGGGCGCACGATCAAAGCGGCGGATCAATTCCTGGGTATGGGCCTCATTGCCTTTGATCCAGACCAATAGGCATTCCTCAGCGAGGGTGGTTAACAAAGGATCTTCGGGGTTGTCTGCATCGACCCATTCACAAATCGACCCACCTGTATCGCAAATGAAGTGGTCATAGCCGTAAATCGCCTGTGCGCGGTTTGCGAAATGGGTTGTGTCGTTCAAGGCTGCAATCTCGGCTATGCGAAAGGCCTCCTGACGGCGGGCATATTCAGCCATTGCCATGCCCCCCTTTGCCGGATCACCGGGTTTGCCCAACCATGTGGCCACGGGCGACAGGTTTTCAAATGTGATGTTGGACGCAATGTAGATGCTGTCAGTCAGCAGCAACTCGCGCAGGAATGGCACTTTCATTGCTTCGGATTTTGCGTTGTCCACAATGGCTTCGCCAAGGTAGCGAGTGCCGATCCGATAATCTATCGAGTAGTGAAACCAGTTCCCGGAATCGCGCAGCAGTCCGGACAAATGAGTTTTCCCAAGGCCGGACATGCCAAAAACCAGCACTTTGCGGCGGGGCGCATTGCGCCATTCAGAAGCAGAAGAATACAGCATTGATCAAGGTCCGCACATCAGGGATTTCCCCCTATCTAACCTGCCCGGGGATCAGGCGCCAGATGCGCCCGTCCAGCACCAGCAGACCGAGGGCAAGCAGCGCAAATCCGCCATAGGCCGCGGTGCGCAGAGTTTCTTGCAAGAGGACAGCGCCCAGCACAATCGCAAAGGGTGGGATCAACAGTGTAACCAGCATCAGGTTGCCACTCCCTGCCATGGCCAGCACACGGTAATACAACAGATAGGCAAGACCGGTCGCGACCAGAGAATAATAACCGATCGCCAGCATCGTTTCGCTCTGAAGCCGAAGGGTGAGGGGCCCTTCGACCATCCAGGCCAACGGCAGCATGATCAGAGTTGACCCCGTCACCATTCCCGCGGCCGCCACCTGTGGCGGTTGGCCTCCGAGAAATTTGCGGGCCCAGACGCTGGCAAGCGCATAAGATATTGTACCACCAATAACCGCCAGTTGCGCCAGTGAACGCAGATCGAAATTTCGCAGGTTTTGCAAACCAATCGCTGTAGCGACGCCAGCAAAGCCCAGACAAACGCCGATGGCTTTGGGCCAGGTGACCCGTTCATCGGCAAAGAAAATGGCGGCGACGATGACGCCGAAAATTGCCGTGGCCGCGTTGAGGATGGAGGTCAGGCCGCTTTCGATATGCAATTGTCCCCAGGCCATCAGGCCAAAGGGGATCACGTTGTTGAGCACCCCCATGCCAAGAAAACCGAACCAGACCTTCGGCTCACGCGGCAGGGGCAATCGCATGATCCAAACGATGGTCCATAATGCCAACGCAGCCCAACCAACGCGATGTGCCACAGCGGTCAGCGGACCCACTTCATCCAGTGCGATACGGATCGAAACGAAAGACGCGCCCCAGATTGCGGCAAGCAAAAGCATTTCAGCCCAAGCGCGGGTAGATATGGATTTTTGTATGTTCATGCCACCGAACTAACGATGATGAGCAAACCCACGACCCGTTTCATGCGGATTTGCGTGTCTCGACCCAGATATTAAGGTAATTGCCCGCAAAAATGATCACGGCTCCGACAAAAACCCAGATGTCGATGACCTCGTTATAAAGCAACATTGCAGCGACAGCGACGATAGGCAGACGGGCAAAGTCGATTGGGGCAACCACGGTCGCGGGCGCTATGGTGAGGGCCTTGGTAATGCAGAAATGTGCAAGCAACCCGCAACAGGCCACCAGCGCCAGCCATGGCAGGGCGATCAATGTCGGCAGGGCGATGTCACCATCATACCCGGCTGTAATCACACCGAAGACAAGTTGAAAGAATGTCAGGTAGAACATGATCGCCGTGATCGTTTCCGTCCGTGTTAGACGTTTGGTGAAAACATAGGTCAGTGCAAAGAAGATGGCGCAGGTGGCCGCGGCAGCGATACCGCTATTCATCCCTGCCATATCGGGACGTGCAACAATCAGGATACCGACAAAGCCCATGATCGCTGCGAGGGCACGGATCCGGGTCAGGCGTTCACCCAACAAAAACGGCGACAGGACGATGACCCAGAGCGGCGAAGTGAATTCAAGAGCAAAAACCTGCGCAAGCGGGATCATCGTGACGGCGTAGAACCACAGGTTTTGCCCGGTAAAATGAAAAATGTTGCGAATGAAATGCGTACGCAGCGCGACAGTGGTAATTTGACGGTGGCTGCCAGTGGCAAAGGCCAGCGTCATTACCACAAGCAATCCAAAGGCCGAGCGATACATCATGATTTCGAAGGTGTCGAAACCTGCGCTCAACTCGCGCCCGGCAATGGCCATGGCGGTAAAACTGGACACCGCGCCCAACATCCACAAAGCCGCAACCAAGGTCGTGCTCATGGATAGCCCTTGATTTGGTAGTTACGTTCAATTCCATTGGTTTGCACTGCCCAATCGGACTGCGCTGCGCGGCTTTGATGCAGTTCAAAAGCAGCCTTGTCAGTGAATTCTTCGATGACGTTCCAGATCAAGGGATCATCGGTTGCCGTGACGTCGAACGACACGCAGCCTGCTTCAGCCCGCGTCAGTTGGATATGGCTGTCCAGTGCCGCACGCACGCGGGCGGCTTCGGCTTCGGTTGCACAGCGTAAAACGCCACTCAGCGTCACTCCCATTCGATGGTTCCCGGAGGTTTTGAGGTAATGTCGAGGGTAACGCGGTTAATACCGGGGACTTCGTTGATGATGCGTGTCGCTGTTTCGCCCAGAAATTCATGCGTGAACGGATAATAATCTGCTGTCATGCCATCGACAGAGGTGACAGCCCGCAAGGCGCAAGCAAAGTCATAGGTGCGCCCGTCGCCCATCACGCCAACCGTGCGCACGGGCAGGATGGCAACAAAGGCCTGCCAGATTTCGTCGTACAGCCCGTGCTTGCGGATCTGGTCGATGTAGACGGCATCGGCCTCGCGCAGAATATCGAGCTTCTGACGGGTGATTTCCCCCGGGCAGCGGATGGCAAGGCCGGGTCCGGGAAAGGGATGGCGGCCAATGAAAGACTTGGGCAGGCCGAGTTCGACACCCAAGGCCCTGACCTCGTCCTTGAATAACTCGCGCAGCGGTTCGACAAGTTTCAGGCCCATCTTTTCAGGCAGGCCCCCGACATTATGGTGCGATTTGATCGTCACCGAAGGCCCGCCGGAAAAGCTGACTGATTCGATGACATCGGGATAGAGCGTGCCCTGGGCAAGAAACCTGGCGTCGCCGACTTCGGTTGCATGTTTCTGAAATACGTCGACAAACAGTTTCCCGATGATCTTGCGCTTGGTTTCCGGGTCTGAAACGCCGTCGAGTTCGCCCAGGAACAATTCTTTTTCGTCGGCATGGATCAGGGGCATGTTATAATGGTCGCGGAACATGGTGACGACTTCTTCGGCCTCTCCCTTGCGCAACAAACCGTGATCCACGAAGACGCAGGTAAGCTGATCACCGATCGCTTCATGAATCAGCACCGCCGCGACCGAGGAATCGACTCCGCCGGACAGGCCACAGATCACCTTTTCATCGCCGACCTGTGCGCGAATGGCGGCAATCGCTTCCTCTCGGTAGGCGCTCATCGTCCAGTCGCCTTTAAACCCTGCAAGGCGTACGAAATTCTCGTACAGCTTTGCACCATTGGGCGTGTGGTGCACTTCGGGGTGAAACTGCACAGCATAGAAGTCCCGATCGGTGTCGGCAGTAATCGCAAAGGGCGCATTTGGCGAGGTGCCAAACACCTTGAAGCCGGGGGCGATCTTGCTGACATGGTCACCGTGGCTCATCCAGACCTGTTCGCGATCTGTCGTGAACCAGCCCTGCAGCAGGTCCAGTTTTTCCGCTTCGGGGGTCACAAAGGCGCGACCGAATTCTGCGGTTTTATGTCCGCGTTCGACCTTGCCACCCAGCATTTCCATCATCACCTGTTGGCCGTAGCAGATGCCCAAAACAGGCACATCCAACTCGAAAACCTTTTCCGGCGGGCGTGGCGCACCTTCGGCAAAAACTGACGCGGGTCCACCGGACAGGATCACCGCCTTGGGATTGAAAGCTGCAAGAAATGCCTCATCCACCGCACTGAAGGGATGAATTTCGCAAAAGACATGCAGTTCGCGCAAGCGGCGCGCAATAAGTTGAGTGACCTGGCTGCCAAAGTCGATGATCAGCAGGCGGTCGTGGTCGGTGGGGGCGATTGATATTGTCATGATGACTGATTATGTGGGGTTGGCGCGGGTGGCAAGTGCCCGTTTGGGCTGGCTGGTGAACAAGGTTGCATGGCCAGGCGGTGCGCAGGCATCATCAAAGGATGCAGGCCTGCACTTGCAGGCCGCGCGGCCAATAAAGCGAGCAAGTCAGCTAATGTCGCTTTTCACCCTCACAGGACGGTATCTGCGAAAGGGCGCAGGCGCGAATGCGATAGCCAGAGGTCACATTTTGGGACAAAGGAAAAGACCATGGCGCAGAGACCACGACGTGGCGGCGGCGGCGCTGCAAGACGCGCAGAGCGCAGTGCGGTGTCTTTTGAGACGGCGAAATTCATTGAGCGCAATATCCCCAATTTCGAGGTATTGACCGAAGAAGCTTTGCAAATCATCGAAACCAACGCCGAAATCATCTTGGAAGAGGTCGGTGTCAATTTTCCCGACAATCCTGCGGCGATTGCGCGCTGGCGCGATGCAGGGGCGGATATTGACGGACAGAGGGTACGTATTCCGCGGGGGTTGGCCCGGAAACTATGTGCCACCGCGCCGAAAGAATTTACCCAGCATGCTCGCAATCCCGCCCGGAATGTTGTGGTGGGTGGCAAGAACCTCGTGCTGGCACCGGTTTACGGCCCTCCATTTGTGCGCGATGCAGCCGGCGGGCGGCGCTATGCGACGATGGCGGATTTCAATAAATTCGTGAAATTGGGCTATATGTCCAAGTGGCTGCACCATTCTGGCGGCACCGTATGCGAACCAACCGACATTCCAGTGAACAAGCGTCATCTGGATATGTTGTACGCCCATATGACGCTGAGCGACAAACCCTTCATGGGGTCGGTAACCGAACCCAGCCGAGCGCAAGATTCGGTTGATATGTGCAAGATCCTCTTTGGGGAAGATTTCGTACAGCAGAATACGGTGATGACCTCTCTGATCAACATCAACTCCCCCATGACCTTTGATGATGTAATGATGGGCGCACTGGAAGTTTATGCACAGAACAATCAGGCCTGTATCATTTCCCCCTTTATTGTGGGCGGGGCCATGGCACCGGTATCGGTTGCAGGGACATTGACACAGGTTTTGGCGGAAGGGTTGGCAGGCATCGCCTATTCCCAACTTTGCAATCCCGGTGCTCCGGTCATAATGGGAGCCTTCGTAACTTCGATCGACATGAATTCCGGTGCCCCGACCTTTGGCACGCCAGAAGCAGCACATATTACCTATGGCGCGGGTCAGTTGGCGCGTCGTTTGGGATTGCCCTATCGATCCGCTGGTGCGTTCTGCGGATCGAAATTGCCGGACGCGCAAGCGGCCTATGAATCCTCCAACAGCCTGAACATGGGTTTATTGTCTGGTGTCAACTTCATGTTGCATGCCTGTGGCTGGCTTGAGGGTGGGCTGGTCAGTTCATTCGAAAAGTTTGTGATGGATGCTGATCAGCTGGGAACCTTGCACCACCTGGCCCGGGGGGTTCAAATCGACGAAAACGCCCAGGCAATGGATGCCATCCGCGAAGTCGGGCCGGGCGGTCATTATCTTGGCTGTGCACATACGCAGGAGAACTTCAAATCGGCCTTCTGGAAGTCAGACCTTCTGGATTACAAGCCGTTTGAAACATGGGAAGATGAAGGCGCGCGCGATACCCAGACCTTGGCGAGCATACGTGTCGAAAAGATGTTGGCGGATTATCAAGCCCCGCCGATCGATCCCGCAATCCGCGAAGGCCTTGATGCCTTTGTCGCCCAGAAGAAACTGGCCGAACCGGACAGCTTTATGTGAGGGACAAAGACCTCACGCCGGGGCCTGCGTGGAACGCAACAAGCGGGCCTC
Source organism: Sulfitobacter sp. F26204 (assembly GCF_026410305.1). GTDB lineage: Bacteria > Pseudomonadota > Alphaproteobacteria > Rhodobacterales > Rhodobacteraceae > Sulfitobacter. The sequence continues at coordinate 219,444 of NZ_JAPMLQ010000003.1, read as the reverse complement.
GCCAACCATTGCGATCAGTACATCCAGATGTTTGACCAGACTATAGCTCGCATCCGACCCGATCCGCTGCTCCTCTAGGGTCGCTTCGATTTCGATCAGCTTGAGTAGGGCAATGCCGTTTCGCGGCAATGCCCCATATCCCAGAAGCCGGGGCAAATGTGCCGAACGGCGGTACTCCTGTGCGCCAATCCGTGCTGCACGCATCATGAGGCGTGGGCGGTGCAGGGCGTTAAGCATCGTTAATACATCTTGCATGGCAGTGCTCCTTAGCTGTGGATGAAAAGCGGTTACACTTTTCCTTGCCAGCAACATGACACAACCTATTGGGGTGTTGCGTGCCGCCTTACACTACCGTTCGGACCTTTCATAACTGTTTATGATTTAGAAACAATGCTCATAGATGCGCATTATTTTAACGAATGGGTAACAAGTGCAATTTTAGGTTGTGTGGATAACCCCGGGAAAACTTGTTCTGCGCAGTTCAGATTGAAGGAGACATGATGGATCATTTTGTCCAATCAAATGCGTACGGGATGTCGGCTAAATTGCCTCATTGGGTACCGGTCGGGGCACGTCACTACATTGCGCATACTGAAAACGGCGCACCAATTCGTGTTCTTGCGCGGGCTGCCGGGTGCCATGCATCAACAATCCTGCGCCAGATCCGAAAGATCGAACTACGTCGGGACGATCCTTTGGTCGATTCCGTTTTACGCAAACTCGGTGCGGTCAGTACCTGCGCTACCGACCAGAACTCTGATGATACGAATAAGGACGCAACTGGAATGAATGACCTGTCTGATCTTGCCCTTCCTGACGACGCCACATTGGCCCGTGACGCCATGCGGATTCTGCGTCGCTTGTGTGAAACCGGCGCGGTAATGGCTGTTGCCACCGATCTGGACAAGGCCGTAGTCGTTCGTGATACCCCGCAGGGCGGAAGTGCACGTACGGCGGTTGTTGCTGCATCGGTGGCGCAGGCCATGGCCTTGAAAAACTGGATCAGCCCTGCCAATTCCGGCCGCATTATCCGCTATCATATCACGTCTGCCGGGCGCAGCGCACTGAACAGGTTTCTGCACAAGTTTGGCGACAATACGCCGTCATATGGTGGGTGTGCAGAAGCCGCGGAACCGTTTTGTTTCGACAAAACGACCCAATATGGGCCGGATTCGGGGCTGGAGTCCGGACGCGCGCGCTTTGCAATAGGGGAAAGCCCCCTGGCCGCCCTTGCACGGCGACGTGACAAGGAGGGCAAGCCGTTTCTATCGGAGGTTCTGGTGCGTGCCGGCGAACAACTGCGTGAGGATTTCGAACTCGCCCAGATGGACAGCACCATCACGCAAAACTGGGATCATTTCCTGACCGCTGGCACACAGGTCACTGCAAACGGTCATTCACAGGGCACCAGCGGGGCGGCGGCCGCACGTGCACGGGTCAAGGCAGCCCTCGATGAACTGGGGCCGGGACTATCCGATGTCGTTCTGCGGTGTTGTTGTTATCTTGAAGGATTGGAAGCGGCGGAAAAGCGTCTAGGTTGGTCTGCGCGCTCTGGCAAAGTCGTGCTGCGCATCGCGTTGATGCGGCTCAATCGGCACTACAATGCCACCGTGGGGCCGGGGGGACCGATGATCGGCTGAACCGTCATCACGCAGGTGCATGGCGGGAATGTAACGGGCTGGGCTTTTGTTGGCGCATGAATATGTTACATAGAGATCAGCCAACCGGAGCACTGTCATGCGTGATTTGAAAATACCCGAGCAACGCCACCCTGAAAAGGCCGGTAAACCTGACAATGCACAGCCTAAAAAGCCGTCCTGGATTCGGGTCAAGGCACCGGGGGGCACCGGCTATGCCAAAACCGCCAAGATCATGCGCGACAACAAACTGGTGACGGTCTGTGAAGAAGCAGGCTGCCCCAATGTCGGTGAATGCTGGTCCCAGGGTCATGCAACGATGATGATCATGGGAGAAGTGTGCACCCGCGCCTGTACATTCTGCAACATTGCGACGGGCAAGCCACCCGAGGATCTTGATGCGTTTGAACCTGGGCGCGTGGCGGATGCGGTGGCGAAACTGGGCTTGAACCACGTCGTCATAACGTCGGTAGATCGCGACGACATCGCCGATGGCGGGGCCGAACATTTTGCCCAAACCATCCGCGCCATCCGGCATCGCAGCCCCGATACAACCATCGAAATTCTGACGCCGGATTTCATCCGATGTGGTCCTGAAGCGCTCGAATTGGTCGTGGCGGCGCGGCCCGATGTATTCAACCACAATCTGGAAACCGTGCCCGGCCTTTATCCCGAAGTGCGCCCTGGCGCGCGATATTTCCACTCTCTGCGCCTTTTGCAGCGGGTCAAGGAACTGGATCCTTCAATGTTCACGAAATCTGGAATCATGGTTGGTCTGGGCGAAAACCGTCAGGCGGTATTGCAGGTCATGGAAGACATGCGCGCTGCCGACATCGATTTTCTGACCATTGGCCAATATCTGCAACCGACGCCGAAACACCACGCTGTCGACCGATTTGTGCATCCTGATGAATTTGCTGCCTATGAAAAAGCCGCATATGGGAAGGGTTTTCTCATGGTTTCCGCCACACCGTTGACCCGCTCATCCTATCATGCAGGTGATGATTTTGCACGGCTTCGCGCGGCCCGCAACAAGAAACTCGGCGTCGCCTAGGCACCGCAGCTACGGTGCAGCAGGGACCGCTTTCAGATAGGCGGCAATCGCGGCACGATCGCTCTCTGGCAATTGCGCCAGATTGCTGACGACAGCTGCCATCGATCCGCCGACACTGTCATAATCAGGCGTCAATCCGCTTTCGAAATAATAGATCAGGTCTTCTTCGGACCAATCAAGCCCGCCTGAAGTGATATTGGGTATCTCACCCTTACCAGAAGGATTTGGTGCCCCGGCCAGCCATGCCGTGCGGTCCAGACCGCCCAAAGCGTTGCGGGGTGTGTGGCATTCCGCGCAATGGGACAGCGTTTCGACCAAATAGCGCCCGCGCTCCAGTTCGGGCGAAAGCGGCCCGGCCAAAAGGTAATCCGGTTTCATGAACACCAACTTCCAAAGACCCAGTCCCCTGCGAATATTGAAAGGAAACCCGACATCATGACGCTGTGAGGCAGTGTCGGAAGGCGGCAAGGTCTGCATATAGGCAAACAGATCGGCAACGTCCGTTTCATCCATGTGCTGATAGGATGTGTAGGGAAAGGCAGGATAATAATGGCGTCCTTCAGGAGAAACGCCTTTGGTCACGGCGCGCGCAAATTCAGGCAAACTCCAGCCGCCGATACCTTGATCACCGGGTGAAATATTTGGTGCATAAAAGGTGCCAAAGTCGCTGGCAAAAGAATGACCGCCCGCCAGAACCAGCTTGGCGTCGTTGCCTTCGGCATTGGGGGCACTATGGCAGGACGCGCAGCCCGCAGCGGTAAAAATCTGCGCGCCGCGCGTGACATCTGCATCATGTCCCTGTCCGTAAACTGGCAGCAGGGCGGGCGGTGCCGTTAACCACCAAAAGACGGCACCACCGAGCGCGGCGCAGATGGCCGCTAATTTGATCAGGCTCCGCAAGACTTAGTTCTTGGGACCGCGATATGTTTCGTGGCAGGCTTTGCATGCGCCGCCAAGCGAACCCATGCCGGCACCGACAGCCGCCGCATCAGCAGCCCCGACCAGCGCCGTTGCTGCATCGCCCAATGCGCTGAATTTCTCAGCGAACCCGTCCGGATCACTCCAGATTTCTGCCTTGGCACGCGAACCGTCAACAGCACCCTGTTCGGTGCCCTCAATCCACAGTGTCGCACGATCCATGCTGGCCAGAGTGGCAAGATTGGAAGCCGCACCCGAGACCATGGCAGCGTCATATTCCATTTCGCCTTTGGCCACGGCACCCAGGATACCGATGCTATAGCCGATCATCTGCATCTGATGCTGACGCGCTGCAACCGCTGGATTTTCCTTGGCATGTCCATCCGCCAATGCCGCGCTTGCGATGATCGCGGTGCTCATGCCGATGACCAATGTGGCCTTTGTCAAAAAATTCATGTTGTTGTCCTTAAGGGATTGGATTTTGCCAAGTTACCTTGGGTCAGCCTACATCGGCAAGCCAGAAGCAGGAAACATTTTCGTGAACTGGGTAAAGCAAGTCAGAACCGACGCGGAAGTCTTTCGGCCGTGGCCCAGTCCGGCCAGTAACCCAGACGTTCAACCGCATATATGATCGCCGCAAGCGCGATGATCCCGAACACCAGTTTCACGCGTTTGGCCGAGGGGGGCCTGCGCGCCCATCTCGACATCCGCAACAACCAGATCGGGTTCATGTAAAGCGCACCTTGCCGATGAACGGCAGGTTCCGGTTCCGCTGGGCAAAGTCGATACCATAGCCCACGACAAATTCATCAGGAATTTCAAATCCGGTCCAGTCCGCCTTCATATCCACTTCGCGGCGCGTCGGCTTGTCCAGCAGTGCAATGGTTTTCAATCGTGCTGGCTCGCGTGATTTCAGAAGGTTGGTGACGTGATGCAGGGTGTGGCCTGTGTCTACAATGTCTTCGACCAGCAAAACATCGCGCCCTTCGATAGCGCCGCGCAAGTCCTTGAGGATCCGCACTTCCCGGCTACTTTCCATGCCATCGCCATAGCTTGACGCTTCCAGAAAATCGACCTCGATCGGCAGATCCAATTCTCTGACAAGATCCGCGATAAACACGAAACTGCCGCGCAGCAAGCCAACCACAACCAGTTTGTTGGTGCTGTCGAATTCATCGTGAATCTCGCGTGACAATTCCTCGATTCGGGCTGCAATCGACTTGGCCGAAATCATTTCATCAATCACATAGGGTCGATTTGTCATAGGACGCGCCCTTACCATGGCCCTTGATATTGCCCGCATAAACGGTGAAACAGAGCTATCCTGAGCCAGCGCGGAACGCAATGCCAACCCACTCCGAGACCAAAGAGCTGCCCTATACGGCGCAGCAAATGTACGACCTTGTTGCTGATGTGGGGTCATATCCTGAATTCCTGCCTTGGACCGCGGCGGCACGGATCCGCAGCGACGAGGACAAGGGGGATCATCGTGTGATGGAAGCCGACCTTGTGATCAGTTTCAAAGTGTTCCGCGAGAAATTCACAAGCCGCGTCCAGTTGTGGCCCGCACGACGCAAGATTGACACGGAATATCTGGACGGGCCGTTCAAACATATGAAATCAAACTGGGCGTTTGAGGAAAACGGGCCGAACTGCACGGTGCATTTCCACGTCGACTTTGAATTCAAGAATGCGATCCTGCAAGGCATCATCGGTATTGTTTTCAATGAGGCCATGCAACGTGTGGTGCGGGCCTTTGAAGCGCGGGCGAAAACGCTCTATGGTCCGGTATCATGACGATCACCAACCAATTGGTCGACTTCGCCGCGCAGAGGGTGCCCGCAGATGCGGCTGCCATGATGCGGCTCTCCTTGTTTGATTGGGCCGCATGCGGAATTGCAGGTGCACAGGAGTCCGAGTTCGATCGCTTTGTCTCAATACAACTGGCATCCCAACAGGGGGGGCATCTGGTATTGGGCGGGGGCCGAACCAGCGCATCCACAGCAGCCTTGGTGAATGGTGTATTATCTCATGCACTGGATTACGACGATACCCATTTTGACCATATCGGTCACCCGTCAGTGGCGGTTGTGCCTGCGGTGCTGGCACTGTCGGAACAGACTGGTGTCGACCTGGCTGCCTTATGCGACGCGGCGGCGATTGGCGTGGAAGCCTCGATCGCGGTGGGCATATGGCTGGGCCGCGCACATTACCAGATCGGGTATCACCAGACTGCAACAGCCGGTGCATTCGGTGCCACGCTTGGGGCTTGCCGCCTGTTGAACCTCGCTCCACGACAGGTCCGTCATGCACTTGGGCTTTGCGCAAGCATGGCATCAGGGATCAAGGCGCAATTCGGGACCATGGCCAAGCCCCTGAATGCTGGCCTGGCCGCCCGAAGCGGTGTTGAAGCGGCCCTTTGGGCCGAGGCGGGCGTGACGGCGGCGCAAGATGGCCTTGCCGGTCCCTTGGGCTTTGGTCCGACCCACCACGGACAAGGGACAGACATTGGCTTGCCCGTTGCTGACTGGCGCATCAACCGGATCAGTCACAAGTTCCACGCCTGTTGCCACGGGCTACATGCTATGCTCGAAGCCCTGAGAGGGGCGTCGATGCAAATCGACCAAATCGAGGCGATCCAAATCCGCACCCATCCACGTTGGATGTCGGTGTGTAATATTGCCGATCCACAAACCGGCCTGGCAGCCAAGTTCAGCTATGGACAGACCGCGGCAATGGCGCTGACAGGGTATGACACCGCAGCAATCGGCAACTTTACGGATGCGCTGGCCCAAAGCGGGCAGCTCAAATCCTTACGACAGCGCGTCACAGTGAGCGAAGATACCCGACTGAGCGAGACCCAGAGCGAGGTTGCGATCACCTTGACCGATGGCAGGATAAGCCATTTGCGCGCGGATCTCATGGCGCCTATGTCCCTTGCGGAACGTGCGGACAAATTGAAGGGCAAGGCGGCGGCACTGCTGGGTGGCGCAGATGCCGAGGGCCTGTGGCAGGCTGTACAGGGACAAAGCCTCGGTAGATTTACTGATCAACTTGCGAAACCCTGATCCCTGCGTCCTGCAACGTCCAGCAAGGTCAGTTGCCAGGCCCTGCGCTGCTGTTGTGCCCAAGTCAGTGTATCATTCCATTTTGTGTAATGCGTTGCGTAGTAAATTGAGCGCGTGATCGGTCGCGGCTTGGCGTACACCATCCCGCCCCGGTGCGCCAAACTCCTGGGTTTCTGCAATGACGCCCGTTGTCTGTGCAATCGCAAAACACACACGCCCCTCAGGCTTGTGCTCTGATCCGCCGGGTCCAGCGATGCCGGTGATCGACACTGCCAATGCTGCATCCGACCGCTCAAGCGCACCTTGCGCCATTTCCCTGGCGACCTGTATCGAGACTGCGCCATGGGCCGCCAATGTGGCGGGCAGCACCCCCAACATCTGTATTTTGGCCGCGTTGCTATAGGTGATGAAACCGCGATCAAACATGGCAGAGGATCCTGCAAGATCCGTCAAAGCCGCGCCAACCATGCCGCCGGTGCAGCTTTCGGCACAGGTCAGCATTACATTCCTTTGAATCGCAAGCTGAAGGATGTCCCCCACAAGACCCATCTAAAGCACGCCGTGGTAGAGGGCTGCCAGGATCATTACAACAATTGCAGCAAACAGTCCGGCAATCACATCGTCCAGCATCACACCAAGGGATGTATTCATCCGGTCGGCCCAGCCTACCGGCCCCAGTTTGGTGATGTCAAAGAAACGAAACAGTAAAAAAGCCGCAATCCAACCGGGCCACATCGCAAGGATTGAAATCTCCATCTTCCAGGCTGCATAGGAAAGCGGCAAAAGGGCGATCCACTGACCGATGACCTCATCCACGACAATCTCAGACGGGTCATGGTCTGTGCTACCCGCGGTCATCTTGGCCGTTGCCCACCAGCCTTTGAAAAACCCCGCAACGATCGCCAGCACCAACAAAGGTAGGCCCCCCAAAACATGCAGCAACCAGGCCCAGGGCAGGGCGACAAATGACCCCCAGGTGCCTGGCGCAGGCTTGATATAGCCGACACCCATGACGGTACCAATCACCCTCGCCAGGTTCATGGCTTGATCATTGTTGCAGTGGCAAGCGCCGCAATCCCTTCACCACGCCCGGTAAAACCAAGGCGCTCCGAAGTGGTTGCCTTGATCGACACACGGTCCTTGTCCATCCACATGATTGCCGCCATCGCATTGCGCATCGCCTCTGCATGTGGTCCGATTTTGGGATATTCACAGATCAGGGTGCAATCCACATGGGTAAGCGCAAATCCCATGTCCCGGGCCATTTCCACAGCATGACGCAGGAAAACATGGCTTTCTGCGCCTTTCCATTTCGGATCAGATGGCGGAAAATGTTGCCCGATATCTCCGCGAACAAGGGCACCATATATCGCATCCGTGACCGTATGCATGCCCACATCCGCATCCGAATGACCGATAAGTCCCTGATCATGTGGAATGCGTACACCACAAAGCATGACATGATCCCCTGGACCAAAGGCATGTACGTCAAATCCGTTACCGGTGCGGATATCCATGGGTGATCCTTTACAGCTTGTGCTCCTGTCTATGCAAACTGGGCGGCGCGTGCAATCTTCAGCAATGTTCGCCTAAATTTTAGGCAAACGACATTTCCTACCGTCTGTTATTCGCTGGAATGTTGTGGCAAGGGCTTTCAATGGCTAAACAGGCCGCAACTGCACAAGGATTAAGCACTTGAGCGCGATTGCTCTGCCTTTGGGTCTGACACCACCTGTATTACTGGCCCCGATGGCCGGAATCACCGACTTGCCCACCCGTACGCTTGTCGCCGGTTTTGGCGCAGGGCTGGTTGTCTCTGAAATGATTGCAAGCCATGAACTGCTTTGCCGCAGTCCCGGAACACGTGAAAAGGCTGAACTGGGCCTTGGTGTTGCGGGTACTTCGATCCAGATCGCCGGACGCGAGGCGGCACCGATGGCCGAAGCGGCGCGGATGATTGCGGATCAGGGTGCGCGGATCATCGATATCAACATGGGATGTCCGGCCAAAAAGGTGACTCAGGGGGCTTCGGGGTCGGCCTTGATGAAAACTCCCGATCACGCCCTGCGCTTGATCGAAGCAGTGGTAAATGCCGTCGATGTGCCCGTCACGCTCAAGACCCGGCTCGGGTGGGACGACGAAATGCTGAACGCGGCGTTCATTGCCAAACGCGCGGAAGCGGCCGGAATACAAATGATCACGATCCACGGCCGCACCCGATGTCAGTTTTATAAGGGTCATGCAGACTGGCGCGCCATTCGTAGGGTCAAGGACGCAGTGCATATTCCTGTCATAGCCAATGGCGACATCACCTCGACCGCGACGGCGCGTAAGGCCCTGATCCATTCAAGGGCTGATGGGGTGATGGTCGGTCGCGGGGCACAGGGCAAGCCATGGTTGCTGGCCAAGATTGCGCATGAGATTTATGGCACCCCCGCGCCGGTCATTCCGCAAGGCACAGCCTTTGCCGACATGGTGCTTGGCCATTATGATGCCATGCAGCGCTTTTACGGTGCGCCACTCGGTCCGCGAGTCGCGCGCAAGCATCTGGGCTGGTACATGGACACCTGTAATACCCCGGCGGATCTGCGCCGCGCACTCCTGACCTGCAACGAACCGTCGCAAACCCGCGCGCTGATCAGGCAGGCAATGTTCTATACCCCGCAAAGAGCGGCGGCATGAACAGTGACCGACGCATCTGGGCCTCTTTGCCGGTACCTGCGCTTTTGATCTCGCCCGAAGATAGGATCGAAGACATTAACCCTGCCGCTGAGGGGTTTTTCAATGCTTCCGCGAAGGCCGTAACAGGGGTACCTGTCTGGGACATGGTGGCGGTGGATTATCCGTTGGAAGATGCATTTTTGCGGGCGCGCACCGATGAAACTGCATTGTTTGTCAATGATGTCGACGTGGGCAGCGGGCAACGTGCGCCGCAGAAATCAGCGCTGCAGATTGCCCCGATGCAGGGCATGGCCGGACATATGTTGATGATGATTTCACCACGCGAGCTGTCCGGACGAATGACGCAGAACCATTCGGCCAAATCGGCGGCTAAATCCGCCATCGGCATGGCAGAAATGCTGGCACATGAAATCAAGAACCCGCTGGCTGGCATCACGGGCGCGGCACAGCTTTTGTCGATGAACCTGGATGCCGATGAATTGGAACTGACCGATCTGATTGTTGCTGAATCCCGCCGGATTGTGAAACTGTTGGGCACTGTTGAACAATTCGGCAACCTGACAGAGCCACTGCGCGAACCGGTCAATCTGCATGATGTATTGGATCGTGCCCGACGTTCGGCCTTGCTTGGTTTTGGTGCCCAAATGAAAGTCGTGGAGGACTACGATCCTTCACTGCCCAATGCCTTGGCGGACAAGGACCAGTTGCTGCAGGTCATACTGAACCTGCTGAAAAACGCCTCCGAAGCAGCGGGTACAGCGGGGGGCACCATCCGTCTGCGCAGCTATTTTGAACATTCGTTCCGCATGCGCCGTGCTGATGGGTCAGGGCAGTCACTGCCCTTGCAAATCGAGGTGATAGACGACGGCCCCGGTCTCCCAGAGCATATCAAGGGCGATATTTTCGATCCATTTGTGTCGGGGCGCGAAAACGGCACGGGGCTTGGCCTTGCTCTGGTGTCCAAGATCATTTCAGAACATGACGGCTGGATTTCGGTCGATTCCGTTCCGGGCCAGACCGTTTTCAGAATTTCTTTACCCCGAGCCCCCGTCGAAAAAGAAAGCCCGGCAAAACCCAGACAGAAAATGGAGAGTTGAACAATGGATGGCACTGTCCTGGTTGCAGACGATGACCGTACGATCCGTACTGTTTTGACACAGGCACTGACGCGTGCGGGGTGCAAGGTGCATGCGACATCCAGCCTGACTACACTGATGCGCTGGGTGGGTGAAGGGCGGGGCGATGCGGTGATCACGGATGTTGCAATGCCTGACGGCAACGGATTGGAAATGCTGCCCAGGATCGCACAGGATCGTCCCGAACTGCCGGTAATCGTGATCTCTGCGCAGAACACGATCATGACCGCGATCAAGGCCGCCGAAGCCGATGCATTTGATTACCTGCCCAAACCTTTTGACCTGCCCGACCTGATGAAACGCACCGCAAGGGCGCTGGATCGACAGGGCAACGCACCGCGTGCACCGCAGGTGCCCACCGGTGCCGATGGGGATCGCGACGACCTGCCATTGGTGGGGCGTACGCCAGTGATGCAGGCCCTCTATCGTCTGGTTGCGCGGGTAATGAACACCGATCTGCCGGTGTTGATCTGGGGCGAAAACGGCACTGGAAAATCGTTGATCGGCAAGGCGATCCACGACTTTTCGGACCGCCGCAGCTTGCCCTTTGTCACGATCACCGGGGCGGATTTGCAAGACATCGAAGGACCGGCCCGCGTGTTGGCGCGGGTAAGGGGCGGCACCTTGTTGATAGACGAGATTGCCGATATTTCGCTTGATCTTCAGGCGCGGATTGCACGGATGATCGACGCGCCAGGAGAATACAACCCGCGATTTTTGGCAACGAGCCAGTCGGATCTGGCCAAGGAAATGAAAAATGGCAGCCTGCGCCGGGATTTGTACTACCGGCTGTCAGGCGCAACGGTGCTTGCCCCCGCCCTGCGTGATAGGGTGGAGGATATTGAACTGCTGGCGACCCATTTTCTGGGCAAGGATAACCAAACCGGCACCCCGCCCAGGACATTGTCGGAAAGTGCCAGCAGGGTTTTTGCCAATTATTCCTGGCCGGGCAACGTGCGCCAGTTGGAACATGCAATGCGCCAGCTTGCCCTCACCGGTCGAGCGCCGGAAATCAGCCAGGCCGAAGCGGAACAGATATTGGGTGCGCAACCCGCCACCGAACCCGTACATGCACAGGCCAACACAGAACGGCTGGGCGCAAGTGTCGAGCGGCATCTGCGGCGTTACTTTGATCAACACGGCAGCATGTTGCCGCCCCGGGGTCTATATGCACGTATATTGCGTGAAATCGAGCTTCCCTTGATCGAAATCACTTTGGACGCGACTTCTGGCAATCAAGCTAAATGTGCGGATCTCCTGGGCATCAACCGCAATACCTTGCGTAAAAAGATCACTGAACTGGATATAGAGGTGACAAGGGGGCGCAAGATGATGTAAAAGCGCCACATAACCGTGGCCATCCGGTACCAGCCAAGCGCTGAGATCGTTTAGGATCACAGAATATGGCGGTTGGTGCATGCGGGTACCACATCATCGATGAGGAGAGCGGGTGGCAACCCGGTCACATAAATTCAGCTTGGAACGCTTGGGCCGTTTGCGGCGCATGAAGCGTCTGCGCAATCTGTCCACACTGGGCGTGGTGGTGCTGGGCCCGGTTCTGGCAATGGCAACCTACCTTGTGCTTGGCCCCTTGGGGCAGGGCGCGAACACGCTGTCGTTGCGGCTGATCCTGTTGACCGACCTCGTTTATGTTCTGATGGTTGCGGCCCTGGTCTTGTCCCAGGTCGCACGATTGATCGCTGCCAGACGGGCAAAATCAGCCGGATCGCGGTTGCACCTGCGTTTGACGGGCGTATTTGCCCTGATGGCCTTGATCCCAACTGTCACGGTTGCAGTGTTTGCCGGTCTTACCGTGAATGTCGGACTTGAAGGGTGGTTTTCGGATCGGGTACGCGGCGTTGTGGGATCTTCTCTGGCCGCTGCACAAGCTTATGAAGCGGAGCAACGCGAAGATCTGATCGAAGATGCCCGCGCCTTGGCGCGCAGCATAGACAATGCCCGTTCCCAGGGAATCAACCTTAGCGACAGCCAGCTACTGGGTGAAGGACAGCGGCAAATTCAGCGCGGCCTGCGTGAAGCCTATCTTATTGATGGAACTGCGCAAATCCGGGCAAGGGGCGGGCGGTCCTATCTTTTTGACTACGAAGAACCCAGCCCGGCGCAGCTACAGGAAGCACGCGCAGAAGGCCTGTTGGTGATCGAAGACTGGCCCAATAACGAATACCGGGCATTGGTGCCGATGCAGTCCTTTGTCGACCGCTTTCTCTATGTCAGCCGCGATGTTGACGGCAAGATCCTGTCGTTGCTGGATGAGACCACTGAAACGGTCCGGCTTTATCAACAACTGGAATCTGAACGCGGACGGTTGCTGTTTGAATTTGGCCTTCTCTATCTCGGGTTTGCGCTGATCCTGATCCTTGCCGCTGTTTGGCTGGGACTATGGTTTGCCGAACGACTTTCCGGTCCTGTGGGCCGCTTGACCGGCGCAGCGCAACAGGTTGGTGCAGGCAATCTAAACGTGCAGGTACGAGAAGAAGATGGCGACGATGAAATCGCCATGTTGGGTCGCTATTTCAACCAGATGACCAAACAATTGCAAGGCCAGCGTGAGACCTTGCTGGACAACACCCGTCAGATTGAACGGCGGCGTCGCCTGTTTGATTCCGTGCTGAGTTCTGTCACGTCAGGTGTTGTGGGGCTTGACCCGGAAGGGCGGGTGACCTTCGTGAACCGCTCTGCGATGCGTTTGCTCGACTGGTCCGAAGACCAACAATCCGTGGCATTGGCGATGGCGGTACCCGAATTCGGCCCGATGTTCGACCTATTGTCAAAATCACCCACCGAGGTTGCACAGGACGAAGTCAAAGTATCGCGACAGGGTGCAATGGAAAACCTGTTGGTGCGCATGGCCACGCGGCGCACCGACAGCGGTCGGCTGGAAGGCTATGTGGTTGCGTTTGACGATGTTACCGACCTCGTCAGTGCGCAACGGATGGCTGCCTGGGGGGATGTTGCGCAACGGATCGCACATGAAATCAAGAATCCGTTGACACCGATTCAGCTTTCTGCGGAACGGATTAGACGCAAATTCGCACCCAAACTTGGTGACGACAGTGACAGCCTTGAACAAATGACCGGGGTGATCATCCGGCAAACCGGAGATTTGCGGCGTATCGTTGATGAATTCTCCAAATTCGCACGTATGCCGGAACCCGAAACATCCGAACAAAACCTGACCCAACTGGTGCGTGACGCGGTTTTCTTGCAGCAGACGGGCCAGCCGGATGTGAAGATCACGGCTGATTTGGGCGAAATCGACGTGATGGCAGAGATCGACGCCACGATGATTTCTCAGGCGCTTACAAATTTGATCAAGAACGCCGGCGAAGCCATTGAAACATTGAAAAAGTCTGGCGCACCCAAAGATCTGGATCCGCAGATTTTCGTGACCCTGAAGAAGATTGACAATACCGCCAATCTGACGATTGCCGACAATGGCATCGGCTTGCCGGAAGATCGCGCGCGGCTTTTCGAACCCTATGTAACAACTCGTAACGAAGGTACTGGCCTTGGCCTGCCAATCGTTAAAAAAATCATCGAGGAACACGGCGGCACGCTGGTTCTCGACAATGCGCCTGTTTTTCCAGGCCAAGATCATTTTGGTGCGATGGCAATAGTTACACTGCCCGTCGCCCTTTCCCCCAAACAGAAAAAACGAGTGGAGACAGTAAATGAGTGATATTCTGATCGTCGATGATGAACGCGATATTCGCGAATTGATCTCGGATATTCTGGAAGACGAAGGCTTTGCCACCCGTCTTGCAGGAAATTCGGATGATGCGATGGCGGCAATCAACACTGAACCTCCTGCTTTGATGATCCTTGATATTTGGCTCAAGGACAGTCGGATGGATGGGATTGACATCCTGAAAACCGTGAAACGTGACAACCCTGATGTGCCGGTCGTGATTATATCGGGTCATGGCAACATCGAGATCGCGGTGGCGGCAATCCGGCAGGGTGCCTATGACTTTATTGAAAAGCCTTTTAACATCGACCAGTTGTTGGTCGTGATCCGGCGCGCGATGGAAACCTCGCGCCTGCGCCGCGAAAACCAGAGCCTCAAGCGGCGTGAAGTCAGCAGCGCCGAAATGCTGGGCCAGTCGGCGGCCTTTCGCGGTCTGTTGAACCAGCTCGACAAGGTCACGAAATCCAATGGCCGCGTCATGTTGACCGGTCCTGCGGGTGCGGGAAAGGAAGTCGCAGCACGCTATATCCATGCCCATTCCGCCCGCGCCGATGCCCCATTCGTGACGGTAAACTGTGCAGGTGTCGAACCTGAGAACATGGAAGAAGTGCTGTTTGGCCGCGAAAGTGCGGATCGTGGTGTCGAACCCGGTCTGTTGGAGCAAGCACATGGAGGCGTCGTCTATTTCGACGAGGTTGCAGACATGCCTTTGGGCACACAATCCAAGATCCTGCGGGTTTTGGTGGATCAACAATTTACCCGGGTCGGTGGCAACGACAAGGTGCGCGTCGATCTGCGTGTGATCTCTTCGACCAACAAGAACCTCGAAGCGGCAATCGAAGCAGAGACCTTTCGTCAGGAGTTGTTCCACCGGCTGAATGTTGTTCCAATCGCCGTGCCCTCGCTGGAAGAACGACGCGAGGACATACCCTTGCTTGCTGAGCATTTCATCAGTGAATTCAACCAGTCGCAGGGATTGCCGCAACGCTCGCTTAGCGATGATGCGATTGCTTTGATGCAAACCATGGTCTGGCCCGGCAACGTACGCCAGTTGAAAAACCTAGTTGAGCGCGTTTTGATCCTGGGTGATGGTACCGGTCCGATCGAAGCTCGCGAATTGCCCGGCGAAGACGATCGCAACGAGGAGGACGGTCGTGTTGTCCTGTCCTCGGCCTTGGCCACCCTGCCACTGCGTGAAGCCCGAGAAGCCTTTGAAAGGGAATACCTGCTGACACAGATCAACCGCTTTGGTGGTAATATTTCGCGCACTGCGAATTTTGTCGGGATGGAGAGATCGGCCTTGCATCGCAAGCTGAAATCCCTGGGTGTGGTGACAAGCGCCAAATCCGGCGTGCGTGTAGCCCATGTGGACGAAGACGCTGAGGCCCAGGGATAACCGCAATCTGTGTACCCGCGGAACTTGGACGGCAGCGGCTTTTGGCTGCTGTCAGATTGCCCGCCAATCGCGTCAGGTCTGGCCTCAAGCGCCCTCGGGCCGTTATTCAGCCACGGGTTACGATTTGGAAGGTGCCATCTGAATTGCGGATCACGCAAGACTTGCCTGTCAAATTCGGCAGGCGGGAGGTGGCAGCAGTTGGCGCTGCTTTGGCAACGCTGTCAGGGCAGGGCGGGATCGTCACTGGCGCATAGCCTTTGTCGGCCATGCATTGTTTTTCAACGCGGCCTCGCAGCGCGAGGTTCGGATCGTAACTTTCGACACCTCCGGGAATGTAATACCCCTGATAACCGGTACAATTTCCCGCCGCATCACAACTTCGGTTGCCTGGCACAAAGATCGCAGGACGGCGCCGGACCTGGAACGATGCGGGTACATCCTTGAGTGCTTTGACCTCGCAGGCGGTCGTGTCACGGTTGAGCATCGCAACAGATGCGCCGGGCTTGTAATAGGTTTCAAGCGGGGCGCAGCCCAGCACAAACACGGCCAGCAGGGTAGGGTAAAGCCTGAGATGTTTCATGTCGTCATTATTGTCGCTTATTGCGGCTTTGTGCAACGCAATTGACCCTTGCCTTGAATGCGCACATACCCTCTAACCAACGATACCCCCAAGCCCAAGGCCGTAAAACGGTCAATCCGCTTGGACCGCGTACCAAATTCAGCGTAAGGGACCGCGTATGAAAGTAATCATTTGTGGTGCAGGACAGGTCGGTTGGCAGATTGCCCGCCATCTGAGTGGCGAACGTAACGATGTCACGGTTGTGGACAGCAACGCCGATCTTGTGCGCCGCGCCACTGATACGCTTGATGTGCAGGGGATCGCCGGCTTTGCCAGCTATCCGGATGTTCTGGATCGGGCCGGTGCGCGCGACGCCGAAATGATCATCGCGGCGACCCATTCGGATGAGGTCAACATGGTGACCTGCCAGGTCGCTCATTCTGTGTTTGGCATTAATCGCAAGATCGCTCGCCTGCGCAGCCAATCCTATCTGGATGCCATCTATTCTGATCTGTACCGCCGCGATCACATGCCGATCGACGTGGTGATCAGCCCCGAAAAGGAAGTGGCCGCCGCCGCCTTGCAACGACTCTCGGCGCCGCAGTCTTTTGACACAGAGGTTTTTCTGGAAGGGATGGCGCATCTGATGGGGATCACCATCGAGGAACATTGCCCGATCGTGAACACCCCCTTGCGCCAGTTGACCGATCTGTTTTCAACGCTGCGGGCGGTCGTTGTCGGCGTGCGTCGGGATGGCACGTTGTTCACCCCGGAAGCCAAGGACCAATTGTTTGTCGGTGATGATTGCTACATCTTCAGTCATCGTGACGATATTGCCCGCACCCTGGAAATTTTTGGCAAGAAGACCTCCAAACAGGAACGTGTCGTCCTGGTTGGGGGCGGCAATGTAGGCTTGACCGTTGCGCAACATTTGGAAACGGACGCACGGCGTATTCGTACCAAGATGATTGAAAAGAACCGCTATCATGCGGAACGCGCCGCAGAAGGTCTGGAGCGTACCATCGTGTTGCACGGTGACGGGCTCGACGCGGCGCTCCTGGCCGAAGCGGGCATTGCGCGCGCTGATGCAATGCTTGCAATTACCGATGACGACAAAACCAATATGCTGGCCTGTGTCCGGGCCAAGGCGGAGGGGTGTCCTTATGTGATTGCGCTGATCAATGATCCGACGCTGGTGCCGCTGATGACGCCGCTGGGCATCGACGCCTACATCAACCCCCGTGCCACGACGGTCTCATCGATCCTGCGCCACATCCGTCATGGCCGCGTGCGTGCAGTTTATTCGATCGGTGATGCCGAAGCCGAAGTGATCGAGGCGGAAGTATTGTCAACCTCGCCAATCGCAGGCAAGACAGTGGCCGAGGTGGATTTCCCCGAAGGCGTGCTGGTGGGGATGATGCGTAAAGGGGACAAGGTGGTGCGCCCGCTGGGCAATACCCGTATTGAAGAAGGCGACGTCATCGCCGTCTTTGCATTGGCCGAGGATGTGCCGCGGGTTGAGCAGCTTTTGCAAGTCTCGATCGACTTTTTCTAAGAGCGAGGCAACGGGGTGAGCAAACAAAGCTATATGCGCCGCGAACTGTTGCATTTGCCATTTTTTTTGCAACTGTTCGGCATTGCCGCCGCTTCGATGCTGGTGCCTTCGGTATATGGCATTGTTGTCGGTGACCACGAAGGGTCGCGTTCGTTTTTCTATTCCGGGTTGTTGGGATTGATCCTGTTTATCATGCTGGCGGCAGTGATGAATGGCAGGCGCTATCAACCCAGCGCGCTTGGACCGCTTCTTTCCTTGTTCTCCGCCTTTGTATTCTTGCCGGTTTACTTTGCCGTTCCCTTTGTGGAGGCATTGCCCACAACGCGTTTTATCAATGTCTATTTTGAGATGGTCAGCGCCCTGACAACCACTGGCGCGACGATGTTTCAGGACCCTGAACGCCTGAGCAACACCCTGCACCTGTGGCGCGCGCAGGTTGGCTGGATGGGCGGATTGTTGATGTGGGTTGCTGCCTCGGCCATCTTGGCACCGCTGCACCTGGGCGGATTTGAAGTAACTGCACAGGCTGAACCAGGGCAGCGTGAAATGAGCGAAACAAACCGCATGACTCCCATGGCCGCCCGACTGAGAGTGTTACGCGTGACACGCGCACTTTTTCCAATTTACGCAGGCCTGACCCTGTTACTGTGGCTGTTGTTGATGGGCGGCGGCGACAATCCCTTGGTTGCACTCTGTCATGCCATGTCTGTCATGGCGACTTCGGGCATTTCCCCTGTGGGAGGCGTGGAAAACGCCAACATTGGAGTGACGGGCGAAGCGGTGATGATGTTGTTCATGCTCTTTGCCCTGTCGCGCCTGACCTTTTCCAAAGATACCATCACTGCGACTCAGGGTGGATTGCCTACCGATCCCGAATTCCGCATCGGGATATTCGTCGTTCTGGCTGTGCCGCTTTTTCTCTTTGTGCGCCATTTTCTGGGGGCCATCGACGTTGCCGCGATGGAAAACCTGTCTGATGCGGCTTATGCGTTGTGGGGTTCTGCCTTTACCGTGCTGTCGTTTCTGACAACCACTGGCTTTGTGTCGGAGCACTGGATTGATGCACAGGACTGGTCGGGGCTGAATACACCGGGGCTTGTGCTGATGGGACTGGCCTTGACCGGTGGCGGTGTTGCGACCACGGCGGGTGGTGTCAAACTGTTGCGCGTGTTTGCGCTATACGTCAACGGAACCCGCGAGATGGAGCGACTGGTTCACCCCAACTCTGTCAGCGGGGCAGGCGCGGCGCGGCGGCGGTTGCAAAGCAACGGTGCCTTCATTGCGTGGATATTCTTCATGCTGTTTGCCCTGTCACTCGCTGCGATCATGCTGCTTTTGACATTGACAGGGAGCAGTTTTGAACAGGCCCTCGTTCTATCCGTCGCCAGCCTGTCGACAACCGGCCCGCTGACGCAATATGCAGCAGATGCGCCAATCAAACTGATTGAGCTCACCCCCGTGGCCAAGGCCATCCTGAGTTGTGCAATGGTGCTTGGGCGTCTCGAAACACTGGCGATCATCGCGCTTTTGACGCCAGACTTATGGCGGGCGTAATACGGTAGATGTGATCAGGCATGTTGCAAGCCTGACACTGAATGGCGTCGAAAGTAGCTTTATTGTAGACATTGGGGCTGGAAACTCCCGTCGCCCATCGTCATAGTCATGCAAATGGGGGAGCCCGGTCCGCGGGTGCCAGAAAGAAAAAAAGAAGCGAGAACATCAATGGCGTCTGACAGACAGAACCTTCAGGATGCGTTCCTGAACCATGTGCGTAAAACAAAGGTACCGGTAACGATCTTCCTGATCAATGGCGTCAAACTGCAGGGTGTGATCACCTGGTTTGATAATTTTTGCGTATTGCTGCGTCGTGATGGCCAATCCCAGCTTGTTTATAAACATGCCATTTCCACCATCATGCCAAGCCAACCCATAAGTTTATATGAGGGCGAAAACGCTTCTTGAGCAAAGCGGCCTTTCAGATTGACGACAGTGACGGTCCCCGTATTACGCGCGCTTGGGTGCTGCATCCTGACATCCGCAGCAATCCCGACAGACGCGACCCTGTACCTGCCCTGGCGGAGGCGGTCTCTCTCGCTCGGGCTTTACCCGCGATTGAGGTTGTCGGTGCCGACATAGTGCCCTTGCGCAAGGTCGATGCAGGCAAATTGTTTGGCAAGGGCAAGATCAATGAAGTCCATGATCTGCTTGAAGAAAACGAGGTTGAACTGGTTCTGGTCGATGGCCATGTCAGCCCGGTGCAGCAACGCAACCTTGAAAAAGCATGGGGCGTGAAGCTGCTGGACAGAACCGGCTTGATCCTCGAAATTTTCAGCGATCGTGCTGCGACCCGAGAGGGTGTCTTGCAGGTTGAAATGGCTGCGCTCAACTACCAGCGCACGCGTCTGGTTCGGGCCTGGACGCACCTGGAACGCCAGCGCGGGGGGCTTGGTTTTGTCGGCGGTCCCGGCGAAACGCAAATCGAATCTGACCGCCGGGCGATTGATGAACAATTGGTGCGGTTGCGCCGTCAGTTGGACAAGGTTGTAAAAACCCGAAGCCTGCACCGTGCAGCCCGTGCCAAGGTACCCTATCCAATCGTCGCTCTGGTCGGTTATACCAACGCGGGAAAATCTACTCTGTTCAACAGATTGACCGGTGCGGATGTGATGGCCAAGGACATGCTTTTTGCGACGTTGGACCCCACAATGCGCAGCCTTGTCTTGCCCGACGGGCCTGAGATCATCCTGTCTGACACCGTTGGTTTCATCTCGGACCTTCCGACAGAGCTGGTTGCTGCCTTTCGTGCCACCTTGGAAGAGGTTCTGGCCGCTGACATTATCCTGCATGTCCGTGACATAAGCCATGCCGAAACCGAAGAACAAGCCCACGATGTGCGCGAGATCATGACAACGCTGGGTGTGTCCAAGGACACGCCATCCTATGAAATATGGAACAAGATAGACCTGCTGCCGGCAGAGGCGGCGGATGCCATGCGCGCGCGTGCAGAGCGCAACGACGATGTCATGGCGATTTCTGCGATCACTGGCGAAGGCCTGGATCGGTTACAAGCGCTGGTTGCCGAGGCGTTGCAAGGCGCAGTGCGTGAGGCGGAAGTGATACTGACTTTTGCCGAAGGCAAGAAACGGGCCTGGCTGTTTGCACAGGATGTTGTGCTGAAGGAAGCACAAACCGATGACGGGTTTGACCTGACAGTGCGCTGGTCCGCCAAGCAGGAAGCGCAATTTCAACAGCTCTAACAAGGATGGCAGTCTAAGCCCCGGTTTCAGAGGCCCAACGCCAGGCACCCGGTCGCAGATCGTTCAACGACCAACCGGCGATGCTGTACCGGATCAGTCGCAGGGTCGGCAATCCGACATGAGCTGTCATACGGCGAACTTGGCGATTGCGCCCTTCACGGATAGTGATCCTAAGCCAGGCGTCAGGGACAGTCTTGCGAAAACGCACAGGCGGGTCGCGTTCCCATAGGCCGTCCGGCACATCAATACGGGTGATTTCTGCCGGTGCGGTCTTACCATCCTTGAGCACGACTCCTTTGCGCAATGGGTCCAACGCAGCTTCGTCTACTGTGCCTTCCACCTGAACGAGATAGGTCTTTGGTCGTTTGTACTTCGGATGCGCGATCCGCGCCTGTAAAGCACCGTTGTCTGTCAGCAACAACAATCCTTCGCTGTCCTTGTCCAACCGTCCGGCCGGATAAAAGCCGGGCACGTCGATGAAGGTGGACAGAGTCGGGCGGGGGGAACCTTCGGTGCCCTTGTCTGTAAACTGCGACAACACCCCATAGGGTTTGTTAAAGAGGATAACGCGCTCCATCAGTCTGCCGGTCGCAAAGTGGTCACTCCCACGGATGCCGCCCTTGCAAGGTCTGCATCAAGCGACATCGGAATATATTCGCCGCGGCGCCATAGCTGAGCCAAATCATCATAATGGCGCGACAGGAAATGTCCCGATTGGCCTGTCGAGGTCACAAAAACCGACGAATCCGGATCCGCAAAATCGTAGACACCGCGATAGCCGGCACCATGTACATTATAAAACGGGTTTTTTCCGCTGCCTTTGGTGCGGCCCCGCAACAGCGTGTTATCGCCGCCGGAAGTTGACTGATGAATATTCACAAAATACCTTAAAATCGGCACATCGCCCAGTACCTGATGATCATGCGTCGCCTGATGGGCATCCCCCCAACGCAGGCTTTCAAGTTGGGGACCCCAGGTTTCATTGATCCACAACAGGGCATCATCCAATGCCAGACGCGCCATTTCTGCACAATCTTCAACACGTGCCGACTGCCGCACATCGCACCAGACAGACGCTCCGTTTACATCACGAAACACCCGTTCGATGAACAGTGGCTCTACATGGTCGAACTCTTCTGCGAGTGGACCAAGCTCGTCCTGGATCAGACGTTCCTGCAAACTGCGCAGCCATGCCGCATAGATCAGCGGCTCTGGCATATGTTCGTTCATTTCACCAGACCAGCCCGCCAAAAGGATCAGGGCCCGCTGCCTCTGACGTTCCGCGGTGCCCTCGGGGGCGGCTTCTCCTGTGAACCAGAGTTCGGCCCCGATCAACGGCAACAGTGAACGCGCGGTGAAGCTGACGGTATCAAGCTGTGCTTCGATAAAGCTGTCGCGGGTATGGACCTGACGATTTTGCATCAGACGTTGCCAGCGCTGGACGCGCTGAGTGTCGCCCCAGACAAAAGAGACATGATTGGGAAATGGCCGGTCCACAATCTTGTTGTTGGTATTGCCAAGAATGCCCCCTGCAGGGGCAACAAATTCAGGATTGGCGGAATAGGGCAACATTCCCTGCCAGCGGTTGGCTGCGATCCATCCAGGGGAGGGCATGCGCCCCTGGCTTTGGTGACCCGCATCGCGGCGCGGCATCGCCCCGATCATCTTCATTGCGATGTTTTCATGATCTACCAGCGTCAGGTTTTGCGCGGGGGCGATGTAGGTTTCAGTTGCCTTGATACCTTCTTCGACGGATTTGGCCTCCATCAGCGCCATGGCCGCTGACAATGAGGTGTCGTGCGGCGACAGGATCGTCCAGTTCAGAGAGACAACATGACCGGGCGGTGTGATGCTGGCGAGATTGTAATGTGAGCCGGGCAAGACGGGACCATTTTCAGTCCAACGCAGGGTCAATGTCACAGGATCAGCATCCTTGACAGTGATGATTGACGGCCGAGAGATGAAATTTTTGAAACCGTCGAGACTGCGATATTGTTCACCATTATCGGGGTTGATCTCTTCGATATGGACATCTTGATCGTCCAGATAAGCAGAGGTCAGCCCCCATCCCAGCGCGTCACTTCGCCCTGTCAGGATCACCGGCATGCCCGGAATTGTACCACCGATCACATCGCCCGATTTCAGTTGCAATCGTGCGAGGTACCAGATCGCGGGAGCGGTAAACCCAAGATGAGGATCATTGGCCAATAGCGTGCCACCAGAGGCAGAACGGGATGGTGCCGCAGCCCAGGCATTCGACGCTCCTGCAAACGCCAAATCCTTGAACGGTGACAGCGGATGCGGGTTCAGGGGAATATTGGCCGCGTGACGGCGTACCTCGGGGAAAAGCGACGAATATTCTGGAAGGGCCGCGACACCCGCGCCGGGAAAATCAGGTAAAATATCACTTAGGCGGTCCTGATCGTCCAAAGCAAGGGACGTACGGGCACGGATGACCTCGGCCTGTAAATGGCCGGACAATTGCACCCCCATCAACTTGGTAATGGCGACGGAATCCGCAGGCCGCCAGGGGGCCATCGGCGCATTGAACACCAGCATTTCCGGGGCACCCCGGCCCAGGGCCTCGGTGTTGATCTGATCCAGTCTTGCATTCACCCCTGCAGAATAGGCTTCGAGTGCAGCGCGGGTTTTTGCGTCCAGATTCTCTGCCGATTGCACCGACAATGCATAAAGGTCGAGCCGGCGCATCAAACGGTCGATTTCAAGTGTTGACGCGCCGAATATTTCGCTCAGGCGTCCTTGGGCAGTGCGGCGCAGGGTTGTCATTTGCCACATGCGGTCCTGAGCATGGGCATATCCGAGGCCAAAAAACACCTCCGCATCAGATTGGCCAAAAATATGCGGCACATTGGCATTGTCGCGCACGATCTCGACCGGGGCCGATAGCCCGCGCACAGTGACATCATCGGTGTAGTCGGGCAGGGATCGCGACGCGAGCCAGTAGACCAGACCGATCGTTAACACACTCAAAACAACAAGAGTTGCAGCAATACGGATGAGCCAGCGAAAAATCAGGGCCATTGGACGCTCCGGTAGCGGCGCGCGCGGATTGACGGGCGGGCGCAGGGTGGTAGGTAAGACCTCGCATAACGCAACTTAATGATATGTAAAAGCAGATGGGAACGGACGATGGCAAAGCTCGCGTTTTTGGGACTTGGGGTTATGGGCGGGCCGATGGCCGGGCACCTGCAAAAGGCGGGCCATGATGTGACGGTTTACAACCGCACCGCGGCCAAGGCGCAGGCCTGGGTTGCCAAATATGGTGGGAACGAGGCGGCTACGCCGCGAGAGGCGGCGCAAGGGGCGGAATTCGTGATGGCCTGCGTCGGCAATGACGACGACCTGCGATCGGTATGCCAGGGACAGGATGGCGCATTTGCCGGAATGACGGCGGGATCGGTCTTTGTCGATCATACAACTGTATCAGCGGCTGTCACCTCAGAGCTTTACGCAGCGGCCAATGACGCACAGATCAGTTTTGTCGATGCACCTGTTTCCGGTGGTCAGGCAGGTGCCGAAAACGGACAGCTTTCCATCATGTGTGGCGGAGATGAAGGGGCCTTTGTACGCGCCTTGCCCGTCATGGAGGTCTATTCGAAGATTTGCCGCCGTATTGGTGACAGCGGTGCCGGGCAAATGACCAAGATGTGCAACCAGATTGCGATTGCCGGTCTGGTGCAGGGACTTTCCGAAGCCCTGCATTTTGCACAAAAGGCCGGTCTGGACGGCAAGGCGGTGGTCGAGGTGATTTCGCAAGGGGCTGCGGGATCATGGCAAATGGCCAACCGCTATGAGACCATGCTGGAGGATCATTTCGATCACGGCTTTGCCGTGGACTGGATGCGCAAGGATCTGGGCATTTGTCTGGACACCGGCGATGCGATTGGCGCAAGCCTGCCGGTCACCGCGCTGGTGGATCAGTTTTACAAGGATGTGCAGAAGATGGGTGGCGGGCGCTGGGATACGTCGAGCCTGATCCAGCGGTTGCGCAAGATGGGATAAGGCGTTGGGGTTGAACGCTGCGGGAGGCCGTCTGGACGCGAGTGCGGACGGTATATAAGGCCAAAAAGAGAGAGGCGGGATGTGAGGTGGTGCATCCCGTCCGGCGGTCGGTGGTTGGGGTGAAGTTTGAAGCGCTGCGCCGCGACCCCCGGACCACGACGCAGGCGATTTTCAGGGAATGATGCGGGTGTATTTGGTGCCTTCCAGAGTGGCACCGACGCGCAGACCGGCGCGGCCAAAGACCGCTGCGAGCACCGGGGCAAGAGCGGTTGTTGTCGCCGCTTCGACACTGTCGCCCCGGTCCGAGATCACATATTCCAGATCCGCACCTGCCGCCCAACCGGGGGAACGGCGGAACCCAGACAGGGCGTCTTCTGTCATGAAGAACAGCACATGGGCATATTGTTGGGCGCCGATCTGCAAGCCGCCCGAGGCCTTGGCCACAGAATAGTAGTCAACTGTCGTGTCGTTGATCAGCAGGGCACCACGCCCGTAGGCACCGCCGAGGCCAAGCCCTGCTTCGGTCACAAGAGGCATCACCAGCATGCCATTGGCCTTTTGCGCCAGTTGCACGGTGTTCGGGTAACTGCGATACATCTCATTGAGGGTGGCGCGGACGCGGGCATCAATGGTTTGTGACCCTTGTCCGCCGATGCCGTTGCCACATGCTGCGGTGACTGAGACCGCGGCCAAGGCGCCCATGGTAAAGGCGCGCCGCGAAAAAATCGGATTGCTCATCTTGTCTGCCTGTAATTGTTGCCTGATGCCGGTTTGGTCCGACTTACCGGAAATTATAGGCGGTTTCTTGCGACTTGTCATGGGGTTTGGTTACTTGGGCGGATTGGTGCTGTTTTGCACGAATTTTATACCCGAGCTGGCGCAGATTGCCGTTACCCTGGTGAGCAAGACGACGGGCGTCACGATGGTTTTGCGCTGTACCGCAGGCCACTGGCGCAGGGGCGGAACCGATTTGATCAGCCTTTTGCCTGCAAAAGCGGATGGGTGACCAAAAACCAATAGAACCAAACAGAGCGCCGGGAAACAGCAAAGGTTACCCGTTCAACAATTTCGCCGCAGCCGGTGCGAAATAGGTGAGCACCCCGTCACAGCCTGCGCGTTTGAAGGCCATCAGGCTTTCCATCATCACGCGCTCTTCGTCGATCCAGCCGTTTTGCGCCGCTGCCTTGATCATCGCGAATTCGCCGGAGACCTGATAGGCGAAGGTGGGGGCGCCAAAGGTTTCTTTCACGCGGCCGCAGATGTCGAGATAGGGCAGGCCGGGTTTGACCATGACCATATCTGCGCCTTCGGCCAGATCACGCGCGACGAGGCGCAAGGCTTCGTCAGAATTGGCCGGGTCCATCTGGTAGGTTTTCTTGTCCCCCGTCAACGCGCCCGACGCCCCCACTGCATCGCGGAACGGGCCATAAAAGGCCGAGGCATATTTGGCGGCGTAGCTCAGGATCATCACATCGCAATGGCCGCCTGCCTCTAATGCTGATCGGATCGCGGCGATGCGGCCATCCATCATGTCGGAGGGGCCGATGATGTCCACGCCCGCTTCGGCCTGGGCCAGGGACATCTTGACCAACGCCTCGACCGTGCGATCATTGACGATGATGCCATCCTCGACAAAGCCGTCATGCCCGTTGATGTTGTAGGTATCAAGCGCCACGTCGCTCATCACAGCCATATTGGGAAACTTTGACTTGATCGCCGCAATGGCGCGGTTGGCATGGTTATGCGGATCCCATGCGCCCGCGCAATCCTCGGTGCGCTCTTCCAGCCCGGTGTAGGGAAAAATGCACATGGCACCAATGCCAAGCGCATCCGCTTCGGCTGCGGCTTCAACCACCTTGTCTACCGAACGGCGCATGACGCCGGGCATTGATGGCACAGGCTCTTCGATCCCGTCGCCGGAACGCACGAAGACAGGCCAGATAAGATCTCCGACGGCAAGTTCGTTTTCGCGCACCAATGCGCGCACCGCGGCAGTGGCGCGGATCCTGCGCGGACGGGCGGCTGGAAAGGCGGCTTGGATCGGGTTCATGCAAAAATACCTCAGTTTGCTTATCGCAAGTCTTCCCATGAAAAATCTGGGTGCTCAAGGGTAGGAATTGCTTGCAACCTTGGTTATGGCTGGCACAATTCTGCATCCGAGGCATGACGTGGACTGGTATCAGACCCTTTTTGAAGTAATCGACATGCGCTCTTTCTCGAACCTTTGGTTCTGGATCGTGCTTGCCGTTATCTGGTCCACAGCCAGCCATTGGGTGCTGGGTGTGCCCTATGACATGGTCCTTCGAGCCAAACGCCATGGAGATCAAGCGCAGATCGACCTCGAAGACATGGTGCGTATCAATGTCAACCGCCTGCTCTATATCGGGCAGGTGTCGGGGCTGTGGCTTGCGGGTTTTTCCTGTTTCTTTCTGACGATGTTGGTGCTGATGGGATTTGTCTATGGCATGGAATTTGCCCAGGCCGTGTTCCTGCTGGCATTGCCGCTCTCGATGGTTGGTATGCTCAGCCTGTCCACGGCACGCCTGATCCAGGAAGAACAATCAACAGGTGAAGTATTGTACAAACGTTTGAGCCGGCACCGGATTTACACGCAGATGATCGGCATGGTGGCGATTTTTATAACTGCGCTCTGGGGGATGTACCAGAATATGACACTCGGGCCTTTGGGCGGTTGACAGGCAGTTCCTTTGCCTCAATTGAGCATCTATGACCAATCCGAACAATAAACCCAGCAAGATCACCCTTTCGGGCGTGCCCGAAGGTTTTGATGCGCATGCCCTTGTTCAGGAAGTCGCCCGCAGTGGTATTGTGATGCATGTTGCCCGCGACGACAAACGTATGGCAGCGATGCAATCGGCGCTGGCATTCTTTGCCCCTGATCTGCCTGTACTCATCTTTCCGGGGTGGGATTGCCTGCCTTATGACCGTGTATCGCCGAATGCGGATATTTCGGCACAGCGGATGGCTACACTGGCGGCGCTGGTGCATGGCATGCCATCGCGGTTCATTCTGTTGACGACGCTGAATGGTGCAACACAGCGTGTGCCATCGAGATCAGTTCTGAAGGACGCAGCCTTTAGCGCGCGGGTAGGCAACCGGATTGACGAGGCCGCGCTGCGCGACTTTCTGGTGCGTATGGGATTTGTCCAAAGCCCGACTGTCATGGAACCTGGTGATTACGCAGTGCGTGGTGGCATCATCGACATTTACCCACCGGGCGATATGGGGCCGGTTCGACTGGATTTGTTCGGGGATGTTCTGGACGGGGCGCGCCGGTTTGATCCAGTGACCCAGCGCACCACCGAAAAGCTGGAACTGGTGGAACTTGCTCCGGTATCCGAAGTCATTCTCGACGAGGCGGCGATCACGCGATTCCGCCAGAATTACCGGATCGAATTTGGCGCGGCCGGCACCGACGATCCACTTTATGAAGCAATTTCGGCAGGGCGCAAACATCAGGGGGCTGAACACTGGCTCGCGTTTTTCCATGAGCATATGGAAACGCTGTTTGACTATTTGCCCAATGCCGCGATCACGCTGGATGATCAAGTGACAGCCAGCAGATTGGCCAGATGGGACAGTATTGCCGACCAATATGAAACCCGCCGCATCGCCATGGCAAACCGGTCCAAAATGGACAGTGTTTACAAACCTGCCCCCCCCGAAGCCCTGTATCTGACGGATGAGGCATGGCTTTTGGCGACGGCAGATCATCGTGTCATCCAGATGTCGCCGCTGCCGCAGCCGACCGGCCCTGGAGTCCTTGATGCAGGGGCGCGCATCGGTCGCAATTTTGCACCAGAAAGACAACAGGAATCCATCAGCCTTTTCGAATCTTTAGCAGATCATATTAAAGTAAAACTTGAAGATGGACCCGTTGTAATCGCGAGCTATTCAGAAGGTGCGCGCGAACGCCTGTCCGGATTGATCGAGGACGAGGGACTGGGCGAAACGATCCCCATCAACTCGGCCAAGAGATTGGGCAAACGCGGTCTGCATCTGACCGTCTGGGCCCTGGAACACGGGTTCGATGCCCCTTGGGAAGACCATGCCGGCAAGGTCGGCCGTCTGACGGTGATTTCAGAACAGGATGTATTGGGCGACCGTCTTATTCGCGGCCCCAAACGCAAGAAACGCGCCGAAAACTTTTTGACCGAAACCCAAAGTCTGACGCCCGGTGATCTGGTTGTGCATGTAGATCACGGGATCGGGCGTTATCTGGGGATGGAGGTGGTCACGGCGGCAGGTGCGGCACATGAATGCTTGCTGTTGGAATATGCCGAAAATTCCAAACTTTACCTGCCAGTTGAAAACATCGAACTGTTGTCAAAATATGGCCATGATGAAGGGTTGCTGGACAAACTGGGTGGGGGTGCCTGGCAGTCAAAGAAGGCCAAACTCAAGGAACGCATCCGCGAGATGGCGGACAAGCTGATCCGTATCGCCGCCGAACGTGCCTTGCGCCGTGCGCCAGTACTGGAACCGCCGCCGGGCATGTGGGATGCATTTTCAGCGCGTTTTCCATATCAGGAAACCGACGACCAATTGCGCGCCATCACCGATGTGATCGATGATCTGACCAGCGGTAATCCGATGGACCGGCTTGTTTGCGGCGATGTGGGATTTGGCAAAACCGAAGTGGCGATGCGGGCGGCTTTTGTTGCGGCAATGTCAGGTGTGCAGGTTGCGGTGATTGCGCCAACGACCCTTCTGGCCCGGCAACATTTCAAAAGCTTTGCCGAACG
Source organism: Sulfitobacter sp. F26204 (assembly GCF_026410305.1). Classification (GTDB taxonomy): domain Bacteria; phylum Pseudomonadota; class Alphaproteobacteria; order Rhodobacterales; family Rhodobacteraceae; genus Sulfitobacter. Next base: position 189,684 of record NZ_JAPMLQ010000003.1, on the reverse strand, counting down.
GTTCCGGGGCTTTCCGATCGAGGTACGCCAGCTCAGCCGGTTTGTGCCTGCCAAAGAAGCCGCCGCGACCAAAGAGGGCATGGCAAAGGGCACAGTTGATATTGTGATAGGCACCCACGCGCTTCTGGCGAAAAACATCAAATTCCTGAACCTTGGGTTGCTGGTGATCGACGAGGAGCAGCATTTTGGCGTTCAGCACAAGGAACGCCTGAAAGCATTGCGCACGGATATTCATGTGCTGACCCTGACCGCCACGCCGATTCCGCGCACGCTGCAATTGTCCCTAACCGGTGTGCGCGATCTCAGCATCATCGGAACACCGCCGGTAGACCGTCTTGCGATCCGCACCTATGTCAGCGAATTTGATACTGTCACTCTGCGCGAGGCTCTGTTGCGCGAACATTATCGGGGTGGTCAATCCTTTTATGTGGTGCCGCGCATCAAGGATCTTCCTGAAATTGAAGCCTTTCTAAAAGATCAATTGCCCGAACTGAGCTATGTTGTGGCCCATGGGCAAATGGCGGCAGGCGAACTTGATGACCGCATGAACGCCTTTTACGATGGCAAATTCGATATTCTGCTGGCGACAACCATTGTGGAATCCGGCCTTGATATTCCCACGGCTAATACGATGGTAATCCACCGCGCCGATATGTTCGGGCTTGCCCAGCTTTATCAGATCAGAGGGCGCGTGGGCCGTTCCAAAACACGTGCCTATGCATATCTGACCACCAAACCACGTGCCAAGCTGACGCCGCTGGCGGAAAAACGTCTTCGCGTCCTGGGAAGCCTGGACACCTTGGGCGCTGGATTTACTTTGGCCAGCCAGGACCTAGATATTCGCGGTGCTGGCAATCTGCTGGGAGAGGAACAGTCTGGCCAGATGCGCGATGTCGGATTTGAACTTTACCAATCCATGCTGGAAGAAGCGATTGCCAAGATCAAATCCGGCCAGATGGAAGGTCTGTCCGAAGCGGATGAGCAATGGGCACCACAGATCAATCTCGGCGTGCCGGTATTGATCCCTGAAACCTATGTGCCGGACCTTGATGTACGCCTCGGCCTTTACCGTCGCCTGTCGGGCCTTTCGACAAAGGTAGAACTGGAAGGTTTTGCCGCGGAAATGATCGACCGTTTCGGGCCGCTTCCCAAAGAGGTGAATACCCTGATGTTGGTTGTGCGGATCAAAGCCATGTGCAAGCGCGCAGGCATTGCCAAGCTCGACGGAGGTCCCAAGGGGGCGACCATCCAGTTTCATAACGATAAATTCGCCTCGCCCGAAGGGCTGGTGGCCTTCATTCAAGATCAGCGTGGGCTGGCCAAGGTCAAGGACAACAAGATCGTGGTTCGGCGCGATTGGAAATCCGACGCGGACAAGATCAAGGGCAGCTTTGCCATTGCCCGTGATCTTGCCGAACATGTGATTGCCAAGGAAAAGCAGGTCAAGAAAAAGCGCGCAGGCTCCTGACAGATTGGCTATTCCGCAATGACCTGTCGGGTTTCATGACGGGAAAGATACAGCATCAGGACAAACCCGAGCGACGCCATGATAAGCACCGCAGTCACAAGGGGGCGGATCGTGCCGTTGAACATCAACCCAATTGGCGAAGCCATGGCTGCTGCAAGCACGGTCGAGACGGCAGCAATGGCCGAGGCCGCGATGCCAGCAACATGGCCCACAGGTTCCATCGCGATGGCGTTCAGATTGCCCAGGGTCAATCCTGCCTGAAAGAACAGACAGGTCTGAAACACAACAAATGCGGCAAAACCGTAAGGTTCTGCCAAACTGCCAAGACTGAAGGCAAGCATGGTAGACGACAGGACGATCTGAATCCCCAAGGTGATCGTTACCAGCCTGCGCATGCCATATCGCACCACCAGCATCGCATTCAAAAGACTCGCGCTGCCTGCAAAGAGGGCCACCGCACCAAACCAATAGGGAAAGGAGGCTGCGCGGTCATAGACCTCGTAATAGATCGGCTGCACCAGCATCAACATGGTGAACAACATCGCCATTGCCAGGGATTGCACGAGGATCGAGATACGAACCGAAGGATATGAGAAAATCTCGCGCAGGGCAGAAAGAAGAAGCTTTACGCGCAGCGGCCGGCGGTTTTGCTGTGGCAGCGTTTCAGGCATTCGCAGGCCCATCCACAGTACCGAAATGGCAGAGAACAGCATGAAAGCGATGAAGATTCCGCGCCAGCCAAATCCCAGGATGATAAAGGAGCCAAGCATGGGGGCCACCGCAGGCACGATGGTAAAGATCATCATGACAATCGAAACAATCTTTGCCATCCCGCGACCTGCAAAAAGGTCGCGGACAATGGCAACCGATACAATGCGCGGACCTGCTGCGCCAAACCCTTGCATTACGCGGGCAACCAACATGACCTCGATCGTAGAACTCGCCCAGGCAACTGCGGCAGACACAATGTAGATTGTAGCGCCTATGTAAATGATACGTTTTCGTCCCCAGGCATCTGATAACGGCCCGGCGATGAAGGTACCCAGACCCATTCCCAATACAAAGGAAGTCAGAACCAAAGACGCGCGCTCTGGCAACTCTGGTGACAATTCTGCGCTGATTGCGGGCAGGGCGGGCAAGATCGCGTCGACAGAGAAAGCAATGGTGGCAAACATCATCGCAACCAATGCGACAAACTCAGTCCGGTTCACAGGCAAGGCCGGTGATGTGGACATGGATGAGGAAGTGGACGACAACTCTAAGCTCCGCTGTTGGTCGTCACGGCGGGGTGACGCGCTTAGGCGTCAGGGGTAACCGAAGGTTGTGAAACCTACAATAGTTCGCTTAAAAAAAATTAACCGATGGCTATTCTTCTGGTGGAGAAACGCGGTGTAACCCCTTGTTTGCGAGCGGCCAATCGCGGAAGGTAAAGCACTTGAGCCACGTCCTGCAAGCCGTCAAAATGGCCACGTTGGTTTTTGCCCATGACAAGTGCAGATACGTTATAATTAACTATATCCGTGCGTTTTTGGTCAAAACTGGTTTCTGGAATGACCCGTGAAACAAACCGGCAGCTTTGCAGAATTGCACGCCGTTCAGCATAGGACATCTGGCAAGGATAACCGGATCTTCGGGCATGTTCATCCGTCGCGCAACCGACGATCAATTCGTGTCCCATGGCCGATACTTGTCTCAAAAATCGAATGTGATCCTGATGGAACAGGTCGAATCGCCCGTAGGTCAACATGATGCGTGGTGCTGTCGCTTTTCGCAGAGGCCAGCTCATCGGTGCAGGTCCTGTGCTGGCGTACAGGTCGCAACGCCCACTTCATTGCGCCAGATCGCCCTGACCCTGTTCTTGTCACCACCACATGCCAGGTTGGCCACACATCGCAAGGGGCCAGCGCGCCAATCACATATGACTTGAGATACACGAATGTTTGCCACCGATTTCGGTGCCGTCTGATGTTCTGCCATCTGCCTGCTCTGCCCAACTGTCGGGGTCTGATGCCCCTTGTGGTTGGAATCGTAGGTCAGCAGAGCCTGTCTGGTAAAGTAAATGTTGTGAAAACCGCACAGGCTGTGGCGTGTTTGCCATAGTGGTCAAGTCCTGTGGCGCGGCTTGAACCAGTTTAATCAGAGGTCAAAAGCTCGGTAATGACCTGTGACCAAAGTGCCGGGGGCTGGGCACCCGGCACCGCATGTTGTCCACCTACGATAAAGGTCGGTACCGAGGAAATGCCCATCTTCCGGCTGTGGGCGTCCCGGTCGCGAATGGATTGCACATCTTCATCAGTTTGCAACAGGCGCATGACAACTGCCGCATCCATTTCAATGCCATCCGCAATATCCGCCAGAACTTCATCTTCGCCAATGTCACGCGCTTCGACAAAATAGGCCTTGAACAACGCCGAAACCGCAGCGGTCTGGCGCCCCTCAATGCCTGCCCAGTGGATCAGCCGGTGCGCGTTCAATGTGTTTGGCGTCCGCTGCATCTCTTCAAAGTTGATCTGCAGTCCGGCGCTCGCCGCTTGTTCGACCACCGGCGCATAGGCTTTGACCGCGCCCTCCTTGCCGCCAAACTTTGCCTCAAGGTATTCACGCCGTCCCATACCGGCCCTGGGCATCGTTGGGTTCAATTGGAATGGATGCCATTCGATCACAAAGGGATGATCAGGGTGATCGGCCAAAGCCGTGTCCAGATGCGCCTTGCCGATGTAACACCAAGGGCAAATCGGGTCTGACATGATGTCGAGCTTGATGGGAGTAGTCATGATTTTTCGGCCTCGAAGGTGTCGCGCAAGATGCGGCGCTGGATTTTGCCATTGTTGTTGGTCGGCAGGGTATCGACGTGGATGTAAAGACGTGGCTGCTTGTAGCGCGCCAATGTCTCCTTGGCATATTCGGTGAGTTCATATTCATTCAACGCGGTGGCGGCAGTGTAAAAGGCGGCAATGACGCTGGTACCTTTCTTGATCTCGACCTCGGTCACGCCAATGCCGGTAATGCCAGGCGCATTCAACAGGGTTTCTTCTACCTCCAGCGGTGAGACACGAAACCCGCCAGCATTCATCATGTCGTCATTGCGGCCCAGATAGGTGATTTGGCCGTCTTTGTCGATGGCACCCTGGTCGCCAGTCATGAACCAGTCCCCGTCAAATTTGGCCTTGGTCAATTCCGGCTCATTGAGGTAGCCCAACATCAAACCGGGGTCCGAGTTGTGTACCGCGATCGTGCCTGCGCTGTCGGGACGTGCTTCACCCCTGGACGTGCGGATACTGACCCTGCGACCGGGCTGGGCGCAACCGATGGCACCTTCCTTTGCGGGCATGGACGGGCTGCCGGAAATGAACGTCGAACATTCTGACATGCCAAAGGCCTCATACACCGGTGTATCAGTAATTTCATTCCATGCTTCCCGTACTGCGGCCGTCATCTTTTCCCCCGCGCTCAATCCATGGCGCAGGTCTGGCAGGTACAAGGGCGACAAACCACGCAACATCTGGCGATAAACGCCTGGGGCGGCGGCAAAGATTGTCGCTTTGTGATCCGCTATCAAAGCGGGCAGGCGGGCAACATCCGTACCGGGTTCAGGGATCAATGCCGTTGCACCCATGGTCCAAGGATCCATCAAGCCGGTGCCCAAGGTATAGGTCCAGTTAAAGGCACCTGCATGCAACAAGCGATCTTCACGCCGAAGGCCGTACCAACCGTCAAACATCATGCGACGTGCCAGGATGGCGCGATGGGCATGCATCACCGCCGTTGCCTTGCCCGAGGTGCCAGAGGTAAAGATGATATAACCAAGCCGTTCAGGATCACCCATATGATATGCAGCCGGAGGCAGGTCGCGCATGGTCCGCAGGCTGGAAATGTCAATTGTTGACTCGGTCTTTGGGCAGGGCACATCGGGATCATGCAATATTGCGGCCGGATCCAGCGTGGCAATGATCCTGACCACTTCGTCCGCTGTCAGCGCCGCGGCTGTGGGCACAGGCACCAGCCCGGCGGCCAGGGCACCAAGGTAAGCTATGGGAAAATCCGGAGTATTGCCCAGACGCATCAGGACGATGTCCCCGGGTGACAGGTTTTCGCCCAATAACCCTGTTGCCGTTCCGCGGACTGCGGCGATCAAGGCGGCATAGCTCAGATCACTGCAGCCCTCCGTCGACAGGATTGACAAGGCAGTCTTGTCCGGCGTTTCGGTACCTGCCTGCAATACATATGCGGCAAGGTTGAAAGGGTCGGGGATCGGATGCAGGTTGCTCATCCTCCCGCGCTAGACCAATGGCGCTTGCGTTGCAAGGCGGACGGCGGGTCGATATAGCAGGCCTATGACCCAAGACATCTCTGCCAACATGATCCGCATTGCCCGTGAAAGCGGTGAAAGTAGCACGGTTCCTCCGGTTGATCTGGGGGCGCGTGTGCGAGAACTGCGCAAGGCACGGGGTTGGACGCTGGCGCAGGCGGCGGGACAGGCCGGTCTGGCGCGTTCTACCCTGTCCAAAATCGAAAATGGGCAGATGTCGCCAACCTATGAAGCCCTGAAAAAGCTTGCAGTCGGGTTGGAAATCTCGGTGCCGCAATTGTTCACGCCACCTGCAGCCGAAAAGATCAGTGGCCGCATGGCGATCACCAAATCAGGCGAAGGGGCGGCCAAAGCAACCACCACATATGAGCACGAATTGCTTGGGGACGCCCTGAGCAAGAAACAAATGTTACCCTATCGCGCCAGGATCAGGGCCCGGTCAATGGCAGAATTTGACGGATGGGTGCGTCATGACGGCGAAGAGTTTCTCTATGTCCTGACTGGCGTTGTGCAGTTGTTTACCGAATTTTACGAACCAGTTGAGCTGCGTCGCGGCGACAGTGCCTATTACGATGCAACGATGGGGCATAACGTGGTGTCGACAAGCGCTGAGGACGCCACCATCCTTTGGGTCACATCGCTGGTCTGACCCTGGCCGGAACGCCAAGGCGCGTGGCACAGACAATGCGCTTCACCCTCTGTCAGGATAACGAACGAAGGGTTCGTCTAAACCTCTGGCGACTGTGTGGCATGGTCAGAATGCCAAGGCACCCGAGGCCGCACCGAGGCAGTATCATTCTTGCCACCACCAAACTTCAGGCATGTAGTTCGGTCCATCGCCATAAATCGGCAACTTGTCGGGATATTTCATTTCGACGCGGTGGGCGATCAGCCCTTCATTGAACTGCCAGAACGGGATCACATAGCGGCCAGCAGTCAGGACACGATCAAGCGCACGGGTCGCATTTGTAAAGGCTTCTGTGGTTTTCGCCGCCAGCATCGCATCGATCATGGCGTCAACAGCAGGGTCTTGTACCCCCATCAAGTTGCGCGACCCTTGCTGACTGGCGGCTTCGGAGCCCCAATAGAACCGTTGTTCGTTGCCCGGCGAAAGGGACAAGGCCCGACGGAAATGCACGATGTCGAAATCAAAGGCATTGCTGCGTTGGGTCAACTGCGCAGCATCCACCGCCTCGACCACGGCCTGGATTCCCAGACGGGTGAGGGCCTGCACATAAAGCTCCGCAATCTTGGCATGTTCGGCATTGCCTTTGGACAGTAGAATTTCAAATTGCATCGGCTGGCCATCTGGACCGCGCATGATACCCCCCTCAGCGGAATATCCCGCCGCCTGCAACTGCGTCATGGCAGCACGTATTCCTGCCCGGTTGCGGGCAGAACCATCCGATACCGGCAGGGCGTACCCCTCCAGCGTGTCTTGGGGCAATGTTGTCGCAAAGGGAGCAAGCAAGTCTGCGACCTCGGCAGGTGCAGCGCCCGGGCGCATTGCAAGGGTTGATCCAGAAAAATATGAGGTGATGCGCGGCAATGCGCCGCCGGTCAGTGTCTCGTTTATGAACTCGAAGTTGAATGCCTGTATCAGTGCGTCACGCACGCGCCAGTCGTCAAAGGGTGCGCGGCGTGTGTTCATCACAAATCCTGTCATACCCGAGGGTTTTTGATGCGGAAAAGTTGATTTGATCACATCACCGCGTGTGATCGCGGGAAAGTCATATTGCGTCGCCCAGGCCTCGGCGTTGAATTCGCGCACCGCTGAAATTTCACCAGCCTTGAAGGCCTCTTGCAAGACATTTGCATCACCGTAAAAATCGATCTTGATCTGGTCAAAGTTATGCGTGCCGCGCCGGAAAGGCACGTCGGATCCCCAGTAATCGGGATTACGGGTAAGAGTGACCTGACGGCCTGCATCGTAATCGGAAATCACATAGGGCCCCGTTCCCAGCGGAATCTCTGCCAGGGGCGCATTGGCGAAATCGACATCTTCCCATTGTGCCTTGGACAGGATCGGTCGCATACCAGCAAGCAGGGCCAATTCACGATTGTCTGTATTGAAGGTAAAGCGGACGGAACGCGGCCCTGTCGCCTCAATGCTTTTGATCTGGCGGTAAAGGCCGTGATAGCGCGGGTGCCCCTTGCTGCCGAGCAGCTCATAAGAAAAGATCACATCCTCTACCGTCACCGGCGAACCATCGGAAAAGGCGGCTTCTGGGTGGAGAGTAAATTCAACCCAGGCGCGAGAATCGGGCACGTCAACCGAATCAGCCAACAACCCATAGAGCGTAAAAGGCTCATCCCAGGAGCGTCCCATCAAACTTTCGTGGGTAAATTGGTGCAATTGCCAAGGAACATTGCCCTTGCGGACGAAAGGATTGAGGCTGTCGAAACCGCCGGTGTTTCCCAAGGTAATGTTGCCGCCCTTGGGCGCATCCGGATTGGCATAGGGCAAGGCAAGAAAATCAGCCGGCAACGCCGGATCGCCATACATAGCAAGGCCATGCACCGATTCTGCCTGTGCCCCTGTGCTTAACAGAATCAGTGAAGAAACTGCCGCAACGCCCCGCAACTTTTGGAAAAACTCATTCACCATTTTGGCAACAATCCCGCAATGCCCTTGTTTTGTTGGGCCTATGGTTAATGATGCCGCGCGTCCAGTTCAAACTTTATACTTGGCGTCAGGGCGTTGATCTTCTATAAAGGAGTCACTGCTCGATAGGTTTCTTGCCTGTATGAAACCTGCCTCAATAACTTAACCCCAGCTTCGCGCTGGGGTTTTTTTTTGATCTGCGCCAAGCTTCTGCTGGTTGTCGCGTATTTGACGTTTCCTTCTGATGCTGCGCGGGTCATTGTGCAGGCGCAGCAAAACAAGAAGGAATACCGCCATGGCTTTTACCATCGATCTGTCCGGCAAGACTGCCGTTATTACCGGTTCGAACTCCGGCATTGGCCTTGGCATTGCCTGGGAATTTGCCCGCGCCGGTGCGGATGTCGTGCTGAATTCCTTTTCCGACAACGAAGAAGACTACGCACTGGCCGAAAAGATTGCCGCGGAAACCGGTGTGACCGCCCGGTATATTCAAGCTGACATGTCCAAAGGGGATCAGTGCCGCCGTCTGATCACCGAAGCAGGGCGCTGCGATATTCTAATCAACAACGCCGGGATTCAGCATGTGGCGCCGATTCCAGAATTTCCTGAGGCCAAATGGGATGCGATCATCGCGATCAACATGTCCTCGGCCTTTCATACCACCGCAGCTGCATTGCCCAAGATGCGCCAGTTCGGTTGGGGGAGAGTGATCAACATTGCATCTGCACATGGTTTGACGGCCTCTCCTTTCAAATCAGCTTATGTCGCTGCAAAACACGGTGTTGTCGGCTTGACCAAGGTAACCGCGCTGGAAACTGCCAAAGAAGAGATCACCTGTAACGCAATTTGCCCCGGTTATGTCCTGACCCCGATTGTCGAAAACCAGATCCCCGACACGATGAAAGAATATGACATGACCCGCGAAGAGGTTATTGAGAAAGTCATGCTGACACGCCAGCCTTCCAAGGAGTTTGCGACAGTTGAACAACTGGGCGGCACCGCGACCTTCCTGTGCTCGGATGCTGCGGCGCAAATCACCGGGACCACCATCAGCGTTGATGGTGGATGGACTGCGCTGTAACACCTGATGTCCCAGAAGAAGCAACCCGCAACTCAAGGCAAGATCCGCATCAACCTCGCCCTGCAAGGGGGCGGGGCACACGGTGCCTTTACCTGGGGGGCGCTTGACCGGTTACTGCAAGAGGATGACATCGAGATTTGCGCTATTTCCGGTACGTCGGCAGGGGCATTGAACGGCGCTGCGCTGAAGGCCGGAATGGTCGCTGGCGGGGCAGAAGGCGCACGGGAAAACCTGGAGTGGCTGTGGATGCAGGTTGCGGGGGTACCCGATCTGGATGGCACCGGCTGGATGGCTCCCTTTGGTGTCGGGGCGCTCAGTCAAGCGCTTGAGTACAGTTGGCCCGTCGCCATGGCAGATGCGATTTCCAATGTTACATCCCCCTATAGCTACGGGCCGTTCTATCGTAATTCGCTGACCGATATCGTGGCCAAGTTCGACTATGACAAAGTCTGTAATTCCGTCATTCCGTATTTGCACATCTGCGCAACACGCGTGCGTAATGGCAAGATCAAGGTTTTTTCCGGTGCGGAGATCAGCGCAGATGCCATCATGGCCTCAGCCTGTTTGCCGACCCTATTCAAAGCTGTCGAGATTTATGATCCCCAGACCAAGCGTATCGAGGCTTTCTGGGACGGTGGCTATACCGGCAATCCGGCTTTGTTCCCGTTTTTTGACGATCGCTGCCCGGACGACATCGTGATCATCAACATTAACCCGTTGGTGCGCGAGGATTTGCCGATCACGCCGAAACAGATTCAGAACAGAATCAACGAAATCAGCTTTAACTCAAGCCTGTTACGCGAACTTCGGGCCATCGATTTTGTGCAACGCCTGCTGGATGAAGGAGCGGTCGAAGAACACAGGATGAGCCGTGTCCGGGTTCATATGATCGCGGATGATGACTTGATGGAGCAGCTATCCGTAGCAACCAAGACCATTCCAAATGCCGCCGTCATCGCCAAACTCAAGGATGCGGGAACCAGGGCAGCAGAAAGGTTTCTGACAGAACACAAGGACAAGATCGGCAAGAAGAACAGCGTCGACCTACGTGAGATGTTCGCCTGATCCTATTGCTCTGCTTGCGCTACGCGGGCCTTTTCGGCTTTGGCAACTTTTTCGGCAAGCATTAGGACCTCGTCAGGCTCAGCACCCTCTTTGTGGCGCGGCGTGGGATACACCAGACCTGCCGAGATCACCAGTTTGGCCGCATCTTCCACGGTCATGTCCAGTTCGATCACATCATCCTTGGGAAAGATGAGCAGGAAACCCGAAGTGGGATTGGGCGTGGTCGGCAAAAAGACCGAAACCATCTCTTGGTCCTTTTCCCCCGTCTTTTCAGCGATTTCACCTTTGGCACCTGTTGAAATGAACCCGAGGGCCCAAATGCCACGGCGCGGATATTCGATCAGGCAAGCCTTTTCAAAGCTGCGCTCTGATTGGGCAAATATCGTCTCCGAGATCTGTTTGATGCCGGAATAGATCGTGCGGACGACCGGGGTACGCTCAACAAGGCGTTCCGCAAACCGAATGAAGGAACGTCCGATGTATCCTTTGGCGAGCCAGCCGACGAAGATCGTGAAGATCAAGAAAATCACGACCCCAAGGCCGCGTACGTTGATCTGGACCGATGGATCAAGTCCCAGAAAATCCTGCAACATCCGGTCAGGATGATAAGAAGACGGAACCAGCGGCAATACAAACCCGTCGATCCATCCTACCACAGACCAGATCAGCCAGATGGTCAGACCTACAGGCGCGATCACCACGAGACCTGTCAGAAAGGACGCCCGCAGCGAGCCTATGATGGAGCCACGACGCTTGGGCGGTGTTTCGATGTCAAAAGGCGTGTTCATGTGGCGCGTTAATCCAATCTTGGGTCCTTGTCAGTTAAGAGTTTTGATAGGGTGCTACAATGGGTGGCACGGGCCGGAGATGTAAAATCACCACCCGTGCCCTGAATTTAGGCTGTCGCCGCTGTCAAAGCCGCCGCAATCTGCCCGGCGAGCCGCGCATTGTTGCGAACAAGCGCAATATTTGCGGTCAACGAACGACCTTCCGTCAACTCGAAAATGCGCTGCAACAGGTAGGGTGTGACGCCTTTTCCGGTGATTCCATGCAGATCGGCATCTTGCTGGGCTTGAGCAATGACAGGGGCCAGTATTTCAGCAGGAATTTCAGAGGCGGTCGGGATCGGGTTGGCGATCAGTTGCCCCCCGGGGAGGCCCATCGCGGCCCGCATCAGATGCGCCTGCGCGATTGCATCGACGGAATCAAGACGCAAGGGCGCGGCAAGTTCGGATGTCGCAGACCAGAAAGCCGGAAAACTGTCCTGACCAAAAGCGATAACGGGCACGCCCTGTGTTTCGAGCACTTCAAGCGTTTTGGACACATCAAGTATGGCCTTTGCACCTGCTGCCACCACCGTCACCGGGGTCTGGGCAAGTTCCAGCAGATCGGCAGAGATATCAAAGCTGAATTCAGCTCCCTTATGGACTCCGCCAATACCACCCGTCGCAAAAACGGAAATGCCCGCCATATGTGCGGCAATCATTGTGGCCGCAACCGTCGTGGCACCCGTGCCGCCTGTTGCTATGCACACGGCCATGTCTGCGCGGCTCAGTTTTGCGACACCCTTGGCCTGCGCCAGGTTACTGAGGTCCTCTGCTTCGAGACCGATGTGCAGGGTTCCATCCATCACGGCTATGGTTGCGGGGACTGCACCAGCTTCGCGCACATCCGCTTCTACCTGCTGGGCAACTTCAAGGTTTTGTGGATAGGGCATGCCATGGGTGATGATGGTGCTTTCAAGTGCCACGACAGGTTTTTCGTTGTCACGGGCTTGCGCAATTTCAGCGCTGAGTTTCATCGGGATGGATGTCATATTCTGGTCTCTCCTGAGACATAAAGTGCTGCGGCTTCAAGAGCATGTGCAAGGGCGGTGGCGGCGTTCCCCCCTGTTAATTCAACCGCAATATGGGCCGCCATGAAGGTGTCACCGGCACCGGTCACACGCGTGACATGTACAGGTGGCGGAGTCTGGGTGACACAACCGGATGTGGTGCCAACTGTCGCAGGTTTCCCACCATCCGTCACAACGGCGCGCAGGGCACCACGTTCCAGCAGCGCGGTGGCTGCCTCAACGGATGTTTCAAAGGTGGTCTGGCATAGCAGGCCGGCTTCTTCCAGATTGACATAGAATGTACCGCGTCCTGCCTGCAGGAAGGCACTCAGACGTAGGGCTTTGCCAGGTGATGCCGGCGCTATGCGCAAATCGGCTTTGGCGAAAATATCACTTTTGGCAATTTGCCCCAGCAGATCGACAGTAAGATTACCATCGAGCGCAATAGCACCTTCATAGGACGCAGGCAGTGTGCCGTCCGTAAATGGGTGCAGAATTTTATCACCGACGGCTTCCAGAGAATGGGCATCTGCAATGGCAGCAATCAGACCGTTTGCGCCTTCGATTGCCATATATCTGTCCGTGGGCAGATCATCAGAACGGTAAATGAAATCTGTGCGCAGCCCGCGCAGCCTGCAGGCTTGAATCAGGGCGTCGCCTTCGGCGTCACGTCCCACCGCACTCAGCAATGCGGGCTTTAATCCGAAACGTGCCAGTGCCATCCCAATGTTCAATGCGACACCACCAGGCAATTGCGTGATCCTGCCTGGCATATCCGAGCCTTGGCGCATTGTTTTTTCGGACCTCCCGATCACATCCCAAAGGACCGATCCGATGCATAAAATATCTGGTGTTTGATTCATAAAAACGCCTTAACGATCCGATGCAACCAATGGCAAGCTTTGGTTTGCATTATTCCGGCACTGAAAAGGTCAATGCAGCCCAATAGGTTTCCCAGACAATTGCGTTCTTTTCGCTGCTGGCATCGTCCGCCGCGCGCAGCACAACGCCGTCAAAAAGATACTCATGGCCTGGACTGACCGGAATCGTGGCAGTGCCATGTGAATCGGTGCGGTGCAGGGTTATCGTCACCTGCTCATCGGGCGCGCGATCAAAGACCTCAATCTGCGCATCGCTGCGAGGTGCCCCGTCAAACAGCAACGCCACCTTCATGTTATTGTTAAAGTTTGGATCATAAGGATTTGTTATTGCGACAAATTCAGTCTTCATTCCGCTCTCGGAATCTGCCCCTTTGCCGCTGCCAACCGCAAACAAGGTCTTAACGTGGCGAGAATATCTTTCGCGGAATTTCTCCTGCGACCACCCCGCCTTGATATGTTCTGCTGCCGCAGTTTCGAAAGCCTTGTGCGCGGCAAATTTCAGAAATTTGTGCCAGTCATTGTAAGTCAGCAGCGATGTCGATGTTTCATGGACCACGCTCACCAAGCCATCCTCAACCGGCGCCTTTACATCCAGAGCAGGTGAATCACCCGATCGCGGCTGCAATGCAGTCACCTTGCCACCCACAATCATGTCAAACCGGGTCGAGCTACGGTCAAAAAAGGACAGGCTGTTTCCCTGGAATTCCTGTCCGTTTCGAAAATGTGCTTGAAGTTTCTGTCCACCATCTACTTGATATGCCAGAGGCTCTAACCAGAATTCATGCGCCGTGGCGTCGATAGGCAAAGAGCAGAGCAATACTGCAGCAATACGGGGAAGAAACATGAAATGCACCTTTGATAAGACACTTTATAAGCTGGTGGTATGGGGCGTTTTGTCAATGCTTGGTTTTATGACCGCATTCGGTGCCGAGGCGCATGAAGTACAACCGACAATCGGGGATCTGACACTCACAGAGGGGCAGGCGGAACTCGTTCTGCAGATCAACCTTGAAGCTTTCCTGGCCGATATTGATCTGGATTCGGTCACCGATACGAATGACGCGGCAAATGGCGCCGATTATGATGCGCTGCGGGCCATGTCCGGCGCTGAAATCGCTGCTCGTGCGCCCGATCTGTTGGCGCAATGGAATGCCCTGCCACTGGTCACGGTGGATGGCGCGCCCGTGAACCTCAACAGCGAGAATATTTCCATCGCACAGGATGTCGATATTGAATTGCCCCGTGTCTCCCAATGGACGCTGCGCGGTGCCGTCGGAGCCGGTGCACAGGAAGTAACCGTTACATGGCCAGAGGGTGGCGGAGCCCTCGTGCTGCGCCAGCAAGGCGTCGAAAACCCGTTTACGGGTTACCTGGCGGGCGGTGAGATCAGCCCTGCCATCACCATCGGTGGCGGGGATGCACAGACATGGGCACAGGCGCTTTTCGGATATATTCCGGTAGGTTTTGATCACATTCTGCCACAAGGACTGGACCACATCCTGTTTGTGTTGGGGTTGTTTTTGTTGTCGACCCGATGGGGACCTTTGCTGTGGCAGGTTTCTGCCTTTACGCTTGCACATACTGTCACGCTGGCCCTGGGGGCGACAGGGCTCGTGGTTATTCCTGGCGCCGTGGTGGAACCGCTGATTGCGGCGTCGATTGTCTATGTCGCAGTCGAGAATATTTATATGCGCGGTCTTAGCCGTTGGCGTCCGATGGTCGTATTCGGATTTGGATTGCTGCACGGCCTTGGTTTTGCCTCGGTATTGGGTGAATTCGGACTGCCGGAAGGGCAATTTGTTCCCGCCTTGATCGGTTTCAACCTTGGTGTTGAACTGGGTCAACTGACGGTGATCGCCATCGCAGCCCTGCTGCTGTGGCTGGCTGTTCAGACCGCACGCTCTGCGCGTCTTGAAGGTGAGGAAGGGGCGCTTGAGGGCTATCCGGTAATGTTTCGCGCCGTGTCGATTACCGGGTCGCTGATCATTGCGATCATCGGGACATGGTGGGTAATCGAGAGGGTCTTCCTGTAATCCGGCGACTGGCCGCGACCTAACCGGTCGCGGCGATCAGCGCAGCAAGGGCTGCCTTGGGATCTTCCTGCGCCCATATTTCGTCGCCGATACCGAAGAAATCTGTATAGGGTGTCAGGGCGCGGATCATATTGACGTCCAAGGCACCCTCGGCCACGACGGGCACTTCGATCAGTTCGGACCACCATTCAAACACCTCTGCCTCGGCGAAAGAGCCATCGCCGAGGGCTGATGGCTGAACAGGGCCAAAGCTGATGTAATCCGCGCCTGCTTCACCCGCAGCCATGCCGTCGTGTTTGGACGGTCCGCAAAAACAGCCGACAATCGCGTCTTCACCCAGTTCTTTCCGCGTATAACGCACTGAGCGTGCAGCATCCGACAGGTGCACACCATCTAGGCCAAGTCTGTCGACCAAGAGTATATGATCCGTTACCACAAGCGCGACATCGCGAGCATGGGTGATTTCACGCAGGGCATCAGCCGCGCGCGAAACAGTGTCTTCATCCCTGCTGGACAGCGCGAGGCGCACGCAGGCTACGGGATGGGCATCCAGAATGGCGCTCAGGTGCGGCGCAAAACCGGCAACGTCAATCTCGGACGGGGTGATCAGGTAGATCTGAGGTTTGTCAGGCGTGTCCATATCGGCATCCTTTAGGTCTTTGTCGCAGCACTAGCGCAAGCTGTGCAAAAAGAAAACTGGGTCTTCGTGCGCACTTGCAGGTGGCATGGCCCGGGCGTAAGAGACAGGCGATGTCAGTACCCGTTATTCCCCCAGCCATTCCGGCACTTATCCTTGTCCGTCCACAGATGGGCGAAAACATCGGTGCGGCCGCGCGGGCCATGTGGAACTTCGGTCTGGACCATCTGCGCATCGTCGCTCCGCGTGACGGCTGGCCCAATCCGGATGCCACGGCGATGGCATCTGGTGCCGGCCGTCTGCTGGACGAAGCGCAGCTTTGTGCAGATGTGCCGGCTGCCCTGGCGGATTGCGATTTCGTTTTCGCGACGACTGCGCGTGATCGCGATTTGTCCAAACCGGTCTTCAGTCCCGAAGCCGCAATGACCGAGGCACGCAACCGCATTGCGGCAGGTCAGCGGGTTGGAGTGCTGTTCGGGCCAGAGCGGGCAGGGCTGGAAAATGACGACATTGCCCGCGCCAATGCCATTGTCTCGGTTCCGGTACACCCGGCCTTTGCATCGCTGAACCTTGCCCAATGTGTGCTTCTCATGGGGTATGAATGGATTCGCGGGGCCGGTGACGTCGTGCCGCTTGAGCAGGGGCTGGCAGGAAGCACATGGGCAAGCGGGGCCGAGGTTGAACATCTTGCCGCGCATTTTGAGGAGCGGATGACGCAAGCGGGGTTTTTTTATCCCGAGCATAAAGAAACCTCGATGAAGCTGAACTTGCGTAACATGTGGTCGCGTTTCCCCCTGACACGGGCGGATGTACAGATGTTGCACGGCATAATGCGCCAGATGGTACGCTGGAAAGAGCGCGACCGGGATGATTGAGGGCAGTGACCGCGCGGTGCGGGCAAGCCCGCATTCGTCAGTATTATTTTTCCTTTGGAAAAATTGGTACGAGACGCTGTCTCGTGCTCTGCGGTATTTGCGGCCAAAAAGAAAGACGGAGCCCTGGGGGCGGGGTAGAGGCTGCGACATCTGGGGCCCTGGTGCCTCCCCACTCTAGACCTTCGTCGCGTCATGCCCTACCACTTCGCCAAGAGCGGATTAGAGGCGAAACATGGCTGGAAAACGCAAGCTTTTTGAAGAAGTCGATATAGTTGAAACCGCAAGGCCAGTGGTGCAAACCGGTGTGATTGATCGCGGCCGCAGGAGCGCAAGGGGCGCGATCCGCATCTGGCTGGTGATCCTTTTCGCATTGGTGTTCGTGATGATTGCCGTGGGCGGGATGACACGGTTGACCGACAGCGGTCTGTCGATCACTGAATGGCGCCCCCTGACGGGATCGATCCCCCCGTTGACCGAGGTGGATTGGGCATCAGAGTTCGAAAAATATCAGGAAATAGATGAATTCAAGTTGCAAAACTCATGGATGACCCTGTCTGATTTCAAGCTGATCTATTGGTGGGAATGGGGTCATCGGCAATTGGGGCGTGTGATCGGTCTGGTTTGGGCGCTGGGGTTTTTCTGGTTCCTGCTGCGTCGGCAAATCCCGACAGGATGGCGTGGACGGTTGCTATTCCTCGGCGGTTTGGGCGGGCTTCAGGGCGTGATTGGCTGGTGGATGGTGGCCTCTGGTGTGACCTCGGGCGAAGGTATGCTGGATGTAAAAAGCTACCGGCTGGCGACCCATCTGGGACTGGCCTTTGTGATCCTTGGTTTCATCACCTGGTATATCTTGCTGTTGGGCCGCGAAGAACGCGACCTTATGCAGGCGCGGCGGGTCAGGGAGGTAAAATTATTCGGGGTATCCACAGGATTGATGCATTTTGCCCTGGTTCAAATACTGCTTGGCGCTTTGGTCGCTGGCCTGGATGCGGGGCGGTATTTTATCGACTGGCCGTTAATGCAGGGTCAGGTGTTTCCGCCTGATGCCTTCGGTATCGACCCACTTTGGCGGAATTTTTTTGAAAACCCCGGTTTGGTACAATTCATGCACCGGGTCAGCGGCTATCTTCTGGCGGCCTTTGGCGTTGTGGTCTGGCTGCGCGGGCGTGGGTCAAGCCATCGGGCAACACGCAGAGCCTATAACAGCATGATGGCCGTGCTGTGCCTGCAA
The DNA here is from genome assembly GCF_026410305.1 of Sulfitobacter sp. F26204. Taxonomy (GTDB): domain Bacteria; phylum Pseudomonadota; class Alphaproteobacteria; order Rhodobacterales; family Rhodobacteraceae; genus Sulfitobacter. The sequence continues at coordinate 171,665 of NZ_JAPMLQ010000003.1, read as the reverse complement.
ATTCTCTGGGGCATCTTCACCGTAATACATGCAGCGCCGGTTCATATTGCCCTTGTCCATCAAGCGCTTGCCGTGATTTTGTGGGTCTTGATCCTGCGGGCGCGGTATCTTAGCGCCTATCCCATTTCAGCATCTATCCAAGGAAACCGACATGACAGTCTATGACGAATTGATGGCGCACCAGCGCGAGACACAGGCCCTTGGTCAGGTGATGGGGCGGCTGACCTGGGATCAGGAAACCATGATGCCGCGAGGCGCAGCGCCACAACGTGCCGAAGAATCAGCGGCTCTTGAAGGTGTACTGCATGCCCGGCGCATGGATCCGAAGGTGGGTGAATGGCTGGCCGCAGTTGACGAGGGAGCACTGACCGATGTGGGCCGTGCGCAGATCCGTCTCATTCGGCGCAGCTATGAGCGCGCAAACAAGGTGCCTGCAGCTTTGGCCGCGCGCATTGCCATGGTGACCTCGCGGGCGCAGGGGATCTGGGCCGAGGCGCGTGCTTCGGATGACTTTGCCGCCTTTGCGCCGACCCTGACCGAAGTTCTCGCGCTGAAGCGCGAAGAGGGGCAAGCCTTAGCGGCGGGCGGGGATGTCTATGACGCGATGTTGCAAGATTACGAACCGGGTGCCACGGGAGTAGAACTCGAGACGATGTTCGGGGCCCTGCGACCTGAATTGAGCAGCCTGCGCGCTGCGGTGCGCGAAGCCAAAGCGCCGCCGAAAATGCAAGGTACCTTCGATGAGGGTGCACAGATGAAATTGACCCGGCATCTGGCAAAAACCTTTGGTTACGACATGAGCCATGGGCGCGTCGACAAGGCAGTACACCCTTTTTCATCCGGTTCGGGGCTTGATGTCCGCATCACCACACGCACAAATGGCATCGATCCCTTTAATTGCTTTTATTCCACGATTCATGAGGTTGGCCATGCAGCCTATGAACAGGGGATCAACCGCGATTACCTGCTGACGCCGTTGGGACAGGGTGTGTCAATGGGCGTGCATGAAAGCCAAAGCCGGATCTATGAAAATCAGATCGGGCGCAGCCGCGCTTTTACTGAATATCTGTTCGGACAAATGCAGGACGCCTTCGGTGATTTTGGTGTGGCCGATGCCGAAACCTTTTATAAGATCGTGAACCGTGTTTCTGACGGCTATATCCGTACCGAAGCGGACGAGTTGCAATATAACCTCCACGTATTGATGCGTTTTGATCTGGAACGGGCCCTTGTCAGTCATGATCTGCAAGTCGCCGATCTTGAAGCGGCCTGGAATGACCGTTTCGAAGCGGATTTTGGCTTTGCCGTCGACAAGGCGTCAAACGGCGTGTTGCAAGACGTGCATTGGTCTGTCGGACTGATCGGCTATTTTCCGACCTATAGTTTGGGTAATGTCTATGCAGGCTGTCTGAATGAAGCGATGCGCGGGGACCTGCCTGATCTGGATGAAGATCTGGCCAAGGGGGATACCACTACGGCGACCGGGTGGTTACGGGAAAATGTACAACAGCATGGCGGGCTATATGAACCGCGTATTGTCATTGAACGCGCCAGTTCAAAGGTGCCAAACGAGTCGCCCCTGTTAGCTTATTTGAAGGAAAAGTTCAGCGATCTTTATGCCATCTGATGCATAAACTGCTCATATTGAGGCAAAATCCTAACAAAACGGGACTAATACAACCTTTTTCATGCCGAAATCCCACAAATCGCCAGTAAACACTTTTCGTCTGCCAGAGCGCATGTCATAAGAAGGCAATCCATTCGGCCATAGGAGCTTAACCATGAAAAGATTACTTGTTACAGCAGCGGCGTTGTCCCTGACGGCAACATCAGCGTTCGCGAACACAAATTACCCAGTTGTCGTCGAAAGAGACGGCGTGACCTACAACTGTGAAGCAGGCATTGTCACCAAGGGTGGCGAATATGCGCGTAAGTGCGTAGTAGCCGATAAAGGTGGCCTGTTCGCTGGCGGACTTGGTGGTGGCAGCATTCTCTTCCTCGCACTCGGTGGTGCCGCGGTTGCAGCAGTGCTTTCAGACAGAAACAACAACAGCACAAACGGCACCAACTAAAAGCAATCTTGCTATTGGGTGATTGCCTATCGGCTTAAAATAGGCTCCCGACGCGCGGGGGCCTATTTGCATTTTGTGTCGCGAATTCTGAAAGCCCTTAGAATATCGGCCAAGAACGACAGGCGTCAAACATTGGCGGCCTTGAAATCTGGATCAAAGGCACGGTGTCACGACCCTGCGGTTTCGGACCATGACACACGGGGATAGACCATAAGATGACAGGCAGATTACTCTGATTCTGGCTCATCCTCATCGCCCTGATCTGCAATCCAGGCGACGCTTACCACCACTTCGTTTTTACCGGTATCAAAGACCTTGACCCCTCCGGCACTGCGTGAACGGAAAGAGATCCCCTCAACGGGCACACGAATTGATTGGCCCTTGGATGTAGCAAGCATGATCTGGTCATCCATTTCCACCGGGAAACTGGCGACGATCGGTCCGCCGCGCATCGCCTTGTCCATTGCAGTTACGCCGAGCCCCCCACGACCACGCACCGGATAGTCATGGCTTGAACTCAGCTTACCCGATCCCTGCGCCGTAATCGTCAGGATCAGGTTTTCAACCGCGGACATCTCTGCGTATTTCTCGGGGGAAATGGTCGCATTGGCGTTCACGTCTTCTTCGTCGGAGCCTTCTGCGTCATCGCTTAACCCCGCCATTGCGCGGCGCATCTTGAGATAGGCCTGGCGTTCATCTGATGTCGCGTCAAAATGTCGGATGATCGACATGGAAACCACACGGTCGTCACCACCCAGTTTGACACCGCGTACACCAACCGAACTACGCGAATTGAACACACGGACATCCGTCGCGGGAAAACGGATGGCGCGGCCAGAGCTTGTGACCAGCATCACATCATCATCATTGGAAGCAATACGGGCATTGATCAGGGTTGTTTCGGCGTGTTCTTCTTCGAATTTCATCGCGATCTTGCCGTTGCGCATGACATTGGTGAAATCCGACAATTTGTTGCGCCGTACCGTGCCCGCAGAGGTGGCGAACACCACCTGTAAATCATCCCATTCTTTTTCATCACGGTCGACCGGCATGATCGCAGCAATTGAGACGCCCGGCGGAATCGGCAGGATGTTGACAATCGCTTTGCCTTTTGAAGTCCGCCCCCCTTGTGGCAATCGCCATGTCTTGAGCTTGTAGCTCATGCCGTCTGTTGTGAAAAACAACAATTGCGTATGGGTGTTGGCCACAAAGAGCGTCGTCACGACGTCTTCTTCCTTGGTTGCCATGCCCGACACACCCTTGCCACCGCGTCGTTGGCTGCGGAATTCAACCAGTGGCGTGCGTTTGATGTAGCCGCCCGAGGTTACGGTTACGACCATGTCTTCACGTGCAATCAGGTCTTCGTCGTCCATGTCGCCGGACCAGTCAACGATCTCGGTTCTGCGTGGTACGGCAAAGAGGTCTTTGCATTCCTGCAATTCTTCCTGAATGATCCCCATGATACGTTCGCGTGATCCGAGAATTTCGAGGTATTCCTTGATTTTTCCGGCCAGTTCCTCAAGCTCGTCTGTCACTTCCTTCACGCCGATTTGCGTGAGGCGTTGCAGGCGAAGTTCAAGGATGGCGCGGGCCTGAATTTCAGAGAGATTGTAAGTCCCATCGTCATTCGCGGTATGGGTCGGGTCGTCAATCAACGCGATATAGGGTAAAATGTCGCGTGCTGGCCAGCGCCGCGTCATCAGTTTTTCACGGGCTTCTGCTGCATCGGCGGAGGAACGGATAGTTGCAACGACTTCGTCGATGTTGGTGACTGCCACGGCCAGGCCGCAAAGAATGTGCGAACGATCCCGTGCTTTGCGCAACAAGAAAGCAGTCCGTCGGGCGACGACCTCTTCGCGGAAATCAAGGAAGCAGGTAAGAAAGCGACGCAGGGTAAGCGTTTCAGGGCGTCCACCGTTCAAAGCCAGCATGTTACAACCGAAATAGGTCTGCATCGGTGTGAAGCGGAACAATTGGTTCATGACGACTTCTGCGGTTGCGTCACGCTTGAGTTCGACAACAACCCGCACACCGTTGCGATCAGATTCGTCCTGAACATGGGCGATGCCTTCGATCTTCTTATCACGTGCCGCCTCTGCGATCCGCTCAATCATCGTGGCTTTATTCACCTGGTAGGGGATTTCGTCGATGATGATGGCCCAGCGGTCCTTGCGAATCTCTTCAACACGGGTCTTGGATCGGATCACAACCGATCCGCGCCCTTCAAGATAGGCTTTGCGCGCCCCGGACCGACCCAGCATGATGCCCCCTGTGGGGAAATCAGGGCCGGGAATATAGTCGATAAGTTGCTCGGACGTCAGATCAGGTTCATCAATGAGGGCCAGGCAAGCATCAATCACCTCGCCAAGGTTATGTGGTGGAATATTCGTCGCCATGCCGACGGCGATCCCGCCCGCGCCATTGACCAGCATATTGGGGAAACGGGCTGGCAGAACCGTTGGTTCCTTTTGCTTGCCATCATAGTTGTCCTGAAAATCAACTGTTTCCTTGTCGATGTCGGCCAAAAGATAGGCCGCAGGCTTGTCCATGCGCACTTCGGTATAGCGCATCGCGGCTGGGTTATCGCCGTCCATTGACCCGAAATTTCCCTGACCATCGAGCAAAGGCAAGGACATCGAGAAATCCTGCGCCATACGCACCAGTGCATCATAAATCGCGGAATCGCCGTGTGGGTGATATTGACCCATGACGTCACCGACTGGACGCGCGGATTTGCGGTAGGATTTGTCGTGGGTGTTTCCGGTTTCATGCATCGCGAACAAAATCCGCCGGTGCACCGGTTTCAGACCATCGCGCAGATCGGGAATCGCACGACTGACAATGACCGACATGGCGTAATCCAGATAAGACGTGCGCATCTCGTGCTCGATGGTGACGGTCGGTCCATCGTAGACATACTTGGCAGGTATGTTTTCATCATTGTTGTCAGGTGTTTCTGGCGTGTCGTTCACTTGATCTGCTCAGTTCTTGTTCAGGACTATATCTAGCGTTCAGATATAGCAGAGAGCGCAGATAAGGTGCAATGCCTGTGGCGCAGCTGCATCGGTTAAAGGGGATGCGTTACGCCAAGAGTTTGTTTTCATTGAAAAGTAAAAGTTTTGTGCAAGGCTTGAAATACAGCAGGAAAAAAGGAGGTCAAAATGACCCCATCTGAGACCGAGTTGATGCTCAAGGGCTACGGGCTGACAACTGCAGAAATATTCTATCACATGCCTGACTATGTTCATGTATTGAACAGCTATATCTGGCAGGAATACGATCTGGCACCGGATCATCCAAGATTGTTCGAATTTGTAGAATTCTGGCAAAAAAAGATCGACGGGCCATTACATTCGGTGCGCTTTACCCATCGCAAGATGATCGGCCCGAATGAATGGCGCAATCAGGTTGGTGAATTCACACTGCATTAAATCCGGTCTGAATTGCCGCAACGTCCCTTAGGTTTTTAAAGCATCACTTGTGCTTTGCGGGTAAAGCTGTGGCCAGCCCAAGGGAGAAACACATGCAGCGTATTCTGGTCGATCAGCAAAACATCACCCGCGTTACCAAAGATGCCGTCCCGACTGAAGAGTTGCAGCCTGGCCAGGTGCGGATCGCGCTTGAGAGCTTTGCCCTAACCGCCAACAATGTCACCTATGCCGCTTCCGGTCACGCCATCGGCTATTGGAAGTTCTTTCCTGTAGATGTGCCGGGGCAGGGGCTTGTCCCCGTTTGGGGTATCGGTCGGGTTGTGCAGACCCGTAGTGACTCTTTGAACGTGGGCACGCGCTTGTATGGCTTTTACCCCATGGCGGAGTCTCTTGTCATTACACCGGAGGTTTCCAGCGGCGGCAAGGTCACGGATATTGCGGCGCACCGCCTTGATTTACCTGCCGTTTACAACAGGTACCTGCCGGTCAAGGACACAACGCCAGATCAGGACCACCTGCGCGCATTGTTACAGCCCTTGTTGGCGACATCGTATTTGTTGTCAGATTGGCTTGACGACAACAGCTATTTTGGTGCGGACCAGATCATCATTGGCAGTGCATCATCAAAAACCGGGCTTGGCCTATGCAAATACCTTGCGAAAAAGATTGATAGGGGCTTCGGGATCATCGGTCTGACCTCAGAGGGCAATCGCAGTTTCGTCGCTGCAGCAGGTGCTTGCGATCAGGTATTCAGTTATGATGAAATCGCGGATTTACCCCGAAAGGCCTCGGTCTTTGTTGATATGGCCGGGAATGCCAGGGTCAAGGCCGCGCTGCATAAACATCTGGCGGCCGACCTGAAACATTCAGCCGCAGTCGGCATCAGTCACTGGGACGCATTTAACCCGAAAGTCGAACTGGATGGCATCAAGCCGGAATTTTTCTTTGCACCCGCCCAGATCGCCAAGCGTCGCCAGGAATGGGGAAAAGGCGAGATCGACCGCCGGATCGGTGAGGCCTTCATGCGTCTGGCGGATGAGGCGTCCAAATGGTTGACTGTCAAAGTCCACATGGGTCTGGATACGGCCCCTGCGGTTTATGAAGCACTGGCCAAGGGCGCGATGGACCCGGGCGAAGGTCATGTGATCCGGTTGATCTAAACCAGTTCAGACCGAACAACTGGCACCACCCAAAACGCAGAACTTGGCGCAATGGGGATGGTTCAGGGCAACATCCCTTTCAGCTTCTTCAAGGGTTGTTCCCAATTCAAATTCGGGCGCATAGGGCAGCAACGTACAGGCCAGCACGGCAGGACGGTCCGCCCCTTTGCGTTTGACCACCATCCGCGAAAAGGCGCACATGACTGTGTCGGGGGATTTGTTCAGAATATCCCAGCAAGCGGTCGTGATTTCGGGGACTTCGACGCTTTCATCCATTTCGGGGAAAAGCACGGTCATGCCGGGGTTGTCTGGATCAATATCAAATTTGTGCTTTTGATAGAACGCGCCGTAACCTGCACGGCTTTCCGCTTCGCTGTCACCAAAAACAGATCGACCCGCCACGGCCATGCGGATCCCGTTGTCGCGCAGCCACTTCATTCCGGTCAAAGTTTTTTCAAACGCCCCTGCGCCGCGTTCGGTATCGTGTAGTTCAGCACGGTGATGATCAACTGAAATCCGAAGGGTCAGTTTGTCAGGGTAGTGCGCGTTCAGCCGCAATAATCCCGCCTGCATCGGCTTGCGCATCATCGGGCGCATGGCGTTTGTCAGGATCAGGACTTCATATCCGCGGGAAAGCGCCGCTTCGGCAATTGCGATCATTTCTGGATTCATGAAAGGCTCACCACCGGTAAAGGCGATCTCGGTTACTGGCCATGCACGCATCTCGATCTGATCAAGATAGACGCGCACCTCATCCGCCGAAATATAGGCCAGCGCGTCATTGGTCGGACTGGAAGCGATGTAGCAATTCACACATTCGATGTTGCAAAGCGTACCAGTATTGAACCAGAGAGTTTGCGGATTGCGCAGGGCTACTGTGGCGCGGGCATCGCCCTGTGCGGTCAGCATCGGGTCCTGAAACTTGCCAATATTGGCATCCGTACCTCTGTCCAGATCTTTCATGTTTGCTCCTCAATGCGCTTTCTTGTCCTTGATCTGTCTCAGGTTGGGACTTGTATCATGGACCCACAGTCATCCAATCTGCTATGATATCAAGCATGTCTTGAAAAGGGGCTGCTCTGCTCAGGCACGGCCTTGTGAACGGCAGAAATTGGTTTATGGTAGCGCTAACATATTTCCGCAAAGATGTAGGACGGTGAATAATGGCCAACGTTCAAGATGCGATGCCCCGGATGGTTTCGCGGGTTATTCCGGTCGATCCCTTCGATTTGGTGATTTTTGGCGGCACCGGCGATCTGGCTCGGCGCAAGATCCTGCCAGGGCTGTTTCGCCGTTTTGTTGCCGGCCAGATGCCCGCCACGGCCCGGATCATCGGGGCCGCCCGCACAAAGCTGGACAGTGCCGGTTATCGCAAAATGGCGGCCGAGGCGATCGAAGAATTCGGCGGCATCGGATCAGCCTCTGCCGATACTCTGAAGGCCTTCCTCGATCAGGTCGAATACGTTGCGATTGACGCCAAGGGCAAGGCGGGTTGGGCGGATTTGCAGAAACTGATGCAAGGCACAGGCAAGGTTGAGGCCTATTATTTCTCTGTTGCACCTTCGTTGTTTGGCGATTTGGCTGAACGGCTGCAACAATGGGGCATGGCAGACAAGGACGCCCGCATCGTTGTTGAAAAACCATTTGGTCGCGATCTGGTGACTGCCCAGGCTTTGAACGCCACCCTTGCGACCTATTTCGACGAGAAACAGATCTATCGGATTGATCATTATCTCGGCAAGGAAACCGTACAGAATTTGATGGCGGTGCGCTTTGGCAATATGCTGTTTGAACCCTTGTGGAATGCGCAATACGTCGATCACATCCAGATTACCGTGGCCGAAACCGTGGGTGTCGGGGGCAGGGGCGAATATTATGACAGATCCGGTGCAATGCGTGACATGGTACAAAATCACCTGATGCAACTTTTGTGCCTGATTGCGATGGAACCACCTGCGCGGTTCGATCCCGACGCGGTGCGCGATGAGAAACTGAAAGTGATCCGCGCCCTTGATCCGGTCCTGCCGCACCATATTAACCGGGGCCAATATGACGCGGAGCCCGGTAACGAGGAGTCACATCCAAATTATCGCGTCGCGGTGGGTGATCCGCGTTCCAAAACCGAAAGCTTCATCGCGCTCAAGACCCAGATCAGCAACTGGCGCTGGTCAGGTACACCGTTTTACCTAAGGACTGGCAAGCGTATGTCGGCCCGCAGTTCAGAAATCACGGTTGTCTTTAAGGAAACCCCGCACAGCATCTTTGCCGAGGACGCAGGCCGACATCGCAATGTGTTGTCGATCCGATTGCAACCGAACGAGGGCATTACCCTTGGCGTGACGATCAAGGAACCAGGTCCGGGGGGGATGCGTTTGATAGATGTCCCGCTGGACATGACATTTGCCGAGGCCCTGGGTGAGGATGCTGAACAAGTTGACGCCTATGAGCGTCTGATCATGGATGTCATCCGTGGTAACCAGACTTTGTTCATGCGCGGCGACGAAGTCGAAGCGGCCTGGGCCTGGACCGATCCGATTATCCAAGGGTGGGAAACCCGCGGCGAAGTCCCTAAGTTTTATGACAGCGGCACGGACGGAACCACAGATTCCCACGAACTGATGCGCCGCGATGGACGCGAATGGCGAAAGGTCTCTCCATGAATCTGATTGAATACGCAGACCGCGAAATGCTGAACATGAATGTTGCGAATGTTCTGGCGAGCGAATTGCGCAAATGCCTGACGATGCATGACCATGCCTCGTTTGCAGTGCCGGGTGGCACGACCCCCGGTCCTATTTTCGAATTGATGAGCACTGTCGAACTGGACTGGTCGCGCGTGCGTGTGATGTTAACGGATGAGCGATGGGTGGCGGAAACCAATTCTCATTCCAATGCGCGGCTCGTCAAGAAAACACTGTTGAACGGGCTTGCCGCGCAAGCTCAGTTCATCCCTTATTATCGCGAGGGTTTGACCGCAGCCGAAGGGGCTGCTGAGGTTGCACCGACCTTGGCAGGTGATTTGCCGATCTCTCTTTTGCTGCTGGGAATGGGCGGCGACATGCACACAGCGTCATTGTTTCCTTGTGATCCTGAATTGGCACAAGCGCTGGCACCTGACGCCCCCTTGCTTTGCCCTGCCACACCGACCAGTCAGGACACGACGCGGGTGACACTGCCTTTGCATGTTCTGCAAGGGGCCATGTCGATTCATCTGGCTATTTTTGGTGAACACAAACGTGCGGCGCTGGAACGCGCCCAGAGCCTGCCCCCCGAAGAAGCACCCGTTGGGGCGGTGTTAACAAATGCAACGGTACATTGGGCCGCATGATGGAAATCTGGAAAAAACTGCAGACCCGTTTCGACGCCATCGGCGAGCGGCCGATCCTTGCCCTGTTCGAAGATAAAGCACGCGCCGAAGATTTCTGCATTCAAACACAGCACATGCGCTTTGACTATTCCAAGACGAACATCGATGGCGATACCCGCACCGATCTGATTGCCCTGGCCAAAGCAGCAGATGTCGCTTCGAAACGTGACGCGATGTTCTCGGGCCAGAAAATCAACGAGACTGAAGGTCGCGCCGTTTTGCACACTGCATTACGTAGCCGCGATGAAGCACCTGTCCTGGTCGAGGGTCACGATGTGATGCCCGCAATTCGCAGAACCTTGCAAAGGATGGCAGCCTTTGCCGATCACATCCGCGACAGCGACATCACAGACATTGTCAACATCGGCATCGGTGGGTCCGATCTCGGCCCTGCCATGGCAGTTGCTGCACTTGCACCCTATCACGACGGACCCTGTTGTCATTTTGTCTCCAACGTCGACGGGGCGCATATTGCAGAAACCCTGCGCGGTCTGGATGCCAAGACCACACTTGTCATCGTCGCCTCCAAGACCTTTACCACAATCGAGACCATGACCAATGCCCGCACGGCACGGGCCTGGATGGTGGATCATGGCGGAGATCCTGCAACGCAATTTGCCGCGCTCAGTACCGCCGAAGAAAAAACCGCCGCCTTTGGCATCAACCCGGATCAGGTGTTCGGCTTTGAAGATTGGGTCGGCGGGCGGTACTCTGTCTGGGGGCCGATTGGCCTGTCGCTGATGATTGCGATCGGGCCCAGGGGATTTGAGGCGTTTCTTGACGGTGGCAATGCAATGGACAGACATTTTTGCGCTGCCGATCCGCTGGAAAACATGCCGATGATGCTGGCGCTGGTCGGCATCTGGCACAATCAGATCTGCGGTTACGCAACGCGTGCTGTGCTGCCTTATGATGAACGTTTGTCGTTATTGCCGGACTATTTGCAACAGCTTGAAATGGAATCAAATGGCAAACGCGTTAAGATGGACGGCAGCGCAGTCGACCGCCACACCGGGCCAGTTGTCTGGGGGGCTGCAGGCACCAATGGGCAACATGCCTTTTACCAACTGATCCATCAGGGTACCCGCGTGATCCCCTGCGAATTCATGGTCGCCGCAAACGGACACGAACCCGAACTGGCGCATCATCACCACTTACTGATCGCCAACTGCCTGGCGCAGTCCGAGGCGCTGATGCAGGGCCGTTCCCTGATACAGGCGCGCAAGATCATGGCAGACCAAGGCCTGACGGGTAATGAGCTTGAACGGCAGGCGCAGCACCGGGTGTTTCCAGGCAACCGCCCCTCGACGACGCTGGTTTATGAACGGCTTGATCCGTTTACCCTGGGCCAGATCATTGCGTTGTACGAGCACAGAACCTTTGTCGAGGGTGTCATTCTGGGCATCAATTCCTATGATCAATGGGGGGTCGAACTGGGCAAGGAACTGGCCACGTCGCTGCAACCCGTTGTTGACGGAACACAGAGCACGGAAGGCAAAGACAGTTCGACAGCCTCGCTTGTCGATTATTTAATCAAACATCGCGATTAGGTTTTCAGATCATATGTGATCCACATTGTGCGCGTGGCGGTTTTGTCATAAACGCCGCGCCCGCGATAATTGTCATCTGCGGTAATCCAGCGAACCACTGGCCAACCGTTCTCACGCGCCACTTTGGCCACACCTTCGATCAAGGCGTCTGCAGCACCAGTTCCGCGCGCAGCCGGATCAACGAACAGATCATCCAGAAAACACTTGACCGACGCTGTCAACGGCGCCGCGAAAGGGCGGTAATGGGTCAATCCGACCAATTTCCCGTCTTCACCGACAGCGACCAAGCCCTTGCTTTCATGCTCGGGGTCCATCAACCAGCCAAATACCGTATCGCGCATTCCCGCGGTTTGATCGACTTTGTAAAAGGTCGCATATCCCAGGTACAGGATATTCCAGGCAGCGCGATCCGCAGAGGTAAGCGGGCGTATTGTAAGGGTCATGACCTATCCTTTCTGTGCGGCACCATCGACCGCAACAAAGCGGTCACGGATCAAATCGGGGATCGCGAACTTGCCGGATCCGTCAGGTTTCAACAACACCAGCACACAATCAAATGTCGCGCGCAAAGTCCCTGCCGACCAAACCTGTTGTTTCAGCGTATAGGAATTTGTGCGAAATTCACTACATCTGCAGGTAGCGATATAGTCTTCGTCCATATGCATTTCGTGACGATAGTGGATCGCACCGGACCGGATCACGATACGGGGGCTTCCCGCGCGACCAGCATAATTGGAAATACCCCAGTCCTGCGAATATCGGATCCGCAAGCGTTCGAACCATTCGAAATAGGTCTTGTTGTTGACGTGGTTCAGAACGTCGAGTTCTGAAAACCGGACCCGATCCGCCATCGCAAGGGGTTGCACCGGGTCAACACCGGCAACGGCCTGTTGTGCTGCACTCAACGGCGTATGATAAACCAAAGTCATGTCAAATGCATAAGGTGCATCAGCACCTGCTTGCAAGAGGCCGCAGCTTTGTCCAAGTTGTGAATAAACACATCTCTGGGAGGAGACCGCTATGCTTGGCCAAATGATGACGCAACCGCTGCTGATATCAACTCTGATCACCCATGCTGAACGCTACCATTCAGAATCCGAAATTTTCTCGGTCAATACCGGTGGCGGGGTTGAGGAAACCACGTGGGGGCAGGTTGCACAAAATGCACGGCGACTGGCCTCGGCTCTGGGCAAGCTGGGGTTGGATGCACAGGCGCGATGCGGCACCATTGCCTGGAACAACCGCCGTCACCTGGAGATCTATTTTGGTGCGCCGGGTGGCGGGTTCGTCTGCCATACGATCAACCCGCGTCTGTTTCCTGAACAACTGGTCTATATCCTCAATCACGCCGAAGATAAGGTTTTATTCATCGACAAAACCTTTGTTCCGCTGGTCGCCGCCGTACGCGACAAGCTGGAGCATCTGGAACATATCGTGCTGATGGAGGGATCTGACTCCGAGGCTGCCGAAAAACTTCCGGGGCTGATCTTTTACGATGATCTGATTGCCAGTGGCGACCCAGATTATACTTGGCCTGAAATGGATGAGCTGACGGCGTCAAGCCTTTGTTATACCTCTGGAACAACGGGCAATCCCAAGGGTGTTCTTTATTCTCACCGTTCAACCGTATTACACTCATTCGGCGTGAATATGGCCGACAGCCTGGGCATTGCTGCAACCGATGTGGTGCTGCCCGTGGTACCGATGTTTCACGTAAACGCCTGGGGCTCACCCTATGCCTGTGCGATGTCTGGCGCACGTATGGTGATGCCAGGTCCGGGGCTGGACGGGGCATCTTTGGTCGGTCTGCTGGATAAATACAAGGTCACGATTGCATTGGGTGTACCGACCATCTGGCTTGGATTGCTGGGAGAGGCCAAGAAGATCGGCAGCAAGCTGGAAAGCCTCCAGCGTACCGTTGTTGGTGGCTCTGCCTGCCCGCCGTCGATGATCACCACCTTTCGCGAAGAATATGGCGTCGACACTATCCACGCCTGGGGCATGACAGAAATGTCGCCCTTGGGTTCTGTCAACCAACCCCTTGCCAAACACCGGGAATTGCCAATTGAAGAACAGCATCGTCTGCGCGAAAACCAAGGGCGTCCTGTGTTTGGGGTCGAGTTGGAAATCCTTGACGACGAGGGCAAGCCCTTGCCCCATGATGGAGTTGCCCAGGGGGATCTGGTGACACGTGGTCATTGGATTCTCGATTCCTATTTCCGTTCAACCACCGAAGAGACACTGAGCAATGGGTGGTTCGACACCGGCGATGTCGCCACGATGGACCCTGATGGCTATGTCACGATCAAGGACCGCTCAAAGGACATCATCAAATCCGGCGGAGAGTGGATTTCTTCTGTGGAGCTGGAAAACATCGCCATCGCTCATCCCAAACTTGCGGATGCGGCTGTGATCGGCGCACGCCATGAGAAATGGGACGAAAGACCGATTTTGGTCGCCGTGAAAGCCGAAGGAGAAGACCCGTCAGAAGCCGAGATTCTGAGCATTTTCGACGACAAAATCGCCAAATGGCAGATCCCGGATTGCGTGGTTTTTACCGATGTGCTGCCGCGCAATGCGACAGGTAAAGTGTTGAAACGCAACCTGCGCGAGGCATTTGGCGAAGTCCTGATCGGGCAGGCGTCCTAGGAATCCTTCCAGCGTTCCAGTCTCGGGATGCCGCGTGTAAACAGCCATGCCATGATCTTGGGCATGCCCGAGCGCATCAATGCTTCGACGCAGTGTTCCTGAAAGTCTGCCAGGCTTACATCCGGGTGGCGAAAGGCACCTGCGTCATAACAAATTGAACAATAGCTGACGCTTAAGCTGCCATCCGCCTCGGTTCCGCCGCCCTGCGGATCTTTGACAAGTGGCATGCCGCAACTTTGGCAGGATCTGGCCATGGGGGTTTCCTTTCGGTGCAGGTTAATAACTCAGGCTGTGCGATTTACCACGCGTTTTCTACAGGTTTGACAGGCTGGCGCAAAATGGTTTTCAGTCTGGACGCTTCGGTTCTGCGCGGATCGCTCAGATAGATTTCATGATGTGGCCCGTGAAAGGTAACACCAAGGTCCGGCATGATCTCCTCATGCAACCGCGCGAGCGTGGGCGCTTCATCATCATAGCTGCCAATGTGCAGGATATGCAGTGATCGCCCCTCATCATAGGATTCCAGCCGTAAGCTAGAGGGCAGGGTGCCCACTCTGCATTCTGTTCTCTCCAGCGCGTCCTCAAACATCTTGGGGCGCACGAAATCCGGCACCATGATCATCATGGTCCAGTTCCATTGATCCTTGTTTCGCGTAGTAAAGTCAGCAGGATCATCCGCCCACCATAATCCCTCAAGCGGCGGTACGACATAATCCTGTCCCAACAAGGTTTTCGCAGCAAATTTCATCCCAAAGCTGATGCTGTACAGCGACTGTAGCGCCTGCGCATAGGCTTCAACGGTGTTGGGATCCCCAGCACCATCAACTTTGACAAAGGTCATTGGTGGTACGACAACTTCGACAAAGGCTTTCGTTGTGGGGGCGTAAAGATGTTTCAGATTGCGTTTGAAATCAATCTTGGTCAAAGGTTTCCGCGCTTTCTGCCATGACGGTTTAACTTGTCCGGGGCGGGCTGTGGCCCGCTGCTGCAAGGCACTCCGGGATTGAACATCGCCGACATCACCTTGTTTCTGGGGCAATTGACTGCGCCAAGGGCTGATTTGGATATGGAGGCTTTCCTCAGTTCCAAAATAGCCGAAGTGTCGCTGAAGATCGCAGCAAGTCAACGATTCCTCAACATGCTCAAAGCCACCAAATCTGCGCTTGAAAAGGCACCGCATGGCGGTCTGGAAGAAAAAGGGCATGGAGCGGGTAACGAGAATCGAACTCGTAACTAAAGCTTGGGAAGCTGCCGTGATACCTTTTCACCATACCCGCGTCGCACGTCAAATATGGCATCTTATCTGCGCGGTCAAGCGACCGTCAACGGGAACAGAACCAGGGTAACTTGCGGGCATTTTTTAATGTCGCTCTATTTCTGGTTGTTCTTCCTGAACGGGTAACTTAGGTAACTATCCTGAAAACAATGAGTATCCAGAGCGGGGAAAACAGATGCCATTCACCTTTCAATCCAGACGTGCAGCCTTTCAATGCGTAGCGCTTGGTTCAATTGTCTTGCTGTCGGCATGTGGGTCTGGCGGGCGCTCCAGCAATATCACTGCAAGCGGAGTTGAGCGCGTTTCGGACGGAAGGGTAGATGTTTCACTGGAAAGTGAATCGAATTTGTCCGTAATCAGATGCGCGGGTGGGGCTTGTCGCATTCGCAACCGGGATCAATGAACGCAAAGGACAGGTGGTCGCTGTGGCCGGTATCGCTGATGATCCAGAGGTAGGCGACCCTGTCACAGAGGGCACCGTGACCTACAACACACGCTATAATTACATCGTTCTTGATAACACAAATCGTTCAGGCAATTACATCAACGCAGATCAAGGTTCCCGCCGCTTCATCGGCCGTACGACCTTGACCGCAGACTATAGCGAGGGGACACTTACCGGCTCATCGTCGGATCTGGAAGTAGATGGTCAGATCAGTGGTCAGGAAGTGACCGGTTCCGTACAGGTGGATTACAACGTCAGGGGTGGCATTGTGGGTACAAAAGTGCTGTCTGGTCGCATGGATACCGCGTTGAATGGGCAGGTTGGCAGCACCGGCGTGATCGCAACATTCCATGGTACTGACAGCAACTCGGCCATTGCAGGTGGATTGGTCGGGACCGCAAATTGACGCAAAGCACGGCTCAGGGCGTCGCGGCTTGGATTGGTGTCTTCCTGACGGTTTTCCTGTTGTTGTCGCCCGGACCGATCCATGCCCTTGAAGACGCGGGGCTGGATCAAAGCCGATTGTCACAAGCGCGTCTCTTGCGTGCTGACGGGGAGTTTGCGCGTGCGATAACGATATTGCGCGCGGCCCTCAGGTCACACCCCAATGACATTCCGTTGCGCGAAGAGCTGGGCTATACACTTATTCTGGATGGTCAGATGGCGGCCGCGCAGTACCAGTTCGAAATCCTGGCAGAGCGCAACCACAGCCCCGAACTGAACAGGCTGTACCGCAGTGTTTTGAACCGGATCGTCGCGGAACGGCCATTTGGTGTGAGTGTCATTCTGGGATTTACCCCCTCCGACAACATCAATCAGGGAACCGACAACAAAACGATTGAAAATGATCTTTTGGGGACCGGAACCATCGACCCGGCAAACCGCCGGATTGCGGGGTGG
The DNA here is from genome assembly GCF_026410305.1 of Sulfitobacter sp. F26204. GTDB lineage: Bacteria > Pseudomonadota > Alphaproteobacteria > Rhodobacterales > Rhodobacteraceae > Sulfitobacter. The sequence continues at coordinate 154,815 of NZ_JAPMLQ010000003.1, read as the reverse complement.
AACAGTCGTATTGGCCTGAAGGGATACGCTCGTACCACGCTTTCCCCCCGCGATCTGGTGGTGTTTGACTGGCGCGTGGAGCGAAAGGTCTATTCCACCCATCTGGCACCGCAAAGTGACCTTGAAATCGGCCTTTCCTATTCACGGTTTTTTCCGCAGGCGGAAATCGGGTTGCGTACTTTCCATCTGTCCAGTTTTCGCGCTGCCGGTGATGTGACACGCAATGGCGTCAGCATTTTCGGATCCTACAACATCAACCGCCGCCGCCGCATTGATGGGCGCCTGCAAGTCTCCACCCTTGATGTCGAGGGGGGACGCGCTGTTGACGGGCCGCGCATTCTGGTTGATGCAGGCTATCTGCTGACCCCAAGCCCATCCCTCGCGCTGCGCTTTGGGGTGCAGGCGGAACATGCGAATGCTGAGGCGGATGTGCAACGTTACACAAGCCTTGCCGCCACCCTGCGCGCCAGTACAGCGTTTCGCAACGGGACCGAATTGAGCGGGCAGGCGGTTTTTGGCAAGCGAAACTTTGGCAGTCTACTGGGGTTTGCACGACAGGATCGTTTTGCCGATGTCTCTGTGACCCTGTTCAACAGCAAGTTCAGTTATCGTGGGGTGGTGCCAAAACTGACCTGTCAGATTGGCAAAACGACATCCAATGTCGCAGTCTTCGAGGCCAGAACACGGGCCTGTGGCGTGGCGTTGTCCCGCCGTTTCTAACGGATGGACCCGCCAAAATCTGACCGGCCCATCCTGCTGAGCGAAATATCCGTCAGCCGCGCCGCCTGCGCCGTCCACCGCGTCCTTCTGCATCACTGCCGGTGTTGAACGTCGCGGTCGGCAAATTGACGATGGAGTTCAGGATCGGGAAGGGTTCGATCGCATTGGGGATGGCAGAGGCATTGACAAAATGCTCCTGAAAACGCGGCTCGATCGCTGTCTCAACCTTGTGAATGTTGCGCACGGTCTGTTCGATCTCGGCGCGGGCATCGGTGTTCAACAGGGCAATCCGCGCGCCTGTACCTGCGGCATTCCCCGCCGAGGTCACCTTGTCCAGCGGACAATCAGGTATCATGCCCAGCACCATGGCATGTTTCGTGCTGATATGCGCCCCAAAGGCACCGGCAAGGACCACACGGTCCACCTTGTCGACCCCGAATTTATCCATCAATAGACGTGCCCCGGAATAAAGCGCGGCCTTGGCCATCTGAATCTCACGGATGTCACGGTTGGTGACCGTGATCTTGGGCCCGCCCTCTGCGGTGCCGTCATATACCAGATAGGAATTTGTTCGCCCGTCGGCAAAGACATTGGCACAGCCGGTCTGCGCTGATGTTCCGATCAGGCCGGGGGCGTCAACAATGCCATGGATCCGCATCTCTGCCACCATTTCGATGATTCCCGAACCACAGATTCCGGTCACGCCAGTTGTCGCAACCACATCGGGAAATGCAGGATCATCCGACCACAGATCACTGCCAATCACCTTGAAACGCGCGAGTTTGGTTACCGGATTGATCTCGACCCGTTCAATCGCACCCGGAGCAGCCCGTTGCCCCGATGAAATCTGTGCCCCTTCAAAGGCAGGACCGGTAGGTGACGAACACGCCAGAACTTTTGTTGTATTTCCCAACAGGATTTCCGCATTGGTGCCGACATCCACAACAAGAACCAGATCCTCGGATTTGTCTGGCGCTTCGGAAAGCGCAACCGCCGCCGCATCCGCCCCCACATGGCCCGCAATACAGGGCAACAAATAAACATGCGCTGACGGGTGGATGTCGAGATCCAGATCGCGTGCCCTCAATCTCAACTCATCAGAGGTCGCCAGAGCAAAGGGAGCCTGACCCAATTCAAAAGGATCAATCCCCAACAACAGATGGTGCATCACGGGGTTACACACAAACACAACATCGACAATCAATTGCCTGTCGATGTCAGCCTCAATGGCAATCTGGCGAAACAGGCCATTCATGCCCTCACGTACAGCCCTGGTCATCTCATCCGACCCATTGGCGTTCATCATGGAATAGCTGACGCGACTCATCAAATCCTCACCAAAACGGATCTGCGGATTCATCACACCGGACGAGGCAACAACCGCCCCCGTCGCCAGATCACACAAATGACCGGCGATGGTGGTTGATCCCAGATCCACGGCCAGCCCATAAAGCGTGCCTTCGAAATACCCCGGCCATATCTGAATGATGCGATTGGGGCTCTCGTCATCGCCCAGATGGATCGCCACGGTCACCTTCCAGCCGCCTTTGCGCAATACCGGTTGCAACTGTTTCAGAAAATGCAGATCGACACTGATGTTCTCAAGCCCCCATTCTTTCAACAGGGCGGCGCGCAGCCGCTCCAGGTCTCCGGAGGGATCATGCATGTCAGGCTCGGCCACCTCGACATAATAGAGCTTGGTAGAAGGGTTCAGCACAATATCACGCGCCTCGGCACGTTTGCGCACCACCTGCTTGTGCACCTGGCTTTCGGGCGGCACGTCAATGACAATATTGCCTTGCACCGCCGCCTGACACCCCAAACGCCGCCCGGCTTTCAGGCCACGCTTGTCCGCATAGCGTTGTTCGACAGCGTTCCACTCTGACAATGCGTCCTCCTGAACCGTCACGCCATGTTTGGAGAATTCACCATAACTTGGTGTGATCTGGCATTTCGAACAAATACCGCGCCCGCCACATACGGAATCCAGATCGACCCCCAACTGACGCGCCGCAGTGAGGATCGGGGTGCCAACCGGAAAATGCCCGCGCTTGCCAGAAGGCGTAAAGATTACAAGTGGATCGCTGCTCATGGCCATATTCCCTAAGGTCTTTGCCCCATCATAGCGCGGCGCTTGCGAGGGGAAAGCCAAACAACGGCAAATAACAGCGCCGCACCGTCATTTGTGCCGCGATCGCGGCAGCGCTCTGCCGCCTGTTTCTCTTTTTGGCCTTAAATACCGCGGGGAGTCGCGCCTGCGCGACGGGGCAGAGCCCCTGAACACCTTCCCAACAGTCTCGCCGCACCGCTTCGCAGCGCCTGCACCATCACAACAGGCTGCGGGCGTGAAAAATGAATCCCAGAAAGTTCAGCAACACCTGTGCCGCCAGGATCGAGGTCGACCCCGTCGGATCGTAATCCGGTGCCACCTCCACCAGATCAATCCCGACGATCTCATGGCGCTCTGCGGCGGCCTGCAACAACTCCACCACTTCATAATACAAAAACCCGCCATGGGAGGGGGTACCCGTTCCGGGGGCAATCGACGGGCAAAACGCATCAATATCAATGGTCACATAGAGCCGCGCACCAGCGGGAATATGCCCCAAGACTCCACGTGCTCCCAAATCGCGCGCCTGCCGCACGGATATTATGTCCGATCCCATGAGGCGGGCATCCTCGTAGCCTTCCTTGGCGGTCGAACTGACATTGCGGATGCCGACCTGTGTCAATCCCGTAACATGATCCTGCTCGGCTGCGCGCCGCATCGGATTGCCATGGCCATGGCGCACGCCGTGGCGGACATCGACAAAATCCAGATGGGCATCGATTTGCAGGATATGTATATCTCCCTGGCCTGCAAAGGCGCGTATACAGGGGATGTTGACCGAATGATCCCCGCCGAGCACAACAGGCAATGCGCCTGCCTCCAGTATGGCCCTTACACCGGTTTCGATATTGGCATGGCTGGTCTCGGTATCAGTATGCACAATGTCCGCATCGCCAATATCGACAATGTTCACGTTGCCGGGCAGATAGGTCACGTCATCTTCGTGGTCATATGCACCCGCATGGCCAAAGCTGAACAGCGTGGACGCCTCCCGTATGCCACGCGGCCCGAACCTTGCACCGGCGCGATATTGTGTGCCCGCGTCAAAGGGGGCCCCGAGGATTGCAACATCCGCATCCAGCGCCGCCCAATCCGGCTGGTAAGGCCGTTTGCCAAAAGTAGAGATCCCCACAAACGGCAGGTTCAACCTCCCCGCATCATATCCGTGATCGGCCATTTTGTCCTCCGTTTTGGACAGCTTTTCGCAAAGCCGGCTGCAATACAAGCGCAGGGCGCGAAATGCCTCTTTTCATCCCAATCCTTCCGTGAGATAGGAACTTGCCAAATGAAGCCATAAGCCAGAGGTGCAAAATGGAAATTCGTGAGGCCTTAACCTTCGATGATGTTCTCTTGGTCCCGGGGGCATCCACGGTGCTGCCGTCCACGGCAGACACGCGCACACATGTCACCAAATCGATCGCCTTGAACATTCCCTTGCTCAGTTCCGCCATGGACACAGTGACCGAGGCACGCATGGCCATCGCCATGGCCCAGGCAGGCGGAATGGGTGTGATCCACCGCAACCTGAATATCGAGGAACAAGCCCGCGAGGTGCGGCGGGTGAAACGGTTTGAAAGCGGCATTGTATACAACCCGATCACATTGACGCCGGATCAAACCCTCGCCGATGCCAAAGCCTTGCAAGAACGTTATAATGTCTCGGGATTCCCTGTTGTCGATGAATCGGGCCGCGTTGTCGGCATAGTGACGAACCGCGACATGCGCTTTGCCTCGGATGACAGAACGCCAGTCAAGGTGATGATGACCACCGAAAATCTCGCCATACTGCACGAACCCGCGGACCGCGGTGAAGCCTTGAGCCTGATGAAGGCAAGAAGGATCGAAAAGCTGCTTGTGACTGATGGCAAGGGGGTCTTGACCGGTCTGCTAACCCTCAAGGACAGCGAGCAATCGGTGCTCAATCCCACCGCATGCAAGGATGCCCTGGGACGTTTGCGCGTCGCGGCGGCTTCAACCGTCGGGGATGCGGGTTTCGAGCGGTCTCAGGCCCTGGTCGAAGCCGGAGTCGATATGGTGGTTATCGACACTGCGCACGGCCATTCACAAAGCGTCGCCGACGCTGTGCGCCGCGCCAAGGCCATATCGAACGAAGTACAGATCGTTGTTGGCAATGTGGTGACGGGCGAGGCGACCCGCGCGCTGATTGACGCCGGTGCGGACAGCATCAAGGTCGGTATCGGGCCGGGATCGATCTGTACCACGCGCATGGTAGCGGGCGTTGGCATGCCTCAATTGACTGCCATACAGGATTGCGCAATGGCAGCAGGCGATGTGCCGGTAATTGCAGATGGCGGCATCAAGTTTTCGGGCGATTTTGCCAAGGCGATCGCCGCCGGCGCTTCTTGTGCGATGATCGGGTCGATGGTTGCAGGCACAGACGAAAGCCCGGGCGAAGTGATCCTCTATCAGGGTCGCAGTTTCAAGAGTTATCGTGGCATGGGTTCTCTAGGGGCCATGGCACGCGGCTCTGCGGATCGGTATTTTCAGAAAGATGCCGCAAGCGACAAGCTGGTGCCGGAAGGCATTGAAGGGCAGGTGCCTTACAAGGGCAGCGCCGGTGCCGTGGTGCATCAATTGGTCGGCGGGTTAAGGGCGGCGATGGGCTACACCGGCTGTGCCACCGTTCCTGAAATGCGCAAGAACTGTTCGTTTGTGAAAATCACCGGTGCCGGTCTAAAAGAAAGCCATGTGCATGATGTGCAGATTACGCGGGAAAGCCCGAACTACAGAGTAGGTTAACCAATTCTTATCATTACCTTGAAACGCGACTCTCACCAATTGGGTGGCACGTGACACCGGGCGCACGCGTGGCGGCGGCCATCGACATCCTCCATGACATGTCCGAGGGGCTTGCCGCCGAACAGGCCCTGACCCGCTGGGCCCGACGCAGCCGCTTTGCAGGGTCCAAGGACCGGGCGGCAATCCGCGATCTTGTTTTCGATGTATTGCGGTGCAAACGCGTTGCCGCTCACATGGGAAAAGGCAGCACGCCCCGTGCTTTGGTGATCGGTTTGCTGCGCAGCCAAGGCGCGAACCTGGGAGCATTGTTCAATGGCATTGGCCATGCACCAACGCCACTTGCAGATTCCGAATCCGACGCGCCGGCCGCACCGACAGATGAAGCGACCCTGTGGAACCTGCCGGATTGGCTGATCCCCCATTTCCGGGAATCTCTGGGCGCGCAGGCGGATGCGACAGCACGGGCACTTCAGGAACGCGCGCCGGTCTTCTTGCGGGTGAACATCGCACATGCGACCCGCGACGATCTAATTCCAGTGCTTGCTGCTCAAGGCATCATTACCGAATCCAACAACCTGTGTAATACGGCCCTGACAGTGTTGGATGGCACCCGCAAGATCCGTAATTCTCAGGCCTTTCTGGACGGATTGATCGAATTGCAGGATGCGGCCAGTCAGGCCGTGGTTGCCGCCTTGCCAAAAGGTGAGAAGGTCCTGGACTATTGCGCGGGCGGCGGGGGCAAAGCTTTGGCTGTTGCGGCACAACCAGAGCGTACTGTCTGGGCGCATGACATCGACACGCGCCGGATGGCAGACCTGCCGCAGCGGGCCACGCGCGCAGGGGCACAGATAACACAGCTTACGACAGAGACCCTCACAACCGCTGGTCCCTTCGATGTCGTTCTATGTGACGCGCCCTGTTCCGGCTCGGGCGCATGGCGGCGCGCCGCCGAAGGAAAATGGACCCTCACCGAGGCCCGATTATGCGAACTGACCGCCTTGCAAGACGATATTCTGCAAGCGGCGGCAGAACTGGTGAAACCCGAAGGAACCTTGGCCTATGCCACCTGTTCGGTATTCAGTTCAGAGAACGAAGACCGGGTCACCGCTTTTCTGCAGCGTAACCCGGGCTGGAGCTGCCTTTGGCAGTATCGCTACACGGTTGGACCACTTGGCGACGGATTTTTCACCGCACACTTGATGCGAGACTGAAAATAAGTATACTCAATCTTAACGTGCAAAGGCGATTAGGTTAAAGGGTGATTAACCCTTAGAGTCCGTAATAGGGGACGATTCGTGCTATTCGAGGAAGGTTCCTTGCCTGACGATACCCCGTCACCCCAGCCATTCCGCCAAATTCCGGTCCGTGGCATAGTTCATCAGTTGCATTGGACGCTGACGATTGGTGTTTTTCTGGCTGCTCTGGCCGTCCTTGCACCTGACCGGATGTTGTTCCTTGGTCTTTTGTCCGCGGGTAGCGTTCTTTTGATAGTTGGGATCATGATCTGGATGCGCGATCGTAAAGCCGCGCAAAAACAGACATCAGATCTTGAGGTGATCGAAGCCTTTGTCATGCGCGACGCAACCCCGAGTTTCATTTCGGAGGTCGATGGTAAACTGCATTTTGCCAACCCGGCAGCACAAGCGCAGTTTGAACTGAAGGAAAAGACAACGCTTGCCGCGGTCCTGAAACGGTCGATCGCAAACGCTGGCAGTATCCTTTACCGACTTCAATCTCGCGCTGTAACAGAGGGGGCTGCCCAGGAGGACGTGTTTACCCGTACCGGACACATCCGAATATCAGTACATGCTGTCGCCGGGGGACATTACATCTGGCGGGTGGATCACGTCAGGGAGCGCGAGCCACCAAAAACCACGCAGGATGGCCAGCATTTACCCATGATCATGGCGGGGCGAACCGACGCCATATTATTCATGAATGATGCCGCACGCGAGATGATAGGCAGCCGAATCAAAAGCCTGGACCGGTTGTTCAACACCCTGCCGCTGGTGCCTGGCGCGCCCAACGAAGTGATGACGTCCGAAGGCCCGCGCAAGGTTATTGTTGCCGAAGTTGCCAGTGGTGCCGGGCGTCGCGCACTTTACTTTTTGCCCGCACCCGGCGTGACGGTATCAGGTGGCGGTTGGCAAGCCTTTGAAGATCTTCCCGTGCCACTGATCAAGATTGCGCCGGACGGCAATGTAAAATCCTTTAACCGTATGGCTGCCGGACTGGTTGGCGCTGCTCTGAAAAAGGACCTGCATCTGTCACAATTGATGGAAGGTCTGGGCCGCTCGATTACCGATTGGATCAACGATACGCTGGCCAATCGCATGGTCCAGAAATCGGAATTCCTGCGTCTCAAACGCACGGATCGCGAGGTTTTCGTACAGGTCGTTCTCAACTGTGTTGTCGAGGAAGGCGAAGCATCCCTGATCGCTGTCCTGCATGACGCCACAGAACTCAAAACCCTGGAAGCCCAATTTGTCCAAAGTCAGAAAATGCAGGCCATCGGCCAACTGGCAGGTGGTGTAGCCCACGACTTTAACAACTTGCTGACCGCGATTTCAGGTCATTGCGACCTTTTGCTGTTGCGACACGATCAAAGCGACCCTGATTATAGTGATCTGATGCAAATCAATCAGAACGCTAATCGCGCCGCATGGTTGGTCGGGCAGTTGTTAGCATTTTCACGAAAACAGACCATGCGCCTGGAAACCATCGACATGCGCGACACTCTGGCCGATTTGACCCATTTGCTGAATCGGTTGGTCGGAGAAAGGGTATCACTTACCTTGAACCATGATCCGGTCTCCAAGCCGGTGCGCGCAGATAAAAGGCAGTTGGAACAGGTCTTGATGAACTTGGTTGTTAACGCCCGCGACGCCATGCCAGCAGGAGGTGAAATAAGGATAACCACCGAAGTTGTCGAACTCAAAACACCCTTGCACCGCGACCGTGTGTCGGTGCCCTCAGGGCAATATGTTACGGTAAAGGTCAGTGATGACGGTACAGGCATTCCGGCCGACAAATTACAAAAGGTATTCGAACCGTTTTTCACCACCAAACGGACAGGCGAGGGGACAGGCCTTGGGCTGTCGACGGCCTATGGCATCATCAAACAAAGCAGCGGTTTCATCTTTGTTGATTCGATTGTCGATCAGGGCACAACCTTTATTCTCTATCTACCTGTCTATGAAGCCCAGCCCCAGCAGGCGGAACCTGCGTCGGATCCTGTGGTCCCGACACCCCCTCGCAGCGAAGAAGGAGTCATTCTTCTGGTTGAAGACGAGGCACCCGTCCGCGCCTTTGCCAGCCGTGCGTTACGGCTGCGGGGATATACGGTGCTTGAGGCGGACTCTGCCGAAGCCGCGTTGAAAACGCTCGAAGATCGATCCTTGAACATTGACGTTTTCGTCACGGATGTCGTGATGCCGGGAATGGACGGTCCCAGCTGGGTGCGTGAAGCCCTCAAACTTCGTCCCGATGTGCGGGTCGTTTTTGTATCCGGCTACGCAGAGGACAGTTTTTGCGAGGAACAGACCCGGATACCGAATTCGGTCTTTCTGCCCAAACCCTTTTCACTCAATGACCTGACAGAGACTGTTCAAAACCAGCTGCATTAGATCCAAGCGACATCAGGAAATCGAAGCGTATAGATCAAATTCTTCGGCACATTTTTTCCTGAATCGACGCGCGACATCCTCAGAGAGGGAGAGTGTCAATTTCGGTGATACATTTTCCTGCGCCAATGAGAATTCGAACTTGAGCCTGTCTTGCAGAAACGATTTCAATCTGGGCTGGTCTTCATACCGAAAGAAATGGGTAACACCTGTGCCGTTCGGCTGGGTTTTCATAAACTGGAACTGGCTGCCCACATCGGCAAAGCCGGGTTTATCACCCTTCATGTAGGCAAGTACGAAATCGTCAAAACTGATGCCATGTGTGCTGTTGGGTTTACCCTCCATAAAGGGGCGTTGACGATAACGATACCAGCTGCCCAACCATGAAACCGGTTCACGCATGACGGCCATGACTTCAAGTTCCACATTGCAAACCCGTTCAAACATGGGGCGAATGAATCGGTTGTAGCGATAGACAGGCGCATGTTTGAGCATCGGCGGTTCAGAGATCACCAAATCCGCCCTCGGCGCCAAGGCTGCCTCATAAGCTGTTGTCCCGGTTTTTGGCACAGATAGAAACGCCAGGCGTTCCTTATAGAAAACAAGCATTTGAGGGCTCCGGTAGAGAGTTTCAGCCTCCATCTACCTACCGTAAATGACTTCTTAACCAAAGAGATAAAATAGTGTTTGGCGAAGATTTCAATTGATATGTTCTCTTTTTGGTCTCATATGGAACATTAGAAGAACAAAAATGGGCGAAGGTGATGATTGCCGAGGCCCCGACACTATGACACTAAGGAAATAGGCAAATGGCAACGGCAGATCTTTTGACAATGACAGATAAAAAATCAGCAGAAAAGCAAAAGGCGCTCGACAGCGCTTTGGCACAGATTGAACGACAGTTCGGCAAGGGTTCGATCATGAAACTCGGGGCCGAGGGTGCCATTCAGGATATCAAAGCCAGTTCCACCGGATCACTGGGTCTGGATATCGCACTTGGAATTGGTGGATTGCCGATGGGCCGGATCATCGAGATTTACGGACCGGAAAGCTCTGGCAAGACCACGCTGACATTGCATTGCATTGCCGAGCAACAAAAAAACGGTGGTGTCTGCGCCTTTGTCGATGCCGAACATGCACTTGACCCGCAGTATGCCAAAAAACTTGGCATCGACATTGACGAACTTCTGATCTCGCAACCTGATACAGGCGAGCAGGCCCTGGAAATCACCGATACATTGGTGCGTTCCGGTGCCGTCAACATGGTTGTCGTGGATTCGGTAGCCGCGCTGACTCCCAAGTCCGAACTGGAAGGTGACATGGGCGACAGCAGTGTCGGCGTTCAGGCCCGCCTGATGAGCCAGGCAATGCGCAAACTGACAGGTTCGATCAGCCGTTCCAATTGCATGGTAATCTTCATCAACCAGATCAGAATGAAAATCGGTGTCATGTTTGGCTCCCCCGAGACAACCTCGGGCGGCAATGCGCTCAAATTCTATTCTTCGGTCAGACTGGATATCCGCCGCATCGGCGCGTTGAAGGACCGTGATGAAGTGGTCGGCAACGCGACCCGCGTGAAGGTTGTCAAAAACAAGGTCGCCGCACCCTTCAAACAGGTTGAATTCGACATCATGTACGGCGAGGGCATTTCCAAAATGGGCGAACTGCTGGACCTTGGTGTCAAGGCCGGTGTCGTTGACAAGTCCGGTTCCTGGTTCTCATACGGGGATGAACGCATCGGGCAGGGACGTGAGAACGCCAAACAATTCCTCAAAGACAATGAAGCCATGGCGCTGGAGATAGAAGACAAGATCCGCGCCGCACATGGGCTTGATTTCCACGGGTCCGAAAACGAAGAGATCGACATTCTCGAAGCCTGACGCAGGTCTTTTCCTACGCTTTGACCGCAACAAGAAGGTGCCCCGGCTCGGGGTGCCTTTTTTCATTGTTTTGAACTGTGGACACCCCACGCCCGCAAGGCTATTTCTGGCAGACCTTAATCCCGGTAAAGGCCTGCCTCATGAAGACGCTCAACGATATTCGCTCTACCTTTCTGTCTTATTTTGACAAGAACGGTCATGCGGTGGTTCCCTCCAGCCCGCTGGTCCCGCGGAACGATCCGACACTGATGTTCACTGCGGCTGGCATGGTCCAATTCAAAAATCTATTCACCGGCGTAGAGACCCGCGACTACACCCGCGCAGCGACAGCTCAGAAATGTGTACGGGCAGGGGGAAAACACAATGATCTCGACAATGTAGGCTATACAGCGCGTCACCATACGTTTTTTGAAATGTTGGGGAATTTCAGCTTTGGCGACTATTTCAAAGACGAGGCAATCCCGCTGGCCTGGGATTTGCTGAACAAGGGCTTTGGCATCGATCCCTCCAGATTGTTGGTTACAGTCTATCACACCGATGACGAAGCTGTGGAAATCTGGAAAAAACACGCCGGTCTCAGTGACGATCGCATCATCCGGATCGCCACCGATGACAATTTCTGGTCAGCAGGACCAACCGGTCCATGTGGTCCATGTACCGAAATCTTTTATGACCACGGCGACCACATCTGGGGCGGCCCGCCCGGTTCCCCCGAAGAAGATGGCGATCGGTTCGTGGAAATCTGGAACCTCGTCTTCATGCAATACGAACAACTGGAAGACGGCACGCGGCGTGATTTGCCGAACCAGTCGATTGATACCGGTATGGGAATCGAACGGGTTGCAGCGCTGCTGCAGGGCACCAATGACAACTATGCCACGGACTTGATGCGCAGCCTGATTGAGGCTTCGGCGGATGCCTCAAACACCGATCCAGACGGACCGGGCAAAACCCATCACCGCGTCATCGCGGATCATCTGCGCTCTACGTCCTTTCTGATCGCGGATGGGGTGATGCCCTCTAACGACGGACGCGGCTATGTGCTCCGCCGGATCATGCGGCGCGCAATGCGCCACGCTCATCTTCTGGGGGTTCAGGATCCCTTGATGCACAAATTGGTACCGGCATTGGTCGGCCAGATGGGCGCGGCCTATCCCGAATTGGGGCAGGCACAATCGTTGATTACAGAAACCCTGCAGCAGGAAGAAACACGTTTCAAACAAACCCTGGAACGTGGTTTGCGTCTACTCGAAGACGAGGTTGGCAGCTTGGCCCAGGGCGAGAACCTGTCGGGTCAGGCGGCATTCAAACTCTACGATACCTTCGGCTTCCCGCTTGATTTGACCCAGGACGCCCTGCGCGAAAAGGGGCTGGCTGTAGACACCGATGGATTTGATCGCGCCATGGCAGAACAAAAGGCCAAGGCACGCGCAGCCTGGGCCGGGTCGGGAGAGGCGGCAGATGCAGCCATCTGGTTCGATGTCGCGGACAAGCACGGCAAGACCGATTTCCTGGGCTATGATACCGAAACCGCCGAAGGTCAGATCGTGGCGATTGTAAAAGACGGCGCCGCTGTCGACAGCGCCAAAACCGGAGATCCGGTGCAAATTGCGCTGAATCAGACGCCGTTTTATGCGGAATCCGGCGGACAGGTTGGTGATACGGGGACAATTCGCACGGATTCCGGCCTGATCACGGTGACTGATACACGCAAAGCGGCCGATGTGTTTATCCACTTTGGCAAGGTCAGTGAAGGTGAGATTACCTTGGGCAAAGCCGCAGTTCTCACGGTTGATCATACGCGGCGCACAGCCATCCGCGCAAACCACTCCGCCACCCATTTGCTGCATGAGGCGCTGCGCGCCACCCTGGGGGACCATGTCGCCCAACGCGGCTCGTTGAATGCCGCCGATCGCCTGCGCTTTGATTTCAGCCATAACAAGGCGGTTTCCGCTGATGACTTGCGAAAGATCGAGAGAGAGGTAAACGCCTATATCCGTCAGAATACCACGGTAGAGACCCGGATCATGACACCCGATGATGCGCGCGCCTTGGGGGCGCAGGCGTTGTTTGGCGAAAAATACGGTGACGAAGTGCGTGTTGTATCCATGGGCCATGAGGCAGGATCGGGAAAAGGCACCGACAAGAACACCTATTCCCTCGAACTCTGCGGCGGCACCCATGTCCGTCAAACAGGCGATATTGGTGCCTTTGTTCTTCTGGGCGACAGCGCAAGCAGCGCGGGGGTGCGCCGGATCGAGGCGCTCACCGGTCGCGAAGCACTTGACTGGCTGCGTGATCTGCAAATGGCCTTGGCCGGAATCGCCGAAACATTGAAAACAGCATCCGCAGAAGTACCGGCCCGGGTGAAATCGCTGATGGAAGAGCGCAAGAGCCTGAGCAATGAAGTGGCACAATTACGCCGTGACCTGGCCTTGTCCGGAGGCGGTGGCGGCACTGCCCCCGAAGCCCTCGAAATCAACGGCGTGAAATTCCTGGCTCAGATCCTGCAAGGGGTAACGGGCAAGGACCTGCCGGCCCTTGTGGATGACCTCAAATCAACGCTTGGTTCCGGAGTGGTCCTGTTGATCGCGGATACCGGCAACAAGGCAGCAGTCGCTGGCGGTGTGACCCAAGACCTCACCGACAGATTTTCCGCCGTCGATATCGTCAAATCCGCAGTGCTAGAACTTGGCGGCAAAGGCGGTGGTGGCCGTCCGGACCTGGCGCAGGGTGGCGGTGCCAGTGCCGAAAACGCAGATGCAGCCATCGCTGCGGCAACTGACATATTGAAAGGATAGATCATGGGCGCACTTTGGATTGCACATGTCACGGTAACAGATGAGGAAGCCTATCAGAAATACGCCGCCGGCGCGACCGAGGCGATTGCCGCCCATGGCGGCGCATTCATCGCGCGGGGTGGACGCTTTGTCCAACTTGAAGGTCGCGCACGCCCACGCAATGTCGTTGCGCGTTTCCCCGATGTTGAAACCGCTGAAAAATGTTATCATTCAGATGCATACCAGGCAGCATTGAAGCATGCTCTCGGTGCCTCGGAACGCGAATTGATGATCATAGAAACTTCTGAATGATGCAACCAACCGTCATTCGCTAGATTCCAGATGCTGGACACGCGGCCTTGTAACGCCTGAGTTCACAACCGGACAAAAGCCGCGGCACTTGTCGTTTTCTCTTTTTGGCCACAAATACCGCGGGGTCCGGGGCAGCGCCCCGGAATCCCAGACTCAGGCGGATTTCGCCATCCGCTTGCGTTCATGCGGATCCAGATAGCGCTTGCGCAGGCGGATCGCATTGGGCGTAACCTCAACCAATTCGTCATCATCGATATAGGCAATCGCCTCTTCCAGCGACAAGATTTTCGGTGTGGTCAAACGCACCGCTTCATCCGTGCCGGAGGCACGCACGTTGGTGAGCTTCTTCCCCTTCAACGGGTTCACTTCAAGATCGTTTTCCCGGGAATGTTCGCCAATGATCATACCGGTATAGACGTCCGCCTGTGCACCGATCATCATCTTGCCGCGCTCTTCAAGGTTCCACAGGGCAAAGGCGACCGAGGTGCCGTTCTCCATCGAAATCAACACGCCTGCGCGGCGTCCTGGAATAGGGCCCTTGTGCGGTGCCCAGGAATGGAACACGCGGTTGATCACGCCAGTACCACGCGTATCGGTCAGGAATTCACCGTGATAGCCGATCAGGCCGCGTGACGGCACATGCGCGATGATTCGGGTCTTGCCTGCGCCGGCTGGTTTCATCTCAACCAGCTCACCCTTGCGTACACCGGTGATTTTTTCGATCACCGCACCGGAATATTCGTCATCCACGTCAATCGTGGCTTCTTCGATCGGTTCATGACGTACACCGTCAATCTCCTGAAACAGAACCTGCGGGCGTGAGATCGACAGTTCAAAGCCTTCGCGGCGCATGTTTTCGATCAGAACACCCATTTGAAGTTCGCCGCGACCGGCAACTTCAAAGGCGTCACCACCGGGCGTATCGCTGATTTTGATGGCCACATTGGATTCAGCTTCCTTGTGCAGACGTTCGCGGATCACGCGAGACTGTACTTTCTTGCCATCACGACCAGCCAATGGAGAATCGTTGATGCCAAAAGTCACGGTAATGGTTGGCGGGTCGATCGGCTGTGCCGGAATTGCTTCGGAGACTGATTGATCCGCCAATGTATCGGCAACAGTCGCCTTGGTCATACCTGCGATTGATACAATGTCACCCGCTTCGGCAACATCGATGGCAGTCTGCTCCAGGCCGCGGAAGGCCAGGATCTTGGTACAGCGGAAGTTCTCTATCAACGTACCATCGCGCGACATGGCCTTGATCGTCTGACCCGCTTTCAATGTACCTGTTTCAACGCGACCGGTCAGCAAACGACCCAGAAAGGGATCGCCGCCCAGAGTTGTGGCCAGCATGGTAAAGGGCTTGTCCTTGTGGGCAACCTGCGCCGGGGCAGGGACGTGATCAAGGATCAACTGGAACAGATCCTCCAGACCGTCGCGCTTGCCATCCAGCGTATGATCGGCCCATCCTGCGCGACCCGAAGCGTACATCGTCGGGAAATCAAGCTGTTCATCTGTTGCGTCAAGGTTGGCAAACAGGTCAAAGCATTCATCAAGGGCACGATCGGGTTCGCCGTCGGGCTTGTCGACCTTGTTGATCACCACGATAGGTTTCAAACCAAGCTTCAAGGCTTTGGATGTCACAAATTTGGTTTGTGGCATCGGTCCTTCGGCGGCGTCCACCAGCAATACAACCCCGTCCACCATCGAAAGGATGCGCTCCACTTCGCCACCAAAGTCGGCGTGGCCAGGGGTGTCCACGATATTGATGCGTGTGCCTTTCCATTCAACAGAGGTTGGTTTGGCAAAAATCGTGATGCCGCGTTCGCGTTCCAGATCGTTACTGTCCATGGCGCGTTCGGTGGTCGCCTGATTTTCACGGTAGGTGCCGGATTGTTTGAGCAGTTCGTCCACCAGCGTTGTTTTGCCGTGGTCGACGTGAGCGATAATTGCGATGTTGCGCAGTTCCATAGGATCAGCCTTGTTCAGGGAGTTGGCCGCGCATACCGTGCAGGCGCAGCAAAGACCAGATAAAAAGACGGTTAATGTGTGCTTGAGCTGGAAAACAGGTGAATTATCAGGATTCCAGCGATGATCAGCGTCAATCCAAACATGGCGGCAAGATCCAGCTTTTGACCGAACAGCACAAAACCGATGCCAGCAATCAGCACAATACCAAGGCCGGACCATATGGCGTAGACGATCCCAACGGGCATCGATCTGAGCGCAAAAGACATGCAGTAAAAGGACAGGCCATAGAAGACAACGACCGCAAGCGCGGGCCAGAACCGCGTGAACTGTTGTGAGGCTTGCAATGCGGTGGTGCCCAGTGTTTCCGTAAGAATGGCAAAGAACAGCCAGTAATAATGAGCGGGCATTGGGCGTCCTTTCGTGGTGATTGGTCAATCAGAGGCTGGCAGGATCAAGTTGATCACGGCAATCCGGGCTTGAAAACTCTGGTTTGAAAGGGACACCCGAAAGTGCCCCTATGTGGAATCGTGACAGGGTTAGCCCTTGAGAGCCTTGTTCAGGTTTTCATCGACCTTTTCCAGGAAACCTATCGTCGTCAGCCAGCTTTGGTCAGGCCCGACCAACAAGGCGAGATCCTTGGTCATATGACCACTTTCAACGGTATCCACGACAACTTTCTCCAGGGTCTCGGCAAAACCGGTCAGCGCTGCATTTTCATCCAGCTTGCCCCGATGTTTCAGCGCCCCTGTCCAGGCATAGATGGAAGCAATCGAGTTGGTCGAAGTTTCGTCGCCTTTCTGGTGCTGGCGGTAATGGCGCGTCACAGTACCGTGGGCGGCTTCGGCTTCGACAGTCTTGCCATCCGGCGTCATCAGAACCGACGTCATCAACCCAAGCGACCCGAAACCCTGGGCAACTGTATCTGACTGAACATCGCCATCATAATTTTTACAGGCCCAGACATAGCCCCCATTCCATTTCATGGCACAGGCCACCATGTCGTCGATCAGTCGGTGCTGGTAGGTGATGCCAGCCTCCTTGAATCGATCTTCAAACTCCGTTTCGTAGATGTGTTGAAAAAGTTCAAGAAATCGCCCGTCATATTGCTTCAAGATGGTATTTTTGGTTGATAAATATACAGGCCAGCCTTTGACGAGCCCATAGTTCATTGAAGCGCGCGCAAAGTCGATGATGGATTTATCTAAGTTATACATCGCCATGACGACACCGGAATCGGGGGCGTCAAAGACCTCATGTTCGATCTCGGTACCGTCTTCCCCGACGAATTTTATCGTCAACTTTCCGGCACCGGGGAATTTGAAATCAGTGGCACGATACTGATCGCCAAAAGCATGACGTCCCACGACAATCGGTTGTGTCCAGCCCGGAACAAGACGCGGGACGTTTTTGCAAATGATAGGTTCGCGGAAAATCACACCGCCCAGGATGTTGCGGATCGTACCATTGGGAGAGCGCCACATTTTCTTGAGGCCAAATTCCTCGACCCGTGCTTCATCGGGGGTAATGGTCGCGCATTTCACGCCGACACCGTATTTCTTGATCGCTTCGGCTGAATCAATCGTAATCTGGTCGTCTGTGTCGTCACGCGCCTGAATGCCCAGGTCATAATATTTCAAATCAATGTCGAGATAGGGCAAGATCAGCTTTTTCTTGATAAAATCCCAGATGATCCGGGTCATTTCATCGCCGTCGAGTTCGACAACAGGGTTGGCTACCTTGATCTTGGTCATGGTGGTTTCCTTCGGTGCGTGGACAGTTGAAATCCGTCTATCCTATCTGGCACCAAAGGGAAATGAACCGGTACAACCTGAACCTGATTTTGCTTATTTTCCGGCGTTTGCTGCGAAAAATTCGGCGATCCGCGTTCTGGCATATTCCCATAGTGCGGGCGCACCGCGGGCGATCTTGCTGCCGACACGTTCTTGAATTTGCTGTTCCGTAACCTCGAAATCGACCCAGCTACCGCCACCAGACTGTAAATTCTGTATCGGTGGCTGGAATCGATCCAAGGATTTGGCAAACTGGGCAGAGGGTGTGTGCGCTGCTTCGAATTCATCCCAAATGGCGCGAAAACTGTCGCGCAGATCATCCGGCAACAGGCCAAAAATCCGATCAGCAGCTCTCTTTTCCTGTTCTTCGATCGCTGTGTGATCCAAGTCGCCAAATATGGGGTTATCACCGGCATCAATTTCAACAAGATCATGCAGGATCAACATCTTGATCACCAATGGGAGATCAACGTCAGGCCCAGCCTGATCCGCCAGGACAAGCGCATAAAGCGTCAGGTGCCAAGAGTGTTCGGCGGAATTTTCGTAGCGCGAATTATCGCATAGTTCAGTGGCACGTATCGT
The DNA here is from genome assembly GCF_026410305.1 of Sulfitobacter sp. F26204. Classification (GTDB taxonomy): domain Bacteria; phylum Pseudomonadota; class Alphaproteobacteria; order Rhodobacterales; family Rhodobacteraceae; genus Sulfitobacter. The sequence goes on along the minus strand of NZ_JAPMLQ010000003.1, from coordinate 136,287 downwards.
GTTCTTGAGTTTGTCCGCCTCAACCAGAAACGCGATCTGTCTGTCCAGCCGCGACAGTGGCATGTCAGTCACCTTCACCAGACCTTGCGCGATGGTCAGCCAGCGTTTTGGCCAGAAACTTGCGGCCCTGGTCATTCGCCATACGGGTACGCACAGCCGTCAGGAAGGCTTCTTCCAATGTCTGGGACGAGGCCCCCAGCACCTCACCAACCTTCATGAACAGCCGATCCTCTCCGATCTCTGACTGTACGGCAAGACATTCTTCGGCCAGTTTATTGGCCATTTCAGTAACGACTTGATCAACCATCAGCGCGAGGTCTCTGTCAGGCGACGTTTGACATATTCCGTCGTCGATCCGATCAGGGTATCCATGTAGGGGTCTTCAAAGAAGTGGCCTGCACCTTCGACTTCCTGATGGGTGATCGTGATCCCTTTCTGTTCGTGCAGTTTGTTGACAAGGCTCACAGTATCGGCGGGCGGTGCCACGCGGTCTGCTGTGCCGTTGATCATCAAACCGGATGCCGGGCAAGGAGCAAGAAAGCTGAAATCATACATGTTCGCCGGAGGTGACACTGAAATAAATCCGGTAATCTCTGGGCGGCGCATCAGCAGTTGCATACCGATCCAGGCACCGAATGAAAATCCGGCGACCCAGCAGTGTTTTGAATTGTTGTTCATCGACTGGAGGTAATCAAGGGCAGAGGCCGCATCAGAAAGCTCACCGATGCCCTGATCATATTCACCCTGGGAGCGTCCCACGCCACGGAAGTTAAACCGCAACACGGTGAACCCCATGTTATAGAAAGCATAGTGCATATTGTAGACGACCTTGTGATTCATCGTCCCGCCGAATTGTGGATGCGGATGCAAGATGATCGCGATGGGTGCGTCACGTTCTTTTTGCGGGTGGTAGCGGCCTTCGAGGCGGCCTTCTGGTCCGGGGAAAATGACCTCTGGCATGAGATTTCCTGTCTGGTGGTCCAAGGTAGGGCGCGAGGGGACGTGAATAGTTGACGACTTCGCTCGACTACTTTAGAACGGTTCTAATTCTTTGGCCCTATTGCAACACAGGCCGGAGTTTTCGTTTAGGCGCAACGAGGCCCCGCGTCAATGAACGCAGGCATAATCAGGGGACAGGTCATGAAGCTCTCTACCAAAGGCCGTTATGCGATGGTTGCTTTGGCCGACATTGCACTGCAACCGGGCCTGGGCCTGGTCTCATTGGGCGATATTGCAACGCGACAGTCCATTTCCTTGCCCTATCTTGAACAATTGTTCGTAAAATTGCGCCGCGCCAATCTGGTTTCCTCTGTTCGTGGGCCCGGCGGCGGCTATCGGCTATCACGTCCTGCCTCGGAAATCCGGGTTGTCGATATTCTTTCAGCGGTCGATGAAACAGTGGATGCGATGCACAAGGGGGCAGGAGCGTCAGGCGGTGCATCGGGGAGCCGGGCGCAGTCGCTGACCAACCGCCTGTGGGAAGGGTTGAGCGCCCATGTCTATGTTTTTCTGCACCAGACCCGCCTGTCAGATGTGATCGAGAATGAACTCGCCCCCTGTCCTGCGGTTCCAAACCTGTTTGATGTTGTGGATGAAGGGTAGGTCGAAGGGCGCGCTTTGCGCGATTCCATTTGTTTGATGGAGGCTCTGCCTCCAAACCTCCGCGGGATATAAGGCCAAAAAGAGATGCAAAGAGTGTATCTGGATCATAACGCAACCACACCATTGCGCAGCGAAGCACGCGCTGCCATGTCGGCTGCGATGGATGTGGTGGGCAACCCGTCGTCCGTGCATGCCGAAGGGCGGGCGGCCAGGATGCTGGTCGAAAAGGCGCGGCTTCAAGTTGCGACATTGGTCGGTTGTTTGCCCGCGCAGGTGATTTTTACCAGCAGTGCAACGGAGGCGGCGTCACTGGCCGTGGCACAGAAGGGCCGTCATGGCGGGCGGTTTGTGGCCCTTCCGACAGAACATGATTGTTTCACGGCCTGGAGCGAAGATGAGATTCCGTCCCTTACTGATACCAATGGCCGACTGAACCTGAACGGCGCGACGCCCCTCATGGATTGGTTGACCCGCCTGGATGCGCCGCAGGGGGCACAGGCCGCACTGATCGCAATTTCCGCGGCCAACAGCGAAACCGGGATTCGACCGGAAGATGGCAAGGTCCCGGGGAACGGCATTGGTGAAACTTTGCGGATTGGAAGCCAAGGATACGGCATTGTCAGTGATTTGACACAGATCGCAGGAAAAGCACCCATCGTCTTTGCGGAGAAAAAGCCATCCTACGGCATCTTGTCAGCCCACAAGATGGGTGGCCCAAAGGGGATCGGGGCCTTTATCAATTTCACCTCAGAGGATCCCACGCCGTTGCTGCGCGGCGGTGGTCAGGAAATGAACCGTCGTTCGGGCACGGAAAACACCATCGGCATTGCCGGATTTGGCGCGGCGGCACAGGCCGCTGCACAGGATGTGGCAACCGGTCGCTGGGAAGAAGTGGCGGAACTTAGAAACATTCTAGAAAATACCCTTGCGACTTCTGAAAAGAAGACTATTTTTGTCGGGAAAGACGTGCCGCGCTTGCCCAATACCTCCTGTATCATCGCGCAGGGTTGGAAAGGCGAGACACAGGTGATGCAAATGGATCTTGCCGGCTTTGCCATTTCCGCAGGTTCCGCCTGTTCCAGCGGCAAGGTCAAAGCCAGCACTGTCTTGCTGGCGATGGGATTTAACGAGGCTGAAGCCGCAAGCGCCATAAGGGTGTCTCTGGGGCTGGAGACAACAAGAACCGACGTTTTGCGTTTTGCCGAAACCTGGCTTGCAAAACGAGAGAAACACGCACAAAGGGCTGCCTGAGCGGTTCACGAGAAAAGGAACGAGATCTTGGAAGATATGATCGTGACACAGAATGAGGGCGTCAAGGATGGCGTCGATCAGGAAACCGTGGATGCCGTGCGCGAAGTGGGCGGGGCCTATAAACATGGCTGGTCCACCGATATTGAAATGGAATATGCGCCGAAGGGTCTGACCACTGACATCGTGCGGTTGATTTCCGAAAAAAACGGTGAGCCTGCTTGGATGCTGGACTGGCGCCTTGCAGCCTATGAGCGGTGGCTGACCAAGACGGAGCCCGATTGGGCCATGGTGGATTACCCTGAAATCGATTTTCAGGACCAATATTACTACGCCCGCCCAAAAAGCATGATCGACAAGCCGAAATCATTGGATGATGTCGATCCCAAGCTATTGGAAACCTACAAGAAGCTGGGAATCCCTTTGAAAGAACAAGCGATCCTGGCAGGTGTCGAGGGGGCGGAAGAGATGAGCGATGCACCACGCCAGGTGGCCGTGGATGCGGTATTTGATTCAGTCTCTGTGGGCACTACCTTTCAGGCGGAGCTGAAGAAAGCAGGAGTGATCTTTTGTTCGATCTCCGAGGCGATCCGCGAGCATCCCGAGTTGGTGAAGAAATATCTGGGGACTGTTGTACCGGTCTCTGACAATTTCTATGCCACGCTGAACTCGGCCGTATTCTCTGACGGGTCGTTTGTTTACGTGCCGCCGGGCGTTCGTTGCCCGATGGAGCTTTCCACCTATTTCCGTATCAATGCCGAAAACACCGGTCAGTTCGAACGTACGTTGATCATTGCGGACAAGGGATCCTATGTGTCCTACCTTGAAGGTTGTACCGCACCGCAGCGTGATGAATCACAGCTGCATGCAGCAGTGGTCGAGATTATCATCGAAGAAGATGCAGAGGTGAAATATTCCACCGTACAGAACTGGTATCCCGGTGATGAAAACGGCAAGGGCGGCATCTATAACTTTGTGACCAAACGCGCGGATTGCCGGGGCGACCGAGCCAAGGTGATGTGGACGCAGGTCGAGACCGGCTCGGCTGTCACTTGGAAATACCCAAGCTGTATTCTGCGCGGCGACGACAGCCAGGGCGAATTCTATTCCATCGCCATCGCCAACAACATGCAACAGGCAGATACGGGCACCAAGATGATCCATCTGGGCAAGCGCACCAGATCGCGCATCGTGTCCAAGGGGATCAGCGCCGGCAAGGCACAGAATACCTATCGGGGTCTGGTGTCGATGCACCCCAAGGCAAAGGAATCGCGTAACTATACCCAGTGTGACAGCTTGTTGATCGGGGACAAATGCGGGGCGCATACAGTGCCTTATATCGAGGTGAAGAACAACTCTTCGCGGGTTGAACATGAGGCGACAACCTCCAAGGTCGACGATGACCAGATGTTCTATTGCCGATCACGCGGAATGGACGAGGAAGAGGCGGTTGCCTTGGTCGTGAACGGGTTCTGCAAAGATGTGCTGCAAGCACTGCCGATGGAATTTGCTATGGAAGCGCAGGCACTTGTGGCGATTTCGCTGGAAGGGTCGGTGGGGTAAATGCGCGGGCTTTTGATCAATGTCGCAATTGCCACGGTGACTTTCTTTGCCATTACGCTGGCATGGCGGGGCACGGGGGATCTGACAACAGCCGGTTTCAGCGCCGTTGTTTTTGCCCTGATCTATGGGGCGATACAGGTGGGAATTGTCGTTTTCAGAGGGGATAAAACATGATCCTGACAACGACACATTCGGTAGAAGCGCGCACCATTCGTGCCTATCACGGCATTGTGGTGGGTGAAGCGATCATGGGAGCCAACATTGTCCGCGATCTCTTTGCGCGGGTCACCGACATCGTCGGTGGACGCTCTGGCCAGTATGAACACAAGCTGCGCGATGCACGGGTCACCGCCATGTCCGAACTTGAAGACGAGGCGCGCGCTTTGGGGGCTGATGCAGTGGTGGGCATTGATATTGATTACGAGATTATTTCGGACAGCATGATGATGGTATCCGTGTCCGGGACTGCCGTTTCATTTGAATGAAGAATACGCGCCGAGGCGCTGAGAAGGAATGACAAAATGCTGAACATCAAGAACCTGAACGTGAAACTTGACGACGAGGACAAGCAGATCCTCAAGGGCGTTGATCTGGAGATCAAGGGCGGTGAAGTCCATGCCATCATGGGGCCAAACGGGTCAGGTAAATCGACGCTATCCTACGTGCTTTCCGGCAAGGATGGCTATGAGGTAACCGAAGGCACTGCCACGCTTGAAGGGATTGACCTGCTGGAGATGGAGCCGGAAGAACGCGCCGCGGCTGGCCTGTTCCTTGCCTTTCAATACCCCGTTGAAATCCCCGGCGTGGGCAACATGACCTTTCTACGTACTGCAGTAAATTCACAGCTCAAGGCGCGAGGCGAAGAAGAGATGTCTGCAGCGGAATTCCTGAAAGTGGTCCGCGCCAAGGCAAAGGCACTCAAGATCGACGCGGATATGCTCAAGCGTCCTGTAAACATGGGTTTTTCCGGCGGCGAGAAAAAGCGTAATGAAATCTTGCAGATGGCCATGCTTGAGCCAAAAATGTGCATCCTTGACGAAACAGATTCCGGTTTGGATGTAGATGCGATGAAACTGGTTGCGGAAGGGGTGAACGCGTTGCGTTCCGAGGGCCGTGGCTTTCTTGTCATCACCCATTATCAGCGTCTTCTGGACCATATCAAACCGGACGTTGTACACATCATGGCGGATGGCCGCATCGTAAAAAGCGGCGGGCCTGAACTTGCCCTGGAAGTAGAAAACAACGGCTATGCCGATATTCTGGCAGAGGTGGCGTAATGACAGCCCTCGCTGAAAAAACCGATCCAACCGAGGCGATGATCACCGCACATAGCGTGACATTTTCGGGCTGGTCAAAATCTGCGCGTGAAGACGCGTTGATGCGACTGCGCAAGATGGGTTTGCCTGACCGACGCGACGAATATTGGAAATATACACGACCCGACAGTTTGACGCAGGCGACGGCACCCACTGCGGCAATTTTTCAAAATGACGAGCCTCCCTTGTTCGGCGAAATGGACCGGCTGAAGATTGTGTTTGTTGATGGCGTTTTCGATGCGGCGGCCTCTGACGATTTGGCTCTTGAAGGGATCACCATCGAGCGGCTGGCAACAGCGCAGAGCGATCTGCACTGGGCGCGAGACGTATATGGTGTGCTTGAGTCCCACGGGCAGTCACCTGTTGCGCGTCCTTTGGCTGCGCTCAACACAGCACTTGCCACAGATGGTGTCCTGATCCACGTGTCGCGCACCCCCAGCAAACCCATAAACCTGATTTATACACATAATTCAGATACTTCGGATGCGATCTTGCACCACTGCATCAAGCTGGATCCGGGGACAGAGGTGACGCTGTTGGAAAATGGTCCTGCCGCTGCGCGGTTCAACAAGGTGATTGAAGTCGAGGTTGGCAACACTGCCAGTTTCAATCATATCCGCGCACAGGGGCGTGATCATGAACGTCGCGCTGCGACTCATATCTTTGGGCGTCTTGGAACAGAATCAGAATTCAAATCCTTTACGCTAACGGTCAACGGTGTGATGACCCGTAACGAGGTTGTACTGGAACTGACAGGTGATGACGCCAAGGCACATGTTGCGGGCGCTTGTGTCGGCGATGGTGAATTCCACCACGATGACACGGTTTTCATCACACATGACGCGGTAAATTGCGAAAGCCGTCAGGTTTTCAAAAAAGTGTTGCGCAACGGTGCAGTTGGCGTTTTTCAGGGCAAGATCCTGGTCAAAGCCGATGCTCAAAAGACCGATGGATATCAGATCAGCCAATCCTTGCTCCTGGATGAGGACAGCCAGTTCCTTGCCAAACCAGAGCTTGAAATCTACGCCGATGATGTCATCTGCTCACATGGCTCCACCTCTGGCGCAATCGACGAGGACGCGTTGTTCTATTTGCGGGCACGAGGTATTTCCAAGGGTGATGCGACTGATTTGCTGACACTGTCCTTCCTCGCCGAGGCTGTTGAGGAAATCGAGGCTGAAACGTTGAAGGAAGAAATCCTTGAACGGCTGACCGGCTGGCTTGCACGTCGCCGCAGCTGATGCCGGCCACCCGTGATATTGTGGCCACCTATCGGGGGCCGGGCCGCGTTGTGCGCCGGATTCTAAGTGAGGGACCGCGCGAAGACCGCGCATTGGTCTATCTCATGGTCGGCTGTCTGATGGTCTTTGTTGCCCAAACCCCACGTTTGGCGCGCGAAGCCTTTGTGACCGGAGACAACCTTCAGATGCTCATGGGGGCTTCCTTGCTCGCCTGGCTTTTCATCGCGCCTTTGCTGCTTTACGCTCTGGGCGCGGTGACCTACGTCATTGCCAGATTCCTGCGGCAAGAAATCACCGGGTATGGTGCTCGTTTGGCATTGTTCTGGGCGTTATTGGCCTCCGCGCCGATCATGTTGCTCTGGGGTCTGACTGCGGGATTTGTCGGACCGGGGGTTGAGATGACGGGTGTTGGTGTGCTTTGGTTCGTTGCATTCTTATGGTTCTGGATCAGCGGTTTTCGTGCCGCCAATGCGCTGCCTTTGGACACAAGCACATGATACAACAGGCCTTTGCCCCATTGATCCAGACAAGCATTCGCGATCCGCGGGGTGCTGCGGGATTGATTATGGCGATGAATCTGGGGCGTGATGTCTTGTGGACCGCTTTGGCGCTGGTGGCGGTTCTGAATACCTTTCTGATCATGCTGATCGTCACCACCTCGGCCAGTACCACATCAATGCCTTTGCCAGGTTATTTTGACAAACCTTTAACCCTGTTTGTTTTGATCGCCGGACTGATGGTGGTCTATATTCACGCAATGTACTGGGCGGGGATGGCCACAGGTGGCAAGGGCAACCTGATGGATGTTCTGGCTCTGGTTGTCTGGTTTCAGGTGCTGCGTGCCATTGCCCAAACCGGCATTGTGGTGCTGTCACTCGCGATTCCACCGATAGGGGCGGTGATGTCACTGGTGGTCGCGGTTTGGGGCCTTTGGATATTTCTGAATTTTCTTGTAGTTGCCCTGAACCTTAAGTCGGCATGGCATGGCCTTGCGGTGGTACTTGTGGCCTTTGTCGGACTTGTGCTGGGGTTGGCGTTCATCATCGCTATGATCGGCGGTGCCGCTTTGGGAGTGGTGAGTTGATGTTTGATGTTACAGAAATCCGTCGTGATTTTCCCATTTTAAGCCGCGAGGTTAATGGCAAACCTTTGGTTTATTTTGACAACGGCGCTTCGGCACAAAAGCCACAGGTGGTGATCGACGCGATTACACAGGCCTATGCGCAGGAATACGCCAACGTCCATCGCGGGTTGCATTATCTGTCCAATCTCGCAACAGACAAATACGAATCTGTGCGTGCTACCGTTGCGAAATTTCTGAATGCAGGATCGGAAGACGAAATCGTTTTCAACTCCGGCACTACAGAAGGGATCAACCTGATCGCCTATGGGTGGGCCATGCCGCAAATGCAAACAGGTGACGAGATCATTCTTTCGGTGATGGAGCACCACGCGAATATCGTACCCTGGCATTTTCTACGTGAACGACAGGGTATTGTGATCAAATGGGTTGACGTGGATGCCAGCGGTGCCCTTGACCCGCAGGCCGTTATTGATGCGATCACACCCAGAACCAAGCTGATTGCGATCACCCAGATGTCAAATGTCCTGGGCACAAAGGTGGATGTGAAAAGCATCACTGCGGCCGCTCATGCGAAAGGTATTGCCGTGCTTGTCGATGGTTCGCAAGCCGCTGTGCATATGCCTGTTGATGTACAGGATCTTGGCTGTGATTTTTACGCCATTACCGGGCACAAGCTTTACGGCCCATCAGGGTCCGGTGCGATCTATATCAAGGCTGATCGGATGCGACAGATGCGCCCGTTTATCGGCGGGGGTGACATGATTAAGGAAGTCACCAAGGATGGTGTGATCTATAACGATCCGCCAATGATGTTCGAAGCAGGGACACCAGGAATCGTGCAAACCATCGGTCTGGGCGTGGCGCTGAATTACATGATGGGTGTCGGCATGAACGAAATTGCCGCCCATGAAGACAGCTTGCGCGATTACGCCGCCACCAGATTGAAGGATTTGAACTGGATCTCCGTCCAAGGGGCGACAAAAGACAAGGGCGCGATTTTCAGCTTTACCATGGAAGGTGCAGCCCATGCCCATGACATTTCGACCATCCTTGATAAAAAGGGGGTCGCAGTACGGGCAGGGCAGCATTGTGCCGGGCCATTGATGGAGCATCTCGGCGTGCCAGCAACCTGTCGCGCCTCCATGGCAATGTATAACACCAAATCCGAAATCGATGTGTTGGTTGACGCGCTTGAGTTGGCACACGATCTGTTTGCCTAGCTATAACACGCTTTGACACCAAGAAATTGGCTGCGTCACCGCCGGGAAAAATTGGTGCGCGCGCAATTAAATAGTGTATAGTCAATTAGATACGGCGTGATCTTGATCCAAATAACGCCAGACTGCAAGGGCTGTCGGTTCACGTATGACAGGTCTAGCGCGCGCAAGACCGGTGGATAATGCTGGCGCGGGATAAGTCGCTAAATCCTTGTTTGCGCCCATTGCGGGTCACCCGGCGCTTATGTATAGAAACACCGTGGAACTCTGGCACTTTGGGTCAGGGTATCACCCTCCACAGACGGAGGACGATTGAGAGAGGCATTGTCCGCGCGGAATAATGTCTTTCAAAAAACACCGTGCCGTTGCCTTTGACAGAATGGCTATCGGTCCCATAGCTCAGCTGGATAGAGTGCTCGCCTCCGAAGCGAGAGGTCGCTGGTTCGAATCCAGCTGGGACCACCATCTTTTCTGATTTACCCTCTGACACAGATATGCTTGCGACTGGGCGGAAGCTCCTGTTTGCGATCAAATACACCCTGGCGCAGCCGCAGCCGAACCCACCTCAACGATTGTAGTCAACTTGCAATGTCACACCCCTGCATTGCATCCCGAACAATCTTGCAATGCAGCGGGGGGCTGGTCATTGGCCGGTATCCCAAATTTTCGGAAATGGGCAAAGGTTGTGGTCGAGAAGTCAAACAATACCATATATTTTTTGTACGCATATATTTTGGCTGTAAATACCCAACTTTCCCTTGATATGGTCTAATGGCCAACCCTAATTCAGGATAGATCTGTTATGTCGAAGCTCCCTAATTTAACCGCAGCAGAGTCGATTCCGGATGCTGCATTGGCGGAAGTAACGCGTATCCTGCAAACGGGCGACTTGTTTCGCTATGGCTCTGATCAGTCGCCGGTTACCCTATTGGAAGCGGAATTCGCCCAGGCCCTCGGGAGCAGGTTCGCATTGGCGGTATCGTCCTGTTCAGCGGCCTTGTTTCTATCGCTCAAGGCGCTTGGTCTGCCACGCGATGCAAAAGTTCTGCTGCCTGCTTTTACCTTCGCCGCTGTACCATCAGCAGTCGTTCATGCGGATTGCGTTCCCGTGCTGTGCGAATGCGGCAGTAACTATCGCATTGATCTTGATGATTTCGCGCAAAAGCTGCCAGATTGCGACGCCGTCATCATTAGTCACATGCGAGGCCATACCTCGGATATGGATGCGATCATGACAATGGCCAATGCTGCCAATGTGCCCGTGATCGAGGATGCCGCCCACAGCCTTGGCACAACATGGGCGGGGCGCAACATTGGTACAATTGGCAAGATCGGCTGTTTCAGTTTTCAATCTTACAAAATGCTGAATTCAGGCGAGGGAGGGATTCTGATTACCAATGACGAAGACCTGATTGCACAGGCCGTCATCATGTCGGGTGCTTACGAGCATAACTGGAAGAAACACCCTGTTCTGGGCAAGGTTTTTACCAAATGGCAAAACCGGCTTCCCTTGTACAACATGCGCCTCAATACCCTTTCGGCCGCATTGATCAGGCCGCAGCTTGACGCATTGACACAACGCGTGAAACGCGGGCGCCGCAATCATGATCATGTGGCACGAATTCTCGATGGCTGCCCATGGATTGATGTTCCCACTGCCTTGCCGGCCGAATCCCGCGCACCAGATTCGATCCAATTCAATCTGGACAATATGACCGATACGCAGGTTGATTGTTTTGTAGACCAGGCCGCATCGCTTGGATTGAAAACAGAAGTCTTTGGACGCTCTGCCGATAATGCGCGTGCATTCTGGAACTGGAAGTTTTTGAAAAACAACCAGGAATTGCCGAAAACCCGAGCGATGTTAAGTCGGGCCTGTGATGTACGTCTTCCTACGCGACTTACGTTGAAGGAATGTGAAGCCGTCGCCGGGACGATCCTGAATGCACTGACCGTTACGATGACCGCGCGCGTTGCCTAACCAGCACTGGAAATTATCCGCTGCATTGGGGTTTCAATACGAAATCTGCTGAAAAACCGAAACGCTTTGTTAATTTTTTCCGCGCAATCTTCACCTGTGTGCCAGTGCAGGTGATGGGAGGGCAAACTCGTGCGGGTAGGGGGAACGCGGCTGTTTTGGTGCGCCAAACGGCTAAGTGACGTAGGTCTTTCTTTGGCCTTGCTACCGGTTCTGGTGGCGCTCGCGCTTGTCTTGGCAGTGGTGAATCCCTGGCTGAATCCAGGGCCGTTATTCTACTTTCAGAAACGTGTTGGTCAGCACGACCGTATTTTTGTCATGCTCAAATTCCGCACCATGCGGCCTCAGGTAGGCAAGGCAAAATTCGCCGATGCAGAAGGCCACAGGATCATGCGTTTTGGGGCGATATTACGCAGGTTCCGTATCGACGAATTACCTCAGATCCTCAATGTTCTGCGCGGAGAGATGAGCCTTATCGGCCCGCGGCCTGAACAACCTGAATTTGCCTGGCAATATCGCCACCAGTTGCCAGATTACGCTAACCGTCACATTGTGCGCCCCGGGCTGAGCGGCCTGTCCCAAGTGGTGCAAGGCTATACCAGCGACATACAGGCAACGCAGGTCAAACTGGAACTGGACCTGCGCTACATCACCAAATCGGGTTTTCGCATGGAAACCTATGTTTTCTGGCGCACGCTGGTCACAGTGTTTACTGGCCACGGGGCGATCTAGTGACGGGTAAAGATGAGAATGGCGTTGATTCACGCAATTTTATCGCAGGTCGCGCTTTGAACGGCCCACGAAAAAATAGGTGATTGTATATTTGACAAACCCAAGGTGAATGCGTAGTTTAATCTCAACAAGTTAGAGGTTAACCCAATGTCCGTTCTGTCCAAAGCCTACATGCACGACGAAGCCGCTGCTTTTGCGCACGTTGAAAGCATCATCTGGGCCGACGGAACGGTTTGCCCACACTGTGGCGTTGTGGATCGAGCTTACAAGCTGGAGGGCGTCCGCACTAAGGCAAGCAAGAAGAACCCTGAGGGCAAAGAGCGTCACGGCCTCTGGAAGTGCCGCGAGTGCCGCAAGCAGTTCACGGTGCGCAAAGGTACGATCTTCGAGGAAAGCCACATCGAAATGCACAAGTGGCTGCAAGCCATTCACCTGATGGTGTCCAGCAAGAAGGGCATCAGCAGCCACCAGCTTCACCGTGTTCTGGAAATCACCTACAAATCCGCATGGTTTCTGACGCACCGCATCCGCGAGTGTATGCGTGACGGTGCGCTTGCTCCGTTCGGCGGCAATGGCGGCACTGTAGAAGTTGACGAAACATTCATCGGCGCAAAGCACAAGAAAAGCAAAACCGCTCGTGGCTTTGCTCACAAGAATGCCATGCTGACCCTTGTGGACCGCGACACCAAGCAAGCCAAGTCCATCGTTGTTGACGATATCAAGAAGGACACACTGGTTCCGATCCTGCGCGAGAACATCGCCAAGGAGGCCGTGATCTACACCGACGAAGCCAAACAGTATACGAAACTGGCTGACGATTTCGCTGGTCACGACTTCACCACGCACAGCAAGGGCGAATACGTGAAGCGCGAGAAGCCGCAGGTTCACACCAACACCGTCGAAGGCTTCTACAGTATCTTCAAGCGCGGCATGAAAGGCGTGTACCAGCACTGTGGCAAGCAGCACCTGCACCGCTATGCGGCAGAGTTCGACTTCCGCTACAACAATCGCGTTGCCAATGGCTTTGATGATGCTCAGCGTTCTCAAGTTGCGCTGGAAGCGGTCGTCGGCAAGCGCCTAACCTATAAATCGCCTAACCAAGAAATCTGATGTCGAGTAAGCGTCGAGTAAGTGTCGAGTAACATGGCAGACCCACAAAACGACCAACTTTCACTACTTGATCTACTGGAGAAGCCTCCAATAGAGGCGCTCTACTCGCCAGACCAAATCTACGACAGCGATGATGTTACGCTATTCTCTAGGTTGACTGAGGATCATCGCTTTGATCGGAAATCCGCCCGAACACAGCCAAAGGAGTTGGCAAAGTACCTCTCAGCGTTCGGAAACGGGCCAAGTGTCGATGGAGGCGTCTTAGCGGTTGGGGTTGAAAACGATGGGACGGTTTCTGGTTGCGCGCATCTGGACCAAGACGGTCTCTCAAAGATCGAACGTCTTGGGGAAAACGCCTGCCCAGATGGACGCTTTGAAACCAAGCGCGTTTTAGCAAAAAACGTATCTGGGGGTGAAGATTTCATCGTTTTGGCGCGCATTCGCTATGTTGAGGGCAAACTTGTTGAGCTTGCAAATGGAGAGGCTTACGAGCGCCTTGGCGATGAGTGCAAAAAACTTAGCGACTCAAAAAAACAAGAGATCAGGATCGACAAAGGTGAGCGCTCGTTTGAGCAAGAGCCTTGCGGCCTAGTTTATCCCGACGATTTTGACGAAAACGCCATAGCAAGGTTTGCAAAGCTTGTAACGGATAACGTATCAACTGACCTCCAGTATTCGCGAACTGATATCCTCAAGGCATATCACTTAGGCAGAGAGCGCTCCGGTGCTTTTGTGTGCAACAACGCTTGCGCTGTCCTATTTGCGCAAGACCCTGTGACTGTATTCCCAGGCCTTCTGGTGCATTTCCTCCGCTATGAGGGGACCGAAGCTCTTTCTGGCAAGCAGTATAACGTCGTCAAAGATCGAATGGTTTCTGGAACCATTGTCGAAGTGATCAAAGAAGCCGCCAACTTGATTGACTCAAGTGTGCGGGAGTTCACAGAATTTCGTGATGGTAAGTTTTTTACCGTACCAGAGTATCCGCGCGATGCATGGTATGAGATGTTGGTCAACGCCTGTGTTCACCGGTCTTTTAACATTCGGAATGCCCCTGTTTTCGTGCGCATGTTTGATGATCGAATTGAGGTTGAAAGCCCGGGGGGATTTATGCCTCAGATCACTCCAGAGACAATTGTCGGCACTCATCGCCCGCGAAACCCTTTTGTAATGCGCAGTTTAAGAGAGTTTGGTGAAGTCAGGTGCATAAGCGAAGGCACTAGACGAATGGTTGCAGAGATGACTGCTGCAAACCTGCCACCGCCAGAGTTTAAGCAAAAGCGAACTGACAACCTCAGTGTCGTATGCACCTTAAGGAACAACGTCCGCGATAGGTCAAACTCTTTGGATAGCGATGCGTACAAGAGCCTTGGACGGGCCGTAGCGTTTAGCTTGACGCCAGAAGAGCGGAAGATTGTCAATTATTTGATGGAGCACGGAAAGATCAACGTCAGCGGTGCACTGAGGATACTTACAACAACCAGATGGCACACGGCTCGCGATATGCTTGTCGAGATGGAGAAGCGCGGCCTACTTGACTACGTCACCAGCGGGAAACCGCGCGATGCACATTCACATTACAGGTTAGTAAGTCGCAATGACTAAAGATAAATCCCAACTTGACAAGTTCAAAGAAGCCGCCCGCCAGCTAGAGACGGACGACGACGATGAACGGTTTGAGGAACAGCTCAAGAAGATCGTTAAGCAGAAGCCGGGCGAGAAAAAAGTCGAATGAGGTACTATGATACCTTCACGTAACATGGTATCATGAGTACCTCATTGGGGGTATTACATTACCATGAAAAAGCCAGAGAATGTCACCGAGCGAGCATGGCGCGAGCGGAGCCACTTTCAGTCCTGCCGCACCCTTACTGACGCAGTTGTCGCTGCAAATCTTCAACCGCCCGAGTTAAATCCCCAATCTGGTGAGTCATTGCATCTATCTTCTTCTCCTGAACCTTAACCACCGCCCCGACATCGAAAAATCCAGTTACCCCAAGAATTGCGCTGCAGGAGGAGCAGCAGATTGCGACTTGTTTGAAGTTGGCCCCAGATGGGGAAATCTCTTGGGCTTTGGTGCCAGTCTTTCCGCAGTGGCCGCAAATTGTTGTGCCAAACATATCTCGAATCTCCTTAAAGTGGAGTCCGAGCCTGCACTTACGTTACGGGTTTGTCAAATATACAATCACCAAAAAATAGGGTCAGCGCCTGATAGCCTGAACCGACTTAACCGAATCCTTGGCTCACCCGACTATAAAACTTGGCAAAGTACCATTGCGTTGAAAGTTGGTCGAATATGCCTGCGACAATTCTGTTGACCGGTGGTGCCGGTTTCATCGGTTCGCATACCTATGTCGCACTGGTCGAAGCAGGATACCAAGTTGTGATCCTGGATAACTTTTCGAACGCGGCACGGGATGTACCAGAGAGGCTGGCACAGATCACAGGCCATGCTGTTATCGCCCATGACGTTGATGCGGGGGATTCGCTTGCCCTTGATGCGGTGTTTGAAACATATGCAATCGACGCGGTGGTACATTTCGCCGCCAAGAAATCCGTGCCGCAATCGCTTGCCAATCCCCAGCGGTTTTTTAATGCCAACATTGTATCCTTGTTGACGCTGATGCGCGCAATGGAACGCCACGGCGTGAACAGGATGGTCTATTCTTCCAGTGCGACGGTCTATGGTGCACCGGAATCCCTGCCGATCCCGGAACACGCTCCATTGCGTTACACAAATCCCTACGGGTTATCCAAATTGCTGGGCGAGCAATTTCTGAATCAGAAAATACGCCAACCGCAAGGGTGGGACGTGGGAGTTTTACGGTATTTCAATCCTGCTGGCGCTCATGTCTCCGGTCTAATCGGCGAGGCCCCGCTGAGTAATGGTGGCAATCTGATGCCGCTTCTGGCGCGGGTCGCCAAGAAAGAACTGCCCTTTCTCACAATCTTTGGACAGAACTATGGCACACCTGATGGCACAGGAATCCGCGATTACATCCATGTCTGTGATCTGGCGAAGGGACATGTTCAATCCCTTGAGAAGCTATTGCGTCATCGACAGTCCCATACTGTCAATTTGGGGAAAGGCGAGGGACATTCAGTACTGGATCTGGTCAAGACCTATGAAAAGGTCAGCGGGCAGACGATCCCATACCGGTTTCAAGACCGGCGCGCTGGCGATGTCGCCGCGAGTTTTGCAGATCCGAGCATGGCAGCTGATCTTCTGGATTTTCGTGCGGAGCGCAATTTGTGGGATATGTGCCAATCCAGTTGGCGTTGGGAAACATTGAGCGACCCAGCCTGGCAGTTGAGCGAAGCGAAACCGACACCAAGGATACTGAAGATGCCGGCAGCGGGATTGTCACCACAAGATTTTCGACATTAGATCAAATCCTGCAGCAAATATGCAAGGGAGACAGGAAGGTTTCGGAGATAGTGCTGCGGATCTTCAGCCGCCCCAGTTACGGACAACGCCGCAATCCATATGCACAAAATTGGACCCTGAATACCGGCCGACGCCACCGCTGCGACAGGAGATAGCGGCACGCGCAATCTGATTGACCGAGCGGGTAGCCAACCGCAGATCCGCAGCTTTGCCCTGCATGTGTAGCGAGTTTTTGGCGACACCGCCCGATCGGGCGCGCAACATCGCGTTGGTCTTGGGGCTTCGATAGCCGGACAACAACATGTAGGGGTCGGGAGCATCCAGCAAATTATGCGCAGCAGCCATGATATCGACAGTACGCAAATCAATTGTCTTTACCCCATCCGTGCGCCAGTCACGCATGAAGTAGTTCAATTCCTGCACTGCTTCTTTGATGTAATTTCCTTCGATCCAGTAGATCATATCGATGCGTTCGCCGGTACGGCCTGAATACATCTTGATGCGGCGAATATCGCCACCCCCCCTCAAGAAACCTGCTGCATTTGAATAGGTCGGCGCTGCTGCCACTGCGGTTGCTGCAAATGCCCCAAGAAGGGCGCGCCGGGTCATCCCCGTTGAGCTTGTTCCAGTCATAGGTCGTCTGTCCCGTCTTCTGCCTGTGTCCATGATGTTACATGGGCGTTAAAACTTGGTCCCCAGATGCAACCTTTTTATGTCATAGCCAAAATCTTGAACCAAGCTTTTAATCACCTATCTGCAAAGTTGGAACAACTTTAGGCAATTTTCTGCTCAAAGCGTGACCCGTCTCAGAAGGCTGCAGAAATACCGGTGATCTTTTGGCATCAGCCCCGAATTTGTTCCTGTTTTACACCATTGTTATTGGACAGGGGCCTCGTCCATTAGGAAAATCAGGGCTAAAGCGGGCAAGACGGTACAAGCCTGCGTTACCTTGGGGATTTCAATGATGCGAACGGCCTTCCTTACTCAGTTTTCTAGAAGACAGGCTTTGATGGCCGGCTTTGTGATCGCCTTTGGCGCGGCGCTGTCCTTGGCACCCCGTTCTGGTGCTGCACAGGTCACAGCGTTCAAGCAAGCCATCGCGGAAGCTGCGGCACAGGATGATGACATTGCCGGATTTTATCGTGAAAACGGCTATAGGCCGATTTGGACCGGTGCCGGTGAAGTTGACCGCGCCCGGCGTGCCGAACTGATGCGGGCAATCCGGTCAGTAGCGGCGCACGGCCTGCCCGTAGCGCGGTATGATCCCGATGGTCTGATGAACACATTGGCCTCTGTCCGCACCGCCCGCGACCGTGGCATGGCCGAGGTCGAAATGAGCCGGGTCTTCTTAAAATACGCCCGCGACATCCAGACGGGCATGCTGACTCCGCGTTCGATCGATCCCGCAATGGTGCGCGAAATTCCCTATCGGGATCGCGGCAGCTATCTGTCGGATTTGACCACCGCTAAACCTGCGGCTTTCTTTCGTGCCTTGCCGCCGACCAGCATGGAATACAATGCGTTGATCAAGGAAAAGGTCGCGATGGAGCGACTGCTGAGCAGTGGAGGCTGGGGCGCAACCGTACCCGCCAAGTCGCTGAAACCCGGAGACAGCGGGAATGCGGTCATTGCCCTGCGCAATCGATTGATTGCAATGGAGTATCTGGAACGGACCAATACTCGGGAATATGACGCGGACATACAGGCTGCTGTCCAGCAGTTTCAAATGGCACATGGTTTGAACGATGACGGCGTGGCCGGCGCAGCCACCATGCGCCAGATCAATGTAGGCGTTGAAAATCGCCTGCAATCGGTGATGGTCGCGCTTGAACGGGAACGCTGGTTCAATACCGATCGTGGCAAACGCCATATCCTTGTCAACCTCCCCGACTTTTCCGCCAAGATAATGGATGATGACAAGCTGACCTTCTATACCCGGTCGGTGATTGGTGCCAACAAGGGCGACCGCCCGACACCCGAGTTTTCGGATATGATGACACATATGGTTGTGAACCCGAGCTGGTATGTGCCGCGCTCGATTGTGACCAAGGAATATCTTCCTGCGCTTAAACGTAATCCCAATGCTGTCAGCTATATCGAGATTACGGATCGACGCGGTCGCAAGGTTAATCGTGGTGCCGTGAACTTTTCACAATACAACGAACGGAATTTCCCATTTTCCATGCGTCAGCCTCCCAGCAGATCAAATGCCCTAGGACTGGTGAAATTCATGTTCCCGAATAAATACAATATCTACCTGCATGACACCCCGGCCAAAAGCCTCTTTGCCCGTGATGTGCGCGCCTTTAGCCATGGCTGTGTCCGGTTGGCCCAACCCTTTGACTTTGCCTATGCACTACTTGCGGTACAAGAGGCCGATCCAGAGGGCTATTTTCAATCAGTGCTGCGATCCGGCAGCGAATCCAAGATCATGCTGAAAGAGCCGGTTCCCGTCCATCTGATCTATCGAACCGCAGTGACCAATGCGCGCGGACACACGGAATATCGCGCAGACGTTTATGGGCGTGACGCCAAGATCTGGAATGCGCTGTCGCGTGCAGGGGTGGTCTTGGGTGCCGTTCAGGGGTAAATCTCACGGCCTACGGCCAAAAAGGTAACGCCCATGTCATATACTGTTGCTGAAATTGCGAAAACATTGGGGGCCGAGGCGGCTGGCGACACGGCCATGGTAATAGCCCGCGCCGCCGAACCACAAAGCGCAGGACCGACTGATCTTGCGCTTGCGATGAGCCCGAAATACGCCGAGCACCTCTCTGCCGGAGCAGCCAAGGCAGCGATGGTCTGGCCCGGAGCCGATTGGCAGGCGATGGGGCTGAAGGCCGCGATTTTCCCGTCGAGACCGCGCTTTGCAATGTCCGGCATGACCAAAATGCTTGACCCGGGACAGGGGTTTGCAACGGGTATCCATCCCTCGGCAATCATTGATCCATCGGCTGTTCTGGCTGCAGACGTGAGTGTTGGACCGCTGGCCATCATCTCGGCAGGGGCACGCATTGCCCGGGGGTCCGTGATCGGACCACATTGCTTTATCGGCATGGACGTGACGATTGGCGAACAGGCATTCCTGCGCGAACAGGTCAGTATCGGTGCGCGTGTCACAATCGGAGATCGCTGCATCATTCAGCCCGGAGCACGGATCGGCGGCGATGGATTTTCCTTTGTGACGGCGGAACCCTCAACAGTGGAATCGGCACGAAAGACCTTGGGTGATCAGGGCGAGGCAGTGGCCCAGCCATGGATCCGCATCCACTCTCTTGGTGCAGTCACGCTGGCCGATGATGTTGAAATTGGCATGGGCTGTACCATCGACTGCGGGACGATCCGCGATACCACGATCGGTACTAATACCAAGCTCGATAATCAGGTGCATCTTGGGCATAATGTGACCATCGGCGATAACTGTCTGATCTGCGGGCAGGTCGCCATCGGCGGATCCGCCCGTATTGGCAACAATGTCGTTCTGGCAGGGCAAGTCGGGGTCAACGACAACATCTTTCTCGGTGATGGTGTGATCGCGGGGGGGGGTACAAAAGTGATGTCCAACGTACCTGCGGGTCGTACGATGCTGGGCTATCCAGCAACACAGATGGACAAACAGGTCGAGCAATACAAGGCCCTGCGCCGTCTGCCGCGCCTGCTTCGTGAGGTCGCAGAAATGCGGAAAACGGTTTTCAAATCGGACAGGAATGGCTAATTCTCTAACCGAACCTCCACCAAGGACGTTTTCATGAATATCACTGATCAAGTAATCGCTATCATTGCAGAACAGGCCGTGCTGGAACCGGAAGACGTGACGCTGGACAGTTCTCTGGAGAGCCTCGGCATTGACAGTCTGGGTTTGGTCGAAAGCATTTTCGCGATCGAGGAGGCCTTTGACATCACTGTGCCTTTCAATGCGAACAATCCATCCGAGTCCGATTTTGACATTTCCTCTGTCGGCAGGATCATCGAGGGTATCAAACGGCTGAAGGCCGAACAGGCATAGTGCGATGAAACGTGTCGTCATCACTGGCGCTGGCACGATCAACGCGCTGGGACAGACAGTTGCGGATACTTTGAAAGCGATGCGCGAAGGGGTCTGTGGTATCGGCCCGTTGGAATTTCGCGATGTGGAGCGTCTGCAAATCCAGATCGGTGGACAGGTGCGCGGCTTTGAGGCCGAAGGCCGTTATAATCGCCAACAGATGTCACTTTATGACCGGTTTACCCAGTTCACTTTGGCAGCAGCAAAAGAAGCTATTGAACAATCCGGCCTGATTTTCTCTGGCGAACTTGCTGCCAGGTCCGGTGTCGTTCTGGGCACCGCCGGCGGTGGTGTCTCTACCTGGGATGACAATTACCGGGCGGTTTATGAAGAAGGCAAAAACCGCGTTCATCCCTTTGTGGTGCCCAAATTGATGAACAATGCCGCCGCCAGCCATGTCAGCATGGAATGGAACCTCAAGGGGCCCTCCTTTACGGTCTCGACGGCCTGCGCCTCATCCAATCACGCCATGGCACAGGCCTTGTCGTTGGTGCGCTCTGGCATGGCCCCCGCAATGGTCACAGGCGGATCGGAATCCATGCTGTGTTTTGGCGGGGTGAAGGCCTGGGAAGGCCTGCGCGTCATGAGCCGCGATGCATGTCGTCCGTTTTCCGCAAACCGCAATGGGATGGTACAGGGTGAGGGTGCCGGCGTTTTTGTTTTTGAGGAACTGGAGCATGCCCGCAAGCGGGGCGCCGACATTCTATGCGAGGTCGTGGGATTTGCCATGACTTCGGACGCCAGCGACATCGTTATGCCATCCAAAGCCGGCGCTGCCCGCGCGATGTCGGGCGCATTGGCCGACGCGGGTCTCAACCGCGAAGAAGTGGGATATATCAACGCCCATGGCACTGGAACTGCTGCAAATGACAAAACGGAATGTGCTGCTGTCGCCGATGTCTTCGGGCCGCACGCAGACCGGCTCATGATCTCATCGACCAAATCCATGCACGGCCATCTGATCGGCGGCACCGGAGCCGTGGAACTGCTGGCCTGTATCATGGCACTGCGCGACGGCGTCATTGCCCCAACCATCGGCTACGAAGAAGCCGACCCGGAATGTGCGCTTGACGTAGTGCCCAACGAGGCGCGTGAGGCAGAGATTAATGTCGCTCTCAGCAATGCCTTTGCCTTTGGGGGGATGAACGCCGTGATTGCCCTGCGCAAGGTCTGATTGCAAAAGACCGCCCCCGACGGGAGCGGCCTTTCAATTTCTGGCAGTCAGGGGAATTACTGCTCGATCACGGACACCTTGTTGTAGCTGGCGGTGAATCCTTCCAACGACAGGCTAAGCTTAACCTGCTGATCCGGTGCCAATGCAGGAATGATCGTGATCTCTGCCGCTTTGCCCCGCTTGAACGCTTGCACATCTGCAGGGGTCAACCCCAACCGGGCATAACAGCCGACGGGATTACAAAAGGCATAAGGATAGCGCCGAGCCTTGCCACCATCGACGGCGATGGTCAATTGCTGGGGCAGGGAGGTTTCAAGCGGCACGACAACCGTTGCGCCCGCTTCGGCCTTGCCACCTTTGGGCAGACGGAATAACGAGATCTCCGCAACCGGTGCGCCCTGACCGTCATCCAGAAGCTGGTACATCTGGCAGGGATCGTTCTCTGCTTCGGTCTTGATACAGCGCATTTCCCAGGCACCGATCACTTCCTGTGTATAGGGTTTGCCCAGCTCCGGGTCCTTTGTGGCATCCTCCCCAAGGCTCAATTGGTCCTGAACCTGTGTCGCTGCGCCCGACTGCGGTTCTGCCTCTTGGGTTGTTGCCGTCTCAGATGTCGCGGTCTGGGCGATACCATTCTGCGGGGCCATCAGCGCCAAAGCGGCGCAAAGGGGCAGTGCGGTGAAAAACTTGCTCATGTCAAATCCACATTTGTTGCTTTCTCGCCATCTAGCACGCCATTCTCGCAATGTCAGTGACGTTCCGCAAAAATGTGATCTTGTCAGATTCAAGATCCGGCAAAGATCCGCTTGGCAACAGACGCACAACAAAAGCGTGCTCCGAAACAGAAAAAGGGAAAGGGAAAGGGAACGATTAACGTTCCCTTCCCTGATCTTTCTCCCCGTCGAACTAGGCCGACTTATGCCGTTACGTTACGAAAGCATCGCGGGTCGGTCAACAAATTTAAGTACTTGAAAATCAATATTTTAGCAACAAACGCGATCTTCACCGGCAAAGCGCGCGCGCCCGAAGTAAAAAGGACCGCACCCGAGGGCGCGGCCAGTCTGACAGGGAGGATTTGTTGCAGGTGCAAAAGGACATATGCACCAGCGACAGGAATGACTATGGCATGCAATTGTTAACTTTGTATGCTCATGCAGAAACCACCATGGCACCACCTGAGAGGAACCCGCGCGTGACCAAAGACATTTTTATCGGAGGAGGCGGCACAGATTACGCCACTCAACAATTTCTCAACATCGGTTACGCCAACCGCCACGGGTTGATTGCGGGCGCCACGGGGACTGGGAAAACAGTGACACTCCAGATCCTTGCCGAGGGATTTGCCGCAGAAGGTGTGCCGGTGTTCCTCTCCGACGTCAAAGGTGATCTGTCCGGCCTCGCCAAATCTGGCAGTGCCGATCACAAACTGCACGGTGCATTTACCAGCCGCGCTGAAACCATTGGATTTTCCGAATTTTCCTATGATGCGTTCCCCGTAACCTTCTGGGATCTTTATGGACAACAAGGTCATCCGGTACGCACTACCGTTTCCGAAATGGGCCCGCTTCTTTTGTCGCAATTGCTTGGCCTGTCCGAAGCCCAGGAAGGTATTCTCAACATTGCCTTCCGTGTCGCCGATGAAGATGGTTTGCCTTTGCTCGATCTCAAGGACCTGCAAGCCTTGTTGGTCTGGATCGGCGAAAATGCCAAGGAACTTGCCCTGCGCTATGGCAATGTCTCGGCCTCTTCCGTCGGCACAATCCAGCGCCGTTTGCTGGTGCTTGAAAACCAGGGGGCTGCCGAACTCTTTGGTGAACCGGCGTTGGCGTTGAGCGACCTTATGCGCCGGGACGCGGACGGGCGCGGTGTCATCAATATTCTCGCGGCGGATCAATTGATGGGGGCACCTAAACTATATGCGACCTTCCTGCTTTGGTTGCTTTCCGAACTGTTCGAGGAACTGCCAGAAATTGGCGACCCGGAGAAGCCAAAACTTGTGTTTTTCTTCGACGAGGCACATTTGCTGTTTGATGATGCGCCGAAGGCGCTAGTTGACAAAGTTGAACAGGTCGCACGTCTGATCCGTTCCAAAGGTGTCGGAGTCTATTTTATCACCCAGAACCCGGCGGACGTACCTGAAGACATCCTCGGTCAGCTGGGCAACCGTGTCCAACATGCCTTGCGGGCCTTCACAGCAAGAGACCGCCGGGAGTTGCGCATGGCTGCCGAAACCTACCGCGAAAATCCGCGTTTTGACACCGAGGAGGCCATCCGCGAAGTTGGCGTCGGCGAAGCGGTCACTTCGTTTCTGCAAAAAAAGGGGGTCCCCGGTATCGTCGAACGAACATTGATCCGTCCTCCCTCTTCGCAACTTGGCCCGATCAGCGCGGGCGAACGCGCCGCACTGATGGCGCAATCCGCGATGGCGGGGAAATATGACCAGCGCCTTGACCGGAATTCTGCCTTTGAAATTCTGCGCGCGCGTGCGGAGAAAGCCGCAATCGAAGCTGCCAAGGCCGAAGAAGAAGCCGAGCAGACCTCAACCCCGGCCCTGCGCGAGTTCAGCAATGCGCGACGCTATGCAGGCAAGGGCGTCAGCCGATCCACCTCTCGCGCGCCGCGCCGCAAGGCCCAGGAAGGGTTCGGTGCCGCCGTTGCCAATGTTGTGATCAAGGAGCTGAAAGGCACCACAGGGCGGCGGATTGTACGTGGTATCCTTGGAGGGCTGTTCAAAGGCCGCTGACACGTCGAAATCGAAAAAGGGGGCGGCCTCTCGGCGCTCCCCCTTCATTTCATTTGTCCAGTTCCGCATTCCCCGGCGGGCGGCTGACCTTCTGAGGCTGCGCTTACCTCTCGGGTATCAATCCGCGCGGACTGAAGCGCAGAACAGCCAGCAACACGATGCCCATCGTCAACAGCCGCATATGGGCGGCTGATTCAATCAAATGTACCTTCAAGGCCGAGCCGTCTTCCATCCCGGAGGTGACAACATTCATCAACCACAGGCCCATTGGCTCCACCTGAACCCAAAGGAACCAGATCAGGAAACCGCCCAGCACCGCACCAAGGTTATTTCCAGATCCACCTACGATGACCATGACCCAGACAAGAAAGGTAAAGCGCAGCGGCTGGTAGGTGCCCGGCGTCAATTGTCCATCAAGTGTCGTCATCATCGCCCCCGCGATACCACAGACCGCGGAGCCGAGAATGAAAACCTGTAGATGCCGCGCGGTAACATCCTTACCCATGGCTTCGGCGGCAACCTCGTTGTCACGGATTGCCCGCAACATTCGGCCCCAAGGGCTGTGCAATGCACGTTGCGACATCCACATCAACAACAACAGCACCGCAGCGAAGAGAAGAATATACAGAACCTTTACATACAAGGTCGACCCTTCAACCGGGTCCATGCCAAAAGCCGCTGCACGTTCCACAAAAGCGGGATCGTTCTGCAGATCAATCTCGAATGGTACCGGACGAGGAACGCCAATCACATTCTTGACACCCCGTGTCAGCCAGTCTTCGTTTTTCAAGATCGCGATAATGATTTCGGCAATTCCGAGCGTCGCAATGGCAAGGTAATCCGAACGCAACCCGAGTGCGGTCTTGCCAATGAGCCATGCCGCAGCCGCCGCAAAAAGCCCACCAACAGGCCAGGCAATAAGCACAGGCAGGCCAAGCCCGCCAAGATACCCTGTCTCTGCCGAATTGATTTCTTCGATCCGCGCAACGGCAGGGTCAAGCAATGCACGAAACAGAAAGAAGCCAGCAACCAGGACGGCGATAACGATCAGATTTCGCAAAGGACCTGCCGCCATCCGGCGCATGACCTGGATGGCCGCGACAATCGTGCCCGCCCCCAATAGAAGTGCGCCGATAATCCCTAGACCACCTGCGGCAAAGCCGCCTTCTGTGGGCGGCATACCGATCAAAACCGCCGCCAGACCACCGAGTGCAACAAACCCCATGATACCGACATTGAACAATCCGGCAAACCCCCATTGCAGGTTCACACCCAGGGCCATGATGCTTGAAATCAGTCCCATCGCAATGATCAACAGGGCGGAGTTCCAGCTTTGCTGAAACCCGACAAAGGCGATTACCAGTGCGATTGCACCAAACAATAACGTATTCTTAAGTGTCTCGGTCATACCGACTGCCCCTTGAATAGACCCGTGGGTTTGAACAACAACACGATTAACAAGATTACAAAGCTGACTGCGAACTTATAGTCCGTACTGAGAAGCTGGACGAGGCCGCTCGGCTCCAAACTTTCGGGCATCAGATAGACCAGGATTTTTTTCCAGGCATAGGTGATCGTCACCTCGGAAAACGCAATCACAAAGCCTCCTGCAATGGCCCCGATGGGATTTCCCAGGCCACCGACGATCGCACTGGCGAAGATTGGCAGCAGCAATTGGAAATAAGTGAAGGGTTTGAAAGATTTATCAAGCCCGTACAGTACCCCGGCGATGGTCGTCAAAAAGGCGACGATGATCCAGGTAATCATGACCACACGTTCCGGATTAATGCCCGAAAGCAAGGCCAGATCCTCGTTATCGGAATAAGCGCGCATCGACTTGCCCGCCCGTGTCTTGTTCAGGAACCAGAACAGGGCAACAACCACGATAACGGCTGTCACGATCGTAATGCCCTGGGTGGTCTTGAACGACAATCCTTCTGCCAACCCGGTCGCTTTCTTGAACTCCCGCGCCGAAATGATAAAGCGCTCCCCGTCAAAAAAGTTCTGATCATCCGGGCCGATAATAAACCGCGTCACGCCGTTGTAGATAAAGGTAATTCCCAGACTGACAATCACAAGGATCACCGGCTTGGCCTTTTTAACACGATAGAACTTATAGACGGCACGGTCGGTAAACAGCAGTAGTCCGATGGTAAACAGGATACCAAAGGGCAGGGCGAGCAGGGCAGTCGGCAACGGCCCCAGCGAAATGCCCCAGCTTTGGAAAAGCCAAGTCATCAAAACCGTCGCCATCGACCCAAGCGCCATGGTGTCACCATGGGCAAAGTTGGAAAACCGCAAGATGCCATAGACCAGCGTGACACCAAGCGCGCCAAGCGCCAGTTGTGAGCCATACGCCACGCCGGGGATAAAGACGTAGTTCAGAAAGGCGATAATTGCATTGAGAAAATCCATCGATCAGCCCCCCAAAAACGATTTGCGCACTTCGGGATCGGCCAGCAGTTCCTTGCCCGTCCCCGAATAGGCATTCGCTCCTTGCACCAGTACATAGCCCTTGTCGGCAATCTCCAGCGCCTGCCGCGCATTCTGTTCCACCATCAGGATCGGGATGCCCGTGCGGGCGACCTCGATGATACGATCAAACAACTCATCCATCACAATCGGAGATACGCCTGCCGTGGGTTCGTCCAGCATCAGCACCTTGGGTTGCGTCATCAACGCACGCCCCACCGCGACTTGTTGGCGCTGGCCGCCTGAAAGTTCACCCGCCGCCTGCAGGCGTTTGTCCTTGAGGATCGGAAACAGGTCATAAACCTGCGCCATGGTGTCTGAGAAATCGTCCGTGCGGATGAAGGCACCCATTTCCAGATTTTCTTCCACAGTCATCGAGGTAAATATGTTTGATGTTTGCGGCACAAATCCCATACCCTTGGCCACTCTGTCTTGTGGTGACAAATCGGTAATGTCCTCGCCGTCCAGCCGCACATGACCCTTACGCATATCGAGCATGCCGAACACGGCCTTCATACCCGTTGATTTGCCCGCACCGTTTGGACCGACGATCACGGCAATTTCGCCCTTGTCCACGGCAATCGTACAATCATGCAGGATGTCCGGCCCGTTTCCATAGCCTGCCGTCATCGAGTCCCCGATCAGAAAAGGCCCTCCCGGTGCGGAAAAACTGGCACCGCTGCGTTGCGGAATTTCAGAGCCCATGCCCTTGGGATTGCCGATTGACAGATCTTTGTTGCCGCGGTCACCATACGGATCGCTCATGCTACGCGTCTCTTTTCTTGAGTGTCGTTAGAATAATGCAGAAGATGGGTCATGCCCCCACCTTGGTTTTGTTTTTCAGGCCTGTGCCGAGATAGGCCTCGATCACCTGTTCATTCGCCTTGATCTCGGCCAGGGTACCTTCGGCCAAGACATGTCCTTCGGCCATACAGATCACCGGATCACAGAGGCGGCCGATGAAATCCATGTCGTGTTCGATCACCACAAAGGTATAGCCGCGCTCCTGATTCAAACGGATGATCGCGTCACCAATCGTGTTGAGCAGGGTGCGGTTCACACCTGCGCCGACTTCGTCGAGAAACACGATCTTGGCATCCACCATCATGGTACGCCCCAGTTCAAGCAGCTTTTTCTGCCCCCCGGAAATCTGGCCGGCCTTCTGCTCTGCCAGATGTTCAACGGTGAGAAATTCCAACACCTCATCGGCCTTGGCGCGCAGGGCGCGTTCTTCATCCGCGATGCGCTTGCGCCCGAACCAGGTGTTCCACAGGGTTTCCCCCGATTGCCCCCCCGGCACCATCATCAGATTCTCGCGGCAAGTCATCGAATGAAACTCATGAGCGATCTGAAAGGTCCGCAGCAATCCCTTGTGAAACAAATCATGCGGCGGCACGCCTGTTATGTCTTCGCCATCCATATAGACGCGGCCTGAGGTCGGTTGAAGAACTCCTGCGATAACATTGAAAAGAGTGGTTTTTCCAGCTCCGTTTGGCCCGATCAATCCGGTTATGGAACCACGGTCAATCGTCAGGCTTGCGCCGTCGACTGCATGAAACCCACCGAAATGCTTGTGAAGATCGTCGACGACGATCATGTGCTCTTGCCGTTGCACCATATAACTATCCCCGTTGCCACACTTTGGCGGCTATGATCATTTTGATCTTATATATGTGAAAGCAGCCCACAGAAATGTGAGGGCTGCTTTCAGCTTTATGCGTCAGCTTATTTGAAACCGATGGTTTCGTTTTTACCGTCTTTGACTTCGATCATACGATAGGTACCCGCTGATTCGCCCGGTCCGATCAGTTCAACAGCAGATGCGCCGACATAGTCCACGTCTTTGCCAGCCTTGATAAGTTCAAGTGCCTTGCCCAGTTCACCAGGATAGATTTTCTCGCCCGGCGCGTTGGCAACCTCAAGGATCTTGTCTTTATAGTCCGCTGGATCGGTAGAGTTTGCGGCCTGCATCGCCATCATGAACAACGCTGCTGCGTCATAGGATTCAGGTGTGTAAGGGGAGGTGGCGTCAAACGCGTCACCGGCCATTTCGACAAGTTTGTCGATGCCGTTGCCCTGCGAACCCGCAATCTGACCATAAGAACCGTCAAGGTCAGGACCAATGGTCTTGGGCAGGTTTTCACCGATCATACCACCTGGCAGACCAAAGGTTTCCCAAGCCCCTGCATCCAGCGCGGATTTGATGATGCCAGCACCCCCCTGATCAAGGTAGCCCGCAACGACCAGAAGGTCACCGCCGGCAGAGGCCAAGGCACCAACTTCGGCAGAATAGTCAGCCTTGCCGTCTTCATGCGCCGCAACGATCGTCACTTCGCCACCAATCGCCTTGAACGAGGATTCGATCGCGTCAGCCAGACCCTTGCCATAGTCGTTATTGGTATAGGTCAGGGCAATGGATTTCACGCCACGTTCCTGCAGAATTTCTGCCATCACTTCACCTTCGCGCGCATCGGAAGGAGAAGTGCGGAAAAACAGCCCGTTGTCTTCCATGGTTGTCAGGCCCGGTGATGTCGCAGAAGGCGAGATCATGACCATGCCGTTTGGAATGGCGACGTTCTGCAAAACAGCGCCTGTCACACCGGAACAATCCGATCCAACCAGACCGTTGATGCCTTCAGCAAGCAAACGTTCGGCACCGGCAGTTGCCATACCATTGTCAATGCACCCGCCATCCGCGCGAATAGAGGTAACCTTTGCACCGTCCAGCAGCATGCCGCTGTCGGTAACTTCTTTCATGGCCATCTCTGCACCTGCAGACATTGGACCCGTCAGTGATTCAATCGGACCGGTAAAACCGAACAGAATCCCGAGCTTCACTTCTTTGGCGTGGCCATCGGCAAATGCGCTTGTTGCAACCAGAGCCGCAGCCGTTGTGGCCATAAGCATCTTTTTCATGTGGATCTCCCTTGTTGGAACATGATGTTCGCGCCAGAGCCTATGCGGGCAAATATCAAAAGAAAAGGCATTTTTCCCGTTCCGTCATTGGTCCTTGCGCCCCCATCAAGGATGCAATCTTGCCATTTTCACAGCAAAAGTACGATTGCGCGATGAACAGTGGAATTTCGGGAAGAAAGACATGCGTTTTCCTCATTAGTTACCGAATTTCCTGCGTTTCACCGATTTGTCTATGTATCCAACTGGCCTGACATGGGTGTAAAAATCCTGCTCTCTACGGTCCTGACCAGCGGGGGGTGACTGCTTTTACTATCGTGGGGTGCCATCATAACGCCTTGAACGACGTGGGTTGATCAACAGGCCAGGGAACCACCACCGCCAACCCAGCAAGGAATAGAGCAAAGGCGCAAAAGCGAATGGATCATGCAAACACCCGGACGCAGCCGGTGTAAACGAGCACAGCAGGGTACCCGATCTTGTCCAATGAAACCAGATGGTCACTTTTGGAAGGCTAGATCGACAAGCGCGCCGCATGTGACCCGCGTTCGCGGTAGGGTGTCGTTTCGTAGTGAGCACGATAGCATTTGGAAAAATGCGAGGGCGATGCAAAGCCGCAGGCCAACGCCACGTTGATCACGCTCATGTCGGTCTGCATCAACAGGTTGCGTGCCTTCTGCAGACGCAATTCCATGTAGTACCGCTTGGGTGAACGGTTGAGGTAACGTCGGAAAAGCCGTTCTAGCTGACGCGTCGACATGCCGACTTCTTTGGCCAAAAGTGATGGGCTTATCGGCTCTTCGATGTTGTTCTCCATCATCTGGATAACTTGAGACAATTTCGGGTGCCGGACCCCGATCCGGGTTGGCACGGATAGACGTTGGGTGTCCTGATCGGTGCGGATAGAGGAATAGATCAATTGATCCGCCACCGCATTGGCAAGCTCTTCACCGTGATCATCGGCAATGAGTTTCAGCATCAGATCAATCGATGAAGTGCCACCAGCGGTCGTCAACCTGTTGCCATCCACGACAAAAACCGACTTGGTCAGATCAACTTCCTCGAATTCTTCGGCGAAACTATCCTGATTTTCCCAATGGATGGTCGCCCTTTTTCCATCAAGCAATCCAGCCTTGGCCAAGGTATAGGCGGCAGTGCATAGCCCGCCGACAACCAATCCCTTGCGGGCTTCGCGGCGCAACCAGCCCAGCACCTTCTTAGTCGTGGCATCCTGCACATCCATGCCACCGCAAACCATGATCACATCATCCCGGGTCAAATCGGTCAGGTCATGATCCAGCTTGAAGGTGGATCCGGCAGAACATTGAACAATGTCGCCACCTTCACCCATGGTTGTCCAGACATAGAGAGCCTTGCCCCCCATCCGGTTCGCGATACGCAGGCTGTCGATCGCTGTGGCAAAACACATCAAACTGAACTGATCGAGCAATACAAAGACAAAGCGCTTGGGTTTGTCTGTATCTAGAGGAATACGGATTGCTGAGCGTGATACGGACATAGCAGCGTCCTTTGGTTGGTGTTTCGCGCAAGGCTCATAGAGCGGTGCCCGCCATCAAACCTGACCGAAACCTTGCTCATGCGCCACGCCCGGCGTCAAGTGGTCGCAAATGGGTTCTGGTCACTGGGGGCGGCATTTTGTATAGAAAGAACCATGATAGCGCTGACAAACGGTGTTTCGCAACGGAGAAGAGACCATGACCACGTGGAGTAAATCAAGCTGGCGCGCAAAACCGCGCATCCAGATGCCTGACTACCCTGATCAAGCGGCATTAGAGGCCGTTGAGGCACAGCTTGCACGATATCCGGTCTTGGTTTTCGGAGGAGAGGCGATGCGGTTGAAGAACCGTCTTGCCGCAGCCGGTCGCGGTGAGGCCTTCCTGCTTCAGGGTGGGGATTGTGCCGAGAGTTTTGAACAATTCAGTTCAAACGCGATTCGCGATACCTTCAAGGTCATGTTGCAGATGGCCATCGTGTTGACCCACGGGGCCAAGGTACCTGTCATCAAACTGGGGCGTATGGCCGGTCAATTTGCCAAACCGCGTTCAGCCAATATGGAAACGGTGGATGGCGTGGAACTGCCCAGTTACCGTGGCGACATCATCAACGATCTAGAATTCACTGCGGATGCCCGTATTCCGAACCCTGAAAAGATGCTGCGCGCCTACACACAGGCGGCGGCAACGCTGAACCTGTTGCGGGCTTTTTCAACGGGCGGCTATGCCGATGTGCATCAGGTGCACGGCTGGACGCTGGGCTTTACCGATCAGGAACGGGCGGCCAAGTATCGCGAAGTAGCCAACCGGATTTCTGATACACTTGATTTCATGTCTGCGGCAGGTGTGACTTCGGACACGGCGCATACGCTTCAATCCGTCGAATTCTACACCAGTCATGAATCCCTCTTGCTCGAATACGAAGAAGCCCTGTGCCGTCAGGACAGTTTGACGGGCAAATGGCTTGCCGGGTCGGGGCATATGGTTTGGATCGGCGATCGCACGCGCCAGCCTGACGGGGCACATGTGGAATTCGCCTCTGGCATCATGAATCCCATCGGTCTCAAATGCGGGCCCAGCATGACGGCAGAAGATCTCAAACTGCTGATGGCCAAACTGAATCCGGACAATGAAGAAGGGCGGCTGACCCTGATCGCACGTTTTGGTGCGGGTTCCGTGGGTGAACACCTGCCAAAGTTGATCAAGACGGTGCAGGAAGAGGGCGCGAATGTTGTCTGGACCTGCGATGCAATGCACGGCAATACGATCAAATCGTCTTCGGGCTACAAAACGCGACCGTTTGAATCCGTCCTGCGTGAGGTGCGCGAATTCTTTGCTGTACATGCGGCCGAGGGCACAGTTCCCGGTGGCGTTCACTTCGAGATGACGGGCCAGGACGTGACAGAATGTACCGGCGGCGTGCGGGCTGTCTCGGACGAAGATCTGTCAGACCGCTACCACACTGCCTGTGATCCGCGCCTGAACGCCAGCCAGTCACTGGAGCTGGCGTTTCTTGTGGCCGAGGAACTCAGCACGCGGCGCAACCAGCAACGCGCCCGCGCGGCAAGCTAGGCCGCAACGAAAGCAGATCGGTAAAGCCGTCGAAGGCAACTTTGACGGCTTACCCCTAAAAGGGTGTGCGCGACCCTGCGCTTTTGCCTCATCACCCATCCGAGCATTTGGCCAGCCCAGACTAATCTTCAGACTTGACCAGTCTCAAATATGGCGGGCGGCGCTTTTTCGAGGTGCCATCAAAAGGCTTGGAATCCTCGGCCATCCCGGTCGGCAGGTCTTGTCGTCTTGAGATCGAAAGCAGAGCAGGATTGCGCAATGGATCCGAAGGGCGTGCAGGGGGCTGACCTGCTGTTATGTGCAACACTGTCTTGGTCACAATATCAAACCTGCGCGGGGACAAACCCATGTCGCCCTTGCTCACGAAACACCCCAGCGCACGGCTGACGTCACCCAGATCGCTTTTCAGCGGCAGAAGGATCATCCGTGCATCCAGCTTCGGGCGGCCACCAGCCGCCGGCGATGTCAGCTTCAGCGTACTCATCGCGGGCATTTGAAACACATCCTCCAACATATCGGAAATTGCAGGGCGGTCTGCCGCCGCGAAAAACGACGTTAACGGCATACCGCGTACTTCCATGCCCATCAGATCATTCAGATGGTTGCCAGCAATACGAAGCCGGGCAATACCCGGCGCAATGCGTTCAAGAATGAAAGCATATTCAAGTGCCTGTTCAATTCCACGAGGATCAATATCAGAACGTTTGGGCAGCAAACGGGTGCCACGGACGGCTTCCCAATAGGCTTCGACCTGCGCAATTGCGCTGTATCCTGTCTCTGACTGAAATCGTGTCATGGCAAAGACATTCTGCCCAATGCGATGTGAATTGTCCATCTGCCTTACTCACCCTTTTGAAACGTGGCAGTGCATGAAAGCCAATTGGGGTCACCCTGCCAATCTTGCAATTTGAACTGCCTTGGGCAGCAAACTTATCAAAACCCTAATACGTCGGTTTAACGGCAATTTGCGCGTTTTCTTAAGGCATGGTTAACGTCCGACCAGTGCAGGGGCTTGCCCCAATGTGGTGTTTCGACCTATTGCGGTTGGGAAATTGGGCCAAAGGAACGGCAGGCATGACTATCACCGCAGACACCCCACCCAAAGGCGGATCCCAAATCAAGTCGATGACCGGCTTTGCCGCTGCAACCGGTGCGGATGCGCCGTTCAGTTGGGCGTGGGAAGTGCGTGCAGTAAACGGGCGCGGGTTGGATCTGCGCCTGCGTGTGCCCGATTGGATTGATGGACTGGAGATCGCCCTGCGCAAACGGCTTGGCGCGACCATGGCGCGTGGCAACGTCACCTGCAACCTGCGTTTGAACCGCGATGAATCCGTTGGTCAACTGGCCGTGAACGAAGGCCAGCTCGAAAATGTCCTGAACGCATTACACTTGATCGAAACCCGCGCGATGGATGCGGGGGTCTCCCTTGCCCCGTCCAAAGCGACCGACATCGTCACCATGCGCGGCGTATTGGAACAGACCGGTTTCGAAGATGATGCAGCCGCCCTTTGCAAGGTGCTTCTGGATGATTTCGAAATCATACTCCGGGATTTTGATGCCATGCGTCAGCAGGAAGGGGCCGCTCTGCATGCCATATTGTCTGCACAACTGGAAGAGGTCGAAACCTTGACCGCGCAGGCAACAGGACTTCTTGCGGCCCGCAAGGCCGAAATGTCCGCTGCGCTGCGTAAAAACCTCGCCCGTGTTCTGGAAAACGCGGATGGCGCGGATGCGGATCGTATTGCACAGGAACTCGCGATCATCGCCGTCAAGACAGACATCACCGAAGAGGTTGATCGCCTGGGCGCGCATGTTGAGGCGGCAAGGCTTCTCTTGTCGTCGGGCGAAGCTGTGGGGCGCAAGCTGGATTTTCTCATGCAGGAATTCAACCGTGAAGCCAACACCCTGTGCTCCAAGGCGCAGATGAAGGAATTGACACAGATCGGTCTGGCACTGAAAGCGGTGATCGACCAAATGCGTGAACAAGTGCAAAATGTGGAGTAGGATATGACCGCCAACAACCCCGAAAGACGTGGATTACTGATCATCCTGTCATCGCCCTCGGGAGCGGGAAAATCCACGCTGGCGCGCCGGCTGATGCGATGGGACGAAAGCCTGCAGTTCTCGGTTTCTGCCACCACCCGCCCGCCGCGCCCTGGAGAGATTGACGGAAAGGACTATTTTTTCGTTTCGGAAGAAAAGTTTCGTAAATGGATCATGGATTCAGAAATGTTGGAACATGCCCATGTTTTTGGCAACAACTACGGTTCGCCGCGCGCGCCGGTGGAAAAAGCGATCAATGCAGGTCGTGATGTATTGTTTGACATCGACTGGCAAGGGGCCCAGCAGATACAGCAATCCATACTTGGCTCGCATACTCTTTCGATCTTTATTCTGCCGCCTTCGATCCCCGAACTCAAGCGGCGCCTGATTAGTCGCAACCAGGACAAGGCGGAAACCATCGCCAAGCGCATGCGCAAAAGCTGGGATGAAATCAGCCATTGGGACGGTTATGATTACGTATTGATCAACGACGAACTTACGGAAACCGAAGAGAAACTGAAAACCATTATTCGCGCAGAACGGATGCGCGTGGCACAACAGCCGCGGCTGCTGGACCATGTGCGCAAGTTACAATCAGAATTTGAGGAAACCACATGACCCTTTACGCATTGGACGACATCCAGCCCACCGTCAACGAAAGCGCCTGGATCGCCCCCGACGCCAATGTGATCGGCAATGTTGTGCTCGAAGCGGGAACTTCCGTCTGGTTCGGTTCCACCCTGCGCGGGGACAACGAAGCTATCTTTGTCGGGCAGGGCAGTAATGTTCAGGAAAACTGCGTGTTTCACACCGACATCGGGTTCCCGCTGAGTATCGGCAAGAATTGTACCATCGGCCACAAGGTGATGCTGCATGGCTGTACCATTGATGACAATTCTCTCATCGGGATGGGCGCAACGGTGCTGAACGGTGCCAAAATCGGCAAGAACTGCCTGATCGGTGCAGGTGCCTTGATCACGGAAAACAAGGTTATACCCGACGGATCGCTGGTCATGGGTGCACCGGGCAAGGTCGTGCGCACATTGGACGAAAAGGCGATTCAGGCTCTTACGGCTTCCGCGCTTCACTATAGTGAAAACGCGGCACGATTCCGGCGGGATCTGAAACCGGTCTGAACAATGCCAGACGTCGCTGTCCTGCTTGATCTTATTTCGGCTTTGCCTTTGCCAACGCTGGCGATTGACAAGGATGAAAGGATTGTTGCCGCCAATCCGGCTGCAAGCGACCTGATCGGCAAGGGCGCCACGGGGCGTCATTTCATGACCATCCTGCGTCAACCCAAACTGGCGACGGCGGTCGAGCAGATTCTGGAAGACGGAAGTCCCCGCAACGCGGTATTTCTTGCCACCGACATTGGCACCGAGAAAAGCTATGAGGTGACGCTGAAGAGGGCTGGGGCCTTTGATGTTGTCATCGTCAGCTTTCAGGACAGTTCAAGCGAAGCGCAGGCCGGTGAAATGCGCCGCGATTTTGTTGCCAATGTCAGCCATGAACTGCGCACACCTCTGACCTCACTGATCGGGTTCATTGAAACCCTGAGCGGACCGGCACGCGATGACAGCAACGCCCGCGAACGGTTCCTGAACATCATGGCAGATGAAGCCGGGCGCATGAATCGTCTGGTGGGAGATTTATTATCTCTCAGCCGGGTCGAAGCAGAAGAACGCGTCAAACCCGAAAGCTCTGTCGACCTGGTAGCAATTTTGCAATCCTCGTTACGCGCTCTTAAACCGCTGGCTGACGATAAGGGCGTGACCCTGTTCCCCGTGATTGGTGCTGCGCCCATACCGCTGTTGGGAGATGCAGACCAATTGGCGCAGGTTTTTACAAACCTGATTGAAAACGCAATAAAATATGGCAGCAGCGGCAAACGTGTCGACATAACAACAGAAGAATTGGACCGCGACGCCATGCTGCGTGGCCCTGCAATTCTTGTCACTGTGCGCGACCATGGCCCCGGTATTGATCCCATGCATCTGCCGCGGCTGACGGAACGTTTTTACCGTGCTGACAACCACCGCAGCCGTAGCTTGGGCGGCACCGGATTGGGCCTGGCCATTGTGAAACATATCCTGAACCGACATCGAGGCCGCCTCAAGATCACATCGGAACTGGGGCAGGGTGCCTGCTTTTCCGTGATCCTGCCCAGACAAGTCGAAACGAAATCACCGGCCGGATCAATTTCAGGAAAACCTGAACTGTCATAAAACTGTAATCTTGCTGTTACACACCTGCAGCATCATCCGTCTAAAGCTGCATCAGGATCTTCAAAATGCACCGCAACGAAACTGTACTCCAGGAAAGACTTCAAATCTGTGACTGACCTGACAAAAACAACATCGGCAATCCCTGCGAGAAAGTGCCAATCGGTTGAACCGGATCTGGCCAACAGATCTGGCGGGATCTGGACAAGTTACCGGCAAACCGGTGTGCATCACAGTTTCATAGTAACACACGGTTAAATTATGTCGGATCAACACATCCTGTCCGGTTTTGACCGCGACCTTGAGGCGGTTCAGGCCCAGATCATGAAAATGGGCGGCCTTGTCGAAGAATCCATCCGCCTATCCGCCAGATCTCTGGAGACCCGCGACGAAGAGTTGGCCGAACAGGTGCGCAGTGATGACAAGGCCATCGATGCGCTGGAAAGCGAGATCAACGAAAATGCGGCCCGTGTCATCGCACTTCGTGCGCCCACGGCAATTGACCTGCGCCTGATCCTGAGTGTGATCAAGATCAGCGCAAATCTGGAACGCATCGGGGATTATGCGAAAAACATGGCCAAACGCACTGGTGTTCTGGCGACCATGCCAGCGGTCAATGATGGCACAAGTGCGATCCGCAGGATGGCCGGCGCGGTAGAAGCCATGCTCAAGGATGCGCTGGACGCCTACATCCAACGCGATGCGGATCTCGCCTTGGACGTGATCCAACGCGATTCGGATGTCGACCAGATGTACAACGCCCTGTTCCGTGAATTCCTGACTTTCATGATGGAAGACCCGCGTAATATCACAGCCTGCATGCATCTGCATTTCATCGCCAAGAATACCGAACGCATGGGGGATCACGTCACCTCGATTGCCGAACAGGTGATCTATCTGGTGACCGGTGATCACCCGGAAGAGGAACGTCCCAAAGCCGACCGTACATCGGTCGGACCAAAAGGATAGGCTCATGTCTGTCACACAACCTCACGTCCTTCTTGTGGAAGACGAGCCCGCCCAACGCGAGGTTCTTGCTTATAACCTTGAGGCCGAAGGATACACCGTCAGCCGTGCGGACAATGGCGAAGAAGCCATGCTGCAAATCAGGGAAATAACGCCTGATCTTGTGATACTCGACTGGATGATGCCGCTGATGAGCGGGATCGAAGTCTGCCGTCAACTCAAGACCAAGGAAGAGACCCGCAACATTCCCGTCATCATGCTGTCGGCACGCTCTGAAGAAGTTGACACCGTGCGTGGACTGGAAACCGGCGCGGACGACTATGTCATCAAACCCTATTCCCTACGCGAATTGATGGCGCGCGTACGTACGCAATTGCGCCGCTCAAGACCGCTTGCAAGCGGCGAAACACTGCGTTTTCTTGATATTACTCTCGACCCCGAACGCCACCGTGTCACCCGGTCGGGGGTGGAACTCAAACTTGGTCCGACAGAATATCGTCTGTTGGCGACCTTTCTTGAAAAACCGGGCCGTGTACTTAGCCGCGACCAGCTTCTGGATCTGGTTTGGGGTAGTGATATATATGTCGATACCCGCACTGTGGATGTACATATCGCGCGATTGCGCAAGGCGCTG
This sequence comes from Sulfitobacter sp. F26204, assembly GCF_026410305.1. GTDB lineage: Bacteria > Pseudomonadota > Alphaproteobacteria > Rhodobacterales > Rhodobacteraceae > Sulfitobacter. The sequence goes on along the minus strand of NZ_JAPMLQ010000003.1, from coordinate 97,510 downwards.
GCCCTTGGCGGGGGTGATGATCCCATTCGCACGGTGCGCGGCGCGGGCTATGCCCTTGGCTGACATGCTGCGCCGGATCGGGATCGGGACCAAAGGTAAATCGGTTCGGAGTGGATACCTATCCAACTTTAAATACTTAGTTGTCCCAACTTGGATTCCTTTGTTCATCATTCATCTTTTTACCACATCAAGACGGGGTCGCGCAGTGGCTGGTTGCATCAGGGCAGACCAGCCAAAGCAGGGACAAACACTGTAGAATACCAGATTCGCAAACGGTCTCTGCCAATCCGTCGCAACGTTGCGTGAATAGAAAAAGGGTTTCATCGTGGACGATTCCCGCACCATTCCAGGCTGGTCGCCTCAGGTACCGGAACAGGATCACCGTCCTGGCCTGGACGGTAAGACGGCATCTGACCTTGTTGCCCGACAGGTCGTCAAAGACAACAATCTTAATGTAACTACTCTGGATATTGAAATGTCGGGCATGAATAGATTGGGTTTCCTTGAAAAACTCATACATCTCGACAAAAACGGCAACCCCGTCAAACGAATGCTGTGGCACCATACTCTCAATACCACGCGCCAATGAAACAGTTCGTCATCACGCAGGGTGAGTTTTTTGTCTCAAGTGAGGTTGGTACCACGATTTCGACCTTGCTGGGATCCTGTGTTGCCTGCTGCCTCTGGGATCCCCTCGTGGCCGTTGGCGGTATGAACCATATCCTCTTCGCTTCGTTGCAACGCAACCGGGTCAAATGTGACAGGGCGGGGATCAACGCGATGGAATTGTTGATCAATGAAATGCTCAAACGCGGGGCGCATCGCGCACGGCTCAAGGCAAAACTGTTCGGGGGGGCTCAAATGATTGATGGTCTGTCAGAAATTGGCCCGGCGAACAGTACCTTCGCAACCCAATTTCTGGCAGTCGAGGGGATCGAGTGTATTTCCAGTTCCTTAGGCGGTTCCTCTGCCCGCCATCTGGTTTTTACCCCGACCACAGGCGCGGCCAGAGTCAAAATTCCCAACTTCATTCCAAAGGAAACCCTCCCTTCCGCGAAACCAGAAAACGGAAATGATCTGGAGTTGTTTTAAGGCCGGGTGAATGGCAGGAAATGGCAAGGTGATCAGATTGGTTCCCCCCCCCCCAGAACGAATTGCGAGAATGCACCGCTGTCATCCGTAAGATGAGGTAACGCCAGGATTCAATTGGGTGATGATTGTTTCGATGGTTTTACCTTTTCTGCCTCATGCCTTTGCCCGGCGAACTGCGCCAGTTTCAAATTTCGCTCTTTGCCCGTTCAATCCCAACAGAAACACCATCAAAACAATTCGACGTCGCCATTTGGTTTTTGAAACCTGTCCAGAGTCGTTGAAAATTGTGCGCCCGTGACCAGTGTTCTGGTCACATCCAGCCGCAAATTATCCTTCAGATTTTCTGTCAGAGCAACATCATGCTTTTGCGACAGGTTTTTTGACAACAACGCTAAATCTGCAAGAGATTGCCGCAAAAAATCCAGACTTTGCAAGCGTTTAATACTTCCTGAAGTCTGCAAACCGATCGTGCCCACCTCATCCCCGATGGCAAGCTCGATTGCCTTTACTTCTTCAGACAGTTCATCAAGATGGGCCGAAATACGCCCCAACAGATCACGCAAGAACTTGTTCTCTGACGCTGCAGTTTTCACATCCGGCCCTCCATTGTAGTGACGCGGTTTCGCCAAACCTTCGTATATGGCGGCGTTTTCAAATTGTGTTTCAAACGCTCTTTTCTGGTGTTCATGATCCCTGGGTGGCGGGCCGATCAGCCCGTCAAAGCGCGGTAAGACGTCGGACCTGTGTAGCTGAATTTATGTCTGCGAGGATCGTTGATCCGCTCTGAATGTCCCAGAAACAAAGCCCCCTGAGGGGTCAAGGCCTGGTGAAATTTTGACCAAAGTTTCTCTTGCGTCTCAAAATCGAAATATATCACAACATTTCTACAGAAAATTACTTCAAATTTTTTGGTCATTGGCCAGGTTGAAAGTAGATTCAATTCGTTGAAATAGATCAGGTTCATGAGCTTTGTGCCGACGGCAAAGACCGTCTGCCCGGAAGAGTTGCGCGTTTCTACAAAGTATTTTGAGAGCAAAAAGGGGGGGACACCGGCCATAAACCTCTCAGGGTAAATACCGCGACGGGCAAAGCGCACAACCTGCGGATCAATATCTGTTGCCAATATGCGCAGGTTCAGCTTTGCGATATCCGGCAGATGTTCAGCCAGGGTAATCGCAACCGACAGGGCCTCCTGGCCATTGGCACAGCCAGCAGACCAGATGCGCATCTCTTTGCCTGCACGCAAACGGGGCAGGTATCGGTCCACTTCGTGTTTGAGCGCCTCGAAATGGTGACCCTCCCTGAAAAATTGCGAGACATTTGTGGTCAAGGCAGAGATCAGATGTTGTCGTTCGGCTTGCCCGGCATCTGAATGCACCAAAGCACAATAGGAGGCAAAATCGATCAAACCCAAGTCCCTCAACCTGTGGCGCAAGCGAGACTGTATCATCGAGATTTTCTGCTCGACCAGCGTCAGCCCGCTTTCACGATAGGCCAATGCCGCAATGGCGCGAAAACTATCCGGGTCAAGAGTGCCAGTTTCGCGCGTGCGGATCTTCACGCCGCGACACTTCCAGAGGTATTCAAGATCGCGGGCAGGTTCAGCAAACGTATCATCCGCCCTTCAACCAGCGTCAGGGCGCTGATGACACCCTCAGCCAGGGTCGCACCCGTGTGGGGGGGCGCTTGCAGGTTTTCTACACCAACGGTCACAATGTCAGAAACCGCATCAACCAGAAGCCCGGTCTTCACATCTTTGGTTTTTACTACAATTATCACATTCCGATCATTCTGCACCCGCGCTGGCAAGCCCAGCCTGCAGCAAAGATCAATCACCGGCAGAACGGTTCCGCGAAGGTTGATCACACCTTTCGTATAGGGCGGTGCATGCGGTAGGGGCGTCGCGTGGGTCCAGCCACGGATCTCACGCACAGACATGATATCAAACGCATATTCCTGATCGGCAAGCTGAAAAGTCAAAAGTTCGATACAGGCGGTGTTTGCGGTCCCGGTCATGCAGAAAGCCTCACCCCGTGAACAGGATAGGCACCTGTGCCCGACGTCGCGGCAGAAGCAATAAGGTCGCCCGGATCAAGGATAAGAGCAATTTGCCCATTTCCCAGAATCGTTGCTGCCGCAACGCCGGGCCCGCGATGGAAACTCTCATCAAGCCCTTTGATCACCACCTGTCGCTGATCAATGATCCTGTCGACGAGCAGGGCGCAGCAATTGTCCTCCTCCTGCGCGATAAACAGGGCAAGAGCCCCCTCGGAGTTATCACGCATTGAACGGTAGCCAAGGGCCTCTCCCAGATCAATCATCGGGACAAATCTGCGGCGCAATTCAATCACCCTGTGTTCCGGACCGACCGTTTGCACATCTTTCGCAGCCAATGTCAGCGTTTCCACCACCAGATTGAGCGGCAGAACCAAGGTTTCACCCGCAACTTCAATCACCATGCCATCCAGCACAGCAAGCGTCAGAGGCAACGAAATCGAAAATGTTGTGCCCTGGCCCGGATTCGAGGTGATCGTGATCCGACCGCCGAATTCATGAATAGCCGTGCGCACGACATCCATGCCAACACCGCGCCCGGATAGCTCTGACACCGATGGCGCAGTGGAAAACCCAGGCAAAAACAAAAGATTGTCGATTTCAGCATCACTCAATTCGGCATCTAGCGGGATTAATCCCTTGCTGCGGGCAATATCCATGACCTTTTTGCGATCAATGCCGGCACCATCATCTGAAACCTCGATCACCACGCGTCCCGACCGATGTGCCGCGGAAAGGGTGACGCGGCCTTGTGGGGATTTACCAGCCGCACGACGTTGCACAGGCAGCTCGATCCCGTGATCGATTGCATTGCGGATCATATGGGTAAGTGGATCGACCAGATGTTCAATAACAGTTTTGTCGACTTCAGTTGTTTCGCCAATGCTCAAAAACCGCACGTCCTTGTCCAGGGTTGCGGATGCTTCCCGCACAATTCGAGACATGCGTTGAAAGAGCGATTTCACGGGCTGCGCTCGGATCATCATGACACTGTCTTGAATGTTGCGTGTCAGCCGCTGAAATTCCTCCAGACCGTTCATCGCTTCGGAATGCGGGGACAGGCCTGTTTTTTCAAGGCTTTGGCTAAGCATTGCCTGATTGATCACCAGTTCGCCAATCAGATTTACCAGCTTGTCGATCTTGTCCAGATCGACACGCACCATGGATGTTGCGGCTGTGGGGAGAGTGTCAGGACACTTTTCTGTTCTGGAGGTCTTGCAATCCTGCGCCTCGCTATCCTTTGACAAATGCTCCGTCGTTATGCCTTCCGGCAGATCACCAGGATGATCAACTGCCGGCGATGAGGCCAGCTTGTCGCATCCCCCTTCGACTATCGGTTTTGACAGCGCTGCCGCTCCCGGCTGATAGGACACCTCAACGGCGCATAGATCTTCGACAAATTCGAAAATCGATTTGATTTCAGCCTCATCAACATCACTGAAAAGGGTCACGATCCAGCTAAGATGTGGTGTTTCTGGTGACAACCTGGACAATTCCGGCAATCTCGACGCATCGCAGGCCACGCTGATTTCACCTAATTGCGCCAGATCCTGCAGCAACAAAGACGGTTCGTTGCCAGTTTCAAAAAATGCTGACCGTGGCGTGAAAACAATGATGTAAGTCCCCGTGATCCGAGAGGCTGGAACATCGGGATCAAGATGCCGCTGCAGGTTTTCGCGATTGGGCGCAGCATCTGCGGCTGTCCTGGTCGGTGCCTCAGGCGCAGGGCGACTGGAAGGGGCTTTCACGCAGGAAACGGGTTGTTCGCAGGTAGAATCGCGCCGGTCATCCGACAACCTGTCGAAACGCGCCAATAAATTTGCAGTTTCCCTGTCCGGTAGATCATCCCCACTACGACTGGCCCAAACCAGATCTGACAGGTGGTCAGCCGCTTGGAAAAGCACCTTGAGCACATTTGATCCGACCTTTAGGTGGCCTGCGCGCATGTCATCCAGAACCGTTTCGAAACGATGGGCAAACTGCACCAGCCGATCCAAGCCAAAGGCACCGGCACCCCCCTTGATCGAATGGACGGCGCGAAACATCACATTGATCGTTTCAGCATGCTCCGACCCGTCTGCCATGGTTTCAAGCCCGTCTTGCAAGGCCTCAAGCAGGTCTTCACATTCGACAAAAAATGTAGAACGAATGTCTGCCATCTGATCAGGGTGGTTGCTCATACGACACCTTTCTAACCGGCAACCATTTGAAGGGCTTTGATTAATTTTACCGGATCAAAAGGTTTCACAATCCAACCCGTTGCACCGGCAGCGCGTGCGCGGGCTTTCAGTTCGGGCGCGGCCTCTGTCGTCAGCACGAGAATGGGGGTCACGCGGTAATTTTCCTGTTTGCGCACTGCGTCGATAAAATCGAACCCGTCCATGCGGGGCATGTTGATGTCGGTGATTATTGCATCCGGTGCGATGCCATCCAGCACTTCGATCCCGTGCAGGCCGTCATCTGCCGTATGCACCCTGAACCCCGCGGGGAGAAGAGCGAGTTTTATCATCTCACGCATGGTACGACTGTCATCTACCGCAAGTATTTCAAGGGTCATGTTTTACCCTCCGCGAGTGTTTCGGGTGTCAGCCCCATGCTGGCGAGTTGAACAAGAACAGGATCAGTGACGTTGATGACAGAAAAGCCAGCGTGCGAAGATCGCGCAGTGCGAGCAGCCGCCAAAAATAGTTGGCAGCAAAGCGCACCGATTTGCGTCACTTTGTGAAGATCAATGACGATGTCCTGCCCGACATGTGCCAAAAGTGCGGCATGGAACCCCACGGCAGCACTCGTGTCCAGTTTGCCCTCTGGAATAAACGTTTCAGCCATCACTCGTTCCGCAAAAAAGGGATTGGAAAGGACTCATCGCAGCGCGCCTCCTTGGTTGGATAAGGCGTTTCTAGCGGACGTTTTGTTAATTCGGCGTTACCACCCGATCAGCGAGCAGGACATCAACCTTCGTGACACAGCATGAAACGCATAAGGCCGCGCCTTTGCCGCGCGGCCTTTGCCAATTTTCAGGACGGTCAGGACGTGGCCTATTCAACCGCGACGTCGACCGCCGACTCGGCCGGCACGGCCACGCCCTTCCTGACCTGCTTTCGGTGCAACCTTGTTGAACCTGATCCATTCGCCACCATGCGGATCGCGATCAAACAGGAAATTCGCCGCCCGGATCGCTTCCATCTCCTTGCCTGGGCGCGGCTTGGTCGACCCCATCCCGAAAAGCTGAACGAATACTTCGTCGTCCATGCCTTCGGGCAGGACCACACCCAGCGCCTCAAGCTCTGCCTTCTTGGCTTCGATCTTGGTCGCGTTTACCGGCAGGGCAACAGGGTTCATGATAGCGGAAGTCATACCCGCTCCCATCGCCATCGGCAGGAAAGCATTGTTGATCCCATGACGGTTTGGCAAACCGAACGAGATATTCGAAGCACCGCAGGTCGTGTTCACGCCCAGTTCCTCACGCAGACGGCGCACAAGGGTAAAGACCTGATGGCCCGCGGTCGCCATCGCGCCAATTGGCATGACAAGCGGATCAACCACAATGTCATGTGCGGGTATGCCAAAATCCGAGGCCCGTTCCACGATCAGTTTTGCCACGGCAAAACGCACATCAGGGTCTTCTGAAATACCAGTGTCGTCGTTCGAGATTGCTACAACCGGTACATTGTATTTCTTGACCAGCGGCAGAACCAGTTCCAACCTTTCTTCCTCACCGGTAACAGAGTTTAACAGCGGACGTCCCTCGCAAGCTTGCAGGCCCGCTTCCAAAGCGCCGGGAACCGAACTGTCGATGCAGAGGGGGGTGTCAGTCACGGCCTGCACGCGTTTGATCATTTCCGGCATCAGCATCGGTTCGACAAAATTGTTGTCCGCATAGCGTGGATCTTCGGCCATTCGATTGGAGAAAACTGCGCCGGAGTTGACGTCCAGCACTGTGGCGCCCGCATTGGCTTGCGCGACCGCATCAAACTCCACCCGACTGAAATCATCACGTTCCAATTCTTCGGCAAGGATCTTGCGACCTGTCGGATTGATCCGCTCTCCGATAACGCAGAAAGGTTCGTCAAAACCGATGACGGCGGTTTTGGTTTTGGATTCGATGATGGTGCGGGTCATTTAGGTGTCCTTAGACGGCAGGTTTTGCAGGAACGGCAGAAGAACCGCCGTTTTGAATTGCCCAGTTGGCATTGGTCTTGATGCCACCAAGCGGAAAGAAATGCACGTTGGTGATGTTGCAATCGGGATTGGCGGCCTTGTGGCATGCCAGTTCGGTAACAACCTCTGTCGGCTCATAGGGTAGCAACAGCTTGGTCACATCCATTGCGCGTTTCTGCAACACCTTGAGGGATGGACCGACGCCGCAGGCGATGGCGAACTTGATCAATGTCTGCAGCTTGGCTGGTCCAGCAATGCCGATATGAACGGGCAGGGTGATTCCAGCCTCGGCCAGACTGTCGGCCCAGGCGATGATCGGCTTGGCCTCAAAGGCGAATTGTGTGGCAATGGCCATTTTCGCATCCGTACGGGTCTGAAAATCGTTCTTCCATCTCAGTGCCGCATCGACGCCCGCCGTACCGGTGGCATCAATGTCCCGGTTGCCTTCGGGATGGCCAGCGACGTGAAGTCGGGTGAAACCCGCCGCATCAAACAATCCCGTTTCCATCAACTGCATTGAATCGCTGTAGTCTCCCTGAGGAGTGGCAAGCCCCCCCGCCAGCAACAAAGCCTGTTTTACATCCGCCTCACCCTGATAACGGGCGATCCAGTCAGCCAGGGTCGCCTTGTCCTTGATGATCCGTGCCGGGAAATGTGGCATGACATTGTAACCGGCCGCGTTCAACCCTTTGGCCGTTGCGACCATTTCTTCAATTGGCGTGCCTTCGATATGGGCGATATATACACGGGTGCCTGCAGGAAGCAGGGCGGTAAAATCCTCAACCTTCTCAGCCGTGCGCGGCATCACTTCGATCGAATAATCTTGCAGAAAGGCTTCAACCTCGCTCCCGTGAATACTGGGTGCAGAGACTTCTTTACGGCGAAAATTCAATAAAGCCATGAGTGTATCCTTTATCATGGGAGGTGCGGACTTAGCCTTGGGAAGCCTGTGCGTTTGCTGCACGACCTTCATTATCAATCAGCGTTTTCAGGCGCGCTTTATCGTATTCGGTATCAATTCGAAGAACCTCTGCATCTGCGATTGCATCCGCGTCCCCTTCGACCGTATAGGCGTCCGCCTTGCGCCAATCGGCCATATAGGCGTCGCTATCAGCGGCACCAATACGCATCGCCACGCGGTCAATCGCCTGTTCGAACCGTTCTGGCAGCGGGCGTTTTGAGCCGCGACGGCCCTTGCCCACAATCACCTGTGCCGGGATGTCGCGCCAATAAACAATTGTCACATCAGGCATGTTTCACCTCTGTCATGGTCTGATTCCCCGTTCATTTCTTCGACTTCTACTGGTTTGCACAGCTTAGGCAGCGCCGTTTTTCGACACCGCAGGCGCCATCCGCGACCCTCTTGGTTCTAGTGCATAGGGCCGCAGGTCACGAGGGGCAGGGACCGTCATAATTCTCACATTCTTAGTGAGGCGTTTTGATTTGATGTATGCGGCTTCGTTCAGGCTTGTTATGCGGGAGCATGACCCGACGAACCTCCAATTTCATCTTGTGCAGCAATCCGCGCAGCGGAACGACCTTGCTTTGTACATTACTTGAACAGACCGGCGCGGCAGGGCGACCCAATTCGTTTCTGCGCGAACCTTCCCTACAGGAATGGTCGGAACATTGGGGCATCGACTGTCGCGTTGACGTAACCGATGCCGCGTTCAACAAGCGGTATCTTGATGCATTGCGTCAGGAAGGTTTCGGCGGAACAAGCGTCTTTGGCATGCGGCTGATGGGCCAGGATCTGGGTTTTGCCATGTCATGGCTCGACCGATGCTACCCCGATCTCCCTGATGACCTTGCCAGGCTTGAAGCGGCATTCGGACCACTCAGATTCATTCACCTGTCCCGTCAGGACAAACTGGCAGAGGCTGTGTCACTTTTGCGTGCAGAACAAACAGGGCTATGGCATCAAAACAGCGACGGCTCTGACATGGAAAGGTTGAGACCGAGCAGCGAGGAAGGCTTTGACCCCGATGCGATAACAGAGCGGATGACGGAATTGCGCAATCTGGACAGGCATTGGCGGGTTTGGTTCGATCTGCAGGGCATTACCCCGCTGCATCTTACCTATGAGGCATTGGCCGAGGATCCCATTGGTGTCTTGGCCCAGGTGCTTACCCACATCGGTTGTGAAGGTCGGCTTGCTCAGGGTACCAATCCAACGCTGCGCAAACTTGCCGATCAAACCAACGCTGACTGGATCGCCCAATACCGTGCCCTGCATCCGCTCGCCTGAAAATACCACGGCATCAGTCTCCTTCCTGCTTGCGCGAAAGACCTTGCGGCACTACCTTATCCACAACTCGTTATGAAAGGCGCAACACCATGGCGCCACAGCGTCCCAAAGGTGCGGGCGCGCTCGATAAGGACACACCGTCGGCTCTGAGCCCCGCGCCAGTTCCGCCCAGATCGTCCGAGCTATATGCAGCCCTTGATCTGGGCACAAATAGCTGCCGTATGTTAATCGCCCAGCCCAGGGGCAGCGGTTTTCATGTGGTAGACAGTTTCTCGAAGTCCGTCCAATTGGGGGCTGGGCTTGAGAAGACCGGGCGCTTGTCGCGCGGATCGATGGCGCGCACTATTCAGGCATTGCGCATCTGTCAACAAAAATTGCGCCGTAACAAAGTCAAACGCATGCGACTGGTCGCAACCGAAGCCTGCCGCCGGGCATTAAATGGAACAGAGTTCATGCGCCGGATCCAGCGCGAGACTGGGCTGAAGCTTGAAATCATCAAGACGGAGGAAGAAGCACAGCTTGCGGTGATCTCCTGTGCGCCACTGGTCAATCACAAAACCGAGAATCTGCTGGTGGTGGATATTGGCGGCGGATCAACAGAACTGGTCTGGATCGACATTTCAAAAGTGCCCAAACGCGATCGGGCACAGAGCATCATGCGGCTGCATTCCGGCTTTGATCAAGGGATCACCGACATTCCCAGCGCCAAGGTCGTCGACTGGATTTCGGTGCCATTGGGTGTGGCCACCCTGCGAGACCAGTTCGCTGATGTTGAAGACGATGCCGCCCGCTTTGCTTTGATGTCATGGTTTTTCGAGGAAAACCTGCAAGATTTCACCCCCTATCAATCTGCGCAACCACAGGAACGGTTTCAGGTCGTCGGCACCTCTGGTACCGTAACAACCGTTGCAGCAAGCCATCTGAACCTGCGCCGTTACGACCGGACCAAAATCGACGGCTTGAGCATGACATCAGCGCAGATCGACAAGGTGATCCATTCTTATCTCGCGATGGGGCCTGCAGGACGGCGCGCAGATCCACGTATCGGACTGGACAGGGCAGCCCTGATCATGTCAGGGGCAGCCATCCTGCAGGCATTGATGCGCTGTTGGCCGACAGACCGGTTAAGTGTCGCAGACCGCGGCCTGCGCGAAGGCCTGCTCTATGCGCAAATGTCGGCAGACGGCGTGCTCGAAGAAGGAAAGTACTGAGATGGCCAAGACACCAACAGGCAAGACCCCCACCGGCAAGAACACTTCCGGGCGTGGTCAGCGCGAATTGAAAGTAAAGGTCAAATCTGCACGCGGACGCACCACCAGTTCAACCCGTTGGCTGCAACGCCAATTGAACGACCCCTATGTTCAGCGCGCCAAGAAGGAAGGCTATCGTGGCCGGGCCGCCTACAAGATCATGGAGCTGGACGACAAGTTCAGGTTCCTCGTTCCGGGCGCACGGATCGTTGATTTGGGTGCGGCACCTGGAGGCTGGTGTCAGGTCGCGGTAAAACGTTCCAACGTATTAGGCGAACGCGGAGGCAAGGCCGTGGGTACGATCCTTGGCATTGACCTACAGGAAATGGAACCGATCGCAGGCTGCGAACTGCATGTCATCGACTTTATGGAAGGTGATGCAGATCAGCGGGTCAAGGAATTGTTGGGCGGCAAGGCGGATGTAGTGATGTCGGACATGGCGGCCTCTTCGTCAGGACATAAGAAGACCGACCACCTCAAGATCATGGCACTATGCGAGGCAGCAGCCTATTTCGCATTTGACGTGTTGGACGAGGGCGGCACCTTTGTTGCCAAGGTGCTTGCAGGTGGTGCAGAAGGGGACCTGCAAAAGCTGCTCAAACAGCGCTTTACCAAGGTTCACAACATCAAACCTCCATCCAGCCGCTCGGACAGTTCCGAAAAATTTGTCGTGGCCCTGGGGTTCAAGGGAGAAACCCGGTGATTGTCGGATGCTTCCGCTTTGGCCCATTTGGGTCGAAAACCCCGGCATTATGACCAAATGCGATGGATGTCACTGTCAATCAATCGTCCTCCCGCGGAAAACTTAACTAAATTTATTTATTTCAAATGTTTACGTGAAGAATAAAACAAGAATTCTGGATCAGCCTTTTACCTGCTTTTAAAACAGGCCCCCTTAATCTGGTTGCGCAAGCGACCTTGATCCGCCTGCATGGCCCAGACCAAAGGAACCCCAATGTTCAGATATACGTTACATACGCTTGCGGTAATTGCGGCACCGCTGGCCCAGGCGGCGGAAATACCCCCTGCAATGTCGCAATACATTTACGACGACCTCATGAAATGGATCAACAACATCCAAATCGTGCATGCAATCAACGCCCAGAACCGACAAACCCGCGATCTGTCAGAAACCGAAATCATCACACGCGACGCGGCCTGGCGCGCCGAGATTGGTCAGGCTGCTTCACCATTTGTAGACCGCGTGCTGAATACACCGCTTTCCATGTTTCTGCGTGAACGTCTGGAACACTCTAACGGTCGCATCACGGAAGTGATCGTGATGGATCACAAGGGGTTGAATGTTGCTGTCAGCAACGTCACCTCGGACTACTGGCAAGGCGATGAGACCAAATTTCAGGAAACATTTTCCAAAGGCTCAGGCGCGGTCTTTATTGACGACATCCGACTGGACGAAAGCACACAACGCTATCAGGGGCAGGTGTCCTTTTCGGTCACTGACCCGGACACAGGAAGGGTCGTGGGTGCCATAACTGTTGGGCTGGATGCCAGCGCGTTTTTCTAATCGGTGCAGGATCAGGTATTGCGGTTACTTCCTCGGCTGTTTGTTTTCTGCATCCTTGCGCCCCTCTACCCATGGCCGCAGCGACGACAACCCGCGCAGGAGAAACTGATGCGCCGTATCCTCGTCCAGATAGCGTTGCGCAGTGGCGATGGCACGTTTGCGTCTTTCCTCACAAAGATCTTCCTGGCGCAACAGCGCAAACATCTTGTCATGTTTGCCTGACCTTTTGTTTTCCATGTCTTCCATAATCAGTCGCCTCTTGAATCAATCTCGCTTTTGCAACGGGAATAAGGCTTGGCTGCGGCAAGGTCGCGACGATCAGGCGTCACTCACAAGCGCGCCGCGAGTTTTGGGCCAAGCCATAGACCCAACAACATCATCGGAATGAAAACCAACGTTCCCGGCGCGAGCAAGAGCAGGGCGGTCCACGCCGGTCCGGGACAGAAGCCGCCAATCCCCCAGCCCAATCCAAACAATACCGCGCCGAGAACCAGACGCCTGTCGATCTGCCTTGTCCTGGGTAGATGGAATGACCTGTCCAACCTTGGGGCCGGTAGGCGCAGCACCAGACGGTATCCCAGAAATGCCGTGATCGAAGCTCCGCCCATGACAAATGCGAGCGACGGGTCCCATGTGCCGGCAATATCCAGAAAATTCAAAACCTTGGCCGGGTCGGACATGCCTGACACAACCAACCCCGCGCCAAAAACCAAACCCGCAATCAACCCCATCAGAATGCGCATGATGATCTCCTTCAAACCACGTGCCGAAGCACAAAAACAGTCAGCATCGCGCTGGCCATAAAGATCAGCACTGCCACAAGGGACCGCAGGGACAGACGCGCCAATCCACAGACGCCATGCCCCGAGGTGCATCCCGATCCAATTGATGTGCCGATGCCGACGATGCCGCCGGCCACGGCCATCCCGATCAACGATCCTGGCACCGTCTGGGAGACCCCGATGCCGGTGGTCGCGGCATAACCAAGCGGGGCAGCAATCAAACCGGCAATAAAGGCCACACGCCACCCAAGGTCGGTTTTTCCCCGATCTGGGGTTCCTACCGCATTCAAAACAGTGCCGGTGATGCCCGAAACGCCGGCAATGCGCCCAAAAACAGCCATCACGATGATGGCGCTCAACCCGATCAAAATGCCGCCGATCAGGGATGCAATCGGTGTGAAGGGGGTAATTGTGTCAAGTTCCATGGGCAATCCTGTCAGCTATGGTGCTTGATTGTAGGCGTGCTGGTACCGAACGCAAACCCGCGTTTACATTGCTCCAGACGGTGGCGGTGGGTCTACAGTTTATCGCCGCCAACAGACTGCAGCACTTCACTCACTGCCAGGTCAGCCATTTTCAAGATTGCATCACGGGAGTCAGCAACCGCAAGAAAACGGGCGTTGTGACAAAACTTGGCCCCCTTGACCCCACATGCAGCCTCAAGGTCGCTGTCGGTCAGGCCGGCCCAGTTGGCAGGCAGATCGGCTCGTTGATCAAAAGTGTCATTCGACAGTTTGATGCCATTCAACGTCCAGTCTGCACCGCGTGGATTGACGACAAACAGAATATGATCGGCCCCCGATCTTTCAAGTACCGACAGGTAGGGCATGCCCATAGGCAACTCCAGGATCGCTGAATCGCCGGCGTTTTCCACCGCTGCCGCCACAACACTCCGGGCACGAGCCTTGGCGGCAAGGTTTCTGACACAGGCTTCGACAAAGTGGCGCGCGATTGACAAGGCTATCCTGAACGCTTCGTCTTCCGCTGTGGGCGAAGGATCATCAAATACGGGTTTCAAACTGCCGATCAACGTGGGCAAGGTCAGCGACGACAGCGGTCCGGCAACAGATGGTTCCAGGGCACCGTTGTCCAGCAGATCAATCGGCAGAACAAATTTTGTGTCAAAGGCCTGATGAATTTCTTCTATGTCCGCCGCGGGCACCTCCATAGCCGCCAAATACCCGCGGCCGTAGTGCTGCCAGATCAAACCAAAAGAACTGAGCGGGCGACCATCCTCGCGCAGTGGACAGGGGCGTTGATGATGGTCAAAGATCTTGGCTTGCGCATCAAAATCACCACCGACATCATAGATGATCCTGTCTGATGCAGGGGTCAGCCAGTCAAGCTCGCGGGTGCGCTTCAGCTCTGCATCAGGAAACAGGCGGGAGAGCACCACAGTAGATAGCACCTCATCCGCATGAAAGCCGCCGGAATGGGTAACAAGATAAGCAATGCTCAATTGATTGGCTCCGAATGAAAAAACCGGCCTGCATAGCCGTTCGCGTTGAATTAAGGCCTTCCTCACAGCGAAACCCAGCTAAATCAACAGCTTTGTATAAGCAAACCAAAATCAATCAACTTTCCTTTACCGCAACAGGCAAAACCTGGCTGTCCAGCGGCAGGCGACGCCCGCTGCAAAAAATGCAAGCGTCGCCATGTAAACTGGCACTGACAGAGCAGTGCTAGCCGCTAGTCATCACCGGCAATCCCGGACTCCATCATCTTTGACAAATCGTCTTCTTCAGGATTCACAGGAGTCGGCATTTGCTGTTCGTCGCCAAACTCGAGCGGTTCGAGATCCAACGCCTTGTATTGGTCATCGGTGACAGACATGTTGGAAGACCCCAGATCAACTTCGATCCTGTAGGGCAGGCCAAGCATGTCGTCGACGGCAAAATATGTAAGGACCGTCCCTGTGATGCCGGGGGCCTTGATCGTGGTGAAATCGGGAACGCCATAGTCGGACAGGCGGATAACACCTTCAGCCCAGGGGGCATTGGGATCTTCCGAGGCGAGTGTCTTGCGGTATTGGGCCTCAAAAGCAGCCGGATCTTCGATCACCCGAAATGCGGCACCCTGACTCAGGTAGTTGATGGCGCGGGCGGCTTCTGCTGCCGCCTCGGGTTTGCGCAATTCGGGGGCCAATTTCATCAGGGTCGCCAGCGTCGTCGCTTCGGCCTCCTCCGCGCCAACCATCACAACGTATTCGCTGTCCTCGCCAAGGCCCAGGATGATTTGTGGAATGTCATCTGTCATGATGGAAACCTTTCATAAGTCTTGGTCATTTGATCGCAGCCCATTTCGCATCTGTCCAGTCACGATCCGAGGGGCGTAGCGAACCGGGTGGAATTGTCTTTTCAAACATTGCCATTTCCCCGCTGATCGGGTCCGGAGCAACAACAAAAAACGTGTGGCTGGTAGAACTGCCCCAATTGCTGTCGGCGATCACGAATTCGGGCGCTCCTTCGTCCTGAATGATTGCAGTCTGAGTTTTGCCAGTTGCATTCGCCTTGAGAATTCTCTCCCAAACATCGGCCTTGGTCGGCGGGAAATGCGGTTTGGCATCGGTAATTGCGGCGAGAATACCAGTGTTTATTTCGGCGGGGGTTTGACCAACTGTCGGGCGTCGGGCGACCAGGGCCGCACGAAGTTTTCGCCGGATTGTCCGATCACCGATTTCGGCCGCTGTTTGGGCTGCGATCTTGTCATAAAGATAGCCGGTCTTGTCGACATCGTAGGTTTTGTCATGCATGGCTTCGGCACGATCAATCAATTCCCGTTTGATGTTTTCTGCCAGTTTGGATTTCCCGCCGCGCTGCAACGGCTCAAGTGAGGGATCGTTGGGCAGAGCGTTGAACCCGTGAATACCGACGGTCTTGATCGTGATCATTTCTGCGTCGGAACCATCAAAACTGCCCAGAAGGTCCGTCAATATTTGTTCTGTGCGATCGGCAGTGTCGTCCGTAGTTGCGCCCCTGGCTGTAATGACCTTGTCCTTAAGGCCCTTGCCAAACAGCGTCTGGGTTGCAGCGGTGGTCTGCCCGCCCGAAGACATGGCCCAAGGTGCGGTATCGCCAGATTTCATCGAATCGAGGAAGGCCGGTTCCTTGCACAGGTCACGTAAATCGCTCGCTTCCTGTGATGTGGGGTCAATACCATAAGCTTCGATAGCCTGATCAGCGATATAATCGCCAAATGCGTCCGGCGTTGTGATGTCGTTGCCATTGTCCTTGCGGCGCAGCACATAGCGACCGGTCGAAGATTTGCCGTCTGACGCGGCCACAATCGTCGAATTGGGATCGTAGACAAGATCGACTTCTTCGCTGACCTTTTTCTTCAACTCCTTGAGACGACCTTTGGCTTGCAGCTTTTCAAGGTTGCCCTTGGCAAAACCCTTGATCCCACCAGCGCTTTTGGCACGACGAACGAGGAAATCATTGATGCCACCGCCAAGGCTGTTCATTGCTCCATTTGTCAAACCTTTGACACGGTCGCGCTCGTTCGAGCCTGCTGCACGCGCCGTTGAGGTCGCCATGGAATATTCCCAACTGCGCATGATCGGGTCTTCGTTGGCGGGAATACGCGTGACGATAGGCACTTCAGGCCCGTTGGCAGGTTTGTATTTGCCGGTTCCGGCGATTGATGCATAGGCTTCCATCGCAGAAATCGGATCGGTTTCACGCATGCGTCGACAGGGCGCTGTTGAAAAGCACGATCCAACCGGACCCTGATCCAGTGGCTTCAGCATCGAGGCAAGTACGGCCTTTTGTACATCGGCTTTGCCAACCGTATCTGTCGCCCCCTTGCGCAATGCACGGCGCACCAGTGTTTTTGAGTTCGCAGGCGTTTCATCGGGAATATCGCTCAGAACAGCATTCGCTTTTGCACCGGTGGTCGGATCGTTAAAGGTGTTGAGCGTCTTGATCACATGCTCGTTCATCGCAGGTGTTGGGTTTTTCAATGAGCGCGGGTTAAACAGTAAATCACCAATCGCATCCTTTGCCGCTTGCGAAGTTGTATCAATCTCGCCTGAACTGTTCAGCAAGGCCGCGCCAACCGCGACAGATCGGATTTGCGCCCGTGCGGCGGGATCGGTGATACCGTTTTCCTGCAGGGGATCGGCATTGAACTGGCGGCCGGAATTGACATAATCGGGCATACGCTCAAAGAAAGCTGGCCCTGTATTGGCACCCATCTCCAACAGTTGCTTGGCATAATGATCGCTGAATTTTGGGTTGGTGAAGTGACGCCCTGTATCCGAGGCAAAGTTGGTTTCTTTAGCGTCGATCACTGCGGCAAGGTTCAGCGCCACAGCATCCGGATATGCACCGGTTGATGCCGCATCGAGAGCGGCCTTGGCAAGGGATGGGTCGCGGGTAAACCCGGTGATCAAGGCCGCTGCAGCCTCATCCGACAGGCTTTGACCGGAATTTGCAGAGAGTGGGCCAAAGGCCAGTGCCTCGACCAATGCCTTCTTTGAAATTGCGGCCTTCTCAAAGGATTTGGTTGCCGCCAACCTTTCTTCGGCAGCGCTGACATCCCCCTGTTCTTGTGCGATGGCTTTGATCTTGGCCTCACCGTCCGGCAACGCCTGTGCCTTTGCCAGGCGCTCTTTGGCGGCATCCAATACCTTTTGTGCGGCGTCGATATCAACCTTGGCCTGGGCAATCAGATCGTCGGTGACAGGCTGATCTCCCAGAATCGCGGCAAAGCCGTCCATCGCAGTACGGGCGGCATTCGCTCCCTTGGGGTATTTGTTCATGATACCAGCGGATTGTTCATATCGTTCGGCTGGGGCAGGGCCGGTCGCCACCGCGACGGCTTCTTTTGCCAATGCCGCCTGGGAAAGAGCCGGCAAGTTCGCCTGGTTGCCCTCAACGAACTTTTTCAAGGCGGACACCAGAGTTGCCGCTTTCTTCATGTCGGTTCCGGTGATTTCTTGCCGGAATGCCGCCGCCAATTGGCTTGCCTTGCCAGACTTGGAAGGGGCTGCGCGTTTGAGAAACTGCTCAAGGTCACCTGCCAGTTGATCATAGGCCTGCTGCAGCTTTCTACGTACCGCTTCGATGTCTGTGGGCGGCGGAGCGGGCACTGTCTCGGCGGAGGCTTGCGGCATCGGTGGGGCTTTGGGCGGAGGCGTTACCTTCAGAAGTTTCTCAAGATTGCCGATCAATTGCTCGGCCTTGTCCAGTATGTTCTTTGACAGCAACTTCTGAGCGTCCTGCATACCCTTGACCACGCGTGGCCCGCCAACCGGATTGATGGCGGCGAATTTCTTCACTTCGGGTACCAAACGCTTGAGTCGGTCCGTCAACCAGCCCTTGAGGCCGTCATCAACCACTTCATCCTCAGCCGGGGCATTATCAAGCTGCGGCGGCGGTGGTGGCGGAACGGGTGCACCGGTTTGCCCCGCAACAGGGTCCTCCCGTGGTGGACCATCATCTTCCTGTTCTTCAAGGTCAGATTCCAGAACCGTGCCATCAATGTCCATCACGATAACGTTGAAAGTGATTTTATAGACCTTGAGGTGCTTCTTGAACTTCTTGGCAAGGTTGGGGATCAACGTCTCGCAGGTCAGTTTCACATCGCGCCCGTCCAAAGTGACGGTTCCCGAGGCGACCTTGCCGCCCATTTCCGCTTTAGCTTCCTTCAAGATGGCTGTGCTGGCTTTGATCCTGTCCATGCCCAGATAGTCATCAGCAGGGGTTTTGCCTGGCGCATATGCAAAATTGACCGGCTTTTGTTTGGATTTGGTCAGTAGTTTCTTGAGGTCTTGGCCGGCGACAGCGTACTTGGACATGTTACAGGTCTCCAAAAGAAGAAGCGCGCAAAGGCGGCGCAAAATGAATTATCAGCTCTGATTTCGATGCACAGAATATGGTGCACGACGTGGATCAGTTTTTTCAAAATCGTGAAACGGCGAAAAAACCGTAAAACAAAAGACGAAATACCAGACCGAACATCCAATGGCAGTTCCGTTTGGTCAAGTAATTTATGTGAAATACGGGGGAACAAACATCACCCGGCACGGTCGATGCACCGAGGTGGCAAATCAAATTGGCAGTATAAATGCAGCCACCGGGCTGGTCCGCACCGCCCGCTATTTCACGCTGTTTGGCCTTTTAGGTCATGCCAACGGCGATCTGATCTGGTTAAAGCAACAGGACGAAGGGCAGTGTTCATAGCTGAAAAACGATATAGGATGGCCGCAATAACAAACCCGTCTACCTATCTGGAATTTGATCGCGCCGCGACTTGGATCACCCACAATTGCAGACTACATTGCCTTCAGTAAAAAGGATTATTCAATGCTTGCCTTGTTCCGCAGACCTCTGCTGGCCCTTTCGCTGTTATGTCTGTCTGCCCTTGTATTACAAACCCATACCGTTCGTGCCGCAGAAACCGAACGGTTGGAGGCTTTCCTGGAAGTAACCGGATTTGATGTCGCTCTGGAAAGCATCCGGCTCTCTGCGGATTCCGCGCCGCAGATGCTGGGGCTGAGCGCCGATGATTTCGGATCCGAATGGTCGCGCCTGGTCAGCGAAGTCTTCAAAACGGATCTCATGCACGACATGGCGCTTGAGATCCTCTCAGAAACACTCAGCGATGATCTGTTGGCCCATGCGGCCGATTTCTATGCTTCTGATCTCGGACAGCGATTGGTGGTGGCTGAAAACGCCTCGCATATGTTTGAGGATGACAGCCTGAAATCCGAAAGTGGCACGTCGATCATTGACGGTTTGGTACGCATCGGTTCACCGCGTGTCGCCTTACTTTCGGCGTTGAACGAGGCAAGCGATGTCGCGGACAGTTCCATCCGCGCAATCCAGGAGGTGCAAATCAGGTTCTTGTTGGCCGCTGCGGCTGCCGGGGTGATTGAACTCCAGATGGATGAACCCGACCTGCGCGAAGCGATGCGCAGTCAGGAAAGCGAAATGCGCACTGCCATCAAGACCAGCGCCCTGGCCAATGCCGCCTATACCTATCAATCGTTTTCTGATGCAGAGATCGCGGCCTACGCCGAGGCATTGGCAGAACCCGAGATGCAAAAGGTCTATGCCCTGATGAATGCCGTTCAATTCGAAATCCAGGCAAACCGTTTTGAAGTTGTCGCCCAGCGGCTCTCTTCGATGCAACCAAGTCAGGACTTGTGATGCGCAAGTTCCTTTTGCTGTGGCCGGTTTTCTGGGCGTTGAGCACCTTGAGTGCCCTGGCCGACGCGCGGATGAATGTCCTGGTCGATGTCCTGAAACTGCACGAGGCCGCCGAGATCCTCAGCGAAGAGGGCATCGCACAGACGCAAGACCTGAACGACGAAATGTTGAACGGGCAGGGCGGTGCGGGTTGGGCCCTACAGGTCAGCCGCATTTATGAACCCGCACTCATGGTAGAACTTGTGCGTGCAGAGCTGGAACAGGAATTGAAAGGCGCGGAACTGGAAGAAGTGATTTCATTCTATGCCAGTGAAAAGGGAACGCAGATTGTCGAGCTTGAAAACGCCGCACGCCGCGCAATCCAGGACAAAGATGTCGAAGCAGCGGCCCGTGGCCGTTTCATCTCGTCTGAGGGACAAGATGACCCGCGTCTGATGTTGATCGAGGAATATGTCAAAAGCGGTGATATGATCACGCGCAATGTTACCAGCGCCTTGAATTCGAACTATCAGTTCCTGCGCGGGATGGTGGATGGCAACGCCATAGAAATGACCGAAGAAGAAATGCTGAAAGATGCGGCAGGTGACATCGAGGAAAGCAGTCGCGACACCAGCGAATGGCTGCATGGCTTTCTGTTGCTGGCCTATCATCCGCTTACCGATGATGATCTGCGCACCTATATTGCATTTGCCAAGACCCCCGCAGGACAGGCGCTGAACAGGGCATTGTTCAACGGGTTCGGTAAAGCCTACGAGGACATTTCCTATGCTTTGGGGCGCACGGTAGCCTTGAACATGACGGCAAAGGAACTTTAGGCGCAGGGTGCGACGGCGTCGCATAAGTTGTTTCCCAGGAAACCCAAATGCAACGCCTGCCGCTCTGATCACTTTCCGTCACCGACGTAAACCGGTTCGGGAAAGTGCATGGACATCGTCTTACTCGTTACGAACTTGATCTGATCACACTCTTTGCGAAATGCGACGGGTATCGGGCGTTTTGGGGGTCAAAATGTGCGCTGCCGCAAGGTCATGCAGCAAACACAAGACCCCTGGCTTTGGTGGAGGCCTGAAACGTCACATTAGCATGGCAAAGCTGCTTGACTTACACGGTCTTTACCCCCAATAAGCGCCAATCCTGACAGGACTCCCTGTTTCGGGACTTTTTTCAATGACGCCCCAAGGGCGCGCTGTTCGAGGTGAACACAGCGAGGATGCTGGTTCAAAACACCCTGACGGGGACCACAGAACGCGGATAGACAAAGGAAGACGCGATGTTCGCAGTCATCAAGACTGGCGGTAAGCAATACAAGGTAGCCTCGGGCGATATGCTTCGGGTGGAACGTATTGCAGCAAATGCCGGTGAAACCGTACAATTCAATGAAGTGCTGATGCTCGGTGGCGACAAGGTTCAGGTCGGTGCCCCGTTGATCGAAGACGCCGCTGTTCAGGCCGAAGTTGTCGACCAGATCAAAGGCGAGAAGGTTATCAACTTCGTCAAGCGCCGTCGTAAGCACTCTTCCAAGCGCACCAAGGGTCACCGTCAGAAACTGACGCTGGTCAAGATCGGTGACATTCTGGCGACAGGTGCCGGCAAATCCAAAGTGATGGCCGCCGTTGGTACAGGTTCCGTTTCCGCCGCTGCCGTTGCCGCGATCACGGGCAAATCCGCTGACGAGGCTGCCAAGCCTGCGAAAGCCAAGAAAGCTGCCGCACCCAAAGCCGCCAAGAAAGCTGCGCCAAAAGCTGACGCAGAACCAAAGGCAGAGAAAAAAGCAGCGCCAAAGAAAGCCGCTGCAAAGAAATCTGACGGCGACGATCTGTCCGAAATCTCGGGCATTGGTCCGGTCATTGTTGGTAAATTGAACGCCGAAGGCATTACAACCTTTGCTCAGATTGCTGCATGGACAGACGCGGATGTAGACGCTATCGAAGAGAAACTGTCATTCAAAGGTCGTGTCGGTCGTGAAGACTGGATCGCACAGGCCAAAGAACTGGCTAAAGGTTAAGGAGAGACCAAATGGCACATAAAAAAGCAGGCGGCTCATCCCGTAACGGACGCGACTCAGCTGGTCGTCGTCTTGGTGTGAAAAAATATGGCGGCGAAGCTGTCATTCCCGGCAACATCATCGTGCGTCAGCGCGGCACCAAGTTTTGGCCTGCCGACGGCGTTGGCATGGGCAAGGATCACACGATCTTTGCAACTGTTGACGGTGCCGTGACCTTTCACAAAGGTCTGAAAAACCGCACATTCATTTCTGTTCTCCCGATGGCGGAAGCCGCAGAATAAGCCGTACCCAAAAGGTTTGAAGAAATTCAAGGGATCGGTGGAAACGCCGGTCCCTTTTGCTTTTGTGTGATCTCCCAAAGCCCACCAGTCAGAAAGGAGGGGTGCAATGACGCAAAACAATCTGTCTGCGTTGGAAAACGGGGCCTTGCACCTGTCGCGCATTACGCTGCGCCGTTTTCCGCCGGGGGACGCAGCTGATGTTGTCCGCATGCTTGGTCATCCGGACGTATCAAAATGGCTGAGCCGTGTACCGCGCCCCTATACCTGTACAGATGCGATTGAATTCTTTGACAGGCACAGCACACAAAACGATCTCGTTTTTGCGATTACTCATGGGCATGACCTGATTGGCGGCATCTCTTTGGTGGATGAGCTTGGCTATTGGCTGGGCGCGGATCACTGGGGAAATGGATTTGCCAGCGAAGCCGCAGGCGGGCTGGTTGCGCATTACTTTTCACGTTCCGATCAGCCGGTGTCATCGGGTTATATACTGGGCAACACGGCGTCACGCGGCGTACTCAACAAACTCGGGTTTACCAACCTGAAGATCGAGGGAACCCCAAGCCTTGCATTAAAACAGGATGTGCAGGTCCAGAAAATGTGTCTGACAAAATCCACTTGGCAGGCCCGACAATGAGCATTGCCTTGGGTCCACTTGTCATCTTTGCCGCCTCTCAGATCGGGACCCCAGGTCCCGCCAATATGGCATTGATGGCCACTGGTGCGCGCTATGGTTTTCGTGCCGCTTTGCCATTTGTTGCAGGTGTTGCCCTTGGCAAGCAGTTGATCATCTGGCCTGTCGGTTTCGGTCTTATGCAATTGGCTGATAGCATGCCTGTGCTGTTTCAATCGCTGAAATACATCTCGGCGGCCTATATCATCTGGCTGGCATGGAAGGTGGCAAATTTGCGACTGGGGCAGGGTAGCGGATCAAACCAGCCGCCCGGCTTTGCTGCAGGCCTGATCGTACATCCGCTGAACCCCAAGGCATGGGCCATGATTGTTGGCGGGTTCACCGCATTTGTCGGTGTTGGCACGCCCACATTGACGGCCACTGCAACTATCGCCGCAGTTCTGCTGTTGTGTCAGATCATCCTGCACCCTATCTGGACATTAGCAGGTGACCGGATAGCCAAAACAGTTGGCGGCACATCGGCAGAACCTTACTTGATGTGGACATTGGCTGGCCTCACCGTCGCCTCGGTCTTGTTCGTACTGTTCGCAGGAGGATAACGCATGACGACGCAAACGACAGTTAATCAGCCCGAAATCGAAACCGAAAGGTTCAACCTGCGTCCTATACGCCGGTCGGATCTCGGTCTGGTTGAAATGTATGCGGGAGATGTGCGCGTCGCCCAGAACACTACGTCAATCCCGCATCCGCTGCCCCCCGGCACCATCGATGCCTTTATCACCCGCGCAACCAGTGACACGCGTGATTTTGATTGCTGGACCATGGATGGCAGCAAAACAGGCGGTGCCGACATCATGGGGCTGATCACACTGACCCATCTGGACCGCAACCAGTCCGAAGTCGGCTTCTGGGTTGCCCCGGCCTATTGGAACACCCATGTCGCCTCGGATGCCTTGCTCGCTCTTGTCGAGGCAAATCCACAACGCAACGATGCGATGTTCGGCACCGTATTTCAGGACAATCCTGCCTCGGCCAAGGTCATGACCAACGCCGGTTTTGTCTATCTTGGCGACGCGGAAACCTATTGTCTGGCACGTGATGCTGCCGTACCCACATGGACCTATAGCCGCAAGCTGTAGCCGCGCTCGAAAGGCCACTGAAATGAAATTCCTCGACCTGTGCAAAGTCTACATCCGTTCCGGCGCGGGCGGCGGGGGCTGTATCTCTTTTCGCCGCGAAAAATATATCGAATATGGTGGTCCTGATGGTGGCGATGGTGGCACGGGTGGCTCGGTCTGGGCCGAAGCGGTCGACGGGCTGAACACACTGATTGATTTTCGCTATCAGCAACATTTCTTTGCCAAGAATGGCCAGCCCGGCATGGGCAAGCAACGCACTGGCAAGGATGGCGAGGACATTGTGCTGCGGGTGCCGGTGGGTACCGAAATTCTGGACGAGGATCAGGAAACGGTGATCGTTGACATCACCGAATTGGGACAGCGCGTCGAACTTGCGCGTGGGGGCAATGGCGGTTGGGGCAACCTGCATTTCAAATCTGCGACAAATCAGGCACCGCGCCGCTCAAACCCCGGTCAGGACGGGGTGGAACGGACGCTGTGGCTGCGTTTGAAACTGATTGCGGATGTCGGCTTGTTGGGACTGCCGAATGCCGGCAAGTCGACCTTTCTGGCAGCAACATCCAACGCACGCCCCAAAATCGCCGACTATCCCTTTACTACCCTGCACCCAAATTTGGGTGTGGTCGGCGTGGACAATACCGAATTTGTCGTCGCGGACATTCCCGGCCTGATCGAAGGTGCCTCCGAGGGTCGTGGCCTGGGCGATTTGTTTTTAGGGCATGTTGAACGTTGTGCCGTCCTGCTACATCTGGTTGACGGAACCTCAGAAACTCTGGTTGAGGACTATCAAACGATCATTACTGAAGTCGAAGCCTACGGCGGCGATCTGGCCGCAAAACCGCGAATTACCGTGCTGAATAAAATTGACGCATTGGATGAAGAAGATCGCACAGCCAAAAGAAAAGAGTTAGAAAAAGCCTCAAACGGGCCTGTGATGTTGATGTCGGGTGTTGCCCGTGAGGGTGTCGTCGATGTCCTCCGCAGCCTGCGCGCTGAAATCAACGATGATCGTCTGCGCAAAAGGCCTGCCGAGGATGTTGTTCAATGGCAACCCTGACGAATGCAAAGCGGGTAGTCGTCAAAATCGGCTCCGCGCTTTTGGTGAACCGCACGACGGGTAACCTAAGGGCCGATTGGCTGCATGCCTTGGCCGAAGATGTGCACTGGCTAAAGGCATCCGGGCTTGATGTGGTGCTGGTTTCTTCTGGTTCGATCGCTTTGGGACGTGGTGTTTTGGGTCTGCCTGCAACGCCTTTGGCGCTGGAACAATCCCAAGCCGCCGCCGCTGTCGGGCAGATCAGGCTGGCACGTGCCTATGAGGACGCCCTGGCACCTCATGGCATCGTGACCGCACAGGTTCTGGTCACCCTTGAAGACTCCGCTGATCGGCGCCGTTATCTCAACAGCCGCGCCACACTTGAACAATTGCTTGGCCTCGGGGTCGTGCCAATCGTAAATGAAAACGACACCGTCGCCACAGATGAGATCCGTTTTGGTGACAATGATCGGCTTGCCGCCCAGATCGCGGTGACCGTGGGGGCCGATCAACTGATCCTCCTGTCAGACGTGGACGGTTTTTATACCGCGAACCCCGCCGAAGACCCGACCGCTCATCGTTATGAGGTCATCGACTCCATCACTGCCGAGATCGAAGGCATGGCCGGGGATGCCGGCTCGGGGCTCAGCAAGGGCGGTATGAAAACCAAACTGATGGCGGCCAAGACCGCAACAGCTGCGGGCTGTGCCATGGCCATCACCGCCGGTTTCGCACTACGTCCCTTACAAGCCCTGCAAAACGGGGCAAATGCCACGTGGTTCACGGCACAAAGCGACCCGCAGGCCGCGCGAAAACGCTGGATCGCGGCCATGAAACCACGCGGTTCCGTAACGTTGGACGCAGGCGCGGTTGCGGCGCTGAACAAAGGGAAATCGTTGCTGCCCGCCGGGGTAACAACTGTTGCCGGGCCGTTCGAGCGGGGCGACAGCATCGCTATCCTGGACCCCGACAACCGGATCATCGGCAGAGGATTATGCCGCTACAACTCGGACGAGGCGGCCCGCATTCAGGGGCGTAAAAGCGCGCAAATCGAAACGATCCTGGGCTACCCGGGTCGTGCGGCGTTGATCCACCGCGACGACATGGCACTGTGAAATTACCCTTCAGGAATATTGGCCGAAGCATATGACAAATATAAACATACCTGAGTTGATGGCCGAAATCGGTGCCCGTGCCAAAGCCGCGGCTGCACAACTGGCCAGCGCGACAGCAGAACGCAAACACGCCGCATTGATCAGTTCCGCTGAAAACGTCTGGAAAACGCGTGAGGATATTCTTGCTGCCAATGCTCGCGATCTCGAATACGGACGCGAAAAGGGACTGTCAGAAGCAATGATGGACCGCTTGATGCTGAACGATGAGCGCATCCAGAGCATGATCGATGGACTGCGCAGCGTTGCCGAACAGGCCGATCCCGTTGGTGAAGTATTGGACGATTGGGAGCAGCCGTCTGGATTGAACATCAAGCGGGTGCGCACCCCCCTGGGTGTGATTGGTGTGATCTACGAAAGTCGCCCCAACGTGACGGCAGATGCCGGTGCCCTATGCCTCAAGGCTGGCAATGCCGTCATCCTGCGCGGTGGTTCCGAGGGCTATAATTCCTCGCGTGCCATCCACGCCTGCCTGCAACAGGGGCTGCGAGATGCAAATCTTCCCGAAGACGCAGTACAACTGGTGCCAACCCGTGATCGCGCCGCGGTGACTGAAATGCTGACCATGACCGACACGATTGACGTTATTGTGCCACGTGGCGGCAAAGGCTTGGTCGGGTTGGTCCAGCGCGAGGCGCGTGTACCCGTCTTTGCCCATCTCGAAGGCATCGTTCATATCTACATTGATAAATTCGCCGACCCGGAAAAAGCGTTGAAGATCGTCTTGAACGCCAAGACGCGGCGCCCGGGAATTTGCGGCGCCGTCGAATGTCTGTTGATTCACGAGGACATCATCAAAACCATCGGTCAGGGCATTCTGCGCGCCTTGATCCACGCCGGTGTCGAAGTGCGCGGCAGCGCATCCTTGCTGCAGATCGACGGCGTTATCCCAGCCACAGAGGAAGACTGGGGCCGCGAATATCTGGACATGATCATTTCCGCAAGAACGGTCAATTGCGTAGAAGAGGCCATCGCCTATATCCGCGAATACGGGTCCAACCACACCGATTGCGTAATCACCGAAGATGCGGCAACCGTTCAGACCTTCATGAACCAACTGGATTCCGCGATCCTCATGCACAACGCGTCAACACAATTCGCCGATGGCGGAGAGTTCGGCATGGGCGCGGAAATCGGTATTGCGACCGGAAAAATGCATGCCCGTGGCCCGGTGGGTGCGAAACAACTGACCAGTTTCAAATATCTGGTCACAGGTGACGGCACAATCCGCGCCTGAAAACCGGAACTGACTAAAAGTTGATTGTGATCATGCCTTCGTCTGACTGACAGGTGATCAGACGTCCGGCATCCCTTGCGGCAGCGGGCAGCAAGGCAAATTGTACATGCGAAGGCATAAGTTTGCAGGTCAAGGAATGATCTGAAAGCAAAGCCCAAAGGGGCGGATCCACATTTATGCGATCCGCAACTGCTGTCAGTGACCACTTGCCGCCTTGGGCCTTGATTTCAATGTGCCCGCCATAAGGTAACGCCGATTCAATGCAGAGGATCGCAAGAAAGACAAGCCGCACCTCCGCCCGCGGCACCGCCTTCGCAACCAGCCATTCTGGCGACAGGCGACTTGACGCGTATAGGTCACCAAGGGTGGCGCGGACCTCGTCGGCACCAACCATCTGATCACCTGCTGCACCAAAGGCGACGCGAAAAAAGCGGATACGCGCACTGGCATTGTCAACGCTTTCTCCGATCAGTCCAATTTCAGGGCCAGAAGGATTGCCCGACATCTGGAGCAGTTCCAGACCATTGTTGATGGCTCCGATCGGCGATACTAAGTCGTGACAGAT
This sequence comes from Sulfitobacter sp. F26204, assembly GCF_026410305.1. Taxonomy (GTDB): domain Bacteria; phylum Pseudomonadota; class Alphaproteobacteria; order Rhodobacterales; family Rhodobacteraceae; genus Sulfitobacter. Next base: position 69,174 of record NZ_JAPMLQ010000003.1, on the reverse strand, counting down.
GCGGCTACCGACGAGAGCGGCAAGGGTCGAATTCATATCACTCATGCCAGTGATCCGCAGTAGAAAGGACGACAGATGGATGATCTTAACGCGATTTTCACACCCGGCATGTTGGTACGACACCCGGATTTACCGGAGTGGGGTGTCGGCCAGGTCCAGAGTAATGTTTCAGGAAAAGTCACTGTGAATTTTCGCGACGAAGGTAAAATTGTCATCGACAGCTTTCGCGTAGGTTTGTTGCCTGTTTTTGATGGCTGAACTTGGTTGCCAAATCGTTAATGGTACCGCGGGGGCGGCTGTTGCAACCGAGATATGCATAATTAACGAGAGAATCTCAAGCCGACTCAACCCAGGAATGTATATCTGTGTTGCTTGATCCACCACTGCTGGATCAGCCCTGCTTCACCCTCCCAGCCATAGGAACTTAACCGCCTCATGATTCAGAAAGATCACTCAGAATTTGATGTCAGATTGGCCGAAACGCCTGATGACATGCGGGCAGCGCAACGGTTGCGCTATCAAGTCTTTATCAAGGAACTGGGCGGAACTGGACCTTCGGTCGATCATTCTGCAGAACTTGAACAGGATGACCTGGATGCTTTTTGCGATCATTTGCTGTTGAGCGACCGTCAGAATGGCACAGTGGTTGGTGTGTATCGGTTGATGGGAATGGAACAGGCCGCCCGTGCGGGTCGCTTTTACTCCGCATCCGAATTCGATCTTGACCCGCTGCTGAAGTTGGACCGCCGATGTCTCGAACTCGGACGGTCCTGTCTGCATCCGGCCTATCGCGGCGGCACAGCGATGCATCATCTATGGTCCGCACTGGCGCAATATGTCGCTGAACGAAGAATTGATCTGATGTTTGGCGTAGCCAGTTTTCCCGGTACGGATGTTGATAGGCTGGCAGCGCCCTTGTCATTGCTGCATCACCGACACCTCGCACCACCGGAACTATGCGTCCGGTCCAAAGGAAAACCATTTCAAAACATGGACTTGGTTGACAAAGCTGATCTAGACAGAAAGGCAGCTATGCTGCAAATTCCCAGCCTCATCAAAGCCTACCTGCGCCTGGGCGGCCATGTTGGTAACGGAGCGTTCATCGATCATGCCTTTAACACTACCGACGTCTTCCTGGTCATGGACACGCATAGATTGTCCCAACGACAGGCGCGGATCTATGGGCAGGCCGCGCCCTCCAAAGGCATACCAACATGACACAGAGATGGGACAGTGACATAGCGCCTGTTCACCCGCCGGTTTCAATCGCCGGATGGCTGCGCATTTTCCTGCGCATCTCTGCTTTGTTTGTCTTGGTCTTCGGTGGCTTGCTGATCAAACTTCTGGTCCGGCTGGTCGAACGACCATTCTGCGGTGTGAGGCGTCCTGTGACACCCTATTTAACGCAATTTGTATGCCGCAATGCGTTGCGCCTGTTAGGATTGCGGTTGCATGTGCAGGGAACGCCGATGCGGGGGCAGGGCGCGATCGTTGCCAACCACACCTCCTGGTTAGATATTTTTGTTCTGAACGCCAGCAAACGGATCTATTTTGTTTCGAAATCAGAAGTAGCAAGCTGGCCCGGCATCGGCTGGCTTGCACGCGCTACGGGTACAGTTTTTATCGTGCGCGCACCAAGCCGCGCACGCGAACAAACCGAAGTGTTTCAAAACAGGTTGCTGGCCGGGCACAAATTGTTGTTTTTTCCCGAAGGCACCAGCACAGATGGATTGCAGGTTTTGCCTTTTAAAACAACGTTATTTCAATCATTCTTTGCGCAAAACATTAAGAATCAAATGGCGATTCAGCCAGTAAGTGTTATCTACCATGCCCCGGAGGGGCTGGACCGGCGGTTTTATGGTTGGTGGGGGGATACCTCGTTCGGGGCACATCTGTTGGCTACACTGGCCCCAGCCCGCCAAGGCTGGGTTGATGTCATCTATCATCCGCCACTGCGCGTCGCCGATTACCCCAACCGCAAAGCTCTTGCGCTGGCCTGTGAAGCCGACGTGCGCAAGGGACATCTTGCATCGCTAACCTAATTGGTATGGGCAAAAGCCGTATCGGGGACCGGCCCCATTCGGCCACCGACATCCCAATCCATCAACAGACAGGCAGTGCCTTTGCGCTGGAAATAGGTCGCTTCAAGCGCATACCATCCGGCCTCTGGCACGACGATTTCCTGAATGCCCGCCGGTTCGCAGCCGTGGACACCATCATAAAGCGCAACCTGCTGACCACCAATGCTGGCTAGGATGCCGTCATTGCTGACAAACTCGACCTTGAAAGTGCCGGCCTTTTCAAACTGGATAAAGCCGCTGATCGCGGCGGCCACCTTTGTGGGCTCGGTAGAAGTCAGCGTGTTATCGCCCTCTTCATTGTCGTCATAGGATAATCCACGCAGGGCAGGGCCGGCTTTGGCGCGGCGCAGCACAGACTCCGCATCCTCCAGTGACCGCATATCGCCGCCAAAGCCATATGATACGGCCAATCCAGGCGTCAGATCGCCGTCGTCGGGCTGTGGATCGGCCAGTGTCAATGTCACGCTTTGGGCAAAGCCGGGTGTCGCAAGCGCAAAACAGAAAAGCAATGCAGCACGGTTGATCATTTTCAATACTCCCAAGATCAGATTTTCCTGCAGTTTGGGCGAGGTTTACAAGGCTGTCCATGGATTTTGAACAACCTCTCAAGGCAATGAGCCATTCAGGGTAATTCAGCCTTGCACCTGTCGCCTGCCTGGCCTAGAAGGCGCTCACTTAAACCCGCAGTCGGGGTTGGGCCATTACGGGGAGAAATCCCGTCAAGGTCCGCCGGTTGGCAGAATTTTCTGTCATACCCCCGATGAGGCTAAACCGGAAAGGTATAACGACATGGCTCTTCCTGAGTTCTCCATGCGTCAGCTGCTTGAAGCAGGCGTACACTTTGGCCACCAGACGCAGCGCTGGAACCCTCGCATGGGTCCATACATCTACGGCGCACGTAACGGCATTCACATCATGGACCTGACACAGACTGTTCCAATGCTGGACGAAGCATTGAAACTGATCCGTGACACCGTTGCAAAAGGCGGCAGCATCCTGTTCGTCGGCACCAAGCGTCAGGCCGCCACGCCGATCGCGGAAGCTGCCGAGAAATGTGCACAATACTACATGAACCACCGCTGGCTGGGCGGCACGCTGACCAACTGGCAGACCGTATCCAAGTCGATCCAGCGCTTGAAAAGCATCGACGAACAATCCGAGCGCGGCTTTGAAGGCCTGACCAAAAAAGAGCGTCTGGGCATGGAACGTGACCAGGGCAAGCTTCAGGCGTCTTTGGGCGGCATCCGTGAAATGGGCGGCCGTCCCGACCTGATCTTCGTGATCGACGTGAAAAAAGAAGCGCTGGCAATTGCCGAAGCCAACAAACTGGGCATTCCGGTTGTGGCTGTGGTTGACACCAACTGCTCTCCTGATGGCATCGACTATCTGATTCCGGGCAATGATGACGCGGCGCGTGCCATCAGCCTGTACTGTGATCTGGCAGCACGTGCAGCACTTGACGGCATGTCTGCTCAATTGGGTGCAGCAGGCGTTGATCTGGGTGCGATGGAAGAAGCACCTGCCGAAGAAGCGCTTTCTTCCGGCACGGAAGTTGGCAATGCCTCAGAGGAAACCGTGTCAAACGATGCGATTGCCAAAGAAGGCGTGCTCGACATCGAGTCCACAAAAGAGACCGTCGCCAAAGCTGATAGCTAAAGCGCGTCGAAGACGAATAACGGGGGCAGGGCGAACCTGCCTCCACCGATCTGATAAATAGGAGAACCAAGAGATGGCGATTACTGCATCTATGGTCAAAGAGCTGCGCGACAGCACCGGCGCAGGCATGATGGACGCCAAAAAGGCGTTGACCGAAAATGACGGCGATATGGAAGCGGCGGTTGATTGGCTGCGCACCAAGGGTCTGGCCAAGGCCGCGAAGAAATCCGGCCGCACCGCAGCCGAAGGTCTGGTTGCGGTACAGGTTGAGGGCAGCCATGGTGTTGCAGTCGAAGTGAACTCTGAAACCGACTTTGTCAGCAAGAACGCAGATTTCCAGAAAATGGTTGCGCGTATTGCCAAGGTTGCATTGGGTGCTTCCGACATCGACGGGCTGAAAGCCGCTGACATGAACGGAAAATCTGTTGAACAGACTGTAACAGATGCTGTTGCAGTGATCGGCGAAAACATGTCCGTCCGCCGTATGTCTGCCATCGACGGTGACATTGTGGTTTCCTACGTGCACAACGCTGCAGCACCCGGCATGGGCAACATCGGTGTTCTGGTCGCGATGACTGGTGGCGATGAAGCATTTGGCAAACAGGTTGCCATGCACATCGCCGCAACCAACCCAGCCTCCCTGTCCGAAGATGATCTGGACGCGGCCGTGGTCGAGAAGGAAAAGCAGGTCCAGATGGACATTGCACGGGAATCCGGCAAGCCGGAAGCCGTGATCGAAAAGATGATTGTCGGCCGCATGAAAAAGTACATGTCAGAAGTGACATTGCTAAACCAACAGTTTGTGATCAACCCAGACGTAACCGTGGCGGCCGCAGCATCCGAAGCAGGTGCAACCATCACAGGTTTCGTGCGTCTTGAAGTGGGCGAAGGCATCGAGGTTGTCAAAGAAGACTTCGCAGCTGAAGTTGCCAAAGTCGGTCAGGCCTAAGCCAAATCGATCTCAAGGTTTTGAAAAGGGGCGCGCATCTGCTGCGCCCCTTTTTTGTTGCATGATTGAAGGCTATACCTTTTTGCGACAATGAGTAGGGGCAGCATCACATGGCACACCCAAAACGATATATTGGCGGGCTCACCGACAGTCGACGATGGGATATGGTACGGATCAGACCTGATGATGTCATTGTCGTCACACCACCAAAGAGCGGCACCACATGGATGCAAACGATCATCGCGCTGCTGATGTCTGGCGACCCAGATGTCGAAACCGATGTGTCGATAAAGATGCCCTGGGTTGACATCCGAATGCGTGAAATCGAAGACGTCGCGGCGCGGATCGAAGGCATGCAGCATCGGCGCTGCCTAAAAAGCCATACTCCCTTGGATGGTTTGCCGCTAGATCAACATGCCCAGTACATCTGTGTTTTTCGTCACCCGCTGGATGCGCATTTTTCATTTCGTAACCATATTCGCAATATTCCCTTGAACCTGTATGACATGTTCTACCCGGAAGGCGATGATGACAGGACCTTCAAGCGTTTTCTGGATGGTGCGGCCGAAGGGTTTGACATGGACGCGATGCCGCTGGCACATATCATCCAGCATTATCAGGCAGCCCTTGCACTGGCGGACCAGCCCAATGTCTCCCTGTTTCACTATGCAGATATGAGCCGCAATTTGACAGGAACATTTACGCGAGTGGCAGAGTTGTTGGGAGTAACTTATCCGGCTGACCTAATGGCCGATCTGATGCAATCCGCAAGATTTGAGCATATGAAATCCAATGCTGCGCGATATGCTCCGGGGGGCGGTACGGGCTTTATGGAGTCGGACAGCGCATTTTTCCAAAGTGGCAGCAGCGGCAAATGGCACGGCCAGCTAAATACGGCGCAGATGGACAGCTATGATCAAATCATGGAGTCTTGTCTAAGCGCTGACACCCGTCGGTGGCTTGAATATGGTGATGCGGGCAAAAAGGTCCGGCCAGCAGAGCTGAAGAATAAGCTCCGCTGAGTCCGGTGCCCATAAGAGCCTTGCAATCACAAGGAGTTATGAGCCGTTGTTCCCATGGGCAACCCATTTTCCGGCAACTCGCTCACCCTAGGTCAACTCACCAAAAAATGCGAGTAGGGGATTCCTTACCTTCTGCACAAAACAAGGGGAAAAAAGACAGAGAAGCAGCAGAATTGAAGGGGCTCAGACATCCATCACAAACATCTGGTTTGCAAACGCCGCCTTGAGCACAGCTTGGGCTGTTGTCTCAACCGCAAGCGCTTCGCGGGCAAGACGCAGGTGTTTTTCTACCGTGGCAGGTGTGAGACCCATCAATACCGCGATGTCCTGCGTGGTCTTGCCATCACCAACCCATTCCAAAGCTTCGCGCTGGCGGTTGGTCAAAGTCCGGTTCGGGGCCGTATAGGGCAGGGTCAGGATTTTTAGGTGAGCAATATCGTTCATTAACTTGATATCATTGCCATGTTCCGCCCAAACATTGTCTATTTCAGCCTGGCTCATTTCCGCCCGTGCAGTCAGTGCAATGGCACCCTTGGACCGGGCAGAAATTGATTTGAAACTGACGGTATATCCAGCAAACACATTCATTCGCCGGTTAAAATCAAGCACACGTTGCTCTGAAGCGGTGATCACCTTTTCACGGACCATGTCATGCAGCACCGTCCAACTACAGGCACCATCGTTGGCCAGGGCCCAATGCACCATGGGCGAATGTGTATATAACCCCTGGCCGAGAAATTCGTCGGTAAAGTCGCGGCTATGGTTTGTCAGTATTACGAAATCTTCGGGATCACCCAGCGATTTGGAAGTGCGATAACGGGTAAAACCATAAATCAGACGATCAAAACCATAGCTGTTCATCTTCTCAGTATGGGCATCCCACAATTCTTCGATCGTGGGGCAGCGGGCGATACAATGAAGATAATCCCTTAAACTCATGATGTTGTCAGGTGTTTTGCAAGTGCCTGTAACGCCAGGACATAACCAAATGCGCCAAAGCCACAGATCTGTCCGAGAGCAACCTGAGCAAGAAAGGACTTATGCCGGAAGGTTTCGCGGCGATGGATATTGCTTAGATGGACCTCGATCATCGGCAATTCCACAGAAGCAATCGCATCCATCAAGGCAATTGACGTATGCGTATAGGCACCGGCGTTCAACACAATACCAGCATGTGAACTCTTCGCCGCATGTATCTGATCTATAAGTATTCCTTCATGATTGCTTTGCGCACATTCTACAGTCATGCCAAGAGTTTTCGCAGCGTCGTGGCACATTCTTTCAACATCTTCGAGGGTCGCGGCCCCGTAAACCTCCGGTTGGCGCGTGCCAAGCAGGTTCAGGTTTGGGCCATTGAGAATCAAGATAGAGGTCATGGGGTGCTCACAATTGTTTGTTAATAGTTAATGCTGTGTCGCTCTATCTGTCCAGCATGGCAAATTCGGCATTGGTTCCAAGGCAATAAGGGGGGCAATATTTCCAGCACACAAAATACTTGTAATCATCATTATGTAAAATATGAAATCAATATTTTATGGCTGATCCACGCTTTTCGACCTACCCGGTAACTTCAAGCATCATTTGCGCCGCCACCGGTCTCCCGTTTTCATCAAGATATGCTCTGTGGTCATTGGCGTTCAAAACCACCTCGAGAACATAATGGCCCGGTGGTAGCCCGCCGATTTGGAAATCCGGCGCATAAAGCCGCCCAAGTTTCAAACCGTTCAGATACAGATGTGCATGACCCTGACCTGACACATGGCGCGCATCCTCAGCGCCGCGATAGAATGTGAAATTCTCCACGGCAAGCCGCAGCGTTGTTCCTTCCGGTCCTGGCTGCCCTGACAGGCTAATGTCGACCTGAGGCAGCGGTGAGATCAGAATACCGTCCGACACCTTATGTGACATCTGTGCCAAGCCAGCATGCATGACACGGGTTGAAACCTGACCAGCGGTTTCAAATGTCAATGTCAGCGGGATAAACCCACCTTCTTTCAGCTCGCTTGCCCGTAACATAACATGCGCACCATCCATCGCCAGAATGCCCGTGCTATTTCCCGGAACGATCATCTTTGCGTCAGAGTGTTTTGGATTGACCAATGTGACCATCTGGGCCTTTGGTGATGTCACGCCCAATAGAACATCTGCCGCACCGCCATTCTTGATGGTCAGACCGACCATAAACATTGACGGCATTTCCGAGGCGGCAAATGCCAGCCCTCCGAGCAGCGATATTTCTGATGTCGATCGCGTAAAAAACCCGTAAATCACAGTAGCAATAACACCGGCCAAACAAATGGCCACCAGCCGTTTCATCAAGTGTTTTCCCTTTGAACAATCATCTGTAGGCTAACGAAATGCGGTGCGAATTAAAGTGTTTATCTTGGCTGGCTTTAACCTTTACTGTGCTGGCACCGTCGCTTGCATCGGCACATCCGGCCGAACAGGCCTTGATTTTGCTGCTGCCGACCGAACTCTACACCTTGGGCGGAACGATAGCCGTCGTCGCATCTATATTCTTGATCAGTTTTACATCACACGACAGTCTTCAGCGCATTTATCGCGGCTATATTTTCGCGACCTGGCCCGCAGCGCAAAAGGCACCCCTGATCACATCAATCCTGGCGACTTTTGCGTTTTTCCTGTTGATCATCGTGGGTATCAATGGCCCCAACGACCCACAAAGCAACCTGCTGCCCCAGGTGATCTGGACCGGCTGGTGGGTTGGTCTCTTTGTGATTCAGGGTCTGTTCGCCGACTTGTGGCGGTGGCTCAATCCCTGGTCCGGCCTTGCTGCGGTCTTGCTCGCTGACAGACCCGCGGTGCTGAGGTATCCCAACTGCTTGGGCGCTTGGCCTGCGCTTGGCTTGTTTGTTGTGTTTCAGATGTTTCTTCTCGCGGACATCGCACCCAGCGATCCTGACAGATTGGCCACGATTGCCTTGCTCTATTGGCTGTTCACCTTTGCAGGAATGGTCTTGTTCGGCCCCGTGATCTGGACCCGGAATGTCGAATGCTTCAGCGTACTCTTCGCGCTCATCGGGTCATTGCGCCCCGTCCAGACCAGCAAAGCAATGCGTCTGGGTCTACCGGGATGGAACAGCCTGTCAAAGGCCCCCCTGCCCACGGCACAGTCAATGATCTGTTTGACGGTTCTTGTTTCGGGCAGTTTTGACGGGCTGCACGAAACCTTTTGGTGGTTGGGTCAAATCGGCATTAACCCGTTGGCGTTTCCCGGCCGTTCCGCAGTGGTTTGGCCATCGATCATCGGATTGATCGCTGCAAATATTGCTGTCACTCTTGTCTTTGGCGCATGTATATGGGCGGGGATCAGCCTTGCGCGGCGCTTTGGCACTTTGGGGCGCGTATCGCTTGTTCAGGCCTTCAACACCTATGCCATTGCCATCCTTCCGATTGCTTTGGGCTATCACTTTGCTCATTACTTTGTTTCGTTTCTTGTGCAAATACAATATCTTGCATCTACTCTGGGTGATCCATTGGCGCGTGGCTGGAACCTGTTCGGCCTGGGAAATCTGCGCGTCACAACCGGGTTCTTAAACTCTACAACAACGGTGAAACCGATTTTGCTGATCAATGTCGGTGTTGTCGTTTGTTCGCATATCATTTCAATCGCGATGGCCCATTGGCTTAGCGGACGTTTTTCAGCCGCGCGGCGCGACCTGATCCTGATCCAGTTCTTTCTCAGTATCTTGATGGTTTGTTATACAATTTTCGGGCTTTGGCTGTTATCTACACCCCGCGGGGTGTGAGTTTTCTATAAAGTTCTGGACAAGTCATTTGTGTGCGAACAATATAAATTTAATGGCCAAGCAAAAGCGCCAAGACAAAATGGGAGTATTACTGTGTCCAACGGAACATCCAAAAAGACCGATTTCAGCCGTCGCTCTGCGCTCAAAGGTATCGCAGCAACCACATTGGCCGCAACCGCGCTGCCCCGTTTTGTTCAGGCGCAAAGTGCTTCTCCAATCAAGATCGGTTTTCAGAAACACGCGACGGGCATCGGCGCGGCCTATGGCCGTTGGTACGACGCCACCACGCAAGCCGCGGTAAAACGGATCAACGACGATGGTGGCATCAATGGCCGTCCCGTCGAAATCGTGATCGAAGATGACGGCACTGACCCGAAACGTGGTGCAGAAGTGCTGGAGAAATTTGCAAATCAGCACAAGGTCGACGTCGCATTCGGCACTTTGTTCAGCCATGTAGTTATCGGTTCCGCTCCGCGCGCAGGTGAGTTGAAACTGCCGTATTTCGTGGTTTCCGAAGGGCACCATGTCGCCAGTGGCATGCTCAACCGCTATACGCTGCAACCGGGGATCACCGATGTGAAAAGTCAGGTGCAGTCGATGGCACCCTTTGTGGCGGCAAATCTGGGCAAGAAAGTCACGATGATTTATCCTGATTTTGCCTTTGGACATGACCATCGCGATTTCTTTTCCAAAGCGATCGAGGCTCAGGGAGGCCAAGTGGTCGCGCAAATTGCCATTCCGCCAAGCGAAACGTCCTTTACCCGCTACTTTCCCAGCATACCGCGCGAAACAGATGTGGTTTATCATGTGATGGTTGGCCCTGCAGTCCTGACCTTTGTGAAAGAACTGGGCGAGTTCTTTGGCCCTAGCCGCCCCGAGATTTTCGGGTTTATCGACAGCCTCGAAGCTGTCGACATTACCAGTCCGGGATTGGAATTCCTTGAGGGCACATATTTTTGGGAAGGGATGCCGCGACACGCCCAGGCAGAAAATTCGGTGTTTGACACTGCCTACCGCGCCGCGGTTGGCGTGGACGAACGTGGGGCTTCCCTGTCTGATAGCAAAGATGTTTCAACCTATGCCCATATGTTTGGCTGTTGGGAGACCCTGAATGTGATCAAGGCGGGCATGGAAAGTGCAGATTACAAAGGGCCTGATGATCGGGCCAAGCTGATCGAAGCAGTAGAAGCCATGTCGGAGATGCCACATTCAATGGATCATCCACAGGGTCCAAAACTGTTCAACGGCAAGACTCATCAGGTCTTTGGCCAGCAGTATATTTCCAAGGTAGATGGGGGTACACTCAAGGTTGAGCACACCGCCTCCATCGAAGACGGCATGTACGAGGATGAAGTCGACTATACGGCGCAATCCTTCTGAACTTGGCATAAGCTCTTGGAATTCGGTCCACATCTGATGCTCGCCACCCTTGAAGGGGCGGTCATTGCATCGGTGCTCGTGCTCACCGCGATGGGTCTGAGCATCGTATTCGGCGTGATGCGGGTCGTGAACGTGGCACATGGCGAATTCTATATGCTCGGTGCGGTATTGGCCTGGTATGTCTCATCTGTTCTAGGCGTCAATGCGGTGGTAGGTTTTGTTGCGGCGCTGGTCCTCGCACCGCTTCTGGTGGGATTGATTGCCGCAGCCGCGGACCGCTTGATCCTAAAGCATCTGAAATACGATCCGGACCGCACGATTGTCGCCACCATCGGCCTTTTGTACATCATACAACAGACAACGCTAATGACCTTTGGTCCCGATGCGCGTCCTGTCGCCCCACCGTTCAACCAACGTCTTGCATTACCCTGGTTCGAATGGGGCGAAAACGGTCTGGAAATGTTCTGGCCCTGGGGATTGAGCATCACCAGTTACAAATTGTTTGTCATCGCAGCGGCCGCTGTCGTGCTGCTTTCGCTCTGGGTGCTGATCACCCGTACAAAACTGGGGCTGATCATGCGGGCGACCCAACAGGACAGCGAAACCGCCCTGGCATTCGGCATTCCCGTAGGGCGCGTCTATTCCGTGGTTTTCGGTCTGGGCGCAGGCCTTGCCGCATTGGGCGCGGTGCTGGTTGTCCCCATCCAACAGGCGCATTACCTTATGGGTGCCGATCCCCTGCTGCTGTCTTTCATCGTTGTGATCATCGGCGGATTGGGCAGCCTGCCCGGCACCGTTGTCGCCGCCTTGCTGATCGGTATGAGCGACGGCATCATTTCGGTCTTTTTCTCGCCGACTCTGGCCAAGATCATCGCGACATTCCTTGTTGCAATGGTATTGGTCTGGCGACCCCAAGGCCTGTTCGGCAGGGCAGTCACATGACCGTGGCGCGAAAATCGGGCCTGTTGCATCTGTCTGTGCTGGTTGCGCTCATCGGACTCTTTTTCATGCTTCCGCCTTATCATTCGGGAAATCTGGCGCGGATCATGGTCCTGGCAATCTACGCCATGGGGTTCAACATTCTGTTTGGCTATACTGGGTTACTGAGCCTCGGCCATGCCATGTTTTTCGCCGCTGGCATGTATGGTTTCGGCCTGGCAATCAATCTGGGCGGTTTTCCCCTGCTCCCCGCCTTTCTGATCGGCATGTTGAGCGCGGCAGGCCTTGCCGCCATCACCGGCTTCCTTGCCCTGCGCACAACCGGTGTGGCCTTTATGATCGTCACTTTGATGTTTGCGCAAACCGCCTACCTCGTGATCCTTTATTTCGGTGCTTATACACGCGGCGACGAAGGATTTGTGATCCAGACGGCCAAACGCAGTGTGATGGGCATTGACCTGACCACGGACAGCGCACGCTATGCAACGGCGCTGATCCTCTTCGGTCTCTGCTTTGTCGCCCTGGCCCGGCTTGTGCAGTCCCCTTTCGGGCGCACACTCGTTGCCATTCGCGAAAACGAAGAACGCGCCCGAATGCTTGGCTATGATACCGGTGCGCATAAACTCAAGGCGATGATCCTCTCTGGCCTGATTTCGGGCGTTGCAGGGGCGGCCTATGCCATGTTGTTTGGCTATGTCGGGGCGACCTTTGCCACCGTGCAATATTCGATCTTTCCCTTGCTCTGGGTTCTATTGGGCGGTGCAGGCACCACTATCGGTCCACTTCTGGGCGTGTTCTTCATGTTCTATCTCATTGATTTTTCCAGCTCCCTGACAACCGCCTATATGCTGATCGCCGGTATCGTGCTGGTCGTTCTGACCATGTTCGCGCCTCAAGGGTTGATGGGCGAAATGCGCAAACGTGTGTTTACATGGTTGCCATGAACATTCTCGAAACGCATAATTTGACCAAGACCTATGGCGGCGTGCATGCCAATTCCGATATTGATTTCGCATTGCCACAAGGCAAGATCACCGCCTTAATCGGCCCAAATGGTGCTGGCAAATCCACCTTTGTCGGAATGTTGAGTGGTCGGATACCTGCAACCAACGGTCAAGTGGTGTTTGACGGGCGCGACATCAGCGCCCTGCCCGCGCATCAACGTATCCAGCTTGGGATTGCATATACCTTCCAGATCACCTCGATCTTTCCGCGTTTGACAGTGTTGGAAAACGTTGCCATCGCAGCACGGCGACGGTTTGCGAGCAACCCGGTGCAATTGAAGACCAGGATCGCCACCGCCCTTGGCAAAGTCGGGTTGCTGGAACGCGCAGAGGAGATTGCCGGAGACCAGAGCTATGGTCATCAACGCCTGTTGGAGATCGCCATGGGACTGGTGCAGGATCCTCGGGTGTTCATCCTTGATGAACCGACCCAAGGTCTGGCCGAGGCCGAAATCAGCGCCTTTATCACCCTCATCAAATCCCTTGCAGGTGAAACCACCATTCTACTGATCGAACATAACATGAATGTAGTGATGGGCGCGGCTGACTGGATCACGGTTCTGGATCAGGGCAGGATACTGGCCAGCGGCACACCGGAAGACATCAGTGCAAACACCGCTGTTCAAGCCGCCTATCTTGGTAAAACCGATGCTTGAGGTGCAAGGGATCCATGCCGCATACGGCGATGTCAGGGTGTTGCGTGGCGTAACCTTTGATGTTCAACCCGCTGAAATCATGTGTCTTCTTGGCAGGAATGGCGCAGGCAAGACCACGACACTCAAATCGGTCATGGGGCTCTTGCCGCTGGGGGATGGTTGCGTAACACTGGCAGGCGAAAACCTGGCAACCCTGCCCCCACACGATATTCCCAGGCGTGGTATCGGCTATATCCCGCAGGGACGGCGGTTGTTTCCCGAACTAACGGTCGGCGAAAACATCGAAATCGGCCTGATGACCCGGAGCATGGGTAAAGAGACAAGAGAATGGGTGCTTGAACTGTTTCCCCGGCTGCGTGAACGCCTCAAACAAACCGCTGGTACGCTTTCGGGGGGTGAACAGCAAATGCTGGCAACAGCCCGTGCATTATGCCTGCGCCCCAAGGTGTTGCTGCTGGACGAACCGACCGAAGGACTGCAACCTTCCATGATCGCGTTGATCCGCGATGTCATTCTGAAGATGAAGGCCGAAGGCGTTGCCATTGTTCTGGTAGAGCAGCGCGTCGATGCCGTTCTGCAAGTGGCTGATCGTGTGGTATTTATTGAAAACGGCACGTCGGTCAAAACCGCCACTGCCGATGATCTCAGAAAAGACCCTGAAATACTCACGCGGTATTTGGGGGTCTGAAACCATAATCAAAAGGAACCTGCGCCATGGGTGAGAAACTGGTCATCAAGAACATCGGCATGATCCTGTCAGGGAAGTTGGAGGAACCGATCCTCGACGGCGATTGCATGGTCGCTGAGGGGGGTAAGATCACAGCCTGGGGCATTGAAAAGAATCTCGACACCGAAGGGGCAAGCACCACCGTTGATGCCAAGGGCATCACCCTCGCCCCCGGACTGATAGACAGTCATGTGCACCCGGTTGTAGGCGATTACACGCCGCGCCAGCAGCAACTTCACTGGATCGACAGCACCCTTCATGGAGGAGTGACCACACTGATTTCCGCAGGCGAGGTCCATATGCCGGGCCGTCCCAAAGACATTGTCGGCCTCAAGGCGATGGCAATTGCATCGCAACGTTGGTACGAGAATTTCCGCCCCTCCGGCGTCAAGGTCCATGCAGGTGCTCCCGTGATCGAACATGGCATGGTCGAAGAAGATTTCAAAGATCTCGCTGATGCTGGCGTGAAACTGCTTGGCGAAGTCGGTCTGGGCACGGTCAAGGACGGCAAGACCGCACAGCAAATGGTCACCTGGGCACGCAAATACGGGATTCAAAGTACGATTCATACGGGTGGTCCGTCGATTCCCGGATCGGGTTTGATCGACGCGGATATGGTCATGGAGACAGGAACCGATGTGATCGGCCATATCAACGGCGGTCATTCCGCCCTGCCAGACGATCAAATCCTTTGCCTTTGTGAAAGCTGCACATCCGCCTTCGAGATCGTGCACAACGGCAACGAACGCTCTGCTGTCTTGGCGTTGAATGCAGCGCGCGAACTGGGCAAGCTGGATCAGGTGATATTGGGCACCGATGGTCCGGCGGGATCGGGTGTGCAACCATTGGGTATCCTGCGTATGATCGCCATGCTGTCTGCATTTGGCAATGTGCCGGCTGAACAGGCCTTTTGTTTTGGTACCGGTAATACAGCGCGGCAACGCGCCCTGGACACCGGCCTGATCGAGGTTGGCAAATGCGCTGATTTTGTACTCCTGGATCAGGCGCAACATAGCCCAGGCAAGTCGATGCTGGAATCGGTCAGCCAGGGAAATCTCCCCGGTGTCGGCATGACGATCATTGACGGAAAGGTCACATCAACCCGCAGCCGCAACACACCGCCTGCAAACAGATTGCCCGAAGTCGTCGCCTAAGAGATTTTCTTAAGCAACCGGATCAATGTCTCGCTCTCTGCCGCATTCAAAGGCGCAAGCGTTTCACGGCTGATCCTGTGTCCTGAAGTTTTCAAACCAGCAATCATTTCGCGTCCCTGATCCGTTAATGAGATCGCCATACGGCGCTTGTCCTTCGGATTCGCACGGGTCTGTACCAGGGATTTGGCTTTCAACCGGTCGACAACGCCCTTTATCGTTGCCACATCCATTGCCGCCAACCGGCCCAGATGGTTCTGCGACACCTCTCCTTGCTCGGAAATTCGCATCATCGTAGAAAACTGTGTGGGTGTCAGATTGCCCCATACATGGTGCTGGAAAATCGCCGAATGACGCTGGCTGGCCAGACGCAACAGAAACCCGATCTGGTCTTCAAGTACATAGTCCGCCTCAGAGGTCGTGGCCTCGCTCACCGCAAACCGTCCTTGCCAACGGCCTGTTCATGGGTAAGTCCGCCAACACGTGGCAACGGGCGACCGGAATCAGTCACAGCCACTGCAACCATGATCTCATTGGCGCGAGGTGCGTCGTTCAAACGGACCTCGATCCCGTCGAAATGGCTGCGCACATAAGCTGCATCCTTATGCCCCAGCGGTACGTCAAGGACTTGACCGGGGCTGCCCATTTTCTTGGAAGACGCCACCAGCGCCGCCCCTTTTTCCACAGCCATGCGCAACGGCGCCCCCAGCTTGGGATGCAAGATAGCGGCTGCATGTTCCAGTTCGCCGTTTTCCCCGACCATCGCAGATTTTCCATAGCTTTGCGCCTGGGCTGGTGTGATCCCCAAAGCATCCACGCATTTTTGCCCCAGAAGCGCACCCAATTCCGCTCCGATATCCATTAGCGTGGTCAAATCTTCGGTATAGGCCCCGGCAAAGGGGTTTTCGATCACTGCAACGGCCACGGCCTTGCGGGTTGGCGGCGCGATACTGCGGCCGATCTCGATATGGGTTTCCTCGATGTTGACAGCAATCTTTCTGATCTTGGCTTTCATCGTAAACCGTCCTCTCCTTTAATGTCAGATGCGGCAAGACCGCCCGCACGGTTGTGAATGCGTGCTCCTGTGCTCATGACCAGAACAAGGGCGAGCTCATCCGACTTGGGTGCGTCATTGCACCCGACTTCCATCGCGTCAAAATGGCTGCGTACATATGATGCATTGGTATGGGTCAAAGGCACGTCAAGACGCGTGCCGACGCCACCAACCTTCTTGGTTGACGGTACAATAGCCCTTGTGTCGCCCAAGAGTTCGCGCATCGCATAACCGCCGGGCGCATGCCACAAGGCACCATGTTCAATTTCGCCCGCGGCTCCGACAATGGCACCTTTGCCATAACCCTCGATGGCTTCTTGCCCGCCCATTGCTTCCGCCAACTGCGCTGCCATCCTCAGCCCCAGCGGTTTAAGATCATCAATGAAACCTTCGATTTCCTCGACATATTTTCCCGCAAAAGGGTTTGTAATTACCGCAAGAATTGAGCCGCGCAACAAGGGCTTTGCCGCCACTGGCCCGCCTTCGTGAAAGATCTCTTCAATCGAGACCACGGTTTTGCGCAGGATGACCTTATGCATATTCTATTGTTCCTTGTGATAATGTGACAGGCATGCGTCCAACGACGCGGGACTGCCCTGCAAAATGCAGACACGCCCCGTGAATGTGATCGTTCTGGCAAAACTCTCGGGCGCGCCCCACCCCCCTTGAAAGGGCAGTCGCGACCTCGAAATCCGTCAAACCCGCGCATCCCGTCACCACCAGTCTACGACCAAGATCCGACATGTCATCCAGCTCGCAGGCGGGGGCCCGGGAAATCGCGGAATGATTGGGCAGGTCAACCGCATTGGCGATCAGGGTTGCGGCAACATCGGCCTCGGCGGCATGTGACGCCAAGACCGTAACGCTGTCGGCGATCCCAAAACTAAAGCTGCGGCCATGCTGCCCACTGGTTGCGATGCCACGAACGCAATCGTTGTAGGTAATTTCGATCACACCCAAGGACTGTCCCTCCTGTCCCAGCATCGCTGTTCGAAACCGCTGCTCAGGTGTCAGATGCAGCGCAATATCGCCGCCGTTGTTCACATAGGCACGCTGCAAATCCGCATGCGCCACCATCGCGTCAAGCACGCTTTCTGCGACGGCACCGGCAACACCGGCCATTGCAGTGACAAAACCCGCGTCGCGAAAGGCCCAGGCCGCATCCATCATCCGCCGCGCCGTTTCGCCCTCGGGTCGCATTCTTTCTTCTGAGAGAGGTCTGCGCAGCAAGTCAATCTCGACCATCAATTCGGACAAAATCGTTTCAAATCGCCCCCGCGCAGCATCAAAGGCGCGCCTACGATCCCCATCCGCTGCGATAATCAGATCGATCGGACCATGATGCAAATGCAACCTGTCACCCTGCCCCAACAACCGTGCAACAGGCTGCATCACAGATCCTTCTCTCTGGACCAGCGGTAATGAATCGCAGAGGCAGGGTCATGTCCGCTGCGTGCACGGCTTACCCGTCGGGTTTCGGGCTCGACGATTTGCGAAACCGCTTTAATTGCATCCATATACCCGCCCAGAGCAGCATAATCGCTGCGCCGCAGGGTGAATTCTATGGGCGCAACCAATGCGGGCGTAGGCACATAGCCAAACGATCCTTCGGGCATTTCCATCACATCGACCATCACCGTGATGCCGCCTCCCGGCCAGACATAGGTTTGCGCACCGCCACAAGAGACATGGGTCAGTGTTTCCTTAACCGAACGGGTCAGGCGGACGGGGTTTTCCGTCACCCCCGCCCGCAAACTCCCCCCTGCGCCGCCCATGAACAACACCGAACAGACCGAAGGTTCGCAGTTTTCCGCAATCAGATCAGTGGATTTGCGCAGCGCCACGGGCAGATCGCGTGGCTGAGGCACCAAAGCATCATCCAACTCGTAATAGGCAAACTGCTCACCGGTGGTAGAGACCATCAACAAACGCAAACCTTCGCGCGCGAATTCAGGGTTGAAAGGGCCGAGTATGGTCAGGGGATCCTCAATATCCGTGCCGCCCCATCCTGTGCCCGGTTGGGCCACCTGAAAATAGCGTCCCGGTGTGGAACGGCGTCCCTTGATCTTGATCCCCGTCGGTTCCAGGGACAGTTGCTTACCTGCTTCGTGTTCAGACAGAACACCGGTGATATGGTCGTCAACCACCACCACATCATCCACATGATCCAGCCATTGTTTTGCAAACATACCGATTGTCGCAGAGCCACAGCCGACGCGCATCAGACGTTCGGTTTCACCATTGATGATAGGGGCTTTTCCTGCCTGCACAATCACCTCGCAGGCATTTGTGTCATCGCCGATCTTCAATGCAACCGCCGCGCGGTTACAGAGCGCCAGAAGCGTGGCACAGGTGGCACGACCTTCCTTTTTCGTACCCCCCGTCAGATGCTCTACACCACCTAGTGACAGCATTTTTGACCCGTATTCGGATGTCATCACATGGCCAACCGGTTCGCCCTGTGCGTACACCACGTCGCGTTCATCGCCGATGTGACGATCGGTGTCGATTTTCACCTTCACGCCACAATAGCTGAAAATGCCCTCGGTCACGACCGTGACCATATCAACGCCATCGATTTCCTGACTGACGATGAAGGGGGCGGGTTTGTAGTCTGGATAGGTGGTGCCGGCACCGATTGCCGTAACAAAGGGGCGGTTGCCTTTGACAATGTCACCGTTCCAATCATCCGGCTCTGCCCCGCTCATGAAGGGCACCAGAGTCCGGTTTGGCCCATCAACAATAGTCAGCGGGTCAAGCCGAACCAACCTGCCCGCGTCGTTGGCATACCGATCGCAGGCACCAGACCGACCTTCGGCGATGAAGCACAAGACCGGGCAGGCATCACATCGGATTTTTCCTTCGGGCAGCGGTTTTTTCATTTCTCAAGCGCCTTGATCGCAGCGCGGACCTTGTCTGGTGTTGCAGGCACCTGACAGATCCGCGCGCCGGTTGCTGCATAGATCGCATTCAGGATTGCGGGGGCGGTCGGGATCAATACATGTTCTCCCAGCCCTTTCGCTCCATAAGGTCCGCGGGCGTCCGGTTCTTCGATGATAAGTGTCTCGATCGGGGGCACATCGCCAATCGTCGGGATCAGGTAGTCATGCAGATTTTCGGTCCGACCGGGAATGTATTCTTCCATCAATGCCATTCCCAGACCCTGAGCAATACCGCCCTGCACCTGCCCTTCGACCAACAACGGGTTTATCGCCTGGCCAACGTCATGCGCAGCCACGAATTTTTGCGGTTTCACGGTGCCCAATCGGGTATCCACCTCAACCACCACCAGATGCGCCGCAAAACCGAATTGCGCATATGGCACGCCCTGACCATTTGAATCCAGTGGTTTGGTCGGCGGGTCATAGGTTTCTTCTGCCGTGAAAACAAACCCGTCTTCCCCTGCTTCCAGCGCTGCCAGGTCAAGCAGATGCCTACCGCCTGAATCACGCGCCACAACCGACCCGCCATCAAGACGTAAGACGGCATCGTCAGCGACGTTCATCCGTTGTACGATCTGCGCCCGCAACGCCAAACCCGACAATCTTGCCGCAGCGCCCGAGACATAGGTTTGCCGCGAGGCCGAGGTCTTGCCCGCATCAGGTGTCACATCTGTGTCCGGCCCGATCAAGACAATCCCTTTGGTTGGCACCCCCAGCGCAGTGGCAAATATCTGGGCAATCACAGTGTTGGCACCCTGCCCGATGTCTGCCGCCCCCTGGTGCAATACCACGGTACCGTCCTTCTTTAACCCAGCCTTGATGGTGGACGGATTGGGCAATGAGGTGTTGCCGCAACCATACCAGCCAGCCGCGATGCCCACCCCACGTTTGCGAGTGTCCCAAGCGTTGTTAAAAGCCTCTGCCTGCATCCGTTCGCGCGCCCAGGCAGGCCGCAGACTCTCAAGACATTTGCGGATCCCGACCCCCTGTGCAAACACCTGCCCACAGACCGTCTGCACATTGTTTTCCAGGGCATTCAGGATGCGGAACTCCAGTGGGTCCATTCCCAGTTTCTCGGCCAGCCTATCAAACAGGCTTTCCTGCGCAATCGCGGATTGCGGCACACCAAATCCGCGAAAGGCGCCGGCGGGTGGATTGTTGGTATGGATGCCTTTGGATTCTGCACGATAGTCAGTGATCTGATAAGGCCCCGAGGCATGTACCGGCACACGGTTGGCGACGGTCGGTCCCCAGCTTGCATAGGCCCCCGTGTCGAATTCGCCAAAGAAATCAAAGCCACAGATCTTACCCTCGGCATCTGCCCCGATTCTGAGTTGGATGTCCGAAGGATGCCGCTTGGTCGTGCTCTGCATGCTTTCGGTCCGTGAATAAGTCAGCCGTACAGGCTGCCCTGTCTTCATCGTAGCCAGTGCCAGATAGGGTTGAACCGATAGATCAAGCTTTGATCCGAAACCACCGCCAATCCCGGTCGGTACAATGCGTATCTTCGACCCATCCAGCCCAAGGATGATTTCAAGACTGTCGCGGTCCATCATCGGGGCCTGCGTGCCCGCAAAGATTTCAACACGGTCTCCAACCATTCGGGCATATCCTGCTTCGGGTTCGATATAGGCGTGTTCGACAAAACCACTGTTAAAGCGGCCCTCAACCGTGACATAGGCACGGGCAAGTGCCTCTTGCGCATCGCCGCAGGTGACAAAGCCGCCGCACATGACGTTTTGTGCACGTCCCTCATGCAGGATCGCCGCACCGCTATCCTGTGCCTGGCGAATATCCGTCACAGCTGGCAGAGCCTCCCAGACAACAGGGAAATCAGATTGAGCAAGTCGCTTGATCACCGCAGGCTCTGCGACCACGGCGGCAACGGCTTCACCCCGAAACCGCGTTTCCTTTTCCGCAAAGACCGGTTGATCGACAAACTGCGGGATCACTCCGAAGACGTTGCGCCCCGGCACATCTGCCGCTGTTAAAACCGCCACGACGCCCTCTGTTGTCGCGGCCCAGTTGTCGAGATCCCTGAATTGAAACGCCGCCCGCGGATGGGGGGAGCGGATCACCAGAACCTCCAGCATACCGGTGGCGGCAAGATCATCGCTAAAGACCTCGGCCCCCGATACCTTATCAAGGCCATCAACCCGACGGATCCTTGCTCCCACATGGTCCCCCTCCGCAGTCAGCGGCGCAGGTCGTGCCATCACGGCATCAATGATCTTGCGATAGCCAGTACAACGGCACAGAACGCCCCCCAGGGCATCCCTGACGGCAGCCTCTGTTGGCGCTGTTTCCTTTCGCAGCAGCGCTACAGCCGACACCATCATTCCCGGTGTACAGATCCCGCATTGGGCGGCACCGTGATCCTGAAACCGCTCTGCCAATGCCTGTGCGATAGGGTCATTGCTGTACACTCCGGCAAGTGTTTCAACACTGCGCCCTGAAACCTGATGTACTGGCGTCAGACAAGCACAAACTGGAGCGCCGTCCAGCAACACCGTGCAGGCTCCACAATCGCCTGCGTTGCAGCCGATCTTGACATCCCGCGCACCCAGACGCTCGCGCAAGGTTTCTGACAACCGGTCGCCCGTTGTCGCTGTGGTGGTAACCTCTTGACCATTCAGCGTGAAACCCAGCCTTGTCTCAGATGGCATTACTTCGGTCATCCCGCCGCTCCGATGATGGCACGTTTGCACAGTTCCGCAACAGCCTCGTGCCGGTAGATCGCGCTGCCTCGCACATCGTCAATTGGCGCAAGTTCGACCAGATGATCGGCAGTCACATCCACCGATCCGGGCTTTTCGCCAATGCAGGCCTGTTCTAGCCCCGACAGTCGTTGCGCAACCGCTGAGCAGGCACCTACTGCAATCCGCGCATATGTTATCACACCTGCCGCATCGGTTGCGATTACAGCCGACACCATTGCAATCGAGATCACCAGATAACTCCGGCTCCCTAGCTTTTCAAAACTGGCCCCTGCCCCCGCTGGCGGCACAGGCATCACAATGGCAGTCATGATTTCATCCGGTTGCAACGCGGTCTTGCGCACCCCTTGAATGAAATCCTCAATCCGGATTTGCCGCATCCCACCTGCTGCACTGGCCACTTCCACGGAGGCACCCAAAGTCAATAACGGCGGCACACCATCCGCCGCGGGCGAAGCGTTGCATAAATTTCCAGCAAGCGTCGCACTGTTTTGGATCTGCACACTTCCAATTTGGCGCGCCGCTTGTTTCAAACCGTCAAATGCCGCTGGCAAATCCGCTCTGATCAGGTCCATCCATCGAACGGCCGCCCCTATCCTGATTTCACTATCCGATATTTCGATTTTCGAAAATTCCGCTACGGCAGTCACATCAAGCATGGTTTCAAACCGCTGTCCCTGCGCCGCTGCCGGAAAAACATCTGTGCCGCCTGCGATCACTTTTCGGTCCGGTAGGGCCGCCAGTCGAAGCGCGGATGCCAGATCTGTCGGGCGGTGATAGGGCAAGGGACCAAGCCTCTCGATTGTTTGCATACGAATGATATGCAGACACCGGCACATGTCAACCGCCAAGCCGTTCAAACAAGACTTCAAGGCAGAGCGAACCATGCTCTTTCACTCGTGCCAAAATGCCCGATACACTGTGGGGCAATGAACCCGAGCAGCATCACCGGTACCACCATCGCAAGCACAACCGCATCGAACCTGCCGCGCAACTGCGTCGTTCAGATGGTCAAGCCAAGACGCTATTCATCTGGCGGAACACTTCATCCGTGACGCTGCACAGGCGAGGAAGACGGAAAATGTGATCCGTTAACCTGTACGCGACTGATCGCTTGAAATTGCTGTGCAGGTTGCCGATATTGATCCGCTTTCGTTGTCGCGCCAATTCAAACCTGATTTGATCTAAACCCCAGCACAACTTGTCCAACGGGTGCGGGGTGATGGTGCACGGAACCTGTTGAGCCCCCTGCCCGCCAAACACATCGCCATCAATAGCGGTCAAGGTGATCTGCAGTGCAAACTGTGGACAATTCAGCGACGGTTCTGGTTGGCTTCAATGCCTATATCAATGGCTTCGGTTGACCAATCCAGCACCTTCGCAAAAAAGGTGTGCGCGTTTCCGTGCACACCCGTAACTTGTCTGGCTTCTTTATGCCTGAAGCGTTGTCTCGGATGCCTCATCTGTGGTGCCATTGACCGGCTGCCGGGTTGTTGAGGCACGTGCCGGTACGTCCAGCACATCATCGACAACGCCTGCGACACCATTCTCAAGGCTGATCCCCAACTCTTTCCCAAGGGCCTGCATCGCAGGCATCTGCAACGCCATGCCAAGGACAGAATCCAGCGCCTGATTGACCGGCGTGCCACCGTTTGAAGTAGCGGCGTCACCTGATCCGCCTCGTCCCATGCCGGTCACTTGATGAATCTTGATGGAATCGATCTTTTCAGCGGGTTTTACCATCTCGGCGATGATCGCTGGCATGGCCTCAAGACTCGCCAGACGTATTTTCATCGCGATGATCTCAGCGCTCAATTCATTCTCTGAATTTGCAATCGCAGTCTGACCCTCCGCTGTCGCCAACATATCCGTTTTCTTGGCCTCAGCACGGATTATCATCGCTTTTGAATCAGCTTGTGCCTCTTCCAGCTTTGCCGCAGCGCGGTCATTGGCCGCATCTTTCTCGGCCTCGGCAGCAAGACGAATGCCGGTCGCCTGACGCTCCGCTTCTTTCTGCGCTTCGATGAGGGCAATCTGCTTTTGACGTTCCGCCTCGGCCACGGCACGGGCGGTCTCAATGGCTTCCGAGGCTTTTTTGGCCTCAGCGCGGGCATTATCCGCAGATGCACGCGCCTGGCTTTCTTCTTCGGACTTGCGGGCAACGATGATCTGGCGTTCCTGATCCGCGACCTCAAGCTCGCGCTCTTTGGCGATCTCTGCCTCGCGAATGGCACGCTCGCGCTCGATCTCGGATGCACGCACAGCACGTTCGCGTTCGATCCGGGCCTGCTCCTTGGCTTGATCCGAAATTTCCCGATTGCGCGCAATCTCGGCTTCCTGGCTGGCCTGTAATGTCTGGATTTCGCGAATCTGTGTGATCGACGCTTCCTGTTTTTCACGCTCGATCTGATATTTCAGCTTTTCGGCTTCCATCTCGGACCGCGCCACGGATACATCTGCGCTTGCGGTGATTTCGGCACGTTCCTTACGCGATGTTGCAATCACGGCGGCCAGCTTTTGCATCCCGACAGCATTAAATGCGTTGTTTTCATCAAGGGAGTCGAATGGCGTCTGGTCCAGTGCTGTCAATGACACCGCTTCAAGCTCCAGCCCGTTTTTCAGCAGGTCTTCGGAAATTGCATTCTGCACTTCCTGAACAAAGCTGGCGCGGTTCTCGTGCAATTCATCCATTGTCATCTGCGCGGCAACAGCCCGCAAACCATCAATCAACTTGCCCTCAATCATCTCGCGCAGTTGATCTACATGGAATGTCCGGTCACCCAGCGTTTGGGCCGCACGCGAAATACCGTCTTCAGTGGCATTGACCGACACGTAAAATTCAACACCAACATCCACACGCATCCGGTCTTTGGTGATCAGCGACTGTTCGTTTACACGAGCCACCTCAAGGCGCAGGGTCTTCATGTTGACCTTGGCGATTTCATGCAGGAAGGGTACAACAATCGTCCCCCCGTCCATGATCACCTTCTTGCCGCCTGAACCGGTCTTGACCAAGCTCGTTTCCCGGGTCGCACGTTTGTACAAGCGGGCCATAATCAAGCCGATAAAGATCAGCAAGCCGACTATGATACCGGCGATGACTAGTATTTCATTCAACTGCATAGAGGTACTCCTTGGTCTCGAAAGTTGGATTGCTCAGCGTCGACAGTTCTGGCTAGATCACAAAGAACTTGTCGCCGCGTTTGCGGATAAGCGTAACTTCACTCCCCTGCGGAAAGACACCTTCGTCGTCCAGCGGTTCAACCCGCAGGTAATGAATGTTGGAATAGCGGTCTTTGATCTTGGCCTCGGCAGGATTGCCGCGTCTGGCAGTTCCCTGGGTGATCGTGCCGCGATGTCCCCCCAGAAAACGGGTGCGCATCGCAGTGGTTTCAGTCTTGGGCATGATCAACGTGACCCAGTTCGCAATCACACGGGTCGTCGCAATAGCGGGAACCGCAGCGATCACAACCGCCAGAATTGCAAACAACGGAACACCGATCATTTTGATGGCCATGGCTTGCACAATCATGCCGGACAATCCGAACATCGTCAGAAACGAAACCAGCCAGATCAGAAAGGGTACATCACGTGCACCAAGCCATGTCAGAATGCCCGAGGGGGAAGACGGCATATCTGCCATTTCGCCTGCCACCTCAGGGTCAAATCCTTCGACATCAAAATCGGGCGCATCAAGATCAATATCCGCGGATAGATCAAAATCGGAATCCACATCAATATCAGGTGCTTCCGCCCCTACACCAAGAATGGTGGCCCCCAGCAACAGGCTGATAATCTCCAACAGAAACAACCCTGCCGTGACCGCAAGTGCAATCGCAAAGGGAAGAGATTGCGGCATCAAAAACAATTCAAACATCGGCATCCTTTCCAATCATATATAGCACTGTATCACAATAATGTTAGGGATATATATGCATAAACTTTGATTTTCGGTATAATTTGTTGGCGGTGTTGAAGGTATCGGCCTATATAGGGTAAAGAAATGGTCAGAATAATGACCAAAGGAGATCCATGCCTGATTTCATGCAACGCAGACGCTGGGCGCGCATTTTGGACCGCAGTGCCGAACAATTTGCCGACAGGCCGATCCCTGAAAAGGGTTGGATCGCTACCATGCGTCTGGCTTTGGGTATGTCCGCTGAACAGGTTGCCGCTCGCAAGGGCGTAAGCCGTAACGCTGTTTATCAAGCCGAGCGCAGTGAAAAAGAAGGCGCAGTGTCAATCAAGCAAATGGAGACCATCGCCGCCGCAATGAATGGCACATTTGTCTATGCAATCATCCCCAATGCACCGATTGAGCAGTTGAAATATCGCCAGGCCCTGCGGCGCGCGCATATCATGGCCCGCGACAAGCCCGGTTTCCGATCCTGGTCAAAGGATGAGCAGCAAGACTGGATCGACGATACAGCAGCACAGCAATTGCACGACATGCCGACTGATTTTTGGGAAGCAGAGTGATCCCTCTGTTGCCCACACAACAAAGGTAAGCACAGGAAACCGCAAAATGGGCGAATGCATATTAAAATGAGCAGTACCAGAGCAATTGTCGGCGGGAACCGGTCTGGCGATAACCCCGCCCCTACTCTGCAAGCCCTTGCAATCATTGTTTAGAATTCAGTTCGCAAGTCGCCCCGTTGGCATGTCTCTGGCAGCAAAACCAATATTTCGCAGCACTGCATTCAAGCATCCGCCAACAAATCCCTTTGTTCGCGTTGCGCCCAAAACCCTCACCGCGCCATGGAATATTAACATCAATCTGTGCCACGATATATCGCTCGACAGTGTTCTGCGCGCAATAGGACCCCGAAGGACTGCGAGATGTCCAAAGGAACCGCCACAGACGCTTCTTGAAGGTTTTGTTCGGGGAAATGTTTGCGCAGTTTTCAGGAGCTGCTCTGTAGACCATTGTCGCCGCAGACGTATGAAACATCTCACGCTTGACCAGACACCCCGTTCTTCCAGTGCAGGAAGCCTTCCTCACACGACCTTTCCATCATGCGGACAGAAACACCTTCGAGATGCGCCGCATCGTTTACTGTGAGACCTTCGAAGAGTGCTGACGTCGCCACCATCTTCACCCTTGGGACCCGAAAGGAATGCCTGGGGCTTTCATGTCAACGATGGGGTCTACTCATACCGCCCGCAGCTGATCCGCCCCAACGGCCACGCGGGTCTGGCCGCCCATGATCTCCATCAGAACCCAGACGCGCCGATCCGGCGCGATCTTTTCCACCTCTGCAACAAAGTTGGTAAACGGCCCCCCGGTCAGGGTCACCTGATCCCCGGGTTTCAGGTGCTTGTGAGGCAGTAACTTGCCCTTCGCATCACACCGCTGCATCAACTGCGAAATCAGACCGGTCGGCACCGCAGACGGCTCTTTGCCGAAGCTCACCAGCCGCGTGATGCCGTAGGTCGAATTGACCGTCCGCCAGAAGCCACTCGCAACATCGAAGGCAACGAAAATGTAACCCGGAAACAGCGGGCGCATGGCGGTGACAAACTTGCCGCCCCTCTGATGCGTCTCCTCTGCCATCGGCAGGAAGGTCTTAAAGCCCTGGCGTCTGAGGTTCCTATCCGCGATGTTGGCGCAGTTCGGCTTCAGTTGGGCCAGAAACCAACTTGTGCCGCGATCGTGGAATGTCATCTTGCAACCTCATTGAAACTCTACCGCCCACATATCGCTCGAACTTGAACAGATGCAAGTCAGCTTTTCCGGCTGCGATGTGACATTTAGATGATGGCGCTGGCGCACCTCGCCCTCAGCACGTTGATATAATGAAATAATTTAGCATTATCAGCTTGATACGTTTTGCCACTCACGCAAACGTCCGACCGACAGACACGCGGATCGGAGGCTGAATTGGACGGGAGTGGCGAGATTACCGAATTTCGGGCGGCGCAATATGTGCGCATCTCGACAAAGCACCAGCAGTATTCGACCTGCAACCGGTCCCACAGGATCCGCGAATATGCCGAGAAGCGCGGCATCGAGATCATCAAGAGCTATGCCGATGACGGCAAAAGCGCTCTTTCCATTGGCGGGCACGCGGTCTAGCAGCGGCTGATCGCAGATGTGGAATCCGGTGCGGCCGATTTCAACGTCATCCTCGTCCATGGCATCAATCGCCGTGGGCGATTTCAGGACTCAGATGAGTCTGCCCATTACGCATACATCTGCAAGCGCGCCGGTATCAACCTCGCCTATTGCGCCGAACAGTACAAGAATGATGGTTCCCCCTCTCTACCATCGTCAAAGGCGTCAAACGTGCCAGGATGGGGGAACATGATTGATCAACGCATTTTTCGCAATCAGAAGCGCATTGCGCTCAACCTGTGCCTGCGCTGGATGCATCCGGAGTTTACCGTACAAGATGGAAGCATCGATTGGGGGGGCTGAAGCCCCGTGCCCCGCGATCCCAAAGCCGTTTTTCTTACCATCAACGATGAAACGATCTGAGCTTGGTGCTCGCAAGTTACCAGACGCAGGGCTATCGGAGCCTGCGCTGGCGGGTCAGGTTTGAGCAAATGTGCTCTCAGGTAGACTTCGCATTGACACTGCGGCACACAACGGTGAAAAACCTTTAGATAAACAACCATCCGTGATCATGAAACTGCATTGTGCTGAAAGGGTCGTTCAGTTTTAAGCTTGTTATTTCCATACTCAATGGGTAGCGGAGCGGGCACGATTTCCAGCCGTGGCCGCCTACAAAGGCAAGGCGCAGCTTACCTTTGACCGCCCAGCTGGCAGATCGATTACCGCGACCGACTGAAAAAACCTCTTGATTTTCTGTAATTCAGTCTTGTTTGCGCGCGCAGCATTTGATACCGCTCAAAAATGAGCAATGTGATTTTTACATCACCTTTGCATCCAACAAGGTGCCCTTCGGGCAGTCCTTGTGCGGTAGCCTGAGAAAATCCCAAAAATGACCAGCAAGCGTACCAAGCTGCAGGAAGACACGCATTTTCGCGTGCTTCGCCTTTTGCAAGATAATCCTGAGATGTCCCAGCGTGAGCTGGCCGAAGCGGTTGGGGTCAGTGTCGGGGGCATGCACTACGTGTTGAACGCCCTGATCGACAAAGGCCTTGTGAAGTTGGGAAATTTCACAGCCGCGGAAGACAAGCGCCGATATGCCTACGTTCTGACGCCGAACGGTATCGCGAGGAAGGCTGCGCTGACTCGTGCATTTCTGGTGCGGAAGATGGAAGAATATGAGGCGCTCAAGGAAGAGATCGAAGCTCTTCGAGTCGAAATAGACGCCAACGCGACAAACAAGCTGTCTTGATCGCAACAGCAATTCGTTTGGCCGACTATCTCTATCGAGAAACGGTGAATTACTGCGTGATCAAAGATGAAATGCTGGCGGCGTCCACCAGAAATAAAGTTTGAGGATTCAATGAAAAAAGTATTGCTTGTCTTTGGGACTCGGCCAGAAGCCATCAAGATGGCTCCGGTTTATGAAGTACTCAGGGCAACTCCCGGTCTTGATGTACGCGTTGCTGTCACAGCCCAACACCGCGAAATGCTGGATCAGGTTCTGCGTCTGTTTGGGATCGAACCCGACTACGATCTGAACGTTATGAAGCCTGGACAGGGGCTAACCGAGATCACCGCGGCAGTGCTTGCCGGGCTTAAGCCGGTGCTGGAAGAGTTTTCGCCAGATTTGCTGCTGGTCCACGGCGACACTACTACGACGTTGTCGGCCTCGCTCGCGGCCTATTACCAGCAGATCCCTGTGGGTCATGTCGAAGCGGGCTTGCGGACCGGAAATATCTATTCGCCATGGCCCGAAGAGATCAATCGCAAAATCACCGGCACCATCGCACGGCTGCATTTCGCACCGACAGAAAAGGCCGCATCGAACCTGAGATGCGAAGGCGTCGAAGACGAGCAGATTTCGATCACGGGAAATACAGTCATCGATGCGTTGCTTGAAGTAGTTGAGCGGCTCGAAAACGATCCACAACAGAGCGCGGCATTCGACGCGGAATTCGGAATCGACCCGACCAAGCGCCTGATCCTTGTGACGGGTCATCGGCGCGAAAGCTTTGGAGGCGGCTTTGAACGTATTTGCTCTGCGCTTGTAGCGGTCGCAGCGCGAACCGATGTCCAGATCATCTATCCTGTTCACCTCAATCCCAACGTGAAAGGCCCGGTCGAAACCAGCCTCGGCGCTCTTGAACGTGTGAGGCTCATTGCGCCGCAGGATTATCTGCCCTTTGTTCATCTAATGCGTCGCGCTGACATCATTCTGACTGACTCTGGCGGAGTGCAAGAAGAAGCACCGTCGCTGGGCAAACCAGTTCTGGTAATGCGTGACACGACCGAACGGCCTGAGGCGGTGGGCGCCGGAACGGTGAAATTGGTGGGCACTGATGCTGAACTGATCGTGCGGGAAACGGCAATTCTCCTCGAAAATCAAGCGGCCTACGACACCATGTCACGCGCGCACAATCCATACGGCGACGGGCTTGCTACACAGCGCATCCGGGACGCCATTCTGGAATTCTTTGCTACACAAGAGGTTCAATACTAATGCACGACCAACCCTTCAAACGGATCTCAGTCATTGGGCTCGGCTATATTGGCCTGCCGACCGCCGCAATGTTCGCGTCGAGAAAGATTAAGGTAGTCGGAGTCGATGTGAACGAAAAAACGGTTGACACAATCAATCGCGGAGCGGTCCACATTGTCGAACCGGAACTCGATCTTATTGTACATGCGGTAGTCAAAGATGATTATTTGCGGGCAACCATGACCCCGGAGCCAGCCGAAGCTTTCCTGATCGCTGTCCCAACCCCGTTCAAGGGTGAGAAGCATGAGCCTGACCTTAGGTTCATCGAGGCGGCAGCGCGTGCGATTGCGCCGGTTCTGGAGCCGGGCAACTTGGTGATCCTGGAAAGTACCTCGCCCGTCGGGGCAACCGAAGCAATGGCAGCTTGGCTCGCCGAGGCCCGGCCCGACCTGAGTTTTCCCCAAGACGCCGGCGAAGCCTCCGACATCCGTATCGCGCATTGCCCCGAGCGGGTACTGCCCGGCAAGGTGATGCAAGAGCTGATCCACAACGACCGGGTCATTGGCGGCATGACCCCAGCCTGTTCTGAGCGCGCTGTCACGCTCTACAAGACCTTCGTCACCGGCGAGTGCGTCGTGGCCTCTGGCCCGCGGGCTGCGGAAATGGCCAAACTCACCGAAAACAGCTTTCGTGACGTCAATATCGCCTTCGCCAATGAGCTTTCGGTTATTTGCGATGAACTCGATATGGATGTCTGGGAACTGATCCGGCTGTCCAACCGCCATCCTAGGGTCAACATCCTGCAGCCCGGGCCGGGCGTGGGCGGGCATTGCATCGCGGTCGACCCATGGTTCATCGTCTCGTCAGCACCAGAGCAGGCTCGACTGATCCGGACAGCGCGTGAAGTGAATGATGCCAAACCGGGTTGGGTGCTTGAAAAGGTCCGTGCGGCAATTGGTGCACTTCTGAGCAAGAACCCCGACTGGACGGCGCGTGAGGTGACGGTGGCGATCTACGGGTTGGCGTTCAAACCCGACATCGACGACCTACGCGAGAGCCCGGCATTAGACATTGCCCGGCGCATCGCGGCGGAACATGCCGGGCCATTGCACATCATAGAGCCGAACGTGAGTGCCCTGCCTGAGGGCCTGGGTGCAGCCACGCTGGTTACGCTAGAGGAGGTTCGCGCAGAGGTTCATGTGATGTTGGTCGATCACAAATCTTTCAAGATCAGCTCCCCGCCGGTCGGCCAAATCGTGGACGTCCGCGGAGTTTGGGCGTAATTTAACGCAAATATGTATCCTGCGCTCCTCATATTCGGCCTAGTCCTCTCGGCAGCGGTCATTTTTGTTCAAATAAAGAGGGCTGGAGTCGCCGCGGTTGCCTATTATCCGATCACGATTTTTGCGCTTTATTTTGCAATCATCCACTTCCTTACACCACTGGTGAAATACTTTTCTGGTTGGTTTAGGTATCAATCCGAATATAATAACACTACCTTGGTATATTCAGTCGTTCTTTCTATCGTATTTCTGTTATTCGCCTCAGCATTAAACGAAGTTTTTTCTCGAAAAACCACGCAACTAATTAAATTGTATAGGGGTACATCTTCGTCGGTCAGCGACAAAAACGCCAAGAATACCTTTTGGGTGGGTTTGGCGATCGCGCTGATGGGAGCTTTCTTTGCATGGAGCGACCTGTCGACAATTACAAGCGCAAGCGGATCTTTCGAAAACTTTTTGCTCGATCGCCACCTTCACAGCCAGGCGAGATCATCCACCCGAATTTTCTCCAATTTTCTCATTCCGGGGTCGGCTGCAATTCTTGCAGCGGCGCTGCTCTCAAAAAAGCGCATGTCAAAGATTTTGCTATTTGGGACCCTTGCAGCATTCACAGTCTACTACGCCAATGCCATATCTAGCAGAAACACAATTCTTGTTTTTGCCTTGATAAACCTTTCAGTATATTTCTTCTTTTCAAGCCAAAGAAAAACGTCAATGCCACGTTTAAACATCAAGGGTTTGATGCTTACGCTGACTTCGGTTGCTGCCATAGCTGGAGCAGCTTATTACGTCACCCTTCAACGGTATAGCATTTCAGATTCAGCTTATTTGGCCGAAAGGCGCGAGGCCATCATTTTTTTTACGCTGGATGGTGCTTTTGGCAATGATGAAGCCCGCCCATGGATGATTGATAACGGTCATGAGCTTTACTGGGGGGCAACGTATCTTGCCGCGGTAACAAATTTGATTCCTCGTTCGATCTGGCCGGACAAGCCCCTTGGCGCAGGCCCTCGGTTGATCAACATGGTTAGACCAGGTTCGTTTATCATTGGCCAAGAAGGTAATAACTCCCTTACCACAGGCTTGGTTGTGGAAGCGCGCATGAATTTTGGCGTGCCCGGTGTATTTTTAGCAATTTTCTTACTAGCATATTTTTCAAACCGCATGACCCGTTCAGCCATTCGCAGCCAAAGTATATTGTCAAAAGTCACACTCATCATTGCCGCTGTGTCAATCAACTCAATGCTTCTCTATAGCGAGTTTCTTGGCTTTTTCTTCAGATTTCTAATGCTTACGACACCCCTTTTAATCGCGACATACATGCAAAGAATATCGTTTAGGTCGACACTACATATGCAGCGCGGTGCAAATTGAAACCTCTTTACGTCCTAGTACGCGAAAGCAACCTTTTCGGGCTTCCCATCCTGCGGAAAATCAGAAACTGGGTTTATGAACGGCATCTTGCCGCGCCGCGTATCAATGTTGGCAGCCGGGTGCGCATCCAACAACTACACGGAAACTCATCCTCAAATTTCCGGATCGGCACGGACCTACATATTAGCAATGATTGCCTTTTGGACTTGTCGGGAAACGTCATAGTTGGTGATCGGGTAACGCTAAGTGAGGCAGCCAAGGTTTTCACACATAGCCATCAAATTGATGGCGTTGGACAAGATTGGCGTCGAGGAAATCTTTTTTTCTCAACGCTTACAATAGGAGACGACGTTTGGATTGGGGCTAATGCGGTTGTTTTGTCTTCCGTTTCCACCATTGGCGCCGGAGCAGTGGTCGCCGCGGGTGCAGTCGTGCGCTCCGATGTTCCAGCCGGCGCCGTTGTAGGCGGAGTGCCGAGCAAGCTGATCAGGATGCGCGAAATCGTATGAGGCTCGGCTTTGTCGCTTATGGGACAGGACTTGTCCTGCTGTTGCTGGCAGATATGTTAGTCAGCAGCCTGTTTTCTCCGGACGACATCTCCGACTGGGCGTTGTTACGATCGCTCATCGGGATTTCGGCGGTCCTCCCGTTGATTGGGTTGGATCAGGTCTTGGTGCGTCGCCCCGCGGCTTCGGCGCAGGTGTTGCGACTGTTATCTTTCCAAGTGCCGGTTTTATCCTGCGTGGTCGGGGTGATCCTGTTTATCACAGAGATCCTGCCGAATTGGTGGATTGGGAGCCTGCTGGCGATTGGTTCCGCCGCATCCCTGGCTCAGTTTCAGTATTTTCGGTCACATCACAAACGGGTTCTGTCTCAGCTGGCGCAACAAGGTTGGAAGATCGCGGCGTTCGTCATGGTCGGCCTGATGGTCGTGACGGGATGGCGGGGTGATCTGATCCTGTCAGGCGTCCTGCTGGTCCTGACCACCAATATTGTGATGGCAGGGGCCATGCTGCGCCTGCCACCTTCGCAGCTGCATCCACAAACTACCGAGAACGTGGGGAAACATTACGCCATTGGCAGTCGGTTTATGGTCACCACCTTGCTTTTGGCCATGTCGGTCTATGCAGAACAGGTCGTCGTAAACCGATTGGGCAACAGCACGGACGCCGCGCTGTACTTTACGTCCGCCACGTATTTCCTGTTCCCGATCTCGTTTCTTAACGGTTACCTTGCGTTCCTTATCGGACCATGGCTACGCGACAACCATGATCGCTTCGCGGGCTTTCTGCACACTCGTTGGCTTGTCATCGTAGGCTTTCCCGCCGCCGCCGCAGCCCTGTTGAACCTTTTAGGCTGGTGGTTATGGCAGGTGGTCACACCTCCTGTCGGTCAGGTCGATCCGGTGTTGCAGGGTCTGTTTTTCTTGATGGCTTTTGTGCGCACCCTTTACGCTCTGCCCTCTGGGTACCTTGGCGTGTTCGGGATGCCCCATCAACACGATATCCTGATCCTGCTGCAAATCGTGGCTCTAGTACCTGTTGTTGCACTTTTCTTGGGCTTGAGATGGGTGGGATTTGATTTGGTTCACAGTGTTGCCGCGGCCAGCGCTCTTAACTGGTGCTGCCGCACTCTGGTGGGGTACGGAATGACCGCAAAAATAATTTGGCTGCGGTCAGGAGAGCCGAGAGTATGACACAGGACATTCATTTTCTTGCGCCCCTTCCCGCAATGCGCAAACGAACGCGTCTTGCCAAGATGGTGCCTGTTCTGCGCGACTCGGGTCACCAGATCTGGTTTTATGGTTGGGAACGCGTGCCCGGTGAAGCAAGAGAATTTGCTTGGGGCGAAGACGGAGTTCGCGAAACAACCCTGATGCGGGGCGGCGGTTACGCCTCCGGCAAGGCCCGGGCGATGTATCCCTTGTGGATGACCAAGGTGTTTTGGCAAACCCTTCGGCTAGGGCGCGGTAAACTACTCTTTTGTTTGGGTTGGGAAACCGCATTCCCCGCCCTTCTAGCAGCCAGCTTTACTGGATCGAGAATCGTCTTCGACGACGCGGATCGATTTTCGATGATCGTTCGACTCCCCGGCATTGCTGGCAGTCTGCTCAGGGTCTTGGAACGCTGGGCATCGCGTCGAGCGGAGCTTCATGTCATTCCAGGGTTTTCGCGCTACGAGTCGCACCACGACAAGATGTTCGTTTTGCGCAACAGCCCTTTGGAAGAAGATTTCCTTGCTGCAACGCGGGCAGTCCCTTCGCGCCCAGACGCCAGTTTGGTCCTTTACGCAAACGGATGGATTGGCGAGACCCGCGGTGCCCCGATCTTCTTGCGCTTGTTGGATCTCGCGGCACAAAGCAGGATGGACCTGAAAATCGTGATTGCCGGACGTTACGACGGTGCCGCGGCAACGCGCCTGATCTCACACCCGCAAGCCATCTATCTTGGTGAATTGTCTCAACGCGAAGCGTTGGCATGGTACGGTGCCTGCGATGCCGTTCTAACATATTATGACCCCGCCGTTCCGATCAACCGTAAGGCGGAATCGAACAAATGGGGAGACGCGGTGTTTTTCGGTTGCCCAATCATCGTCAATTCCGAAGTGGAAACCGCCGCACCGCTAGTCGAGGCCCAAGCCGCAATCAGTATGCCCTACTCAGACGCCCAGGGTCTTCTGGACCGCCTTAGAGAAATCGCACCAGAAGGTGAGTTGAGGGCCTCAATACGCAATGCCACCAAGCGTCTACGACCGGAATTCCCGGTCTTTGATCACCAACTCAAGCATATCCTTCGCCGCTTGACCCTAAAGGAGCAAGATTAGCATGTCACGTCTTCATCGCGTCCTGTACAAGATCGAACGGATCATTGGTTTGACCGCCATCAAACTGGCCCCGATCATACGTCCGGGCTTCGCAACCACTATTGCCGTCAAGGTTTATGGCCGATGGGGCATGAATTTCGTCGGAACGCCAAATTACCTTTCGGCCCGGATCAATTTCGACGGGACGGATTATGGCCTTATCGAAATCCACGAAGGTGTAACCATCTCGTCATACGTGCGAGTCCTGACACATGACTGGTCACTCTACACGGTGGCAAAAGCCATCCATCATTTCGCGGAGAAGCCGATTGGTGAAATCAAAGGCGTCAGCATCGGCGAATATTCCTTTGTTGGCACAGGCACTATCATAATGCCCGGATCCCGCATCGGGCGCGGATGCATCATCGGTGCCGGAACCGTCGTCCGGGGCAATATTCCGGATTATTCGATCATAATCGGCAGTCCGTGCCAGAATGTTGGCGACACGCGGCGCTTGATTGCATCCAAGTTCGAGCGCATGGGCATCGACTCGACGCCAGCACTGGCCGAATTCCTTTTAAACAACACTGATCCAAACTAGGCTCCGGAAAATGAAACAGATCCTCCAAAATCTCTCTACCGGCGAATCCGAACTCATCGAGGCGCCCGCGCCTCAGGCGAAGCGGGGCAGCCTGTTGATCGACACCAGCGTATCATTGATTTCGACCGGGACCGAGCGGATGCTGGTCGATTTCGGAAAGTCCGGGCTGGTCGCCAAGGCTCGCAGCCAACCGGAAAAGGTGCGACAGGTGCTGGACAAGGTGGCCACCGACGGGTTGATGACGACCGTGGACGCCGTGCGCTCGAAGCTCGGCCAACCAATCCCGCTTGGTTATTGTAATGTTGGCGTGGTCAGCCAGAGCAAGGCAGATGGCTTTCAGAGCGGTGATCGGGTGGTCTCGAACGGGCCGCATGCTGATGTCGTGAGCGTCCCCAAGAACCTCTGTGCGAAGATCCCTGACGGTGTCAGTGACGAAGCTGCTGCCTTTACGGTGGTGGCGAGTATTGGCCTGCAAGGAATTCGTCTTGCCCAGCCCTCGTTGGGCGAGAGTTTCGTCGTCACTGGCGTTGGGTTGATCGGGCTGTTGACTGTGCAAATGCTCCGTGCACAGGGCTGTCGTGTACTCGCGATCGATTTCGACCCGGAAAAGCTGGCTCTGGCGCGTAAATTCGGTGCCGAGACCTGTAACCCTGGTGCGGGCGAAGACCCGGTGGCAGCGGGTATGGCCTTCAGCCGAGGCTTTGGCATAGATGGCGTTATCATTACCGCCTCGACCAAATCTAGCGATCCTATCACCCAAGCTGCGCGCATGAGCCGTCAGCGCGGGCGGATTGTACTGGTCGGTGTGACCGGTATCGAGCTGAACCGCGCCGACTTTTACGAAAAGGAATTGAATTTCCAGGTCTCATGCTCCTATGGTCCCGGCCGCTATGATCCGTCCTACGAAGACGACGGCAACGACTATCCCATTGGCTTCGTACGCTGGACACAGCAACGCAATTTCGAGGCGGCGCTGGATATGCTGGCCTCTGGCGCGTTGGATGTGTCACATCTGATCAGCCATCGCGTTCCCTTCGAAGACGCGCCACGCGCCTATGAATTGCTGACCTCGGACAAGGCCGCGCTTGGGATCATTCTGACATATGGGCATGCGGTCGAACCCCGCCATCTGCGCAGCGTGACCTTGGCCGACGCGCCCGTCGCGGCCTCGGGCAAGGCGGTGGTCGGGTTCGTCGGGGCCGGAAACTATGCCTCGCGCATGTTGATCCCGGCTTTCAAGGCCTCGGGCGCGACGCTGCACAGCATCGCATCGGCGGGCGGAACCAATGCGGTTGTGCATGGGCGGCGCACGGGCTTTGCCCAGGCGACCTCGGACACCGATGGTCTGATCGCTGATCCGGCTATCAACGCCGTAGCGATTGTTACCCGCCATAACACGCATGGCCGCTTCACCTCACAGGCCTTGCGCGCAGGCAAGCATGTGTTTGTAGAAAAACCGCTGGCCCTGACACTTGAGGATCTCGATGAAGTCAAGTCGGCCCATGCTGAAAGTGGCAGGCACCTCATGGTGGGCTTCAATCGTCGCTTTGCGCCGCAAGTTCAGACGATGAAGCGCCTGCTAAGTGCGGTGACTGCCCCCAAAAGCTTTGTCATGGTGATGAACGCCGGTGCGATCCCGGCGGATCACTGGACGCAAGACCGGGCGACAGGCGGAGGGCGGATCATCGGCGAGGCCTGCCATTACATCGACCTGATGCGCTTTCTCGCCGGGTCTCCGATCACCTCGGTTCAAGCACGGCGCATGGGCGACACCGATGCCGAGGCGGTGACCGAGGACAAGGCTTCGATCACTCTCGGGTTCGAGGACGGGTCGTTCGGCACCATCCATTACCTCGCCAATGGCGGTGCATCCTTTGCCAAGGAACGGGTCGAGGTCTTTGCCGCCGGACGCACCTTGCAGCTGGACAACTTCCTGAAGCTTCGCGGCTTCAACTGGCCGGGATTCAAAAAGCAGAACCTATGGCGGCAAGACAAAGGGCAGACACCCTGCGCGGCGGCCTTTGTGAAGGCGGTCGAAGCGGGTGGTGCCCCCCCTATTCCGGCCACCGAATTGTTCGAGGTCGCCAAGGTCAGTATCGATGTGGCAGAGATCTTGCGCGCCCAGGCATGAACCGTCGCCTGACACAGGTTAGTACTTACGCCCGGTTGGGACCTGCCAGTATCGCGAGGGTCGCGGCCTATCGGCTCGGGTTGAAAAGCGGGCGGCATCCGGCCCAGCGGCTGGTGGCGCCCGTAGCCCAGCCGCCGTTTTTTCGTGTCGTTGACGCGCCCAGACAGAAAACCCATCCGAACCACGCCTGGGATGACAGACTGTGGTGGTTCGGCTGGCACAGCGCGCCCTTGCCTGATGCGCCGCCAGATTGGTTCTCCAACCCGTTCTCCAATACTGCCCAGCCAAACGCCACCCGAGACTGGTGGCGCATCCCCGATTTCGGCACCGGGGATATCAAAGGGCTGTGGGAGCTGTCTCGGATGGACTGGGTCGTCGCCTGGGCCACGACCGCGTCCTGTGGCGATGGGCCGGCGCTGGAACGCTTGAACCTTTGGCTGGCAGACTGGGCTGCCCGAAATCCACCTTACAAGGGGCCAAACTGGAAATGTGGGCAAGAGGCATCAATCCGCGTAATGCACCTGGTCGTTGCGGCCTGGGTGCTGGGTCAGGACCAGAGACCAGAACCAGGCCTAGTCGATTTGCTGCGCGCGCATCTGCAACGCATCGCGCCGACAATGTCTTATGCCATCGGTCAGCAGAACAATCACGGCACCTCTGAGGCCGCCGCGTTGTTTATTGGCGGCTGCTTTCTGATGGGTCAGGATCCTCGAGCCGAAGGTTGGGCCCACAAGGGGCGGCGCTGGCTGGAAGAGCGTGCAGCGACCCTGATCGAGCCCGATGGCAGTTTCAGCCAATATTCGGTGACCTATCACCGCGTGATGCTTGATACGTACTCCTTGGCCGAGGCTTGGCGTCGGCATCGCGGCATGCCCGCGTTTTCGAACCGACTGCATGCGCGGCTGATGGCGGCAACCGGCTGGTTGCGTGCGATGACCGACCCCGAAACCGGAGACACGCCCAATATCGGGGCCAATGACGGGGCGCGATTGTTACAACTGACAGGAACGGATTACCGCGATTTCCGCCCCTCGGTCCAATTGGCAGCGGCCTTGTTCCAAGACGAGGACGCCTTTGGCCCAGGACCCTGGAGCGCCCCACAGCGTTGGCTCGACGTGCCTGAAGGGCAGAGAGCCGCGCCGTTGCGCAGCGCCAGTTTCGACGATGGCGGCTATCATGTGTTGCGCACGGGGCGGTCCATGGCGGTGCTGCGCTATCCGCGATTCCGCTACCGCCCCAGTCAATCAGACGCTCTGCATGTCGATCTCTGGCACAACGGAACCAAC
This sequence comes from Sulfitobacter sp. F26204, assembly GCF_026410305.1. Lineage (GTDB taxonomy): Bacteria > Pseudomonadota > Alphaproteobacteria > Rhodobacterales > Rhodobacteraceae > Sulfitobacter. The sequence continues at coordinate 29,115 of NZ_JAPMLQ010000003.1, read as the reverse complement.
CTGCTGCGCGATGCGGGGACTTTTAGTTATAATGCCGAGGGCGCTGAATGGTTCGCAGGCACGGCGGCACATAATACGATTGAATTCGATGGGCGCGACCAGATGCCTCGACTCGGACGTTTCCTTTTTGGAGATTGGCTCAAGGCCGAGACTGTCGAGCCTGTTTTGGATGATGGTGTTACGGCAAGTGGAGCGGCGGCATACATTGACCCCCACGGTGTTCGGCACCACCGGGCGATCACCCTGAGCGCTGATGCACTGATTTGCCGGGATACGATCACCGGCAGTTTTGAGGATGCATGCTTGCGTTGGCGCCTAGCACCTTGCGATTGGCATATTAAAGGTGACACCGTCCGGAATGGGACCTACAAGATTGCGATTGAATTCAATGGCAAGCCGATCTCCCCGGTACTCGGTACCACGGTTGAGTCTCGCTACTACCTGCAGAAAACAGAGATTCCTGAACTCTCGGTCAAAGTAAGCCGACCGGGAACTCTCGTCACGAAGATTGCTTTTTGATCATGCACGTTCTCTATTTCCACCAACATTTCTCAACTCCGCAGGGATCGGCCGGAACCCGCTCCTACGAGATGGCCCAAGCACTTATTCGGGCCGGGCATAGCGTCACGATGGTCTGCGGCAGCTATGCCCAGGGGAAAACGGGTTTGAGCATGCAGTTTGAAAAGGGAAAGCGACGCGGCGTTGTCGAGGGGATTGATGTAATCGAATTCGATCTCGATTACGGCAATCATATGGGATTCATGCAGCGTCTTGGAGTTTTCCTGAAGTTTGCTGTTGGGTCGGTTGGCGTGGCTCTGCGGGAACCTGCAGATGTTGCATTCGCGACGACAACCCCGCTAACGGCGGGCATCCCGGGTATTTTTGCGCGCTGGCTGACGCGCAAAACCTTTGTGTTCGAGGTTCGGGATCTTTGGCCGGAATTGCCCAAAGCAATGGGCGTGATCACCAACCCGGTCGTGCTTGGGCTTATGTCTGTTCTGGAATGGGTATCCTATCGGTCGGCAGATCGATTGGTGGGCCTGTCGCCCGGCATCGTCGAGGGCATTGCATCCCGCGGGGTCGACAAGGCACGGATCGCAATGGTGCCCAACGGTTGCGATCTCGATCTGTTTATATCTCCTGCGGAGGCATGGCGGCCCAACGGAGTGCGAGACGATCAGTTGCTTGCAATTTTCACGGGAACGCATGGGAACGCGAATGGTCTGGATAGTGTTCTCAATGCGGCAGCGGTTTTAAAAGAGCGCGGGCGTGATGACATCCGGATCGCCTTGGTCGGACAAGGGCGAGAAAAGCCAGGACTTATGGCCGAAGCGGAAGCGCGAGGCCTCGACAACGTTCTGTTCCTCGACCCTGTTCCCAAAACCAAGCTCACTGGATTGATGGCGGGTGCTGATTTAGGGCTGCAAGTTCTGAGGAATGTTCCTGCATTTTACTTCGGCACGTCTCCGAACAAGTTCTTCGACTACATCTCTGCCGGATTGCCCGTTTTGAACAATTATCCGGGCTGGCTTGCGGGCTTAATTAAGGAAACCGATTGTGGTTTTGCCGTGCCGCCCAATGACCCGGCCACCTTCGCGGACGCTCTGATCGCGGCCGCTTCGGATCGCGAAGCGCTTCGACAGAAAGGGATGAATGCGCAAGAACTTGCGAAAACACGCTTTTCTCGCGCGAAACTGTCTTCCGAATGGGTTCAATGGGTGACAGGTGCTACACGTTAAGCTTTAAGGCAATTGGCTGGGAATTTGAAACGGCGCGATAGATGAAACGAATTATTGATATTCTCGGGGCCAGCTTGGGTTTACTTCTGTTATCGCCAGTTCTGGCGATTGTAGCCTATAAAATCCGCCGCGAGATGGGGGCGCCAGTGCTCTTCAGCCAAACGCGCCCCGGCCTCCGCGGTGAGCCTTTTAGAATGATCAAATTCCGCACCATGCGCGACGCCCTCGACGCAGATGGCACCCCCCTGCCCGATTCCCAACGCATGACCAAACTCGGCCGCTTTCTGCGCTCCAGTTCGCTCGACGAACTGCCCGAACTGTGGAACGTGCTGAAGGGAGACATGAGCCTCGTCGGCCCGCGCCCTTTGTTGATGGAATATCTGCCGCTCTACTCCGAAGAGCAGTCGCGCCGCCACGAGCTGCGCCCCGGCGTCACCGGCTGGGCGCAGGTGAACGGGCGCAACGCGATTTCTTGGGATGAGAAATTCGCGCTCGATGTCTGGTATGTCGACAATCGCAGCCTCTGGCTGGATCTGAAGATCATCTGGCTGACCCTCCGCAAGGTCATCAAACGCGACGGAATATCTGCCGCAGGCGAAGCCACCATGTCAAAATTCACGGGGAACGGATCGTGAGCATGTTAATCGGCGTTTATGGGGCTTCCGGTTGCGGACGGGGGATCATGCCCTTGCTGCGCGCGCAACACCCACGGACCGAACTTGTTTTCATCGACGATGGACAAGCCCCGAGTTACGTCAACGGTCATGATGTCATTCCTTGGGCCGAATTTCTCAAACGCCAATCTGGTGAAAAGGCCGTCAGCATCGCGATAGCCGCCTCAAAAACCCGCCAGACCCTCGCAGAAAAATGCAGCGTTGCGAAAGTTCCCCTTGTAGAGGCCCGAGCGGCTTCTGTTGTGCAGATGGATGAAGTCGTCATCGAAGAAGGCGCCTGTCTGTCCCCTTTTGTGACCCTGACCTCAAACATCCGCATTGGCCGCTGTTTTCACGCCAATCTCTATTCCTATGTCGAGCATGACTGCATCATCGGCGATTTCGTGACCTTCGCACCGGGCGTGAAGTGCAATGGCAATGTCACCATCGGCGATCACGCCTATATCGGCTCGGGCGCCATCATCCGCCAGGGCATCAACATTGGTGCCGGCGCCATCGTCGGCATGGGCGCGGTCGTGACCCGCGATGTGGCGCCGGGTGTCACAATCGTCGGCAACCCGGCCAAACCCCTAATCAAGGACTGACCCCATGCGTATCTACCTGTCCCGCCCCCACATGTCTGGCCATGAGGAGCGCCGCGTAGCCGAGGCCTTTGCGTCGAACTTCGTCGCTCCCCTCGGTCCCCAACTCGCGGCCTTCGAGGCTTCTGTGCGCGACTACCTCGGCGCGGATGTGCATTGCGTCGGCCTGTCATCAGGCTCTGCCGCCCTGCACCTCGCCCTGCGCATCGCGGGTGTCGGTCCGGGCGACGAAGTCTGGATTTCCTCGATGACCTTCGCAGGTGGCATCTTTCCGGTGAACTACCTCGATGCCACCCCGCGCTTTTTCGATCTCGACCCGACAAACTGGACCATCGACACCGCACGCCTCGCCGAGGAACTTGCCAAGGCCGCTGCTGAAAACCGTCTGCCCAAAGCCATCGTGCCCACAGATCTTTATGGTCAATCCGCCGATCTCGACCCGCTGGAGAGCCTCGCGGCGCAATACGGCGTACGCCTGATCGTCGATAGTGCCGAAAGCCTTGGTGCCACCTTCAAGAATGGACGCAAAGCCGGCACCGGTGGCGATGCCGCGATCCTGTCCTTCAACGGCAACAAGATCATCACGACCTCCGGCGGCGGCATGCTCGTCACACGCCATGGGGACTGGGCCGAAGAAGCCCGCTTTTTGGCCACACAGGCCCGCGACCCGGCACCCCATTACGAACATTCCACCTACGGCTACAACTACCGCCTCTCCAACATCTGTGCTGCGATTGGGTTGGGGCAAATGGAGGTACTGGACGCCCGCGTCGCCCGCCGCCGCGAAATCTTCGCGCGCTACAAAACCGCCCTCTCCCGCAACGGCATCGCCTTCATGCCTGAGCCTGACGGACTGCACTCGACCCGCTGGCTGACCGCGCTGACCATCGACCCCGATCAGACCGGGGTCACGCGCGAGGACATCCGCCTGATGCTTCTCGAACATCAGATCGAGTCTCGCCCGCTTTGGAAACCGATGCACAAACAGCCACTCTATGCGGGTGCACCCTATCACGGAAATGGCTTCGACGAGCGCCTCTTCGCCAACGGCCTCTGCCTGCCGTCCGGCAGCGACATGACCGACGAGCAGCAGGATGAGGTGATCGGGCGGGTCACAGCCCTGCTTGATAAAGGCCGCTGAACTCTCGCGGCCAGTCAGACGCGAATGGGTCAAATCGGCTTGAGCAAGCAACAGCCTGAGATAGCTCTGCTCCTTTGCCTCTTTGACGAGAAAGATCGCGTACGGTCCCGCTGCTATGGCCTTTTGACGAAGACTTGCCGACCCCTTCCATAGCTTTGGCCCACCAGCGACTTCGACTTCGCCGACCGAAATCACACAGTCTTCAGCGTCGTATCGGTTAATCAGAACCCGATGTTAGATCGTTTCAAGTTTTGACGAAACATATCCGGCATTCTTGAGGTAGTTGAATTGGCGCATTCGTCAGCGGTGAAGCGGTTTAGGATTGTGCCGACTGGAAGTGCAGAGCGTTGAGCTCATGATTGCCCATGATCGCCTTGGCCTTGCCTGTATCGACAAGTTCTCGGACAGTCATGAGAACAGCCCGATTATCCGGACCATGGTCGATGAAGTCTCCCAGAAAGACGGTCTGTCGATCCGGATCTGGGTGGGTCCAACCAAGCGCGTTCCGCCGCCACCCCAGCCCAGCGAGGGTAGCCTCGAGTTTGGCGGATTGGCCGTGTGTGTCAGGAATGATGTCTAATGGGTCCATGAAGGCATCGTGAATTTGTTCTCGGTACTTTGTTTGGCTCAGCCTCCGCATCGGCCTGAACCAGTCTGAAGTTCTTGAACGTTAACTGTGCCAAAATGGTTTGTCATCGGGGTTTCGTCAGGGGAATGGGATGCGAACCAACCCCAGAAATCCGCCAATTTACGCCAGCATCCCAAGCAACGCGCCTACTGCGCGCTCTGTCTATGTTGCCATAGGTGTCGTTTGGAACGTGCGGGTGGGTTTTGGCGGGGTTGGGCAGCAGGGTATTGAAAGGTAACGAGAAAACGAGACCGAACCGGAACGGACGAGGTTCGCCCAAACTGAGACTGAGGGCTATTCTAAGCCCAGTCTGGGTCTGGCAGCGCGCATATGAGGTTCGGTCCGTTCCCGCAAACCCCTTTGTTAAAGCGGAAAAATCCGCGCCCGTCGGCCAGCGGGCGGAAAACCTCGAAACTCAGCTGCGGGATGCGGTTGCCATAGTTGCCGAGCGGCAGGTCCTCAAAAACGACATAGGCCGTGCCGCGATAGGCTGGCGTGTTGGCCGCGCCCGTCTTGGCTGTGATGAATGGATCGGCCGTCTGGCTCTCGTCACCCGGATACCAGCGCCAGGTGATCCCGGCCGTGTCGAGCAGCTTGCCGTCCGCCCAACCCAGAGCGCTGCATTTGCCAGTTGATCTGGTCGAGCACGCATCCGGAATACATCGCAAAACGCGGGACCTCAGGCATGCCGGTCTCGATGGACATGCTGGGCAGCGTCCAAGACCCCGACTGGAACTCATGCGTCCAGGGGCCGCTGCCGGTCGTGGTCGGATCGCCAAAGGCTGCCTTCAACCAGAACCCGAAGGCTTCCGCGTCGAGCGGCACGACGACATCCCCGTCCGCCGTCACCGCATCCTTGATTGGCGCCAGCGGATCCCGGCCGTAACCCAGCAATTCCGAATTGAGCAGTGGTTGCTCCGCCCCCAGCGAGGTGCTGGCGAAGGGCATCTTCGTGAAACCGCCCACGGGGGGCGTTCCATAGGTCGTCTCGAACGCAAGCGCCATCTGCGCCCGCGCCCCTTGGGCTCGTGCCATTGTGTTCTCCTTAGATTTTCGGGATCAGCCGAGCGGATCAGCCGTTGAATAGTGCAGCACCACGGGGATCACGGCCGCCTTCAGGCTGGCCGCGCCCTCGACCGGCAGATCGACGGGACGGGGCGCTTCCGCCTCGACCCAGTCGCAGAGCCCGCCCAGCGTTCGATCAGCCGCAAGCGCCGCGCCGATGCTGGCGGTCAGCGTGTCGAAGGCGGCGTCACGGTCGGTGCCTTGAACGACAGCTTCGATCTCGGCCCGGTGCTGGTAGTGGTAGCGCAACGGGGACAGCGTGACCTCGGGCTCCCCCGGCTCGCCGTCGCGTAGGATCAGCAGGCCCGCAGCCGGAACGCGTTCGGGCAAGACCTCACCGCGCAGGACGGTTGCGGGCAGCGCTGAAAGCCGCGCGTGCAGCGCTGCTAGGATGGTTTTGCGAGGGCTGGGCACGGTTCTCTGCCGATCATCATATCTAGAAATGTCGTCTTGTGCGTTTGCACTGATTTCGACAAGGTTATGTTTAGGCGCACTCTTGAGAGGTTCGATAATGCTGTTCAACGTCGACAAGGCTCTCAGTCTGCCGGATATTCGTCACATTGTCGCAAAGCGTGATGAAGTACTCGATCGTTTCGGGCCGATATTCCGAGATCCGCAAAGTCTGACCAAGCAGGACTATCTGGATTTCCTCAGTTTCAAGCACAATCACCACTGGACAGGTTTAGAACGCCTGGGGCGCCGAGCCACAGATGATATGGAAAGTCTGCGAGAAGCTATAACCATCCTAGTAGACGAAACAAAACCGATCGCGGACAGATTTGTTTCTGCCCTTTCCATGGTGAGTGGAGCCGGTCCGGCCACTCTCACACCTATATTACTCTTGGCGTATCCTGGTCGCTACGGGGTTTGGAACGGCACCAGCGAACCCGAAATGCGGGAACGAGGTGTATGGCCTGCTTTCCCCCACGGTACTTCTGAGGGGGAACGCTATGAAATAATCAATTCCGTGCTCCTTCAGCTGGCAAACGACTTGAAAGTGGACCTGTGGACACTCGATGCCTTCTGGTGGATGAGCAAGCTGGAACGTCAAAACACTGGCCACTACCTTGGCTCCAGAGAGATCGCGATCTGGAACATGGCTGAACAGGCCAACCAAACGGCGAAGCAATCCTACGGGCAGACAGTGGAACGCACTATCAAGAACAAGGACCTCCGGCTCTCGAAAGAAGCTCTCATCGCGCATCTCAAAGAGTTGCTGGAGGAAACAGGTGATAGGTGCGCCATTTCAGGAATTTTCTTGCAGTTTGACGGTCCAGACTTGCAATTACGACCGTCTTTGGATCGAATTGACAGTTCCGGCCACTATGAACTCGGAAATCTCCAAGTTGTGGCTCGTTTCATCAATTTCTGGAAGCGTGATACCGAGGATTCCGAGTTCCGCCGACTGCTGGCTATTCTGCGAGGAGAATCTTAGGCGGGACCCTTCTGGCTGCTCATACTCGTGCCTCCACCCAATTAGCCACGATCAACCCCGGCACGCTGTCGAGCGCCCGCTCAGCATCGCGGTCGAGATTGAGCCGCTTTGGCAGCTTGACCTGCGGCACCAGAAGGAAGATCGGCGCGGTGACCTTTCCGCGTCCGGTTTTTGAGCGCGACACCACGGCCTGACCCTTCGTGTTGAGCCGCGCCTCGGCCACCAGCAGGCTGGGGCCCGTCCGTCGATAGACAAACCGCAGGCGCAGCCCGCGCCGCCGTTCCCATTCGCCGGGGGTGATCCGGCCACCGCGCGTGGATTTTCCAGCGGCAGGCAGCGGGATCGCCAGCCAAAACCCGTCCTTCGAGCGGATCAACGGGCCGGTGTCGTGGGCTCCCACGATCACAGGAGCCTTCGACCAGACCAGCGCCGCCGCATCAAGGCTTTCGCCCGACCGCGGAAAGTTCTGGTTGCGGATCGAGTTCGCGAGCCGCCGCCCGAGGCCCGCACCAGTGATCTGTGTGCGCCAGGCAGTCTTGAGCCCGGTCCCAGCCTCGCGCATGGCGGCCGTGACCGCGCGTTCGCCCGTCGCGACCTCCGCTGCCATCATGGCCACAATATCCGGATCGATGTCGAGCTTGAGCTTCATGTCGCGCGCAAATCCACGGTCCAGACCAGCCGCTCGCGATCGCGGACAGGCTCGCCCTGAATGAGGAAGGCATCGCCGTCCATTTCCAAGCGGTCACCCGGACGCGGGGTCGGAACCTCCGCGACGCGCAGGTCAATCCGGGTCGTTTCCGACCAAAGCCGCGCGTCGCCGAAGTCGGTGATCGCATCGGCCTGCCGGGAGACGATGCGCACCAGCACGGGCGCGCCGCCGTCGGAGGTGTAAACCGCCTCGCGTCCGATATTCGGATCAGCAAACAGCGCATCCAGAATGGCGGCGAACGCTGTCATCAGAAGCTGCCGTTCAGGCGCACCCGGCCGATCACGTCGCCCGCGCCGCCTGCAACGGCTTCGGTGGCCACGCCGATCAGCGTATTCGCCGTGGCGGTCTTGGTGGCTTCCTTGTTGGTGTTATCCCAATAGATTTTGTCACCGGCCGACCAAGCTTGGGACGCGACTTTCTTCAGATCGAAGATGCCGACGAGCGCGGCCTCGACCGTTTCGGCATTGGCAGCATCCCCGGCGGCAACGCCGAAGATGGAGCCGACGAGCAGGCCATCGCCGGACGTCACGGCATAGGGCGCGGTCAGGGTGATGGTATTGCCGGGCTGGACGTAGTTCTTCATTGCGGAATCCTTTGCAAATAGAAACGGGCGGCCCGATTGGACCGCCCGTCAGAGGTAAGATGTCAGGGATGGCCCGGTTATGCGCCCGGGTTCTTGTAGAGGCCGCGCCAGTCGATGGCCTTGGCACCGAAGTCGAGGCGGCACTTGATCTCGACGCCGTCGACGTCGAAGCCGTTGCGGGTTTCGATGTACGCGCCTTGCTGACCCTCGAGATAAGCGTATTCGATGGTGTCGATCTGGTTCGGGCTGGCCGCCCGATACCAGGCGGTCTAGCTCGCGGCGTCGAGGCGCGGCTCGCTGATCGGCGCGAGGGTGCGGATCGATTGCGGCACCACGCTGGACGTCGCGGCGGGCACGAGGTTCTGGGCGACCAGCTGCTCGGCCTTCAATTCCAGCGAAGCGGGCACGATCAGGAAGGCAGGCCGGACGTTCAACACCGTCTTCTTGTCCAGCCCCGTCTGCTTGGCCATCGCCGCCCGCGCCGCGCCCACCGCATCGACCGCCAGCGCCGTACCGGTGCCCGCGAGGTTCTTGTGGGTGATGTGGAACAGCGCGTTGCCGTCAGCCATCGCCGGATTGGCGGTGATGACACCCCAGACCACGTCCGACTCGAGCTGCGCGATGGAGTTGCCATACATCGCCGGGATCCGGGTGAAGGCGTCCAGATCGTCGTTGATCAGCGTCTGGCGGGTGATCGCGACCACTCGGCCATAGGTCTTGACCTTGTAGCTCTCCTTGCTCTCGCCCAGCGTGCCGCGCTTGAACTCGCCGCTCTCGCCGACCTCCAAAAGCTGCGGCGCTTCGCCAAGCTGCACCCGATGCATCGCCTTGAAGTCGGTCGCCAGCACCTGGCGGCAGAAGAGCGAGAAGGTCCGGGGATAGGCGTCATAGGCTTGTCGCAGGGTCTTGTTGGTGACGGCCGACAGGATCTCGGGGAAGTCGGAGGTCGAGTGCAGGGCCCGCGTCGCCACCTCGTCGCGCGACAGGCCGCGGGTGTTCACCCCGGCATTGCCGAGGCTTTCGCGGGCCAGTTCCATCAGCGTCATGCCACGGTACTGCCGCGCGGCATCTTCCAGAGTGAAGAGTGTCGGGCTGTAGCGGTGCAGCAGCGCATTCGCCACGGCATCGCGTCGGGTGATCGCCTCATTGCGGCCACCCAGCGGGACCGACACCTGGCTGAACGTGCGGGTTTCCTCGGATTTGGCGGCGACCTGATCGAGGATCAGACGGCGGGCTTCGCCGATATCGGTCCCGCGCTTGACTAAATCCTCAGCAAAGCTGCGTTCGAGGTTCAGACGTCCTGCCAGATCATAGATCGTGGAGACGCGGTCGCGTTCGGTCTCGCGGGCCCGGGTCGCGACGGCTTCGGTATCGAGTGCGGCCGCAGTGTCGGCCTTCTGCGGCTTCGGCTGCGCGCGGGTTTCGATGGCGCCATCTTTCGGTTCGGCCACAGGCGTCTTGGGTTCAGTCATGGTGGTGTCCTCGGCAGCATTGATGTCGCTGGGCTGGTCTTTGGCCTCTGCGGCCGGGGCGTTGGGTTTGTCCGTCATCGGGATGGCTCCTGTACTGGTGGTTGGGACGTCCCGGCGATGGAGGACGCAGTCGTGAAGTGGGGATTGGGCGCGGAACCCCGCGGCAGGGTCCGCGCCAACGGGTACGGCGGAGACCTCGAAGGGCGTCCAGTCCACCGCGCGCCAAAGTTCGCGGGCGGCTTCCGGTTTCGAGACCTCGAAACGATGAACCTGGTAGCCGATGGACACCGCGCGGATGTGCCCGGCCTGGATGTCCCGCCAAATCGGTTCGACGTCCGCGCGCTCACTAATCCTGACCTGCGCAATGCCGCGACCGTTTTCGATACGCGCCGAACCCGGCACGACCGAGCCGATCACGGCATCCAGCGTGTCGATCTCATGCACCTTCAGAAACGGCGCGCCCGCATTGAGCCGATCCAGCCGCACATGGGTCGGATCGAGGCTGAGTACTTCGTCATAGGGCTCGCCAAACAGCGTCGAGCGGCGAACGCGCGCGCCCGCCGACCAGATCACCTCGACGGTGCGGGCGTCGGTATCGGCTGAGTTCGGCGCAAGCTCCGCCGACCGGCGCAGGGCCGGTAATTCGATCATCGTGTCCATGTTGGTCAGTCCTGTTCGTCGGAGTCGGGCCGCGCCGGGTCCGTATTGGAGTCGTCTTCCGGATCGCTCGCCGGGTCATTGGCCGGATCATTCGCCGGATCGCTGGTCTGTGCGCTGCCGGTCTTGGTGACGCGGCGCGGATCGCTGTCGAGCACCAGCCCGAGTGCATCGAGCTTGGCGTTTGTGGCGGCGATTTCCGCTAGCACGGCGTCAGGGTTGCGCCCCTGCCGGGCGATCACCTCGGCCAGCGTCATGGTGCCGGAGCGGATCGACAGCAGGTTGGCCATTGCGTCCTTCTGCGGATCGACCGCTTCGAACTTGGGCGGCGACCATTCGACCGGTACGTCCGGCGATGGGATTTGCCCTGCGGCCCACGCGGCCTCGGTGAACCAGCGCCAGACCGGGGCGCAGAACATCGGAATGAACAGCTGCCATTGCACGGCGTCGATCTGGCGGCGGAACTCGACAAGCCCGGCCCGGATCGAGGAATAGTTGACCTGGCTGAGATCGCCGGTCAGCAGCTCGTAGGGCACCCGGAACCCGGCCGAGATCGTGTGCAGGCTGGCCCGCTTGTAGTCTCCGTAGCCGCCGGTGGCGGAGGGCTGGTTGAACCGGATGTCCTTGCCGCCGCGGGCATAGGCAATGAGCCCCGGCTCGAACTGCTCCACCCGGTTGCCGTCAGCATCGACCACGGAAGGCGCAATGCCCTGCTGCGCCTCGTCATCTCCAAAGACGATGGCGGTCACGCAGGCCTCAGTCTTCTTTCGGACAAGTTCGGCGACCTCGTAGTCGTCAAGATCGCGCAAGCTGCGGATCACCGGCGCGCCCCAGGGCACACCGCGCGCCTGCGTGCGCTGTTTTTCGTACACATGAGCGATCTCGGTTGCCGGGACTGGACGGCTCTGCAGACCGTTCTGCAAAGCACCATAGGCGTCACCGGGATGTTCGGCATGCAGCCAATAGGCCCGACGCTTGCCGACCGGGTCGAACTCGATCCCCTGGACCAGACGTCCCGCGTCGAGGACACCGGATTTCGTCGCGTCGAGGAAGTCGGCCTCCAGCACCTGCAATTGCAGCGGGACGGGCAAGCCATCGCTCGCGCGGCGCAGACGTCGGCGCACCAGGACCTCGCCTGCCTCGACCATTTCCCGGCAGATCAGCGTTTGCAGACCATAGAAGTCGAGCTGGCCGTCGGCGTCAGCCGCGTCCGACCAACTTGCAAACAGCGCATCGACCTTCCGGTCCAGCTTGTCGGTGCCACTGGCCGCCCGGGGCATGATGCCCGCACCGACAATGTTGTTCACCAGCACCGCCACAGCCTTTGCCGCATGTGGGTTGTTGCGCACCAGATCGCGCATCCGGTCGCGCAAGAGCGCCCCGGCGATGCCGACCTCGGTGTCAGCCGAGGATCCCGGCGCGCGCCAGCCATCGGTCCGTCGCCCCTTCGCGGCGCCGTCATAACCCCGCGTCAGGGTCTCAAACGCCTGCCGCGCCAGCACGCGGCGGGCCGCAGTTCGCGGTGCCACTGTGGCAATCGCGTGGTCAATCCAGTTGGTCGACATCAGCGGTCTTCGCGCGAAAAGCCCGCAAGACCAGCAACCGGCAGTGGCCGTGTCGTCCCGGTGATGGCGCGCTCGATGGTACGAATACGCGCCAGCAGATCCTCGGCCGAACCGTAATCGACGGACTTTCCGTCATAGCTGACCCGGGTCGTTCCACTGGCGTAGGCCCGGCGCAGCGCCGACAGCTCGGTTTCCGTCCAGTCCGTCATTTCAAAACCATCCCCCGCGCCGTCCGAGCCAGTCGGATTGGCGTTTGCCATGCGACGTCTGCGTTTGCCTGTTGATCTGCCCCGCGGGATCCGCAGAAGCGTCAGCGACCCCGAGCTGATCCTCGAGATCGCGCCATTTCTCGTCGGTCCAGCGATCCGCGCCCGCGATCCAGGCAGCGGCACGGGCATAGACCCGGCAGTCCAGCGCTTCGTTGCGCTCGCGCAGTTTCTGCCATTCCAGCCGGGCGAAGCCGCGCTTCGTGCGCACGGTGACCAGCTGCTCGGCCACCAACTGCTTCAGCCATTCGTTCTCGACCCAGTGCGGCAGGTGAACCGTGCCGGGTGAGAATGCCGCTCCGCCCACCATGTCCTCCTCGGTCGGCTGTTCGAGCCGCAGGAAGCGATAGGTCTCGGCCTTGAAGGTCGACACCGCCACGGTCCAGAGCCGTGCGCCCCGGCGCAGACGTTTGCCGCCCTCGGTCGCGTCCACAAAAGTCGGCCCCGACACCGGGCTCGACCGATTGAACCCTTCGACGCCCTTCACCGGCGACACCTGTGCGAACCCTTGAGCACGTGCCCAGCCATAGACTGCTGGGGCCTCGTAGCCGGTGTCGATGGCAAGCCGCGCGGTTTTCAGATGCGCGCCGCGCTCATGCGGCCAGGTGCGCCCGAGCAGGTCCGTGAGTTCGTCCCAAGCCTCGTGCCGGTCGGGCCCGCCTTCGATGACGATGTGATCAACGAGCCAGCTTTCCAGCCCGCGCCCCCAGGCCCAGACATCGACCTCGATCCGGTCTTTTTGGACGTCGGCCCCGGCGGTCAGGAACAGCCCGCCCGCTGGGACAGTGCCCGGTTTCCAGCGTTCCCGCTGATCGTAGAGCCGCTGCCAGTCCGGTGCTTCACCGGTCTCGACCCATGTCTCGCCGAGGATCGTATTTCGGAAGGCCTTGATCGCTTCGTCCGATCCCTGTGCCGCGTCCCACGCCCGCACAATCCGCTCCCAGCTCAGCCAGCCGATGGGCGAATAGAGCGCCGAGAGGTGGTAGCCGACCGTATTGGGATCCGCTGCCGTCGCAGTCGCTCGCCATTCGCCAGCCTCCAGCATCGCCGTCTTGTGATGCTCCGCGATGGGCGTGTCGCAGCCCTCGCAGTGATATTCCGCCGTCTCCGGCTGCCCTTTTTCCCAGCGGAGCGGTTCGAACTTCAGCCACTGCATCGCGCCGCAATGCGGGCAAGGTACGAAGAACCGGCGCTGGTCGCTGGCCTCATAGTCCCGTTCGATCCGGCTCATCCCCCGTATCGTCGGCGTCGAGACCAGGAACACCTTGCGCCGGTGGGCAAAGGTCAACGACCGCGCCTCGGCCAGCGTCACCGGATCGCCTTCCTCGTCGGCGGACGCCGGATAAGCATCGACCTCGTCGAGGAAAATGTAGCGCGCAGGCGTAGAGCGCAGCCCGACCGCCGAATTCGCGCCGGTCATGATCAGGATGCCGCCCGCGAATTCCTTGGACAGCATCGTGTTGCCGGCATCGCGCGAGCGCGCCGGTTTGACCCGCTCCCGCAGTTCCGGGCTTTCGTCAATCAGCGGATCGATCCGCTGCCGCGAATTCCGCTTGGCCAGTTCCACTGTCGGCTGGACCGCGAGCATCGGGCCCGGCGCCTGGTGGATCGCAAAGCCGATCCAGTTGTTGCCTGCCTCGGTCGCACCGACCTGCGCGGCCTTCATGAAGACGATCCGCTGTGTCGGATCGCCGGGCGACAGCCGGTCCATGATTTCGCCCATGTAGGGCGTACGCGCCGTGCGATACCGCCCGGGTTCGGCCGATGCGCGACCCGAAAGCATCCGGTGCCGGTCCGCCCATTCCGACACGGTCAGGTCCGGGTCAGGCGTGAGGCCCGCACCCCAGGCGCGCAGGATCTCCGCCGCGCCATCGAAATCCGGCATATCGTCGGCATCACCGGAGATCGGGTTTGACCTCGGCAAGGTCGTCGAGCTGGGCACGGACATGTTTCTCCAGGACCTTCTGCATCGCGGCGGGCTCCACACCCAGATCGGCCGCCATCAACGCCGCCGCCCGAGCGGGCCAGTTGATCCAGACATCGCGCTCCTGCCGCGCCAGCCGAAACACGAGCGACACAGCGCGGGCCCGGTCGATCAGCTCGCCCTTCAGCTTTTGCAGCCGGATACGGCGTTCCTGCGCCTTCAGCACTTCATTGGCCGTCTTTGCCTGCAGGAACGTGGTGCCGCTGCCGACAGGCGGGGCTGCCATTCCCTGTTCGCGCAGCGTTTCGCCTACGGCGGATACCGCCGCCTCCGGGACGGGTTTGAGCTTTGGCTGCGGTGCTTTCCGTGTCTTGGACGGATCGGTCGCCTCAGCGCGCAGAGCATCGCTGGCCACCGCGTCAATGCTGCCATCGGCATGCAGCACCAGCCGTCCTGTCGCCTTGGCCTTCTGGATTGCCCCGCGTGAAAGGCCGACGCGGGCGGCGTATTGGCGCTCGCTCAGACCCTCCATTGCGCACTCCGATTATCATTCAAAATCATTTGCTTATGTAGTTGATAAGCCTCCGAAGCAGAGCGAACGTGATCCTGCAAAAACGATGCAACTCACCGCCGCGCTCAAGCAGCGCAGCGGTAGCGCAAAACCAAGGAGCCGCCACGATGACCCGCCTGAACCCCCAGACAACGCCCCGCCACCAACTTCGCGCCGAGAAGGTTGCGCGGAACAAGGAAGCAGCGCTCAACGCCTTCATCGGCAACAAGGCCGAGATCGACGAGATGCTGGCCCGCTTGTCGAGCCTGAGCAACGAGCATTTCAACGCCCACCCCGACGAGATCAACTGGGGCCATGTCGGCACCCTCGAAAACTACGCCAGCCTCCTGAAGCGTATCACCGACAGCGCCTTCGGCGAAGGCGAGCACGCGGAGTGAGCCCGATGAGCAGCACCCTTGCAGAGCGTTACAACCTCGAGGCCACCCGCCTGATGCCGCACATGGCAGGCGACCTTCAGGTCGAGCCGACCATCAATACCGCGAGCGAGATCGACGAGATCGTGTTTCGCCGCAGCGAATATCTCGGCGGCATGGCGGCCGTCCTGCTCGCCCTGACCACGCGCGACAACTGAGCCACTGCGCGTCGGTCCCGGCCCGCCCAAGCGGCGGGCTCGCCTCGGTAGAAGCCACGCACCCCGCGCGGCTCAAAACCGGAGGCAAACATGACCAAACTCACCGACACCCAAGCCATCATTCTCAGCGCCGCCGCCAATCGCGACAACCATATCGCATTGCCGCTGCCCGACAGCCTGCGCGTCGGAGCCGCCAACAAGGTAGTCGCCGCCATGCTCACCAAGCGCTTCCTCGAAGAGGTCGACGCCGACATGCGCAAGGGCGAGCCAGTCTGGCGCGAAACGGGCGATGGCCACGGCGTCACGTTGATCGCCACCGAAGCGGGCCTTGCCGCCATCGGCATCGAGACTGACAGCGCGGAAACCAAGCCGACCGAGGATCCTGCGCCCAAGACGCGCACGCGGCGCGAGGGCACCAAGCAGGCCACGCTGATCACGATGCTGCGCGCATCGGACGGCGCGACAATTGCAGAGATCATGGCCGCGACCGGATGGCAGTCGCATACAGTGCGCGGCGCGATGTCGGGTGCGCTGAAGAAGAAGCTCGGGCTCGAAGTGACCTCGGAGAAGGTCGAGGACCGGGGGCGCGTGTACCGCCTCGATTGATTGTGCGCAGCATCGCGGAGTCACAAAACGTCAAGAGGTATGCATCATACCTCTTGACGAATCCTGTCGTCAGGCTGCAAGATGCGTGCATCAACCATCTTGAAAGGTGCGCGCATGGTCGACTCGATCACAGTTCGACTGGATTCCAATCTGGCATCCCGTCTCGGCGAATTCTTAACCCAAAACCCCAGTCTATCAGCTGCATCGGTGGCCGTTCGTGCCTTGGATGATTTTCTCCCGAAGGCACCCAAGGTCGTATCGACAAAACCGTCTAAGCCGGGCGGTGGACAGGATGAAGTAACAGGCCGCGAAGGCTATGAGTTCGGCATCTCGGCTGGCCGGGCACTCGCGAGTCAAATTGGCGAGCTCATCAGCCCTGTGGCAACCGAGCTCAAATTACCAGACGGCCGTCCAGCCACCCTGCGTACGGCAAAGGGGCGCAACACCCAGTGGGGATGTCTCAACACGCTCCTCGAACGGGTCGATGTCGTTCTTTGTGCTTTCACTCCGGATGGGATCAACTTCGATGTCTGGGAGGTAGATGCCAAGGTCTGGGCGCGCGAAGCCAGAAACGCGTCTCCCGGCCACAAGCTTCACAACAAACTCACGCTGCTAGGAAAGTCGGGCGTTGAGAAGTTCGGAAAACCCTTCGGCAGTTACTCCATCTAGTTGGTTGTTCGTTCGGGCGATCGTAGAGCGCTTAAGTCCGCGCTACAGGCTTTTCGCATCCGGATCGCCTCGAACACCCGCCGCAGGGCGAAGGATCGGGCGATGCTCACAATGGTGAAGATCGCCCCCATTTTCAGGTTCTGCGCCAGCGTCGTGTGAAGCCCGAAGGTCGGGAAGATCAGGATCTGCGTCAGAACCGCAACGCCATAGCCCACCGCCACGTTGGCGATGGACTCGGCAAGCGACATCAGGCGGGACTGCTTCATACCGCCGCTTCATCCATCGGCCAGCAATTCAGCCGCGAGAGTTCGAAGCGCATGCGCCGCAACCAAGGGGACCACGCCGTTGCCACAGAGGCGAAGCCGGTCCACCCGGTGGGCCAGCCCATCAGCGCCTCGACGAACAGCGGGTTCAAGGTCCGGCGCGGCTCGGAGGTATCGCTCCCAGCCGTCGGCGTCACCAGGACCTGGCGGCCAAGCAGGCCGTTCACCGGGGTGTTTGCCAATGTCGTCGCGCCATCCTTGTGGTCGCGCGCCGTCGGCGTCATCCATAACTGGCTGGCGCTGGTCAGGTCGGCCGATTTGCGATTGCCCGCGCTCGGCTTGTTGCCGTCCGTCGCCATCGGCGTCGGCCAGTCCCGGGCCATGCCATCCAGACCCTTCTCGTGTTTCCGGGCACCGCCCCGGCTGCGAAAGCTGTCCGTCTGCGGCGTCGGCCACATCGCGGCCGAGGTCGCCAGATTCATCCCGTGCTTGCCCGCTGACTGTGACGGGGTCGGTTTTGTCTGCCGGTTCTCGTTGGCACTCGCCCGTGGCGTTGGCCAGAGCCGCAGCATCTCCGTCCGGTTCCCACCGCTCGAGCGGGTCCCGGAGCAGGCGCGCGGGGTCGGCCAACTCGTCGCCTTCGCGAGTGGCGAGGATGAAGAGCCGCTCGCGCTTGTGGGGCGCGCCGACTTCCGCCGCCGTGAAGAGGCCCGCCGCAAGGCGGTAGCCCATGCCGACCAGCCCTCCGGCGACTTCGGGAAATCCGAGGCGGAGATGATGGGCGACGTTCTCGAGGAACACGAAGGGCGGCTCGACCTCACCGATGATGCGGGCGACATGGGGCCAGAGATGGCGCGGGTCGTCCGCCCCCCGGCGCTTACCCGCGACGGAGAATGGCTGGCACGGATAGCCCGCAGTGAGGATGTCCACCGCGCCGCGCCATGGGCGACCGTCGAAGCTGGCAACGTCGTCCCAGACAGGTGCCGGATCCAGGGCCGCCTCTTCCATCCGTGCCACGAGAATGGCCGCGGCATAGGTTTCCCGTTCGACATGGCCCACAGTTCGATATCCGGGCACGGCGATGGTGAGCCCGAGGTCGAGCCCGCCTGCGCCGGAACAGAGTGAGAGGCCGAACAGGTCTCCGGCTCCGAAATCGCGTCCGGAGGGATGTAAAGCCAGGTCATGCATCGCCTCAGCGTGGATTGGCCGTGAGATCGGCGAAGGTCTGGCCGATCCCGTCCAGCACGGCCACTTGGCCGGTGAACTGCTGCCAGCGCTGCACGGCGACATCGACATAGGCCGGGTTGAGTTCGATCCCGAGGCACACGCGGCCCGTGGTTTCCGCCGCGATCAGCGTGGTGCCCGATCCCATGAAGGGCTCGTAGACCGCCTGTCCGGGGCTGGAATTGTTCAGAATCGGCCTGCGCATACATTCAACGGGTTTCTGGGTCCCGTGCACGGTTTCCGCGTCCTGATCCTTGTTTGCGATCTGCCAGAGCGTTGTTTGTTTGCGGTCACCGGCCCAATGGCCCTTGCCGGTCTTTTTCACGCCATAAAGGCACGGCTCGTGCTGCCAGTGATAATCGCCGCGGCTCAGCACCAGGCGGTCTTTTGCCCAGATGATCTGCGACCGGATGTTGAAGCCTGAGGCAATCAGGCTGTCGGCGACCGTGGTCGCATGCAGCGCACCGTGCCAGACATAGGCTACGTCGCCCGGGAACAACGCCCAAGCCTCGCGCCAGTCTGCGCGGTCATCGTTCAGCACCTTGCCCGTGCGCTTGGTCGCGGCTGCCCCTGCTTTGTTGCGCCAGCCGGGATCGTATTCGACGCCATAGGGCGGATCGGTCACCATCAGGAGCGGTTTCACATCACCCAGCAGACGCTCGACGTCGGTGGCCACTGTCGCGTCGCCGCAGAGCAGCCGATGTTTGCCCAGCACCCATAAATCGCCGGGTTGGCTGATCGGGGTCTCGGGGGCCTCTGGAACATCGTCCTCGCCGTCGCGGGACGCGGTTTCAGGATCGACCTCTCCGGCCAACAGCGCCTCTAGTTCAGCGTCATCGAACCCGATGAGCGACAGGTCGTAGTCCTCGGTCAGCAACTCGTTGAGCTCCGCCGACAGCAGCTCTGCATCCCAGGTCCCGAGTTCCGTCAGCTTGTTGTCCGCGATGCGATAGGCCCGCCGCTGCGCCTCGGTCAGATGCCCAAGCACGATCACCGGCGCATCGGTCAATCCAAGCTGGGTCGCCGCCAGTACCCGGCCATGGCCCGCGATCAACTCGCCGTCCTCGGCCACAAGGCAGGGAACGGTCCAGCCGAATTCGGCCATGCTGGCGGCGATCTTCGCAACCTGGTCTGCGCCATGCGCCTTCGCGTTTTTCGCATAAGGCTGGAGCTTGGCCAGCGGCCAGGTCTCGATCGCGTCCGGGGCAAAGCTCAGGGTCATGCTGGTCGGTTCGCCTCAATGGGGTGGATCCTTGGACACCGGCAACCAGCCTGGACTCCGCAAAGGGTCCAGCGGCAACCGAGGTTTTCGGCTCCAAGAGTTTGTTTTGTTGTTGTTTTCAGAAGATCGCGGGTGGATGCCAGCTGGGGTGGCTTCCCAAAAAAACGGCCCTGTCGCTGGCGATATTGCGCGCTTCGCCCGCCCGTATACTTTTGGGGCCAGGAAGGACCCGCGAATTCAGTGGGTTAGCGCGCTGGATGCCAGCTGGACCCTTGGTTGGCCCCCGGGGTCCAGCCACGCAGTCCGTCCCGCGCGCACTTCTCTCGAGTATAT
Organism: Sulfitobacter sp. F26204; assembly: GCF_026410305.1. Taxonomy (GTDB): domain Bacteria; phylum Pseudomonadota; class Alphaproteobacteria; order Rhodobacterales; family Rhodobacteraceae; genus Sulfitobacter. The sequence goes on along the minus strand of NZ_JAPMLQ010000003.1, from coordinate 9,217 downwards.
CTATATTGATAGCGAAATTACGGTGATCTGTCTCGCCTTGCGATGTCTCGCAAGAAATTGTCTCACGAAGCAGAATAGTATTGACAAACGGCTCAGTCGCCAGTCGGCGACACTAGCTTAATCGGACCACGCTGATACGGCATCAGACCATCTTCTTCATACTTAGCGAGTAGATGTTGTCGCAGTTGCTCCTGTTGTTCACGCAGACTTCGACCTGCCTCCATCGCCTCGGCGGGGATGTCTTTCTCCATGATATCCCGGAGCTTCTCTTCGACTTGGTCGCCGACGCCTTGGAACGAGAAATCCTGCTGATAGCCCTTCTTGAAAACGTAGCTAAGGATGGCGGCCGATCCGATGGGGATATCCTTTCCCGAGAGAAACTGCCGAAACAGCCAAAGCGTCAGATCTGCGACCTGTATCCCAGCACTATCGTCGGAGCTGGAAACCTCGAATGTCGATCCAGGTACCTTACGCATTACCATCTTCTCACCTGGCAGGTGGATGGGCTCGCCCGAAGCGTTTGAAAACATCCGGTGCCATTCTTCGAGGGAGCCTTCGAATTGCGATTGTCGGTCGTGGACGATCTTTCTGAGCGGGCGGTTCCAGCGCTTTGAAAATCCCTCGAGGCCATCGAGAAGCCCCACAAACCCAACCATATTCGGCATGTGCCCATTTTTTGCCTGACGTCCAGCGATGAAAATATCAAGTGCTTCCGGGTGGTCGCGAGACCACAACAAGGTTTCCGTGACAACATCTCTCGACCTTTGGTCAGCAAGCAAATGCACATTCTCAAGGATGGCGTCGCAGATGCCGGGGATTTTCGCGCGCGCCTGTTTCTCGTTGCGGGCCATCAACATTGACCAGAACTCGCGTGCGATCTCTTCGGTAAGGATCGTCGCAACCTTGAAGCACAGGGTCAGCTTCAGCACCCTTACGTTGTAGGCATTCCAGTTCGCCGCAGGATTTTCACCGGAGTCGAAAAAGGTGTCATAAAGCTTGGTGGCGACCAGATATCGCTTCACCACTCTCGAAACAAAGAATCTTGCGTCGACCTTCTTCAGGAGATTGAGGAGGTCGGGGGCAATCTTCTCAATCGGGCCGAAGCCGAGGACCGAGGCATGAAGGGATCCGATGCCATGTTTCCGGCAGAGGGCACTGAGCGACTTCTTTTGAAGCACATCGAAGTTAGATTTGGTGATGAGCGCTCCAGTGAAAAAATCCGGCTGCGCTGCATCAAATATGTTGGACCCAGTATTCCCGGTTTCGTCAACAAATGCGAACAAATCTATCTTCCCGTGCTCAACCAGCTTCTCGCACGATATAGTCGATTGATCTTTTAGTTGGCACCCTTTTCCCGTTCAGCTTCCAAACCATGATCGCAATGCCGTACTGCCACCTGCGGTTCGCGGTTGCCCGGCTGATCCCCATCTGCCAACAAATCGGCTTCCACGCCGTTCGTTCGGCGCGCAGCCAGACGATCCTGGCATCGTCCCGCTCCAGCCAGCGCAGCCAAAGCAATGCCTCCTCGGCTTCAGAAATCTGGCGCGGACCCGGTCGGGGGCGGCGCATCTGCGGCTCCTGACCGACCTTGTCCGCGAAGCTGTGGAAATACTCGGGCCATGCGTTGAAGAAGCCCTGCGGCATGACGCCGGGCAAGGTGCGGAAGACGTCGGCCGCGCTTTCCAGCCGATCCTCGACGCGCGCTGTGGTCCATTCAGTCATGGCGCGCCTCCTGGTCTCGTTTGCCGTAAAGACGTTCGCCAAGCTGGCGGACCAACTCGCGCTCGGGCCAAGTGAGGCGATTGTCATCGACGGAGACAGCCAGAACGCCTTGTTCCTTCCAGCCATCCTTCTTGACCTGATCGGGGCTGCGGCGAGTTCCCCCAAAGCCTCGAGGGGCGAAGCTCATGCGGTTCATGCCACGCCTCCTTCAGTGTCGACCGCCCAGTGCAGGATCGCGAGCGCGTCAGCTTCATTGTCATCGGCCGGGCTGAAGCCACGCGTCCGGGCGGCGGCGATCATGGCGTCCTTGTTGGCGTTGCCCTTGCCGGTGGCGTGGCGCTTGATGGTACCGACAGGAACGCCCTGGTAAGGCACGCCGCGCAGCTCGGCCCATGCGGTCAGGGTGGCCATCAGACCGCCATAGACGTGGGCCGCATCCGTGCCCGCGTGGCGACGGACCTCTTCGAACCAGATGGCAGCGATAGGACCGGACAGACGCTCCAACTCAGCCAGCCAGTTCGTGAAGCGCAAGTACCGCATGCCCCCGCCATCGAAGCGGCCGTTGCGAAACGATGCCGTTTCGCTGGTGATGAGGCCGTCCGAGGACCGTAGCGCCCAGCCCGTTGTGGTCCCGAGATCCAGGGCCAGGATGGTCCCCGGCAAAGCTACCGTCTGGTGTTCGCACACGGGTTCAATTTGCCTGTTCGACATTGTCATCTCCATTGCTGCTCGAAAGGTGAAGGGTGCGCGACGATCTTGCCCGCGCGCAGATACCCCACGACGTATGGGATGGGGCCAAACCTGCTGGTTGGCCCCCCATACGTAGTATGGGGGCTTTCATTGTTCGTCCTCCAATTAGCGCAAGACACTGAATTTATTTGGGTTTCGAGGACAAACAGAGGTCGTACAAGAGGACGAACATGTTCGACCTCTTTTTGCTCCAAGTGATTGATTTCATTGGAGTGAGGACGAACAACGGCGGAGGACAAACATGTTTGTCCTGAGGTCGAACAGAGGACGTACAAGCCAAAATCAGGCATTTTCTTCCTCCCGGACCGACCAATCGGAAGGATCTTCGAGGTCCATGCACTGCCCGTTGGAGGGCGATTTATAGTGGCTCGGGACGACCGGAATGACGCTGTCCAGGACCTCTCCGGTCTCCGGATCGACCCGGCCCTTGCGGCCGAAAACCATACCTTCGGCACAGAGGTAGCCGAAGCGCGACCGGACCACGGAGTGGCCGAATTTCGTGCCGTCGCGCAGGAAACGGATGTCGCCTTTGGTCGCCAGCACATTGATGCGGTCGCGGATGGTGAACTGGCTGCCAAGGCCGCACTGGTTCTCGAACGCCTCGCGAAACTGGGTCGAGGTGTAGAGTTTGCCCTCGGCCGCCTCATCGATCAGGATCGACAGGATGACATCGCGCTTGCGATCGCGTTCGGCATCGTGTTTCGCGCCAACGACCTGACGGACGAGGCGTTCGTTCATTGGGTTGATCTCGACCCACTGGCCGCCAACCTTGTCGATCAGCTTGGGCGGCAGCGCGGGTCCGTTCCGAAGCTCGATCTCAAGCTTGCGCTGCGAGCAATCCTCATCGGGGCGGTGCAGGATCAGGCCGGAGGTATAGAACCCGCGCAGCGCGCTGGCGCCGGAGAGTGCGAGGAAGGGATCGTCCTTCACCTGCTGCTTGCTGAGCTTCTTGGTGTGGTGGATCAGGATGACACCGCAGTCGGGGTCGATATGGTCGCGCAGGACCTCCACCCGCTCTTTGAGGAAGAACATCATGGCGGTGTTGTCGTTCTCGCCGCCGCCATCGGGCCCGCCGTCAAACAGGTTACGGATCGGGTCGACGCAGAGGATGTCTGGCGGCGCATCAGGGAAAGCCGTCTGGACAGCGCGCGCCACGCGCACACTGCCCTCGTTGTCGAGCAGCATCTTCAGCTTTGGCGTCGCGACGAAGGTGTCGCGCGCGGCCGTCAGAACCTCTGGCGGCAGGGCAATTTGCTTCAGCCGCTCGCGCAGGTAGTGATACTGGATTTCCGCCTGCAGATAGAAAATGCGCAGCGGACGTGGCGGGGTGAAGCCGAGGAACGGCACGCCCGCGGCCATGTGGACGAGCCAGGAAATCAGCAGATCGCTCTTGCCAACCTTGGGCGCGCCACCCAGCACCAGCAGCCCCCCTGGCGTCAGCACGCGCAGCGCAATGATGTCCTGCGGCATGGGGCTCTGGTCGTCCAGCAACGCGCCGAGCGTAAAGGCGGGCATCTCGACCGGCCCCGGTGCGCCGGAATCCAGCCGGATCAGCGGCGGTCCGTATTTCTCTACATGCCGCTCCCAGAGCCGCTCGGATTCGCGCTTGAGCCGTTCGACCGGCCACTGGGGCCGCAACATCGCGGCGTTGTAGCCACAGATGCCTTCCCAGCCCTCGTCCTTTGTCATCCGTCCCTCGTGGACCATACGGATGAAATGCCCGATCGCGGCGGATGCCCCTTCGAAGCGGGACCAATCGTCCTGCGCGCCCTCGCGCACCGGTGTCATCAGCACATCGTCGATGGCGGGCTTGTCCGGATGGGTGAACTCGGGCTGCAGCGACACGCCCGGTGCGGGCGGCATGTCAGTGACCGCTTCGATGAACTCGGCCAGATCACGCTCGCGGTCGGCGTTCAGCTCGACAATCCGCACCTGCGTCTTGAGGCTGTTCTTATAATAGACGCTGCCTGCCACCCGGATCGGCTGGTGTGCGGAGCGGAAATGCATGTCCCCACCGACCTTGGCCGCGATGTCGCCGCGCAGACGGCAGACGCGCGCTATGTCTTCACCCTCGGCAGGCTCGGTCAGCGCCCACCAGACATGGGCTTTCCGCTGACCCTCCGGTGTCACACCGCCACTTTCCACTACTATGGTCGGCGACCCAAGGTGACGCTCCAGATGGGCGCGCTTGGCAGCGATATCGCCGGTGTCGAGATCGACCACCACGGTCTGCATCTGCAAGATTTCGGCGGCCTTGGCTTGCCCGGGTGCCGCGACTGTGCCGGGGATCACATAGACCGCCGCGCCCTCACGCGAGGCCCACGTGGCGAAAGTCGCCATCTTCTCCGGCGCGGCCTGATCGGCATCGAGCCAGATGTTATGCGGACGACCATCAATGCCCTGGCCCTTGTCAATGAAGCTGCGGACCGGAATCAGCCCGTCGCAATAGCCGAAGACGACCTCCATGAATTGGGCGATCTGCGCAGGGTCCGGCTCGTCCCCGAACACGTCGATTTGCGGAGCGGCGTCGTTGAAGTCACGCCACGGATTGAAATGGACGATGTTTTCCTTGGGCGTATCTGGCGTTGTTTCGTCGCGCATGGGTGTATCCTGTTCGGAATCTGATGGATCGGTGGGCTCATCGGTCATGTGGCCAGCTCCCAGCACCGCTCGGCATGGGCGCAGAACCTGCATTCGAAGAAATCCCGGTTGGCGGCGATGCGCGGAAGCAACTCGCCCGCGTCGGTGGCCTGCAGGATCCGCACCGCGCGGTCGGACATGCGCTGCGCAAGATCGGCATCGAAGGGCACGAGCTCGTGATGCAGCTCAGCGGTGTCCTTGTTGATCGCCGTGAAGAGCGCCGGTGCCGCAGAAATCCCCGGCACCGAGGGCTCCATATAGGCCTGATAGATCGCGATCTGCGCGGCATAGACGGGCTTGGAGACCGTCACGCCGTCCTTGACGCAGGCGCGCCAGTTCTTGGCGTGCATGGTCTTGCATTCCCACAGCGCGGGCACGCGCATGCCAACTGCCGCCGGGGCGTCGGCGATGATCCCGTCGACATGGCCCCGGATGCGACCACCCGCGACGGAGAATCCAAACTGGCCGCCATCGCGTTTTTGGGTGACCAGATCGATCCCGGCCGCGCGCAGCCAGCGGATCGCCAGATCCTCGAGCTGGTGACCGATGGCGAAGATCCGCAGCGTCTGGCCGCCGAAATCCGCACCCTCATCCTTTGGCGCACCCGCGAACTCGAACTGCAGCGCGCGTTCGCAGGTATGCCCAAGGCGGGAAGCGCCGAGATAGGTCCGGGGCGGTGTGGCCTCGCGTTCGGCAATGAGGGCTGCGTCGACCAGCGCGTTGATCCGCTCGGCCGTGGAGGGCCGGTGATTGAAGTCCAGCATCAGAACGGCACCTCCTGTGTCTGGGCCCGCGCGATGTCGGACATGGCCTCGCGGAAGCCCTCGACGGCCTCTTCGATCAGGGCGCGCACCTGTGCTTCGGTCAGATCCGCGAAGGCGGTCTGCCAGCCGATCTCGTCCATCAGCATGGCGATGCGTTTCATGGTGGCGGTGACAGCGGCGCGTTCTTCTTCGGTCAGATCAACCATGGCAAAACGCTCCCGCGCCAAACGCGTCCAGAAGCCTTGGCAGGGCATCGAGCAGAACCAGACCGATGGCCGGGGCCGCCCCGTGCGCGGACGCGCACATTTCGATGATCGTGGCGGCGAAGCCGCCGGGCGGACCGGATCGCGCCAGCCAAAACCACGCGTGGGTTGCCGGCAGACAGCACAGAGCGTTCCACGCGGATGCCAGAGACGCCGCCGCTCCTCGGCCGCGATGGACTTTGATTTGGTCATGGGTCATGCCGCCCTCCGTTCGGGACCAGCCACCGCATTTACGGCTGCATGGATGGCGCGCTTGTTGAAACCGAAGGTCATCAGCGCCGAGGCGCGATAGCGCGTCAGGCCGAAGTCGTGGCGACACTCGGGCGGCAGGTATTTCAATTGCTTGTCGGTCGGTGGCTGGCGGAGCCATCCGCGCGTCTTGAAGGCGCTTTCATCGCTCTCGTGGGTGTTGAGCCAGTCGTCGGCCTGCGCGAGGCAGACGGTGCGTTCGCCGACGCCCAACAAGCGTGGCCGCTCGCCCTTGGCCCCGCCGATTGCATACCAGACCCCGTCCATCCAGAAGATGCCGCCCCAGGCCGTAAAGCCCGTGGCCATCAGCGCGTCGTCCGTGCCGAAGAGATCGACCCATGCGAAACTGGACCGTTTCAGCAGATCGATCTCGGTCATGACGAAGCCCGAGAGCGGCGCTGCGTCCGCGCCTGTTTCGCCCTCATCCTGCAGGAACACCTCGCCGCAGAGCGGGCATTCGGTGGCGGCGAGCGGGATCTCTGCCGCGCAGGCCGGGCAAGTTTTCGTCGGGGCTTCGCCGGTGCCGATCTTGCCATCCAGATCGACATCCTGTTCCAGCGTGCCGTGGATCAGGCTCGACGTCCCGAAATCCAGTACAACGCAGTCGGTCTTGACGATGCCGGGGTGTTCCTCGGGATCGACCGTGCGCAACCCGCGCCCGACCATCTGGATCATGGTGGATTTGTAGGAACTGGGCCGCAGCAGCACGACGCAAGACGTGGGTGGGTGATCCCAGCCCTCCGTCAGCACGGCGACGTTCACGATGACGCGGATGACGCCTGCCGCATAGTCGGCGAGGATGGCCTTGCGGGCCTCGGTCGCCAAGTCGCCGTGGATCAGCGCGGCCGTGATCCCCGCGGCGCGGAACGCCTCGGTCACATGGTCCGCGTGGGCGACGGTGGAACAGAAGACGACGGTCTGCCGGTCGCCTGCCTTCTCACGCCAGTGGCGGATCACCTCGTCGGTGACAGGAGCGCGGTCCATGATGTCCGCCACCTCGGTCATGTCGAAATCCGCACTGGTCTTGCGGACGGATTTCAATTCCTCCTGAACGCCAACATCGATGACAAATGTGCGCGGCGGCACGAGGTGACCAGACGCGATCAACTCGCCCAAACCCACCTGGTCAGCGACATTGTCGAAGACCTCGCGCAGACCCTTGCGGTCGCCCCGGGTCGGCGTTGCCGTCACCCCGAACACCCTCGCGTCGGGATTGAGGTCACGCACCCGGTCGATGATGCGACGGTAGCTGTCCGCCACCGCGTGATGCGCCTCGTCGATCACGAGCAGATCAAGGCGTGGCATGTCGGCGAGGTTCGGCGCCCGCGCCAATGTGGGCACCATGGCGAAGGTGACGTCGCCGCCCCAGGATTTTTCGGTGGCGTCGATCACGGATGTCGACATCTCTGGCACCACGCGGTGGAACTTGGCGCGGTTCTGCGCGGTCAACTCGTCGCGATGGGCCAGAACACAGGCCTTGGCCCCCAAACCATCAGACATGGCGCCGATCATCTCGCCGGTAACCGCCGAGAGCATGATGGTCTTGCCCGCGCCGGTGGGTGCCACACCCAGCGTGTTGCCGTGTTGGCCGAGCGCAGCAACACTGCGCTCGACGAAGGTTTTCTGGCGGGGACGTAGGCGCATGACCGATCCTCCTTACTGGGCCCAGCTCGGCCGCCCGGGGGCACCGGGGCTGGCTGCTGGCGGATTTGACGATGGAGCGGCGGGTGCATTCTGCTGCGGGGCGTTCCCTGGTCCGGCGCTACCGCTGAACTGCATGGGCGCCGTTCCCATGACCTGCGCATAATCGCGATGGTCAGGCGTGACCGCGCTACGGATCTCGTTCTTGTCGTCACCGCTTGCATCGGTGCCGATATCGATACGCGCAATGAACTCAATCCCGTCGAGATCGGCAAACCCACCGATCCGCCGCGCCGCCTGCGCCTCGGCCGACATGTCCTTGTCGGAAATCCCCCGCGCCGAGTTCAGCATGCCGCGCACCAGGCTGCGGCCCATGTTGGTCCAGTCTGGCCCTTTGGGGCTGTAGAGTCCGATCAGGGTGAAGATCTTGCGCCGGGCGTATTGCCCCTCGGTCACGGTGAACTCGCCGTTCAGGTAGACAGCACCGGTCGAGCCGCGCGTGGCATAGCCGCCGGTCCAGCCTTGCGAGGCGTCGTCGAACCCGCCGGGGCGGATGGTCAGGCGCACCTTGGCCAGCGTGCCCTTCGGGATGAGGTTGGTGTTGCTCTGCGCGTCGTTGAAATCGTTCCAGGAACCCATGAGGAACCTCCTTCTATTTTCAGGATTGCGGTTGGGATTGGTCGGCACCGGCCGGATCGGCAGGTGGTGGGGCGTAGGTCAGCCGGTCTGTTGCGGGGGCTGCCGGTGTCCGGATCTTCGCCATCAGGCGGCCGAGATGGGGTTCTTCGAGTTGGTCCAGGCGACCGGAGCGATCCTTCGCCGGGAAGCTCCACGGGTTGATCGTCTGGCAGACAAAGGCGCGATACGGATCGCCGCCATCGGACTTCAGTTCCGCCATGGTGATCACTTCATCGACGATCCCCGGCAGCTCGAGCCCGGTCTTGGAGCCGTCGATCTGCGGCTGGAACACCTTGCGATTGAAGTCGTCGAGCTTCTCGTCAAGGATCCCGACGAACCAGACGTTCTTGGCCCGCGTGTGCTGCAGATGGGTCAGCCAACCGATCATTTCGCGGCCATGCAGCCCGTAGGCACCGCGCACATCCGGCTTGCCAGTCTTCTCCGACAGCGCCTCGGGCTGGCCCTTGCACCACCCAAAGCACAGCCGCCCCGCCACAGTGATCGAGTCCA